>NZ_CP188258.1:1408108-2816217 GCF_049994905.1 Leifsonia sp. McL0618 | reverse complement strand
CACGACAGCATCCAAGCCGACGATCGTGTTGGTCCACGGCGCGTGGGCAGACAGCTCGAGCTTCGCGCCCGAGACCGCCGCGCTTCAACTCGCCGGGTACAAAGTCCTTCTGGCGCCAAACCCACTGCGCGGCATCGTGAACGACACCAAGGTCCTCAAGGACTTTCTCGCACAGAAGACCTCTGGGCCCGTGGTCCTGGTCGCGCACTCGTACGGCGGAGTGGTTATCACTGGAGCGGCCACCGGCAACACCAATGTCAAGGCTCTCGTCTATGTCGACGCCTACGCGCCCGACGCAGGGGAGAGCGCAGCCGGACTGTCGGGCGCGCTGCCCGGATCTCTGCTCAACGTGCCGGACCCGAGCACCGTCTTCGACTTCGTTCTCCCGGCACCGGATGCGACCCAGCCCGACTGGGACGCCTACATCAAGACCGACAAATTCAAGTCGATATTCGCCGCAAGCCTTCCGAACGTTGAGACTGACGTTCTCGCAGCCGGTCAGAGCCCGGTGACTCTCGGCGCTCTGGGGACCCCGTTCTCTGGCGAGCCGGCGTGGAAGACCATTCCTAGCTGGTTCTTCATCGGCACCGCCGACCAGGTCATCCCCGCAGCCGAGCAGCGGATCATGGCCGCACGGGCGCACGGCGTGGTAGTAGAAGGGGATGCCCCGCACCTGTCGATGCTCGCCAAGCCCTTGCAGGTCACAAAGCTGATCATCGACGCGGCCCAATCGGTGCACTAACCGTTCGCGAGGTGCAGACCCGTCCGACATGTGACGGGTCTGCACCTTTTGCCCCGACCGAGCGACATCGTGTCTATGCTCGGACTACCCCCAACACTGAATTCCGATCGAAGGACTTTCTGATGGATTTGCGTGGGCTGGAAGCAGTCATCGCAGTTTATGAGCACGGATCGTTTTCGAGCGCAGCGGAGAAGCTCTTCATCTCCCAACCAGCCCTCACCAGACGGGTCGCCCTTCTCGAACGCGAGCTGAATGCGCGGCTGTTCGTTCGCGGGCCCCGTGGTGCTTCCCTGACGGACGCCGGGAAGGCACTGATCGAGCCGGCACGGCGTGCACTTCGAGCGACGGAATCCATCCGCTGGGCCATCGGACAGGTGCACGACGGCGACCGAGGATCATTGAGCATCGTCGGCACGCCGAACCTCACCGGCGGCACGCTCGGGAGCCTGCTCGGCGAGTTCCACCAGCGTCTCCCCGAAATCGAGATTCAGGTGGTGTCGGCCGAGACCAGCGCCGCTGCTACAGCGATGGTCGAAGCTGGAACCCACGATCTCGCAATCGTCGACCAGCCAGTCACTTCCCCCGCGCTGAGTGTCACCGCGGTCGGGCAAGAAGAATTCCTCGCCCTGATGCCCGCAGGCTCGACCGGTGCCGACCAGGACACCGAGCTGCGTACGGTGACCCAGGCGATGCTCCTGGGACTCACGATGCTCCACCTGCCGGAGGCACGGTTCCCGAGGCAGCCCGGCACCCAGCTCTTCACGATGCTCGCCGCCGAACCGTCAGCCCGTATCGAAGTGCCGGACTGCGGCCTGATGATACAGATGACACTCTCGGGCCGAGCCGTCGCAGTTCTGCCGCGCACGGTCGCGATGGCCGGGCGCCATGAGAGTATCGATCTTGCGTTGCCGCCGACACCGATTCATCGATCCATCTCCATCGCGCGCCATCGGGGCAACCGGTCCGCGGCCGCGCGCCACTTCCTTGAGCTCGCCACAGCACGCGGGGAGCTGTCAGCGTAGTTTCAATCGCGAACCCCAGTCGCGCGGCCTCGTCAAGCACAGAAACGTGGCTACTGACGCCGAGACAGCAGCAACGAGACGGCAGCCGCCGTGCCCATTCCATACACGAGGTGCGCGACCAGATCCTTTCCAAGCGTCTTCGCGTCGTACTCAGTGATGCGTTTGTACAGGTGCATCGGCGTCAGGATGGCGTAGCTGAGGCCCCACATGCCTGCGCCGAAGATCAGCCCGTAGCCGGTTCGAGGTCTCCGTAGCGAAGCGGCGATCATCGTGTAGCCCACAGCTGCCGAGACTGAATATCCCCAGTGCATGACGTTGTTGGTGAGCGCAGCGCGCGCGTCGGGGAGCTTGACTTCGAAGAGTCCTTCGACGATGCGTCGCCCGACCTGGGCCGGTGCGGGAGCTTTGTCCCAGTCGGTGACGTCGGCAGAGAACTCCCATTCACGGAACGGTTCGCTTCCGTGTTCCCGCCGGTATTGGCCATACAACCAGAGGTCCATGGCCATGGTGCCAACCAGACCTGCGGCAACGCCGCGAGCTACTGTTCCTACAGGGGTGACCCGTGGCCGATGGAAGGCATCGGTAGCTGTTGCACTCATGAGTTTTTCTCCTCACTGTGATGCGTGGGTTCGAGCATCCGCCTGGTTCAAGGCGCCTGCCAGGTTCTGGACGCACGATTTCATCCTCCCACCGACAGCATGATCTCGGTTGTCCGTCGGCGGCACTGTTGAGGCGGCTGGAGGCTGTGGGCCCCATACTCTTCCTCGCCCGATCCGCCTATCGTGGTCCTCCCAAGTAGTCTCGAAAGGTGCCATCGTTCCGTGTCATCGTGGCTGTCGGTCTTCTCCGACCGGGCATCCGCGCAGATGCTGTCCTGCCCGCCGTCGCCGACGCAGTGGCCGAGCGGACGGTCGTCGAGGCGTCCAGCGTTGACGTGGTGGCCCGTGAGGCCCGGGTGACCGTGCGTTTCACCGCGGACGGGGTCGACGACGCGATCCCGGTCGCGGAGCACGCGGTCGCGCGCCTCCGGGAGCTCGCACAGACGGGCCCATGGCGTCTGACCGAGCGTGTCGGCGGTCGCTGGTTCCGCCGAGTCTGAGGTTACTTCTTCAGCACCCGTGCGGAACGACTCCTAGCATCCGCAGGAGCGCCGGGGAATGAAGCGGTGAGCAAGGATCTCGTGGACGTGTGGGTGCTCTGGGTCGTTCAATAGGTGGATCGCACGCACCGCGAGTTCCGGAATCGGTTGGCGCACAGTCGATAGTGGCGGGATGGCGTAAAGCGAGTGCGCTGTGCCGTCGAAGCCGACGACGGCCACATCAGCAGGAACCTGCAGACCGAGCTCTGCTGCGGCGTAGAGGACACCGAATGCCTGTTCGTCCGTCGCGACATAGACCGCTCGAGGCCGGTCTGGTTCGGTGAGCCATTCCATTGCCACGCGCGCTGCGTCGGCGCGCGATGTATCGGAGCGGCGGTTGGATGCTGCAATTCCGGGGGAGCGGAGGATCGCGCGGGTGAAACCGGCGGCATGCTGGCGAGAGCCTGCCGAGTCGCTGGGGCCGTTGAGGATACCGATCGAGGTGTAGCCGTGCCCGATGAGGTGCCGTGTTGCTTCCTCGGCGGCATGGTCGTAGTCGATCGTGAGTGATGAGGCGGGCTGGTCGAGATCCAGCGGATGGAGGGCAACGATCGGGATGGCGGCTTCCGAAACAGTCCCGAGATGGGGATCGTCGGAGACGGACACGAGCACGATTCCGTCGACGCGCCGTTCGATGAAAGAGGTCAGGTGTTGGAGCTCCTGCTGCTCGCTCCCGGCGGAGTCGGCGATGATGAGCAGCTGTCCTCGTTCGGTGGCGGCGTCTTCGATGGCGCGTGCGAGTTCACCGAAGAAGGGGTTGGCGATGTCGGGGACGATGAGGCCGATGGAGAGGGTCTTTCCGGCGCTAAGTGCCCGGGCCAGAGCGTTCGGGCTGTAGTTGAGTTCGGCGGCCGCTTGAAGGACGCGCTCCCTCGTTGCAGGCGACACGTTCCTGGGTCCATTGTTGAACACATAGCTGACTACAGCGGTAGAAGTGCCCGCCCGTTCGGCCACGTCTCTTCCAGTTGCCACAGAGTCTCCTCTAATCGATTAGACAAATACTAGCGTTGATGTTGCGACGACGCGAGGGTCGCTGTATTGTGCATCTAACCGGTTAGCTCTATCCGCTTAGATGCACGAGAAATGGAAAACCCGATGAAGCGTTCAACCCTCGCTGCCGTCGCCGCAATCGCCGCGGTAGCGACCATGATGACGGGCTGCTCGGCAGCCACGCCATCTTCCTCGTCGACCTCGTCGACTTCGTCACCGGTTCAGCTGCTCGGCCCTGAAGATCCCAAGACCTTTGCTCCGGTCATCGCCGGCTTTGAGGCGGCGAATCCCGGGGCCACCGTGAAGTACACGCAGGTCCCGTTCGATCAGCTGAGCAGTACGCTGCAGCAGCGACTCGCGGCCAAGGACTCCACGATCGACGTTTACACGGTCGACCAGCCGAACATCCCACAGCTCGCCGCGCAGGGCTTCCTCGAAGACCTGACGAGTCTGGAGGGCAAGGCCAAAGCCGCCACCGCCGATACCCAGTACAAGATCAATCTGTACAAGGGCAAGATGTGGGCGCTGTCGGTCTGGAACTCGACGCAGCTGATGTTCTACAACAAGGACGCCCTCGCCAAGGCCGGCGTCGCGGCACCTTCGGCCGATCCGGCGGACCGCTGGACGTGGGAGCAGACCGAAGCCGCCGCACGCAAGGCGCAGGCTGCCGGCATCAAGAACGGTCTTCTGCTCGAACAGGTCGAGGCGTACTACCAGCTGCAGCCGCTGATGGAGTCGCTGGGTGGCGGTTCCGGCATCACTGGTAAGAAGATGCTGACCCCGGCTGTCGAAACCGCCGGATGGCAGAAGGCGATGCAGTGGTACTCCGACATGTTCTCGAGCCACCTTTCTCCGCGGGGAGTCGGCGGATTCCAGACCTCCCCGGTGTTCTCAAACGGCCAGGTCGCGTTCTTTGTCGGCGGACCGTGGGACGTCGGAGCGTTCAGCCAGAGCGCGAAGTTCAACTGGGGCGTGGCTCCCATGCCGTACTTCGCCGGCGGCCAGCAGGTCACCCCGACCGGATCCTGGTCGTGGGGCATCAACCCGGCATCGAAGAACAAAGATATGGCAAAGAAGTTCCTTGAGTACGCGGCTCTGAACACTGAGGGCAACCTGCTGACGACCAAGAACACGACGATCATTCCGTCGAACTCGGTCGCCGAGAAGCAGTATCTGCCGACGCTCGAGGCGCTCGGCGGCGCGCACAGCGCGGGCGTAGAAAAGCTGGTTTCTTATGAGGTCGAGCACACCGCCCTGGCGCGTCCGGTTTCGGTCGGCTACGTACAGTTCGAATCGGTGATGGACAAAGCGTTCGCGGACATCCGAAACGGTGCCGACGTGAAGGCGCGGCTCGCCCAGGCGACGCAGCAGCTGAATGACGCATGGAGCCAGTTGAAATGACAACAACAACCACTCGCCCCGGGACCCGCGCTGCGGGTTCCGGGGCGGTGAGCCCGAGGCGACGCCGGCCGCTGCGAGAGCGGCCAAGCATGGTCGCGCTGCTCTTCCTCTCGCCCGCTCTGCTGAGTCTGGCCGTCCTCCGCCTGATTCCAGCAGGCAGTGCGCTCTGGGAATCGTTCTTCCACAAGAGCCTTCTCGAAAGTTCGAGTGTGTTCGTCGGCCTGGGAAACTACATCGAACTCTTCACCAACCAGGGCTTCCTCGGTTCGCTCGGTGTGACATTGCTGTTCACCGTTCTGGTCAACCCGATCCAGGTGTTCGTCGCACTCCTGCTCGCAGTGCTCTTCACCAAGCGTTCGGCCGGCTCCCGTATCTGGCGGTCACTGGTGATCCTCCCCATCGCTGTGCCGCCGGCTGTGTCGGCCGTCATCTGGAGCGTCATCTACCGCCCGGACGGGCTCGCCAACTCATTCCTGTCGTTGGTGGGCATCCCGCCGCAGCCCTTCCTCACCTCCCCGCAACAGGCGCTCTGGTGCATTATCGTGCTGCTCTCCTGGGTCGGCGTCGGCTACTGGATGCTGTTCCTGATCGCAGGCATCAACGACATCCCTGACTCGTACTACGAGGCCGCCTCGCTCGACGGCGCTTCCAGCTGGCGGAAACTGTGGAGCATCACCATCCCCTTGCTTCGCCGGCCCCTGGCCTTCGTGCTCGTTGCAGACACCGTCTCCAACTTCCTGGTGTTCGCCCCGGTTCAGATCCTCACCAAAGGTGGACCGCAAGGAGCGACCAACCTCCTCATGTACGACATCTACAACCGCGCGTACACACTCGGCGACGTCAACAAGGCCCAGGCCGAGGTCATCATCCTGGTGCTCCTCACGGTGATCGTCGTCGCCCTCCAATTCCGACTCCTGAGGAGTGACGACTCGTGACCACGACCATTTCGTCACGGACCAGACGTCCCCGCGGCCGTCGCACGCTGGCCTACGTCGGCATGAGCGTTGTCGCCGCCGTTGTGGGCCTGGCCTTCCTGCTGCCGCTCTGGTGGACGTTCATCAACTCGTTGCGGCCGGGAGCGGACACCTTCCGCTACCTCAACCCCCTGCAGTGGCAGACCTTCTTCACAACCAGTCCGACGCTGAACAACTACATCACGCTGATCGACAGCGATCTCGGCCGCGCCATCGCGAACTCCTTGTTCGTGAGTATCAGCACGGTCGTCATCGGGCTGGTCATCTGCGCTATGGCGGCGTTCGCGCTCGCCGCGATCCCGTTCCGTGGCCGCGGCGTGCTCTTCTCCGTTGTGATCCTCAGCTTCCTCATTCCGTTCGATGCGATTGCGATCCCGCTGGCCAATCTGTTCCGGGACTGGAACCTGCAGAATACGTTCGCGGGCCTCATCCTGCCCGGTATCGGCCACGGAATGGCGATCTTCCTCCTCCGCACCTTCTTCCTGGCCATCCCGCAGGAACTGGTCGAGGCGGGACGCCTGGACGGGCTGGGCTGGTGGGGCATCTTCCGCCGGATCTACCTGCCGCTGTCACGCCCAGCCCTGATCGGTGCAGGGCTGATGCTCTTCCTCTTCCAGTGGCAGGCCTACGTATGGCCATTGCTGATGGGCACCGACAACACCCACATCCTGGGACCCGTCGCGCTCGCCAACCTGCAGGGCCAGTTCAACGTCGACTACGGCGTGATGTTCGCAGCATCCATCGTTCTGACCATCATCCCGCTGGCAATCATCGTCGCCTGCCAGCGCTATTTCATCCAATCCGTCAGCACCACCGGCATCAAATAGCCGCGACACCGCTATGACACTGCAAGGAACAGCCATGCCTCTTCACCACGTCATCCTCGACACGGACATCGGATCGGATGTCGACGATGCGCTGGCGCTCATCCAGATCCTCGGCACCCCATCGATCGCGCTCGCCGGCGTCACGACCGTCTATGGAGACGCCACCCTCCGGGCCCGTATCGCCCGCCGTTATGCAGCTCTCGCCGGAATCGATCTTCTCGCGCATCCCGGAATCGCGACGCCGCTGTCCGGACGCGAAGTCTGGTGGGCCGGCCACGAGGGTTCGCTTCACAGCGACCTCGATAGCGAGCCCGTCGCCGACAGCGCCGTCGACTATCTGGTGCGGACCGTTCTCGAGCAACCGGGCGCGATCGACATCGTCGCCATCGGGCCGCTCACGAACATCGCCGCCGCCATACAGGCGGACCCTCGATTCGCTCCGTCGGTTCGCGGTCTGTGGGTGATGGGAGGATCGTTCGCCGCCGAGGAACCAGAGCACAACTTCCGGTCGGACACCGCGGCGGCGCAGATCGTCTTCGACGCAGGGATACCCACTGTCGTCACCGGCCTGGAGGTGACGCGCCAGATCGAGATCCGTGAGGACAGCCTGGCGAAGATCGCGCAGTCGGGGCCGGCGGGTCGGGCGCTCCAGGCGGATATCGCGCAGTGGTGGGAGTACTGGGACACCCAATGGAACGTCCCTCACGACCCCGTCACTGTTCTCACGCTCACACGCCCCGACCTCTTCGCCTTCAGCGGCCCGGGACGCGTGCAGATCCGACCCGACGGCGAACAGGCCGGCCTCAGCGTCTTCCAGCCTGATCCGCGCGGGTGGGCGCGGATCGCTGAGAGCGCCGACGCGACCGCGGTCGGCGATGAGATCGTCCGCGCCATCGTCGCCGCAGGTGACAAAGCACCGATCCTGGGGCCGGTAACGGCATGAGGACGGCCGTTCTCGGGAGCATAAACATCGATCTCGTAGCCTCGGCCGGACGGCTTCCCACCCCTGGCGAGACGATCGGCGGTGGCGCATTCCGACGCGAACCGGGCGGCAAAGGAGCAAACCAGGCCCACGCAGCCGCGCAGCTCGGGGCGGACGTCACAATGTTCGGTGCTGTCGGTGCCGACGAAGACGGCGACTTCGCCCTCGCGAGGCTTCGAGTCGTCGGCGTCGACACAGGCTTCGTGCTACGCGTGAGCGCCCCGACCGGCGTCGCACTCATCGCGACTGATGCGGCCGGAGAGAACCAGATCGTGGTCTGCTCCGGTGCAAACCAGTTCGCGGTGCCGCCCCAGGACACGGAGTTCGATCTACTGATCGCGCAGCTGGAGACGCCGCTCGACGTTGTCGAAGCCGCGTTCGCAGCTACTAGCGCTTTCGCGGTTCTCAACGCCTCGCCGGCTCGGGACCTCCCGGCCGCTCTGATCGAACGCGCCGACCTGATCGTCGTCAACGAACATGAGCATCGGACGGTCGCGGGCTTGAACCGCGTCAAGCGCGTGGTCGTGACGTACGGAGGTGGCGGGTCGGAACTGTGGATGCGCGGCGAACGCGTCGTCGCGGTAGCGGCCGTGCCCGTCCAGCCAGTGAATTCAGTCGGTGCCGGCGACGCATACTGCGCGGCCGTCTCACTTGCGCTGGCCTCCGGGGTACCTCCGCGCCGTGCGCTGGCGACCGCCTCTGCGGTGGGCGCTGCCGCCGTGTCCGATGCGTCGTCGCAACCCACGCTGCTGTCGCTGAATGCCTACGAGCCGGCTCGATGAGCGTACCGATCTATCTCGATTGCGACACGGGCATTGATGACGCCCTGGCTCTGGCCTTGACCTCAACACAGTGTCGTACTCGAATCGACCTCTGCAGCGATCACAATCATGGGAACTCTGCTGCAAGACATACCGAGGGCTGAGGCATGATCTGGCTTCAGGCGCTCGGCTGGTTCGGATCCGCCCTCCTCGTCGTTTCGCTCCTCCAGGCCGGGATGCTTCGGTTGCGATGGCTCAATCTCACGGCATCCGTCATCCTGGTCGGCTACAACGCAGCCTTAGGCGTTTGGCCGATGGTCGTTATGAATGCGGCCGTATGCATCATCGATCTTGTTCACATTCGCGCACTCAGCAAACGCGAAGCCGGAGCGCGAGCCTTCCGGGCGCCCGGGGTGGCGGAATCGCCCACGGGTGAATATCTGGCGAAGCGAAATGCTCCTCGTTTGTGAAATAGCGACGTCTCTTCTTGCCCATCCCGACGGGTGTCGGTAAGAATGTTCGGAACTCGGGCAGGAGGTCAGGGCGTGGTTGAGCCAATCGATATCCCCGGAGCAATTGTCCCGATCCCTTCAACTATTACCGCCGACGCTTTCGACCAGGCACATACGGACGCGGCGTTCGGCACGATCATGGCGCGGATGGCCCGGGAGGCATACGGCGACGACTATCCCGAAGAAGTCGACCCGTACGGGATGTCGACGCTCTGGACCCTACGAGCTTTCGTTGATGAGCTGAAACTGGCGAAGGGCGAGACTCTCGTCGATATTGCGTGCGGACGCGCAGGCGTAAGCCTGTGGGTGGTCCGCGAGACGGGAGCCGACCTGGTCGGCGTCGATTGGTCTCCGGTGGGAGTCGCAGCAGCGGGGAAACGGGCATTCACGTGGGTTGGCGAGGGTCGCGCACGGTTCCAGGTCGGCGATCTCGTTGCCACTGGTCTGCCGGACGAGTGTGCGGACGCCGTGCTGTGCGCGGACGCCATCTTCTTCGCTTCCGATCGAATCGCCGCTGTGCGCGAGGCGGCACGGATCCTGCGCCCGGGCGGTCGTTACGCGTTCACAGCTGATGAAGCTAAGGACGGGCATCCCCGGTCGGTACCCGATTGGCACCCCATCATCGAGGCGGGCGGACTTGACGTTGTGTCCCGGATCGAAATACCCCAGTGGAGAGAACAACTCACCCGACTCTACGAAATCTGGCTCGAGAACATTGATGAGGTTCGGGAAACCCTGGGCGAAGATGCCGCGAACGAGCTGAGGGACGAAGCCGAATCAGTCGGCCCCACCCTCGTGAATCGCACGGGCGTTTTGTATGTCGCGCAGCGCGCGTAACCCTGGCACTCGAACTCTCATCACGTCGAGCCCTATTCGCTGGGCCGGTAGCGCAGCGCAGTCACGCCCGACCGGAACTCATGGCGATCCACGAGCTCGAGCTGGATGCGCTCGCGAAGGCCAGCGAGCAACGTCGGCCCACGTCCGGCGAGGACCGGTTGCACAACGAACACATATTCGTCGATCAGCCCCAGATCTGCCAACGCGAGTGGAAGAGTCACCCCACCCACGAACAGGCCGTTGCCTGGCTCTTGCTTGAGCCGCTCGACCGCGCGCCCCAGGTCGCCCTGCACCAGGTCGGCATTCCAGTCGACCCCGGTCAGGGTGCTCGACACGACGTGCTTCTTCGCCCCATCGATGGCCTCGGCGAACGGGATCTGCCACTCATCCATCCACTCGGGCCACGTTCCCGTGGACGGCCGCCGCCACGCCGACTCCATCATCTCGTAGGTCACACGGCCGAAGATCAGGGCATCGGCTCGCTCCATCTCGGCGGTCCAGTAACGCATCGACTCCTCGTCGGGAGGTAGCCCTGCCTCGTGATGACAGCAGCCGTCGAGCGTGACGTTGATGGAGTATCGAAGCGGTCTCATCTCGTTCCTTTCCTGAGCGTCGATGCTCCGTGGTCAGTGGGCATGGGTCCATCATCCTCTTGCGATCGAGGTCGTCGTCCGTGGTCGGCACAGGGTGGGCTAGCATTTCGGAATGACCAACCCCGCTCCGATCGAGGATGTCCCGATCGGCGGTGACACCATTCGCCTCGGGCAGTTCCTGAAGTTCGCTGGGCTCCTCGACTCCGGTGCAGCTGTGAAAGAGGCCATCGTCCACGGCGACGTTACCGTGAACGGCGAGGTTGATCGCCGCCGCGGACGGCAGCTGCAGTTCGGCGACATCGTCGCATTCGAGGGACACAGAGTCCGCGTCAGCCCGTGAGTGTGAGTCCTTTCGAAGCGAGGGTCGGGTGCCGCGGGACCTGTGTCGTCGCAGGATTCCTTGATTGGCAACCGAAAGGTTGCTAATCTGGCGCCGTGGATGCGGTCTTCCGAGCGTTGGGCGATCCGGTCCGTCTCGCTCTGGTCGATGAGCTGGCACGACGAAACGATCAGACTCTGTTCGAGTTGTGTGTGCGCCTGATCAATCGAGGCCACAGCCTGAGCCGACAAGCCGTGGCGAAACATGTTGCCGTGCTGCGGGATGCCGGGCTGGTGCAGCTGACCGCGAGCGGCCGCACCACCATCCATCACCTCGACCCGACTGTGCTTGTCGAGGCGCAGGCACAACTCGCTCACATCACTAAGGAGCTCTTATGAACATCAAGATCACGACGACGTCCGTTCTGGTCGACGATCAAGCCAAGGCCCTGGACTTCTACACGAACACGCTCGGTTTTGTGAAGAAGACCGATATGCCCGCCGGTGAATTCCGTTGGCTGACTGTCGTGGGCCCTGACGCCCAGGACGGCGTCGAGCTTCTACTGGAACCTGACGAGCATCCCGCGGCCAAGGTGTTCAAGGCTGCGCTCGTCGAGGACGGGATTCCGTTCACGAGCTTCGGCGTCGGGGATGCGGCGGCCGAGTACGACCGCCTGTCCGCATTGGGTGTGCGATTCACGCAGCCGCCGATGACCATGGGGCCCGTGACCACGGCGGTACTGGACGACACCTGCGGCAACCTGATCCAGATCGCGAGCAGGTCGTGAATGAACTCGACGCTGCAGGGTTGAAGACCGGTCCCTGGGAGGAACCCGACCCGCACGGTGGCGTAGTCGCCGGTGAGTACAGGGATGGTCAGCGCACCGGTCTGTGGCGCCACCTTTTTCGGGATGGCGGTGTCCGATCGGAATTCCACTACGTGGACGGGGAACTCGCGGGGGATTGCTCGTGGTTCCGACCGTCGGGTGAGCTTCGCCAGCAGGGCGGGTTCCTCGACGGTGAGAAGCATGGTCTCTGGAAGCGTTGGACGGACCGCGGAATCCTCATTGACGAAGGCGAGTTCGATCACGGCGCCAAGGCCGGGTCATGGACGTATTACGCACCTGACGGAAGCATCAAGAAGACCACGAACCATCGACCTGCTTCGTGACGAAAGAGCTGCAGGACTCCTGACCGTCGCCGCTCACTGCACGTCAAGGCTGTGATGGGGCCGGTCAGGGTGCGGTGATCCCTTTCACGATGAATACCACACCGACGACTGCCGCGACGGCGGCAACGGCTTGGATCTTGTGCGCACCCAGCCACTTCGCGAAGGCATCCACTCGTGCGGCCGTGCCTTCGGGTGAGATCAAGTAGCTCACCACCGGGATCTCCACCAGAATGTAGGTCACGAGGGCGAAGACCAGGATCATTGCCAGCTGCACCGGCAGCGTGTAGCCGCCGCGGACCATCAGCCCGACGGCGGCCAGTGAGAACGGTGAGGGTGCCCCCATGAGGACGCCCGCGACAATGGCGACCCAGACCGATCCTCGGTCTAACGCGTCGCTTGCCTTGGCTTTGACCGCCGCCACCTTCACCTGGGCGCGATCGCCTATCGAACTGTGGTGTTCGGGGGCGTTCCGTTTGGCCTCGGCGCGTCGGTCGATTTCGTGGCCGATAAGTTCCCGCCCGCGCTTGGTGGCTGCGAAAAGGGCAGCCGCCAAGGCGATAACGCCGACGATAATGTAGATGACCGGACTGACGGATGTCGATGTCGAGCCGAGAAAGGTGCCGTGGGCGCGGAAAAGCGCCAAGACGACGCTCGAGATGGCGCAGCTGACGAGCAGAGCGGTCAACCAGAACGCCCACAGCAGCGCTTTGGGTCGTGGGCGGGTCAGGATGACCAACACGATCGCCAGCAACTGAACGGCGAGCGTTCCAGCGTTCGCGAAGCCGAGCCCGATGATCTGGAGCATTTCTCTCCCATCAACACGCTGCCGAATTGCAGTCGCGCCGCGACCCCAGTCTTCACCCGGTGTGCAGGCCGCAACCCTGTGAATGTTTACAGATTCGCGCCTCGTCTTCAGCTTCGAGTTGCTCGAGGGCGCGACAACGGCTAGACAAGCTTTCTGCCGCGCACATCTTGTGCGGGCGACAAGCGCACGGCGGCGGAGTACGGTGATGCGTGAGCGACACCCGGCTGCGCAATAGTGCGTCGGGAGAGTCCTGGCGGGACGGGATCACAATGTTCGAGGCTGAGAATGTGCAGGATTGGGTTGGACTGAGCGTTGTTGATCCAGGCGAAAACAAGATCGGCACCCTCGAGACCATCTACTTCGATACCGCGAGCGATCTGCCCGTCTTCGGGACAGTCCGCGTCGGCATCCTGAGCGGGCAGAAACTGCTTTTCGTTCCCCTCACTGGAGCGCTCGTGTCGCCGAAGCACATCAAAGTCGCATATGAGAAGAAACAGGTCAGCAAGGCGCCATCCATCGCTGTCGATGGGGAGTTGGACGCAGCGAGCGAACCCGCGATATACGCACACTATGAACTTCCATACGAGACAGGTTCGGGTGGAGAACGGCGCCTCGGTCGACGGTAATATCTCCGGTCAGACCAGGAACCTAAAGCGTTGCGTTCACTCCGGGGCGCGATCAGCTCAGGACATGGCCGTCCGAGCGTCCGAAAGCGCGGAGCACTGCCGACGCGGCGTCGATTTCGGACCACGGGCCCTCGACGCCGAACTCGGCGATGCCGCAGGTGCGCATGGTCACATCCTCGCCGGCGAGTAGCGACGCAAACTGCTCCATGCCGGGATTGTGGCCGACCATGATCACAGTGTGCACATCGTCCGGCACGCCACGCACGACGTCGAGGAGCCGGTCCGCGGGTGCCGCATACACGCGGTCGTCGATGCGCGCTGGAGGCGCGGCCGCTACCTCAGCCGACACGAACTCCCAGGTCTCACGGGCGCGCTGCGCGGGCGACACGATGGCCAGGTCGATCCGGCCGGCATTGCTCGCGAGCCATCGCCCGGCGAGTGGGGCCTGCGCCCGACCGCGCTCGGCCAGCGGGCGGTCGATGTCCGCCTCGGACCCCGACCAGTCCGACTTGGCGTGCCGCAGCAGGATGAGAGTGCGCTCGATGTTCGTCACGCTGCCAGTGTGCCGCAGGATCCGACGGCTCGGTAGTTGTGCCCGTTGCCCGATTCCCGCGGCGCCGACTAGGTGCCCGAGCTAGGGCACATCGGGTCGGATGCAGGAACGGCCCCGGTGAGAAAGTACCGGTCGACGATGTCATCGATGCACGGGTAGCCCTGCTCGTACGAACCGTGGCCGTCGCCGACCCGTGTGACCAGGTGCCCGTTGGCGAGATGCGAGGCGACTTCCTGCGCCTGCGCATACGGAGTTGCGGGGTCGTTCGTCGCGTTGACCAGCAGGATCGGATCGCTGCCTGCAGCCGTGACCGGCGGGGGAGTCGCCGCCGGCGGGTACGGCCACACGCCGCATACGGCGTTCGAGTAGCCGAGATACCTGCCCAGCACGGGCGCGACTTTCGCGATGTCAGCAGCCTCGCTGCGCATCGCCGTCACGGTGTCCGGTGAGGCCCGGTCGAGGCATCCCACTGCGTAGTAGGCCTCGATGAGGTTCGGGTACTGGCCCGAATCGCTGCGCTCGAGATACTGGTCGGCGAGATCGAAGGCGGGGCCGGCCGAGCCGGTCTTGACCGCTTTCAGTGCGCTCGACAGGTCAGACCACAACTGCGGCGAGTACAGGGCAGAGGTGATGGCGATGGCCAGGTTGGCGCTGTTGAGGTATCGCCCGTCGGCGTCGGCGATCGGATGCGCGTTCAGGGTCGCGAACAGAGACGTCAGCTGGGCATCCGCGTCGGCGACGCTCCCGGAGAACGGGCAGGTCGACTGGTCGGGCACGCACGCCGCCAGGTACTGCTGCAGTTCGGTCTCGAAGCCCTTGGCCTGGCCGACGTCGAGCTGTTCGCCGCTCGCGTCGGGCGACTCGACGCTGTCCAGCAGAAAGCGACCGACCTTCTGCGGGAACAGCCGCGCATACTCGAGCCCGAGATCGGTGCCGTACGAGCCGCCGAAGTAGTCCAACTTCTTCTCGCCGAACACGGCACGGAGCGCATCCATGTCGCGTGCCGCACTGCTCGTGTCGACGTGCGCGAGCAGCGGGCCGGTGTTCTTCGCGCACGCCTTGGCGAGCGCATCCTGGGCCTTGAGGTCTGCCGCCAGCCACTGATCGCTGCCGATCCTGCCGGGGAGAACGTCGTAGTAGTAGTGCTCGAGTTTTGCGGAGCTGTAACAGCGAATCGGGGTGGAGTGGCCGATGCCGCGGGGGTCGAAGCCGACGACGTCGTAGGCGTCGCGGACGCTCGGGTCCATCATCTGACCCCCGTACGCTTCGACGAAGTCGACCCCGGACGCCCCCGGTCCACCCGGATCGAACAGGATGGTGCCTTGGGGCTTGCCGCTGATCGCGCGCTGCTTCGCCATGGCGATCGAGATGGTCGGCCCCGATGGGTGCGCCCAGTCGAGCGGCACGATCGCCGTGGCGCACTGCAGAACGGTGCTGCAGGTCTTCCAGTGCACGACCTGGTCATAGAAGCGGCTGGTACCGTTCGTCGTGTCGGGCTGCGGTGGGGCGGACGTACACCCGGCGAGAGCCAGCACGACCAGGGCCACGACCGCGATCGACCTCCGGCTGACGTCGGCGCGCCTGCGCGAGATCGGTGCGATCCGTGGTCCCACGGCGCAATTGTGGCACTGCGCTCTGGTCATCCGGTGAGAACGAGGAGTGCCTGGTGCAGCGCCGCGCGTTGATCCTCGTCGAGCGGCGCGAAAAGCTCGGGCAACACCCGGTGTGCCACCTCGTGGCCCTCCTCAAGAGCGGTGTGCCCCGATTCGGTCAGCCTGTACTCGAGCCGGCGTCCCCGTCCTGCTGATCGAGTGATCAGCCCACGATCGACGAGTCGGGTCGCGAGGGTGCCGAACGACTGGTCGCTCTGGAAGCTCGCTGTGGCGAGGTCATGCCCGGACGCTTCGGGCATTCGATCGATGGCACGCAATGCGTCCCATTGCACGAGGCTGATCCCGACGTCGCGCAGTGCAGCATCCATCGTGCGGTGGTTCCGGTACTGCGCACGTTTGATCGCCAGCCCGAGCCCTTCCAAATCCGTGGTCATGGTGCTAGTGTATCAACACTCGTATATAAACATGTTGAGTTAGGAGTCACCATGAGCAGTACCCTTCCCCAGGATCTCCCCATCCACGAAGCAGGGGACCCGGCGTCGCGAACGGTACTCGTGCTTCACGGCGGTGGCGGCCCGCAGACCGTTGCGCCTATCGTGGGACACCTTGCCGCGACCATGCACGTACTCGCACCGACCCATCCGGGCTGGGATGGGACGCCGCGTCCCGAAACGATCGCCTCGGTCGCAGATCTCGCTTCCGGCTACCTCAACCGCCTGCTCGACGATGGAGAACACGACGTCGTTCTGATCGGATCCTCGATCGGTGGATGGATCGCCCTCGAAATGGCGGTGCAGGCGGCTGCCGATGAGCGGTACGCCGGACTGATCGGCGCCGTCGTCGACATCGACGGCGTCGGGGTGGTCGTCGAGGGTGAGCCGATCGCGGACTTCTTCGCCCTCGACGCACGTGGTCTCGCCGAGGTCGCCTGGCACGACCCGGAGCGCGGCTACCTGGACCCTGAAAAGCTGACCGACGCGCAGCGCGCCAACCAGCAGGCGAACGGTCGCACAATGGCCGCAATCACTGGCACCGGCATGAACGACCCAGCCCTGCTCGGTCGGCTCGGCGCCGTGCAGGTCCCGGTCCTGATCGTGTGGGGTGAAAGCGACCGGATCGTCACCCCGGCCTACGGGCGGGCGGTCGCCCGCGCTGTTCCGGGTGCGCAGTTCGTCGAGATCCCCGAAGCCGGGCATCTGCCCCACCTCGAAGCCCCGGAAGGAACATGGGCTGCGATCGACCCGTTCCTGGCGCGAGACTGACGCGACGTGATCGCCCTCCTCGACTACTCTTCACTCGTCGATGGGGTCGCAAGTCGCCGCGCTGCTTCGACGACGAACGTGCGGCGGCGAGCGCGTTCCTGCAGGTCGTCGGGGCCGGCTCCGGTGATCATCTCTGCCAGCTGTGGCACGGTTTGCCACCATGCGGCCAGGGCGATGAGCGTGAACACGAGATGAGCAGGATTCAGACCCCGATCGAGCAACCCGTCGCGTTGGGCGGTGGCGAAACGTTCCACTTTGTCCCGGTAGTGCGCGGTGCGTCTGACGACATCCGCGGCCTGGTCGTCTTGCAGCCCCTCCCATTGCAGCAGGCGGGCAAGTTCGGGGTGTGCCGCGTGATAGTCGAAGGTTGCCCCGGCGAACTCGCCGATGTCATTCAGTCCGGTGCCGGAAAGTGTCACAGCTGAGGCAAGACGCTCGAGTTCAGTCGAAAGTACAAGCTCCCACAGGGCCTTCTTGTCGCCGTAATAGCTGTAGATCCGTTCTCTGTTCACGCCGGCACGGGCAGAAATCGAGCCGATGGTGGTGCCGTCGAACCCTCGAGCCGCAAACTCCACGAGCGCCGCATCGCGAAGGCGCCGACGCGTCTCCTCCGTATCCCAGGCCATGGGTCGAGAATACCAACAGTCGAGTTGGAGATGATGCGAAGGCGCGCTACAATTCCAACTACATCGTTGGAGTTGGAGTAATCATGACTCAACCAGACCGTCTTCCTTCTCAGATCCGGCCACCTGCATCCGGAGCTGTCGCGCTGGTCACTGGAGGCAACAGCGGAATCGGGTTCGAGATTGCGCGGCAGTTGGCCGATCAGGGTGTCACGGTGTGGCTCGGCGCGCGCGACTTCGCCACAGGACAGCGGGCCGCCGAGGAACTGGGGTCTGCGGTGCGCCCTGTACAGCTGGACGTCACCGATCCCTCATCCGTTGCAGCAGCGGCGGAACGGATAGGTGAGCTGGGAATCCTGGTCAATAACGCTGGGGTGAACCCCGGTGGCGAAGACATCACCGGCACACAGCTCGGGCAACTCCGAACTGCCTATGAGACCAATGTCTTCGGTCTCATCGCCGTCACACAAGGCTTCCTTCCAGCATTGAGCCGGTCGGCGCACCCTCGCATCGTGAATGTGTCCAGCGGTACGGGATCGCTGACCTGGGCCAGCGGACCTAACCCACAGTTCGATTGGGAACGGGTTCACGGTGGCGGTCTTGCCTACCGAAGCTCCAAGACGGCGGCCAATGCTGTCACCCTGTTCACCGCTCAAGCCCTCGGCGAGCACTTCAAGGTCAATGCGCTTGCGCCAGGCCTGCGCCGCACGAATCTGGTCCCCGGGATGTCCGCCGGCGGAGACCCGGCCGAGGCCGCCACAGGCGCGGTCCGCCTTGCGCTCCTTCCCGACGACGGCCCAACAGGCGCGCTCTGGTCCTGGGATGGCACACGGGTCCCCTGGTAGCCGTCGGGAGGGCGCTTGGCGTGGGCCCTCGGAGGCGCTAGTCTTCGGGGGCCATGATCCCCGAGAAGTCCAGCCACCCCGAGTGGGTCGCGCCGTATCTGACCAGACTCGGAGTCGACACCTCAGAGTCCCTCGGAGCTCCGACGCTCGACACTCTGCGCGGGCTGCACCGCGCGCACGTCGAGCGGATCGCCTTCGAGAACATCGACATCCAGCTCGGACGTCCTCAGGGCATCAGCCCGGAGGAATCCATCGACCGCATCCTCGCGGGCCGGGGCGGCTACTGCTTCAACCTGAACAATGCCTTCGCCACGCTTCTGACCGCCCTTGGATATGACGTCACGCTGCATCGTGGGCAGATCAATGGCAGCGTCGAGCGTGCGAAGACGACACCCGACGAGTACGGCACACACCTGGCCCTCACTGTCGTGATCGATGGCGAACGGTGGTCGATCGACGTGGGCCTGGCGAACTCGCACCACGAGCCGATCCCGTTGCGGGAGGGCGTCCACGTCCAGGGCCCTTTCAGCTTCCGGTTGCAGGCGCTGCCGGACATCGCACCGGATGCTTGGCGGTTCTTCACCGATCCGGTTCAGACGACCTTCCACAGCATGGACTTCACGCTTGCGCCGGCCGTGTGGGAGGACTTCAGCGGGTATCACGCTGAACTCTCGACGTCGCCGCAGTCCCCGTTCGTCCAGACCTGCGAGCTCTTCCGCCGCGACGCACTCGGGACCGACTTCATCCTCAACGACGAGTTGAGCAGGGACGATGCCAGCGGACGTTCGACCCGCATCCTGACATCCGCCGAGGAGTGGTTTGAGGTCGCGGACGATGTGTTCCAACTCGACCTGTCGGCCATCGGCGACGACGACCGTGTGGCGCTGTTCGATCGCATGCAGCGCGCGGAGGAGGCGTGGCGGGCGCGACAGGCGGCGATCCACGAGGGGCCCCTGTGAACATCACCCTGCTCGTCCGGTTTGTCGCCGTGGCTGAGGAACTGCATTTTCCGCGTGCGGCACAGGCACTCAACATCCCGCTCGCTTCCCTCTACTCGTCGATTTCGAAGCTTGAAAAGGAAGTGGGAACTCCGCTCTTTGTCCGCGACGGCGCGAGAACCCAGCTGACGGAAGCCGGAGTCCTCTTTCTTGCCACAGCGCGGGACGAGATCGCCGCGGCACCTGCCCAGGTGAAGCCTGTCGTTCCGGCCGGCGGCAAAGCCAAAGCCTCGAAGGGCAAGGGTCGCGCCCCGGCCGTGAAGGGGCAGCCGAAGCCGTTCAAGAAGCGCCAGGGCCGCTAGGTCGCTTTGACCAGGCCGGTCGAGTCGGCGTTCACCCGGATTACATGCGCAATCTGATCGCGAACAGCAGATAAGAGAGGATCGGCACCGCCAGGAGCGACAGCACGGCCATCACAATGATCAGCCGACTCCAACGGCGCAGGAGCACCCGCAGGAGGGTGAAGAACAGGATGCCGACGAGCCCGCCGAGTGTGTTCAGGATGACATCGTCGATGTCCGAGGCGCCGACTCCGAAGATGCCTTGGACGAGCTCCACCGACACGCTCGCGCAGACGACGATAAGAAGGTTCGACCACATCCCGATTCGGCGCCGCAACAAGGGCAGGAACGCGCCGAGCGGGACGAACGCTACGACGTTGCCGAGGATGTTGCCGATCGCGACCCTTTTCACCCCTGCCGAGTCACTGAACAGGTAGTTCGAGATGGTCGCGAATGGGATCAGGTTGAGCGAGCGTTCCGAGCCGAGCGCGCGCGAGAACAGCAGCAGCTTCAGGAGGAAGACGAGATAGAGGACGAACGCCACCCAGATGACGACCGTCCCGATCTTCACGAGCAGGGTCATCGTGCGCCACGTGAGCGGCTCATCGCGGACAGTGTCGGGCTTTGACTGAAGTTCCACTCGGGAACTCTACCGAGCGGAGCTATGCGCTCCTCCACGCCAAACAGGGACTCCCATGTGCGCGAGAGTTGGCGTTCACTGGATGGCATGACTGATGACATGACCGGCTGGACTCAGGAGTAACACATGCACGCACGCACACTCGGGCAAGGCCTGCAGGTTTCTGCGATCGGGCTGGGCTGCATGGGCATGTCCCAGAGCTACGGTCCGAACCCCGGAAGCCGCGAGGACATGATCGCTGTACTCCGCTCAGCAGTCGATCTGGGCGTGACGTTCTTCGACACGGCAGAGGTGTACGGACCGTACGTCAACGAAGAGCTCGTGGGCGAAGCCCTGGAGCCGTTGCGCGACCAGGTCGTGATCGCTACAAAGTTCGGCTGGAACATCCAGGACGGAGCCAGCGTCGGGCTCGACAGTCGGCCCGAGCAGATCCGGCGAGTCGCCGACGCATCGCTGAAGCGGTTGCGAAGCGATGTGATCGACCTCTTCTACCAGCACCGGGTGGACCCCGGGGTGCCGATCGAGGATGTCGCCGGCACGGTGGGCGAGCTGGTCGCGGAGGGGAAGGTGCGCCACTTCGGCCTCTCCGAAGCATCAGCATCCACGATCCGCACAGCGCACGCTGTCTACCCGGTCACCGCGGTGCAGAGCGAGTACTCGCTGTGGACCCGCGACCCGGAAACCGACGTGCTGCCGACTCTGGCAGAACTGGGGATCGGGTTCGTGCCGTTCAGCCCACTCGGCAAGGGATTCCTCACCGGAACAGTCGACACCTCCACCGCATTCGCGGACGACGACATCCGGCGCCGGGTGCCCCGCTTCGAAGAGCAGAACCTCGCCGCGAACCAGGCGTTGGTCGACCATGTGAAAGAGCTCGCCGCGACCAAAGATGTCACACCGGGGCAGGTCGCCCTGGCCTGGCTGCTGGCGCAGCAGCCGTGGATCGTCCCGATCCCGGGCACCCGCCGCACCCCGCGCATCCAGGAGAACGCGGACGCCACCACGGTGGCGCTCTCGGCGGACGAGCGCTCCGACCTCGACGGCCTCGCCCAACGCATCGGCGTCCAAGGGGAGCGCTACAACGCCCAGCACCTGGGCTACGTCGATAGGTGACGACTTGTTCCACGCTGACTCATCGGACGAACGGAGCAAACGACCATGACGAACACGCGGACGGCAATGGGACCACTCGTCGTCTCAGAGCGAAACCCGAGGTACTTCACGTCCGCTTCCGGCCCGACTGCCGGGCGTGCGGTCTACCTCACCGGATCCCACATCTGGAACAACCTGCACGACGGGATGGGCCCTGGACGAGAAGGACCGGACGAACCGGAGAGGTTCGACTACGACGCCTATCTGGAATTCCTGAGGGAGCGTGGCCACAACTTCATCAGGCTGTGGCGCTGGGAGCAGTTCCGGTCGCAGGCCGCCGGTGGAAACTATCACTTGAACATGAGCCCGCAGCCGTGGCTCCATACCGGTCCGGGCGTCGCGAAGGACGGCAAGCCTCGCTTCGACCTGTACCGGCTGGACGACACCTATTTCCAGCGGCTGCGCCAGCGTGTGGTCGCGGCGGGAGAAGCGGGCATCTATGTCGGGGTCATGCTGTTCGACGGCTGGGCCCTCCACCTCAGTCCTGCGCCGGACCACATCGAAGGACACCCGTTTCACGCGGACAACAACGTGAACGGTATCGACGCCGCATCGATCGACGACCTGCAGGTGCTGCCGCTCGACCCGAATGTGCAGTCGATTCAGGATGAGTACGTGCGGAGGGTCGTCGACACGCTCCATGACCTCCCCAATGTGCTGTGGGAGGTGGCCAACGAGTCCTCCGGCGGTGGAGCGGTCACCGACGAGTTCGCGGGGTTCCTCGGTCTGGACACGGCCCCGGAGTGGGGAGACACAACTGAATGGCAGTACCGGGTGATCGACATCGTCAAACACCACGAGCAGGCGCGCGGCTACGACGCCCATCCAATCGGGATGACGATGCAGTTTCCTGTCGCGGTGCAGACCGCAGTCAATGACCCGCTTCTCGCAAGTCGCGCCGAATGGATCTCGCCCGGCTACGACGATGAGATCTTCGCCGACGGCGGACACCCGATGGCGCCAGGATCTCCGCCGTCGCACTGGTACGTCAACCCTCCCGTCGCCGACGGAACGAAGGTCGTCATCAGCGACACCGACCACTACGCGCCAGGACAGGGCGACGCGCTCTGGGCTTGGAAGACGTTCCTTCGCGGCCACCACCCCATCCTGATGGACTACGGCCTCATCGCTGGACTCGAACCAACCGGAGCTGCACCGGCCGACACCGGCGTGCCCCCGTTCGAAGCGTACGAGCCCGCACGTTGGGCGATGGGGGACACCCGCCGGTTCGCTGAGCGCGTCGGACTGGTCGACATGGGGCCCCTGACGGATGTCGGTCCCGACGGCTTCGCCCTGGTGAACCCCGGCGTCGAGTACCTCGTCCTACAGGCGGACAGCGACCAGCGAGCGTTCACGATCGAGCTCCCCCCGGGCAGGTACGAGGCGGAGTGGTTCGGAATCGACCGTCGCGAGACCGTCCTCGCGGACAAGGTGACCGTGGATGGGCCGGCGAGCATGGTCGAGTTCACCTCACCGGTCGCACCCGGGCCCGCGGTGCTGTATCTGTCGCGCACGGAGAAGTAGGAGGACCATCATGAGCAGAGTGATCGCCGACATCTCCATGTCGATCGACGGCTACGTCACAGGTCCCGACGCGGGTCCGGCCCACGGACTGGGCATCGGGGGAGAGGGCATCCACGCCTGGGTGCTCGAACAGCCCCGATCGCCGATCGATGACGAGGTGCTCGCGCGCGCTTTCGAGAGCACCGGCGCGGTCGTCCTCGGCCGCCGCCTGTTCGACGTCGTTGACGGACCGGATGGCTGGAACGACGACATCGGCTACGGTTACGATCAAGACCAGTCGGTCGCACCTCCCTGTTTCGTCGTCACCCACGAACCGCCGGAAAAGGTGCGTCTGGCCTCGCGGTTCCGGTTCGTCCCCGGCGGCGTTTCCGAGGCCGTCCGGCTGGCCGGCGAGGCAGCCGGAGACAAGAATGTCGTCGTGATGGGCGGCGCGAACGTCGTCGATCAGTGTCTCGCGGCCGGGCTGGTCGACGAGCTCCACATCCATTTCTCACCGCTGCTGATGGGCGCCGGCACTCGGCTCTTCACACTCGCGGGGAAGATGGCGCTCGTGCAACGGGAGGTCATCCATTCTCCGCGGGCGACACACGTGACCTACGACGTGGTTGATCAGTAGGAGGAACCGTTGCCAGGCAGATCGAGCATCGAGCGGGTGATCGCGGCGAATCGTTACCTGGTCACTCTGAACCGTCTTGCAAGCCGGCGCAGAGAAGCTCGGCGAGTGAGGTGAGGTGTTCGAGCGGGTCGTCCATTTGCTCTCGCGACGTGCTCTCGATCGACTCGTCCTCGAGCGGGGGAGTCGTGACGATTGCGCCCCACGCGAGTGCAGCTGCGCGAAGTCGTTTGCTGCCGACCGGAATGTGGAGGCTGCCGGCCAGAACCTTTTCAATCGTCGCGTACAAAGCCCGCCGGTGCGCGGCGAGTTTGGCTTTGACCTCGGGGTGGGAATGCTGCTCGCGCCACACGATCACGCGGATCACATCGGAGTCCGCTTGCACCCGAAAGAGCTTCTGGCTCAGATTCAGCAGGGACCTGACGGGGTTGCCTGGTTCTATCAGTGGGTCCGGGTCGATCCTGCCCGGCCCGAGCCTTTCGCCGACCAAAGACGCGAGCATGTCCTTCTTGGACGGGAAGTAGTAGAACAAGAGGCCCTTGGGAACTGCGGCTGCCTCGGCGATGGCTGAGGTCGCCGTCGCGTCGAACCCGCGTTGGGCAAAGAGGCTTTCGGCGGCGTCGAGTATCCGTGTGCGCGCTTCTCCTACGTTTTCCACTGTCTGCTGCCGCTTCAATACTGTGCGAGGGGCCGGCGGCCGGCCCCTCGCGATCGGGTTGTTCTAGTGAGTTGGTTGCACGTGATGCATCTTCATTGCAGGCTGCACGGCCAGGAGGCCGGCGGCGAGTACGACGACTCCAGCGATCCACGATGTCCAGGCGGCTCCTGCGCTTGACGCGTAGTTGCCCACCCACGGCGAAATGATGAGCAGGGCGCCGAGAGCGACATGGACCCACTCCATTGAGACGAGGCCCGGCATCGCCAGACTCCACACTCCCGCTGCAACCATCAGGACCCCGAGAACAAGCATGAACGACATGGATGCGCCCATTTGGGTTGTCCATAGCGTCGACAATGCTACGTAGACACCGGCTGCAACCACCACCCAGTCCTGCCAGCGAGTCCATTTCTTCATCGACACCAACCTCCTTCATCGGTTGGCTCCCGATCTGGGGGTCACCTTCGATTCTAGCTTGATTGACCGGCCGGTCAAATAGGTGTTTCGTCGTCGCGATCGTGCCTGTCGCTGGGCTCCGCATCCATCGATTCGGATGCTCTGCGGCCGAATTCGATCGCGGCAAACGAACCGACGATGCCGGCGCCGAGCGCGAACAGCCCGCCCAGGATGCCCCAGCGTGCCTTTCCCAAGGCCGCGTCCACGGACGCCTTGCCCGGGCCGTCGATCGACAGCGCCGTGACGACAGCGATCAGCACCGCGTTGAACTCGAACCCACCGTTCGAGTTCCACGGGCCGTTCTTCCAGTGCACCTTGCGGATCGCCGTGACCATGGTCGCGATCAGGCCGGCCGCGGCAAGGGGGGTAGCTGCGCCGGCCGCTATGGCGATCCCTCCGACCGTCTCGGTGAGCGCAACCGCACGTGCCTGGAGAGCCGCCGGTTGCATCTGCATGCTAGCGACCATTTTCTCGGTGCCCTCGAGTCCAGGCCCGCCGAACGCGCCGCGGAGTTTTTGGAGGCCGTGGGCGGCGAACACGCTGCCGACCACGAGACGGACGAGGAGTTTGCCTGTTCCAGCTGTCATAGACGCGACGGTACCCCCTTGCACCCGCACGCGCGAGCGGCTCTCGCCGACGGAGTTCACCTTCTGCCCGGCGACGATCGGCGGCGACCTGAATGCATGCATTAGACACGTTCGTCTAACCCCATTGACAGGTCAAAGTGGGCGAATTAGTCTGACGAAACAACATATAGGGGTCGACCTTTTCGTGCCTTACGAAATCGATTTCTATCCCAATGAGATCCATGCAAATGAGATCCGTACAAAGGAGTACCTGACGTGAAATCTCGTCGTTCTGCCCTCATCACCACAGCCGTGGTCGGTGTCAGCGTTGTCCTGTTCAGTCAGGGTGCAGCCTTCGCCAGCGAGCCGTCCCATCCAAGCCCAGCTTCCCCTCCCGATTCTTTGCGGGCGTTGGCCGCCCCGGTGGGTTTGCGCATCGGGACCGCGGTCAATACTGACCAACTCGCGAGCAACCCCGCGTACACGTCAATTCTCAACAGCCAATTCTCTTCGGTGACGCCGGAGAACGTGATGAAGTGGGACGCAGTCGAGCCAACGCAGGGCACGTACAACTGGGCGCCGGCCGACGCACTCGTCGCCTCCGCCGAAGCCCACGGCCAGCTTGTGCGCGGGCACACGCTTGTGTGGCACAACCAGCTCCCGTCGTGGCTCACCGCGGAGGCACCGTCCCTGAGCGCCGACCAGCTGCGGGCACTGCTGAAGAAGCACATCACCGACGAGGTCACTCACTTCAAGAGCAAGATCTGGCAGTGGGACGTGGTCAACGAAGCGTTCAACGACGATGGCACGCTCCGCGACTCGATCTGGCTGCAGAAGCTCGGTTCCGGATATATCGCCGACGCGTTTCGCTGGGCTCACGCAGCCGACCCGAAAGCGAAGCTGTTCTACAACGACTACAACATCGAGTACACAGGCCCGAAGAGCAACGCGGTCTACGCGTTCGTCTCCCAGTTGAAGTCGCAGGGCGTGCCCATCGACGGGGTCGGATTCCAGACCCACCTCGACACGCAGTACGGGTTGCCCGACCTGGAGAACAACCTGCAGCGTTTCGCCAAGCTCGGTCTTGACGTCGCCGAGACGGAAGTCGACGTGCGTACAACCCTTCCGGTGACCGCGCTTGAACAGAACGCCCAGGTGGCGGGATACACCTCGACGCTTCAGGCATGCCTCGCCGTCAAGCAGTGCATCTCGTACACCGTCTGGGGATTCGGGGATGCTTACTCGTGGGTCCCTGGCGTCTTCGCGGGTGAGGGCGCGGCCGACATCTACGATGCCAGCCTCCAGCCGAAGCCCGAGTACACCGCTCTCCAGCAGACGCTCGCGCTGGCCACCGGCGCACCGCATCGTCCCGACACTGGATACGGACACGACGACGGCGAGCGCCGCTAGACACAAGAACCACTGCGGGTGATTGGCGGCGCTACGCGTGGGCGACATTGCGCACGCGTAGCGCCGCCGCTTGTGGGCGCCGCTCGCTCGAACGAGCGGCCGGCCTCGGTGTTCGCCGGGCGCGGAATTTCTCGATTCCCTCACTGAGACGACAGAGAATCGTTAGCGTGGCGGGCGGATTCGAGGGGGACGTTGCGGACTATTACGCCCGATATCGACGGGGTTACCCTGCGGACGTGGTCGATGCTCTGGCCGACGCCCTCGCATTGAGTCCGGTGGACACGATTGTCGACCTCGGATGCGGCACCGGCCAGTTGACGCTGCCCTTGGCGCGGAAGGTCGGACGGGCCCTCGGTGTCGACCCCGAGGCAGACATGCTCCGGCATGCCCGAACGGCGGAACGTGAGGCCGCCGTGACCAACGTGCAATGGATCCGCGGTACTGCGGATGACCTCGAATCGATTGCGGCGGCCTACGACGGTGTTGGAGCGATCACCCTGGCTAACGCCATCCATCTCGTCGACCGTGCCAGGTTGTTCGCCGCGGCCAAGGTGGCGCTCAGGCCCCGGCGCGGTCTGGCGATCATCGCCAACGGCACCCCCCTGTGGCTACAGGACACCGCATGGTCGGCTGCGTTGCGCACCTTCGTGCACCGCCGGCTGGGCGTGAGCCCGACCAGCTACTGCGGCACCGACGACGCCACCCGCGCGACATATCGGAGTGAGCTGACCGCCATGGGCTACAACGTTGACCAGGTTCGCGTCACCTACACCGACACCCTCACCCTCGACCAGATCGTCGGCGGCGTCTTCTCGGCGATGTCCGACCGGATCCCGGAAAGGAACGATCGAGCGCGATTCGCTGCCGAGTTGGGCAACGCGTTGGCCGGTACGGATCCCTTTCTGGAACAGGTCGACGTTCGCACTCTGATTGCTCTCCGCCACTGAGTGGCGGCACCGGCACAGGGATTCGTGTGATTGCGTTGCTGCGGGGGCGCGTCCGGCGTATTGTGCGGCACTATGGACGGCATCACCGACCCTCCGAACACGCCCCGTCGCCCCGACCCGTCGGAGTTGGCCGACTTCACCCAGAGACTCCGTGACATCGGGGCCGGCTCCGGACTCCATCGAGGCACGATCGTCTCGATCGATGCTGGGCGCCTTTTCTATAGTCTCGGCACTGGGGCGAACCTGGCGCTGCCGTCCGGCGTCGCCACCGGTGATGTCGCGTTCGCCCCGACCCTCAATCCGGCATTCTTCTACTCGTGGGACGTGCACCCCGAGCAGCCGCTCGATTGGTTCCGGGTCTCGGTCCGTTTCACGCCGTCGGATTTCGGCATCAGCGAGACGCGCTCATTCGAGTTCGAATGGGTAGTCGTGCCCTTCTTCCTTGAGCTCGGCGCCGAACTGACTATTGAGGTGTCGTCGAATTCCGGGACCTTCGCTGAAAGTTGGACGCTGGACGAATTCGCGATGCGGACGCTTCGCCTTGCTACCGGACCGGTCGAACCGAACGAGACGGTCCGCGCGGACCTCGTGAGGAACAGCAGAAACGGTAGCTGGATCTGGCTCCGCACGAATGTCACGTACCCGCCGCCAACCACGGAGCCGTAGCCGCATCACACGAGGCCGGGAGGATGACTCCCGGCCTCGTATTCAGCACTGCGTTCGGCTAGCGTGCATCCGCTTCGGTCAGTGTCCGTGTCGCAGTTGGCCCAGTCCCGGAAGGACCTGGGTGCCTTCGGTTCGAACAGCGGTCAGCGCGGTCGGGTTGAGTCGAAGCGCGGCGAGGATCGTCGGCGCGACCTGCGTGGTTTCGACGGGTGAAGAGATGACCTGAGCCGGCACTCCGGGACCATCAACGAGCATGAGCACGTGGCGGTCGCCGGTGTTCATGCCGCCGTGTTCGGCGAGTTTCGTCGGACCCGAGTACACGATGCCCTCCTGAACTTCGCCGAAGACATCCGGGTAGTGACCGTTGTCGACGGCGACACCGAAGAACTTCGCGGCGTCGCTTCCGGCCCAGATCTGGGCGAGACCCGAATGCTGGACGGTGACGGGATTGCCGTTACTGTCGAATCCGGCAGCGGTGTGATCCCAGAGATAGCCCTTGGCGAAGTCGGCTGCGGCCTGCGAGCGGTCCGACAGGTAGGACTGCCACAGGTCGTCGTCCGTTCCGGCGACGATGAGTTTCGGGTTGCTCGGATGCGTCTGCGACCAGGCCGTGTTGATCGCGCTGACGATCGGACCATCCTTGACTGTGACGAGCTTGGTCGGGTCCTGAGGCGACTGGCCATGCTTTGCGGTGACGACGATCGTCGTTTTGTTCGTCAGACCTTCCTTGTGGATGGTGGCGACCATCCGGCCGAGCTGAGCGTCAACATAGTCGAGAGCGCTGGAGAGCGCTGGAGAGCACGGGGCCGGGAACGAGTTGGCCGTTAGCCCACTGATAGCCGCCCGCTTGTGGTGCGCTCGTGGTGTAGTTGCCGTTTGCGTCCGGGCCGATCAGTGTCGTCGGGGTCGACTTGATCTTCTCCGCGACAGACACGGCCTGGAAGTTCATGCCGAAGATCGCAGGAGTGCCGGCCTTGGTCTTGCCGGAGTGGTCCAAACCATTGATCTCGTTGAGCACGGCCTGGACTTTGTAGCCGTCGTACTGCTTGGTGGCGGCGTCGATGTGCGCCCAGTCGTCATCTTGCGGGTACGGGACGCCGTTCGGCATCACGGCCTGGGAGTCGATCTCAGGCGAGAAGAGATCGTCGATGCTCTGGCCGTTCGATCCCGGACCGTTGAACGACGCGTAAACCTCGTGCTTGTCGGACCACGCAGTGCGCAGGCCGGCGTTGTGGATGACCTGGAAGATCGTGTTGTCGCCAAGGTAATCCCACGGGGTGATCGGCTTGCAGGTCTTCGGATCCACCGGGAAGGTGGCCGGGTTGAGAGAGGTCTTCGGGTCGAACTTCAGGTTCATGATCGCTGCGGGGTTGGTGTCGACGCCGCCCGGGTAGATCGAACCGTTCTCGTCGAATGACGGGAAAGCGCCGTTCGACGGGTTGGTGAAGTCGGGCACCTGTGCCAGAGCGTCGTCCGGCGAGTCGTAGATGACGTCGCCGCCCGTGGCCGGCTGGCCCGGAGTGCATGCGGCGCCCGCCTCGTCGACCGTGTGGCTGTACTCGACGTCGTAGAACACGCCCGTGGTCTTGGGGTTGCCACCGGTCATCAGCGCCGTGCCACCCGGGTCGGAGTCCGAAGGGTTGGAGGTCGACGCGTTGGTGTACTGACTGCCGTCGTGGGTCAGCTTCGCGAGCGTCGAGGCCGGATGGTTCGCGACGTACCAATTCAGGTCGCTCTGGTGCATGCCATCAACAGAAATCAGCAGCACATGGTCCGAGCGCCCGTGGCCATGCGACGGAACCGCGGCCGAGGCGCTGGCCACCATTCCAACGCCGCCGAAAGCAGTGACCGCGAGTGCTGCGACACTCGTTGCCGCGACTTTCGCCCCAACTTTTGATCTGAATCTCATCGGACTCCTCCGTCGTGGGCCCACGTGACGGCGTCATTTCGTTGACGCGCAGTAATCACCTGACCCCCTGAGGAGGGTAGAAACGCAAAGTGAATTCGCGTCGACCGGAGGATGGCCGCCCAACAAACGCGGTCTTCGAGTTCTCTCAGGGAGCCGTGTCACCACTCCGGGACGTCGACGCCCAACCACGTGCCGAGGTCGGCGATCTCGGCGTGGACCATGTCGTGCTCCACTTCGTCGAACGGCACGAACTCATGGACTGCGTTGACTTTCAGTTCGCCGCGGTCGTTGTCGACTTCGGCATCGAGCATCCCCACGAATCGATCGCCCATCAGGATCGGATGCGCGAAGTAGCCGTACTTTCGCTGCGGCTTCGGCTTGAACTGTTCGAGCACGTAGTCGAACTCGAAGAGTTCGCGCAGCCGGGGGCGATCGAAGAGCATCCCGTCGTACGGGCTGAGGAACGCGACGCGGCCCCCTTCGTCATTTTCGAGCGCGGCGAGCGCCTCGGGGTCGACGCGATACTTCTGGCGCATCCCTTCGATCGTCGCGGGCTCGCCCGCTTCGCCGACCGGGGTCCACGGCGATCTCTGCTTGGCGATACCGGCCGCCTGTAACCTGCGCTCGTTCAGCAACCGTTCGGCCTCGTCGTCTTCGTATTCGGGCAGATCGTGCGGGTAAACGCGGTCGGCCAGATCCCAACGCCGATGGCGTCCCTTCCGACCCACGATTGCGACCTCGCCCTGCCGCTGAAGGAAGTCGAGCATATGCACGACCTGGTTGGGCCCGTACCAGCCATCCGGCGGCCGGATGACGTTCGCGGTGTCCGGGATTTCGCTGGCGAGCAGCGGGCCTTCCGCTCGCAATCGCGCCAGGACTTCGGTGCGGAATTGGTCGTTCGCCTCCAACCATTGGCGGCTGCTCTCCCGACGCGGCCAGCGCCGCATCGCCGGCATCATCAACGGCAGCAGGCTCATGGGGCGGAAGGCTCCGTCGAACTCGAACAGCAGCCGGTCGGATTCGACGGCCTTCGAGAGCTGTGCCCTGTCGTAGGCCGAGCCGATCCGCGACCAGAGGAGTGTGTGCTCCGCAGGCGCGATCGTGGCCGTCGGGTCGATTTTGATGGCGCCGAGTTGCTCGGCGATCCCGACGACGTCGTCAGGGCGATCGGCTTCGAGCAGCTGCGCCCCCACCGCGATGCGTCGGGCCTGGTCGCGGGTGAGCTGGTGCACGCGTCATTTTATGACGCTCGGTTGGCGACTGCTTGATATTTGTCGACTCTCGGATACCCGCCGCCCTGACCTGAATTGGGGGCGAAATCGGTTCGCTATATAACGCCGAATGGCACGGTTGCGCCGGAATTCGTAGATAGTCTCAACAAATCACGTGCCCCGTCTGTGCGGCGGGGCATTTCTATGTCTAGACAGAGGAAACACATTGCACTATAGCCACACCCGGCTGGCTGCCCTCGCAACCACAGTCGTCGTCGCCGGAGGCATCGCGTTCGCCGCGGCCGCCCCCGCGACCGCCGCGATTGACGCGACCGTAGACAGCTACGTCAGCTCGATCGCGAACTCCGAGACTGCTGCCAACTACAACACCTGGCACCTGAGCTCCGACCCCGCGGTCTCGGCCGCCACGGTGGACGGCGCGGGTCTCGAACTCCAGCCCGGCACCAAGGGCACGACCGTCATCAAGGGTCTTGACACCACGCTCGACAAGGCCGGGTTCGAGGCAGTGCTCGCCCAGGGCATCTCGTGGACCTCCACCAGCGGCCACGCGAACTTCCAGATCCCCATTTACGCAGAAGGCCAGCACTTTGTCACGATCGTACCGATGGCAGGTGTCGTCATCGGTGTAAACCAGGTCGGTGACGCTCAGCAATGGGCGTTCTCCAGGCCGATCAACGGCATTCCGGCGTGGGAGAACCACACCCTCTCCGACCTGCTCACCGCGGCGGGCGCCTACACAGTCCTCGGCTTCGGCGTGCAGGACGACCCCGGGGCGAATGCGACGGTCTCAAGCATCACGTGGGGCCACCAGGTCGTTCACTTCTGGAACCCGGCAGTGAATCGAGTTTCAGGTTCTGACCGTTTTGACACCTCCGTTCAGGTGTCGAAGAACGCATTCCCGCACACCGCTCCCGTCGTGTTCGTTGCGACTGGCACCGGCTTTGCGGATGCCCTCGCAGCTGCCGCTCCGGCGGCTCAGCTCGGCGGACCGCTGCTGCTGAGCGCCCCGGACAGCCTTCCGGCGATCGTCAAGGCGGAGATCCAGCGTCTGAACCCGTCGAAGATCTACATTGTCGGTGGAACCGGTGCGGTTTCGGCTGCGGTTGAAAAACAGCTCGATTCTCTGGCTCCGACCGTGAAGCGTCTGGCTGGCTCCGACCGCTTCGTGACTGCCCGTGCAGTTATCGATGTGGCTTTCCCGAGCTTCTCGAAGGCGTATGTCGCAACCGGCATGAACTTCCCGGATGCACTGTCGGCTGCGGCTGCGGCCGGCGCGGCACACATTCCCGTGCTCCTTCTGAACGGAAGCCTGCCGTCGGTCGATGCGGCCACCACTGGATTCCTGACGTCGCACGGAGCGAACACGTTTACGGTCGTCGGTGGCCCGGGCGCCGTCTCTGCCGGCGTCGCTACGGGCCTCGGCCCGAACGTCACGCGCATCCAGGGTTCCGACCGCTTCGAGACCTCGCGGCTGCTCAACGCTGACGCATTCAAGACCGCCAAGTCCGCGTATTTCGCGACCGGCAACGACTTCGCCGATGCGCTCTCGGGTGCCGTGCTCGCTGCTACCAATGGTGCGCCACTGTACGTTGTCACCCCGGCCTGCCTGCCCGCGGCGTCGAAGCTGGACCTCGCTAATCGTGGAGTCGAAAACGACACGCTGATCGGTGGCACCGGCGTCCTCAGCGACGCGGTCGCCAACCTGGAAGGCTGCTGAACGAGCGGGGTCGACCCACTGGGGCGACCCCGCAACAGGGATTTCAGCGATTTCTATCGTGAGTCTCACATTCTAAAAAGGGCGGGGCCACCGACAAAGTGGCCCGCCTCTTTTGGTGGCCCGGCGCCGGCCGTGTCGATGCTGTACGTTTCCATGTCTAGCTGCCGCGAGCGCCCGCCATCAGTCCTCTTGACCCTGCGGTGGCTTGGGTGTAGGCCTAGCGGGGTAACCCCCGGCCGTCATTACTGGTGGGGATGTGGCGGGTGGAGCGTATCCGGTCTCATGAAGAGAATCGCGGCTAACACCCATGAACGGAATACCGCTCGACGGACTGCGTGAACAGCTCCGCGGGCAACTGGTCACACCAAGTGATCCTGAATATGACTCCGCCCGCGCTGTCTACAACGGGATGATCGACAAGCATCCGGCCGGTGTCGTCCGTGTGGCGCAGGTGGCGGACGTCATCGCCAGCGTGAACTTCGCGCGCGATCACTCCATGCCCCTGGCAATTCGTGGCGGCGGCCACAGTGCGCCCGGGTTCGGCACCTGGGACGACGCCCTGGTCATTGATTTCGTCAACCGCACGGGGGTCCGCGTCGACCCCGAGGCGCGGACTGCCCGTGCCGAGGCGGGAACCACCTGGGCAGACTTCAACCACGCGACCCACGCGTTCGGTTTGGCCACCACGGGCGGCATCGTGGGGTCCACCGGGATTTCGGGCCTGACCCTGGGCGGCGGCATCGGCTACCTCTCTCGCAAATACGGGCTGACCTGCGACAATCTGCTGTCCGCAGATGTGGTCACCGCAGAAGGCAGGTTCCTGACGGCGAGCGAAACCCAAAACGAGGACCTGTTCTGGGCCTTGAGGGGCGGCGGCGGCAACTTCGGGGTGGTGACTTCACTGGAGTACAAACTGCAGCCCGTGGACATGGTCCATGCCGCGATCATCATCTACAGCATCGAGCATGCTGAGACCGTGGCTCACTTCTACCGTGACTACATTGCCCATGCGCCCGAGGAATTCGGGACCTTCATGGGCTTCCACCAGGGACCGCCAGTGCCGTTCCTGCCTGAGGAATGGCATGGCAAGCCAGTTTGCGTGATCATCGGCATGTGGACCGGCGATCCTGCAGAGGGCGAGGCCCGTTGGCAGCCGTTCCTGGATGTGGCCCCCGTGGCAGGTTCGATGGTGGGACCCATGCCGTACCCGGCCCTCAACGCTGCCTTCGATCCTCTTCTGCCCAAGGGGATGCAGGCCTACTGGAAGGCGAATTTCCTGGCCGAACTCAATGACGGCGCCATCGCCGCCCACCTCGAGTACGGCAGCAAGGTTCCCAGCGTCCAGACGTCCGTCCACATCTACCCGATCGACGGTGCCGTTCAGCGGGTGGGGAAGACGGACACCGCCTTCGTCAACCGCGACGTCAAGTTCTCTCCCGTGATCGCCTGCATGTGGGATGACCCGGCAGACAACGCCGCGAACATCGACTGGGTCCGCAGCTATACCGAGGCCTTGCGTCCATACTCCTCACCGGGCGGCTACATCAACTTCATGGACGGTGACGACGAAGGCAGAGTCCGTGAGAACTACGGGGTCAACTACGAGCGGTTGGTGGCTGTCAAAACCAAGTACGATCCAGGAAACCTCTTCCACGTGAACCAGAACATCAAGCCCGCCTGACCCTCGAGGGCGAATCATAAGTCGTCCAGGTTGCCCATGGCCTGCTGGTGGTAGGCGGAGAGAGCCAGGTAGAGCTCGGACGCGTGGCGGGGTTGCGCGATGTCGCGACCGGTGAGGGTGGCTATCCGATGCATGCGGTTTCGGATCGTGTTCTGGTGCACCCAGAGTTTGGTGGCGACAGCGGCGAAGGACCCGTCGGTCGAGAACCACGCGTCGAGGGTGTCGACAAGCGGTTGTCGCTCAGTTTCAGGGAGATGGAGCAGCTCTCCGAAGACGACCTCGACGATGGGTCCACTCAGTTCAGGCGACCCCGCAGCCGCCATCGGGATGGGAGCATCGGTGAAGTAGCTGAAGGTGCCAGGGGCTGCCGCCGCCAGCGCGATCCTCGCCAGCCTGACTGTGAGCCCTACGCGTGCGTAGTCCTGCTGCAGCGGGCTGACGCCGGCGGTCACCGTCCATTGTTCCGCCGCCGACTCGAGAGCGGCGGGCCACGAAGGGTCGACGGCGCTCACGATCCCCAACTGGACATTTCCGGACATCACCCAGGCAGAGATGATCTGCAATTGCGCCAAGGCTTGCTCGACTCGAGGCAACGGCATTCTGCCGGTGTGGGGAGCCGCCACGGCCACCACCACGTACCCGCCTGTGCGGGGCAGGCCGAGCCGATCGACCGCATTCCACGGTGAGGCAGCCTCCTGCCCTCTGGCAGTGAGGAGTCCATACAGGATTCCGAGCCGTTCCTGTTGGCGGCTGAGCAGGCTCTTGGCGAATTCGTTTCGGTAGCCTGCCGACATCGCTTGGACGAAAGCATCGTGCATGAACCAGACCTGCGACGCTAGTTCGACCAGCTCCGCGTCGGATACACCACGCGCTCTCCCGTGGGCGACGACCGCATCCCACAGGTACTTTGTTCCGGTCCGGATCGCGTCCGTGATGTCCATCTGCGCGATACCTTTGCGGGCCCGTCGCTCGCCGAGGTCGCGAGGCGCCGCCTCCCGCTCCTCGACCGTCAGGCCCGGAGTGACGAGCGCCGTGATGTGCTCCGATGTCGAGCGCTCGACCTCGGCTGGGGTCACGGGAGATCCCGCGCGATAGAACTCCAGTTCCGTCCGGATGGTGTCAGCCATCCGGACGGAGAGGTCAGGGTTCGAGACGACCACTTCACGCAGGAGTTCGGCAAGCAGAGGCCATGAATCGAGTTCATCCATGGTTGCCTCGCATCTGCCGCGCGCCGGTGTCGCGGAATGGAGGCGATTCTACTCGTTGGCTGCGACCTCCTTCACTGCTGCGTCAGCCGCCTTCTCGTCCGCCTCGTCTCGAGCGATGGCGGCGTCGAGCACTGCGTACTCGGCTTCCTGGATCGCGTAGATGGCGAAGTCGATCGAGTCCAGCGCGTCGGCCTCGGCGTCGTCTGCGGCCCGACCGGCGCGCTTCGCCGACCATTTCGCGTGTCGCGCTGTGGAATCGGCACGCAGCGACGCGAACGCGTCCGACACGGACTTCTGCGCGTCGGCCCATTCGGCGGCGGTCTCATCGCCGGCGGCGTTGACCTTGGCCCCGAGTTTCGTGCGGGCGTCTGTCAGCTGGGCATCCAACTGAGCCTTCCGGGCCTTCAGTTTCTCGTCGTTCCTCTCTTTGGTCGCCTCGATGGAGGCTTCCAGTTCGCGGGACTGGTTGGAGAGCTTCAGCAGCTCGTCGGAGAGTGCCATCGTGTGATCCTTTCGTTTCAGTGGCTGATGATGTCGACGATGATCGCTCCGGCTCGATGCGCAACCCGGAGATCTGGAGGCGGCCACAGAATCGCCGCGACCAGGTTGTGAGGTTATACAAATCGCTGCATGTGAGGGGCCGCGGCGTAACCTGAGACGCGTCAGCTCGAGGAACGCGCAGATCGGTGCAGACCGCGAGTATCGACACTCCCGATGGAATCGAAGAGTACGAGGAGAACCGCAATGCCATACATCACCACCTCGGACGGAACGCAGATCTATTACACCGACCTGGGCGAGGGTCAGCCCGTCATCCTCAGCCACGGGTGGCCGCTCAGCTCGGACGCCTGGCAGGTCGAGCTGAAGCTGCTCGCCGACAACGGCTACCGCGCGATCGCCCACGACCGGCGTGGCCACGGTCGCTCGTCGCAACCGTGGAACGGCAACGACATGGACACCTACGCACGCGACCTCGCAGAACTGGTCGATCAGCTCGACCTGCGCGACATCATCCTGATCGGCCACTCCACCGGAGGCGGAGAGGTCGTGCGTTACGCCGCTCAGCACGGCGCGGGACGCGTCAGCAAGATCGTGACAGCGGGCGCGGTCCCGCCGATCATGGTGAAGTCCGACACGAACCCGGACGGCACGCCGATCGAGGCATTCGACGGGATTCGGGCAGGCGTCCTCGCCGATCGGTCGCAGTTCTACCAGGACTTGTCTGCTGCCTTCTTCGGGGCGAACCGCGAGGGCTCGAAAGTTTCGCAGGGCGCCCGCGACGACTTCTGGCGTCAGGGGATGCTCGTCGGACTCAAAGCGGCATACGACTGTGTCAAAGCGTTCTCGGAGACCGACTTCACCGAGGACCTGAAAGCGCTCGACGTTCCGATCTTCATCGCTCAGGGCGATGACGATCAGATCGTGCCCATCGCGGACGCAGCGGAGAAGTCGATCAAGCTCGTCAGGAACGGGACGCTGAAGGTCTACCCCGGGGCACCCCACGGCATCTATGGCGAATACCAGGCCGAACTCGACAAGGACATCCTCGAGTTCATCGCAAGCTGATTCATTCCTCTCGACGAAGGAGTTCGCGAGCGCATGTCACGAGAACATCACCCAGGCGTTCGCCTGTCGGCAATTCATATCGAGTCCCGGTCGGTTCAGTTGGCGGCCGCAGCGAGCGGCATCGGGGCCGTCGCCGGGGCAATCGCTTTCTGGCAGGGCTCGGTGCCGCTGTTCGGGCCGTGGTCGATCGGCACCGTCGCGGCGATCACGGGCTCGGTCCTCGGAGCGGGAGGGTTCGTGTTCGCCTACCTCCGGGCGCTCGGGCCTCTCCCGCCTCGAAAGCAGGATCGTCTCGCACTCCCTCGACGGGTCCTGGACACAACCGCGCTCACCGTGAATCACGTCGCCATCTGGCTCATTCTGAGCCTGGGGACGTTCCTCCTCCTCGACGACGCTTTCCGTGGGCTTCGCGTCGACACGCTCACGGCTGCCGTGCTGGTTGCGGTTGCCACGGGAATCAGCACCTATTTCATGCAGGCTTCCGGCAACACCATCAACTCGCTCAGAATTTCGACGCTCCTTTCGATCTTCATCGCGAGCGGGGTGCTCGCGAGCATGATCACCGCACCAGATCCCGCGTGGTGGAAACGGAACTTCAGCGATCTGGGAACGATGGCCGGCTTCTCGGGGTTCGCCTTCAATTTCACGCTCATCGTCACCGGCGGCCTGATCCTCACGCTCTCTGACTACGTCATGGTGGATGTCAGAAAGTGGGCACGATCCCGACCCGACTACAACGCCCGCAAAGTTTCGGTGATCGGATGGGGCCTCGTCGGCGAAGGCGCGTTCCTGGCCGGGGTCGGCATTTTCCCGGTCAACCGATTCCACGCGATCCACAACACCGTGGCCATTTCGCTGGTCGTGCTTTTCGTTGCGATGGTATTTGCACTCCCGAACCTTCTGCCCGGTTTCCCCGCCACGTTCGTCACGCTCGGCTACGCATTTCTCGGCGCCGTGGTAGTAGTCACTCTGTTGTATTTCCCGATCGGCTATTACAACCTGACGGCACTTGAGCTGGTCGCCTCCGCCGTCATCCTGGGCTGGATCATCATCTTCATCCGAACCGCCGCCGCTTTGAACCCAGCAGAGACGACCAGCCCCGCCAGTGATGCGATGGTGTCGAATACCGCGTGAACGGGGTGGTTTGGAGAAGCCATGTCGAATGACCGTGAGACACAGGTGCCGGTCGACGCCGGGGACTACCGCACGCTTCGGGTTCACCGTGACGGCGCCGTTCTGACGGTAGAGATTGCAGCCCCGCCGATGAACCTCCTCGGCCCTGAGCTGGTGCACGATCTGGTGTCGTTGATCCAGCGGGCCGAGTCCGACGCAGGGGTCCAGGTGCTGGTGTTCACGAGTGCCGACCCCGACTACTTCATCTCGCACGTCGACGTGACGAGGATCGCCGCATACCGTGCGGAAGCTGCCCGACTCACGGGCGAAGCATCCATCGCCCTCCTGTTCCGGTACCTGAGCGCAAGCCGGCTGGTCACCATCGCCCAGATCGAAGGCAGAGTCCGCAGTGCGGGCGACGAATTCGTCCTCGCATGCGACATGCGCTTCGCTGCTCTGGAAACCGCGGTCTTCGCCCAGTTCGAGGCGGCGTTCGGGCAGCTTCCCGGTGGAGGGGCGGTTCAGCACCTGACCCGACTGCTGGGGCGTGGCCGGGCACTCGAGGTATTGCTGAGCGCCGATGACTACTCCGCTGAGCTGGCGGAACGATACGGGTGGATCAACCGCGCCATGCCCGGCGATCAGCTCGAGGGGTTCGTGCAGCGTCTTGCGCATCGGATCGCGTCGTTTTCGGCGGCAGGGCGAGTGGCGATCAAGCAACGCGTGAATGCGATTTCACTGGCGCCCGTCGAAGATTTCCGGTACGACTCGGACCAGTTCGGCGAGAGCGCGCGGACGCCCGAGACTCAACGCCTGTACGCGGCGACACTGGATGCGGGCTTCCAGCAGCGAGAGACCGAACTGGATCTCGGCAGCTGGCTGGGAACTGAAGTCCAGAACGACGCTGACTGAGATCGAGCGAAAGAAGAAAGGGAAGAACCATGGGTTCCCGACTGAACGTCAGTGTCTTCGTCGCCCCCGAGAAACCGACGGTCGGTGAGCGTTCCCGCCCGTTCGGGCCGCCGCCGGCGTGGGACCCGATGACATCCACCCTGATCTTCGGCGACACGGATGCCGTGCTGGTCGACGCGCTTACGACGGAGGCGGAGGCGCATGCCTTGGCTGCGTGGGTGGCATTGCATCATCGCAACCTGACGACGATCTACATCACTCACGGACACTTCGATCACTTTGCGGGATTGAGCGTCCTACAACGCCACTTTCCGGAGGCCCGAGCCATCGCTACGCCGGAAACCGTCGAATTCGCCGGAGCTTCCCCCGAGCGGACCGCCTTCTTCCGCAAGCTCTGGCCAGGGCAGCTGCCCGCTGACCTGGTTCTGCCCGAGCCGTATGAATCGGATGCGTTCAGCCTGGAGGGTCACGAGTTGCAGATCATCAGGCAGGGAACCACCGACTCTCCCGACAGCACGTCCCTCTATGTGCCGTCCCTCGAGTTGATCGTCGCGGGCGATGTCGTCTACAACCACTGCCACATGTTCGTCGCCGCGACGACGCCGGAGATTCGGAAGAACTGGATCGCGGCGTTGGACCGCCTGTCGGCGCTCTTTCCGAAAATGGTGGTTGCGGGGCACAAGAAGCCTGGAACATCCGACAGCGCAGACACGATCGAGCAGACCAGGCAGTACCTCATCGATTTCGGTCGCCTTCGCGATGAGACGGAAAGCGATCAGGTGCTGTACGACGCGATGGGCGCGCTCTACCCCGATTGGGTCAGCCACCAGGCATGGCTGATGTTCGGGCTCTGAATCCCCGCCGCTCGCAGTCAGCATTTCGAAGCGCTTGCCCGAACCTGCGCCGCTAGTCTCTGGTCGTGGGGGAATTCGATGGGTGAGTTGATCGACGAGTTCGACGCGCAAGAGCGACGCCGGATGCGGGCACGCTGGCTGATGGTCGGTGCTGTCGTGGCCGTCGTCGTGTTCTGGGCGACCGGGCCCTTCGGGATTGTCCTGTTGGTTCGCGGATCGATGTTCGGCTGGCTGCTCCTCGCTCTCGCAGCGCTTTCGGTTGTGGGCGCAATCGCGGCATTCCGCGCAAGCCGTCGCTTGGTACCCGCGAATGCGTACCGGATCGAGGCTGACGCAAGCCAGCAGGCGGACCCGTCCGCGGTTGGGCCGTGGGGTTCGAAGGCTCTCGGCTGGGTAACCACCTTCCTCAACCGGTAATCGCCGGACATGGTTGATGCTCACCATATGATTGCGCTTGCGTGGTCTCCTTCGGAGCCGGCAGCCGGAATCATCGAGCTGGTGTTCGTCCTGGGCGCTTCGAACCCGCTCGGGCAGCGGTTCGACAGAGTGACGACCTAAAGGTCAGCCGGGTACGGCCGGTCGACGACGATGTTCTTCATGACGAGTGTCGAGTTGAAGCGTTGCACTCCGGGCAGGGCGGCGAGCAGGTCGTCTTCGAGTTGGGCGTAGGCGTTGAGATCCGTGGTCCGCACCCGCAACAGGTAGTCGGGGTCGCCGAAGAGTCGTTGTGCGAGAAGCACGTTCGGGATCTCAGCCACCGCCTTCTCGAACGCGATCAGTGTGTCGCGGTCTTCCTGGCGCATCGTGACGAACACGAGGGCCTCGAAGTGGAGGCCGAGCGCGGTCGGGTCGACCACGGCCCGATAGCCGAGGATCGCGCCGGAGCGCTCGAGGTCGCGGACGCGCCTGTGCGCGGGGGAGACGGTCAGGCCGACCCGCTCTGACAGTTCGGTGATGCTCTGCCTCCCGTCGAGTTGCAGCTCGACAAGAATCTTGCGATCAAGACGATCCATCACCATCTTTTTCCTCAAATCAGGCGCACGCGTGGAAATAGTTGGAAGCACTTCCCCTCGATTATCTCGTAGTTTCCTTCTCAGGGGAGGTGTAGTGATGGAACCCTATCTTCTGCTGGCATTCGCTGGCATCGCGGCAACCTTGATCGTCGTTCCGGGTCCGGACTGGGCGTTCATCCTGGCGTCCGGTCTGCGACACCACGTGGTCGTGCCAGCCGTCGGCGGGCTGATGCTTGGATACCTGATGCTCACTGTGGTCGTGGCGATAGGCGTTGGTCCGCTGGTCGCGGCCATCCCCTGGATGCTCACCGCGCTGACGTTCGCGGGTGCGGCCTACCTCGTCTACTTGGGGATCGTGACGCTTCGAAGGCCGCCGGGTTTGATCGAAGGCGGCGGTGAACCGGAGCGCGGGCCGGCCAGGGGCACCTTTGTCGCCCGGGGATTCGGCGTGAGCGCCCTGAACCCGAAAGGATTGCTCGTCTTCCTCGCCATCCTTCCGCAGTTCGCAAGATCGGATGCGCCGTGGCCGATCGCGATCCAGCTGGCCGTCCTCGGCGCGCTCTTCGTCGTCGTCTGCGGACTGTTCTATCTGGCGCTCGGGTTTGTGGCCGATCGGATGCTTCGCTCGCGGCCGACGCTTGCGCGGCTCGTCTCGCGCGTCGCCGGGATCGCCATGATCGTCATCGGGGCTGCTCTCATTGCTGAGCGCGCATTCGCGGTGACCAGCCACAATTGATTCAGCAGGCCACACCATCCCAGCGCACTCCTCCTACTGGGAGATTGGCACTCGACAGCCTCGAGCGAGGAGAAGCAATGAAGCGCCCGGCGAATCGGGACTTGCGCGCTGTCGTGGTGTGGGCGATCGCCCTTCTGGCGGTCACGGCGCTCGCCGCACTCTGGCTGAACGCGACCGGCGTCAGCTACCATGACTTCTCCCCGGCGATCCTGGTCATCGCATACTCGCCTGGACTCGTGGCGCTCGCCGTCGCCGGGTTCCTGCCGGGTGCCGGAGGTTTCCGCTCGATCCTCCGCCAGTTCCTTCACTGGCGCGCCGGCATCCAGTGGTACGCGCTCGCACTCCTCGGGCCGTTCGTGCTGGTGCTGCTGGCGACGGCGCTCTTTGTCGCCTTCGGCGGCCACCCGCCGGCTCACTGGCTCGTCGTGCCGCCGGCGGCCGGCATCGGTGTGCTTGTGGGTCCTGTCATCGCCGGATCGATCGGCGAGGAGCCCGGCTGGCGTGGCTTCGCGCAGCCGCACCTCCAGAAGCGGTTCCGGATGGTTTCCGCCGCCGTGATCGTCGGCCTCATCTGGAGTGTCTGGCATCTCTGGCCACTCCTCACCCCAGCCGGCCGCGCAGACAGCAGCGTGGCCGATGTTCTGCAGACCTTCGTGCGGCTCGTCGCGACCGCAGTGGTCTACGCCTGGCTCTACGACAGGTCGGGCGCAGGCCTAGCGGTAGTGATGGTGGCGCACGCGGGACATAACCTGGCGATCGACTTCGCGGCTCCGGAACTGGTGGGCTCGCAGGAAGGCGGCTGGATCATCGCGTTGCTCTATCTGGTCGCTGCGATCGCTGTCGTCATCTTCGTGCCCCGACTCCGCCGCCGTTGACGGCGTGGGCCGGGCTACTGTATTGCAACGTGTGTGCTAGCCAGTTTCTGGAGTGATTCTTACTGCCGCGATGAACTCGCGGTCGTGCCCTCAGCCGCTCCGGGGCTCGCCGCGGTAAGTGCCGAAGGACCAATGGTTGCCTTCCGGATCTCGGATGGCGAAGTCGCGTGATCCGTAGTCCGTGGTGTGCGGCTCGGTGATGACCGTTGCCCCGCTTGAGCGAATCCGCTCGAAAAGAGCGTCGGCATCCTCGACGACGACGTAGCAGCTCGTGCTTCCCGGCAACCCCATGCCGTCGTCGCGTGCCGATCCGAGCATCACTCCGCCACCGAGCGGCCACGACAGTTGCGCATGCGAGACCTCGTCGCCTTCCGCGTACACGACGGTCTCTTCGAACCCGACGACGTCGACGAGGAAGCGGATGAGCGCTCGCGCGTCAGAGGCGCGAAGGGTGGGCCAGACCTGCGGTGGTGGCGTGTCGTCCATGCGACCCAGCATTTCACCATCGCGGCCGATCCGGAATGCCTCGGGCCGCTGGACGCAGTCGACGCGTCCAGCGGCCCGAGGGGATTGTGCAGCTACTTCGCGGGAGGCATCAGCACCGAGTCGATGAGGTACACCGTGGCGTTCGCGGTGTGCACGCCACCGCAGATGACATTCGCATCGTTGACCTTCAGGTTGTCGCCGGAACCGGTCACGGCCACATCGCTGCCCTGAACGGTCTTGTGCGTGCCGACGATGTCCTTCGGCGCGATCTGGCCCGCGACCACGTGGTAGGTCAGGATGCTGCTCAGCGTCGGGGCGCCAGCATCCGTCTTGAGCGTGTCGATGGTCGCCGCCGGGATCTTCTTGAACGCTTCGTCGACCGGAGCGAAGACGGTGAACTCGCTGCCGTCGAGCGTGCTGACCAGGTTCACCTTCGAGTTGATCTTGCCGGAGACGGCTGCCACCAGGGTGGTCAGCAGCGGGTTGTTGCTCGCCGCGGTCGCGACCGGGTCCTGCGCCATGCCCGAGACTGAGCCGGCGCCGCTCGGAACCTGCTTGGCGTAGGCGGCGCATCCGGGACCTACGAGGTCGGCGGCCGGGTCCATGGTGGCGGCTGCGGATGGGCTGGACGAGTTCATTGAAGAGCTCGTGCCCGATGCCGAGCCGGTCCCGGACGAGCAGCCGGTGAGCGAGAGCGCGGCGAGGGCGACGACGCTGGCTGCGAGGGAGATCTTGGAACTGCGCATGAGTAAGGCTCCTTTGGTGGATGACTGTGTTCGTCGTTCTGCCGGGCGTTCGGAACGGCGGTCGTAAACGGATTGGAAAGTGATCGAAACCGGCCGGATGCGGTCACTCGGCAATCCGCAGCGGCCCGGCGTTCCGAATGCTGGGCATGTACCTGACCCTCGCGCTGATCGGATTCCTCGGCGGCCTCATCACGGGCATCTCCCCGTGCATCCTCCCCGTGCTGCCCGTCATCTTCTTCTCCGGCGGCGCGCAGAGTGCCCGGTCGTCACCGACGGTGCGCGATAGTGCGGCGGGCCCGTCGGCCCACGCAGACTCGGCCGCTGAGGTCGCTGTCAGTGGCCGCACCACTACCGCCACGCTCACGCGCACGGACACCGCCGGCGCAGCGGAGCCGGAGCGCACCGTCTCCCGCTGGCGGCTTTACCAGGTGATCCTCGGCCTGGTCGTCTCCTTCAGCGTGTTCACCCTGCTCGGCTCCCTGCTGCTCGCCGTGCTGCACCTCCCGCAGGACGTCCTCCGCTACGCGGGCATCGTCGTCCTGCTTCTGCTGGGCATCGGCCTGATCGTTCCGCGTTTCGAAGAGCTGCTCGAGAAGCCGTTCTCGTGGATCCCGCAGCGCAACGTCGGCACCGACCGCGGCGGTTTTGTCCTCGGGATCGCGCTCGGCGCGGTCTACGTGCCGTGCGCTGGACCGGTGCTTGCAGCGATCACGGTCGCCGGGTCGACGGGACGGATCGGGATCGAGACGATCATTCTCACCCTCTCGTTCGCGATCGGCGCCGCCATCCCGCTTCTCGTGTTCGCCCTCGCCGGCCGTCGCGTGGCCGAGAGGGTGAAGTCGTTCCGCAAGCACCAGAAGGGCATCCGGATGACCGGCGGGATCCTGATGATCGCGCTCGCCGTCGGCCTGCTGTTCAACCTGCCTCAGCTGTTGCAGCAACTCATCCCTGACTACACGTCGACGCTGCAGGACCAGTTCTCCAACTCGGGCCAAGTGTCCAAGGCTCTGAACTTCGGCGGCCTCGTGAACGCCCAGAACAAGGACCTCTCGAAGTGCTCGAACAACGCATCCATGCTGGAGAGCTGCGGGACAGCGCCGGAGATCACGGGCATCCAGCAGTGGTTCAACACCCCGGGCGACAAGCCGGCCGCCTTGAACCAGCTGCACGGCAAGGTCGTCCTGGTCGACTTCTGGGCGTACTCCTGTATCAACTGCCAGCGGTCTCTCCCGCACGTCGTCGCGTGGAACAAGGCGTACAAGGATGCGGGACTCGAGGTCATCGGAATCCACGCTCCTGAGTATGCGTTCGAGAAGGTGCCCGCCAACGTCGAGTCGGCCGCGAAGGGATTCGGGATCACCTATCCGGTTGCGATCGACAACAACCTGTCGACCTGGACGAACTACCGCAACCGCTACTGGCCCGCCCACTACCTGATCGACGCGAGCGGGACCGTGCGCAACATCCAGTTCGGCGAGGGCAACTACGCCCAGACCGAGGGGCTGATCCGCCAGCTGCTGCAGCAGGCCAACCCGTCGACGTCGCTTCCCGCCGCGACCGACCTTGCCGACACCACACCTCAGACGTCGAAGATCACGCGGGAGACCTACCTCGGCTACACGAAGGCGTCGAATTTCGGCGGGGGAGTGCCGTACACGTCCGGCGCCGCGGAGTTCGCGCTGCCGGCCAAGCAGCCTGCGAACTCGTTCGCGTTGCAGGGCGGGTGGGATGTGGGCACCCAGTCCATCACTCCGTCTGCGGATGCTGCGAGCATCCGGCTGGACTACTCCGCCAAAGTTGTCCAGATCGTGCTGTCGGGCACGGGGGATGTGCAGATCGAACGTAACGGAAAGACCACCACGGTTCACGTGGATGGAGTACCGAACGGGCGCACCCTTGTGTCCGACGGGTCAGGTGCGGGGACGTTGACCGTGCGGATCCCGAAGGGCGTGCAGGCCTACTCGTTCACGTTCGGCTAAAGGTATGCCGGGTACGACCGGTCGACGATGCGGCTCTGAGAGGAATATGCCCCTGAACAAATATTGGGCTGTCCGCCGGGATCTGAGCGGATGCATAATTGGCTCAGAGCAGCGATCGACCCGATTCGCTCACCATGAATGCGTGTAAAGATGCGCGAACACAGCCGGTCAATAAAGCCAATCGCAGGGCGGAAGGTCGGTGTTCGACAGCTCGTCGCGACGTTCGCCGTCATTGCACTGAGTGGAATCGGCCTCGCGGTCGCGGGCCCGGTATCCGCCACGAGCTCGTATGCGCCGAGCGGCTTCCACGTCGGGAACAATCCGGGCGGTGTTGCGATCGCCCCGGACGGTACACAGGCGGCGGTCGTGACCGACGTGGTGGGAGGCGCCGAAGTCACGGTATACAGCACCACGACTCACGCCCAGTTGTGGTTTGCCGGCCTCGACGGCTCCGGATCGAACGGTCTGACGATCAGCGCTGACGGCACCAAGGCCTATGCGACCTTTGCGCACGGCCCGGCGCAGGGCGGGCTTATGATCTTCGATCTGACCAACCCCACCAATGTCGGCCGGGTCTCGATGATCGACCCCCTCTTCGATGTCGCCGTCACGCCCAATGGTGCCCAGGTGTACGCGTTGGATTGGCCGCCGAACGCGACGACCGGCAAGGTGGCTGTCATCGATCCAGTCACTAAGGTGGTGCTGAAGTACATCGTTCTGAGCGTTCTCCCGTGGGACCTCGTGTTCAGCCCGGACGGCTCGAAGGCGTATGTCGTCGGCGCCGACAACAGCGGGAATGGCGCAGGCTCGATCGAGGTCATCGACGTCGCCACCGGCACTGTGACGGCCACGATCCCGATCGGGGCCGCGTCCGATGGCATTGCCATCAGCCCTGACGGTTCCACCCTGTTCGCCACGAACCCCGGAGACGGCTCCACGAGCGGTACCGTGTCCGTGGTGTCGACTGCGACCAACACCGTCACGTCGACCATTCTGAACGTCGGTTTTGCTCCGTTCCACATCAGGGTCTCGCCGGATGGCACCCAGGCGTGGTTGCTCAACCTGGAGAGCAAGACCGTCGCGGTGATCGATCTCGCGTCGAAGTCCGTCGTGTTCACCTATGCCGTGAGCGGGGGCACCCCGTGGAACCTCGCGTTCACGCCAGATGGAAAGCAGGTCTGGGTGACCGTCGACGGGAGCGACGCGAACGCCACCGGAACGATGGACATCTTCGACGTGGCCTCCGCGACCTGGAACCCGACGGTGACGCGGGTCTCCGGCGCCGACCGGTATCTGACGTCGGTAAAGGTCGCCCAGGCGGCGTTCCCGACGACGGCACCTGTCGTCTTCATCGCGACCGGAACAGGCTTCGCGGATGCCCTGTCAGCGGCAGCGCCCGCAGCGAAGCTCGGGGGACCGCTTCTGCTGACCGATCCGGCGAATCTGCCGACGACCACGAAGCAGGAGATCCAGAGCCTCCAGCCCTCGACGATCTACATCGTCGGCGGAACCGGCGCGGTCTCGACGGCGGTCGAGAACCAGTTGCGTCTTCTCGCAGCGACGGTCACCAGGCTTGCAGGCACCGACCGCTTCGACACCGGGCGCAAGGTCGTCGATGTCGCATTCGCGTCGATGCAGAAGGTGTATGTCGCTACCGGCCTCGACTTCCCTGACGCCCTGTCGGCGTCTGCGGCAGCCGGGGCCGCAGGCATCCCCGTGCTGCTCGTGAACGGATCGAAGCCGACGCTGGACACGCCGACCAGTGACTTCCTCACCTCGCACGGCGCGAACGCGTTCACTGTCATCGGCGGACCGTCCGTCGTCTCGGCGGGGATCGCCACCCAGCTGGGCACGTCAGGACCGGTCAACCGCATCTACGGCGTCGACCGGTACACGACCTCGCAGCTGATCAATGCCGACGCGTTCACCTCGGGCACGAGCGCCTATTTCGCCACGGGCACCCAGTTCGCGGACGCGCTCTCCGGCGCCGTACTAGCCGCAGTGAACCACTCGCCGCTCTACGTCGTGAATCCGACCTGCGTCCCGCGGGGGTCGGAGCACGACCTAGCGGCACGCGGTGTCTCGAACGTCACCCTGATCGGGGGAACGGGCGCCTTGAGCGCCGCCGTCGCCAAGCTGCACAACTGCTGACCGGTCACCCCACCCGTGGAGCGATCGGGAAGGGCGCAAAGCTCCACCGCTTCACCCCTGATTTGCACGAACAGCCAGCATCCTATTGATGCGTCGCGCGACTAGTTGGCGTGAGGAAAAACCTATCGGCCAGATACCGGAGTCGCTTATCTGCGGAATCCACCATTCCTCGGAGGTTTCGGCCGTTCTGACGTAGAGACGCGTCTGATAGTCAGACGCTAGTTCGACTTCGTCCCATGGTCGGGCGAGCATGGTTGTCCCGTCAGACCTGACTATTTCGATGCCGGCCGGAGCTGCCCGGATAAGCCCCCACTGGATCAGCCGCGAATCACCCCACTCGACGCCGACCGGAGTGGTAATGGGATCTAGCCTGACGCCGAAGACTACAGAATCGGGATGGCTGGCGCGCGCCGCCCTCAGGACCTCGCGATACGGCTTGGCAAGCGAGTATCGGGTCGCCGTATAGAGGCCTGCGAATACGACGAGTCCGAACACCCAGACGGTGACACCCAGCCAGCGCGGATTCCCGAGAAGGCCATTGATGAGGGGTTGTGCGATCGTCCACACTGCGAGCACCCAGTAGGCGCCAATCGAGATGCCCCGTCGCATTGGGTCCACCGGTCGCTCGGCTGGGCCTGCGTTTCGAGGTCCACGAGCTTTCTCATTCACGATGAGTGCGTGGAAGCTCCGAGACCCGCGAGAATCATCACCCCGAAGAGAATGATCGGGATCGGCAAGAAGCCGCAGACTATAGCGGTGATGGCCTCAACCCGTCGAAAGCCGCCCGTGCGCTTGGCGGTTCCCAGCCCGATGAACCCGAAGATAATTCCCAGCAGCGCGGGCAGCCAACAGAGGAATACCCCGATTAACGGGATCAGCGAACAAACGGCGCCGACGATGCCGAGCACCATGCCGGCAACGGCGAGCCCGTTACTCGGGGGCTTGGGAGCGTGCTGAACGTACACGTATTGCGTTGGCTGGTTTCCCCAGCCCGGACCCGAAGACATGAACACTAGGTTGCCAGTCGCGCTCCGAGCTCGGCAGTCCCAACGCGGGGGGCGATCACCGGCTAGCGAGCGACTGCCGGGGGTTGAGCTCATGCGGGCGCTCATCGCCGCAGCCACAAGTGTTTCCTGCACCACGTGAGGGTCCCGCCTCTAGATCTCATGGCACGGCTTCAGGCATTCGCGTTCTCTGGCCCAAAAAAGCGGCAGCCGAGATCGCGAAACCTGGACCTCTCGATTCGGAGGTCACCCGCCGAGTGCGCCACGCGCTCGCCGAGGCCTTTCCGGTCGCGTAGTCAGAGGGCCGCTATCCGCGAAGCGCCTGGTGCGACGGGATCAAGGTGATCGAATCCGCGGTCACCCCGACGAGCCCGAGGTTCACGCGCAGCAGCGTGGGAGGAACACCATTATCCGGCGGCGGGGTCGCCGCTCCGAGCGTGAAAGGCGACCCATCGAGCAGGGTCGCTGTCGCCGAGTCGACGTAGACCTGCACGTTTCCGCGCAACTCCATCGTTCCCGCATCCGAGATCAGGGCGGGGCCCGTCTGTTTGCGCACGTTCAGGTGGAAGTCCTTGATCACGATGTCGTCAGCCGTGAGCTTCAGCACTGGCACACGGCGACCGTCGGCGAGCGGCACGGTGACCAGCGTGACCGAGTGCAGGCCGGTGAAGGTGATGGATGATCCGGTGAGTTGCGCTGCCGGTTGCGTGAAGATCGGCGCACCCGAGTCGCTGACGGCTGCGGGCGGAGGAGTCGGAGATGGCGTGCCCGGCGCACCCGGCACAGGGCTGGTGCCGATGCCCGGGATCGGCGCAATCGGCAGCGGGAGCGTCGGCGAAGGCGACGGGGAAGGTGAGGGCGACGGCGAGGCCGCACCGCACGGCGCGATGATCGGGATGCACAGGTCGCCACGGACGCCTCCCGGCGCCCACGACGCACCGATCCCGGTCGCCGCGAGTAACAGGGCGAGGCCCGTCGCGCCGACCCCCAGCGGGCCGTGGCCGCGGTTCCGGATGCGTGACCGCCGGCTCAGGATCGACTCCGAGCGACGTGCGCGGGCTCTGCTTGGAAGTCATCGGGCGCATCCGCGAGCGAAGCGGTGACCGGCTCGCCGTCGCGGGCATCCGCATCCGCCGACCGAGGCATCCACGAGACCGTGAGGATGCCACCGACGACGCCCAGGAGCATCCCGACGAAAAATCCACCGAGGTTCACCCCGACGAGCGAGTAGACGGACACAGCGAGCGCGATGACGCCGTAGAAGATCCGGTGTGCGGGCATCGCGATCACGAGAACGCCCAACAGGACGAGGACCACGGGGACGATGGTCGCCTGCAGGCCTTCGATGCCGAGCTGCACGTGGATCTTGCCCAGGTCGAGTTGCCCGGAGAAGAACAGTTCGATGCCGGCGAGGGCGGTGAGTATCCCGCCGACGAATGGGCGTTCGCGGCGCCACGTCGCGAACCGGGACCAACGTCCCGCCGTCATGCGGTGAGTTCCTTCCCGCTCGTCAGCCATCAGAAGCATCCGTGCGAGCCGTCGGTGAGCTGAACGTGCATCCCGGTCAGAGTGAACACGGACGCCTGGGTGCTCCACGCCGTCTGCTGCAGGTTCGCGATCGTGACGGAGTCCGCATCCTGTGCGAAGTCGCCCGCGCTGCCTTTATGGCTGGTGTTGACGGTGGACGCATCCACGCCGATCCGGATGTTCTTGAACGTCGATTCGCCCTTGAGGTCGGTCATGCCGATCTGTAGGTCGGTTGCGGTCGCGGGCTTGCCACCGCCGCCCGCCGTGATCAGCAGGCCGACTTTGCCCAGGGGAGTGTCTGTGACGACGGACTGGCAGAGGTCCGACAGGCTGGCCGAGCCGATGTTCGCGATCGCGACCTGATGCGGCTTGCCGGCGGTGTCGGGTGCGACTCCGGCGTACTGGGAGAAGGATGTTCCGTCGAGTTTGGATGCGCTGATCTGGAACTGGCTGCCCGAGACCGAGAAGGAGACCGGAACGGCTCCGTTGGCGACGCCGGCCATGAGGAGCGTCGAGACGACGGCGACGGGGACGGCGGCGAGAATGATTCGCCCGGTGTGCGTGCCGGTGAGCTTTCGGAACTTCACAGATCCTCCTCGATCTTCGTTCAACGGGGGAGCCGTGCTACCCCCATCCGGGTGTCAGCTGGCTTCGTTTAGGGACTCTATTAGCTATTGACGAAAAGTCAATAGGCGGATGCCCGGAGGGTCGCAGAGTGGATGCCACGGCTAGGCTCGCACCATGCAGGAGGATCGGCGAACCCGGCTGACCCCCGACGAGCGTCGAGCCCAGCTCGTCGCCCTCGGGGTGGCGTCGCTCGCCGACCACCCCCTCGAGGCGCTGACGATCGAGAAACTGTCCGAACAGGCGGGCGTGTCCCGGGCACTACTGTTCCACTATTTCGGGTCCAAGCAGGGGCTCCACCGCGAGGTCGTCCGCACCGCTCGCGACAGCATGCTCCGGGCGACAGAGCCTTTCGGCGAGCTGCCTCCGCTGGACCGGCTGCGCGACACGTTGGCACGCATTGTGCAATTCGTTCGCGACCACCGGGGGACGTTCTACTCACTCGTGCGCGGTGTCGCCAGCGGCGATGAGGAGGTGCGCGAGGTCGTGGAGCAGGCGCGCGAACTCCAGGCGGCGCGGGTGGTGGCCGTGTTTCTGGAGCTCGGATACGCCGACTCGGCGTTGCTGCGGATCGCGCTCCGGTCGTGGGTGGCGTTCGCCGAGGAGGCGCTCGTGGAAAGTGTGGTCGACGCCGATCTGGCGGCCGATGAGGTCACGGAGTTCCTGGGGCGCAGCGTGCGGGCCGTCGTGGAGTCGGTATGAGGCCGCCAACAAAGTCATCAAATCGGCGGGATGAGCCGGTCCAATACGCTGGACGGACAAAGCGAGTATTCCAGGAGGATAGATGGGCGCGACGGGAAGGCGGGGGCACTGGCGATTTCGACTTTGGCTCACGCGGCTAGGTGAACTGTGCGTCGCGATTGCCGACAGCCTCTTAGCTAGCTTCCGTCGCTAGGGATACAAGACTGACACGCGGAGGGAGCCCCACTCGTGGCACCTCCCTCCGCGTGGCCTCTTAGTCCTCTGCGGCTAGAGCATCACGGCCGGCCCAATAGTTGCCCAATATGAGGAAAATGACACCCTCGACGGCCAACAGAAGGAGCCAAAGCCACCACGGCGCAATAGCGCCGAAGATGACTGCGGCCGCCACAAGCACTGTCGTCGAGCCGAAAGACGCAATCTTGCGCGGCGTCGTGGCGTTGATCGCTCGACGGACGTCGAGCCGGAACGCGTCAATTGGCGTCATTTGCAGTAGCCGCCTGAGTACGCAATGCTCCCGATGACGCCCGGCCCGACAAGGAGTTCCTCACACTTGCCGGCGTTGTAAGCGCGCTGGCTGTTCGCGATGATTGAAAGCGAGTTTGCTCCACAGATCAATCCGCCTGCGTACGAGGTGTATCGCGTGACCCACCCGCAGACGGTAGCCATTCCCGTCATGGTCGTCGCGGTTTTCGTCTCGGCTCGATTGAGCTTCACCGCAGGAAGAATCCCTTCCCAAACAAACGATGGGTCGGCAACGATCGGATATGCATTAGTCGTGTTGTGGTCGACGAATTGCGTAAGAGTGGTGCCGTCAAGTTCGTAGTGCGTAGCAACAGGCGCACCATTTGCGTCCTTCGCCCAGGGTTCCGCTATGAACGCCACCGGGTCGTTGGATTCATTCACAATGAAGTACCCCCGACCAGCAGGAACGATTGAGCCCCCCTCCGGGATGGTCAAGTCATAGCTGTATCGCGAGGGTGCTGACGAATCATTGATAACCGAATTGATCTGAAGCGTCCCGCTCGAAGTGATGACGGGAACCGTGGATGATCCGTTGTTGTTGTCATATGAGACGATGCCCTTTTTCTCCGCGTTTGCTCTATTCGCCCTTGACGCGAATGGAAGGGCGACCCCGATCTCGCCAGCAGCGGTGTCAACCGTGATTCCGGACTCCGGCTCGACAGGAACAACGACCTTCGCGTCCGCGACATCCGCGTCGATTGCATTCTTGCCAGTTTCGGCCGTTGGTACTTGTGCAGAGTCGTTTGCCGTGGCTGGCGTTGCCCGAATCACGCTTTCGATTGTGCTTGGATCCGGCGTGTCTGCGACCGCGGGGGTTGCGCCGATCAGTCCAAGCGCGATCGTCGCGCAGCCGACAAGGATTGCGGCGCTGTTTCGTTGCTTTTTGAAACTCAAAACAATTCAACCTTCATTTCATAGCGAAATGGAGCCAGCAGGGTCCGCCACCCGAAACATTTCGGAGCGAACAGGAGCCAGCCACCCCTGGAGTCACCGAAACTATCGGATACCAATCGTCATGCACAACACTTGTAATATAAATTGCCCCCACTCGTGGCAGAAGAGCGCGCGAGATTTTGCGCCAGGGGTCGGACGGCGACCCGAGGATGCATATCGATCCGCCACCACGCTAGGGGCGAGGCTATTGTGATCGAGACGGCAGTCGCCAGGTCGGAACGTGCGGGTGAAACCATCGCGCAGCGTCCTTGCGCCGGAAAATACGTTCCGCAATCGCGCGACTGAGACAGCGGACACCACACCGAAGGCGGTCTCATGTCGGAATCTCGTCACACCAACTGGAACGAACCGATCATCGCGGAGTTCCGCGCCAACGACGGCACTGTCGCCTCACGCGGCTTCGGCCGCAGCCTCGTGCTGCTGCACCACACCGGCGCGAAGAGCGGCGTCGAACGTGTGACGCCGGTGATGAAGATCGCGGATGGCGACGGCTGGCTCGTCGCAGCATCCAAAGCGGGCGCGGATGACCACCCCGCCTGGTACCACAACCTCCTCGCGCACCCCGACATCATGGTCGAGCTGCCGGGCGAAGGCGAGGTCGCCGTGCATGTGGAGGAGCTCAAGGGCGCCGAACGGGATGCCGGCTGGGAGAAGTTCAAAGCGGCGAGCCCCGGATTCCAGAGCTACGAGGCGCGCACGACGCGCTTGATCCCGGTACTGAAGTTGCACCGACGATGACCGACGCCGTCGACGCCCGCAACGGTACCTACGGTGCGAGGGCGTTCACGGATGCGACCCCTCGTCGATCCATTGCCGCATCAGGGTAACGTCCGATTCCGGCCACGGACCGTCGCAGGGCATCGAGCCGGACACGAGGTGACCGAGGATGGCGTCCTGATTGCTCACGACGTCGTCGTAGTTCCAGAGATCGAAATGGTCGAGCATGCTGCTCCGGTCGAGCTCCCGGAAGAGCGGTTTGATGTCCACCTCGAATCGCAGAGCCGGGCCTGGCGTGCCTGCAACTTTGTCGTTCGTGTTCACGGCTGTCTCTCCTTTCATCCCCTCTACCCAGGGATTCTGGTGCCTTCGGTCAGTCGTCGTCACCGAGGAGGAAGAGGGCTTTTGTCGCCCTCTCGACGTCCGCGGTTCGGTCTGTCTCCCACGCGTCGTCGAGGGCCGAATAGGCTGCGGCGATCTCGGCCCACGGCACCTCCATGCCCTGGAAGACCACGGTCAGGTTGTAGCCGAGCGCAATCGCCTTCTTGTCGACGAGACGGCAGAGGGTCGGATTCGGGCACAGCGCGGTCAGGCGTGTGTAATAGGACCCGACTTCGTGGATGAAAGCCGCCTGATCGTGTTGATGGAGTGCCGTGATCGCTTTCGCGAGGATCGCGCGAAGCTCTTTTCGATCGTCGTCTGCGGCCACGCGCTTGGCAAGAATGGTGACACCGATCAGCATCACACCCAATGTCTGCAGATACTCGATCGCCTGCGCTGGTTGCGGGCGGATGACTCGGGTATGTGCCTGCGGCGCTGTTTCGACGAGTCCTTCCAGTGTCAACGCGAACAGCGCCTGGCGGATCGGCGTTCGAGACACCTGAAGCCAACGCTGGAGTTCGCCGTCATCGAGGACTTCGCCCGGTCTGAACGTCCCGTCCAGGATCGCCCCCTGGATCGCCTCGTAGGCCAGGTCTCGAACGAGTCGACGCGGCTTGGGTTCTTCGGATGACGGGATCGGCAAGACAATTCCTCGGGATTCGGGCAGGCGCAAAGCTCATCCATAGCATGTCAGATCGGGCATCTGACATATGTCGTAGCGATAGTGAGTTTACTTCAAAATTGAAGTACTAGATTGTTATTTCAATTTCGGCTAGCGTGGACCAGCCGGGATCCCCCGCCCGGCTGCGAACGCGCCACCATCACTCAGTCGGGAGAGCGCTGGCGCATCACCTAGTTCGCACTGTGTGTCGCTCTTTCGGGTAGAGCGACGCGCTCTGGGCCCCAGCGGTTGATCCGCTGGGGCCTTTAACGGTCTTTCTTCACGTGCAGTGTCAGAGCGACAGCTCTTCCAGCCGGTCGGCGAGGATGATCCGGGCCGCGGCCTCGATGAGCGCCAGGTGTGAGAACGCCTGCGGGAAGTTCCCCAGGTGACGGGAGCGACCGACTTCGAACTCTTCCGCGTAAAGGCCGAGCGGCGAAGCGATCCGGATTAGCCGCTCCAGCAGATCAGTGGCCTGCTCCCGCTCCCCGACGAGGGAGAGCGCTGAGACCAGCCAGAACGAACAGATCAGGAAGGTGCCTTCCTTGCCGGTGAGACCGTCGTCGGTGTCCCCCGTGACGTACCGCAGCACGAAGCCGTGTTCGGTGAGTTCGGTCGAGATGGCAGCGACCGTGTTCTTCATGCGTTCGTCGGTGCCCGGCAGAAACCCGAAGATCGCCGCGAGCAGCGTCGAGGCGTCCAGCGCGTCGGTGTCGTAGTGCTGACGCAGCACTCCGCGGTCGCTCACACCGTGCGCGAGGATATCCGCCTTGATCTCGTCCGCGGCCGCGCTCCAGGTCTTCTCGAGCTCGGGGTCGTCCCGGATCGCCGCAATCTTCGCGGCGCGGTCCAGGGCCACCCAGCCCATCAGCTTCGAGGACACATAATGCTGCGGGGCTCCGCGAGCCTCCCAGATGCCCTGGTCGGGTTCGCGCCACGACGCCAGGGCGGCTTTGGCCTGCGCCTCCACCAGCGGCCACAAGCGCCTGGGCAGGTGCTCATTTCGGCGGGTGTGCAGCAGGAGGGAGTCGAGCACCGCGCCGTAGACGTCGTTCTGACGCTGGTTGTATGCTCCGTTGCCGAGCCGCACCGGCTTGGCCCCCTCGTAGCCCGAGAGGTCATCCCTGGTCGATTCGGTCAGGTCGCGTCTGCCGTCGATGCCGTACATGATCTGCAGGCCGCCGTCGGGGTTCGGCTCGAGGTCGGCCACGAACTGCATGAACTCGTCGGCCTCCCAGTCCAGGTTCAGAAAATGCAGGGCCTGCAGGGTGAACGTGGTGTCGCGCATCCACGTGTACCGGTAGTCCCAGTTGCGTTCGCCGCCCGGGGTCTCCGGCAGGGAGGTGGTCAGCGCTGCCACCGTCGCACCGGTCGGCATGTAGGTGAGGCCCTTGATCGTCAGGGCCGACCGCTCCAGGGAGTGTCGGAGCGGGTGGTCGGGGATGCGCGCCCGCGCCAGCCATCGCCGCCAGAACGTGACCGTGCGCTCGATACGTTCGGTGGCATCGTCAACATCGGTCGGGGCGGCGAAATCTTCCGCCCAGGACAGCGCGCAGTAGGCCTTCTCACCGGCCGAGAGCGTGTGCCGGGCTCGTGCCTCGCTGCCCTCCAGTCCGATCGACATGTCGGTCGTCAGCCGGAACACCTGCCCAGCACCGGCGGCTTCGGCGACGTGCCCCTCGTCTACCAGCGACCACGCGGCGGGTTCCCGCCCATAGTCGAACGCGGGCTCGCACACCATTTCGACCTCGACCGAGCCTTCGAGGCATTCCACCAGTCGCACGAGCACGTGCTCCGCATCGTCGTCGGCGGGAGGCCTCGTGTGCGGCGTGACGGTGTCGGGTCCTGTGCGCGGTCCCATCGTCAGGGCGTCGGTCACCAGCAGCCAGCCGCCCGGCGTGTGCCAGGTTGTTATCAGCACATTGGTTCCCGGCACGTACGACCGTTGCGTGGGCACGTTGATGCCGAACGGGCCGAACCGGAACGACCCGGCTCCTCTGTCGAGCAGGTTGCCGAATGAACTCGGCGAGTCGAACGCGGGTACACACAGCCAGTCGACCGAACCATCCGGAGCGATCAGTGCCCCGGTGTGGCAGTTCGACAGGAACGCGTAGTCGGCGATCGGCGGAAAGGGTGACGTGAGGCTCATTTCGAGGCCCCGTCCGGCTTGACGATCCAGGGGCCTTCCCATCCGCCGTGATCAGCGATGATGGTCGACGCGATCGCGGGACCCCAGGTGCCCGGGGCATACGGATGCACGGCCGGCGGGTTGTCGATCAGCGGCTGCATTATGCGCCAGCTCTCTTCCACCTCGTCCTGCCCCTTGAACCGGCTGGAATCGCCGATGAGCGCAGCGTGCAGCAGCACTTCATAGGGCGTGGCGCCCTCACCACCTTCATCGGCGAATTCTGCGTCGAGAGTGATCGCCTCCGGTCCGGGTCCATCGGCGCGGCGAGCGTCGACGACCAGCCGGGCGCCGGTGGAGGGATCCAGCTTGACGACGAACTCGTCACGCACCGGCCCGCGGTCTTCGCCGCCGCTGAGCCCGATGTGGACAGGCGGCGGCTCCCGGAAGACGACGCGCAGTTCTGTTTGCGTGACCGGGAGTTTCTTGCCTGTCCGGATGTAGAACGGCACGCCCGCCCACCGCCAGTTGTCGATCTCGAGCCGCAATGCCGCGTAGGTCTCCGTCGTCGAGCCCTCGGCGACCCCCTTGATGTCGAGGTAGCCCTCGTACTGACCCCGGACGTAGTGTTCGGGATCGGCGGCCTTCACAGAACGGAACAGCGTCACCGCCGAGTCGCGCAGCGCTTCCGGCCCCCCTCCGGAGGGCGGCTCCATTGCGGCCGCTGCCACCACCTGCATGAGGTGGTTGACCACCACGTCGCGCAACGCGCCGACCGGGTCATAGAAATGACCACGATCCTCGACGCCGAAATCCTCGGCCATCGTGATCTCCACGCACTCTACGTAGCTGCGATTCCACAGCGGTTCCAGAATGGTGTTGGCGAAGCGGAGGTAGAGGATCTCCTCGTAGCCCATCTTTCCGAGGTAGTGGTCGATCCGGTAGATCTGCGCTTCGTCGAGGTAGGTGTGCAGTTCCGCTGCCAGCGCCCGGGCGGATTCGAGATCGTGACCGAACGGCTTCTCCACGACGACGCGGGCCGTGGCCGTGAGACCGGCCTCCGCGAGACCTTGCGCGACCCTGCCGAACAGGAACGGAGGGATCTCGAGGTAGAACACCGGATGCTTGGTGCCGCTGATCGCCTCTCCGACCCGTTGATAGGTCGCCGCCTCGCCGAAGTCGCCCTGCACATAGGCCAGCCGCCCGGCGAAGCGTGCGAACACCTTCTCGTCGAGCACTTCACCCGTGGCGATGATCGAGTCCCGCGCGCGTTTCACCAGTTGCTCCAGCGTCCAGTCGTCGACGGCAACCCCGACGATCGGACAGTCAAGTAACCCTCGGCGTTCCAGACGATACAGCGAGCGGAACGTCATCACCCTGGCGAGGTCGCCGGTTATCCCGAAGACCACCAGAACGTCGCCGACCGCCGACCACTGGTCACGTGCCGGGGTTGAGGTCGGTGAGGTTGAACTGTTCATCGCTGTCTCCGTACTCTGTGTGAATCAATCTGAAGCAGGCGGTCCGACCACGCGGCGCCGGAACACCACGTACGTGTAGCCCTGGTAGATCAGCACGATCGGGAAGCACACCGCCGCGACGATGCTCATCACGCTCAGTGCATAGGTTCCGGATGCGCTCCCTGCGACGGTCAGGCTGTATGACGCGTTCGTGCTCGACACGAGCACCCGCGGGTACAGGCTGACGAACAGGGATGCGACCACGAGGCCCGTCGCGATCGAACTGGCCCCGAACGCGAGCCCGTCGCGTGCACGGAACTGCGCGACCAGGGAAGCAACGACGGCAAGCAGCGCCAGCGCCAGCACCACGTAGGCGCCGGGTCCCGGATGCGCGACCAACGCCATCCACACCCCGAACACCGCGACCATGCCGAGGGCGACGAACGAGCTCACGTGGCCGAACGCGCGCGCCCGCCCGCGGACCACATCCGTCGTCCGTAGCGCGAGGAAGGTCGACCCCTGCACCAGGCACAGGACGAGCGCGGTGAGGCCCGTCCAGACTCCGAAACCGGTGAAGAGACTCCAGAAGGTGCCGGTGAAGTTGCCGCCGCTGTCGATCGGCAGGCCGGCGATCAGGTCGCCGAGCGCGAGACCCAGCACGGTGGGGGCAACGACGCTGCCGACCGTCAGGCAGAGGCTCCATCCCCAGCGCCAGCCGTCGCCGCGACCGTGGCCGCGCCATTCGAACGAGATACCGCGCACGATCAGGGCGACCAGGAGGAGCACGACGGCGAGGTACGACGCCGAGATCCAAGTCGCGTACCAGGCGGGGAACGCCGCGAAGATCGCAGCCGCGCCGACGATCAGCCAGACTTCGTTGCCATCCCAGAACGGGCCGATCGTGTTGATGGCGATCCGTCGTTCGGTCTCCGTGCGTCCGACGAACGAATGGAGGGCACCGACACCGAAGTCGAAGCCTTCGAGCACGAAGAAGCCGGTCCAGAAGACGGCGATGATGATGAACCACAGGTCGGCGAGATTCATGCGGTCCTCCTCATCGTCTCAGGTCGTCAGTACGTCAGGGCCGGGATGTCGGTGCGGGTGTCGTGTTCGGCGTCCTCGTCGATCTCCTGGAGGTCGCGACGGCCATAGCGCAGCATCAGCACGAGATCGAGAACGGCAAGCACGATGTAGACGAGGAAGAACGCGGAGAGGCTGATGATGAGATCGGCGGCGGAGACGCTCGTCGTGGCTCCGTCGGCGGTCGTCATCAGTCCCTGCACGATCCACGGTTGTCGTCCGTTCTCGGTGAGGAACCAGCCGGCCGTGTTCATGACGAACGGTATGGGCACAGCCCAGGTCGCAATGAAGAGGAACGCCCGCGATGTGGGCAGTTTTCGGCGCAGGGCGATCCAGCCGCCCCACAGGGCGAAGAGGAGTACGAGGGATCCGAGGTAGGCCATCACGCGCATCGCCCAGTACTGGATGAACACGTTCGGCACGTAGTTGCCGGGCCCATACTGCTCGACCGACTGCTGTTGCAGTTCGTTGAGGCCGACGACTTTGCCGTCCCAGGTGCCGGTCGCGAGGATCGACAGCAGGTGCGGCACCGCGATGATCTTCGTCGGCGTCTCGTCGTTGTTGCCGCCGCCGATCTGGAAGAGCGAGAACGAGCACGGCTGGCACGTCGTCCACTGCGCTTCGGCGGCGGCGATCTTCATGGGCTGGTAGGTGGTCTCGATGACACCGAGGTAGCTGCCGACACCGAGCTGGACAGCAGAAAGCGGCACCAGCACCACAAGCGACAGGAGCGCGGATGTCTTGAACAGCATCCGCCCCCGCCTGAGCTGCCACGCCGAGATGCCCAGCATCACCATCGCACCTGTGATCAGCGAGGCGATGACCACGTGAAGGTATCCCCACACGAACACCGGGTTGGTGAACAGGTCTCCGATCGAATTGAGCACCGGACGCCCGGTGCTCGAGCTGGTCGCGTATCCGACCGGATGCTGCATCCACGAGTTCGCGGCCATGATGAACGCCGCGGACAGCATCGCGCCTGCCGCCACCAGCCACACCGAAAGCAGGTGCACCCCGCGCGGCAGCGCGTTCCAGCCGAAGACCCACAAGCCCAGGAAGGTCGACTCCAGGAAGAATGCGGCCAGCCCCTCCATCGCGAGCGGGGCGCCGAACACGTCACCGACATACACCGAGTACTTCGACCAGTTCATGCCGAACTGGAACTCCTGCACGAGGCCGGTCACGACGCCGATCGCGACGTTGATCAGCAGGAGGGTGCCGAAGAACTTCGTGAGGCGCTTGTGGCGGGGGTCATGTGAGCGGAACCATGCGGTCTGAAGCAGCGCGACAAGGAACGCGAGCCCGATCGTGACGGGTACGAAGAGAAAGTGGTAGACGCTGGTCGAGGCGAACTGCAGGCGAGCCAGGTCCACCAGATTCACGACGACGGTCCCCTTCCGGTCCGTTCACCGGGAAGAGCATCCCGGTGAGCGTGTTCACGGCCCGGTTCGAGCTGCCGTAACGGTCGGAACCGGCGGTCGTCCACACAGTCTGCTCGCATGCGCGACCGAGCCGCAACTGAACTTAAGGTGAACCGGTCGGCGGGTGCGACTCGCCTTGCCAGAAATTCCAGCGGTCCTAATCGTTGTTCCGATCCAAGTAGCGATGGTTGTGGGGTTCAAGACAGGCTTGTAGCGAATGTCACGTTTCGGATAGACTTTCGTGACATGATCACCGAATCACCAGCAGCCGCGATCCGTGCAATGCCCGAGAAGGCATTCGTTCGCGTTGCCGCCCTTCCCGGGACACCGGAGGCTGCCCGTAAGGCGGCCTCGCGCGCAGCGCGCGAAGGCGACCTTGTGCAGGTGCGGAAGGGCCTCTACTACCGCGGCCGACGTTCGCGCTATGGGATGACGCGACCGCGGATCGAGGAAATCGTTCGTGAAGTGCTCGGCGCCAGAGGGGTCGGCCCCGCTGGGTATTCGGCTGCGCGCGCGTGGGAAGTCACAACCCAGGTTCCCTCAGTTCTCGAGATGTCCACCCTGCGGTCCGTGCACTCGATTTCCGGAGTCAAGCAGGTTCTCCGACGGAACCTTGCTCGCGTCGACCTGAACGAGAAGGAGATCGCGCTCCTTGAGATCCTCCGTTCTCCGGAGGTCTACGTTGAGACAGGATGGGCGACGCTCGTCGGCAAGGTTCGGGAGTCCGCGAAGGCGGGGGAGATCCGCGAAGAGATGTTGCGCGCCGCCCTTCCAGGGGAAGGCAACGTCGCGGTGCGAGCCAACTTCGAACGGCTGACCAACGACCTCACAGTCGCGGCCGCATGACCGCGCGCCTACGGGACGACCCCGACGCGCTTAGCGTTCTGATCGACCGGGCCGCCGAACACTTCGGCATACGGGCCGCCTACATCGAGAAGGACTTCTGGGTCACCGAAGTGCTCCGCGTTGCGGCGCGGACTCGCCTCATCCGGTTGCCCGACGGAAATACCGCTGATACGACATTTGTCTTCAAAGGCGGAACGAGCCTGAGCCGTGTCTTCGAGTTGATAAGACGGTTCTCGGAAGACATTGATCTGCTCGCAGTCTTTCCGGACGAAGCGAGCATCTCTGCCTGGCACAAGGTGTTGAAGCAGGTCGACACGGAAGTGTCATCGCACCTCGGCGTGCTGGGGGAGGTTCCCCCAGGTGGCTCAACGACTGGAATCAAGCGATACACCACCTACCGTTACCCGGCAGAAGGCGTTGATGTCGACATCAAGGAAGTGGTGCTTCTTGAGCTCGGCAGTCGTGGCGGCAGCCACCCCGCTGAGGTCCATTCGTACCGTTCGCTACTCTCAACGTTCGCGTTCGCCGAGCTTGGCGAAAACGGAGGCGTCTGGGACGAGTTCGTGCCGTTCGATGTCAACGTTCTCGCGCCTGAGCGCACCTTGCTGGAGAAGCTCGCTGCGGTCCACGACGCGGCGTCTCGTATGGACACGGTCGCACTCAAAAAAGGCGGCCGACACTTCTACGATATTTATTGCCTTTTGGCCAACGCGGAGGTGCGCGATGCGCTCGATGTGCTCGGATGTGACGGTGTGTCTGCACTTGTTGACGACATTAACAAACACAGCGACGAAGCAGGGTTCGGATGCACAGCCCGTCCGAAAGGCGGATTCGCCGACAGTCCGGCGTTCGACTCGGCACATTCATCACGAGAGGCCATCACCGCTGGGTATGCGGCCGCGCGTGGACTCATCTACGGCGAGCGGATCGCCTTCGAGTCTGTCGATGGCATCGTTGCTGAATATCGCGGACTCCTCTAGGGGCCGTGTTACTGACCGGTAGATGAGCCGCTTTTTGACCCTGAGAGCACCCTGTTCTCGGCTTCGGCGGACGCGCGCTCCGCGATCGTCGCCGTTCTGCGGCTCGCCTTCGTGCGACCAAGACTTCGAGCGCCCAGTTCCTCGATCGCGCGGTGTCTACATCCTCGTACGTGTCAACCGACGATTGGAGAAACACAATGGGCACGATCGTGGTCAGCGAGAATGTTTCGCTCGATGGGGTGGTGGAGGATCCGACCGGCGAGGGCGGGTTCGCGCGTGGCGGCTGGTTTGCGCAGTACATGGGCGACCGGGAGTCCTGGGCGCAGGTCGAATACGCGGAGGCTCTGGGCGCTGAGGCGCTGCTGATGGGTCGCCGAACGGACGAGTATTTCGGCCCGCGCTGGAACACCGCCGAGGGCGACTGGGCCGACCGGTTGCGGATGCTGCCCAAGTACGTGGTGTCGTCGACGATTGACGAGGCTATATGGATCAACTCGACCGTTCTCAAGGGTGACGTGATCGAGGAGGTCGTGAAGCTGAAGGGACGGATCGCCGGCGAGATCGTCGTGTACGGCAGCCGTCAACTCGCCCGCACGCTGATGGAGCACGACCTGGTCGACGAGCTGCGGCTGATGGTCTTTCCTGTGGTGCTCGGTGATGGCGAACGCATCTTCGGCGAGAGCAGCCACGTGATGTCGCTACGGCTGCTCGGGACGCAGACCGTCGGGGGAGGGATCGCCCGCCTCGCGTACGAAGTGGTGCGGGAAGCTGGTGCGAAAGGGTAGCCGTTGGAATACTGCGCATCGTGCCTGCGTTCCGCCCGAGGTCGTCACACTCCGTGACACGAATTTGAACCAGGTCGGACGCCGACAATACTGGAAGTCCCGACTGCAATCACAGCGCGCTGCAGAAGACCGTTCGGTCGCGCCCGAATCACAGTGAAAGAGATCCACGGACACATGCGAAACCTGACGAAGGCCGGGGCTGTTGCCGCGGCCGTTGCCATCCTTCTCGCGGGGTGCAGCAGCACCCCCGCCTCTAGCTCTTCTGACTCGAAAGGCGGGACGCTCACCATCCTGACGCCTGCGACTCAGATCAACCTCGACCCTGCGAAAAGCCAGAACCTGGCTACGACGACACTCTCGCTGCTCGAGCGTCGCCTGACGACGTGGGAGGTCAAGCCCGGCCAGGCGGCGAAGGTCGTTCCCGACCTCGCCACGAACACCGGCACGCAGAGCGACGGCGGCAAGACCTGGACCTACACCCTGAAAGACGGGCTGAAGTTCCAGGACGGAACCGCGATCACCAGCCAGGACATCAAGTACGGTGTCGAGCGTTCGTTCTCCGACCAGCTGACCGGCGGCCTCGGGTACCACAAGTCGCTGCTCGTGGGCGGCGCGGACTACAAGGGGCCCTACACCGGTGGAGACCTGGCGTCGATCGAGACGCCGAACGCCAAGACCATCGTCTTCCACCTGAACGCGTCGTACGGCGACTGGCCGTGGATCGTCTCGATGCCCGCTTTCACCCCGGTGCCCAAGGCGAAGGACAACCCGGCGACCTACGGGAACACCCCCGTTGCATCCGGTCCGTACCAGGTGAAGTCGAACAACGACGGCACAGCGTTGACGTTGGTGCGCAACAAGTACTGGAGCGCGAAGACCGACAGCGTTCGCACGGCCGACCCGGACACGATCGTGTTCAAGGAGAGCCAGAACCAGTCGACGACCGTGCAGAGCCTGATCTCCGACACGGGCGAGGCGAAGAGCGGTTTCGGTGCCCAGTTCCTCGGTGCTGCTGAGCTTGCTCAGGTCAAGAACAACCCGAGTGCGAAGGCACGCCTGGCCACGTCGCAGGCGGGCCCGATCAGCTACCTCGCGATGAACACCCAGCGTGGCGCCCTCAAGCAGCTCTCGGTGCGCCAGTCGCTCGAGTACTCCGTGGACAAGAAGGCCTTCCTCATCGCGTCCGGTGGCGCCGACGCCGGCATCCCGGCGACGACCATGATCACCCCAGGTATCGCAGGGCGCAAGCAGTTCAACCTGTACCCCGCAGGAGCGGATGGCGATGTCGCGAAGGCGAAGGAGCTGCTGGCCACGTCGACCGGCGTCAGCAACCTCAACCTGACCTTCCTCGTGCAGAATGACTCGTCGTCGCTCGCCCAGGCGCAGGCTATCCAGCAGGGCATCGAGCGCAGCGGAATCAAGGTCACCCTCAAGCCCGAGGACCAGAACTCCTTCTACACCGACGCCAGCGCGAACGCCGGTGACTTCGATCTGGTCCTGTTCAGCTGGCAGCCCGACTTCCCGAGCGCCAACAGCAACATCCAGCCGCTGTTCGCCTCCAGCCAGATCGGTAACGGCGCCTACAACGTGTCGCACTACTCGAACCCGGCCGTCGACGCCCTGATCGACCAGGCGACCGCTGAGACCGACCAGTCGAAGGCGCAGGACCTCTGGGCTCAGGCTGACAAGAAGATCATGGAAGACGCACCCGTGGTGCCGCTGTCGTATGCGAAGCAGTCGTTCCTGCGCGGTTCGAACGTGCAGAACTTCTTCATCCCGTCGTTCCCGGCCTACCCGGACTACATGACGGTGACGCTCGGCAAGTGAGTTCCCACCGATGAGTGACGCGCCGGTCCTGTCGGTGGACGAGGTCTCGATCTCGTTCACCGACAGGGACGACCGCGAAGGAGTGCGCCGCAGAACCGTCGTCGACCGGGTGAGTTTCGATCTCACGGCCGGTCGTGTTCTTGCCCTCGTCGGCGAATCCGGTTCGGGCAAGAGCGTGACGGCCATGTCGACGCTCGGACTGCTGCCGTCCGGTGCGACGGTCACGGGAAGCGTGCGGCTGCTGGGCGAAGAGCTGCTCGGCGCCGGCCCGGAGCGCCTGCGCCAGGTGCGTGGCGGCAGCGTGGGCACGGTGTTCCAGGAGCCGATGACCGCGTTCAACCCCGTCATCACGATCGGTCGCCAGATCTCGGAAGCCCTGGCCGCGCACGGCCTGGATGGCGGTCGCACGAAAGTGGGCGACCGCGTCGGGAGTCTTCTGGCCTCGGTCGGGATCGCGGATCCTGCCCGCGTCGCCCGGTCGTACCCGCACGAACTCTCCGGTGGTCAGCTGCAGCGCGCGATGATCGCGATGGCGATCTCCTGCGACCCGGTGGCACTCATCGCCGACGAACCGACCACCGCACTCGACGTCACGGTGCAGGCGGGCATCCTGGACCTCATCCGCGAGCTCCGTGACCGGCTCGGAACCGCCGTGCTGCTGATCACACACGACATGGGTGTGGTCGCCGACCTCGCCGACGATGTGGTGGTCATGCGAGACGGGCGCGTCGTAGAGCGGGCGGATGCGTCGGAGCTGTTCGCGCATCCGACCGCCGAGTACACGCAGCGGCTCCTCGCCGCCGTGCCACGACTCGACGAGCTGCGCCTGGCGGATCCCGCGGTCGCGACCGATCGCGCGCGGCGCCGGGTGACGGATGTCTCGGGTGCGGGGGATGCGTCGGATGCGTCGGGTGCGGCGGTCACGGAAGCGGCAGCCCGCCTCGACGGCGCTTCGGTCGTCTACGGCGGCCGCGGCTGGGGAGCGCGCCCGGTTGCCGCCGTCGACAACGTCACGTTCCAGATCGCCACGGGACAGATCTTCGGCCTGGTCGGGGAATCCGGCTCAGGCAAATCGACCATCGGCCGTGCCCTCGCCGGGCTGGTGCCGCTCAGCTCCGGGTCGGCGACCGTCGACGGGGTCGAGCTCGCCAACGCTTCACGGCGGGCGCTGCGGGTGGCGCGGAGCCGCATCGGCTACATCTTCCAGGACCCGGCCTCGAGCCTGAACCCTCGCGCCACCGTCGGCCAGTCGATCGCCGAACCGCTCCGGCTGCACGCGGAGATCTCGGGCGCCCAGCGCCGCGAGCGTGTGCGCGAGCTTCTGGCGGCCGTACAGCTCGAGACCGGGTTCGCCGACCGCTTTCAGCACGAGCTCTCGGGCGGGCAGCGCCAGCGCGTCGCCATCGCGAGGGCGATCGCCCTTCGGCCGGCACTTCTCATCGCGGATGAGCCGACGAGCGCGCTCGACGTCTCGGTGCAGGCCGCTGTACTCGAGCTCCTGCATGACCTGCAGGACGACTACGGGTTCGCCTGCCTGTTCATCAGCCATGACCTGGCGGTCGTCCATGACCTGGCCGATCAGGTCGCGGTGATGCACGACGGCCGCATCGTCGAGACCGGAGCGACCGCGAGCGTGCTGCGGTCACCATCCGATCCGTACACCCAGCGACTGCTGGCGGCGGCGCCGGTACCCGACCCCGAAGCGCAACGGGTCCGGCGCGAGGAATGGCGAGCTCTCGTGGCGTGACCCCGACGAGAAGCCACAGCCACCGCCATCCAGCCGCAAGGAACCATCAGTGAGTACCGCAGGAATCGAGCAGGAACAGATCCCCGGCCGCAAGACCGGGTTCCGCCATGTCGTGGCGCACCTCTGGTCCGACAAATGGGCGGCCGCCGGCGCGATCACCATCGCGATCTTCGTGCTTGCAGCGATCTTCGCACCGTGGCTGACCGGCATCAGCGGGCAGAACCCGTACACGTACCACCTGAACACGCTCGACGATTCGGGTGCGCCCATCGGCTGGGGTGGCGGAATCAGTTCGACCCACTGGTTCGGCGTCGAGCCGCTCACCGGGCGAGACCTCTTCTCGATCGTCGTCTACGGAGCACGAACGTCACTGGGCGTCGGAATCACGGCCACGGTGCTGTCGGTGGCGATCGGCGTGCTCGTGGGGCTGACGGCGGGCTACTTCGGCGGATGGTTCGACCGGGTCGTCAGCCGGGTCATCGATGTGGTACTCGGAATTCCCGCGCTGATCTTCATGATCTCCATCACGGCGATCGTCGCCGCGAGCTTTCCGCGGCCGGTGCTGATCGTGCTGGTTATCGTCATCCTGTTCGGATGGCCGACCGTCGCGCGCGTCGTGCGCGGCCAGGTGCTCGCGCTGCGTGAACGCAACTTCGTCACGGCGTCCACTGCCATGGGGGCCGGCTCGTGGCACATTCTGGTGAAGCAGCTGCTGCCCAACGTGACCGGGACCATCGTCGTGTACACGACCATCCTCATCCCGAGCATGATCGGGCTCGAGGCCGCACTGTCGTTCCTCGGAGTCGGTGTTCCGCCACCTACGCCCTCGTGGGGCCGGACGATCGGCGACGCCGTGACGTGGGTGCAGACCGACCCGATGTACCTGGTCTTTCCCGGTGCCGCCCTGCTGCTCATCACGCTTGCGTTCAACCTGCTCGGTGACGGCCTGCGCGACGCACTCGACCCCCGTCAGGCGGTGCGCAAATGAGGATGTTCCGTTTCGTCTCCTACCGGCTGCTCGGCATGCTGCTCGTGCTGCTGATCATCGCTGCGATCACCTACGCGATCTTCTACCTGCTGCCCACCAACCCGGCGCAGCTCAGCTGTGGGAAGCCCTGCACCCCCGAGAACCTGGCACGCGCGAAAGCCTTCATGGGCTTCGACCTGCCCTGGTACCACCAGTTCTGGGAATTCCTGCGCGGCATCGTGATGGGCCGCACCTACGGCACCGGCCAGAACGCAATCGAGTGTGCCAGCCCCTGCTTCGGGTACTCGTTCCGTCTCAACGACACGGTCACCAACCTGATCATTTCGCGCTTCCCGGTGACGGCCTCGATCGCCGTCGGCGCCGCGATCGTCTGGCTGCTGCTCGGGGTCAGCGGTGGCGTCGTCTCGGCGCTCAAGCGCGGCAGCGCCGTCGACCGTGGTGTGATGACGCTGGCGATCGCGGGGGTGTCGGCGCCGAGCTACCTCGTCGGGCTGCTGGCGATCCTGCTCTTCGGGTTCACCCTGGGCTGGCTGCCGACCGGCGGATATGTGCCCTTCACCGACGACCCTGTGCAATGGTTTTCGCACCTGATCCTGCCCTGGGTCACCCTCGCCTTCATCAACGGAGCGATCTACGCCCGGCTCACCCGCGGCCAGATGATCGAGACAATGGGGGAGGACTACATCCGAACCGGTCGCGCGAAAGGTCTCAGCGAGTCGACCGTCGTCGTGCGGCACGGGCTGCGCAACGCCCTCATCCCCGTCGTCACCATCTTCGGCCTCGACCTGGGCGCGCTCCTCGGAGGCGCGATCATCACCGAGAAGGTGTTCTCGATGCAGGGTCTCGGCGCGCTGCTGCTGGATGCGGTGAGCAGTCTGGACCTGCCCGTCGTGGTCGGCTTCACCCTGTTCGCCGCCTTCCTCATCGTCTTCGCGAACTTCGTGGTCGACCTCGTCTACGGCGTGCTCGATCCGCGGGTGAAGGTGGGCGCGTAGGCGAAGTCAGGGTCGTGCCGCGACCGGACACCCTCGACTACACGGTAGTGTTGCATAAATGCCACGGTATGGGGCATAGTTGCTAACAGGATCCAGAAAGAGAGTTGGCGCCATGGCTGCGATAGATGTCTTCTGGGAGGACCTTCAGGAAGACGTGAAAGACCCAGAGTTCTTGCGCGAGTATGTCGCGAACTGGGTTCGGATCACAACCACCGACGCGATCGTGAACGCTCTTGACGACGCGCGTGAGCACGCCGGTATGAGCAAGGCTGCACTAGCGCGTGCCATCAATGCTGAGCCCAGTGCGCTTCGCAGGCTCTTCGGGCGCGGCCGACGCGCGAACCCGACAGTTGGCACCGTCGCAGAGCTCGCCGCCGCACTTGGAATGCGACTGACACTCGAGCCGCTCTCAGCCGAAGAACGCGAGTCGACGACCAGGCCGCTGTTGGACGGGGATGTGCCAGATGCCCGCGCCCTTGTCGAGCGTCTAGGAGCTCCCGCCCTCGTTCAGTGATCGAGGGTTCCGAGCCAGGTATTCCTCGCCAAGAGATCGGATGTCGATGTAGTCGGACTCAGGCAGCGTCGCCATGAACTGCTTAGAGCGACCGTCAATGACCACCAACAGCGGTCTCGAGTTGCCGATTCCCTCGTAATCGAGCAGGCAGAACAGCCTGTAGTGATTCCGCTTCGGACCGTCGATGCGAATCTCGTACCAGCCGCTCATGGACCCGTGCATGGCTTCCCAGTAGCCGCCTCCCGCGAAGCACTTCGGGGGAGCCGCAGCAACTGCGGCGAGCACCGATGCCGCCTTGGCTCGAACAGTCGTTGGCCAGGATCGCAGCTGATCGCGCCCGGGCGTAGCCATGATTGGGTCGTCGCTTTCGTGGCGCTTGAAGAAGACCACATCGTGGGCGTCTTCTCGGGATGGTCCTGCTGGCGCTGCGATCGATGGCACCTTCTTGGGCATCGCGCTTCTGCGCGCACGTCGGTCTGGTGTCATATCGGTCTCGACGTTATCTGCAGCCTGTGACACCGCACGGATGAGTTCCGTAAACGGCTCCCACAAAGCGAAGAGGGTCCTCCCAGATGGGCGGACCCTCTTCGCTTGTGGTTGTTGCCGGCTACCGACGATCGTCCCGCGCGGGCGCGAGGAAGTCGACGAGCAGTTCGTTCACGCGCGCAGCCTTGTCGTGGTGCACCCAGTGGGACGCGTTCTCCAGACGCTCGACTGCCACCAGGTTGGGCACGTCCTCCTGGTGCGGCTCGGCTAGGTCGGCACCGAGGTAGCGGTCATCCTGACCCCAGATGACCAGGGTGGGCGCCGTGATCGGCAGGACCTTCTGCTTCGACCCCAGCCGAACGGCCGCACGGTAGTAGTCGATCATCCCTTTGACCGCACCGGGCTGTGACCACGCTTCGGTGTACCGATCCAGCTGCTGGTCCGTGTAGGCCGGCTTGGCGTCCAGGAATTCCTTGAAGAACTTCCAGTTGTCGCGTGCCGCGTGGCGCTCGGGCGATCCCTTGAGCTGGAAGTAAAAGAAGTACCAGCTCCTCCGCAACTGACTCGGGTGTTTGAGTCCTTCGTTCAGCTTGCGCGGGTGCGCCGCGTTCAGGATGACGAGGCGGTCGACCACCTCCGGGCTGTTCATCGCCAGCGTCCAGGCGACCGATCCGCCCCAGTCGTGTCCGATCACGGTTGCCTTCTGGCTTCCGAGCGCGCCGATGAAGGCGCGGATGTCGGCGGCCGGCTTGTCGGCGGTGTAGTCGGTGTACTCACCGGGCTTCGACGAGAGGTTGTAGCCGCGCAGGTCGGGCGCGATGACCCGGAAGCCCGCGTTCGCGAGCGGTGCGATCTGTTCGCGCCACGTGTACCAGAAGGCCGGGAACCCGTGCAGCAGGACGACGAGCGGTCCTTCGCCGGCTTCGACGTAGTGCAAGGTCACGGTGTCGCTGACCTTGGCGTATCCCTCGCGCAGGCCGGTGCCCGAGTCGATCGAGGCGGTGGTGAGGGTGCCAGTTGCGGTGTTCATTTCAATCCCCTTTCAAGAGATCTTGTTGATGCCAGCAATGCTCGTCCCGACGAAGGCCCATCGCGCCCGGGTAATACCCGGGTCTGCACCCGGGCGGGACCCTTGCCAGAGGTGTCGGCGATCCCTAGTGTCGGAGCTGGTGGATTGCCCATGACGAGCCAGGAAGAGATCCGTGCGCTGCGAGGCAGACGCGATGAGTGCGAGGAGCTGGACCAGCTTCTGGCGGGCGCGGGCTCGGGCCACGCGAAGGTGCTGGCGCTTCGGGGCGAGGCGGGCGTCGGCAAGACCGCGCTGCTCGGTTACCTCGAACAACATGCCGACGGGTTTCTTCTCGCACAAGCGACGGGCGTGGAGGCGGAGGTCGAGCTCGCCTATGCGTTGCTCCACCAACTCTGCACACCGTTCCTGGACCGCGTCGCCCACCTGCCGGAGCCGCAGCAGGAGGCGCTGGGAACGGCGTTCGGCTCGCGGAGCGGCGAGCGCCCGGACCGTTTCCTGGTCGGCCTCGCCGTGCTGGGGCTCTTCGCCGAGGTCGCGGAGACGACACCGCTTCTCTGCGTGCTCGACGATGCCCAGTGGATCGATACCGCGTCGGCGCAGACCCTGACCTTCGTCGCCAGGCGCCTCGTGGCGGAACGCATCGGGATGGTCTTCGGCGTGCGGGATGCGGTCGACGGCGACGACGAGCGCGATGCCTTCGAAGGTCTGCCGACACTGATCGTGCGCGGTCTCACGGACGCTGACGCGGTCGGTCTGTTCGACTCGGTGATCGCGGGGCCCATCGATGAGCGGGTGCGCAGCCGCATCATCGCGGAGGCGCGCGGAAATCCGCTCGCCCTCCTCGAGCTTCCGCGCGACCTGGATGCGGCCGAGCTCGCCTACGGCATCGGCTCATCCGATCACGCCGCGCTCACCGGCAGGATCGAACGTGCCTTCGCCCGGCGACTGGACCAGCTCCCTGAAGCGACACGCCAGCTGATGCTGGTCGCAGCCGCCGACCCATCGGGCGACGTGACCGTTCTGTGGCGGGCGGCCGCGTGGCTCGGCATTCCGGCCGACGCAGTGGCGCCCGCGCAGGAGGCCGGCCTGCTCGAACTCGCCGCGCAGGTTCGGTTTCGCCATCCTCTGATGCGGTCGGCTGTCTACCGCGCAGCTTCAGAACGCGATCGCCGGATGGCGCACCAGGCGCTCGCCGAAGCGATGACCGGCGACACTGATTCCGACTACCTTGCCTGGCATCGCGCGGAGGCTGCGGTCGGTCTGGATGAAGGCATCGCGGCCGGGCTGGAGGCTTCCGCCGAGCGCGCGCAGGCTCGGGGCGGCTGGTCTGCGGCCGCTGCGTTCCTGTCGCGGTCCATGGAACTGACCCCTGATCCCGGTCAGCGCGCTCGCCGGGCGCTCGCCGCAGCGAACGCGCGACTGCAGGCCGGAAACACGGACGACGCGCACGCCATCCTCGCTATCGCTGCGGCCGGCCCGCTCAGCGAACTCGATGGCGCGCGAGCCCAATTGCTCGGAGCGCAGCTCTCGTTCGCGTCCACGCGGGGGAGGGAGGCCCCATCGCAACTGCTTCTCGCGGCGAAGAGGTTCGAGTCGCTCGACGCCGCGGTAGCACGCGAGACATATCTCGATGCCTTCACGGCGGCGCTCTTCGCCGGGCGACTGGCCGACGGCGGTGCCGCGCTCGACGACGTGGCCCGCGCAATCATCGACGCACGCTGGGGCGACGCGGAAGGGAGCGTTCCGTCAGCTTGCGAACTGCTGCTCGACGGACTCGCATTGCTCGTCACGAGCGGATACGCCGCCGGGATCCCGAAGCTTCGCAGCGCACTCGACGCTCTGAGGAGCGACCGGCTCAGCGACAATGACGCCCTGCGGTGGCTCTGGCCGGCCTCGCGGGCAGCGCGGGCGATGGGCGACGACGAGAGCTGGCTCGATCTCACCGACCGGCATGTGCGGCTCGCCCGGCGGACCGGCGCGCTCGCAATGCTCCCCATCGCCCTCACTGAGCGATTCAGCGCTGAACTCTTCATGGGAGATGTGCCGGCCGCGCTCGCGCTTTCTGCCGAGGCGGATGCGGTGGCCGCCGCCACGGGCACCGGCCTGAGTCCGCACATCGCATTTCTGCGCGCAGCCTGGGGTGGCAGCGAGGCTGAGGCTCGTGCTCTCATCGATGCCAGCCGCACCGACGTCGCTGCACGTGGGGAAGGCCTCTTTCTCATGGGGACGGAACTGACGAGCGCAGTCTTTCTGAACAGCTTCGGTCGTTACGACGAAGCCCTGGCCGAGGCGGAGCGTGCGGCGGAGCATCCGTTCGAACTGGGCTTGTCGACCTGGGTCTATCCGGAATTGATCGAGGCGGCGGTCCGCAGCGACCGGCCAGAGCGCGGGGGTGCCGCGCTCGACCGCCTGGTCGAGATCGCCGCGGCCAGTGACACGGACTGGGCGCTGGGCGTGCTCGCGCGGTCCCGCGCCCTGCTCAGCGCAGGCGACGTCGCCGAGGCCCTGTACCAGGAGTCGATCGAACGACTCGGTCGCACGCGCATCCGGATGGCGCTGGCCCGCACGAACCTGCTCTACGGCGAATGGCTGCGCCGGGGCGGGCGGCGAATGGATGCGCGCGAACAGCTGCGCCTGGCGCACGAGTTCTTCCGGGAGGCGGGTATGGAGGGCTTCGCGGAACGCACCCGGCATGAGCTGGCGGCGACCGGAGAGACCGTGCGCGCCCGTTCGGTCGAGACGGCGAACGAGCTGACGGCGCAGGAGACGCTCATCGCCCGCCTCGCCGCAGACGGCAGGAGCAACCCGGAGATCGGAGCCCAGCTCTTCCTCAGCCCCCGCACCGTCGAGTGGCATCTCGGCAAGGTGTTCACCAAACTCGGGGTCACCTCGCGGAGGGGTCTGCGCGGGACTGCGGTGGCGCCGACAGGTCCCGGCCTGGGGCGGGTTGCGGCCGCCACCGGCCGGGCCCGCTGATCAGGAAGTGCAACTCACAACGGGGCAGGCACCCGCGCTTCGGTGCGCCGGAAATGGCGCAGCACGAGCCACAGAGTGACGATGCCCGCGGCGGAGGTCAGCGCGAGGCCGATGATGTAGAGCACCAGGTACTCCATAGGATTCCCACCCCCGAGGATGGCGAGGAACGCCGCGAGCTCGGAGGCGGAGTCCCACAGCGCGTGCAGGAACGATCCACCTGCGTACGCCAAAAGGATCCACCACGACCAGCGGAAGCGCTCGTGCCCGTGCGCGCATCCGAAAATCACCGCTCCGAGGATGGCCGTCCAGAGCACGTGGCCGACCGGCGCGAGGATCGCCCGCACCACCTCCGTCTCCAGAAGCGACGTGAGGTCGATCCCTTGTGCAGTGATCGCGGCGTTGAAGGCGTAACCCGCCGATTCGAACGCCGCGAAACCGGCCCCGATCGTGGCGCCGAGAAGGGCGCCCTGCTTCGCCGTCTTGGGAACGACCCGCCAGCCGACGATCACGAGCAGCACGCCTTTCACGAACTCCTCGATCAGGCCGACGAGGCCGTAGACGGCGAACGTCTGCGGAAGGCGGGCTTCGAGAAGGGATGCGCCGAGCACGCCGAGGATACCGCCGACGAAGAATGCCAGGATCAGCTGCAGTGTGCTGACGGACCCGGTCACCCGTTCGATGACGAAGAGCACGACGCAGAAGGGCACGAGGAAGCTGCCGAGCAGAATCAGTGTCGGTACGAGGTTGCTGTTCTGTGTGGTCACGGTGACGACGATCGTCACGATCCACAGAGCGAGGCCGGCAATCAGCGTTTTCCACCACCAGCCATGGTGATGGTGCGGATGCTCCGCGGGGGCGTAAGTCGTAGTGTCGATTGTCATCTGCATCCCCTCCGGTCACGAGGTGCTCAACACCACTATCCTCCTCCCAACCCAGTGTCCGGCGTTCGGCGCGAACACTCCGATCACCGGGATGATGCGCCACTCTTCTGCACGGTACGCCTCGCCCAGCCGGATGCGCGCCGCCCGGAACCGGCGCCCGATCACCGACCGCTCGGTCCACATCACACCCACGTGGTCGATGCCCGCTGCTGTCCGCGGCAACTCGACGGTGACAGGCCGATCGCCGGGAGAGACCTCGGGACGCGGATTGCCCAGGTCGGCGTTGCCGCCACGGAAACTGACGAACGAACTCACCTCGTAGGCGACGTGAGGTCCGGTGAACCGGAAGATGACCCGTCGCGGCTCGCCCGCATCCGGTTCGAGCGCGATCTCGACGCCCTTCATGACCGCGCCGTTCGCCATTCAGTCAGCGTAGGTCGCGCGGCTACGCAGGTCCAGCGGCCCCGGATTCCCTGTCGAGGTCGCGGAGGTAGGTCGCGTTACCGCGCACGGCGGCCTCGTACCGCAGAAGGTCGGGTGTGCGTACCTCGTCGATCGCGAGCTCCATGAGTTCGGCGACGGCCGCGTCGCTGCGGCCCGCGGCGTGCAGGGAGAGCGCGTGCCACATCCGCACCGACGGCGAATCCGGGAAGAGCGCGAGCGCGCGGTCGAGCGCCTCGAGCGACTCGTCGTACCGGCCGAGCGCGCGCAGGGTGCTGCCGTACTGAAGCAGGCAGCGTCGAAGGATGTCGCCCTCGAGTCCCGCATCCATCGCACGTTCGTAGTAGCCGAGGGCGGTCTCCTCCTCGCCGGCGGTGTCATAAGACCCGCCGACGTCGTACAGCACGATGCCATCGCCCGGATGCTCTTTCAGCACGGCGAGGAACGCTTCGATCGTCGGCTGCATGTTCTCGCGGTCGCGGGCGTCGAAGATCTCGCGGAGGCGCAGTTTCAGCAGCGGGTCAGAAGTCGTCATGACGCGGCGTCCCGCTCCGATTGACTGCGCTGTACGCACAGTTCGTAGCCGTCGGCGTCCCGCAGGGTCACCCAGCCGGAGCCGTTCGGTTGCCGTCTGTCGACGACCAGTTCGGCGCCGGCGGCCAGCAACCGCTCGACTTCCTCATCGCGGGTGACGTCGACAGGGTTGACATCGAAATGGATGCGGGGCCGAAAGTCTTCGCCCGGTTCGGTGGGTTGGAAGAGGAATCGTATGCGGAGCGGTTCGGTGACGAAGAGCGTCTCCGGATCCCCGGGACCATTGGGGAATTCCGGATCTTCGTGAAGTCCGAGGACCGTCTGCCAGAAAGCACCCAGCGCTTCGTGATCGCGGCAGGTGATGTTGATTGCGTCGATACGAGAGGTCATTTCTCAGACAGTAACACCGGCGCTGATTTCCCCACAGGGTGGGGCATCCGGGCGGCGCCACGGTCTTCCCATCGTGATCTTAACGATATATCGTTGAGTATCGTTGATGATCTACAGAGGAGGACATCATGGGTGGTCCATTCCCCGCCGGCGGGTTCGGTGCCGGCTCTCCTGCCGAAGGCGTGTGGCAGACGATGGAACAGATATTCTCGGCGTTCGAGAAACGCGTGGGCACGCGCATGGGCAAAGGCGACGTTCGCGCGGCTGTGCTCGCGCTTCTCGCCGAGAAGCCGATGCACGGGTACCAGATCATCCGTGAGATCGACGAGCGCAGCGGCGGCGGCTGGAAGCCCAGCGCCGGGTCGGTCTACCCGACGCTGCAGCTGCTGGCCGATGAAGGTCTCATCAGTGCCGAGGAGTCGAACGGTCGCAAGACCTACGCGCTGACCGATGCGGGCCGCGAAGAGGTCGCCGCGGCGGGAACGTCGGCGCCGTGGGAGACCACGGCAAGTGACGGCCCAGCGTTCAACGTGCTGCCGAAGGCGGGCATCGAACTCGCGCAGGCGGCGGCCCAGGTGCGTCGGACCGGTACTCCCGAGCAGGTCCAGCAGGCCGCCGCGGTGCTCGACGAAGCGCGGCGCCGGCTCTACGCGATCCTCGCGCAGGACTGACGCGGGTGACATCGGTTCGTCCCGGTCGGGGCGGGGCGCCCGACGCGGGCGCTACTCGCGCCCGCTATCGCCGGATCGTGCGCTTCGCCGGGCGGCAGCTCTCCATCATGTGGTGGTTCGAGCTGTTCCTCCCGCGGATCGGTCTCGCGAAGGTCGCTGAGCGGGGCCGGTCGAAACGCATGCAGCGCTTCGCCCAGCGTTTCCACCTCCTCGCAGTGGATCTCGGCGGGCTGATGATCAAGGTCGGCCAGTTCATGTCGTCACGACTCGACGTCTTGCCGCCCGAGATCACGAAAGAGCTCGAGGGGCTGCAGGACGAAGTGCCACCGGTGGCGTTCCCCGCGATCCGGGAGCTGGCTGAGGCGGAGCTCGGACTGCCGCTCGAGCGGGCGTTCGCGACGATCGACGAGGTGCCGGTCGCTGCGGCGTCCCTCGGGCAGGCGCACCGGGCCCGGCTCGCGCCGTTCGACGCGGCCGAGACCGGAATGGACGGGGTGATCGTCAAGGTGCAGCGGCCCGGCATCGACATGATCGTCGATGTCGACCTGGCTGCACTGCGCAGGGTGGGCGGGTGGCTCAGCCGCGTGCGGATCGTGTCCGACCGCGTCGACATGCCCGCGCTGCTGGGGGAGTTCTCGCAGACCTGCCTCGAAGAGATCGACTACCTGCACGAGGCCGCGAGCTGCGAGCGTTTCGCAGCGGATTTCGCCGGCGACGATCGGGTGGCTGTTCCCGAGGTCGCCTGGGAGCGCACGACCCGGCGCGTTCTCACACTCGGCGACGTGACGGCGATCAAGGTCACCGACGCGGAGGCGCTTCGGGCGGCAGGGATCGAGCCGAAGGAGGTGGCCCCGGTCTTTGCGGCGGTGATGTTCGACCAGCTGTTCACGAACGGGTTCTTCCACGCCGATCCGCATCCCGGAAACATCTTCGTCACGCCGGCCGCCGAGGGGGCCGGTGGGCGCCCCTGGGTGCTGACGTTCATCGACTTCGGCATGATGGGGGAGGTCACGGCCACTACGCGGAGCGGCCTGCGCAAACTGCTGATCGCCGCCGCATCGCGCGACGGCAAAGGGCTCGTGGATGCGATGCGCGACGTGGGCGTGCTGCTTCCGTCCGCAGAGACGGCCGAGCTGGAAAAGGCGATGACGCAGCTCTTCGCCCGCTTCGGCGGGATGGGCTTCTCCGAGCTGCGCCAGGTGGACCCGCGCGAGTTCCGGGACTTCGCCGTGCAGTTCGGCGATGTTGTGCGCTCGCTTCCGTTCCAGCTGCCGGAGAACTTCCTGCTCGTGATCCGTGCGATGTCCCTCACTTCCGGGGTCTGCAGCACGCTCGACCCCGAATTCAATCTGTGGGACTCCGTCGAACCGTATGCGGCACAGCTGCTGCGGGACGAAGGCGGCAACGTGGTGCAGGACGTCGCGAAGCAGGCGCTCGAGGTGGCCGGCATCGCGCTGCGCTTGCCGAAGCGGCTGGATGCGCTGGTCACCCGGGTCCAGGACGGCTCGGTGGCGGTGGCGACCCCGCGCCTCGAGAAGCAGGTCGCCCGGCTGGAGCGGACGACGCGGCGTCTGATCGGGGCCGTCGTCTTCGGCGCTCTGCTCATCGCCGGCGCCGTGGTGCGAGTCGACGACGTGGTGCTCGGCACCGTGCTGATGGTCGCGTCGGTCGTGCCGCTCCTCTACGCGGTGTTCGCCGGTCGCCGGAGCCCCTGAGCGCGTCGGGGCGTTGTCAGAACAGGCTGGAGTCGTCGGCTCGGGTCAGGCGCAGCCAGCGGAATCCATATCGGTCGAGCGTGATGTCGGCTCCGCCGCGGTCGAGGGCGAGTTGCTCACCGGTGAAGACGTCGACAAGGCGTCGGTCTTCGGCCGCTCGCGGGAGGTTGAGCCGCACCTCCCTGGCCTCCGAGCTGAAGTTGTGCGCTGCGACGGTCACGCGGTCGCCGACCGTCAGGCTGTGTACGAGCACCGCCGTGTCTGGTTGCTCGAGAACGGCGAATGCGCCCCACCCGAACTCGCGGGCGTCGCGATAGTGGCGGATGAGGGTGCGCATGAACGCGAGCAGCGAACCGGGATCGCGCCGCTGCTGGGCGACGTTCACGTGCTCGGGTCCGAAGCCGCCCTCGGTCACCGCATTGCGGAGTTTCGATTTGGGCGCCGATGAGAAGCCGCCGTTCTTGCCGTCGTTCCACTGCATCGGCGTTCGAACGGACATCCGCCCACCGACGTCGAGGTTCTCGCCCATGCCGATCTCTTCTCCGTAGAAGAGCACCGGTGTTCCGGGGAGCGAGAAGAGCAGGCTGTAGACCATGCGGATGCGCAGCGGATCACCGTCGAGCATCGGCGGCAGCCGGCGCACCAGCCCACGGCCGAACACTTGCATGCGTTCCTCCGGGCCGAAGGCGGCGAAGACTTCGGCACGCTCGTCGTCGGTCAGCTTGTCGAGCGTCAGCTCGTCATGGTTGCGCACGAAATTGGCCCATTGGATGTCGGGTGAGCCGACGGGGCGGCTGAGGAGCGCCTCGGTGAGTGGTCGCGCATCGCCCCGTGCCAGCGACAGGTAGAGGTTCTGCATGCTGATGAAATCGAACTGCATCGTCAGTTCGTCTCCTTCGGAGCCGCCGAAGAACGTGTTCTGCTCCTCCCGGCTGACATTGACCTCGCCGAGGAAGATCGCCTCGCCGGAGCGGCGCTGCAGGAATGACCGGAGGGAGCGAAGGTAGGCGTGAGGATCCGGCAGGCGTCGTGCGCCGTCGATGACACCCGTCGTCTGCAGCAGGAAGGGCACCGCGTCGACGCGGAACCCGGACACGCCGAGTTGGATCCAGAACCCGACGACCTTGGCGATCTCGTCACGCACCCGCTCATCGGTGATGTTGAGGTCAGGCTGCTGGCGGTAGAAGACGTGCTGGTAGTACTGGCCGGCCTTTTCGTCGAATTGCCAGTCGCTCGTCTCCTGGTCGGGAAAGACGGGTGCCGGCTGGTTCTTGGGCGGCTCATCTCGCCACACGTAGAAGTCGCGGTAGGGGGAGTCGCGGCTCGACCGGGCGGACCTGAACCAGGGGTGCTTGTCGGAGGTGTGGTTCACGACGAGGTCGACGATGACGCGCATCCCGCGATCGCGTGCTGTTCGGATGACCTCGATCAGGTCCCCGAAATCGCCGAGCCGATGGTCGACGCCGTAGAAGTCGACGATGTCGTACCCGTCGTCGCGGTCGGGCGACGGGTAGAACGGCATCAGCCAGAGACAGGTCACGCCGAGTTCGGCGAGATAGTCCAGGCGGCTGGCCAGGCCGCCCAGATCGCCGATGCCGTCGCCGTTGCCGTCCATGAACATCTCGACGTCGACGCAGTAGAACACCGCGCTCTTCCACCACAGGTCGCTGGTATCGCTGACTTTCATGGGCGCGCCGCTCGGCCGTCAGCGGCGTCGTTCCGGGTTCCGCTCGTCGGGTCGGTCATGGCGCGAACGGTACGCCCGGGATGCCGCTACGGCAAGCGGCAGCGTCGGCTGAGGACGCTCCGCAACAGGCGCGGCCCCGATCCTCGGCCCCGTGAGCGGTGCCCGCTCATCCTTTCGGAGCAGACGGATGCCCGATCCGCTGGACGGCGTTCGCCCAGAGCCACACGTACTCGGGGAACCGCTCGCCGGCCGGGGTGTAGCGAATGAGAACGGCGCCGCCCGGTGTCCAGGCGATCGCATCCGCTTCGACCTCGACCACGTCGTCATAGACGACCCGAACCGGAACGAGGGCTTTGACGGGCACCGGTGGCGTCTCATCCCGGCGTCGGCCGGTCGAACGGACGACGCCGTCAGGGAGGCTCACCGGGTGCGGCTTGCGCTCTCGTTCTTCACGTTCAGTAGTGAGTTTCGGTGTGTAGAGGTCGTAGCGTTTGTTCGTCCCCATCAGCGGAGCCGACCTGCGCCCGTCACTGGTAGCTGGCGATGAGTTCCCAGCGCCCGTCCTGGAGTTGGCGCACGTCGAACATCCGCACCTCGTTGTCGGACACGGAGACACCCTGGAACCGCCATCCGACGACCTGCAGGAGCGGATGGGTGAGCGCGTCGTGGATCGCCGGATTCGTCAGGGGTGTCGGTGTATCGGTGACGAGATACCGATTGCCGCGCCAGACGAGCCGTGTGGGTCGCCCCTTCTCGGTCCACACGGAGACGATGTCGGACGCGTGCGCGATGCTCATGATGTGACCTCCTGGGGGATGGGCTGATCACACAATCACACCACACTTTCGAACATATGTTCGAATCAATTTGCCATTATTTCCCGAAGAGCATCGACGACCAGCTGGTGGTCGTCAGCGGAGGTGAGACCGGAGACCGTCGCCACCGCGACGACTCCCACGCCTGCCACCCGGACGGGCACGGCCCCTCCGGCCACGGTGTAGTCGGCAGGATCAAGCCAGCCCTGGTCGAAGAAGTCGAAACCGACGTGCTCGGCGCGGGTGCCGAGCAGTGCAGTGCTCGCCTCGAAACGCAACGCTGTCCGAGATTTGCGGTTCACCCATTCGTCGTTGTCGGCGGTCGCACCGGGCAAGGACGCGTGGAACAGGATGCCCGCCGGAGTCCGGACGTCCACCACGACCGGCAGGGCCCGCTCCAGGGCGACGTGAGCGAGCCGGTGACCCAGCTCCCACGCATCCCTGCGGTCGAAGTGGTCGAGCACGAGTTCTTCATCGTCGCGCTCGAGTTGTGCCAGCCGGTCTGTGACGTCGTCCATCGTGATCCTTTGTCTCGTATGCACTGATTCTGCCGTCCTGCGAATCCATTCAGCCACCCTTCCTCTCGCGGTCCTGCGGGAGTACAGATGGCGCCAGCGGCGACCACGCCGCATCACTCAAGGAGGTACGCCGGTGTCGTATCGACGACAGGCAGTCGCAGCTTCGCCGCTTCGGGGCATCGATCGGATGATACGGAACGTCGAGACCGGCCGCTTCGAGCGGTCCCTCTCCGCACTGACCGCAGTCGGGGCGATCGTGACCGCCGGCGAGATCTTCTTCGAGCACGACAAGGCGAGCTTCGGCAACAAGTGGATGTGGGTTCCGGTGGCGCTCGGACCGGTGGGAGCCGCCGCCGGGATCGCCGGCTTCTTCAGCCAGCGCATGGCCAAGACGTTGCTCCCCGTCGCGGCACTCACCATCATCGCCAACGGTGTGCAGGGCACGTACCTACATGCGCGCGGGATCGGGCAGAAGCCGGGCGGCTGGCGCAATCTGCGCTACAACCTCGAGATGGGTCCGCCGCTTCTCGCCCCGCTGCTGGTGACGATGGTGGGCGGCATGGGCGTCCTGGCCGCGATCCTGAGGCGCGAGAAGTGACCGGCCTGAACCTCGCACCCCAAGACGGCGGCGGCCGGTTTCCCGGATTCGACGTGCTCAGCGAGCGTAAGCACTGGGATGCCGCCACGCGCAGTGCCATCGACGGCCGCGTCTCGCAGCTCCCGGCCATCCGGTTCTTCACCGTGGTCGAAGAGGCGACCGCGACCGCCCTCTTCGACCAGCTGCTCTACCAACGGACCGAGCCGAAGGTGCCGGTGACGCGGATGGTCGACTCGCGCCTCGCAGAGCAGGAGACCGACGGCTGGCACTACGACACGATGCCACCCGACGGCATTGCGTGGCGGCAGACACTCGCGGCCCTGGACGACGACGCCCGCCAGAGGCACGGCGCCCCGTTCTGCGAGTGCGGCTGGGACGAGCAGACCGACCTGCTGACGGCCATCCACGACTCGAAGGCCGACGAGTGGCACGGTCTCCCGCCCGCCCAGGTGTGGAGCTTGTGGACCCGGTACGGATGCACCGCGTTCTATTCGCATCCGTGGGCGTGGAACGAGATCGGATTCGCCGGTCCCGCCTATCCACGCGGGTACAAGAACATCGGTGTGGACCGGCGCGAGCCTTTCGAGGTCGCCGACACGAAACCGGGCGAAGACCCGATGAAGGGTGCGCCGGGTGGCCAGTGAGGTTCGCGAACGCAACTCCTCGGCCTGGCTCCTGACTCCGGGCGGGGCGCTTGCGCCTGACCCCGACGTGCGCCGTTTCGACGACACCGAGGAGGTCGATCTCGTGATCGTCGGGTGCGGCGCCGGCGGCTCGACACTGATGCAGCGCGTCGCTCGTGCAGGCTGGAAGGTCGTGGCCCTGGAGGCCGGCCCGTTCTGGGACCCGGAGTCGGACTGGGTGAGCGACGAAGCAGGCTCGCACGGTCTCTACTGGACCGACCCGCGTCAGATCGGCGGCGGCGACCCCGTTCCTCTCGGCTCGAACAACTCGGGTCGCGGTGTCGGCGGGTCGATGGTGCACTACGCCGGCTATACGCCGCGCTTCCATCCGAGCGACTTCGTCACCGGCACGCTCGACGGGGTCGGGCAGGACTGGCCGCTCGACTACGCGGATCTCGCGCCCTACTACTCCGACATCGAAGCCGAACTCCCGGTGGCCGGCGAGGACTGGCCCTGGGGCGACCCGCACCGGTATCCGCAGCGCCCGCACCCCGTCTCCGGAAACGGTGAGGTCTTCCAGCGCGGCGCGTTCGCCACGGGAATCACGGCGAAGGTCGGCCCGGTTGCGATCTCAAACGGGCGCTTCGGGCACCGGCCGCACTGCATCTACCGCGGTTTCTGCCTCCAGGGCTGCAAAGTCAACGCCAAGGCATCTCCGCTGGTCACGCACATCCCGGATGCGCTCGCCCACGGTGCGGAGGTGCGGGCCGAGTGCATGGTCACCTCTGTCGGGATCGACGAGCGCACCGGAGCGGCGACCGGGGTGCACTACCTGCGCGAAGGACGGCAGCGTTTCCAGCGCGCCCGGATGGTGGCGGTCGCCGGGTATTCGATCGAGACGCCGCGCCTGCTGCTGAATTCCGCATCCGCACGCTTTCCCGACGGCCTGTGCAACGACTTCGACCAGGTCGGCCGCTACCTCATGGTGCAGGGCGCGCCGCAGACCGCCGGCCGGTTCGACGCCGAAGTGCGCATGTGGAAGGGCCCGCCGCCCGAGGTCAGCACCGAAGACTTCTACGAGACCGACCGCACGAAACCGTACAAGCGCGGGTTCTCCATCCAGACCGTTTCACCGCTGCCGATCACCTGGGCGGAGCACGTCATGGCCGAAGGCAGGTGGGGCGCCGATTTCCGGCGCTATATGACCGATTACGTGCACTGGGCATGCCTCGGCGCGCTCTGCGAATTCCTGCCGCAGCCGGACAACCGGGTGACACTCGCCGACGAGAAGGACCGCTACGGGCTCCCCGTCGCGCACTTTGCATACACGCAGTGCGACAACGACCGGATGCTCGCGAAGGCCGCTCAGGATGTCATGGAGCGCATCCTGAAAGCGGCGGGCGCCGACGAAGTGATCACCATCCAGCGCTACGCGCACCTTGTCGGCGGATGCCGGATGGCGGCCGACGAACGAAGCGGCGTGGTCGACGCAGACTGCCGCAGCTTCGCGGTACCGAACCTGCTCGTCGTCGACGGGAGCGTGCTCCCCACCCAGGGCAGCGCCAACCCGGCGCTGACCATCATGGCGATCGCGGCCCGCGTCGCCGACCGACTCGTGAAACAACCCGAACGTCAAGAGAAAGGATGATCATGGCTACCACCGTCAGCGATTTCGTGATCCAGCGCATCAGGGAGTGGGGTGTCAGCCGGGTCTTCGGCTTTCCGGGTGACGGCATCGGAGAGTTCGACGGCGCCCTCGGCAAGGCGGAGCGCGCGGGAGACGGCGTCGAGTACATCCGCCCCACCCATGAGGAGATCTGTGCGCTCATGGCGACGGCGCATGCGAAATTCACCGGCGAGGTCGGGGTCTGTATCGCCACGTCGAGCCCGGGGGCCTTCCACCTGCTGAACGGCCTGTACGACGCGGCGATGGACAACCAGCCGGTCGTCGCGATCGTCGGGCAGCAGGGGGTCAATGCGCTGGGCACGTTCAACCAGCAGCAGAGCAACCTCGAGCGTACCTTCGCCGACGTCGCCGTCTACGTGCAGACGATCGTGTCGCCTGCGCAGGCCCAGGCGGTCGTCGACACGGCGTTCCGGACCGCGCGGGTGCGCCTGCAGCCGGCGGTCATCATCCTCCCGCACGACGTGCAAGGGATGGAGATGCCGAAGCTCGGACCCGAGAACTGGGTCTCGCGCTCGAGCGCTGTCGCCCCATCCACCGCGATCGTGCCCCCGCGGGAGGAACTGGCTCGCGCGGCGGCCATCATCAACGAAGGGAAGAAGGTCACCTTCCTCGTCGGGCACGGTGCGAACGGGGCGACCGATCTCGTGCTCGAAGCCGCACACAAGGCCGGCGCCGGAATCATCACGGCCCTGCGCGGCAAGCAGGTCGTTCCGTCGGATGTACCTCACCACACGCAGCAGCTGGGCCTGCTCGGCTCGCTGCCCAGCCTGCACCAGATCAAGAAGTGCGACACGCTGGTGCTGCTCGGCACGAACTATCCGTACGGGCAGTTCCTCCCCGCGACAGGCCAGGCGCGCGCGATCCAGGTCGACCTCAAACCCGAGCAGATGGGTCTGCGGTACCCGACCGAGCTGAACCTGTGGGGGGATGTGGGAGCGACACTCGCCGCCCTGGTCCCGCTGCTCGACGAGAAGACCGACCTCGACTGGCAGAACGGCATCGCGAGCGAGATGGTCGACTGGGAAGGGGAGATGGACGCGCAGGCCGAGGTCGGATACGACGACGGCGTGAATCCACGACGCGTGTACCACGAGCTCAACAAGCGGCTGCCACCGCAGGCGATCGTCACCGCCGACGCCGGGACCACCGCCGACTGGTACGGCCACCACATCCGCCTCCGCCGCGGCATGATGGGGGACCTGTCCGGACGCCTGGCCACGATGCTGGCCGCTATGCCGTACGCGGTCGCCGCCAAGTTCGCGTATCCGGAGCGACCGGTGATCTGCACCATCGGTGACGGGGCCTTCCAGATGCTTGGCATGAACGAGCTGATCACGGTCAAGAAGTACCTGAGCCGCTGGGAGAACCCCCAGCTGATCATCCTCGTGCTGCACAACGACGACCTGAGCCAGGTGTCATGGGAGATGCGCACGGAAGACGCCAATCCGGTGTGGGCGACGTCGCAGGACGTGGAGTCGGTCGACTACGCGGGGTGGGCGGAGCTTCTCGGCTTCACGGGCATCCGCGTCACCGAAGACGACCAGGTCGCCGCCGCCTGGGACCGCGCCTTCGCGAACCCCGGCGTCACTCTCATCGACGCGCACACCAGCAAGAACGTTCCACCCCTGCCGCCGCACATCACGGCCGAATTCGCCCGCAACACCGCCAAGGCGCTGTTCAAGGGCGACCCGGATGCGCGAGGTGCGATCCGCGACTCCGCGCAGGCACTGCTCACCGAAGGTGTCGAGCGGGTCAAAGACACCCTGCACCTCGGGCGCAGCGACAAGGACGAATAGATGCCCGCCGAAGCCCGGATCGTCTCCGCCGAGCTGGGCGCATACACGGTGCCGACCCGAACGCGGGGGGAGGAGCGACCCGAATCGGATGGCACGCTGACCTGGGACAAGACCTCGCTCGTCGTCGTGCAGGTGACCGCCGGGTCACACACCGGGCTGGGGTACGCCTACACATCGCCGGCGGCGTTCGCGGTCGCGCGGGATGTGCTCGTGCCGCTCGTTCTGGGCTCCGATCCGCTCGACTCCACGCAGAGTTTCTGGCGGATGGCCGATGCGGTCCGCAACCTCGGCTGGCCCGGCGTGTGCGCGGGCGCGATCTCGGCCGTCGACTGCGCGGTCAACGACCTGAAGGCCCGCATGCTGGGCATCTCGCTCACGCAGCTCCTCGGGGGTGCGCGTCCTTCGGTGACGGCCTACGGCAGTGGGGGATTCACGAACTACACCCTCGCCGAACTGCAGGGGCAGCTGCACGGATGGGCCGAAGAGGGACTGACAGCAGTGAAGATCAAGGTCGGCGCCGACCCGGCGGCAGACCTCGCCCGCGTGGCTGCAGCCCGGGCGGCTGTGGGGGATGCGGTCGAACTCTTCGTCGACGCCAACGGCGCCTACGAGCGCAAGCAGGCGCTGCGGTTCGCCGAACAGTTCGCGGACCTCGGCGTCACCTGGTTCGAGGAACCCGTGTCGAGTGACGACCTCAGCGGGTTGCGGCTGCTTCGGGACCGCGCCCCGGCCGGCATGCGCATCGCGGCGGGCGAGTACGGGTACACCCCGTCGTATTTCCACGAGATGCTGGCCGCCGGTGCCGTCGACGTGATCCAGGCGGATGCGACGCGGTGTGGAGGGCCGACCGGCTTCCTGCTCGCGGCCGCCCAGGCGACGGGCGCCCACGTTCCGGCCAGTTCGCACACGGCTCCCGCCATCCACGCCTCGCTGGATGCAGCGCTCCCGAACGTCGTCAACGCCGAGTACTTCCACGACCACATCCTGATCGAAGACGTGTTCTTCGACGGGCTTCCAGCGCTCGTCAACGGTGAACTGGTGCCCGACCGCGCGGCGCCGGGTCACGGGATGACACTGAAACGTGAGGATGCGCATCAGTACCTGACAGAGGCATGGGCGAGTGCGAATTCGCAAGGGGATTGACCACGCCCCGTGCGGGACTACCGTGCGGAGGACGAACCGAGACCGGGAGGGTCGCATGCACCGAGTGCAATACGCAGGGGGATCCGTGCTGACGGGGGACGTCATCGCGGCGGCGCTGCTCGAATACGCCGCAGCGCTCGCCAGGAACTCGTCATCGGCAACGGTCGAGATCCCGGTGCGCGAAACCGATGGTGAACGTGGCATCGCGCAGGTGCTCATCGGGCCGGCCAGCCAGCTCGTGTCCACGCATGCTCCCGGCATCGGGGACGAGATCGAGGATGACGAACTCGTGCGGCGATTCACCCTCGCGACCCGGCGGCTCGCTCCGGCCGCCGCAAGTCCGCTGGCAGACGACCAGTCGACGGTGCCGCAGGAAGACTTCGACCTGCCGTACAGCTGAACGAACTGTTCGCGGCCTCGACACGACAAGGAGGACATCGTGGGTGAACTAGTGGACAAGGTCGTCGTGGTCACCGGCGCCAGTGCGGGAGTCGGCCGGGCGACAGCGGTCGAGTTCGCACGCCGGGGCGCGCGCGTCGCACTGGTCGCGCGCGGAACGGCCGGTCTCGAGAGTGCGGTCGCCGAGATCGAGAAGGCCGGCGGAGCGGCCACGGCCTTCAGCCTCGACGTCGCAGACCCGGACGCAGTCGAGAGCGCCGCCGAGCAGATCGAAACGCGGCTCGGCCCGATCGACATCTGGGTGAATGTCGCGTTCTCGTCACTGTTCGCTCCCTTCCACGAGATCGACGCGGCGGAATTCAAGCGCGCCACCGAGGTCACCTACCTGGGCTTCGTCTACGGAACGATGGCTGCTCTGAAGCGGATGCGCCAGCACAACAGCGGGACCATCGTGCAGGTCGGTTCCGCGCTCGCGTACCGCGGCATCCCCCTCCAGTCCGCGTATTGCGGTGCGAAGCACGCGATCCAGGGGTTCAACGAGTCGCTTCGCTGCGAACTCCTGCACGACAAGAGCCCCATCCAGACGACGATGGTTCAGCTGCCTGCGCTGAACACGCCGCAGTTCAGCTGGGTGCTGTCGCGGCTTCCCCGCCAGGCGCAGCCCGTGCCCCCGATCTACCAGCCGGAGGTCGCCGCGCGCGCGATCGTCTGGGCGGCACAGCATCCCGAGCGCCGTGAGTACTGGGTGGGAGCGAGCACCGCCCTTACGCTCCTCGTCAACGCTGTCGCACCGGGGATACTCGACCGCTACCTCGGCAAGACCGGGTACGCGTCGCAGCAGACGGATGAGCCGCGCCCCGCCGACCAGCCGGCGAACCTGTGGGAGCCTGTCGACAGGTCCACCGATTTCGGAACGCACGGCCGGTTCGACGACCGGTCGGTCTCGCGCAGCCGGCAATGGTGGCTCACCCAGCACCATCGGAGTACGGGCGTGGCCATCGGAGCGCTCGCCGCATCAGCGGCTGTCGGGGCGCTGGCGCTACTGAGGAGGGCATCCGCCTAGCGACGACCACTCGACGGCCAGCGGTGATTGTTGCACTGTGTGACCCTCGCGGTGGCGAGCATCCGTCGACTTTCGTAATCTGGCGTGCATGACCCAGCCACTTCACTCCAGTCTTCAGGGAACTCTGCTCGAGTGCCATGACGACTGCATGGCGGCGGCTCCGGGGCATGCGCTCTCTCTGATCCAGGAGCGGCTCGCTTCGGCTACGCCGGGCAAGTGGGCGGATGCGGTGGTCATCGCCGTGTCTGCGGCAGGCTGGATCGAGGTGGCCGCGCTTTCTGACGACAGCACGCTGCTGCTGTGGAATCATGCCGATCTCACGGGTCAACTCCGGGTCGGCGACCCGGTGGCCGTGCACCGGGTTTACGACGTGCTCGCCGTCGGCGGTTCGAAGTACAGCGTTCTGCGGGCCGATTCGCTCTAAGAGCGGTTACATCATCGCTTTCACGGAGGCCATCATCGCCTCGCAGGCGGCCGCCATCTCCTGACAGGCCTTCGCGCACATCCGGCACTGCTCGTTCATGTCGACGTGCATCGAGCACTCGGCTGCGCATGCGGTCGCCATGACCATGCACGCCTGCATCATGGCCATGCCGCTTTCCAGGTCCATCGCAGCCGGCCGCAGCACCATGCGCATCATCGTGTTGCTCATGTCGGCGCAGTTCAGGCACATCGCGGCGCACTTCTCCATGCCGGCCATGCCGAGCGAGCTGCCCGCACACATCGTGCAGGCCTGCTCGCACGCCGACGACGCCTCGAGGAGATTCTGCATGGCGGTCATGTCCGTGCCCTGCATCATCGTGGTGCCCATCATCATGCTCATGTCCATGCGAATCTCCCAAGATTGTGTGCGGTCAAGTATGTTACGAAATGTTACTCATCCTTGTGCGGCCGGTACAGGGCTGTGGAGAGATGAACGGTATGCGTGGGAAGGCTTGAGATGACTGGTCAGCACTCATCGTGGAGCGACGTCGACCACTACCTGATCGACACGCTCGTCGGCGAGGACGACGCCCTCGCGGCCGCACGATTGTCGAGTCGCGACACGACAGCACCGGGAATCGAGGTCACGGCCAACCAGGGAAGGCTGCTCAAAATGCTGGCCGAGTTGATCGGCGCACGTCGCGTCATCGAGTTCGGCACACTCGCCGGCTACAGTGCGATCTGGCTGGCGCGAGCGGTGGGCGACGGCGGCGTCGTCACCTCGCTCGAACTGGAGGAGCAGAACGCGGGGATCGCTCGTGCGAACGCTGAACGGGCCGGTGTCGCTGACCGCGTCGATGTCGTCGTCGGGCCGGCGCGTGTCTCCGCGCAGGCACTCGTCGATGCCGGCGCCGAGCCATACGATTTCGCCTTCATCGACGCCGACAAGCAGAGCACTCCGGAATATCTGCGGCTCGTGCTGGAGCTGACGCATCCGGGCAGTGTCATCGTCATCGACAACGTGGTGCGCGGAGGCGCGGTCGCCGATCAGGACAGCGCCGACGAACAGGTTCAGGGGATCCGCACAGCGCTCGCGGATGTGGCGGCGAATCCCGCGCTCGAGGCGACGGCGCTGCAGACCGTAGGCCTCAAAGGCTGGGACGGGTTCGCCATCATCCGGCGTGTGAGTTGACGGGAGCGCCGGGGGCGTGAGCATCCTGTGCGTTCGGTGGTGAGTGGGACCAGCCGCGATCTGCTTGGCGCAATCCGCCGACGAACCGCCTGAAACCCAGTAACTCGCTCTTACCTCACGGCTTGACCGAACGCTCAGCGAGACCGATGATGCCCGGCGATAGCAGAGACGATATACCGAAGAGTTCTCTGGGTGCTAGGCCGTAGCGAGCGGAACTACATCGCCTTCACCCAGTCCGGCGCCTGCACCGTCGCTCCGCCGAACATCGGATACTGCACGAGCGCGCACTGGTCGGCGAGCTGACTCCATGGCCGGTTGATGCCGTGCGCCCCGTATTCGCGCACCAGTTCCACCCGATCGAGGTCGAGCACCGCGAACAGCACCTCTTCGCCGCCACCCGCCGTCTGCATGATCGTCCCTTCAGGGTCGACAACGACACTCTCGCCGACCCCCACCGGGGCCGCGCCGTTCACATTGACGACGAACACCTGGTTCGCGAACGCATTCGCGCGGGCCATCACAATCTCCATCTCGCGGTCGCGCGTGGTCGTCAACGTCGGCTGGATGATCACCTCGGCCCCCAGCCACGCCAGCTGACGCGACACTTCTGGGAAGCTCCCGTCGAAGCAGATCGCCAGGCCCACGCGGCCGACATCCGGGATGTCGAACGTCACGAACTCGCTGCCCGGCAGCAGTTCCTCGTACGGCCGCCACGGGAACAGCTTGCGGTAGCGCGCAACGATCGACCCGGCAGGTGAGATCGCCACCGCTGTGTTGAACAGCCGGCCGTCGTCGGTCTGCTCGACGAGCGTGCCGGGCACGAGCCAGATGTCGAGGTCGCGAGCGAGAGCGCACAGCCGGTCGGTGAGAGGGCCCGGAATCGGCGTCGCAGCTCGGGCATCCGCGTCAGCATCCTCGAGCAGCAGCGGGCCAGGAGCCGCCAGCAGCAACTCGGGCACGACCACGAGATTCACGTGCGGTCGCAGCGCTTTCGCCGCGCGCACCTGTGTTTCGAACCGGCGGAAACTCGCTTCGAGGTCGCCCGGAACGGGCGCGGTCTGGATGGCGGCGATGGACAGAACGCGCATGTCAGCGCTCCTCACGGATCAGAGTGGAATCGGGGTCCACGTCGGCGACGTCGACAGGAAAAGCGGAGTCGATCGGATCGGCGATCACGAAGTCGGTGTCCCCGACCTTCCCCAGCGGGATCGTGCGCCCTGCGAAGTACTCCTTGTAGTGAGGCCGAAGCGCGAGGGTCACGATCACTCCGAGTACCAGCCCGCCGATCCCGATCCAGAACACGGTGCCCACGCCGAGGATGGAGGCACCGACGTAATCCGGCGCCGCCATCTGGATCGCACTGACCACGAACGCGATCAGCATCATCAGCGCGCCAAGTCCCGGAAGGATGCCGGCGACGATGAGCCGACCCGGGTTGCGACGCATGTCTGGTGCGAAGTACACGATCGCTGAGATCGCGGTGACGGCGTAGTACGCGGCGATCATCACCCCGATCGCCAGGATCGCCAGCCCGATGAAGTCGGTGGCCAGGAGGGTGAGGAGCACGATCGTGACGATGCTGATGCCGGCCCACCAGTACGTGGCGATGTGCGGCGTGTGGTGGCGGCGGTGCACGCGGGTGATTGCGGCCGGGAGCGCCTTGTAGGTGGCCATGCTCAGCCACGATCGGGGCGTCGAGACCGCGACAGTGAAGAGCGCCGCGAGGGCCGACAGCCCGATCGCCAGAGTGATGACGCGGCCGAATACCTCGCCCGTGGCCATCGGCCCGAGCACGGACAGAACATCGTTGATGTTCTTGGGATCGGTGATGAGCGCGACGCCACCGAATCCGAGAGCCGCGACGGATGCGCCGCAGTACAGCACGAGCAGGATGATCGTCGAGACGATCACAGCGCGTCCGGGCGTGCGGGAGCGCTCGGTTGTCTCTTCGTTGACGGAGATGAGCGAGTCCCAGCCCCAGTAGATGAAGAGACACAGGATGACGCCGGCGACCAGTCCGCCGAAGTCGGAGACCGCGAACGGGTTGAACCACTCGAGGCTCGGTGTCGTTCCCGCGCCCGGAGCGGTTCCGTTCGACATCGCAATGAAGGCGCCGACGCAGAAGCCGCCGATCGCCACGATCTGGAGCGCGATGAGCGCGTACTGCACCCACGCGGCCAGCTCGATTCCGCGTACGGCGATCGCCGCGCTGAGCGCTATGAGCACGACGGCGACGGATGTTGTCGCAAGCGGGTTTGCGGCGATGGCGTTGAGCCCGGCCGCGTCGAAAAGGTAGACCGTCGCCACCTGGGCCAGGGCCGCTGTCGCGATGAAGGTAGCGATCTGGGGCACCCAGCCGCCGAAGAACCAGCCGGCCACTGGGCCGAGCGCCCGCGTGATCCAGACGAACTGGCCTCCGCAGTCGGGCATGACCTGGTTGAGGTCGCGGAACGCGAAGGCGGTGAACAGGATGGGGATGAAGCCGAGCAGGAAAGCCGCGGGTGTCTGCAATCCGACGGCGCCGACCACGTAGCCGAGAGTCACTGCGAGGCTGTAGGCGGGGGCGACCGCAGCGAGACCGAGGGCCACGATGCGGCCGAGGCCGATCGCATTTCGGCGAAGGCCTTTGTCATGTGCTTGTGCGGCGGGCGGCGCCTCCACGGGGGTGGTGCTCATGGATCTCTCCTTCATCGTCATTGGCAAGGAAATCTGAATGGCATTCAAACAACGTGGACCCTCCGATGTCAAGAGGTTTTCTGAATTACCTTCAGAAAAGGCGTGCGGACGGGGGATGAGGTGCTGTGTGCGGCAGAATGAGCACATGCCACGCCCCAACCGACGCGCAGAGCGGCGCCTCGACATCCTCGATGCGGCCCGCGGCGTCGCCGTGCGCGAAGGCGCGACAGGAACCACGCTGCGTGCGATCGCGACGGCGGCAGACATGGAACCGTCCGCCGTCCTGTACTACTTCGACGGCCTCGGCGAGATCGTCGAAGAGCTCGTCTTCTCAGCGAGCGACCGCTTCATCGACACGATCACGAACGCGGTCGCGGCGGCCTCGTCGCCGGTCGATCGGATGCTCGCGGCCATCCGCGCAGGTTCGACCGGCGGAATCGAGGGCGACGAGTCCCGCATCCTCTACGAGTTCTGGGCGGTCGGAATCCGGGATGAGCGCCTCAACGACGCGGACCACGCGCTCGATCGCCGCCAGGCCGACATCTACCGCGCGATCATCGACGACGGGGTCGCCGCCGGCGTGTTCGAGCCGCGGGTCACACGCGACGAGGCCGCAGTCGGGCTGGTCGCGCTCGAAGACGGCCTGGTGATGGACATCCTCGCCGGCACCAAGTCGAGCGAAGAAGTCGTGGCTCTGATCGTCTCCGTGGCGGAGGCGATGCTCGGGACGCGACTCAGGGGCTGAGGCTCTTCCACCATCCACGCGCCTTCACCAGCCGAGCGTGACCGTTGCGGTCGAGCGTGCCCTCCGGAGCAGGCACGCTCGACCGCAACAGGCACGCTCGGCACGCTCGCGGGCAGAGGCCGCGCGAAGGCGCACAGATATGCTGTACCGGTGTTCGAGCCGGTGAGTGGGAGTCCAGAGGCGTGGGCGGCGACAATCGTCCGGCAGTTCGCCGAGGCGACGAACCTGTCGATCGCCGGCAAACGCTTCGCGGTTCGCGGTTCCGGGATGCGCGCAACAGCACTCACGCGTCTGCTCGCTGCGATCGGTGCGAGACTCGCCGAACGGGGCGAATCGGTCGACTACCTCTTCTGTACGGGAGAAGATACCGCGCCGCTCGACCGCGACGAGCTCGAGGTGCTGATTACCGCGTCCGCCGGCCCACAGGACACCCTGCTGATCGTCGACGCGACCGCGGACGCGTCCGCGGTGGGCGCCGACGTTGCGCTGCATGAACCCTTGCGCCACGGCGTGTGGGCGACGGATGCGCCTCTCGCCGTCGTCGTTCGGGTCGCCGATTCGGCCGGCCGGCAGCACCACCTGGGTCCTGCCGCGGCGCGCATCGCGTGGGCGCGGCGTTTCATGCCGACGGCCGCCGGCCTCGCTGCCCAGCTCACGGACGCACACACCGTTCGCGGTCTTCGCGTCGGCGTCAGCATGGTGCTGGAGCCGAAGACCGCCGTGCTTGCACTGCTGCTGCAGGAGGCGGGCGCGGAGGTGACGGTGTTCGCGCATCCGGATGAGACCGATGACGAGGTCGCGGCGGCGCTGAGACGCGAGGGCATACCGGTGTACGCGCGCTCCGGGGCCGGCCCTGCCGAGCATCGCGAGCTGGCAGTGGGATTCCTGGCGGCGCGGCCGCAGGTGCTGGTCGACGACGGCTCCCACGTCATCCGCCTCGCCCACGAGACGGGCTACGACTTCTCCGACCTGATCGGAGCCGCCGAGGAGACGACGAGCGGTCTGCGGCCGTTGCGCCTGATGGCCGACGATGGCCTGCTGCGCATCCCGGTGGTTGCCGTCAACGACGCGCGAAGCAAGACGCTGTTCGACAACCGGTACGGAACGGGACAGTCGTGCGTTTTCGCGATCCTCGGGCTGACCGGACTGGAGCCGGCCGGGCGAAGGGTCGTCGTCGCCGGCTACGGGCACGTGGGCCAGGGCGTCGCACACCACGTGCGAGCGCTCGGCGGCACCGTCGTCGTCGCCGAGGTCGACCCGGTGCGTGCGCTGGCCGCCGTGTTCGACGGCTACCGGGTCGCCCCGCTCATCGACGCCGTCGCGACGGCCGACCTGGTCATCTCGGCAACGGGCGTCCGCGACACGATCAGCCTCGCCGTTCTCCGGGCCTGCACCCGCGACGCCGTGGTCGCTGTCGCCGGAGGCGTTCCCCAGGAGGTCGCCATCGACGACGCGGTGGCCGCCGGTGCAGTGCGCGAAGCCATCGGTCACGCCACGGAGCGGTTCACCTTTCCGAGCGGCCAGAGCATCCTGATCCTCGACGACGGCGGCTGCATCAACGTCACGGCCGGCGAGGGGAACCCGATCGAGATCATGGACCTGTCGTTCGCGGTGCAGCTGTCGGCCATCCGCTTTCTCGTCGAGTCCGCCGGAACGCTGCAGGTCGGCGTGCATCCGCTGCCGCCGGAGGCAGACGGTGCGGTGGCCGCCGCCGCGCTGGAGGCGAGGGGCGTGAGGGCCGACGCGAGCATCCCGCGCCAGGCGGAGGAGAACACGTGGCTCTCGTCGCGTTTCGACGAGGAGGCCTCGTGAAAGGCGACGTGACGGTCTACTCGGCCGGTCTGGTCGTCCCCATGACGGCCCCGCCCATCCTGCGCGGCGCGGTCGCCGTCAAAGACGGCCGCATCCTGCACGTCGGCGAACGGCGCTGGGTGATCGAATCGCTCGAACAGCAGGATGTTCCGTACCTCGAGCAGCACTGGCCCGGCGCGCTGCTCCCCGGGCTGGTCAACGCGCACTCCCATCTGCAGTACACGGGCATGGCCGAGGTCGGAGCGAGACGCTACGACGGCTTCGACGACTGGGCGGATGCGTTCACGGTCCAATACGAGAAACCTCACGACTGGCGGGCCGACGCGATTCGCGGCGCGCGAGAGCTCATCCGGTACGGCGTGACGGGTGTCGCCGACATCGTCACCGACATGGAAGCGGCGGACGTGCTGCACGAGGTCGGGATGCGCGGCATCGCCTTCTGGGAGGTGATGAACTGGGAGACGGCCGACTGGAACGAGCGCGGCCGCGAACAGGTCATCGCCGACCTGGAGCGCATCCCGGCGACACCGGGCGCCGGGCTGTCGCCGCACGCGCCGTACTCGCTCGACACGGTGCCGCTGCTCGACATGCCGGACATCGTGCGCCAGCGCGGGCAGCGCCTGCACCTCCACCTCGGTGAGTCGGCGTTCGAAGAGGAACGCGTCGACACCGAGGGCGGCGATACACACCGGGCGTGGCACTTTCTCGGGGTGCAGAGCTTCCGTGCGCTGCGTTCCCTCGGTTTCGGCACGAGCGCGACCGACTTCGTCGACCGCCTCGGCGTTCTCGGCCCCGACTGCCATGTCGCCCACGGCGTCTACATGACGGCGAAGGATCGCGCCCTGCTCCGCGCCAGGGGAACGGCCGTTGCCCTGTGCCCGCGGTCCAACGAGGTCATCGGGCTGGCCCCGCCGCCGGTTGCGGCGTACCTGCGCGAAGGCAGCGCGATCGCCGTTGGCACGGACTCCCTGTCGTCGAGCCCGTCGCTCGACCTGATGGGGGACGTCACCGCGCTCTACGCGATCGCGCGCGAGCAGGGCTACACGCGGCCCGACCTGCATTCGCGTCTCCTTTCGGCCGCGACGCTGGGCGGCGCCCACGCGATCGGGCTGGATGTCGGACCCGACCGCATCGGCCACCTCGCCGTCGGCGCCGCGGCCGACCTCGCCTTCTTCGACGTGGCCGTGAGCCGCGTGGATGACGCCATCGCCGAGCTCGTCGAAGCCGGCTCCGGACGCTCGGTTGCGACTGTGATCGACGGGACGACACGGTGGTCGGCGCCGTCGTGGACCGGCCAGCGGGTCGCGGCAGTGGAGCTGTCGTGATCGAGCCGGTCGCCCGCCGCACGGTTGACGGGGAACTCATCGAGTGGGTGGTCCCGTCAGCGCGGGCCATCGAGCTCGCCCTGGAACCGCATCCGGAAGGCGGGTGGTACCGCAGAACGTGGACGGCGACGGATGCTGTGGTCACCGACCGCGGTGAACGCCCGGCCGCGACCCTGATCTACTTTCTGTTGCCGCCGGGGGAGGCGTCGGCATGGCACGTCGTCACCTCGGACGAAATCTGGCTCTGGCACGGGCCGGAGCCGCTCGCCCTCCAACTCGGGGGCACCGGGGAGTCGCCGGTCGACGGCGAGATCGTGACGCTCGGGCCCGACGACACGCAGGGGCACCGCGCGCAGGAGCTCGTGCCGGCGGGCACCTGGCAGCGCACGCTCCCGTCGGGTGGCGAGACTCTGGTCAGCTGCCTGGTGTCGCCCGGGTTCAGCTTCGACGACTGGTCGCTCGCCGGTGTTTCACAATCCGTAACCTGAACCGAGCGTCACGCGGTTCCCTCTACTATCGAATGATTGGCCGCCGGAGGCCCGCTGAAAGGTATCCCTGTGTCTGCTCTTCCCTCACGTCTTACGCGCGCCATCTCCCTGGTGGGGGCCACGATCGCGATCGTCGCCCTGGCCGCCTGCAGCTCGTCTCCGTCGGGTTCGACCTCGTCGAGTTCATCGCAGGGACTGCAGACCCTCACCGCGGGCAAGCTCACGATCGCGACCGGCCAGCCGGCATACTCGCCGTGGGTCATCGACAACAAGCCGGAGAACGGGCAGGGCTTCGAGTCGGCTGTCGCCTACGCCGTCGCCGAGAAGCTCGGCTTCGCCAAGAAAGACGTCGTCTGGACCCGCACCACTTTCGACAGCGCGATCGCGCCGGGGCCGAAAGACTTCGACCTGAACATCCAGCAGTTCAGCATCAGCGACGAGCGTAAGAAGGCCGTCGACTTTTCGTCGCCGTATTACACGACCACCCAGGCCATCGTGACCACCAAGGGCTCGCCGGCCGCGTCGGTGACGACGCTCGACGGCCTCAAGAAGGTCAAGATCGGTGTGGCCACCGCGACCACGACGTACACGCTGCTGAAGAAGGAGGTCGGCGGCAACAACATCGCCGTCTTCAACTCCAACGACGACGCGGTCCTCGCTCTCAAGACCGGGCAGATCGATGCCGTCGCGACCGACCTGCCGACCGCCTTCTACCTCGCCGACGCGCAGGTCGACAACGGCGTGGTGGGCGGGCAGTTCGCCGACAACTCCGGCGGTGACAAGTTCGGCATCGTGCTGGCGAAGGGCTCGCCTCTCACGGCGAAGGTCGCGTCCGCCGTCGATGCACTCCGTACGAGCGGTGAGCTCGACACCATCACCAAGAAGTGGCTGTCGACCACGGTGAACGTCCCGGTCTTCAAGTAACGGTGCGCGCCCGACGTGAGGCCCCCATGGTGAGCTCGTGAGCCCACGAACAACGACCCTGGAGACCAATCCAGACGGCTCGCCGCTGAGCGAGATCGAGCGGGATCGGCGCGTCTTCCGCAAGAAACAGTCCGGCCGGTCGGTTCTGATCAGCCTGGCGAGTACGCTCGTGCTCGCCGTGCTGGTCTGGGCAACCGTGGTCAACACGCCCGGATGGGCGCTGGTGCAGCAGTCGTTCTTCAACGTGAAGATCGGGTGGGAGTATCTGGGGTCGATCCTGCTCGGCCTGTGGCTGAACATCCAGATCCTGTTCTTCGCCGCGATCGGCGTCGCGATCTTCGCCACGCTGCTCGCGATCGTCCGCACCCTGCGCGGCCCCGTCTTCTTCCCGCTGCGCGTCATCGCCACGGTCTACACCGACCTGTTTCGCGGGATGCCGCTGATCATCGTCCTCTACCTGGTCGGCTTCGGCATCCCTGCCCTCGGAGTCTTTCCCCGGATGGGGCCCGAATTCTGGGGCACGCTCGCGCTCATCCTCACCTACTCGGCCTATGTCGCCGAGGTGCTGCGCGCCGGCATGGAGGCCGTGCATCCGTCACAACGTCTCGCAGCCCGTTCGCTCGGGCTCTCGCACGCACAGACGCTGCGGCTCGTCGTGCTGCCCCAGGGCGTACGCAAAGTGACGCCGGCCCTCGTCAACGACTTCGTATCGATGCAGAAAGATGTGGGTCTCGTGTCGGTGCTCGGTGCGGTGGATGCGGTGCGCGCCGCCCAGATCGCGTCGGCCGACACCTACAACTTCACCCCGTACATCGTGGCCGGGCTCCTGTTCGTGGCGATCAGCTGGCCGCTCATCCGCCTCACCGACTACCTGTCGGCGCGGGCGCAGAAGCGTGAGCAGATCGGGGGCACGGTGTGAGCGGGGATGTCGTGGCGGCGCCGGCCGAGGCCGTGCTGCGCGTCGAAGGCCTGTACAAGAGTTTCGGCGAAACGCCCGTACTGACCGGCATCGACCTCGAGATCGACCAGCACCAGGTGGTTGTGGCGATCGGGGCGAGCGGGTCGGGCAAGTCGACGCTGTTGAAGACGATCAACCTGCTCGAGCGGGTGGATGACGGACGCATCTTCCTCAAGGGCGAAGACATCAGCGACCCCCGTATCGACGTCGACCGCACGCGAGCGCGCATCGGTGTCGTCTTTCAGCAGTTCAACCTGTTCCCGCATCTCAGCGTTCTCGACAATGTGACGCTCGCCAGCCGCAAGGTCCACGGCATTGCGAAAGACGAAGCCGAAGCCTCCGCGATGCAGTGGCTGGAGCGCATCGGGCTGGGCGCGAAGGTCAAGGACTTTCCCGACCGGCTCTCGGGCGGTCAGCAGCAGCGGGTGGCGATCATCCGTGCGATCGTGACCAATCCCGAACTGCTGCTGCTCGACGAGATCACGTCGGCGCTCGACCCGCTGCTCGTCGGCGAGGTGCTCGACCTGGTCGCGGAGCTCAAGGCGGCAGGGTCGACGATTCTCATGACGACGCACGAGATGCAGTTCGCCCGCACGGTGGCCGACCAGGTGATCTTCCTCCACAACGGGGTGCTGCTCGAGCAGGGGCCGCCGGAGCAGGTGTTCGACCACCCGCGCGAGGCGGCGACGCAACAATACCTGGCGAGGGTTCACACCGGCTGACCCCTTCTGCGAAGTCAATACGTACTAGTGCGCATACCGTGCCTCGCGGCGTAGTCTCACGATGAACGTGGGAGGGGCCATGAGTCGTCCGGCAGCTGCGGTGCGCGCGCCAGACCTGACGGGAACGCGTGCGTTGGTGACCGGGGCGAGCGACGGGATCGGGTTCGCCCTTGCGCGCCGCCTCGCGATGGCGGGCGCAGACCTCATCCTTCCGGTACGCAACCGGGTGAAGGGTGAAGACGCGGCCGGCCGGATCCGGCTGTCCGTTCCCGACCGGCGGGTCACGGTGATGGATGTGGACCTCGCGTCGCTCGAGAGTGTCGCTTGGCTCGCGCAGCTGCTCAGAGCGGAGGGGAAGCCCATCCACCTTTTCGTCGGGAATGCCGGGGTGATGCTGCTTCGGTCGAAGACGCGTCGGGAGACGGCCGACGGGTTCGAGCTGCATTTCCAGACGAACTTCCTCGGACATTTCGCCCTTGTAGCCGGCATCTTCTCGTTGCTGCAGGCCGGCAACGCCAGAATCGTGATGCAGTCGAGCCTGGCGGCGGCGCTTTACGGCATCGACTGGGATGACCTGCAGGTGAGTAACCGGTACACGCCGCTGCGGGCATACGGGAGTTCCAAGGTCGCGCTGTCACTGTTCGGCATGGAACTGCAGCGCCGGAGCGTGTCCCGCAACTGGGGCCTCGAGTCGACACTCGCGCATCCGGGCACGGCGGTGACCGCGATCACGTTCAAGGATCCCGACGTTCCCGTCACAGCACTCGACCGGATACGGCTGTCGCTCGGCAAGCGCGTCATCCAGACGCCGGACGCAGCATCCGGGCCGGCCCTTTACGCTGCGACGGCGCGAGAGGATGTCGGAGGCCGCTTCTACGGTCCGGCACACCTGATGCACACGCGCGGGCCGGCCATCGCATTGAGGCCGTACGCCAGGATCGCCGACGCGGTGGCGGCTGAGCGAATCTGGTCGGTCGCCGAGGAGCTCGCTGGTGTGCGCATACCGTGACGTGCGCCCTCCGGGGCGGCGTGTTCGAGCAGGAGAGACAGCAGAGGGGCCCGACATCGCTGCCGGGCCCCTCTGGATTGTGTGCCTTACGGCGCCGGAGTGAGCCACCCGGCCCGGGCGCTGCCCCAGCCGGTCTCCGTGTCCCAACCGGTGCCGACCGTGAGGGTCGTGTGCGTCGTGTTGAACGAACGCACCGAGTACACGTACCCGTTGGTCGCGTCCAGCCCGTTCACGAAATCGACCCGGATGTTGCCGGCATCGATGTTCGCACCGGTCACATCGTTGAATCCCGAGTGGTTGGCGTAGATCATCGGGTTCAGCAGGCCCAGACCGTGACCGCTGGCCTGGATCTTCAGGGCTGTCATCCCAGCGAAGAGCGGCGAGGCGAGGCTCGTTCCGCCGATCCGGTAGGTGTCGTAGGCTGCGCCAGCGGGGAAGGACTGCGTCTGTCCGACCAGCATGCCGGTCGTCGGGTCGGCGTCCATCGACACGTCAGGCAGCGCGCGGCCGCCGTTCGGGCTGTGGATGCCGGCCGCGACCTGGTAGGCGGGCTCGGCGATGTTCGACGAATACCCGCCGCCACCTCCGTAGAGGAACGGCACGGTCACCGCCCAGGCACCGCTGGAGAGGCCGTACTTGGTCGTCTGCCAGCCGGTCTCAGCAGTGACACCCGCCTGGGTGATCGCTGTCGACGTTCCGCCGACACCCGTCACGTACGGGTCGGATGCCGGGTAGTCCGTCTGCGGAGTTCCCAGGTTGGTGACCTCGTCGCCGGAGTCGCCCGTGGAGAACACGTAGCTGATGCCCTGGACCGCGCCCTGCAGGAATGCAACCTCATAGGCCTGCAGCAGGGTCGGCTTCACGACATCGCCCACACCACCCCACGAGTTCGTCACGATGTTCGCGACACCCTCGTCGTTGATGCGGCTGAACGTGTCGAGCAGGTCGGAGTCCTGGCAGCTCTTACCCGCGTAGTAGCGGATGTTCGCAGCAGGCGCCATGGCGTGAACGGCCTCGACATCCAGCGTCTCCTCGCCGTACCAGCCGGATGCGTCGCACTGCTTCGGCGACTTGTTGTTCTGCACCTGGCGGAACGAGTCGGGCATGCTCTGCGAGAACTGACCAGCAGTGAACGCAGCGTCGCCGTTGTCGGTCGCGTAGCGGTTGGCGTCGGATTCGATCGTCGGCGATGCGTACGCGTCGGTGATCGCAACAGTCACACCGTGACCGTTGAGACCCGCTGCAGCGCCTGCCTCATAGGAGTTGCGCAGCTGGGGACCGGTGTATCCGCACGGTGAATACGGCAGTACCTTGCCGTTGAACAGCGGCAGGGTCGTGCCGTCAGGCGTGGGAACCGTGGCGGGGGTCGCGTCGCCGTACCAGTGCGAACAGACCTGGGCGTTGCGGAACCCGGCGCTGGGCGGCGACGGCTTCTGGGTCAGCGGCTGGACGACCGAGACGGTCGTGTCGAGTCCGGAGACCGCGATGACCGATGCCGCGACGGCGTCAGGTGCGGTCGCCGCACCCGTCGGCGCCTGCACGGAGAGGCCATCGTGGGTGAAGTTGGAGATCGAGACGCCGAACGCCTTGTTCGCCGCGGCCACACTGCCGGTGACGTCGAGGTAGCGGTGGTTGGGGTCCGCGCTCACCGTGAGCCCGGCACCGGTCAGCCATCCGCTCACCGCGTTGACGGTCGACGCAGTTGCGTCGTACTTCGCGTGGTATTGCGCTGGCGTGAGGTACTTATGCGTGCTCGATGCGGTGGTGGCGGCGGCTTTCAGTGCGTCGAGTCCGCCGTTCGGTGCGAGGTAGACGCGTGCGCTGACGGCGGCATTCGGGGAGGCGGCACCAAGGTTCTTGCCGTGGGTGAGCCACCCGGGTGACGAGTTCGGAATGGGTTTCGAGACGGGGGCGGCGGTTGCCGCTCCGGCTCCGGTGAACGCCGCGAAAACAGCCGCGACGGCTACCAGAGCCACTCCCAGGGAGTTTTTTCTCATCAAGGATCTCCTGACGTGATGTGACGGCCGACGGTTGTCGGCTGGCCAGTGCAAACGTATGACCGATCGGTCTACCCGGCAAGACCCCCATCCCCATTTGAGGGGAGACTGTTGCAATCGAGAAATTCTCAGCGCAACGTCCGGAAGGCCGCGCGCAGCTCCGACGTGAACAGGTCGGGCTCCTGCCAGGCCGCGAAGTGGTTGCCCTCTTCGAGTTCGTTGAAGTAGATGAGATTGGGGTACGCCGCCTCCGTCCAGCTCCGTGGCGCCTGGTACAGCTCGTTCGGGAACACCGACACCGCAGCCGGCACGTTCACCCCTTTGACGTCGAAGAAGCCGAGCGTGTTCTCCCAGTAGAGCCGGCCCGACGATATGCCGGTGTTCGTCAGCCAGGTCATCGTGATGTTGTCGAGGACCTCATCCCTGGTCAGGCTCCCGACCGGGTTGCCCTCGAACGCCTGCACGATGTCGGCGAGGCTGCGCGCGTCGTGGTCGAGCATCCACGCCGCCAACGCGACGGGGGAGTCGGCGAGACCGTACAGGGTCTGCGCGCGATTCCCCATCTCGATCGAATAGCCGAGCCCTTTCGTGAAAAGAAAGTTGAGCTGGTCGAAAGCCCGTTGCTCCTCGGCGCTGAGCCCGGACGGCGGCTCTCCGGCGCCGAGCACGTTCTGAGCGAGCGCCTTCGAGATCTCGGGCGCGACGCTGCCGGGCATGTTGGAGTGGATGCCGAGCAGCTCCGCGGGCGCCTTCGAGCCGATCACATCCGTGACCTGAGCGCCCCAGTCACCGCCCTGGGCGACGAATCGCGTGTAACCGAGCCGCCTCATCAGCGTGATCCAGGCGTCCGCGATGTGGTACGGATCCCATCCGGTCGCCGTCGGCTTCGCCGAGTAGCCGTAGCCGGGCATCGAGGGAACGACCACGTCGAACGCTTCAGCCGCGTCACCGCCGTAGGCGGGTGGGTCGGCGAGCGGGCCGATGACGTTCAGCATCTCGATCACCGAGCCCGGCCATCCGTGCGTGATGATCAGCGGAAGCGCATTCTCGTGCGGCGACCTGACGTGGATGAAGTGGATGTCGAGGCCGTCGATCTCGGTCATGAACTGCGGAAACGCATTCAGCCGCGTCTCGTGGCGGCGCATGTCGTAGTCGGAGGCCCAGTAGCGGGCGAGCTCCTGCATCGTGGCCAGGGGCACGCCCTGCGTCAGGTCGGAGACTGTCTCGCGTTCCGGCCAGCGCGTCGCCAGCAGCCGACGACGCAATTCGTCGATGTCGGCCTGGGGGAATGCCTCGACGCGGAACGGCCGGATGGTCGCGTCGCCGGGCGACGCCTCGTTATGGGTGTTGATGGTCATAGCTGTACTCCTGTCCCTCGGTCACTGTCTAGTCGCGGATGCGAAGAGTTTCCGTGAGTTCGGGTCACGATCGGCGCGCAGAACACCGTAAGGAATAAGCGCAAGGACAAAGACCGCGGTGACGATCCAGGCCAGGGAGGAGAAGGTGCTGACGACGAAAGTGAGAACGAACGCCAGCGCCACTCCGGCCGCGATCTGCCAGTCGTCGCCGATGATGAAGTCGTACCAGAACATCCCGAATGCGGCGAGGCGCGAGCGGGGCGGGCGGGGCGCGGCAGCAACGGCTGGAGTGGGCACCCCGGGACCGGCCGGTGCTTTCGCAGGTCGGCGAGACCGCATCCACCACACCATCCCCAGCGCGCACAGCGCGATCGCCGGGATGAGGACGAGCAGGGCGAGATCGTCGCCCGGCCAGGTCGCGCCGGCGCCTTCCCCTCCCCAGAACGTGCCGAACCCGGTGAGCATGATGCCGACCACGAATTTGAGTGTGTTCTCCGGCACGCGGGAGAGGGGGCCGCGAACGATCAGGCCGAGGATCACCACGAGCACGACGGCGGCCACCGCCGCGAGCACCGCGAGGGACAGGTTGTTCTCGTTGGCGCCGAACGTCAGCACGATGAGCACGACCTCGAGCCCCTCCAGCAGCACGCCCTTGAACGCAAGGGTGAACGCGTACCAGTCCTTGACCACTCCGCGGGTCGTGCGCTCGGCTCGCGCCGCCGCCGCGATCTGCTTCTGGAAGATCGCATCCTCGTCGTGGAGTGCTTTGCGACCGCTCGCACGCAGAACCGCCTTGCGGATCCACGAAAGGCCGAAGACGAGCAGGACTCCACCGACGACGAGGCGCAGGATGCCGATCGGCAGCAGAAGGATGGCGGGTCCGAAGACCAGGACAGCGGCAGCGAGCACGACCAGGGCGGCGGCGACGCCCGTCATCGTGGACCGCCAGTTACGGGTGCTTCCGACGGCGAGCACGATCGTCGTCGCTTCGACGGCTTCGACGACACAGGCGAGGAAGACGGAGACGGCAAGCGCAAGGTCATGCATCGGCAAGCCCCTTATCCTGACGGTGAAGGTTGTGGCGTATGACACACAGTAGCGCGGTCACACCTGCCGCAGACACGACCACCAGGCCCCCGATGTAGAGGACCGCCGTCAGGGATTCGACGGCGTTCGCCGTCGCAGTGAGCACGTCCCCCGTCTCCAGCTGCTGCAACGCGTTCCTGGTGAGAAGCACGGCGACGAGCGATGCGAGGCCGTTCATCGAATCCCACAGCGCGTGAAGAAGTGATGCGCCGAGGTACGCGACCGGAATCCACCACGACCAGCGGAATCGGTCGTGCAGCCGGGCCGCCCCGAAGATCACGGCGCCGAGCAGCGCGGTCCAGAGGACGTGACCGACCGGGGCCAGGATCGCGCGGATCACTTCGGTCTGCAGCAGTGAGAGCAGGTTGATGCCCTGTGTGCTGATGGCAGCGTTGAACGCGTAGCCGGCGGATTCGAAGGCGGCGAACCCTGCGCCGACCGTCGCACCCAGCAGCGCGCCCTGGCCGGCGGTCTTGGGCACGACCCGCCAGCCGATGATGACGAGCAGCACACCCTTGACGAACTCCTCGATCAGTCCGACGAGGCCGTACGTCCACACGTTCTGGGCGAGGCTCGCCTCGAGGAGGGATGCCCCGAGTACACCGCAGACGCCGCCGACGAAGAATGCGAGCACGAGCTGGAGCATGCTGACGTTGCCACGAACGCGCTCGACGACGAAGAGGACGACACTGAAGGGGACCAGGAAACTCCCCAGGAGGATCAATGTCGGTACGAGGTTCGGGTTGCCCGTCCACGCAGTGACGACGATCGTGGCGATCTACAGCGCGAGGCCTGCGACGAGTGTCTTCCACCACCACCCGTGATGGTGGTGGCGTGTGCTCAGGGCATGGCGCACGGGCCGCCCGGGGTGGGCCAGGGCCGTGAGGGTGGTCATTACTGTTCTCCTTCAGTTCGGGGCGCGGATGCGTCGGGGTTCGCTGACGTTCTCCACTGTGCGCGTGGCTTCTTCCGGCTGTCCAAGACCCCTCTTCGACCGGTTCATAAGCGCGGTCGATCAAAGGCCTTGGACCGATCGGCGAACGGCGGGAGGATAGGGGCGACAGCAAAGGGAGAGGGCGGATGCTCTTTCGGCAACTCGAATATTTCGTCGCCCTTGCGCGAGAACAGCATTTCGCGCGTGCGGCTGCGGCCAGTTACGTCTCGCAGCCTGCGCTCTCGTCGGCGATCCACAAGCTCGAGCAGGAACTCAACGTCACGCTCATCTACCGGGGGCACACGTTCGAGGGCCTGACGCCGGAGGGCGAGCGACTCGTGATCTGGGCGCGCCGCATCCTCGCCGAGCACGATGCGTTCAAAGCCGAGGTGCAGGCCGTGAAATCGGGCCTCACCGGAACCCTCCGGCTGGGCGCAGTACCGACGGCGTCGACCACGGCGGCGCTTCCCATCGAGGCGTTCGCTGCCGTGCATCCGCTCGCCTCGATCCGCGTGCAGACCCGCCTGAGTTCGGACGACCTGCTGCGGATGATCGCCGATTTCGAGATCGACGCGGCGATCATGGCGCGGGAACCGGCCGACTCGGCCGGTCTGGAGAGTGTCGCCCTGTATGAGGAAGAGCACGTGCTGGTCGTTCCCCAGGAGCTGTTGCCCGATCGCACGACGACCATGTCCTGGACGGAAGCGCACAGCCTGCCGCTCGTGCTGCTCGACCGGCGGATGTACAGTCGCCGCCTGATCGACCGGGCATTCGCCGAGCGCGGGGTCGTGATCGCTCCGCAGGTCGAGACCGATTCGGTGGCGTCACTGCACGCACTGGTTCGCACGGGGCGTTGGGCGAGCATCGTGCCGCGCTCGTGGTTCTATACGCGGGCGCCGGCGCCGAACAGCGAGATCATCGTCATGCCAGAGCCCGTCGCCCGGGTCGAGATGGTCGTTGCGATCAGGGCGGCAGAGCCAGGTTCCCTGATCGCCCGCTCCTTTGCGCGGACGACGGCGGCACTGCGTCTCGATGAACTCAAGGCCATCCGAACGACTGCGAGACTGCTCTGACGGTCAGGAGTCCGCCTTCGTCGAGAAGTAGTGCCGTTCGACGGGATCCCCCTCGCAGTACTCGCGGGCTTCGGCGAGGATCTCGCGGTCGCGTCCGGTCAGCCGCTGGGTCTGCTGGCGGCGGTACTCCGCCCAGGAGGGCACCATGAACGACTCGAGCAGCGCATCCTCGTCTTCTCCGCTGCGGAACAGCTGCCACCGGTAGCCGCCGGTGCGGCGTCGTGACGCCGCGACCTCCTTCATCGCGCGCTCGAACGGCGCGACGGCGTTCGGCCGCACGATGTACGAGTTGGTCACGAGCACTGGGCCGTCGGTCGGCTCCGGTTCGAACACGAGGTTCGGGGTCGCCCAGGTGAGGGAGATCGTGCGATCGATGGTGCCGGTCCCCGGCAGAAGCGGAAGCAACCGGGTGCTGATGGCGACGAGCACCAGCAGCGCCGCTGCCGCGACGAGGGCCTGCGTCGTGCCGAAGAGCCCTGCGACCAGACCCCACAAGAACGATCCGATCGCCATCGTTCCCATGAACACGAGGATGTAGGTGGCCGCGCCCCGCGAACGCACCCATTGGGGGAGCGTCAGTTGCAGGGCTGCATTGAGTACCGTGAGCGTGCCGATCCAGGCGAGGCCGGCGAGAACGAGCAGGATCAGGGCGGGGATGTACGGGAGCAGTGCCGCGGCGAGAGTGCCGACCGCGAAGAGCAGCGCGCTGGCCGCGATGACGACGTTGTCCGAGTAGCGCCCGCGTGCCAGAGGCAACACGAAGACCCCGATGACCGCGCCGACACCGAGCGCACCCAGAAGAAGGCCGTAACCGGCCGAGTCCAGTCCGAGGCGTCGCGAGGTGAGCGGCAGCAGCGCCCACAGAGCGCTCGCCGGCAGCGCGAACAGGGCGGAGCGCAGCAGGATGCGCAGAACCAGCTGGGCGGATGCGATGTACCGCACGCCCGCGCGCAGGGCGGCACCGAACCGCTCGCGGTCATCCAGCCCGGTCTGCATGGGCCGCTTCCACCAGATCAGCGCGATGGCGGCAGCAATGAAACTGATCGCATTCAGCCCGAAGACGACGGCGACGCCGAAACCGGAGAGGACGAGGCCCGCCAGCGCCGGTCCGACGGCCCGCGCGCCGTTGACGGTCACCCCTCCGAGTGCGGACGATGCGCCGATCTGATCCCGCGGTACAAGCTCAGGCTGGATGGCCTGCCACGCGGGCGAGGTGAGAGTCGAGGTCACGCCGAGCACGAAGGTGAAGGCGAGGAGCGATAACGGAGTCAGAGCGTTCATCGCCGCTACACCGGTCAGCGCTGCAGCGACGATCGCGCTGATGACCGAGCCCCAGATCAGCAGCTTGCGTCGGTCGAGCACGTCGGAGAGCACGCCGGCAGGAAGCGAGAACAGCAAGGCAGGCGCGAAACTTGCGGTCTGCACGAGCGCGATGACGGTGGCGCCGGCCGCGGCATCCACCAGGTACCACTGCGCGCCGACGGTCTGCATCCAGGTGCCGATGTTGCTGCCGAGCTGCGCGAACCAGAGCACCCGAAACGCCGGGATGGCCAGCGGCGCCCACGCCGAGACCCTCGCTCCGGCCTGCGAAATCGACATGTCACACAGGCTAGACGAGGCGGCTATCACCCACACCGGGTGATCCGTCACCGACGGACCCGGGGTACCGTCGCCACATCGATCGAGCGGGGGACCGGGTCATGCACACCTTCGGCTTCATGGAGGAAACGCGGTGACGTCGCCAGGCGTAACGCGAACGACGGCAACCGCCTGGTCGGCGCTCGTTCCGCTCGCGCTCGCGCAGTTCATCTGTTCGTTCGCCGGCTCGAACATGAACGTGATGCTCAACGACATGAGTCGCGACCTGAACACCACGGTTCACGGCATCCAGGTCTCCATCACGCTCTTCCTCCTGGTGATGGCTGCGCTGATGATCCCGTTCGGCAAGCTCACCGACCAGCTCGGACGCAAGGTGTGCTTCGTGCTCGGGCTTGCCGTCTACGGCGTCGGCGCCATCGTCAGTGCGCTGTCGCCCGGGCTCGGGCTGCTCATCCTGGGCAATTCGATCCTGGAAGGAGCCGGCACGGCCCTCCTGATCCCTCCCGTGTACATCCTGGTGACCATGTACTGGAGGGGCATCGCCGACCGGGCACGAGCGTTCGGCATCGTCAGCGCGGCGGGAGGCGTCGGCGCGGCGACCGGGCCCCTGATCGGTGGATGGATCTGTTCCTCCATCAGCTGGCGGGCGGCGTTCGGCTTCCAGGCGCTCATCATCGTCGTCATCCTGATCCTGGCGCTGCGCATCAAAGACCCGCGCCCTGCGGAGCCGGAGAAGCCGTACGACCTCGTGGGTGCGGTGCTGTCCGGCGTCGGGCTGATCGTGTTCGTGCTGGGCATCCTCGCCGCCGACAACAACCTGTGGCTGTGCCTGGTGCTCATGGTCGGAGGGGCCGCGGTGATCGCGCTGTTCTTCTGGTGGGTGCGCCGGCGCGAGGCGAAAGGCAAGGAGCCGCTGCTGTCCACCCGCCTGTTCCGGGTCAGGGTCTCGAACCTCGGCATGGTGACGCAGAACCTGCAGTGGCTCCTGCTCATGGGAACGTCGATGCTCGTCGCGAGCCACCTGCAGGTCGTGCGCGGGTACGACGCGATCGAGACCGGGATCATCTTCAGCGCCGCGACCGTCGGCATCCTCGGATCGTCGCTCGCCGCAGGCGCCCTCGTGAAACGCTTCTCGCAACGATCGCTGATCGTCACAGGGTTCCTCATCACGGGTGTCGGCCTGCTCCTGTTGCTCATCGTCGGCTCCATCCCCGACGCCTGGGCCTTCGCGTGGGGGCTGCTCGCGATCGGCATCGGCCTCGGCGTGATGCTCACCCCGAGCGTCAACCTGGTGCAGTCGGCCTTTCCCGAAGAGCAGCAGGGAGAGATCTCCGGACTCTCACGCAGCATCTCCAACCTGGGTTCGAGTTTCGGAACGGCCATCGTCGGAACCGTCCTCGTGCTGAACGTGAGCGGACCGCACGACCAGTACGTGCTGGCGCTGATCCCGCTCGTCGTCATCGCGATCATCGGGATGATCGTCGGCGGCTTCCTCCCCGGTCGCGCCGCGCTCTCCCCGCACTCCACGACCGCGGCGACGGCTTCCTAGCCATGGACACGCTGCCCGGCGCGCCGTACCCCCTGGGCGCAACCGTCGACGAGAACGGGACGAATTTCGCCCTCTTCACCCAGAACGGCACCCGCGTCGAACTGTGCCTGCTCGATGAGGGCGGAACGGAGAGCCGGGTCGACCTGACCGAAGTGGATGCACAGGTCTGGCACGGCTACCTGCGCGGCGTCGGGCCAGGGCAGCGATACGGCTACCGGGTGCACGGCCCCTTCGAGCCCGCGAACGGGCACCGGTTCAATCCGAGCAAACTGCTCCTCGACCCGTATGCGCGGGCGATGGAGGGCGCATTCCGGTGGGAACCCGCGCTCTTCTCTTACGAACCGGGCCACGAGACGGCCCTGAACGTCGACGATTCGAGGCCGTTCACGATGCTGAGTGTCGTCACCGGGAACGCTTTCGACTGGCAGGGTGACGCCCCGCCGCACTGCACCTACGGCGACACGCTCATCTATGAGGCGCACGTGCGGGGACTCACGATGCTGCACCCGGACATCCCGCCCGAGCAGCGCGGCACGTACTCCGCCGTTGGCCACCCGGCGATCATCGAGCACCTGCAGAAGCTCGGCATCACCGCGATCGAACTCATGCCCGTGCACCAGTTCGTGAACGACGCGAGACTGCAGCAAGACGGGCTTGCCAACTACTGGGGCTACAACACGATCGGGTTCTTCGCCCCGCACAACGGCTATGCGACCGACGCCTCCGCCGGCCACCAGGTGGATGAGTTCAAGGCGATGGTGCGTGCCATTCACGCGGCGGGCATCGAAGTGATCCTCGACGTCGTCTACAACCACACCGCGGAGGGCAACCAGCTCGGGCCGACCCTGAGTTTCCGCGGCATCGACAACAGTGAGTACTACCGTCTAACTCCCGACGATCTGCGCAACTACCTCGACTACACCGGAACCGGCAACAGTCTCAACGTACGTCAGCCGCGCACACTGCAGCTCATCATGGACTCGCTGCGCTACTGGGTCACCGAGATGCACGTCGACGGCTTCCGCTTCGATCTGGCCTCCGTGCTCGCGCGGGAGTTCTACGACGTCGACAAGCTCTCCACGTTCTTCGAGGTCGTCGCTCAGGATCCGGTGGTGTCGCAGGTCAAGCTCATCGCCGAACCGTGGGATGTCGGACCCGGCGGATACCAGGTCGGGAACTTCCCGCCGAACTGGACCGAGTGGAACGGCAAATACCGCGACACGGTGCGCGACTTCTGGCGCGGCCAGCCGGCGACGCTGGGGGAGTTCGCCTCCCGGCTGACCGGCTCAGCCGACCTCTACGAGGACGACGGCCGCCGTCCGAGCGCTTCGATCAATTTCGTCACCGCTCACGATGGCTTCACGCTCGCCGATCTCGTCTCCTACGAGTCCAAGCACAACGAGGCGAACGGCGAGCAGAATCGTGACGGCACCGACGACAACCGCAGCTGGAACGGCGGAACGGAGGGCGACACGGATGACCCGGCCATCCTGTCGCTCCGTGCCCGGCAGAAGCGGAACTTCCTGGCGACCCTGCTGGTGTCGCAGGGGGTGCCGATGATCCTCCACGGTGACGAGCTCGGCCGCACCCAGCACGGCAACAACAACGCGTACGCCCAGGACAACGAGCTCACGTGGATCCACTGGGACACCGCCGACAGCGAACTCATGGCGTTCGTTTCGGCGGTCGCCCGCCTGCGCGCGCAGCATCCGACATTCCGTCGCCTCCGCTACTTCGACGGCAAGCCGGTGGACCGGGCAGATGGTGGCCGATTGCCCGACATTGTGTGGCTCTCGCCCGCGGGCGGGGAGATGACGATGGATGACTGGACGGCCGGCTACAACAAGTCGATCGGCGTGTTTCTGAACGGTGAGAGCCTCGGCCGCCGCGATGCCGAAGGCCACGCGCTCACCGACGACGACATGATCCTGCTCTTCAATGCGGACTCCTCGACGGTGGAGTTCGCGTTGCCCCAGCGGGCCGTGCCACTGCGGTGGGAGGTGCTGCTGGACACGTCCGAAGCGACCGCGGCCGGGCCGACCCCGCTGGACAAGACGACAATCAGCCTGGTCGACCATGCGCTCGTCGTGCTTCGGCGCGTCGCGTAATATGTGAGAAATATTCGATTTGTGGTAGCGGAGTGACGCCTGAGGCGTCTAACATCGGCTCATCCCTACCCAGTAGTGCGCTTTTCGATCAACCCGTCTTCTCGAATACCGGTCTCAGCCATTCGACAGTCGTTGCTGTCCAAAGGGAGCCCGCGTGCGCCGAGTCCTTGCAGCATTCCTTGCACTTGCGCTCGCCCTGGGGGCGGCGCTCTTCCTGGCGATTCCGGCATCGGCGATGGGATCGCATGGCGACGGCCACGACTCGGGAACGCACACCGGTGGTCACCATCCGTCGCCTTCGCCCACCCCTGCGCCGGTGGATCCTGCACCGACGCCCACGCCGACCCCGACCCCGGCGCCGGCGCCCGCGCCGGACCCGGTTCCCGTGGTGACCGTTCCGGCACCCCCGCCGTCGCCCACACCTGCGGCGGCACCGGAGCACGCCGCCACGACCGCGAACACTCCGTCGCCGGCGCACACCCAGACGCATCCCGAACCGACGGAACCGCCGGAGACCACCCCGACACCCACCCCGACCCCCGAACCCACCTGGACTCACACTCCGACTCCGACGCCGTACCCGACCCCCGCGCCGGAGCCGCACCACGATGGCGACCACGACCAGGTGCCCGCGATCAGCTACCACTTCTCGCCCGGGGCGGTCACGACCTACGGCACCCTCGAGCGCGGCGCGAACGGCATCGACCTCTACTCGGTGAGCGGCCACGATCCCTCGTTCAGCACCGCGTGCGTCTGGAACTGGACCATGCCGGTGTGCGAGTTCGACGCGCTCGCCACGGGAACCTGGGAACTCAAGCCGCACTACCCCGAGCGCGGGTTCGACGACCAGTTCAAGATCGAGAAAGCGGTCTACTTCGTCGTCCCCGACTCTCCGACGATCTCCGCCGTGGACAACGGTGACCAGACGGTTACCTTCGACGGCACCGGAGTCTCGGGTGATCGGGTGATCGTGAAGGGCGCGTCGCACGACCGCATGTGCTCGGCGACGGTCGGCGACGGAGGCCAGTGGTCGTGTACGAGCGGCACGCTGCAGCCGGGGGACTACTCCTTCGCGGCGATCCAGGTGGATGTCTCGTCCCGCTCGTCGGCCGGCGTCGACTGCGCGACCTACGTGTCCGGGGGAACGTCCCCTCGTTCTGAACCGGTGCCGGTGACGGTCGCTCCGCCGGGCCCGGTCACGATCGACCCGAACAGCTGGTCGTTCGGGATCTTCGGCGTCGACCTCGGCCACCTGCACCTCGGTGACCACTTCACCATCACCGGCCACGGGCTGCCGTCCGGCCTCTCGATCTCCATCGAACTGCATTCGACGCCGGTCGTGCTCGGGGCCACCACGGTCGCGACGGACGGTTCGTTCACCCTCGACGCGTCGGTTCCCCGTGACACGGTGCCCGGCGGCCACGAAGTCATCGTGTCGGTCAGTGGCCCCGGCGTCGTGCCGGCCACGAAGAGCGTCGGCGTAACCGTGCTCGCTCCGGATGTCGTGCCTGCGCCGCCGCAGCCCTCGGTAGTGGTTCCCACGCCCGCACCGCTCCCCACGGTGGTTCCCGATGTTCCGGTCGCCCCGATCACCATCCCGCTCGCCGCAGTGCCATTCTTCGCAGTGCCTTTCGTCGCCGCCCACGCAACGGCGGTGGGAACCCCGCAGACCGGGGGCGAGGCGCCGAGTGAGAAGACGGGAGCCTCACCTGCGCAGCCGAAGCCTGCGGGCGTGGCGCCGAACATCCTGACCAACGCCATCCGCACGATCCAGGACATCCTGGCCCACCCGCAGAAGGTGTCGGCGTCGATTGCGATCGGCCTGGTGCTCATCCTCTTCGCGACGCTCCCGGCACACCTGCTGAACGCGACGCTGTCCGAGCAGTACGAGCGGTTCTCGCGGCGCCTGCCGAAACCGAAGAAGCCGCCCCACTGGCTGGAAGCGGTGACCGCCTGGCTCAACCATGAGCCCGTGGTCGGCGTGCTGACGATCGTCGTCACGACCGCGCTCCTGTTCGGGTTCGCGGATCCGACGTTCGGCTTCACGCTCGCGTCCCTCCGGCTGTTCCTCGCGTGTGCCGTCGCGCTGTTCTTCGTCGGCTATGTCGCCAACGCCGTGACCATGGTCATCGCGCACCGGCAATGGGATATCGACGTGGCGATCTCCATTCGGCCGCTCGGGCTGATCCTGACGGTGGTCGGGGTCATCCTGTCGCGCTTCCTCCACTTCTCGCCCGGGTTCCTCGTCGGTTTGATCCTCGGCCTCACGATCGCCAGCGGCAAGGCGGTGCAGGTGTCCGCGTGGAAGGTCGTGCTCACGCGCACAGTGATCCTGCTGACGTTCGGCGTGCTGGCATGGGGCGCATACAGTGCGCTGGCGACGGAGCACGCGACCGAAGAGTCGTTCGGTTCCGCGCTTCTCGCCGAGACGCTGGTCGCCATCACAACAGAGAGCCTGGTGGCCCTCGTCGTCGTGCTGCTGCCGTTCCGCTTCCTCGAAGGCGAGCGCATCTACGAGCACTCGAAGCTCCTCTGGTCGGGCGTCTACCTGTTCGCGTTGACCGCATTCCTGGTGACCGTCGTCTCGTGGGACGGCAACTGGCAGGTGCTCGGCACGGCGTTCTGGCTCTGGATGTCGGGTGTGGTCCTCTTCGGCGCGATCTGCCTGGGCGTCTACCTGTACTTCCGGTACTGGGCGCCTCCGTTGTATGTGGAGAGCGAACCCGACAACGAGCAGATTCCGATCAGCGACGAGGCGTAGGGGGCGGGGCCGGTCGGTCAGTGTGGGATGTGCGGCTGAGCGGCAGGCGCGGCCGCGGCGTAGGCGGCGGTGAAGCCCTGCCGCCAGCTGGGGTACCGGAGCGTCCAGCCGAGTTCGCCTTTCGCCTTCGCATTGGAGGCCCCGCGCGACTCGGTCGCCGTGCGCACCCCGCTTTCTCCGGCGACGAGGCGGGCGAGCCACACCGGCATGTGCCGGGGCGGCCGGGCTCCGAGCGCCACCGCCAGCGCGGGCAGCCATTCGCTCAAGGGAGCCGGGTCGTCATCCACGATGTTGTAGATGCCCGGATTGCCGCGTTCGAGAGCCAGGACGGTCGCCGCAGCGGCGTCCTCGAGGTGCACGAACGACATGTAGCCGGCACCGCTGCCCACGATCGGGAACATCCCTTTGCGCACCGCACCGGGCAGCTGATCGCTCGCGTCACCGTAGAAGCCCCCGTAGCGCAACGCGATCCCGCCCGCCTGCGTGACCACGGTGTCGACGTGGGTCATCGCCCCGAAGGTCTCCCGCGTGCCCGCAAGGAGCGACGCGTCGAGCGGGTCGTCTTCGGTCTTGACCATGCCACCCTCGCGGGCGTAGCGGTATGGAGCGAAACTCTGGGCGACGAATCGCCGTACCCCAGCATCCTGCGCTGCCGCCAGCAGAGCGTCGGTTCCGGTGGTGCGCAACAGGTTGGTGGCGGCGAACGTCTTGTCGAGCGACCGCGAGAACCCACCGCCGGCGAGCGCCGTCGCCTCATGGATGATCGCGTCCGGCGCCGCTTCGCGCACAGCCCTGCGCACGGCATCGGCGTCGAGCAGGTCGAGCCGCACCGCGTGGGCACCGAGGGCGCGCAGCCGATCCGCTTTCTCCGGCGACGCCGTGTAGGTGCCGATCACCTCGTGGCCGTGCTCGATCAACTGGGGGACCAGCCGGGCTCCGATCGCTCCGCTTGCTCCCGAAACGAATACTCGCATCGCACTGTCCTTCCACTTTCGGTTCCCCGCTCTGTCACACTCCGCGTGTCTGGGGGGTCATTGCTTTGACACCTCAGAACGGGAGAATGTGACCGATGGACGAGAACGAGTGGCTGGCGACGCGTTTCGAGGAGCATCGCGGTCACCTGCGTGCAGTGGCGTACCGGATGCTCGGATCGCTCAGCGACGCCGACGACGCGGTGCAGGACACCTGGCTGCGCCTGAGCAACGCCGATACCGATGAGGTCGAGAACCTCGGGGGATGGCTGACCACCGTCGTGGCGCGCATCTGCCTGAACATGCTGCGGGCACGCAACACGCGTCGTGAGGAGTCACTCGATACGCGGGTGCCCGATCCGGTGATCTGGCGCGGTGCAGGGTCCGGCGGCTTCGACCCGTTCGATCCCGAGAGTGAGGCAGTCCTTGCCGACTCTGTGAGCCTCGCCCTCCTGGTCGTTCTCGACACACTGACTCCCGCCGAGCGCCTGGTCTTCGTGCTTCACGACCTGTTTGGGCTGCCGTTCGATGAGATCGCACCGATGGTCAGCAGGACCCCGGCGGCTGCCCGGCAGCTCGCCAGCAGGGCCCGGCGGCGGGTGAAGGGCGCGGCCGTGCCGGCGCCTCACGAGGATCGCCGCCGGCAGCAGCAGGTGGTCGATGCATTCTTCGCGGCAGCCCGCGAAGGCGACTTCGACGCCCTCGTCGCTGTCCTGCACCCGGACGTGACGCTGCGGATCGACGCGGGTACGGCATCCCCGGCCGCTTCGATGGTCGTGCGCGGCGCGGCCGATGTCGCGCGCCAGACGAGTGAGGGCCTGACGTCGTCGCTCGCGCGCGCGGGCACCGAGGTTCAGCCGGCCGTGGTCAACGGGGGCGCCGGCGTGATCGTGACGATGGCGGGCAGGGCCGTGACCGTGATGGGCTTCACCGTCGCATCCGGCCGGATCGTCGAGATCGACTCCATCTTCGACCCTGCACGCATCGAGCGGATCCTTTCCCTGCGCGGCGCGGAGGACCATACTGGCGGTGACGTTCTGGGGTGAACGCAAGGGGGTCGGCCATGAACGGCAAGCCTGACGACAAGCCTGACGAGACGAGTACGTCGGACATTCCGGACAATCCCGGCGTGGGGGAGCGGCTGTTCGACAGCGCGACTGAAGACCTCGACCAGAAGCATCCCTGGTACAGGCTCCCGAAAGAGCTCGGACTCATCGAGCTGATCGGCATCCGCAATGTGCTGCGGGAGCAAAACCTCTTCGACACGTCGCGGCTCCCGTCGGTGAACGCGGTCGTGCCCCCGCCGTACGACGAGAAGTTGGTCACCCGACGTTCGCCCGACGGCAGCTGGAACGACCTCGAGCATCCGGAGATGGGGATGGCCGGCACGCGCTTCGGGCGCAACGTTCCGCTGGCCGAGACCTGGCCGAACCGCGACCGGATGCTCGAGCCCAGTCCACGTGAGGTGAGCCGGCGGCTCATGACCCGCTCTGACCTCATACCGGCGACGGGCGGCAACGTGCTGATCGCCGCCTGGCTGCAGTTCATGATCCGCGACTGGTTCCGGCACGGCACGAGCCCAACCGACAACCCCTGGATCCTGCCGCTGGCGCCCGGCGACGACTGGCCGGCACCGCCGCTCACCGTGATGCGCACGCCACCGGACCCGACCTCGCCGCCGGACTCCGCCGACCCGCCGACGTTCATCAACATCATGACCCACTGGTGGGACGGCTCCCAGGTCTACGGCAACACCCTCGAAGACCAGCAGTTCCTGCGCGAACACACGGGAGGCAGGCTGCGCCTCGTCGATGGAGCGCCGCCGATCCCGGACGACCCGGCGAAGAACCCGACACATGTTCCCGGCTTCTGGCTGGGGCTCGGGATGCTCCAGACCCTCTTCATCGAAGAACACAACGCGATCTGCGACATGCTCGCGGCCGCGCATCCGGACTTCGACGACGAGTCGCTGTTCCAGCATGCCCGCCTGATCCTGTCGGGGCTGCTCGCCCGCATCCACACGGTCGAATGGACTCCGGCGGTGACCGCCCACCCGACCGCGATCGAGGCGCTCCACGCCAACTGGTGGGGGCTCGAAGGCAAAGGGCTGCACGAGTTGCTCGGCCGCGTCAGCAAGAGCGATATCGTCTCGGGCATCCCGGGCAGCAACACCGAGGACTTCGGGGTTCCGTTCGCACTCACCGAGGAGTTCGTGGCCGTCTACCGGATGCACCCGCTCATCCCCGATCACTTCGACTTCCGCTCGGTCGACACGGATGCGGAGACGCTCGGGGCGGCGGAATTCGACACGCTCGCAGGACCGGCGGGACTCGAGGTGCTCAAGGCGAACCGCCTCGTGGACCTGATCTACACGTTCGGAACCGAGAACCCCGGCCTGGTCACGCTGCACAACTTCCCGAAATACCTCCAGACCTTCACGCGGCCGGACACCGGGGCGCTGATGGACCTCGCGGCGACAGACATCCTGCGCTGCCGCGAGCTGGGCGTTCCCCGCTACACCGCGTTCCGCCGGTTGCTGCACCTGCCGGTGCCGAAGACGTTCGACGACATCTCCAGCAACGCCGAGTGGGTGGAGGAGCTGAAGTCGGTGTACGACAACGACCTCGACTCCGTCGACCTGATCGCCGGGATGTTCGCCGAAGACCGGCCCGAAGGTTTCGCATTCAGCGACACGGCCTTCCGCATCTTCATCCTGATGGCGTCGCGCCGGCTCAACAGCGACCGGTTCTTCACAACCCATTTCACGGACGAGGTATATACCCGTGAGGGCATGCAGTGGATCGAGGACAACACGATGGGCACGGTGCTGGTACGACACTGCCCGGAGCTCGAGCCGTACGTCGGCCATCTCGAGAACGCGTTCGCGCTCTGGAGCAGGGCGGGCGCCACGGGATGACCGGGGCGAAGCCCGCGGGAAGGGGCGGGGTCATCCGGTGGAGACCCCGCCCCTGAGACGTGTTGTTCGGCCCCGGCCCTACTCGGCGGCGTCCTGCACCTCGTCGTCCAGCGCCTTGTCGTCGACGGCGATCTCCTTGCGGGTCACCTTCGAGGCGCCCGTCAGGAGGGCCGCAACCTCGTCGGCGTCGGCCGGTTCGACGACCACGACGATTCCGGCGCTGCCGGCGTCGAGTGTCTCGCTGATCGTCTTCAGGTCTTCGGCGGACGCCTTGTTGGAGATATGGCCGGCGATGGCGCCGATGCCCGCTCCGGCAGCGCCGCCCGCGAGGAGCGCGCCTCCCAGTGCGACCGCGGGGAACAGTGCGACGACGAGGCCGCCGGCGAGGCCGATGGCCAGGCCCCTCCTGCCTCCGTGGTGCTTGGCTCCGTCATCCCGCTTGGGGATCTCGACTTTGCCTTCCTTGTCACGCACGACTACGGCCGCATCGAAAGCTGCATGCTTTCCGGCGTCCTTGTAGTGCGCATGGATCTTGTCGAAATCGGCCACGGCCTCGTCTTCGGTCGCGTACTGCGCAGCGATCGCTACATACGGCTGGTCAGCCATCCCATCACTCCTGTCTTCATCAGCCCGCCCCGAAGACCGACTGAGATCCACCGCCGCATGCGGTGCGGCACCCATACGAAGCTTCGGTCGGTGGATGCGCACAGACATCACCCGGACGGGGTGATCCGGCGCGCCACGGCTTCCGAATATCTTGTGTCTTGACAGAGGGGGTGGGGCCAGTGAGCGAGACACGGGTCACCGGATGGGTCGGCTGGGTACTGTTCGCGTCGATCCTTCTCATCATCGAGGGGGCTTTCGATATCTTCTTCGGGTTCATCGCACTCCTGGCGCCCGACAGCGCCTACTTCCGCGGGAGCAACGGGGCGCTCGTCGGGTACGACGTGCAGGCCTGGGGGTGGTGGACGCTGATCCTCGGTGTCATCGTGCTGCTCACCGGCGTCTTCCTGCTTCGCGGTGCCCTGTGGGCCCGGCTTCTCGCGGTGATCGTGGCGGGGGTGAACGCAGTGACGAACCTGCTGGCGTTCCCGACGCAGCCCATCTGGTCGGTGGCGCTGGTCACCATGAACCTGCTGATCGTCTACGCCGTCACCGTGCATGGCGGCGAACTGAAGCGTGACGCGGAATGAACTGACGCACGCCGCTGGGTGAACGGAATCAAGGGGGCAACACTCATGTCGAACATCGATCCGCTGGAAGTCCGGCCGACACACAGCGTCGACATCACGGCCATCCTCGACCAGGTCGCTCTGCAGGGCGAGTCGTCCCAGGACGGCTGAGCCGGCGTTCGCAGGACTTCGGTGGGCCCACTGCCGTGCGTTCGGCGCAGAATGGGCACATGAAGATCGAAGTGCTGCACATCGACGACTGCAAGAACTGGCAGCGGGCCGGCGAGCGGGTCAGGATTGCGCTCGTACAGGTGGGGGATACGACCACCGCTGTGGAGTTCCGGCTCCTCGGTACGCCCGAAGAAGCGGCGGCGGTCCCGTTCGCGGGATCGCCGACCATCACGCTCGACGGCGAAGACCTGTTCCCCGGCGCGGACCGGGTCGTCGACCAGGCCTGCCGCATCTACGCCACACCGGATGGGCTCGCCCCTGTGCCCACGGTTCAGCAACTGGTCGAAGCGATCGAGACCCGTGGACGCTGACGCGCTGACGGTCTGCTCGTGCTGCGGACGGGAGCTTCCGCGACGCAAAGTCCACTCTCTCGAGGGCGGCGCCGCGTACATCTGCCGGAGGTGCGGGATGTGGGTGGCCCTGTGGTGGCGAGGCGACGCCCACTGATCGATCGGTCGCCGAAATAACCGTCGCTAACGACCCGAGCCCATCGGGTGGGCTCCGGGCGGCTCAGAGCGACTCGTGATCCTTGTCGGTCTCGACCGGGTCGCTGTCGGGCGCGTCGAAGTGGTAGGCGACGTACTTCTCGCTGTTGACCAGGCGCTCGGCGCCTTTCACATACCAGAAGAGCGATTCGAGCCCTTCGATCGCCGCGACCGAGCCGATCCGCTCGTCTGGGGCTCCGCCGTTGATCAGGAGCCGCCGGTCGGTGGTTCCCGCCAGGGGACCGTCGACGTATTCGACGATGTACTCGTGTTCGGCTCGCGGTGGATTCGTCATCCCTACACGGTAATGCCCCCGGGCGCGGCAGGGTGAGTGGCTGCGAAGAAAATCGGTGCCGGAGGGCGCTCGAGGGTGTTGACTTGCCCTGTCGGACTTTTCTCAGGGAGTCAGCGATGGTGACGGATTCACGCGCATCCAGCGAGCCGCAGCATGAGACGCGACGGCTTCCCCGTCGTCCAGCGTCTTCGCTGGCCGAGCGATGGACGACGATCGACGGCCTCGACTTCTTCTTTCGGGAGTCGAAGACACTGCCCGACGCCCCGGCCATGATCCACCTGCACGGCTTCGGTCTGTCGGGCCGGTATCTTCTACCAACCGCGGAGCAGCTCCAGGACGAATTCCGCACCTACGTTCCCGACCTGCCGGGTTTCGGCCACAGCATGAAGCGCCGCAAACCGCTGGATGTTCCGGGTCTTGCGCGTGCGGCGGCGGCGTTCATGGACGATCGAGGTATCGATTCGGCCACCCTTGTCGGGAACTCGATGGGATGCCCGGTCATCCTGGAGTTCGCCCACCTCTACCCTGACCGCATCGATCACGCGGTGCTGGTGTCTCCGGCAGGCGGCATGCACAATCAGCCGTTGACCCGCGCGATGACCCAGCTCGCGCGGGACGGCGGTCGTGAACCGAGAGCGCTCGTGCGTGTCGCAACGCCCGACTACCTGCGGTTCGGAGTCTCGAGCACAGCGCGGATGTTCGGCGCACTCATGCACTACCCGTCCCTTGAACGACTCCTGGACCTGGATGTCAAGACGCTGGTGGTACTCGGAGACCAGGATCCCCTGATGCCCAGCCCGGCCCGGGTCAAGGAGATCGCCAGCCACATCGACAACCAGGCGACGCTGGTGGTGATCGAGGGGGCGGCGCACGCGATCAACTTCAGCCACCCCGGGGAATTGGCCAACGTCATCCGCCTGTTCATGGCCGACCGGCCGATCGTCGACGACCCGGATTCGCCCGGCACCGCCCACGCCTACGAACTCCACCGGGGGATGCTGGAGCCGCCGGCAGAGGGCGCTGCGTGACGGGCCTCTTCCGCAATCTCGGCTGGTGGGCGGAAGACTACGCGTATGCGGCGGCATGGCAGGCGCGCGCCGCCATTGACCGCACCGACCCCGGTGCGTTCGCATCGGGCTCCGGGCGTCCCGTTCTCATGATCCCCGGCGTCTACGAGCCCTGGCAGTTCCTGCGGCCGCTCATCGACGCGCTGCACGCGGCCGGCCACCCCGTGCACGTCGTCCCCGCCCTCGGCAACAACCTCGGTGTGCTGAGCGAAGCAGCGACCATCGTCGAGAACCGGCTGGAGGAGCTCGACCTTCGCGATGTGGTGATCGTCGCGCACAGCAAGGGCGGCCTGATCGGCAAGCTCGTGATGGTGGGGGAGGGCAGCGTGCCCCGGGTGGTGCGCATGGTCGCGATCTGCACGCCGTTCGCCGGGTCGCGGTATGCCCAGTTCATACCGATTCGCGCGCTGCGAGACTTCTCGCCCACCGACCCGGCGGGCATCTCCCTTCGCGCGGACGAGTCGGTCAACAGCAGGATCGTGTCGGTCTTCGGGCCGTTCGATCCGCACATTCCGGAGGGGAGCACGCTTGCCGGGGCGACCAACCGGGTGGTCGCGAAAGGTGGGCACTTCCGGGGGCTGTCGGATCCGGAGGTGCGGGCGATCGTCCTCGAAGAAGCCGGCAAGGAATAGCAACACAGGGAGGACGTTCTACTTCGTATGGCAACTACAGCAATCACAAGCCAGAACCACGACGAGACCGTCAGCGACGGCATCGTTCTGCTCGACTTCTGGGCCGACTGGTGCGGCCCGTGCCACATGTTCGCGCCCGTCTTCGAGAAGGCGTCCGAGAAGCACGCCGACATCACGTTCGGCAAGGTCGACACCGAGGCGGAGCAGGAGCTCGCCGGTTCGTATGGCATCCGTTCGATTCCCACCCTTGTCGCCTACCGCGACGGCATCCCGCTGTTCTCGCAGGCAGGCGCGCTGCCGGCCGAGGCGGTCGAAGACCTCATCACCCAACTGCGCGCGCTCGACATGACCGAGATCCGCGCTGAATACGAAAAGCAGCTCGCGGAGCGCGCAAACCCGTAGGCCGAGTTCCCGCTGGCCATTCCGCGCGACCGCGTGGAGTACTACCGTCGAAGCATGACCGGGACGCGCACGTATACGGCGGTGCTCAAACGGCGGCCGGGTTCCGATGAGGGCGAAGAGGTCGAGGGGGTCGAGTTCGAGGCGAACGGACTGCCTCAGCGCACGTACGGGCAGACCACAGTGCTCGTGACGGGTTACCTGCTCGACGAGAAGTTCGAACTCGAAGGGCCGCAGGAGGTGGGCGCAAGCCGCTATTCGTATCGGCTGATCGACTCCGAAGAGTACGAGACCTGATCGTCATGGACTTCGGGCCCCTGAAACAGGTCGACGCCGGTGTGCTGAACGTCGGCTACGCGGAGGCAGGTCCAGCGGATGGGCAGCCTGTGCTGCTCCTGCACGGCTGGCCTTACGACATCCACAGTTTCGCCGAGGTCGCAGCGCTTCTCGCAGCGCAGGACCGCCGGGTGATCATTCCGTACCTGCGCGGGTTCGGCACGACACGTTTCCTGGCCGACGACACGGCACGGAACGGACAGCAGTCCGTGGTGGCCGTCGACGCGCTCGCGCTTCTGGATGCGCTGCGGATCGAGCGTGCGGTCGTCGCCGGTTTCGACTGGGGTGCGCACGGCCGACATCCTCGCCGCTCTCTGGCCGGAGCGCTGCACCGGCCTCGTCTCGGTGAGCGGCTACCTGATCGGCAGCCAGGCGGCAGGCAGGCAGCCGCTGCCCCCGGCAGCCGAGCTGCAATGGTGGTACCAGTACTATTTCGCAACCGAGCGGGGGCGTGCCGGCTACGACGCGAACCGGCGCGAATTCGCGAAGCTCATCTGGCACACCGCATCGCCGCAGTGGCATTTCGACGACGCCACCTTCGACCGCACTGCCGCATCGTTCGACAACCCCGATCACGTCGACATCGTGATCGACAACTACCGCTGGCGGCTCGGGCTCACCGAGGGTGAAGCCCAGTACGACGACCTGGAGAGGCGACTCGCCGAGGGCCCGGTGATCGGCGTGCCGGCGATCACGCTCGAGGGCGACGCGAACGGTGCGCCGCATCCCGACCCGAGCGCTTACGCGAAGAAGTTCTCGGGCACCTATTCTCATCGCACGGTCGACGGCGGCATCGGACACAACCTCCCGCAGGAGGCGTTCGCCGCAGCGATCATCGATGTCGCCGGCCATTGACAGCCGGCCACTGACAAGGGAGCTCCCGTGACCGATCCCGAAACCACCGCCGCCCACCTGCCGTTCGAGGGTCGACTGGCGTCGTTCGCCGGCGCGATCGAATGGCTCAACTCGCCGCCGCTCACCCCGGAGTCGCTGCGCGGCAGGGTCGTGCTGGTCGACTTCTGGACATACACCTGCATCAACTGGCTGCGCACGCTGGGCTATGTTCGCGCGTGGGCGGAGAAATACGCGGGGCACGGCCTTGTCGTCGTCGGCGTGCACACCCCGGAGTTCGCGTTCGAGGGCGACCTCCCCAACGTGCGCTGGGCCGTGCAGCAGATGCGTGTCGGGTACCCCGTCGCCGTCGACACCGACTACGCGATCTGGAACGCGTTCGGCAACCGCTACTGGCCGGCCCTGTACATCGCGGATGAGCAGGGGAGGATCCGGTATCACCACTTCGGCGAGGGGGAGTACGCAGAAGGCGAGCGGGTCATCCAGCAGCTGCTCCGCGAATCCGGCGCGTCCGGGGTCGGGAACGACCTGGTCGACGTGCCCGACGTGGGGATCGAAGCGCAGGCCGACTGGGTTCACCTGGGGTCGCCCGAAACGTATGTCGGCTACGACCAGGGCAGCAATTTCCTGACACACGGCGAAGCAGCCTTCGACCAGCCGCATACCTACGAAGCGCCCGGCCCGCTGGCACTCAACCAGTGGACGCTCTCGGGCGACTGGACGATCGAGAGCGGCGCTGCCCTCTTGAACCGGGCCGACGGTTCGATCCTGTTCCGCTTCCATGCGCGCGACGTGAACATCGTGCTCGCACCACCGGCTGCGGGTGGCGCGGTGCGCTTCCGGGTGGCGGTCGACGGGCGGGAGCCGGCCGCCGGGCACGGCCTGGACACCGACGAGCAGGGCTTCGGGACCGTTGTCGAACCGCGCCTGTACCAGCTCGCGCGACTGGCGGGGCCGACAATCGACCGCACTGTCGAAATCACCTTTCTCGACCCCGGTGCCCGGGCCTACGTGTTCACTTTCGGCTGAGAACGGTGCCGCGCCCGCACTATTGCAGCGCCGACGTGAGGCGGGCGACGCCGTCGAGGAACGTCGCCGACGCCGGCTCCTTCTGCCACTCTTCGAGGGTGAGCTGCCGCCCCGCATCCCGGTAGCCCTGTTCGACCGCGCGCATCTGGCTGACGAACGATTCGCCGCGCACGAGGAGGGTCACCTCCGAGTTGAGCGCGAACGAACGGATGTCCATGTTGCTCGACCCGATCACGGCCACATCGTCGTCGATCGACACGTGCTTCGAGTGCAGGATGTACGGGGCCGGGTACAGCCAGATCTGCACCCCCGCCTGCAGCAGCGGCTTGTAGTAGGAGCGCTGTGCGTGCCAGACGGAGCCCTGGTCGCCGATCTCGGAGACGAACAGCTGCACGTCCAGTCCGCGCTCGCACGCCGAGGTGATCGCGTACATCATCGCCTCGTCCGGCACGAAGTACGGACTGGTGATGATCACCCTGTGCTGCGCCGAAGTGACCAGGGTGAGGAACTGCCGCAGGTTGTTCTCGCCGTCGTAGCCGGGGCCGCTCGGAACCACCTGGCAGACGAGCGCGTCGGGCGACGGATCGGCGGCCACATCGATGGCGCGCAGGCTCGCCTCCTCGCCCAGCAGTTCGCCCGTCTCGAGATACCAGTCGGACAGGAACACCGCATTGGTCGCGGTGACGATGGGCCCGGTCACCCGGGTCATCAGCTCCTGCCACTGCAGCCCGCGCTTGAGGTTCTTGGGCGAGTTGTAGCTGCGGTCGATGAGGTTCTGCGAACCCATGAACCCCACCCGCCCGTCGACGACGAGAAGCTTGCGGTGGTTGCGCAGGTCGGGCCGCTGGTACTCGCCCTTGAAGGGACGCACCGGCAGCATGTAGCTCCACTTCACGCCGATGCGGTCGAGTTCGGCGAACGTCTCATCGTGTGCGGCTACGCGGCGCGACGCCACGTAGTCGGCGAGGAGACGCACCGGAACGCCGCGTTGCACGGCGCGTTCCATCGCCGCGAAGAACCCTTTCGTCGTCGCATCGAACGAGACGATGTAGAACTCGGCGTTGACGAAACCGGTGGCTGTGTCGATCTCGGCAGCCATCGCATCGATCGAGGTGGTGTAGTCGCCGATGAGCGTCGCGCTGTTCCCGCCGACAGCCGGAAGTGCTCCCAGACTGTGGTTCTGGTGCACGAGGCCGGCGAACCAGCTTGGCCAGTGCGAACGGTCGCCGGCGAGGTCGACGGCAGCCGAGCGCTCTGCGATCATCCGGTTCAGCTCGGCCTGCTTCTCGCGGCGTTTCTTCGGGAGCTTCGAGTTGCCGATGAGCAGAAAGAGGATGATGCCGATGAAGGGGATCAGGAAGATGGCGAGCAGCCAGGCCATCGCAGCCGTCGGTTTGCGATCCCTCGGCACGATGATCAGCGCCGTGATGCGGATCGCGAGGTCGATGAGGATCAGGATGCCGCCGATCAGGGGCGGTAGCTGATCGTTCACCATCAGTAGTCTTCTCGACCTTCGGCGTTGACGTCGAGCTTCTTCTCGTCGTCTTTCCAGGCACCGAGCGCCAGGTCGAGCTGGCGTCGAAGCCAGTCGGGCGGCAATTCTCCCTGCGATTCGAGTGCGGCGAGTTGTCGTGCGCGTTCGTCCGAGGTTCCGGTGAGATCGTCCATGTGCGTTCCCTTCCGAGACTGAGTCTGCCGTTACCGGGCCGAGCGCACAATGATGGCTCTGCGCATCATCCGCGCCACCGTGCCCGCCACCGAGCGCGCGACGCCTTGCTTGCGCCGGCCGGCGGGCAAGGTGTAGACCGAAAGGGTCCTGCCGCATTCGACAGCCGACCGAGCACTCAGGGGTAGACATGGCCGACTCGCAACCTGCTCCCGAAAGCCCGACTCCGCCGGCTCCACCGGCAGCGCCGACGTCGCCGCCTTCACCTCCGGGTCGGCGGCGCCCCTGGCCGATCGCCCTCATCGCCGTGGTCGTCGGACTCATCGTCGGCGGGGCACTCGGCTGGGGCGCGGGCCGCATCGGCGCGTCGAATGCAGCATCCGGCACCAGCACGCCGGCCCCTGGCAACGGCAACACCTGCGACGCCATCACCGTGTCGAACGACGTGCTCCCCGCCGTCGTCACTGTTTCGGCGATCGGACAGTCGGGCGGAGGCACCGGGACCGGCGAGATCATCCGCAGCGACGGCTACATCGTCACGAACAACCACGTGATCTCCGCGGCGGTGGATGGCGGCACCCTCAGCGTGCTCCTCTCCAGCGGCGTTCAGGCGCCCGCCGACCTGGTGGGCCGTGATCCGCGATCCGACCTGGCGGTGCTGAAGATCGACAAGACGAGCCTTCCCACCGTTCCGTGGGGCCACTCGTCCGCCGTGGTCGTGGGCCAGCCGGTCGTCGCGCTCGGGGCGCCACTCGGGCTCTCCGGAACGGTCACCTCCGGCATCGTGAGCGCTCTCGGGCGAACGGTCCCGGTGCCGGGCGACAACGGGCAGAACGCCATTCTCGCGAACGCTATCCAGACCGATGCGTCGATCAACCCGGGCAACTCCGGCGGAGCGCTCGTGGACTGCAAGGGTGCGCTCATCGGCATCAACTCCGCGATCGCCACCGTTCCGAACTCGGCCGGGCAGACCGGCGGCGGGAGTGTCGGTATCGGCTTCGCGATCCCCGCCGATTTCGCGCAGGCGATCGTCGACCAGATCATCGCCACCGGCAAAGTCACCTATCCGTATTTCGGCATCTCAGTCGCACCTCTTCCACCTGCTGCGGCCCAGGAGCTCAAGGTGCCGGGCGGACTCTACGTGTTCTCCGTCGTCGAGGGCGGCCCGGCCGCGCAGGCGGGGCTGAAGGAGGGCGACGTGATCACGGAAGTCAACGGACACCCTGCGACCAGTGTCGACGTGCTGACACAGACCGTCATGACGACCAAAGCCGGCCAGACCGTTCCCGTGACGTATGTGCGCGACGGCCAGACCCATACGGCCCAGGTGACCCTGCAGAACCCTGCGTCCTGAAAGGATGGGGCATGCCCATCCTGAACAAGGACATGCAGGTCTGCATGTCACTCGCCGCCCGGCCCAGCAACATCGGCACTCGATTCCACAACTATCTGTACGACGAGCTCGGCCTGAACTTCATCTACAAGGCGTTCACCACGACCGATCTCGAGGGCGCGGTGCGCGGCATCCGGGCCCTGGGCATCCGCGGATGCTCGGTCTCGATGCCGTTCAAGGAGGCGATCATCCCGCTCGTCGACGTGATGGAGCCGTCGGCTGTCGCGATCCAGTCGGTGAACACCGTGGTCAACGACGACGGGGTCCTGACGGCGTCGAACACCGACTATGAAGCCGTCGCTCAGCTGCTCGCCGAACACCGGGTCGACCCCGGCCAGAGTGTTCTCGTGCGCGGTTCAGGCGGGATGGCGTCGGCCGTGGTCGCCGCGTTCCACGATGCCGGTTTCGAAGACCTGACGATCGTCGCCCGCAACACTGTGGCCGGGCCTGCGCTGGCCGAGCGCTATGAGGTCGCGTGGGTGGCCGACGACCCCGAACCCGACTTCGACGTTCTCGTCAACGTGACACCGCTCGGGATGCGCGGCGACGCGGAGAACGTCGTCGCGTTCGGCCCTGAATACATCGAGCGGGCGTCGACCGTGTTCGACGTCGTGGCGTTCCCGTCGGAGACTCCGCTCGTGGCGGCGGGGCGCGCAGCCGGCAAGAAGCTCATCACCGGCGCAGAGGTGATCGCGCTCCAGGCGGCCCGCCAGTTCGAGCGTTACACCGGTGTCGTTCTCACGGCCGATCAGGTCGCCCGTGCCTCGGAGTTCTCGCGCGCCGAGTAGCGCTACTCCTCGTCGTCCTCGTCCTCGAGTTCGGCGATCGCCAGTGCGGCGAGCTCGATCTCCACCGCGAGCGCCTGGACGATGTTGCCCGTCGCCGCCGCGATCTTTGCCGTGCCGACGATCGGTGCGATGGCGGTGAGCACACCGCGGATCGATTCCGCGTCCAGTCCGGCGTCTGCTGCCGCACCGATGTTCAGCGAGTACGACACGGGCGACGCGTCGACGGCGACGAGCGCGGCGATGCGCACCAGCATCAGGGTCTGCACGTCGAGGGTTGAGGCGGCCAGTGAGTCGGCGGTCATCTGCGCGATCAGGTCGAGTACAGGCGCGTCGTTGTCAGCCATGATGGGTTCCTTTTGCCTTCCGGAGTGGGTTGATTGACTCTTCCCATCGCACACGAAAGCGCGGCCGGTCACATCACCTCAATCGGGTGAAACACGGCGCGCGTCGCCCCGGTCGCCCGCGCGTCAGTCGTCGAGGCTCCCCATGGTCAGGTTGACCACGGTTCCCGTGAAGCCGCTCGCCCGGTCCGATGCGACGAAAGCGGCGACGCTCGCGGCCTCCTCGAGCCGCATCGTGCGCCGGGGATGCGTCGAGCCGGCGAGGAAGTCCTCGAACTGCTCCCAGGTCCGCCCGGGCGGCCGGGTCTCGTAGGAGTGCCGCATCGTCTCGGTCTCCGGGATGCCGTGCGGGCGTATCGCGACGACGCGCACACCCGAGGGAGCAAGCTCGGCGGACAGGTCGCGCGTCATCGCCTCTTTGACGGCCTGGCTGGGTCCGTAACCTCCGTTGAGCAGTGTGCCCTTCCGGGCAGGCAGCGCGGTGACCGTCATGATCACGCCCGACCCGTTCGGCACCATCCGCCGTGCTGCCAGGCGGGCTGTCAGAAAGTACGACGTCGCGTAGGCCGTGATGGGGAAGACGAACTGTTCGGCGGCGAGGTCCGTGAGCGGAACACCGAGGACCGTCGTATCACGCAGGCCAACGGCGTTGAACGAGATGTCGACACGACCGGCGGTGTCGATGACCGTCTGCAGGTGCCGCTCGATCGACTGCTCGTCGAGCGCATCGACTTCGGCGGCCGTGGCGGTGCCTCCCCGTGCGGAGATGTCGTTTGCGAGGTGTTCGGCGGCGCCCCGCCGGTGACCGGTGACGAAGACCTCGGCACCCTCGGCGGCGAATGCGCGCGCGACCGCGCCCCCGATGGCACCTCCTGCGCCGTAGACCACGGCGACTTTGTTCTCGAGCAACATGGCTGGATTCCTCCTCGTTCGGTGACATACCCTCGGATCGTCCGAGCTGTCGATGGTGCAGACACCGTTGCCGACGGAAACTGGTCGCCCGCGACCGCCCAGTTTCCGGTGCCGCCGGTGTCAGTACCGGTAGAACTGTTGTCGAACGAAAGGGCGAGACGATGAGCGTGGTAACCGGTGAGCTGGTCGCCCGGGCGCGTTCGGGAGACGGCGAGGCCTTCCGTGACCTGGTCGAGCCGCACCGGCGTGAGCTGCAGGTGCATTGCTATCGGATGCTCGGATCGCTTCAGGATGCCGAGGACGCGTTGCAGGACACCCTGCTGACCGCCTGGCAGGGCCTCAGCGGCTTCGAAGGACGATCGTCCCTGCGCACCTGGCTCTACCGGATCGCCACCAACCGCTGCCTCAATGCGCGGCGCTCAGCCAGTCGTCGCCCGGCGAAGGAGTGGAGCATCCCTGACATCGAACCGCCCGAGCCGACAAGGCTGGGCGAAGTGGTCTGGCTCGAGCCGTATCCCGACACGCTCCTCGATGGTGTGAGTCTGCCGGCCGGTCCGGAGGCGCGTTACGAGCAGACCGAGTCCATCTCGCTGGCTTTTGTGACGGCGCTGCAGATCCTGCCGCCGCGTCAGGTGGCGGTGCTCATCCTGCGCGACGTGCTCGGGTTCCACGCGTCCGAGGTGGCCGATATGCTCGACGCGACGATCGAGTCGGTGAACAGTGCTCTCAAGCGCGCCCGCGCGGGTCTCAGGCGCAGCCTGCCGCAGAGCGGGAGCGAGCGGATGCTGCCTGCCGGCTCGGCATCCGAACGGGCACTCGTCGCCGAGTTCGCGAAGGCGTACGAATCCGGTGACGTGGCTGCCCTCATCGAGCTGCTCACCGCTGACGTGCGCATGACCATGCCGCCGATGGCACTCGAATACGACGGACGCGAAGCCGTCGGCCGGTTCTTCGACGTCGTGATCATGCGTGCAGGACGCGTCTACGACCTTGTCCCGACGCGAGCGAACGGCCAGCCCGCTTTCGCGATGTACGTGCGGTCGCCGTCGGGCGGCATCCGACACGCCGCCGGGTTCTTCGTGCTCGACGTGCGCAGCGACGGCGTCAGCGGCATTACGCGTTTCGACGCCGGCGTGCTTCCGTCGTTCGGAATGCCGCGCTCGCTGCCTCAATGAACGCGCTGCGGAGGGCGTGCGGCTGAGTGCCGCGCGCCCTCCGCAGGCCAACGATCCGGCTACGGGGCAGTGACCACGTAGACCGGAGTTCCGATGTGGGCGGTCGTGGCCGCGTCGCCCGTGTCGTTCACGACGTGATCCAGCGTTCCTGCGCCGAGGTTCACGGTGAGCAGGTCGTGGAGCTGGATGCCCGACTTCACCGGTACCTCGAACCCGCGCGTGGCGTGCAGCGTCGGGTCGACGTTGGTGAAGATGTAGGACCCTCCGCCCCAGAGCTGGTTGCTCTTCACCCGGTCGCTGACCTTGTATGCGGCCCAGCCGAGTACGCCGTCGTGCTGCCAGGCGGCCTGGTCGGGCGCGTCGTAGGGCAGCTCGTTCTGGAAGAAGATGGTCGTGCCGTTCTCCCCGTTCCAGATCACGTTGTACTTCTGGTAGTGCTCGACGAAGAGCCCCGTCGCGGTGACGTCGGAGCCGTTGACCACGACGCCGGTGTCGGCGGTGTTCACGGTCCAGCCGACGCCCGTTCCGTGGTCGGCGCGCCAGGCCCAGATGTCGTCGAGGATCACGTTGCTGGTGTTGACGACGAGGCTCACCGTCGCCTTGCCCTCGTGTGGGCCGCCGACACGGAAGAACACGTCCTGCAGCGCGGTCGGCTGCGACGACCATCCATGCCCGTGCCCCTGGCCGCCCTGATCTCCCTGATCTCCCTGATCTCCCTGGTCTCCGTGCGCGTGGCCGGAGCCCAGCTGGAGCAGAGCGGGCGAGTTCACGGTGCCCGCGTCGATCATGAGGCCTGCGATGTCGACGGAGGGCACATCACCGACGGTCAGAGGGATCGCGCCCCCGACGGCCGTCAGAGTTGCGACGCCCAGTCCGAGCACGATCGTGCCCGGCCGGTCGACGCGGATGCTGTGGTCGACGTTGTAGACACCGGGTGTCAGCAACAGGTTCTTTCCACGATCGAGCTGGTGGTTGATCGTCTTCACCGAGTCGGTCGGCCGTGCCAGGTAGAAGCTGCTCAACGGGAGGGAACGCCCGGGGGTCTCACCCGCGGTCCATGTCGGTCCGGACGAGTTGGTACGCGCGGCGGGCACGAACACGTTGTACGCGCCGTTCGCATCCACGTACAGGTACGGCTTCTCCCGGCTGGCCGGGGTGGTCGCAAGTGTCGTGTACGGGGGAGTGGGGAAGGATTGCGCCGGCGCTCCGGTCACGCCGGAGAACACCTGGTTCCAGACGCCGTTGGACCACGAACGGATGCTGCTGTCGCGGGTCAGGAACTGCTGCTGCGATCCGTTGATGATGTCGGCGGTTTTCGAGTCGGCGAGAAAACCACCGCTCGCGTACTGGGGTCCTGCGGTGCAGTAGTCCATGAAGGTGAGCTTGCCCGTGACGTCGACCCGGCGCAGCGGCGATGCCTGCGAGACGGCCCAGAACTCGGTGTTGGCACGGCAGCCTTCGCCGCCCACAGGGTTGATGGTGAGGTTCGACATCGAGCGCCAGAAGTTGTCGAGCGCGATGCAGTTGTTCGCTGCGAGACACCGGTTGAAGACGTTCACCTGGCCATTGATGGTCACGTCGCTCGGCGACTGCCCGAGGCCCGCGATCTCGGTGTAGTAGCCGACCTGGAAGATCAGCGGGCTGGCTGCTGACCCGTACGTCCCCGGCTTGAACAGGAGCGCATAACGCTGTGTGCCCATCTCGTTGTCGACCTGCTGGTTCGCGATGCTGTCGACGGTCGCCTGGATCTGGCTCTGCGGCATGCTCGGATCGAACACGACCACGTTCGGTCCGAAGCCGGGGGATGCCGGTGCGGGGGGCGGAGGAGACGCGGTCGCGGTCTGCGCTGCGCCGAGTCCGGCGACAGCAAGCGCGAAGGCAGCGATGAAGACGAGGAGCTTCCGAGGCATCATTACCTGATTTCTGGCGGGTCGGATGAACCCCCGCAACTGCCACGTGCCTCGGGTCGCTTCAGGCGGTTGCCGGCGGGGCCGGATCCTGGTGGAGTCCGAGCCGACGCCCCGTATTCAATTCCCGTCGGGCGCGCGTGTCAATACTTGCAATTCAGTTGCCGTGACGTGGCTTGCGCTGGGGACGGTCATCCCGGTCGTCGCGACGGCCTCCGCGGCCGCGGTCCGGACGGATCTCGATGAGCTTGCCGCTGATCCGAGTGTCCTGGAGCCGGGCGAGCGTGTCACCCGGGAGATCGGCCGGCAGTTCGACCAGCGAGAAGTCGGGAAGGATCTTGATCGCCCCGAAGTCCTCGCGGCTCAGCCCGCCCTCGTTGGCGAGCGCTCCGACGATCTGGCGGGGTTCCACCTTCTGCCGCCTGCCCACCTCGATGCGGTAGGACGACATCGGACCGCTGCTCGGCCGCACGCGACGCTCGGCACGTCCGCCGCGTTCGCCCCGGGCACCCCGGTCGGGGCGTTCGCCGCGGTCGTCACGGGAACGGTCATCCCGTTCGACACGTCGCGCCAGCGCGTCGTCGGCCGACAACAGGAGCGGCTCCTCGCCCTGGGCGACGACGGCGAGCGCGGCGGCCACATCGGCCTCGGGAACGTCGTGGTGTTCGACGTAATGCTCGATGATGTCGCGGAAGCGCGCGATGCGGTCGGCCTGGGCGAGTGCTTCGGTGATCGCGTCGTCGAAACGGGCGAGGCGCGTGACGTTCACATCCTCGACGGTCGGAAGCTGCATCTGGGTCAGCGGCTGCCGCGTCGCCTTCTCGATGGCCGAGAGCAGGCGGCGCTCGCGCGGGGTGACGAAGCTGATGGCGGCGCCGCTGCGGCCGGCTCGCCCGGTGCGCCCGATGCGGTGCACATAGGATTCCGTGTCGATCGGGATGTCGTAGTTGACGACGTGACTGATGCGCTCGACGTCGAGACCGCGCGCCGCCACATCCGTCGCCACCAGGATGTCGAGCTTGCCCGACCGGAGCTGCTCGACGGTGCGCTCCCGCTGGGCCTGCGCAACGTCGCCGCTGATCGCCATCGCGGAGTAGCCGCGGGCGCGCAGCTTCTCCGCCAGCGTCTCCGTCTCGTTCTTGGTGCGCACGAAGATGATCATCCCCTCGAAGTTCTCGACCTCGAGGATGCGCGTGAGCGCGTCGACTTTCTGCGGATACGACACCATCAGGTAGCGCTGGCTCGTGTTGGCCGAGGTCGTGGTCTTGTTCTTGACCGTGACCTCTTCTGGATCGTGCAGGTATTTCTTGGAGATCCGACGGATCTGGGCGGGCATCGTCGCCGAGAACAACGCAACCTGCTTGTCGTCCGGGGTGTCGGCGAGGATCGTCTCGACGTCTTCTGCGAAGCCCATCTTGAGCATCTCGTCGGCCTCGTCGAGCACGAGGTACTTCAGCTCGGAGAGGTCGAGTGTGCCCTTCTCGAGATGATCCATGATGCGGCCGGGCGTTCCGACGACGACGTGCACACCGCGTCGCAGGGCCGAGAGCTGGATCCCGTAGCCCTGGCCGCCGTAGACCGGAAGAACGTGAACGCCCCGGATGTGGGCGGCATACTTCTCGAACGCCTCGCAGACCTGCAGGGCGAGTTCGCGCGTCGGAGCGAGCACGAGCGCCTGGGGGACCTTCTGCGAGGTGTCCAGCCGCGACAGGATCGGCAGCGCGAACGCAGCGGTCTTGCCGGTGCCCGTCTGGGCGAGGCCGACGACGTCGCGTCCGGCGAGCAGCAAGGGGATGGTCGCGGCCTGGATCGCCGACGGGGTCTCGTAGCCGACATCTTTGAGGGCTTTGAGTGTCGCGTCGCTCAGCCCGAGCTCAGAGAAGGTGATCGCTTCGCGGGCATCGTCTGCCTCGCTCGGCTCAGTTTCCGGAGGCGTCATGCTCCAACGGTAGTCCCCGTACGCTAGCCATCCGCACCCGATCGGGTCGATGATGGGTCTGTGGACGAACGCGCTGCAGCGATCGGTGCCGGGTCATGAACCCGGCAGCGCGGCGTGTGCAGCGCATCTACCTCACTCTTCTTCTCGGCAACACTCTCGCGGCGTCGTTCATCTGGGGCATCAACACGATCTTCCTGCTCGACGCCGGACTGACGAACTTCGAAGCGTTCGCCGCAAACGCGTTCTTCACCGCCGGCATGGTGATCTTCGAGATCCCGACCGGTGTGGTCGCCGACACGATCGGCCGCAAGGTGTCGTATGTGCTGGGAACGATCACCCTGTCCGTCACGACGGCGCTGTACTGGCTCCTCTGGCTCTGGCACGCACCGTTCGTGTGGTGGGCGATCGTCTCGATCCTTCTCGGGCTCGGGTTCACGTTCTTCTCCGGCGCGGTCGACGCCTGGCTCGTCGATGCGCTGGCGTTCACCGGCTTCACCGGCAGCCTCGAGGCCGTTTTCGGCAGAGGCCTGGTGGTCACGGGCATCGCCATGTTCACCGGCTCCGTGCTCGGCGGCGTGGTCGCGCAAGCGACCAACCTCGGTGTCCCCTTCCTCATACGCGCGGGGATCCTCGTGGTGATGCTCGTCTTCGCGGCGTTCGTGATGAAGGACCTGGGGTTCAAGCCCGACAAGTCGATGGGTCCGATCAAGGCGACCAGGAACGTCCTGAACATGTCGATCGAGCACGGCCTCAAGAAGCGCTCCGTGCGTTACGTGATCCTTGCAGCGCCTTTCGCATCCGGTGTCGGCATCTACGCGTTCTACGCGCTGCAGCCCTACCTGCTCCAGCTCTACGGCGACAAGACGGCGTACTCGATCGCCGGTCTCGCAGCTGCGATCCTGTCGTTGTCGCAGGTCGGCGGTGGACTCCTGGCGTCACGCGTGCGCAGGCTGTTCGCCCGCCGCACGAGCACGATCATCGGAGCCTCCATCGCCAGCGTCGTCGCCCTCGTCGTGCTCGGCGTGACCAGCATGTTCTGGCTGGCCGTGGTGTTCCTGGTGATCTGGGGATTCGTCTTCGCGGTCTCGGGGCCGATCCAGCAGTCCTACATCAACGACATGATCCCCTCGAAGCAGCGTGCGACGGTGCTGTCGTTCGAATCGCTGTTCGGGAGCCTGGGCGGGGTGTTCATCCAGCCCGCCCTGGGCCGCGCAGCAGACGTATGGGGGTACGGAACGTCGTTCGTGATCGGCGGGGCGATCCAGCTTGTCGGCATCCCGTTCCTGTTCGCCAGCCGGCGCCAGCATGATCCAGCGGATACGAACATCGCTCGAGAGGAAGCGGCACCGGCCGCACCGGAGGTGGCAGAACCATGAGAGTAGTTGCAGTCATCGTTTCGTTCGTCCTGTTCGTGGGCGGCATCGTGATTCTCGGGTACGCGACGGGGCTGCCCAGCTGGCAGGGGCTCGTCTTCTTCTCGGGGATCCTCTGCATCGCGCTCTCGATTGCAATACCGGTGCACATACTGCCGATGTTCGATTAGCGCTCTTCCCGCTGGCATCACCCGGAACGGATGACGCCCGGACGCCCGGACCGCCCCTATCGTGAGGGAATGACGGGCGAAAAGACCGGCGCCGCAGACAAGACCGAGGCCTTCAACGGGCGCTTGGCGCTGCTGCTCGCGATGGCGATGTTCGTGCTCGTCGTCGACACCTCGATCATGAACGTCTCGATCTCCGCTGTCGTGCGCGACCTGAATTCGACGGTGAGCAGCGTTCAGTCCGCGATCGCGCTCGAGGCGCTGGTCTCGGCGGCGTTCATCCTGATCGGCAGCAAGATCGGAGACCTGATCGGGCGCAAACGCGCCTACGTGATCGGCCTCCTGGCGTATGCGACAGGCGCGCTCGCGATGACCCTCGCCCAGACCATCTGGGCGATCATCGTGTTCTGGGCGATCATCGGCGGGCTCGGCGCATCCCTTCTTCTTCCGGCGATGCAGTCGCTCATCCACGGAAATTTCCAGGGCAAGAGCCAGGTGCGCGCATACGCGCTCGTCGGCGCCTCCGCGGCGATCGCGGCCGCCGTCGGTCCGCTCCTCGGCGGTCTGATCACGACCTTCCTCTCGTGGCGCATAGCCTTCCTACTCGAAGCCGTGATCATCGCCGTGGTGCTCTCGGGCATCAAGCTCGTGCACGACGTTCGGTACACGGGTTCGAGAAAAGTGGACTGGGTCGGCTCAGGGCTGTCGGTCGTCGGCATGGGCGGAATCGTGCTCAGCATCCTTGCGTGGCAGGAGGGCGCCGGCTCCGTCGGGGTGCTGCTCGCCGTCGGCGTGCTGGGGCTGGTCGGGCTCGTGTTCTGGCTCAGGCGGCGCAAGCGGCGCAGCCTGGCAACGCTGCTCGACCCCGACCTGTTCAGGTCGAAACAGTTCCGGTTCGGCGTCTCGCAGCAGATGCTGCAGCAGATCGCGCTCGGCGGCACCATGATCGTGCTGCCGATCTACCTCCAGATGGTGTTCGAATACAACGCGCTGCAGGCAGGCCTGTCGATCGCGCCGCTCTCGCTGACGATGTTCGCGATAGCCGCACTCGCCGGCAAGCGTGCGGGCCGTCGGCGACCGGTGGTGCTCATCCGATGGGGTTTCGCGCTGTTGTGCCTCGGGCTGATCATCCTGATACCGATCGTGCCGCGAGCCGACTCCGGATGGTGGCTGCTGGTTCCGCTCATCATCGCTGGTGCGGGTCTCGGCTTCATGGTGTCGCAGCTGAACAACTACACGCTGTCGCCGATCTCGGATGAGCGGGTCAGCGAGGCCGCCGGCGTCAACTCCGCGGCCGGCTCGTTCGGCCTCTCGTTCGGCCTGGCGTTCGCCGGGGCCATCCTGCTCGCAGCGCTCGCGCCGATCTTCTCGGGCATGGCCACCTCGAGCACGGTCCTTCCGGACGCGGAGCAACAGCAGATCGTGCAGACACTCGAACATGACGCCCAGGTGATGAGCAACACCCAGCTCGAGGAGCAGCTGGCCGGGCAGCCGCAGGACATCAAGGATGAGGTGCTCCGCATCAACACGGAGGCGCGGCCGATCGCACTGCAGATCGCACTTCTCGTGCCGCTCGCCGCCGGCCTGATCGGTCTGTTCCTGTCTTTCCGGATGCTGCGCCTGCCCGACGTGCCCCTCAAGGAGACGCCCGCGCTCTAGCGTCGCCCGCGCTCTAGCGTCGCGCTCTAGCGTCGCGACCGCATCCGTTCGCCAAAAGACTGGCTTCGGATCGAACACAACCCGGAGCTTTTGGCAAACAATCGCCCGAGTCAGAGGGTCGCGCCGAAGACGGAGCGCTGTTGGCCCAGGCTGTCCGTCGAGGTCGATTCGAGCGTGAGGCCGATCTTCTGGGCGACGCGCTGCGACGGGACGTTGTCCGGGTGGATGATCGCGACAAGATGTGGTTCGCCCAGTCGTGCGGCGAAAGCGCGGCACGCCTGCGCCGCCTCGGTCGCGTATCCCTGTCCCTGCAGATCGTGCCGAACGTGGTAGCCGACCTCGAGTTGGCGGTGGCCGTCGACGGGCTGCCAGGTGAGACCGCAGTCGCCCACGAACTCGCCGGCGTGCGTTTCGATGATCCAGAGTCCGTATCCATAGGAGGCGTAGTTGGCGACGTTCCAGTCGATCCACTTCTGCGCCTCCGCGCGCGACTTCGGGGAGGCATAGAACGCCATGACCGCCGGGTCGCCGAGCAGCGCTGCCATCTCGTCGAGATCGTCGTCGGTCATCTCGCGGAAGTGCAGGCGTGCGGTGTCATTCGGAAGAGCCACCCCGGGAGCCTAACGCGTGCCCCGGGAAGCTCCGGGCACTGCCGCGGCGCGAATGCGTCCCGCGTGTTTCGGGATGCTCCAGTTTCGCTGAGTCCGAACAAATCGCCCCGAAGCGGGTTTAGCCTGAAAAGGTGACCAACTCGGTGACCCAGGCTCCAAACATCACGACGGTAGGAGAGCTGCGCGCCTCCGGTCATGTGCAGAAGCCGCTGCGGGTCGAAATTCGTGACAACCTCCTGGCGAAGCTGCGGGTGGGTGATGATCCCTGGCCGGGCCTCCACGGTTTCGAGTCGACGGTCATCCCCCAGCTCGAACGGGCGCTGATCGCCGGCCATGACGTCGTTCTGCTGGGCGAGCGCGGCCAAGGCAAGACGCGCATCCTGCGCACGCTCGGCGGCCTGCTCGACGAGTGGACGCCGGTGATCGACGGGGCCGAGCTGGGCGAGCATCCATACGATCCGATCACCCACGAATCGCAACGCCGCGCCCTGGAACTCGGCGACCGGCTTCCTGTGGCGTGGCGGCACCGCGACGAACGCTACGTGGAGAAGCTCGCGACACCCGACACATCCGTCGCCGACCTGATCGGTGATGTCGACCCGATGAAGGTGGCTGAGGGGCGTTCGCTGGGCGACCCCGAGACCATCCACTTCGGCCTGATCCCGCGCAGCCATCGCGGGATCGTCGCGATCAACGAGCTGCCCGACCTCGCGGAGCGCATCCAGGTGGCGATGCTGAATGTGATGGAGGAGCGTGACATCCAGGTGCGCGGTTACGTGCTGCGGCTGCCGCTCGACGTGCTGGTCGTGGCCAGCGCGAACCCCGAGGACTACACGAACCGCGGCCGCATCATCACGCCGCTCAAAGACCGGTTCGGGGCGGAGATCCGCACCCACTACCCGACGAGGCTCGAGGCTGAGGTGGCCGTGATCCGCCAGGAGGCGGACCTGGTGGCCGAGGTGCCGGACCACCTCGTCGAGATCCTCGCCCGCTTCACCCGCAACCTGCGCGAGTCGACGTCGGTCGACCAGCGCAGTGGTGTGAGCGCACGGTTCGCCATCGCGGGCGCGGAGACGATCGCAGCGGCAGCCCTCCACCGGGCGACGGTGCAGGGCGAGGAAGAAGCCGTCGCGCGAGTGGTCGACCTGCAGGCCGCGGTCGACGTGCTCTCGGGCAAGATCGAGTTCGAGACGGGCGAGGAGGGCCGGGAGTCGGAGGTGCTGACGCACCTTCTGCGCACCGCGACCGCCGACGCCGTGCGACAGCATTTCGCCGGGATCGACTTCGGTCCGCTCGTCGCCGCCATCGAGGACGGCGCCATGGTGACCACGGGCGAACAGGTATCGGCGCGGCAGTTCCTCGACGAGCTGCCCGTCCTGGGCGAGTCGGAGCTCTACGACGACATCGGCGACCGGCTCGACGTCACGAGCGACGGCGAACTGGCCGCAGCGATCGAGCTCGCGCTCGAAGGCCTCTACCTGGCCCGCAAGGTCGGCAAAGACACCGACGGGATCGAGACCGTCTATGGCTAGAGGGCGCACGCACTTCCGGCGATACGACGGGGGAGACCCGCTCGCGCCGCCGGTCGACATCGCCGAGGCGCTCGACGCGATCGGCGAATCGGTCATGGGCGGCACGTCGCCCGAGCGCGCGATGAACGAGTTCCTCCGCCGCGGCGGACGCAACAAGACCGGCCTCGACGACCTGGCCCGCCGGGTCGCGGAGCGCCGCCGCGACCTGCTGCGCCGGAACAACCTCGACGGCACCCTCAACGAGGTGAAACAGCTGCTCGACCACGCGGTGATGGAGGAGCGCAAGCAGCTCGCCCGCGACGCGCTCATGGATGACACCGAGCGCACGTTCGCGGAGATGCGGCTCGAGAACCTGCCCGCGTCGACCGCGGCGGCCGTGACCGAGCTGAACGACTACGACTGGAAGTCGCCGCAGGCGCGCGCGGACTACGAGAAGATCAAAGACCTGATGGGCCGTGAACTGCTCGACCAGCGGTTCGAGGGCATGAAACAGGCGATGGAGAACGCGACCGATGAGGATCGCGCCGCGATCAACGAGATGCTCACCGACCTGAACGCGCTGCTCGAGAAGCACCGGCTGGGCGAGGACACGCAGCAGGACTTCGACGACTTCATGGCCAAGCATGGCCAGTTCTTTCCGGACAACCCGCAGAACGTCGACGAGTTGATCGACTCGCTCGCGAAGCGCTCGGCGGCAGCGCAGCGGATGCTCAACTCGATGACGCAGGAACAGCGGGATGAGCTGATGCAGCTTTCCGCGCAGGCGTTCGGCACGCCCGAGCTGATGCAGTCGCTCTCCCAGCTCGACTCGAACCTCCAGGCGCTGCGCCCGGGTGAGGACTGGCGCGGCTCCCAGCGTTTCGACGGCGAGCAGCCGCTCGGGCTGGGCGACGGCACCGGCGTGCTCCAGGACCTCGCCGACCTCGACGAGCTCTCGGAGCAGCTTTCGCAGTCGTATCGCGGTGCGCGCATGGACGACATCGACCTCGACACCCTCGCACGCCAGCTGGGCGATGACGCGGCGGTTTCGGCCCGCACGCTGCGGGAGCTGGAGAAGACCCTGCGCGAGAGCGGAACCCTGCGCCGCGATTCGGCCGGAGCGCTCAAACTCACGCCGAAGGCGATGCGTCAGCTGGGCAAGTCGCTGCTGAAAGACATCGCGACCCGGATGTCGGGTCGTCAGGGCGAGCGCGAACTGCACCAGGCCGGGGCGGCCGGCGAGAGCTCGGGGGCGACGCGCGCCTGGGAGTTCGGGGCCACAGAACCGTGGGACATCCCGCGCACCGTCCTGAACGGGGTGCGGCGCCGCATCGGCGAAGGCGGCGGTCGCCTCGTCGAAGTCGACGACATCGAGATCCAGGAGACCGAAGCGCGAACGCAGGCGGCGGTCGCCCTTCTCGTGGACACGTCGTTCTCGATGGCACTCGACAACCGGTGGGTTCCGATGAAGCGCACGGCCCTCGCGCTGCACACGCTCATCCGTTCGCGTTTCCGCGGCGACCACCTGCAGTTGATCGGGTTCGGGCGGCACGCCGAGGTGATGGACATCGAAGAACTGACCGCTCTCGACGCGATGTGGGACAAAGGCACAAACCTCCATCACGCCCTTCTGCTGGCGAACCGGCATTTCCGCAAGCACCCGAATGCCCAGCCGGTGCTGCTGATCGTCACCGACGGCGAGCCGACCTCGCACCTCGAGGCCGACGGCTCCGTCAGCTTCTCGTACCCACCGCATCCGCGCACCATCATGCGGACGTTCGAAGAGCTCGACAATTCGGGTCGCCTGGGCGCGCAGACCACGTTCTTCCGCCTGGGCGACGACCCGGGGCTGGCCCGGTTCACGGCGTCGATGGCTCGGCGGGTATCCGGGCGCGTCGTGGCCCCCGAACTCGACGACCTGGGTGCGGCAGTCGTGTCGTCCTACCTCGGGAGTCGCGGGTCGGTCCCCGACGCGGACTTCGGCAGCGAGTACGGCGAATGGTTCGGTGGCCGCGGCTTCTGGGTCGGCGGCTGAGCCCGCGACCCGCATCCCGCGCGTCGAGCGCACCCCCTGAGTCGAGCACAGGAAAAATCACGTATTTTCGCAATGTTAAGGTGCCCTTTCCTGTGCTCGAGGGGAGCCGGGTGGCGGCCGGCGCCAACGCAGTCGGCGGCTTGTGTTCTCAAAAAGCGAGGGAGGCTACCCGCAGAGGCTGACGCCGGGCGAGGTGAGGATGACCGAGCGGTTCTGCTCGGCGAGGGCGTCGGAGTACGCGCCCCCGGCATCCGTCTCGCTCTTCCACCCGCACCATTCGAAACCGACGCCGGTGGTCGTGAGCAGCGCGGCCGGAACGCCGAGCTGCACGAGTGCGGCTTTCACAGCATCCGCCCGACGCTGCGACAGCGCGAGATCGGAGGCGTTGTTCGTCGCCTGGTCCTTCGAGGCGGTGCCGGTGATCGTCACCAGCTGGTTGTTCTGCACGATCGACGGCACGACCTGGGCGAGCACCGCCTGCGCCTTCGCCGGGTCGGAGAACGTGGCGGTGTCTTTCACGAACAGCAGCTCGCTGTTGTGGATCACGATCGGATGCGTCCAGTCGGTCTTCGTCTGCACCGACTCGACCGGCACCGTCGACACAGCGGGGAGACCGGAGGCGGCGGTTCCGGAGGCCGGCTCCGGAAGCAGGGAGAGGGTGCCGCCCGCAGCCCTGATGATCGCGGTCCAGATCGCGATGAGGTTGCTGCGCGCCGGAATCGTCAGCGGAGCCTGCGAACCCGCAACGTCGCCCATCCCCGACCAGTAGACGGTGACGCCGTTCAGGTCTGTCGGCAGGAGGTTGCGCGACTTCAGGTCGCTGACGACCTGCGCGGGGTCGGCGTAGAGCACGCCGCTGGTCGCGAAATTGAGGGGATCGGTCGTCTGCAGTCCGTTGCCGACGACGAGCACGCCCATCGGCTTCGCGCCGAGATCGCGGGCGGCCCGGTCGATCGAGCCGAGGAAGTCGACCTCTGGGGTAGTGGCCTTGAGGCCGTTGATGTACGTCGTGATCTCGCTGAGCTTGTTGTGCTGGTCGTTCTGGCAGACGATCGCGTCCTGTGCCGTCGAACCGACGAGTGTCGTGCCCATCACCTTCGGGGTACCGGACGGGACCACGACGGTCACACTGCCGTTGCTCTTGCTGACGGCGGCGAGCTGCTCGACCGCCGACGATGCCAGGGTCGTGGTCGGTGCGTTCGCCGTGCTGCCGGCGACGACACCCATGTTGCGTTTCTGCGACTGGTCGCAGGCTGCTCCGGTCGCGGTCGCCGAAGCGCAGGCGGTCAGTCCGCCGGCGAGCGCGAGGACGGCGGCGATGGCGATGCCGGCCCGGGCGATTCGTCGGGTGATCATTCAGGTCCTTTCGGCGGTCGTTCAGTCGGTCAGTTGCGACGGCTGCACACTCGGCGCGACTTCGGGGGTCTCTGGGATGTCCGGCATGCGCCGTGCGCGCAGCTCGCGGATGATCTGGCTGGTGCTCTCAGGGTCGCGCTCGTGCTGCGCGAGACGGGTGGCCAGCTGGGCGCGCAGCAGATCGACCCGTGCCGCGAAGGTGATGCGCGCGCCGGTGTAGCGCACGGCATCCTCGTGGTCGAGGCGCAGCGACTGCTGCGTCGCCTCGCGGGCCTGCACCGCTTCGCCCAGGAGACGGTCGCGGTACACCCGAAGCTTTTCGGCGTGATCGTGGGCTTTCTCGGCTGCGCTGAGCAGCGGGCGGGTCGTCAGCCACGCGACGATGAAGCTGACCGCACCCGAGGTGACGAGCACGCCGAGCATCAGGAACGCCATGATCGTGTCAGGGGCCGCCCACGAGAAACCGGTCTGGCCGGATGAGGTCGAGCCGCCGACGAGTCCGGTGAGGCCGCCGGCGTTCTGCGCGTCGATCCCCGCCTTGATCCGGGCGATGGTGATCGCGGCCAGCACGGCTGCCCAGACGAGCGAGAGGCCGATCGCGAGGATCGACCAGCGCCGAGACATCACCCCGGCCTGGATGCGCCGCATCAGGATGGCGACGACGTGCGGCAGTGCGACCACCGCGAGCGAGATGCCCAGGGTGATGACGTACATCTGCAGGCCGATCGAGCCGTACTGGCTGTCATTGCGCAGCAGCAGGGTGAGCGCCTGCGCCAGCAGGATGTAGTCGACGGTGATCATCCCGAGCAGCAGCAGGTAGACCAGTACGTGCGCGAAGGGCGAGATGCGACCGACGCCCGAGCGGATGCGCGGCGGTTTCGAGACGATGTCCCTGGCCATGGTTGTTCTCCTTCAGCCGGTCACGCGTAGTTGTGGAATTCGGGGTCGCGCCCGAAGAGTTTGGCGTCGAGGCGTTCGACGGCGAGGTCGGCGCGCTTGATCTGGTCGTCGGTGCGCACGATCGCGGCGCGGATCAGCTCCTCGCGCTTCTGCGCCTCCGACACCCGCTCGGCGCACGCAGCGACGTTGCGTGTGCGCTGGCGGTCGAGTTCGGCGATCCCCGCCCGCTCGAAGGCGGAGAGTTCGTGTTCGAAGACTTCGAGGGTCTCCACGTCGACGGCGTCGCGCATGCGCCGAAGCCGCCAGAAGAGGCGTCGTCGGATGCGGCGCGTCGCGGGTACGTCATAGTCGGCCAGCGGCGGGTCACGCCTGGGCATCGGTTCTCCCTTGCCAGAGTTCGAGCAGTTTGGTCTGTTCCTGGGTCGTCAGCCAGTCCGTGCGCCGCAGCACCGGCGCGCGGTCGAGTGGGTGATCCAGGGTGCCGGACCGCCGGTAGGCGCCCCAGTAGATGGCGATCTTCTCGTCCGAGTGGTCGTAGTACCGGCTTGCGCGCAGGCGGGCGGCCGTGAACCGTGTGTGGATGATCGCCCTGAGCTCGTCGACGCGTCGACGCCCGCGGCTGATCCGGCGCTCCAGACGTCGGAGCTCCTCGAAGGTCGGTCCGTGGCCTTCCGCGATCGCCTCTCGGTCGGGCGGGGCGAGTTCGTCGGTCTTCGCCTCGTATGCCGCGGTGTCGTCGTCGAGTGCTCTGACGAGCATCCGGTATTCCGTGAGCTGGTCGCTGATCTTCGAGAAGAATCGCTGCTCCTCGCGGCGCGCGTAGCCGTTCGCGTGGGCCTGGATCGCCTGGACCGTCGGCGTCGATGCCTCAGGTTCTCCGTTGTTCCGCGCACCAGGCACGCCGGATGCGGAGTCCTGCCGGGCGAGCCGTTCGAGTCGTTTGCGGCTGATCATGCCCACCCGCAGCGGCGCGCGTGCGGCGCGGCGGACGTTCTGCGGACGCGTCGTCATGCAATCCACCCCCATTCCCCAGTTCGGCACAAACCGATGGACCTCGAAGCGTACGCACGGGTCCTGACAAAGTTCTAGGGGATTGTCGAAGATCTCCCGATAGTCGGCCGAATTGCTCTCCTCCGTCAGGGCGCCGGGAGGACCTCGATGAGCGCGAGATCCCATTGGTCGGTCGTCGGTGCCGTGTCGTTGACCGTGACGCTGGTGCCCGGCGCGGGCGTCTGGGCGTTCAGGCGCTGCAGCCAGTAGTCGTCGCCGGAGGGGGGCTGGTACTGGTCGACGATGGTCTGTCCCGTTCCTGCCGTGTGGGTTCTTGCAGCCGTCCAGTCGGTTCCGACGCCCCAGACCCAGGACCCGGCCCGTGTCGTCGTCAGGGCCCCGGTCGGCGCCCCGCTCGCGCCTGAAACGGAGACGGACGCTCCGGACGCGGTGTCGGCGTTCAGCAGGCCCACGACGGACATCGACGACTGCCAGGAGCCCGACGACTGGGTCGCGGTGACCGTCACATTCGTGAGCGGCGCGGGCGCGACCGCCTGCCAGATCTCGGCTGTTCCGGGCTGGGCGTTGGACCGCTGGCGGAGCGTCCACGTCAGGCCGCCGCCGGTGACCGAGGCGATCGCAGCACTGCCCCCGCTGCTCGGACCATCGGAGCTGATGAAGGCGAGGAGGAGCTCGTTGCTGCCGGTCGTGGTCAGGCCTGTGGCGGCGATCTTGTTAGAACTCGTGGACTGGTGAACGGTGGTGATCTTGTCGACCGTGATGGTGCGGTAGGTGCTCGACGTCGTCACGGTGGCCGAGGCCTCGTTCGACGCAGGTCCCAGGTTGTGTTGGGCGTCTTCTGCGATCACGCGGTAGTAGTAGGTGCCGGCGAGGAGCCCCGGGTCGGTGTATGCCGTCGCCGGCGCTGCGACCTGGGCGATCCGGTTGCCCGCGGCCGGCGTGAAGCCTGCCGTGGTCGACCGGTAGATGTCGTACTTCGCTACCCCGACATTGTCGGTCGCCGCACCCCAGGCGAGGCCGACCTGCCCGGTGCCGCTCGTCGCGGTCAGAGTTCCCGGAGCGGACGGAGCCTGCGTGTCTTCATAGGGTGCCGGGAACCGTGTCATCGCGGCGACCGACGGAACGCCTGCGCCATTGACGATGAACAGCATGTAGTACCCGGGAGGGGCCGCATTTCCGTTCACCGGCATCTGCACGTTCAGGCCGCCCGTGGTCTGGGTGAAGCTCAGCGGAATCGACCGCGTGTTCTGGTCGAAGCCGTGCGTGATGGAGCCGGTGCGCACCAGCATCACGGACTGGATGCCGGCCGCATCCGGGGTCTTGACGAGTGCCGTGCTGTTGTACTGCACCGTCGACGGGGCAGCGGTGATGGTCGGCCTGGCGCCTTTGAACAGGTAGGGCGGGGAGTAGATCTGGTAGTTCTCCTCGTTGGTCACGCCGGTGTCGCCGCCGCCGCCCGACACGAACACGCGCCCGTCGGGCAGCAGCAGTGCTACCGAGTGGTACAGCCTCGGCGCGGTCAGCGATGCGACCGTTGACCACGTTCCGGTGCTCGGGTGCCACAGTTCGGCGGGCTTGACCGCAAGCCCTTCGTTCTGGCCGGACTTGTCGGTGCTGCCACCCGTGGCGAGCACGTTCCCGTCCGGAAGCGTCGTCAGGTTGACGAAGCTGCGGGCGAAGGACATCGATGCGGTCGGCTGCCAGGTCGGGTTGGGCTGGTTCATGTCGAGCGTGTACGCGGTCTTCGCGGACTGGCCGCTGAAACCACCGTCGGATGCCGTGCCCGCTTTCAGGAACTTGCCCGGTGCGTAGCTGGTGACGGATGCGCCGTCGAGGACTCGCGAATCGATCGTGGTCCACTGCAGAGTGGACATGTCCAGCACCTGCGTCCCGGTCGGATCCTCGCTGGCCCCGTTCTGGAGGATACGACCGTCGGGCAGCTGGTACATGAACGGGTAGTAAGGGATGAGCTTGGTCGCGCCCGGCAGGGACGTCCAGCTGTCCGTCGGAGGGTTGTAGACCTCGGGAACCTGGACGAGGTCGGTGGAGGTCGTGTCGGAGCCGGAGGTGACGAGCACCCGACCGTCGCCCAGCGTCGTGCCGGTCGGATACCAGCGCGGGTAGTTCATCGGGGCGAGGGACTCCCAGGTCGATGTCACGGGGTCGAATGCATTCACGTTCTTGATGCCCAGCCCGCCCTGCGTGGCAGTGCCGCCGATGACGGCGATGCGGCCGTCGGCGAGCACCGCCTGGCCGGCGCAGAAGAGGTCGACGGCGGCATCGGGCACCTGGGTGTAATTGCCGGTGGTCGGATCGAGGAGATACTGCTGACCGCCCTGGCTGAAGTCGCCCATCCAGGTGAGGATCTTGCCGGTGTTCGTGAGAGCGGCGTGGATGGAGACCTCCGGCCACGGCACGACCGGACCCCACGATCCGACGACCGAGGGGTCTGCGGCATTCGAGACCGTGACGGTGATCGGCGCCGACGTTCCGGTATTGCCCGCCGCATCCCTCGCCGTGGCGACCAGAGTGTGAGATCCGCCGACGACTGACGTCGTGTCCCACGGGAGTGAGTAGGGGGCGGATGTGAGAACAGCGCCGAGCGGCGACCCGTCGAGGGTGAACGCGACGCTGGCGACGCCGACGTCATCGCTTGCGCCGGCCGACACGGTCACCGTACCGGAAACCGTGGCACCGGCAGCAGGGCTCGTCATCGCAACGGTGGGCGCGGTCGTGTCGTTGCTGCCGGTGCCCACGGGCAGGATCTCGATGAGCGAGAGGTTCCACCGGTCGGCCGTCGGCGCCGTGTCGTTGATCGTCACCGTGGAGGGGGCCGCAACAGTGCCGGGGACCGTCTGGCGCTGGGTCCAGAACGTGTCGCCGGAGCTGGCGAGCAGCTGGTCCACCTGGGTCTGGCCGATGCCGGTGGTGCGGGCGGTGGCGGTGCTCCAGTCGTCTCCGACACCCCACACCCAGGAGCCGGCGCGCGTCGTGGTCAGGCTCGCGCTCGGTGCGCCGGTTGCTGCGCTGCCGCCGCCGACCGCCCCGAGCGTCGTGGTGTCAGCCCCGGTGAAGGTGGCGACGGTCATGGAGGCGGTGTACGAGCCGGCATAGGTGGCGGTCACCGTCGCATTCGCCAGTGCCGTCGGGGCGACCGCCTGCCAGATCTCCGCCGTTCCGTACTGGGCGTTCGTGCGCTTTCGCAGCGTCCAGGTCAGGCCTCCTCCGGTCACAGCGCTGATCGTGGCGGATCCGGCAGCGGTCGCGCCGTCGGTGGCGATGAAGGCGATGAGGAGCTCACCGTCATGGCTCGTGGAGAAGGCTGCGGTCTTGACGCTCGATGCGGGAGAGTTCTGGTGGGCGCTCACGACCACATCGGTTGCGAGGGTCCCTGCCGCTGAGGCGGGCAGGGGTGTCAGTGCGAGCGCCGCGAGGCTCACGAACGTGGTGAGCGCCAGGAGGCGGGCAGAGAAATGCTTTTTCATGAGAACTTCTCACTTTCAAGACTCCATAAGAGGGTGCTCTTTTCGAGGCCGAAAGTAAAGAGATTCTCAGGACTCACGCGAATTACTGACGGCACCTGAGCGGCGCCGACGACACGGGAGACTCAGGACTTCGGGGGAGTGAGACCCACGGCGGGAAGGAGCACTCCGTCGATCAGGGAGATGAGGAATTCACGGTCGACCGGCTTGCGCTGGATCAGCGTGCGGTAGGCGGACATGGACGGTGCGAGCAGCGACAGGGCGTCGAGGTCCAGGTCTGAGGAGATCTCGCCGCGCTCGACCGCGCGGCGCAGGAAGATGCGGTTGGCCTTCGCCCGCGGCTCGACGATCGCGGCATTCACGGCATCCGCGAGTTCTGGAGCGCGGGACAGCATCGACATCAGGCCGGCCATGACCCGCAGCTTCTTCTCGCTGTCCTGCATCGAGTGCGGCTTGATCATCGCCACGAGATCGCCGCGGAGGGTGCCGGTGTCGGGGAGCCTGTCGAGGTCGAGGTCGACGCTCTTCATGCAGGCGACGGCGTCGACGACGAGCTCGCCTTTCGATGCCCACCTGCGGTACAGGGTGGCCTTGCCGGCCTTGGCTCGATTGGCCACCATCTCGATGGTCATGCCGTCGTAGCCGGTCTCGGCGAGCACGTCGAGTGCCGCTTCGAGGATTTCGGGATCGCGCGTGTGGTCGCGCTTGCGACCGAGCTTCGACGGCTGTTCGGCGGCCTCGTTCTGGGTCAGGTCGAGCTGCGACATTGCGGCTGTCTCCCTCTTGATCCGTGTTGTCCTGGATCAATTGTACAGTTAAGGAACTGTTAATATCCGAAACTGATGAGTTCCGGATATAGTAGGTCTCATGCCCCCCACAACTTCCTCCCTTCCGACCGTCGTGCACACGCCGACGACATCGCGCCACTGGTGGACACTCGCCACCGTCGGCCTCGCCCAGCTCATGGTCGTGCTCGACTCGACCGTGGTCAACATCGCGCTCCCGTCGGCCCAGGCCGACCTCGGCTTCACCAACGCAGAGCGCCAGTGGATCATCACCGCATACTCGCTGGCCTTCGGCAGCCTCCTGCTGCTCGGCGGGCGCGTCTCCGACCTCATCGGGCGCAAACGCACCTTCATCATCGGCCTGATCGGCTTCGCCGGAGCGTCAGCGCTCGGCGGCGCAGCCAACACCTTCGGGCTGCTCGTCGGAGCCCGCGCCCTCCAGGGTGCATTCGGCGCGCTGCTCGCCCCGACGGCTCTGGCCGTGCTGACGACGACCTTCACCATCCCCAAGGAGCGCGCCAGGGCATTCGGCGTGTTCGGGGCCATCGCGGGCGCCGGCGGCGCCATCGGCCTCCTGCTCGGCGGGGTTCTGACGGAGTATTACAGCTGGCGCTGGAGCCTCTACATCAACGTCGTCATCGCGCTCATCGCGGTCGTCGGCGCCATCTTCTTCGTGACGTCCGTCAAGCGCACGGGCGCGCGGCCGAAGCTCGACATCCCCGGAACGCTGCTCGTCTCCGGTGCCCTTTTCAGCCTCGTCTACGGGTTCTCGAACGCGGAGACCGACGGCTGGGATTCCCCGCTCACCTGGGGCTTCCTGACGGCGGCCGGCATCCTCCTGGTCGCGTTCGTGCTCTGGCAGCGTCGCGCCGCGCATCCGCTGCTCCCGCTGTCGATCGTGCTCGACCGCAACCGCGGGGCCGCGTTCATCTCCGTGTTGATCGCCGGCGCCGGAATGTTCGGCATCTTCCTCTTCGTGACCTACTACATGCAGGAGACGCTGCACTACTCGCCCATCCAGACCGGGCTCGGCTTCCTTCCGATGATCGCGATGCTGGTGCTCTCCGCGCAGCTGTCGACGAACATCTTCCTGCCACGGCTCGGGCCGAAGATCATGGTGCCGTTCGGGATGACGCTCGGGGCGATCGGGATGCTGTACCTCACCCACCTCGACCAGCACAGCACCTATGCTGCGGACATCCTTCCGCCCCTGCTGATCCTCGGGTTCGCGATGGGTTCGATCATGCCGGCGTCGATCCAGACCGCCACACTCGGAATCGACCGCTCGTTCGCCGGCGTCGCATCCGCGACCGTCAACACGAGCCAGCAGGTCGGCGGCTCGCTGGGAACCGCCCTGCTGAACACGCTGGCCGCCACCGCGGCCGCGGACTACCTCGCCTCGCACCTGCCGCCGACGCCGGCGGTGCTCACGGATGCCGCAGTGCACAGCTACTCGGTCGCCTACCTGTGGGGAGCGCTCTTCTTCGCTATCGGTGCGATCAACGCGGCCCTGCTGTTCCGTCGCCGCCGGCCGCTCGCTGTGGCCGAAAGCGCCGCAGCGACAGGCGCGGCCACGCCGGAACCGGCGATCGCGCACTGACCTGTCACAGCGGTGGCCGACGCAAGCCGAATGCGTCGGCCACCGCTGCTGTCAGAGACGCCGCCTCGGCGTCACGACCGCCCCGACGACGGCCGCCTTCGCGATCGGCGCCGGACCGGGAGTCACCGCCCGGGTGACGACGGCGGCCTTGGCGACGGGAGCGCGCACGACCCCGACCCGACCTACACGACCTGCTCGTAACATGTCAGGCCCCTTCCTTTTCAGCTTCTGCTTCTGATTCGATTTCCGACTCCGCCTCAGCCTCTGCTTCGAGCGCGGCGGCGATCGCCTGGGAGTGGATGCGGCCATCCGCGATCAACTGGCCGCCGGCCCGGCGCGCAGCTGCTGCGAACGGCGCCGCCCACACGTTCTCGTAGACGATGACACCGGCAACGCTCCCCGGATCCATGGCCGCAGCGAGATGGTCGACGTCCTCCTCGGCGAGGAACTCCGCCAGTTCGGCTTCGAGGGCCGCAAGCGGGCCGAGATCGTCGAGGTCGGACAGCTCCAGGGCCTCGACAGCCCCATCGTCGTCCTTCACGAGGACGATCGCGTCAATGAGCCGGATCGTCCCGGCATCGACGAGCTTCACCAGCTCGTCGGCTATCTCGCCGCGGAAATTCTTCTGGCCGGCAGGAAACTCGATGATCACGAAATCGATCGGTCCCGCCTGCTCGAGGTCGTCATCCGACATTGTGCGCTCCTTCGCTGATCGCGCTCCCGCGCTGATGCACGGCGAACCCACCTGTGACGCTATGGCCGCCCCTGCGTGAGCGCATCACGCCAAGAGGGTGATAGTGATCATCGGAGCAGGCCCAGTTCCTGTGCGCGCACGATCGCCGCGCTGCGGTTAGGCACGTCGAGCTTGCGGTAGATGTGCACCATGTGCGTCTTGATCGTGTTCACGGACACGTAGAAGCGGTCTGCCAGTTCGCCATTCGTCGACCGGCTTGGCAGGCAGGCCAGGATCTCGAGCTCGCGGTCGGTGAGCGGCTCACTCAGGACGGACGTCGCGGCCGGCGCCAGCGATGCCGAGGCCCGTTCGAGGATCTGCCGCAGGAACGGCGAACGCTCGCCCGGAAGCTGGCCGAGTTGCGTGATGACATGGGGGCCGGCACGCAGGAACACGTCGACCAGGGAATGCTCTTCCGCGAGCGCGAGAGCCTTTCCGAGCCGGCGCTCGGCCGCGGTCGGTCGTCCTTCGACATCCGCGAGCCAGGCGCGAAGCACCAGCCGCTCGGTGGCGACGAGCGGCTCCTCGGTGCTGGTGTCGGCATCCGACGCAAGCAGTGCACGTGCGCGCTGCGGCTGGAGGTGCGTCAGGGCAGACGCCGTGTGCTCGAACCGTGTTGCAGGCGCCTCCACACTTTCCGGTTCCGCGGCCCACGGAAGAGGGTCCCGCCCGGTGAGCCTGCGTTCGCGTTGGCGCGTCGCCGTCAGCCGGTCACGGACCACCGGCGGCGGCGGGCCTTCCGGAGCGCCGGTCAGGTCGCCCGCGTTCTCCGTGCCGCCGAGCATGGCGTGGATGAGATGGGCGATCCACATGAGCTGCGTGCGCTTGGTCGCGGCCGCGCGTGCGAGACCCTGGGCGAGCATCCGCTCGGAACGGCCCGGATCGGACCGCTCGAGGGCGATGAGGCTCTCTGCCAGGTAGGCGTCAGCCGTAGACGGATGCCCGACCAGCTTCGCTTCATCGGCGACCGCCAGGGATTCCACCGCCAGCTCCTGGGCCCGGTCGGTTCGCCCGCACCAGGCCTCGACGAGGGCGAGCGAGCCGAGCGAACAGATGCGCCATGGCGCATACGAGGCCCCCTCCGATCGTGCGGCGCGTTCCAGCCAGCGCCTCGCTTCGGCAAGGTCACCTGCCAGCAGGTAGGCGCGGCCGCCCGAGAACAGGGTCATGGTCAGGAGCGACTCGTAGTCGGTGATCCCGAGCAGATCGGGGGTGGGGGCACCGGGGTTGGCTTCGAGGAGGGCGAGCGATCGGGTCACGGCGTCCAGCGATCCGTCCGGATGCGGATTCCACCAGGCCTGGCACGCGAGCATGGCATGCGCCACGAGCTGCTGGCCGACCGTCGCCTCCGGGTCGTTGATCACGCGCCGGAGCGGGTCGCCGGCGGCCACGACCTGGCCTTCGAGCCCGCGCAGCACTCCGTTCAGGAGCATCAGGTCGAGTCGGTCATGAACGACGGAGTCGGGGAGCTCCGACATCCACCGGATGACCGTGCGCAGCTCGCCCCGCTCGTAGATCTCTGCGCCGCGGGTGCGCACGAGCATCAGCGCGCGTTCCCACTCTTTCGCACGCAGCAGGTACTCGACCGCGCGCTGCACGTCGCCGCGGGCGAGATACCAGTCGGCGGCACCGGCGAGAAGGGTCGATTCGGCCCCGGGCTCTTCGGCACGCAGGTGATAGCGCAGCAGGTCGCGGAACAGGTTGTGGAACCGGAACCACTCACGTCGGGTGTCCAGCGGGACCAGGAACATCGATTCGCGTTCGAGGGATTCGAGCCACGACTGGGCGCCGTCTTCGCCGGTGACCTCGGTGATGAGCTCGGCGGACATCTCGTCGAAGGCGGAGACCCGCAGCAGGCTCGTGCGCCTGCGATGGGGCTGCACCTGCAGCACTTCATCGGTCAGGTAGTCGGCCACCATCCGGTCCGTGCCGCCGAACTGCTCGATGAAATCCTCCGGGTCGTCGCGGCCCTTGAGCGTCATCGCCGCCAGCTGAAGCCCGGCGGCCCACCCTTCGGTGCGGGAGACGAGAGCGTCGACGCTGTCGGCGTCGAACCGTCGGCCGCAGAGCCGCGCGAGGAGCTCTGCCGACTCGTTCGCGTCGAACGCCAGGTCGGCGCTGCGCAGTTCGACGAGGTCGCCGTTGAGGCGGTGGCGGCTCCAGCCGAGAGGGAGGTCGACCCGGGTGGAGAAGACGGTGTGGATGTTCGGGGGCGCGAACTCGACGATGCGCTCAAGGTCATCGATGAGGCTCCGGTTCGTGAGCTGGTGCACGTCGTCGAAGATGACGACCGTGTCGGGCAGCGATACCAGGCGAGACGGAAGTACCTCGAGGAAGGTCTCTCCCAGGCGGCCTCCGCTGATGGCTACAGGCGCCCCGACGTTGAGGAAATGCGGCTTGACCGCGGAGAGGCCGGAGATCAGTTTGCCGGCGAAATGGGCGGGGTCGTTGTCGGCCGGGGTGATGTCGACCCACACGAACGACCGGTCGGCATGGGTCTCGGCCCACTGCTCGAGGAGCACAGTCTTGCCCGCACCAGCGGGCGCTACGACGAGCGCCAGAGGCTGTGACAGGACCCCGTCGAGCACTCCCCGAAGTGTCGGCCTGTCTATTGCATGACGCGGAACGCTGCGGTTTGCACCCATAACCCAGCTCTCTCTATCCGCACTCAGTCTGTCAGGAGATGCCCTCAGTGGCCACACCCGAATTGGGGTAGGCGCGGGATCACCCTTCTCGGATGATGCAGACTGCGCGGCAACCGCCGACACTGAACGGGAAAGGTCGGAGCCAGGGGAGAAGGGCGTCGTGCTGAACGAAACGTACGAGATCGTGATCCGCGGCACGCTGAGCCCGGCGCTTCTCGCCGCGTTCCCCGGATTTGACGTCAAGGAAGTGGAGCAGGGCTTCACCCACCTCGTCGGAACGGTACCGGACCAGGCGAGACTGCACGGACTGCTCGATACCGTGGCCAGCCTGAACATCGAGCTCGTCTCGGTGAACCCGCTGTCGCCCGACGTTTCGAGTGCTGACCGTGAACCATCCACACGAAGGGAAGACACATGACAATCGCAGTTCAGGGCCGACTCTTGCGTTTGGGGGCACACCATGGCTGAGTTCGAATACGGACCGGTCGAGATCTTTCTCATCGGCTTCGACGGCGAGCGCCCGGGACCCGATGTGGTCAACGCGATCGTCGATGTCGTCGGGTCCGGCACCATCAGGCTGCTCGACCTGCTCTTCGTCACGAAGTCGTTCGAGTCCGGTGACGTGGTCGTGCTCGAGCTCGATGAGGTGACGGACGAATACGGCCTTCCCGAATTCGAGCTGCTCGAGATCGGGATCGCCGGCGAGGAAGACGTCGCCGACTTCGCCGAGGACCTCGCTCCCGGCACCTCTGCGGCGCTGCTGGTCGTCGAGCACACCTGGGCCCGCGAATTCGCGGAGGCCATCTTCAACGCAGGCGGGGCGGTGCTGCGCACGGAGCGCATCCCGGCCCCCGTCGTCAACGAAATCGCCGCCTTGAGCGGTGCCGAAGACTGAGGGAGAAAGACATGTTGGGTCGACGGATGGGTCGCGGCGGGCTGGTGCGCGCAGCTGCGACGACGGCGGTCGTCGCCGGTACGGCAACGGCCGTGTCGGGCGGGATGCGCAACCGCCAGGCTGCGAATCAGCAACAGGCCGATGAGGCCGCAATGTACGAGCAGCAGCAGCAGCAGGCGCAGATGGACTACGCCGCGCAGCAGGCGGTCGCCGCGCAGCAGGCGCAGATGGCCGCTGCCGCGCCGCCCGCTCCCGCAGCTGCCCCTCAGAACGACATGATGGCGCAGTTGCAGAACCTCGCCACCATGCACACGCAGGGCATCCTCTCCGATGAGGAGTTCTCCGCGGCGAAGGCGAAGCTGCTCGGCTGACCCCCGCAAACGGATTCATCAGAAATGGCTAGTGCGCCCGGGGCGTCACTAGCCATTCCTGATGAACCGGAGTCGGTGCCGGGCGGTCAGACCGCCGACCAGCCCCCGTCGGACGGAAGGATGACGCCGTTGATGTTCACGCCGTCGTCGCTGAGCAGGAAGGTGATCGACGCGGCGAGCGCGTCGGCCTCGGCGGGGTCGGGGAGCACCGTCATCGCGAGCTGAACGCGCTCTGCGCCGAGCTCGGACGCGAAGCTGGCCTGGATGTTCGTGATGGTCGGGCCAGGTGCGACCGCGTTGACGCGGATTCCGCTCGGGCCGTACATGAACGCGCTGCTCTTGGTGAGGCCTGCGACCGCGTGCTTGGACGCGGTGTAGGCGGCACCTGCGGCCGAACCGCGCAGTGCGGCCTCGGATGCGATGTTGACGATCGACCCGTATGCCTGGGCGAGCATCGTGGGGACCACGGCGCGCGTCAGCTTCATCGTGCCGACGACGTTGACCGCGAAGACCCGGTTCCAGACGTCGTCGCTGACCTCGTGCACCGGAGTCATGTTGTCCATGATCCCGGCGACGTTGGCCAGTCCGTCGATCCGGTCGCCGGCGGCGGCGACGATCGCAGCGATCGAGGCATCATCGGTGATGTCACCCGCGACCGGAACGATCTGGGCATCGGGAAGCTCGGCGACGAAAGCGTCGAGGCGCTCCTGGGAGACGTCGACCGCAATGACGCGGCCGCCTTCGCGGGCGATACGGGATGCGGTGGCGCGCCCGATGCCGGAACCGGCGCCGGTGACGATGACGGTCTTGCCACTGAAGCGGCCCTCGGTCGGCTTCTCGACCCAGACCGGGGTCTCTGCAGTCGGCTCGTCGTCTGCGGCGTCGTCGTCGACTGCGGAGGCCTCTGCCCCCGGCGTTGTCGCGGCAGCGGCGGCAGCGCGCTGCTCGAGGTCGGCGATCATTTCGGCGGTGAATGCACCCTGGCTGAGCTTGATGAGGCGTTTGAGCGCGAGGCGGCGGACGGGCTTCATGACGGATGCATCCTGGCCGGCCTGGGCGAGAAGTTCAGTCATGATCGAGCCGCCGATCGGGTCGTCGAGCCAGGTGCCGATCGACGAGTCGGCGGTGAGTCGGGTTGACGTGGGCATGGGGTTGTTCCTCCTGTTTCGTGGGGAGCGTAGCTAGGATCGCTCCTACCGGACAACACTGTCCGGTAGTACACTACACCCGTGCCGGAGAAGACGAAAGCGAACCGGGGACCGAGCGCGGGCCCGGAGAATCGGCAGGCGCTCATCGACGCGGCCCGCGAGGTCTTCGGAGAATCGGGCTATAACGCCCCGCTCAGCGCTGTCGCTCGTCGCGCCGGCGTCGGGCAGGGGAGCCTGTACCGGCATTTTCCCGACCGCATCGCGCTCGCGGTCGCCGTCTTCGACGACAACGTCACCGATCTCGAGGAGCTGGGGAAGACTCCCGACGCCACGCTCAGGGACCTCTTCGACGGTGTCACCGAACAGGCCCTCGGGTCGACCGCGCTGATCGAGGTGGTCTCCTCGAACCTCGGCGATCCGCGCGCTGAACACCTCGCCACGCGGGTCACTGCGGTCGTCGACGCCATCCTCGTGCGTGATGCGGCGGCTGGGCGCGTCGACTCGCAGGTGACGAGTGCCGACGTCATGCTCGCCTTCTCGATGCTCGCCTTCCTGCTCGCGCGCACCGCTGCGGATGAGCGGCCCGCGATCGCGGCGCACGCGCGGTCGATCTTCAGCGCATCCTTCGCGCCTCGCTAGGCCGTCAGCACCTTGTCGGTGTCGGCTTCGTCGATGACCTGCATACCGCCTGTGCGGGCAGAGGTCGCGCTCAACGCTTCGATCCACCGCACGTTGATCGCCGGCGGGCGGCTTCCGGCGAAACGGAACGTGAGCTGCGATTCCCTGCTGATCCACAGGCTTACGCGCCCGGACCCCTGGCCGGCCGGCACGGTCCAGTTGAGCAGGAAGCTCTCGTGGCGCAGGAGCTTCGCGACGATCGCGAGCTTCATGTGGCTGAGAAGCCGGTCGTCGAATTCGAAGGTCTGCGAATCGCCGTAGGTCAGTGTACCCATGCGCTCAGTCTGCACCCGAGTGGAGCATGCGGCATCAGGAAAGTAGCGCCGATTCCAGGAACTCCCCGATGTAGGTACCGAAGCGTTCCGGCGACCATCCCGCTCGGAGCACGAGGAGGTCGAACAACTCGGGCGCGCTGAACGCCCACATCACGTCGGTCGCCTCCTTGACGGTGACTCCGGCCTTCATCAGGCCCCGCTCAGCGAGGGTCAGCGCATTGTGGTGCATGCGTGTGCGGCGGCTGTCGTCGCTGTCACGCAGAAGCGCTGCCATTTCAGGATCGGATGCGGCCGCCTCACGGACGAGGAGGTGGACGGGGGCGACCAGCGGCGCGACCTCCGCGGTCAGAACACCCCAGCCGCGAACGATCGCGTGGGGATCTGCTTCGCTGTTCTGAAGCTGGTCGGAGCGGACCGGTGCGGCGGTCGGGCCGGTGCCCAGCAGGCTCTCCTCGTAGATCGCCCGGACCAGCCCGCCCTTGCCGCCGAACGTCTTGTAGACGGTGTCGATCGACAGCTGGGCGTCGTCGGCGATCGCCGCGATGGTCGTCGCGGCATACCCGTCAGCAAGAAAGCGGTCTCGTGCCGAACGGAGGATCGTCGCGCGATTGCGGTGCGCCTGCGCCCGCCGGGCGCGGGAGTCGTAGGGCCTGCGCTTGGATTCCGTGGACATGAGATTCATTCTATGCTACCGTATTGAATCTAGCTACCAATAATGGAATCGAGGCCTCCCATGCGAGGTTCGAACAATCCAGAGGCTGTCGTCGCCCGACTCGAGACGGCGACGAACGCCCACGATCTGGCCGCGCTGACGGCCTGCTTCTCCGACGACTATGTGAACGCGACCCCCGTGCATCCGGCGCAGGGTTTCACCGGATCGGCCCAGGTCGAACGCAACTGGGCGGCGCTGTTCGGCGCGATTCCCGACCTGCGATCCCACCTTCTCGCCACCGCGGTCGATGGAGCAACGGTGTGGAGCGAATGGGAGATGTCGGGCACCCGACCCGACGGATCGGCCCATCTGATGCGGGGCGTGATCATTTTCACCGTCGATGCCGAAGTCATCGTGGCCGCGCGGTTCTACCTCGAGCCCGTCACAGCATCCGGAGCCGGCATCGACGACGCGATCGCCCGTGCGACACACGCGACCGATGGCGGCGCACGCCCATGATCCTCGTCGTCGGCGCGAGCGGAACGCTCGGCCGGGTGCTCGTCGCCGGCCTGCTCGATCGCGGCGAGCAGGTCCGGGCGCTCACGCGCGATCCGTCGCGCATCTCCGCCCCGGGCGCCGAGGTCGTCGTCGCGGACTTTCGCGAGACCGCCGCCGTCGAACGTGCGATGACCGGTTGCGATGTCGTCGTGCTCGCCGCGCACGGGTTCGTCGGGCCGCGGGGCATCAGTCCGGAAACGATCGACCGGGCCGCGAACATCGCCGCGATCGAACGAGCGGAGGCGGCGGGCGTCCGTCACATCGTCCTGCTCTCGGCGTACGGTGCCGGGCCCAGCCATCCCATGAGTCTGCACCGGGCCAAGTTCGCCGCCGAGCGTTCACTGAAGGCGAGCGCACTGAAGGCGAGCGGCCTGACCTGGACGATCATCCGCCCGACGCCGTTCCTCGAAACGTGGGCCGGAGTGATCGGCGCCCACATCGAAGACCGTCATCAGGCTCTGGTGCTCGGCAGGGGAGTGAACCCCATCGATTTCGTGCGTGTGGAGGCCGTCGCCGACGCGATCGTCGATGCCATCGGCGAGCACCCGCATCGCAACAGTGAACGCGACGTGACCGGCCGACAGATTCGCACGTTCGAAGGCCTGGCGATGGATGCTGTCGCTGCGTCCCCGACGCCCGCGGGCATCCGCCACATCCCGCTCGGAATGCTCCGGCTGCTCGCCGTCGCCGCGAGACCGTTCTCGCCTGCCTTCGCGCGCCGGGCGCAAGCGGCGGTCATCATGAACACGACAGACATGACGGCCGCGCACGACTCTCCTTCGCCCGTCCTGCACTGATTTACGTCCTGCACCTTTCGCTCGGTCCACTGCAAGGAAGATACTGGGCTGACGCCGTCCCGGCATGCAGCCGACACGCTCGAACCCGACGGCTGCGAGCGCGGAAGCGGGGCAGAACATGAAGAAGTGGTCCGTCGTCATCATCCTCGGAGCCGCGCAGTTCGTGATGGTGCTCGACGGCACCGTCATGAACGTGTCGATCTCGACCGTCGTGGCCGACCTCAACACGACGGTTTCGGCGATGCAAGCGGCGATCACCTTCTACACGCTGACGATGGCGTCGGTCATGCTGCTCGGGGCGAAACTGGGCGACATCTGGGGCAGGCGACGCGCGTTCGTGATCGGGTCGATCGTCTACGGCCTCGGCTCGCTGACCACGGCCATCGCGCCGAACATCGTGGTCCTCTTCCTCGGCTGGTCCGTGGTCGAAGGGCTGGGGGCGGTGCTCGTGATTCCCGCGATCGCCGCGCTCGTCGCTGACAACTACGCGGGCCGGGACCGGATCACGGCCTTCGCGATCATCGGCGCCGTGTCCGGTGCCGCCGTCGCCGCCGGGCCTCTGATCGGGGGCTTTGTCACCACCTACTTCAGCTGGCGCTACGTCTTCGTCGCCGAGGTCGTGATCATGGCCGTCGTGATCCTGTTCGCGCGCGTGATCGCCGACAGGGCGGGGCGCCGACCGGAACACATCGATATCTGGAGCGTGCTGCTCTCGGCCGCCGGTCTCATCTTCGTCGTATTCGGGATGCTGCAGAGCAAGACCTGGGGCTGGATCACCCCGCTCGCATCCCCGGAGATCAACGGCACGCCGATCCAGCCGCTCGGCATTTCGCTCACCGCCTGGTTCATCCTCCTGGGCTCTGTGCTCCTGTGGGCGTTCCTCGCCCGGCAGCGCCGGCTGGTCGCTACGGGGCGGCCGCCGCTCGTGCACGTCAGCCTCTTCCAGATCCGTCAGCTACGCAGTGGACTGAGTGTGCTCGGGGCGCAGTATGCGGTGACCGCCGGACTCTTCTTCATGGTGCCGGTATACCTGCAGATGACGCTCGGGCTGGATGCGCTGCAGACGGGCATCCGCATCTTCCCCCTCTCGATCTCCCTGATCCTGTTCTCGATCGTGGGCACGCGGCTGTCACGCACCTGGTCGCCGCGGCGCATCGTGCGCGTGGGCCAGTGGATCCTGGTCGGCAGCGCGATCCTCCTTCTTGCCGCGGTTTCGCCCGACCTGCAGTCCGTGCTCTTCGCGGTGGGAATGTTCCTTGCCGGTGCCGCCCTCGGGCTGCTGGCCTCCCAGCTCGGTGCGGTCAACATGTCGAGCGTGACAGAGAAGGAGACGAGCGAGGTCGGGGGACTGCAGGGGGTATTCCAGAACCTGGGATCGTCGCTGGGCACGGCGCTGATCGGCTCCATCCTGATCGGGGCGCTGACGACGTCGTTCGCGGCAGGGGTCGCCTCCAGTACGCTGCCGAGCGACGTCAAGGCGACGATCAGCGCGCAGACGGAGGGTGGGGTTGCCATCGTGCCGGCCGCAACGGTCGACGAGATCGGCAAAGAGAACGGGCTGAGCACGGACCAGGCGAACCAGCTCGCGGCCATCTACACCGACGCACAGCTCTCGTCGCTGGGTACGGCATTCTTCGGCCTGATCGCGATCACGCTGGCCTCCCTGCTGCTCTCGTCCGGCATCCCGAACGAGGTCGCCGGTCGCAAACGGGATGAGGCGAAGACCGGGTGAGCCGGTCCAGCGGGACGCCGGTGGCGGGGGCTCGCGAGGAAGCACCCGGAGCGCCCGCTCCGTTCACAACCGATGCGCGCCGCCGGCTGCAGCTCGCACTCGCAGCACTCTGGCTGCTCGACGCACTGCTGCAGGTTCAGCCCGTCATGTTCACCCCGTCGTTCGCGACAGAGATGCTCGCGCCCACCGCCACCGGCAACCCCGGCTGGATCGCCGCGTCGATCCTCTGGGCCTCACGCCTTGTCGAGCACGCTCCTGCGCTGCTCAACGCCGGTTTCGCCGGCCTGCAGCTGGCGATCGGGCTCGGGATCGCGTGGCGTCGCTCGGTCAGGCCTGCGCTCGCGGTGTCGGTCGTCTGGTCGCTGCTGGTCTGGTGGTTCGGTGAGGGACTCGGCGGGCTGCTGACCGGCGGCAGGGATGCGATGGCCGGCGCTCCGGGGGCGGTGCTCCTGTACGCGGTGCTCGCTGTGCTCCTCTGGCCGACGGCGAAATCGACCGCGGGCAGTTTCGTCGCCGCGCAGCCGGTCGGACCGGTCGCCGCCCGTGTCGTCTGGGTCGTCCTCTGGGGCGGCCTGGTTCTGCTCAGCCACGCCACACCCCTGGGCATCGCGGGGAGCGTCGTCCTGGCGATCGTCGCCATCGCGGTGTTCCTCCCGCCTGCGCTGATGCGCGTCGGCATCGTGATCGCTCTCGTTGCGAGCGCGTGGATCTGGGTCGTCGGGCAGTCGTTCGGCGCTGTCTTCAGCGGGGACGCGACCGATCCCAACTCCGGCCCGCTCCTTGCGCTGATCGCACTCGCGTACTGGCCGTCACGAGGCGAGTCGTGACCGGGCCGGCCTGGCTGGGCAGCGTGCTCGGCGTCATTGTGTTCCTCGCGGGAGCCGCCGCTCTTGTGCGGCTCGTCGTCGCTTGGCGCGTACACCGGCCCACGGATGCGGAGGTCGACATCCACAACCTGCTGATGGGCGTCTCGATGGCCGGGGTGCTCATCCCGCAGCTCCTGATCGCGACCGGCAGCGCGGCGACCTCGGTCTGGCTCGTCGTGTGGATCGTCGTCACGCTGTGGTTCGTGGTGAGCGTTGCGCGCGATGCGGCGCGCGGCGACAGGGAGCGGAGATTCGCCGGGCACCACGTTCCGCACCTGGTCATGTCGGCGGCGATGGCCTACATGTTCGGCGCGAGCGCTGCGCTCGTGCTGCTGCCGGCACTCGCCTACGCCTTCGTCGTGTTCATGGTCGGGTACGCCGTTCTGGTGGTCGACCGGCTGCCCGTGATCGCGATCGCGGGGATCGGGGACGCCCGCGTGATCGGCCGCGCCACCGCTTCGCCGTCGGGCGCGGCCGCCGGTCCGGTTGCGCCGCGGCTCGCCGCAGCGACGAACGTCGTCATGGCTCTCGCGATGGGCTACATGCTGGTGCTGCTTTTCGGCTAAGCCCGACCCTTGGCGAGCACAGGAAAAAGCACCTCATTCTTGCGAATAGAGGTGCTTTTTTCTGTGCTCGACGGCTGGGATGGCTTGGGGCGCGCTCAGACCGCGTCGCGCGCGCCAGACGGAGGTTGTTGACACTCGGGTCTTCCATTTGGGAGGAAGACTTCATGACATCAACACTCTCTGCCTCGGCCCAGCGAGCGCTCGACGCTACTGCTTTCCGCAGACTCAGGTGAGTTACTGACCACTCGGTGCCGACTCATGAGAGCTCTCGACCAGGTCGTCGTGGTGGATGCGCCCGTCGAGCAGGGTGAGCGGCTCGCCGCTTCCGCCCCACTGGCGCGAGATGATCTCGGCCGCGATCGACACGGCGGTCTCCTCGGGGGTGCGGGAGCCGAGGTCGAGGCCGACGGGGCTGTGCAGGCGGGCGAGTTCGGCATCCGTCAGCCCGGCCGCGCGCAGCCGCGCAAGGCGGTCGTCGTGGGTGCGCCGCGAGCCCATCGCGCCGATGTAGGCGAGCTCGGGCCCGCGTAGCGCCAGCTCGAGCAGCGGCACGTCGAACTTCGGGTCGTGGGTGAGCACACAGATGACCGTTCTGGAGTCCACCTGGCCGAGAGCGACCTGCTCCGCGAAGTACCGGTCGGGCCAGGAGACGACGACCTCGTCGACCTCCGGGAACCGGGCAGGCGTCGCGAACACCGAGCGGGCGTCGCAGACAGTCACGCGGTAGCCGAGGAAGGCGCCCAGGCGCGCGAGTGCAGACGCGAAGTCGATCGCGCCGAAGACGAGCATGCGCGGTCGCGGGGCGTAGCTGTCGAAGAAGATGCGCATCCCTTCGTCGAGTCGTTCGCCGTCGGTGCCGTAGGTGAGCGTCGCGTTGCGCCCGGAGGCGAGGAGGCCGAGCGTGTCGGCGGCGATGGCACTACCGGCCCGTTCGGAGGGAAGCTCGCTCGTGAACCGGTCCGGCCACACGATGACGTGCCGGCCGAGCCACTGCGGGTCCGGATGCTCGATCACCGTCGCGACACCCACCGGCCGACCCGCTTCGATGTCTTCGCGCACACCACCGAGTCCGTCGAAGGTACGCCGTGAGACCGGCTGGACGAACACGTCGAGGATTCCGCCGCAGGTCAGGCCGACGGCGAAAGCTTCGTCGTCGCTGATGCCGTAACGCACCAGCCGGGGCACGCCATCCGCCGCCACTTCGGTCGCCAGCTCGTACACCGCGCCTTCGACGCAGCCCCCGGAGACCGAGCCGACCGCCCTGCCGTCGGCGGTCACGAGCATCGAGGCGCCCGGCGGCCTGGGCGCGGAATCGAAGGTGCGCACCACGGTGGCGAGACCGGAGGTGCGCCCGGCATCCCAGTCCGCCATCAGGGCATCGAGAACATCACGCATGTCGATCACTCTCCATAGAGCACCGTCGACTCCAGTCTCACACTCGGCGCCGGCGCCCGCGGCCGATCAGGAAACCTATGAAGCCGACTGCCAGCAACGCCACGGCCAGCTTGGCGGGGTTCTGGAGCTGGTCGACGATGACGCCGCGAGCGAGGCTGAGGGCGTTGAGCGAGTTCTCGGCCGGTGCCGGGGGGCGCGGTGGTGCAGGATGTGTCGGTGGGGTGGGGGTGTCCGCTGTGGATGCGTCGGCGGCTTCCGTCGCAGGGGGCGCGACCGATGTCGCCGCCTCGGCCGCAGGTGTCACCTCGGCCGCAGGTGTCGCCTCGGCTGCAGGAACGCCTGCCGCGCCACTGCCGCCGGACAGCTCCTCCTCGACCATCTTCTGCAGGTTCGACGCGAAGAGTTCCACCATCTGCTGCGTAACGGAGTTGATGATGCTCTTGCCCATGGCGGCTGCCCTGCCCGAGAGGTTGAGTTCGGCATGAACCGTGCCGACGATGGTTTCGCCGTCCTGCGTGAGCTGCATCGTCGCGGTGCCTTCGGCCGTGCCCTGTCCCCGCGTCTCCTGCGCCTTGCCGCCGAATACGGCCCGATGCTGCGCCTCGTCGAGCTCCAGGACGTTGACGGTCCCCTTGTACTGCATCGACACGGGTCCGAGTTTCACCTTCATCCCGACTTTGAGGGTGTCGTCCGACGGGCGCTCCAGGATCTCGGCCCCCGGTACCGATGCCGCGACCCGGTCGAAGTCGAGCAGGACCTTCCAGACGGTGTCGATCGGTGCGACGACCGAGAAACCGGTGTCCAGTTCCATCACGTTCTCCTCATCTCGGCGGTGTACGGCCGGTCGGCCCCGATGGCCGCCGCTACGTCCTGCAAAGCCGCATAACTGTGTCCGCTGACGAATGCGTCGCAGTAGGGGAGCGCCGCCGCCATGCCGCCGACCAGTGGCTGGAACCCGGCCGCGACCTTGCGGGGGTTCACCCACACGATGCGATGGGCGAGCCGCCGCAGCCGCCGCATCTGCGCGGCCACCTCTTCCGGGTCGTCCTGCGCCCACCCGTCGGACAGGATGACGACGATGGCGCCGCGGGCCATGCCCCGGCGCCCGTAGTCGTCGATGAACCGGCGGATGCTGTCGGCCAGCCTGGTCCCGCCCGCCCAGTCGACCACAGTCGCGGCCGCGCGCGCGAGAGCCTGATCCGGGTCGCGCACGGTCAGCTGACGGGTCAGCCGGGTCAGCCGGGTCGAGAAGACGAAGGCTTCGGCTCCCGCGTTGACGACCGCGCCCTGCATCAGGGTGAGGAAGACCCGCGTGTACGGCTCCATCGACCCCGACACGTCGCACAGCAGCACGAGGCGACGCGGACGCGAACGCCGGTGGGCATACACGAGGCGTGTGCCGTCCGTTCCGGTGCGCTGGGCTGTGCGGATCGTGCGCCGCAGGTCGAGGCGGGCGCTGCTGTGAGCCGACGGGCGATGTCGCCTGCTCGCGCGCGTCGGGGTCGCGATGGTGATGTTCTGCACGAGGCGGCGCATCCGCGTGAGTTCGTCCTCGGACAGCTCGGCGAAAGCCGTGTCGTGCAGTCGTTCCTCGGCCGACGCGACGGCGAGCACGGCGTCCCTCTCGGGTCCTGAGTCCTCCTCGTCGTCACCTTCGCGGTCGCTCGTCGGGCCGCCGGGTGCGGGCGGCCGGTCGGAGTCGACGGCGTGGGGTGCTGACGGGCGACTGTCCGGGGGCGTGGGGCGGGTGCGCGCCTCCGAGCCAACGGCCGGGGGCGCGTTCGGGTCGCCCCGGGTGTCGGCCGGGTCGAGCCGGCCGTCGAACACGGCCGAGAACACGGCATCGAAGGTCGGCAGCTGCACGCGTGCCGAGACGAGAATCGTGCGGCAGGTGCGGTAAAGCGAGTCGCGCGAGTCGGGCGGCACGAGGCGGAGGGACTCGGCCAGCCACGCCGTGCGTTCGGGTGAGACGGAGAGGCCGGCACGACGGAGCACCGCGGAGAGCCCGGCAGCCAGCGACGCAGGCTCGACCCGCGGCGCCGACACGGGAAGAACCGTCACGTTCGAGCCTGACTCAGCCACCGGATCCGCCCACCACCCAGTCGGCACCACGTATCGCAGCGAGATCGAGATCGTCGCGGTTCTTCAGCACGGAACCCCAGGTCTGTTCGACGACGGCCGCACCGAGCTGGTCGACGCCGAGGATCGCGAGGGCGGATACCCAGTCGATCGCTTCGGCGATGCCGGGAGGCTTGGCGAGGTCGAGTGTTCGGAGCCGGGTGATCGCCGTGGCGGCGTCGAGAGCGAGGGGCTCAGAACTGCCCGGCACCCGGCGGCGCACGATCTCGGCGATCCGCGCGGCCGAGGGGAAATCGATCCAGTGATAGAGGCAGCGTCGCGTGAGCGCGTCGTGCAGGTCCCTGGTGCGGTTCGAGGTCAGCACGACGATCGGCGGATGCGTCGCGCGGATCGTCCCGAGCTCCGGTATCGTGATCGCGGCCTCGGCCAGCAACTCGAACGTGAACGCCTCGAATTCGGCATCCGCCCGGTCGATCTCGTCGAGCAGGAGGACGGCGGGGCGCGGCCCCTGGTGCTCGATGGCCGACAGGAGGGGCCGGCGCAGCAGGTACTGGGGTGCGAAGAGGTCGGTCTCGTCGATCGTGCGCTCGCCGAGTTCCGCCAGGCGGATGCCCAGCAGCTGGCGCTGGTGATTCCATTCGTAGAGGGCCTCGCCCGCGTCGATGCCTTCGTAGCACTGCAGGCGGAACAGCGGTGTTCCGAGCGCCCGGGCGAGCGCCTTCGCCGCCTCGGTCTTGCCGACGCCCGCCTCGCCCTCGAGGAGGATCGGCTGCGGCAGGCGCACGGCGAGAAAGAGCGCCGTCGCGAGCGCGTCGTCCGCCAGGTAGTCGTCGGCCTCGAGCGCAGACGTCAACGCCGCGACGTCGGGTACGCGCCGCCGCACTTCGTCCTCGGCACCCGCGCGCGCCCGGGCCGTCATCCGGCCGCCTGCAGCTCGGCGAGCACCTTGCGGTAGTCGTCCTCGGTGTCGACATCGGTCGGGATCGCGCCGGTCACGGACACCTCGACGACCTCGGGGGCACGCTGTTCGAGAAGCTTCCACACGGCCTTGTCGCCGTGCATCGCTGCCAGTTCGGGCAGGATGCTGCGGTCGAAAGCGAACGGATGACCGACACCGTTCTCATAGCGGCACACCGCGATCGGTGCATCGCCGCGGCCCCTGAGAAGGGCCTGCACAGTCTCGGGGCGCACCCCCGGCTGGTCGCCGAGCATGAGCACGAGCACGTCGGTGCTGTCGTCGAGCTTCGGGATGGCGGCGGCGATGGACGACGAGCATCCGGCCGCGAAGTCGGGGTTGTCTGCGATCTCGATGCCATCGAGATCGACCACCTGCGTGACCTCGTCCTGCGCACCGCCGAGCGCGACCACGACCTGCGCGAAGCCGCTCCGGCGTGCCACCGCGAGCGCGGCGTCGAGCAGCACGCCGTCGCCGTACGGCAGCAGCTGCTTCGGGCGCCCGAGCCGGCGGGAGCCGCCCGCCGCCAGCACGAGGCCGGCGACGCGGTCGTCAGCGGGCGCCGGCATAACGCTGCGGATCGGCGAGGAAGGAGCTGCGGCAGCCCTCTGAGCAGAAATAGTAGCGGGTGCCGTCGACGTCGGCGTGCAGGCTGGTTTCGATGGCGACCACCTCCATTCCGCAGACCGGGTCGATCGCGGTCTGGATGGGCGGCTCCGTCACGGCGGACCGGGAACGCTCGCTGACGAGTTGCGCCAGGATCGACAGGGCGATCTCGGCGGGGGTCACCGCGCCGATCTCCACGCCCGCGGGTGTGAACACCCTGGCTCGCTGCTCGTCGCCGACGTCGAGCGAGGCGAGCACTGCGGCTCCGCGTCTGTCGCTGGCGACCAGCGCGACATAGCCGACTCCCGCGCGCAGGGCCCGTTCGAGCGCGGGCTCCTCATCTTTGCCATGCGAAGCGACGATGACGGCCGCGTCAGCTGCGCTGGGTGAGACGGCAGAGCCATCCGTCAGCACCATCTCGAAGCCGAGCGGAGCGCCGAGCGCTGCGAGCGCCTGGGCAACAGGCGTCGAACCGACCACGAGCACGGTCGGTGCGGGCACTTCAGGTTCGAGGAACACGTCGATCGCGCCTCCGCTCAGACAGGGGTTCGAGACCTCGACCGCGCCCTCTTCGTGCACATGCGAGGGCTCACCCGGCACGACGCGCAGGAGAACAGGCTCGTTCGTGCTGAGCGCGCGCAGGCTGTACTCGCGCACCGATGCCTCGACGCAGTTGCCGCCGACGAATCCGTGGATCTCACCCGTCGAGCGCACGAGGGCCACGTCGCCCGCGCGCGCACTGGTCGGGTGCTGCGCGCGGACGACGGTTGCGCGCACGAACGGTTCGCGGCGGGAGCTGAGTTCCGCCGCGAGGGTCGCCTGTGCATCCTTCATCGCGTTCATCGGTGCAGGTCCATGGGTTCGCGGGAGCCGATCACACCGGGGGAGTCGCCCGGCCCTGCATGGCCGCCCAGACCCGGGCCGGTGTGCACGGCATGTCGATCGACGTCACGCCCAGCGGCGACAGTGCGTCGATGATCGCGTTGACGATCGCCGGGGGAGAGCCGACTGTCGCGGACTCGCCGATGCCCTTCGCGCCGATCGGGTGGTGCGGCGACGGGGTCACGGTGAAGCCGGTCTCCCAGTTCGGCACCTCCATCGCCGTCGGGATCAGGTAGTCCATGAACGAGCCGCCCAGGTTGTTGCCGTCTTCGTCGAACTCGATGATCTCCATGAGCGCCATGCCGACGCCGTCGGTGAGTCCGCCGTGCACCTGGCCCTCGATGATCATCGGGTTGATCCGGGTGCCGCAGTCGTCGACGGCGATGAACCGCCGTACCTTGACGACTCCGGTGCCGGGGTCGACATCGACGACGCAGATGTAAGCGCCATACGGGAACGTCAGGTTCGGTGGATCGTAGGTGACCTCGGCATCCAGACTGCCCTCGACGCCTTCGGGCAGCGCGACGGTGCCGACCGTGCCCAGCGCGATCTCGACCATCGTCTTGCCGACACTCGGGTCGCCCTTGACGAACCAGCGACCCTTCTCCCATTCGAGGTCTTCCGGGCGGGTCTCCAGCATGGCCGCCGCGATGAACCTGGCCTTCTCGCGTACCTTGCGGGCGACGAGGGCGACGGCGCCGCCGCTGACCGGGGTCGAGCGGCTGCCGTAGGTTCCCAGCCCGAACGGGGTCTGGTCGGTGTCGCCGTGCACGACCAGGATGTCTTCCGGCGGTATGCCGAGCTCCTCCGACACGATCTGGGCGAACGTCGTCTCGTGGCCCTGGCCCTGGGACTGCACGGAGAGGCGCACGACGGCTTTGCCGGTCGGATGCACGCGCAGCTCTGCACCGTCGGCCATTCCGAGCCCGAGGATGTCCATGTGCTTGCGCGGGCCGGCGCCGACCGTCTCGGTGAAGAACGAGATGCCGATGCCCATCAGTTCGCCGCGGGCGCGTTTCTCCTCCTGTTCGCGCCGCAGGTCTTCGTAGCCGGCGAGCTCCATCGACAGGCGCATGGTCTTCTCGTAGTCGCCGGAGTCGTACTCCCACCCGGTCTTGTTCGGGTACGGGAACTGCTCGGGCTTGATGAAGTTCTTCAGCCGCAGCTCCGCGGGGTCCATGTCGAGCTTGTGGGCCAGCGCGTCGACCATCCGTTCGACGAGGTAGACGGCCTCCGTGACGCGGAACGAACAGGCGTAGGCGACACCGCCCGGGGCCTTGTTCGTGTAGACGCCGGTGACTTTGCAGTACGCGGCTTCGAGGTCGTAGCTGCCCGTGAAGATGTGGAAGAACCCGGCGGGATACTTTGTCGGTTGCGCTGTGGCGTTGAAGGCGCCGTGGTCGGCCAGCACATTGGTACGCAGACCCAGGATCTTTCCGTCCTTGGTCGCCGCGATCTCGCCCTGCATGATGTAGTCGCGTGCGAACGACGTGGACATCAGGTTCTCGCTGCGGTCCTCGACCCATTTCACCGGGCGCCCGGTGACGATCGAACCGACCGTTGCGAGGATGTAGCCCGGATAGATGCCGACCTTGTTGCCGAAACCACCGCCGATGTCGGGGGAGACGATGCGGATCTTCTGTTCGGGGATGCCCGCGACCATCGCGAAAAGCGTGCGGTGCGCGTGCGGCGCCTGCGTCGTCTCGTACAGGGTCAGGTGGCCGTCGATCGGGTCGAAGTCCGCAACGGCGCCGCAGGTCTCCATGGGGGCGGGGTGCACCCGCGGGTACACGACCTCCTGCGACACCACGACATCCGCGGCTGCGAACACCGCCTCGGTCTCGGCCGCGTCGCCGGCCTCCCAGTCGAAGATGTGGTTGTCGGTCCGGCCTTCGAGGTCGTCACGGATGACCGGGGCACCAGGGTCGAGCGCCTTGCGTGCATCGATGACCACCGGCAGCATCTCGTACTCGACGTCGATCAGTTCGAGGGCGTCGCGAGCCGCATACCGGTCCTCGGCGACGACGAACGCGACCTCCTGGCCCTGGAACCGCACCTTGTCGGTGACGAGTACGGCCTGCACATCGTAGGAGAGCGTCGGCGCCCACGCGAGGTTCAGCCCTTCGAGGTCCTTGCCGGTGATGACGGCGAGCACTTTGGGGCTGGCGAGCGCCTGGCTCGTGTCGATGGAGACCAGCCGGGCGTGAGCGACCGGCGCGCGGAGGATGGCGCCGTGCAGCATGCCGGGCAGCACGATGTCGTCGACGTAGTGCCCTTTGCCGCGAACGAATCGCGGGTCCTCCTTGCGCTGGAGCCGCCCGTAGCCGATCGGCCGGTCTGCGTCTCCGGCCGCCGGGTTGTGTGCGTGTTCTTCGACGATGGTCATGCGTCCACCTCTTCTGGTGCGTCGGCGGGTTGCGCCGGATGCTCTGCTGCCCACTGCACGGAGCGGACGATCGTCGCATATCCGGTGCAGCGGCAGATCTGGCCCGAGATCGCTTCGCGGACCTCGAGCTCGGTCGGGTGCGGGTTGCGATCGAGCAGGGCGCGGGTGGTGAGCATCATGCCGGGGGTGCAGAAACCGCACTGCAGGCCGTGCTCCTCCATGAATCCCTGCTGGATGGGATCGAGGGTGCCGCCGGTGGCGAGCCCTTCGACCGTGCGCACATCGTGGCCGTCCGCCATCGCTGCGAGCACGGTGCACGACTTCACCGGCAGCCCGTCCATCAGCACGACGCAGGTTCCGCAGTTGGAGGTGTCGCATCCCCAGTGCGTGCCGGTGAGGCCGAGGTTGTCGCGGATGAAGTGCACGAGCAGCACACGCGGTTCGATGTCGCGGGTGATCTCCTCGCCGTTCATCGTCATGGTGACCTGCATGGTTCAGCCTTCCTGTGTGCCGGCCGCGCGGGCGCACGCACGCCGCAATGCCCGTCGGGTGAGTTCGTCGGCGAGGTGCCGTTTGTAGTCGACCGGGCCGCGCTGGTCGGCGACCGGCTCGCAGGCGGCTGCCGCGAGCGCACCGACCTCGGCGAAGAGGTCTTCGCCCGGTGACCTGCCGGCGACGAGTTCGCTCACGCCGGCCACGGTTCCGTCGAGGTTGACCGCGGTGACACCGACTGCCGCATCCGCGATCGTCCCGTCTGCCGCGAGCGTGGCTGAAGCCCCTGCGGCGACGACGGCCCAGTCGCCGACGCGGCGTTCCACCTTCTCGTAGGCGCTCGACGTGCGGGGACGCACCGGGAACCGGAGCTCGCACAGCAGTTCGGCCGGGGCGAGCGCCGTCTCGTACGGTCCGACATGGAATTCCTCCATGGTGAGCGTGCGCTCGCCGCCGGGTCCGCGTGCGACCGCGATCGCACCGAGAACGTCGCAGACGGTGGACAGGTCCTCCGCCGGGTCCGCCTGGCAGAGCGAGCCGCCGATCGTGCCGCGGTTGCGAACGACGGGGTCGGCGATGACACGTTCCGCGTCGGTGATGATCGGCAGCAGCCGGGCGATCTCGGGCGAGTCGAGCAGGGCGGCGTGCCGCGTGAGCGCACCCACGCGCACCTGCTCGTTCTCGACGGTGATGAAGTCGAGCTCGTACAGGTTGTTGATGTCGATGAGCCACTCCGGCCTGGCAAGCCGGAGCTTCATCATGGGCAGCAGGCTGTGGCCGCCGGCGATGACCCTCGACTCGGGGCCGTGCCGTTCGAGCAGTCCGATGGCGTCTTCGACGCCGGTTGCGCGCGCGTAATCGAATGGAGCCGGGATTTGCACAATGCACTCCTTCGCGGGCCTGCACGACAATGTGCAGCCCCCGTTGGGGAAAGTGTTGCTCCGCCCTGATGCGAGTGTCAATATCGAGTTAAGCGAAAGGTTATGACGCCTTGTCGATGACGCTGAGCCAGTTGAGGGCCTTCGCGCTGGTAGCGAGACTCGGGTCTTTGCGCGCCGCCGCGGCCGAGCTCGGCATCAGCGAACCGGCGGTCTCGTCCGCCCTCGCTTCGCTCCGCCAGGACCTCGGCGACCCGCTGTTCGTTCGGTCCGGCGGCGGTATCGCGCTGACGCCGGGCGGCCGGATGCTCGCAGACCACGCGCAGGAGATCGTCGCTCTGGCCGACCAGGCCCGCTGGGACGTCGCCCATGCCGACGCCGCGCGCCCGGAACTGCGCGTGCTCGCGACGGCCGCGTTCGCTGAACACGCGGCGGGCCGGCTCTTCGACGTGTTCACCCGCTGGGTGCCGGCGGCATCCGTCGACGTGGTCGTCGAGTCGGCAGCGGATGTCGCAGCCCTGCTCAAGGACCGCGCCTACGACATCGCGCTCGGCGCCCGCCCCTCCAAAGCGGACGAAGCGACGATGGAGGTCGTGCCGTTCCTGCGGTACCAGCGCATCCTCGTCGCAGCGAGATCGCACCGGCTGGCCTCCATGCACGGCCCGATTCCGCTTGCGCAGTTGTTCGCCCACCAGTGGTTCGCCGGGTCGGCCGGAATCGAGGAACCGACGGAGGAGGGCCGCTGGCTCACCCATCTCGCGGGCGTTCCGCGCGTCGTCCGGCTCACGAGCGAGACGGACGCCCTGGCGGCCGTGCGCGCCGGTGAGGGGATCATGCTCGCCCTCGCGCACGCGGTCGCCGCCGAGCTGGAGGGCGGATCCCTGGTCCGGCTGCCGGTTGCCGGCACGCCGGTGGGTGGGCTGTGGTGGGCGACGATCCTCGACCGTGGCCGGGCGAGCCTGACCGCCCGCGTCCTGCAGCGATTCGTCACGACAGCCGAAGCCACGGCCGCGATGGTGGCCCCCGGCGGATCGCGGGGGCTGTCCGGGCGGGGTTCGAAGGTGCATGTCGCGCTGTGGACTTGATGCGCGTTTTTGGGTGGCGTGCCACCGAAGACGTACAGTGACACCATGACCCAGGTCACCGTGGGCATCCCACGTATCCGTCGCGACCCGGCGCAGATGCCGAGCCTTGCCGATCGCCCGGAACTCCCGGGGCTCGTCGACCGGTTCGGCCGCGTCGCCCGCGACCTGCGCGTATCCGTCACCGAGAAGTGTTCGCTGCGCTGCACCTACTGCATGCCGGAGGCCGGGCTGCCCGCGATCGCGCGCGAAGACCTGCTGACTCCGGCCGAGATCGCACGGCTCGTCGAGATCGGTGTGCGCGACCTCGGCATCCGCGAGGTGCGGTTCACCGGCGGCGAGCCGCTGATGCGTGCCGACCTCGAGGAGATCATCGCGCGCAGCGCCGCCGTCGCCCCGGGTATCGACCTGTCGATCACGACCAACGCGGTCGGACTCGAGCACCGCGTCGCACGCCTGGTCGCCGCCGGGCTGACCCGCATCAACATCTCGCTCGACACCGTCGACCGCAAACATTTCGCGGAGCTCACCCGCCGCGACCGGCTCGACTCGGTCTTCGCGGGCATCCGAGCGGCGCACGCAGCAGGACTCGCCCCGCTGAAGCTCAACGCGGTGATGATGCGATCGACACTCGACGATGCGCCCGACCTGCTGTCGTGGGCGATCGCCAACGGATGCCGGCTGCGCTTCATCGAACAGATGCCCCTCGACGCCGACCACACCTGGACGCGCGACAACCTCGTCACGGCGGCGGAGTTGCTCAGCACGCTCGGGGAGCGTTTCGCGCTGACCGAGATCGGCCGCGACGACCCGTCGGCACCGGCTGAGGAGTGGACCGTCGACGGCGGACCGCACACGGTCGGCATCATCGCCTCGGTGACCCGTCCGTTCTGCGAGAACTGCGACCGCACCAGGATCACCGCGGAAGGAACGGTGCGCTCGTGCCTCTTCAGCGACGAGGAGACCGACCTGCGGCCGCTGCTGCGCGGCACAGCGACCGACGATGAGATCGCCCAGTGGTGGCGCGGCGCGATGTGGGGCAAATGGGCGGGCCACGGCATCAACGCGGCCGACTTCATCCCCCCCGACCGCAGCATGGGCGCCATCGGCGGCTGAGATCCGTCGAGCCCAGGAAAAAGCACCCCGAATCGCGATTTTGGGGTGCTTTTTCCTGTACTCGACGAGGCGCCGAGGGCCCGGACCGCGTCAGGCGCGGGTGAGGGCGTCTTCGAGCGCGACCCAGGCGAGCATCGCGCATTTGATGCGTGCGACGTACCGGGATGCCCCGGCGAGCACGACCGCATCGCCCAGCAGTTCCTCGTCGCCGTCGATCGAGCCTTTCGACTGCATCATGGTACGGAACGCGCCGATCCTTGCGTCCACCGCTTCGCGGTCGAGGTCGCGGATGACGTCGAACAGGAGGGATGCGGACGCCTGCGAGATCGCGCAGCCGTGGCCCTCCCAGCTCACCGTCTCTACGCGCCCGCCCGACGCATCCGTGCGGACGCGGAGCGTCACCTCGTCACCGCAGGTCGGATTGACCTGGTGGGATTCGGCGTCCGACGGTTCGGTGAGCCCGTACCCGTGTGGTTTGCGGGCGTGATCCATGATCACTTCCTGGTAGAGCTCGCGCAGGGGCATCCCGTCGGCCGTGGCCGCGCCGTGGTCGCTCATCGCCCGACTCCGAAGAACGGGCGCACGTCGGCGACGGCATTCAGAAAGGTGTCGACCTCATCCGGGGTCGTGTACAGGTAGGTGCTCGCCCGGGTCGTGGCGGTGACCCCGAAGCGGCGGTGCAGGGGCTGTGCGCAGTGATGGCCGACCCGAACAGCGATTCCGAGGTCGTCGAGGTACTGGCCGACATCGTGCGCGTGCACTCCGTCGACGTCGAAGCTCGCAAGCCCGGCCCGGTCGTGGCCGGGCCCCGGCCCGAGAACCCGGATGCCCGGAATCCCGGCAAGGCCTGTCACGAGCCGCTGACCGAGGGCGGACTCCCAGTCGTGGATGCGGTCCAGTCCGACCCCGTCGAGGTACCGGACCGCCTCGGCCAGGCCGATCGCCTGCGACACGCGCTGCGTTCCGGCCTCGAACCGCTGCGGCGCCGGAAGATACTCGGCGTGGTCCAGGGTCACCGTGGTGATCATCGAGCCGCCGGTCAGGAACGGCGGAAGCGCATTGAGGAGGTCGGCGCGACCGTAGAGCACGCCCACCCCGGTCGGCCCGAGCATCTTGTGGCCGGAGAATGCGGCGAAGTCGACGTCGAGCGCAGGGAGGTCGAGCGGGCGGTGCGGTACCGACTGGCAGGCGTCGAGTACGGCGAGTGCGCCCGCGGCATGGGCGAGGGCGACCAGCTCCCCGACCGGGTTGACGGTGCCGAGCACATTCGAGACATGCGTGAAGCAGACCAGCCGGGTGCGGTCGCCGATCACGCCGGCCGCCGCCGCGAGGTCGAGCCGGCCCTCATCCGTGAGCGGGATCACCCGGAGCGTCGCGCCGGTGCGCGCCGCGAGCTCCTGCCAGGGGATGAGGTTCGCGTGGTGTTCCATCTCGGTCACGACGATCTCGTCGCCGTGGCCCAGGCGGAAACGTTCGGCCGCCTCTCCGCCTCGGCCGACGCTCGCGTTCGAGATGGCGTAGGCGACGAGGTTCAGCGCTTCGGTCGCGTTCGACGTCCAGACGATCTCGTCGTGACCGACGCCGACAAAGCGTGCCACCGTGGTGCGCGCATCCTCGAACAGCTCGGTGGCCTCGGCGGCGAGTGTGTGTGCGCCCCGGTGCACGGCGGAGTTGTGGTGCTCGGCGAAGCCGACCTCGGCGTCGATCACCGCGCGGGGACGCTGCGAGGTCGCACCCGAGTCGAGATAGACGAGCGGGTGCCCGTTCACCCGCTCCTGCAGGATCGGGAAGTCGCGGCGCAGGCGTTCGACATCGACGGTGGTCAGCGCTCGCGTCGTCGGGTCGGCAAGTGTCATCATCCAAGGCTACGCCGAGGAAATGGTGCTTGTGCTGGCTGTGACATTGTTGCGAGCCGGCGCCCAGGTGTCGGCGGCGGCGTACATTCGGGGTGGAAGCTGCGAATGGAGAAGCACGATGACTGTGAAACTCGGAATTCTGGCACTGCTCGACGCGAAGCCCGGCAAAGGAGACGAACTCCGCGCGTTCCTCGAAGGCGGCCAGGCGATCGCTGCCGCCGAGGAGGGGACCGTCACGTGGTACGCGTTCAAGGTGAACGACACGACCTACGGCATCTTCGACACCTTCGAGACCGAGGATGCCCGCCAGGCGCACCTGAACGGCGAGATCCCGAAGGCGCTCGGGCAAGTGGCCCCCGATCTGCTCGCCCAGGACCCGGACATCCGCGCCATCGACATCATCGCCGTGAAATAGGTGCGTGCGCGCCGAGGCTTTGTGAAAGTTTAGACAGGCTTCCCACCGTCGCGTCAGGCAAACACAAGGAAATCGGTGGGACGGTGGAAGCGTGGACACCTCCCCGCACTCCTTCCGTCGCGACCGGATGGCCGACCTTTCCCGGCGGCTCGACCCGTTGCGGCGTTACGAGATCACCCCCGCGCGCACCCGTCTGGGCGTGTTCGCACAGATCGGCGTCGCCTGCCTGATGGCTGCGGTGCTGGTGGCGGCCGCCGTGCTCCCGGGTCTTCTGGGAGTGGGTGCGGCCGCGTCTGCGGGGATCAACGGCTTCAACCAGCTCCCGTCCGAACTCAAGATCGCACCATTCGCACAGGACTCGGCGCTCTATGCGAAGAAGGGTGGAGTCGAGGTTCCGATCGCGTCGTTCTACGCGCAGAACCGTGTGAACGTGTCGTGGAACGCGGTCGCGCAGACCGTCAAGGATGCGACGATCGCCGCAGAGGACCCGCGGTTCTATTCGGAAGGCGCCGTCGACATCCTCGGAACGGTGCGCGGAGCGCTCTCGACCGTCAGCGGCGGCTCGCTGCAGGGCGGTTCCTCCATCACCCAGCAGTATGTGAAGAACGTCGAAGTACAGCAGTGCGACGCCCTCACCGATGCGAAAGCGGTGCAGTCCTGCTACCAGAACGCAGCGGGGGTCACCCTGACACGCAAGGTACAGGAGATGCGATACGCCGTCGGGCTCGAGAAGGAGTACAGCAAGAACCAGATCCTGATGGGTTATCTCAACGTTGTCGGCTTCGGTGGCCAGATCTACGGGATCGAAAGCGCGGCGCATTACTACTTCGGCACCTCGGCCTCGCAGCTGAACGTCGTGCAGGCGGCGACCCTGGTGGCCATCCTGAACAATCCGTCGAACCTGCGCATCGACCAGCCCAAGGACACAGCCAACGGAGCCGCGAACGGCTACAAGCTGACCAAGGAACGCCGCGACTACGTGCTCGACCGCATGTACGTCAACCACAAGATCACAGCGGCACAGCGCACGGCGGCCAAGGCGACACCCGTGAAGCCCGTGATCTCGCCGACAACGTCAGGCTGTGCCACAGCCGCCCAGTACAACGCAGCCTTCTTCTGCGACTACGTGCGCGACGTCGTGCTCAACGACCCGGCGTTCGGCGCGACCTCGTCCGACCGGTGGGCGACACTCAACCGTGGTGGCCTGAAGATCTACACCACGCTCAACCTCGACCTGCAGTCGGCCGCCCAGAAGTCTCTGAGTTCCTACATTCCAGCGTCGCAATCCGGCATCGACCTCGGCGCATCGAACGTCTCGACCGAGACGGGCACGGGGCGCATCCTCACGATGGTCGAGAACCGTTCGTTCAACAACACCGACCAGAGCGTCCCCGGCACGACGGCCGTCAACTACAACACGGATGAGGCGTACGGCGGCTCGCAGGGATTCCAGACCGGCTCGACGTTCAAGGCTTTCGACCTCGCGGCCTGGCTCGAAGCCGGGCACAGTCTCAATGAGACGATCGACGCGACTCATTTCGACTTCCCGACCTCCGACTTCACGAACACCTGTGCCAACATCGCGGGGCCGGACTGGCAGGTGTCCAACGATGAGGGCTCGGCCGGCTACCTGTCGGTGCTGGACGCGACAGCAGCGTCGGTGAACTCGGCCTTCGCGATGATGGCGACGAAGCTCGACCTGTGCTCCATCCTGAACGCAGCCAAAGGTCTGGATGTGCATCCGGCGTCCACGCACAATCCGCTGAATTCCTTTCCATCGATGGTGCTCGGCACCAACTACATTTCGCCGCTGACGATGGCCACCGCCTATGCGGGCATCGCGAACGGCGGCGTGGTCTGCACTCCCATCGCGATCGACCGGGTGGTCAACGCCGACGGGTCGGCCCACGCCGTCACCCCGTCGAAGTGCACGCAGGGGCTGGCCCCGAACATCGCAGCCGGCGTGACGTACGCCCTGCAGGGCGTGCTGCGCGGGGGAGGAACGGCAGCGAGCGCGAACCCGCAGGATGGCGTGCCGATCATGGGCAAGACGGGCACGACCGACAACTCCCTGCAGAACTGGCTCGTGACTTCAACCAGCAAGGTGTCCACCGCGACCTGGGTGGGCAACGTCTCCGGTGCGACCCCGCTGCGCAGCCTCACCTTCAACGGTGTCGGCGGCGGCAACGTCAAATTCGAGATCGCGCGGCCGATCCTCCAGGCGATCAACGCCGTCTACGGCGGTAACCCCTTCACCGCTCCGTCGGATGCGCAGCTCTACGGCACGCAGCTCACTGTTCCGGATGTCTCAGGCCAGGCCCCGCAGGCGGCCCAGTCCGAACTGCAGAACCTCGGCCTCACCGCGACGATCGACGCGACACCGGTCGACAGTTCGCAGCCGGCCGGTCAGGTCGCGTCGACGAACCCGTCGGCCGGAAGCCAGGTGAGCTCGGGCGATTCGATCACGATCCAGGTGAGCAACGGAAGCGGCGCGCAGACCGCGACCCCGGGCGCCACGGGGACCATCCCGAGCGGGCTGGTCGGACAGACCGTGGCGAATGCCGAGTCTTCGCTGGCTGCGGCCGGCTTCACGAACGTGACAGTCAAGGGCACAGGCAGGAGCGACCCGAACGCGATCGTGACCGCAGTTGCGCCCGGCGAAGGGTCTCAGGCGCCGACGGACTCGCCTGTCAGGCTGTCGACGGGGTAGTTCCAGCGGAGGGGTCGCCCGACGCCGGTTCACCGGACGAGGCAACGGCTTGGGTACGAATCGCTCGCGCGGCGAACGCGTCGAGCGCCGTGATCACTCGGTCGGCGATCCAGATTCGGTTCCGTTTCTTCGAGTTGGTGGGGTGGAGGATTCCGCGCTCTACAAGCGTGTCCAGTGCGCGATATGCCGACGCGGCAGAGATACCCAGACTGACGGTCGCGAGATGGCCATTGATGACGGGGTGCTCGATCGCGAGGAGGGCGAGTCGGCGGCCGGAGTGGTCGGACCGTATCCCGGACAGGGATTCTTGCCAGTCGAGACGGATCTGCTGAAAGTCCGCAACCAGGGCGCGTCCGTTTCGGACGGCGAACCCTGCCGCTGCGGAGAAAGCTCTCACGATCGGATCGAGTTCACCGTTTCGGTATGCGTCGAGTGCGTCGAAGTAGCCGTTCACGTCGCGCAGGAGTCCGGCAGAGACCGGAACCGCAACATTTGTGGTTGTGCGGGCACTGCGGAGCATCGCCTGAACCAGGGCGCGACCAGTGCGGCCGTTGCCGTCGGGGAAGGGGTGGATTGTCTCGAACTGCGCGTGAGCGACCGCAGCCTGGGTGAGAGGAGGCACGTCTGTTCGGCCTATGAACGCGACGAGGTCGTCTATGGCTGCCGGAACGCGGTCTTGGTGCGGAGGAACGAAGGTGGCGCCGTGGGGGCTGAGGTTTGACCCGCCGATCCATACCTGCTCGCCCCGAAAGGCGCCGGTGATTTCCGGGACGTGGTCGGAAAGCAGCGCGGCGTGCATGGCGATGATGCTGTCGCTGTGGATGCGATCGGACAAGGACAGCGCAGCCTGCATCGCGTACACATTGCGGATGATGAGCGATGCGTTTCCGGTGTCGCGCTCGCCGAGTTCGGTTTCGGCAATGGCGCGTGCTCCACTCGTGAGGTTCTCGATCTGAGAAGAGGACGCTGACTCGCTACGCAGGAGGATGGATGCGAACGGGAGCACTGCAGTGCCCATCTCGGCGTCAAAACGTGTGAGCAGCGCTGACGCCTCAGCTGACTCCGCCGCCACGTCCGCGCTCACCGGAACAGCGAGTTCGGCGATGAGAGGAGTGATGGCCGCTCGGTATGGCCCGCGACTGTTCTCCCACTGGCTCCGCGTGAGATCATCACGGCTATATCGAGACGTCCAGGGTCGCGGTTCTGAGGTGAGCGCCGGCCACGAGGTATCGCTCCGAACCAGTTCCGACATGGAAATAACGATAACCCATATTTGCGTTTATCCGATAAGTGCAAATAAGGAAGGATCGCGTTTGCGCTCCTCGTGTTTTTCGCGACGCGCGACATTGAGCGTATTTCGCGGGAATAACCGCACGTCCCGGTTGTTGAAGTTGAGCGTACACGACTCAACTTTCAAGAACCAGGAGATCTCGTGCCCGACAACTTCACTCCCGAAGGCGACGCAGGCAACTCGTTCGACGAGTTCCTCGCGCGTTACCTCGCGGGTGAGCGCGCGCGTTCCGCGCGCTCGATCGACATCAGCCGCTTCCTCAGCCGCCGCACCCAGGAGATCCTGGCGGAGGCCGGACGGTTCGCACTCGAGCACGGCCACCGCGAGCTGGACTCCCTGCACATCCTCCGCGTGATGGTCGAGCAGGAGCCCGCAGCCGACGCGATGCGCCGGATCGGCGTCGACCCTGCGACCGTGGCGGCGGCCGCCGAGCAGCGGCTCCCGCAGAGCGGCGACCTCGTCGACGCGGACTCCGCGTCGATCACGCCATCCGCCCAGCGCGCGCTGTTCCACGCCTACCAGGTGGCCCGCGCATCCGGTGCCACCTACATCGACCCCGAGCACCTCTTCTTCGCGCTCGTGCTCGTGCAGGACTCGCCTGCCGGCCAGGTGCTGCAGTCCGCCGGCGTGACCGCTGAGGCGCTCACCTCGGCGATGCGGCAGACCACCAGCGTCGGGCCCGACGGCTCGCCCGCACCCGACAGCGGTGCCGAGGCGTCCCCGATGCTCGACCAGTTCGGCACCGACCTGACCGCGCTCGCCCGTGACGGCAAGCTCGACCCGGTGATCGGCCGCCTCGACGAGATCGAGCAGACCGTCGAGATCCTCTCCCGGCGCACCAAGAACAACCCGGTCCTCGTCGGCGAGGCCGGCGTCGGCAAGACGGCCATCGTCGAAGGGCTCGCCCAGGCGGTCGTCGACGGCGCCGTGCCCGACCAGCTGAAGGGCAAGCGCGTCATCGCGCTCGACCTGCCCGGAATGCTGGCCGGCACCCGCTACCGCGGCGACTTCGAGGAGCGGCTCACCAAGCTGATGGATGAGGTCGGCGCCCGGCGTGACGAGCTCATCGTCTTCATCGACGAACTGCACACGGTCGTCGGCGCGGGCGGATCGGGTGACGGCGGCGGCATGGACGCCGGCAACATCCTGAAGCCCCGCCTCGCCCGCGGCGAGCTGCACCTCGTCGGCGCGACCACTCTCAAGGAGTACCGCCGCGTCGAGAAGGACCCGGCGCTGGAGCGCCGGTTCCAGCCGGTGACCGTCGGCGAGCCCAGCATCGAAGACGCCGTACTCATCCTCTCTGGCCTGCGCAAGGTCTACGAGGAGCACCACGGCGTGACCTACACCGACGATGCCGTGCGCTCAGCCGTCGAACTGTCGGCGCGCTACGTGTCCGATCGGTTCCTGCCCGACAAGGCCATCGACCTGATCGACCAGGCCGGCGCCCGGCTGCGCCTGTCGCTCGGCAAGCGGGTTGATGCATCCGCCCTGCTCGAGCGCCTCGCCACCCTGGAGGCCGAGAAGAACTCGGCCGTCACGGCGGAGCACTACGAGGACGCCTCACGCCTGCGCGACGAGATCGACGGCGTGCAGCGCGAGCTCGACACGATGAGCACGAAGCCGCAGGCGGAAGCCGTCGTCGGTGAGCCGGAGATCGCCGCGGTGATCTCGCGTGCCACCGGCATCCCGGTCAGCCGCATCGGCGAAGCCGACCGTGAGCGCCTGGCGCGACTCGAGACCGAGCTGCACCAGCGCGTCGTCGGACAGGACGACGCGGTCACCGCGGTCGCCAAGGCTGTCCGGCGCAACCGCACCGGTCTGGGTGACCAGCACCGGCCGGTCGGCAGCTTCCTGTTCCTCGGCCCGACCGGTGTCGGCAAGACGGAGCTCGCGAAGGCTCTCGCCGCGTCGCTGTTCGGAGACGAGAAGGCGATGCTGCGGTTCGACATGAGCGAGTTCGGCGAGCGGCACACGGTCGCCCGTCTGGTCGGTGCCCCTCCGGGATACGTCGGCTACGACGAGGCCGGCCAGCTCACCGAGCGCGTACGCCGCAACCCGTACTCGGTCGTACTGTTCGACGAGATCGAGAAGGCGCACCCCGACGTGTTCAACGTGTTGCTGCAGGTGCTCGACGACGGACGCCTCACCGATGGCCAGGGTCGTACGGTCGACTTCCGCAACACGGTCGTCATCATGACCTCGAACCTCGGTTCGGAGTTCCTCGCGTCGCGAAGCGGTGCGCTCGGGTTCGTGCCCGTCGGGGCATCCGGTGACGCCGGCGGCTTCGCTTCGGAGAAGGACCTGCGCGACCGCGTCATGGGCAAGCTGCGCGAGGCGATGCGCCCCGAATTCCTGAACCGCATCGACGAGATCGTGCTGTTCCGCAAGCTGGACACCACCCAGCTGCGCGACATCGTTCGCCTGCTGCTCGCGGCTACCGCTGCGCGGCTCCAGCAGCGGGATGTCGGGTTCGAGGCGACGGATGCTGCGGTCGCGTGGATCGCCGAGAACGGTTACGAGCCCGAGTACGGCGCCCGTCCACTGCGCAGGCTCATCCAGCGCGAGCTCGACGACCGCATCGCCGACCTGCTTGTCAGCGGTGAGCTGGTCGACGGCGGGGCGGTGCACGTGGATGCGCGCGACGGCGAGCTGTTCGTTGTCGCAGAGCCCCGCGTCGCGCTTCCCGCCGCCGCGTAGGCCTCACTCACGGACGGGGTGTGCGGGTCGATCCCGACCCGCACACCCCGTCCGCACAGCCCATCGAAAACAGGGTTGTTCCCGAGAAGAGCTTGTCTCTTCGGGAACAACCCTGTTTTCGTAGAAGCGGGCGACCCGGATCAGACGGTTGGCGCAGCGGGCGCCGCGGGGGCGCCCGACTTGGCCAGGGCGTTGGCTTTCAGGTTCTCGAACTCGGCCTGGGTGAGGGCGCCGGAGTCGAGGAGCGCTTTCGCCTTGGCGATGTCGTCGGCCGGCGACGAGGTCCCGGCAACGGTGCGGATGTAGCTGTTGGTGTCGGACTGCGCAGCCTGGATGGCTTCACGCTGCCGTTCGGCCATTCCGCGCCCACGCGCGATCAGGTAGACGAGGGCGGTGAGGAACGGCAGGAAGATCAGGAAGATGACCCACACGGCCTTCCACCATCCGTTGAGCTTGTGGTCGCGCATGAGGTCCCCGATGATCGAGAACAGGATCATCAGGTAGGCGATGAAGACGAAAGTCCAGAAGAAGAAGGAGACGAAATCCCAGAAGTTCACGGGGGTTGACCTTTCGAACGATGCGGACCCGACAGAAGCGCCAGTCGCTCGAAGGTATCCGGGGTCACGCCATCCGGGCATCACCCTCATCGGGTGATGTCGGGCAGAGGCCCGATCCTGCGATCAGCGGATGCCCGGGTCGCCGCTCAGGTCAGGCGCACGTTGTGGCGCCGGAGCACCGCATCCCGCTCGCTCTTGAGCGACCGCAGGGTGTCTTCGTCGAGGCCCGGTTCGATCAGATCGACGAATGGGCTCCCCAGGCCGGTGCGCTGGTGCACCGCCTCGGTATAGGCGTTCGCGGCGGCCTGCACGCGGGCGCTCGCCTTGTGTGCGCGCTTGACGGGGACACGGGGAGCACCCATGACCTCGGCGTGTTTCTTCAGTGCCTTGATGAGGTCTTTGAGTGCGCGATCGATCTTCTTGGACACCTGCTCATTGTGGCGCATAAGGGGGCCACGAACCTAGCGCGCTGCGGCCCGGAAAGGCCGCGGACGCCGTCGAGCACAGGAAAAAGCAGCCCCGTCCGCGCGCGAAAGCGGGCCCTTTCCTGTGCTCGACGCTCCGATGGGCAGACGCAGCGCTAGACGCGGCTGGTTGCGGAGTCACCGGAGAAACGCTGGGCGAGCCAGACCGGGATGACCGCGACGACGACCAGCACGGCGGCGACAACGTTCACCACGGGGGCCTGGTTGGGGCGGAACAGGTTGCTGAAGATCCACAGGGGCAGGGTCTGGATGGCCGGCCCGGCCGTGAACGTCGTCACGACGATCTCGTCGAAGCTCAGCGCGAACGCCAGGACAGCGCCGGCGATGAGGGCTCCGCGCACATCCGGGAAGGTCACCCGCCAGAAGGTCTGCCAGCCGGATGCACCGAGGTCGGCCGACGCGTCTTCGAGCGAAGTTCCCACCCGACGCAGGCGCGCCTGCACATTGTTGTAGACGATGACGATGCAGAACGTCGCATGTCCGATGATGACGGTCGCGAGCCCCAGCGCGACGCCGAACGGCCCGAGCACCTGCACGAAGGTCGCGTTGAGTGCGATGCCTGTGACGATGCCCGGCAAAGTGATCGGCAGAATGACCAGGAAGCTGATCGTGCTCTTGCCGAAGAACGCGAACCGCTGCACGGCGAAGGCCGCCATCGTGCCGAGGAGCAGTGCGATGACCATCGCGCACAGCCCCGCGATCATCGATGTTCCCAGTGCGCTCAGCGCTCCGCCGCTCTGCGCCGCCGTCTGCCACCATTCCAGCGTGAACGAGGTCGGAGGAAAGCCGAACGTGCGCGAGCTGTTGAAGGAGTTCAGCACGATGAGGGCCAGCGGGATGTACAGGAGGGCGAGCCCGATCACCATGCAGATGGTGAGGATCACGCGCAGCGAGAGGGGCAGTTTCATCAGACGTTCTCCAGGGCACCGGTGCGGCGCATCGCGAACAGGTAGAGCACGATGGCGACGAGCGGGATGAGCGAGAGGGCGGCCGCGAACGGCTGGTTGTTGGCGGTGACGAGCTGGCCGTAGATCAGGTTCGCCAGCAGCTGGGTCTTGCCTCCGACGATCCCGACCGCGATGTAGTCGCCGAGGGTCAGCGAGAACGTGAAGATCGAGCCGGCCGCGATCGCCGGGAACACGAGCGGCAGCGCCACCGAGCGGATCGTGCGCCACGTGCTCGCGCCGAGGTCGAAGCTCGCCTCGACGAGTGAGTCGGACACCCGGTCGAATCCGGCGTACACCGGGATGATCATGTACGGCAGCCAGAGGTAGGCGAGCGTGATGATGGTCGCGGTGAGCCCGTAGCCCGGGGTGTTCCCGCCCGTCACGGCCGCGAGCGGACCGTTCGGCGCGAGGATGACGCGCCACGCGTACGCCTTCACCAGGTAGCTCGCCCACAGCGGGGTCGTCACGGCGACGACGAGCGCGATGCGACCGCGCTGCGAGGCGACCTTGCTCATGAAGAGCGCCATCGGCACGGCGATCACAACGTCGATCACCGTCACCGTGATGGCGACCAGGATGGTGCGCAGCGCGACCTCGCCGAACAGCGGATCGGTGAACAGCCGGGTGATGTTGTCGAGCGTGAAGGTGTGGACGACGGCGCCCGTGAAGTCGTCGACCGTCCAGAACGCCGACACGAGCATGACCGCGATCGACCCGAGGTACATCACCACGAGCCAGAGCAGCGGGACGCTGAGAAGCAGCGCCAGCCGTGCCCTGGGCCTCGTGGAGAGGTAGCTGGGTCGCCTTGCGGCTAGCCCTTGATCTGCTGCCACGCGTTCACCCAATCGGTGTACGAGGTGCAGTCACTGCCCTTGCCGTCGACGCAGTCCTTGGTCGGGGTCGTCCAGTACGCGATCTTCTTCGCGTAGGCGGCGTCGGTGGCGTGGTAGGTGGTGCAGAAGTTCGGGTCCGACGTCTCCTTGCAGGCGAGCGTCTGGGCGGGCGCCTCACCGAACCATTCGGCGACCTGGGCGTTGACCTTCGGCGACGTGATCCAGTTCATCCACTGGTACATGCAGTTGGGGTGCTTCGCCTTCGTCGAGACCATCCAGGTGTCGGACCATCCGGTCGCGCCTTCCTTCGGGATGACGGTTTCGACTTTGACCTTCTTGTCGGAGTTGATCAGGTTCGCGATGACCTGCCAGGTGGTGCCGACGACAGACGTGCCCGACTCGAACGCCTGGACTTCCTTGGTGTAGTCCGACCAGTATTCGCCGATGTTCGCGTTCTGGTTCTTGAGCACGGCGACCGCGGCAGCGAGCTGCTTGGCCGTGAGGGAGTACGGGTCGGTGATGCCCAGCGACGGCTTCGTCGCCTTCAGGTAGAGCGCGGCGTCAGCGATGTAGATGGGGGAGTCGTACGCGGTGACCTTGCCCTTGTACGTGCTCGAGTCGCTGAAGACGGCCGACCAGGAGGTGGGGGCCGGGTTCACGGTCGACGGTGTGTACATGAGCAGGTTGGCGCCCCATCCGTGGGGGATGCCGTACATCTGGCCGTTGACCGAGTTCCAGTTGCCCTTCTTCAGGAAGGGCGAGATCGTCGAGTAGTTGGGAACGAGCTTCGTGTTGACCGGGGCCACGTCGCCCGCATAGATCAGACGCAGCGTCGCGTCACCCGACGCGGAGACGCCGTCGTACTGCCCGGTGCGCATGAGCTGCACCATCTCGTCGGAGGTGGCGCCGTAGGTGGTGTGGACCTGGCATCCGGTCTGGGCTTCGAACGGGTGCACCCAGTCGACCGTCTTGTCGTTGGAGCCGTCTTCGGCGTAGCCCGCCCACGCGATCAGGTTGAGCTGTCCCTCGCCGGCGCCGACGGAGGACTGCATCTTCTCCTTCGGCGGCTGGGCCCGGGTGCCCGACGTGGTCGCGCTGGACGAACATCCGGACAGGAGCATGGTGGCGGCGAGCAGTACTGCTGCGCCGGCGCTCGCTGTGCGATACATCGTCTTCATGATGTGCCTCTCGTTTTCTGCTGTGGGGGTGCTGTTCGGGTGTGCTGCCGGTGTCGTTCTGTGGTGCGGTGATGCGGTGTTTCGGGTTCGATCGGGTTTGGCTCAGTCCGAGATGCGGCGCAGGGCTGCATCCGGCCAGTGCACTGTCACTTCGCTCCCGCGCTGGATGCGCGGGTCGAGGCCGCCGGTGGCGTTCAGCACGGTCGCACTGAGCGCGAGACCTGCCGGGCCTTCGGTGACGATGCGGGTGACCGAGCCGGCGTAGACGACGTCGCGCACGATCCCGTCGGCGCGCATGGCCCCGGTCGGCACAGGCTCGCCGCGATGCGTGATGGCGACCTTCTCCGGACGTACGGCGAATGAACCCTGCAGTCCGAAGACCGACTGGGCCGCATCCGCGTTGATGAAGTTGGAGGAGCCGACGAATCCTGCGACGAACGCGGTCGCGGGATGCTCGTATACGTCGCGCGCGTCTCCCAGCTGTTCGATGCGGCCGTTGTTGAACACGGCGAGCCGGTCGCAGAGGGTGAGGGCTTCATCCTGATCGTGCGTGACGAAGACGAACGTGATGCCGATGTCGCGCTGGATGGCTTTGAGCTCGAGCTGCATCTGTTCGCGCAGCTTGAGGTCGAGCGCGCCGAGGGGCTCGTCGAGCAGCAGCACACGCGGACGTTTCACGAGGGCGCGCGCCAGGGCGACGCGCTGCCGCTGGCCGCCGGAGAGCTGGTTGGGTTTGCGCTCCCCGAACCCGCCGAGGCGCACCATGTCGAGGGCTTCACCGACGCGACGGGTGCGTTCGGCTTTCGGGACTTTGTCGACGAGGAGTCCGTACTCGATGTTCTTGGCGACCGACATGTGCGGGAAGAGTGCGTAGTCCTGGAAGACCGTGTTGACGTCCCGGCGGTAGGAGGGAAGCGCGGTGGAGTCGGTGCCGCCGAGGAAGACGGCTCCGGATGTCGGGGTCTCGAAGCCGGCGATCATGCGCAGCACGGTCGTCTTGCCGGAGCCGGACGGCCCGAGCATGGCGAAGAACTCCCCGTCGTAGACGTCGAGATCGACGTTGTCGACGGCGGTGACCGCCCCGAAGGTCTTGCGGAGTGACCGCAGAGAGATCTGTGCCGTGCGGGAGTCCTGGGCTCCGCCCGCGGTTTCCTTCGAGTCTGTTCGGGTCGGCTCGCTGGTCGTAGCACCTGCTGATTCCGAAGGTATTTCGGGGTCTGCAGTGCGGAATTCGGTCATTTCACTCTTCTGGGGGACGGTTTCGGTGGTCGGAATGAAAGTAATGCAATCACGCGCCCCGGATGCCGTCAAGCAACGCCGCGCCCGGTCTGATCACGATCGGTCAACTTTTGTCGCGCGCCGGACCTCGAGGCGACAAAAGACGGCCGACCGGTGAGGATGACCCGGGTCATACGCTCGCGGCCTCCCGGGTGACCTCGCGGCGCACGAGCCGCCGGATCACCCAGATGCCCACCGCGACGCCGAGCACCGCGACGACGACGATCACCGCAGGCGGCATCCGCAGGTCGATCGCCGCGACGATGCAGAAGCCGTCGAAGAGCGAGATCATCACGAAGCCGACGTGCCCGAGGAACGCCTTGCGCCAGCCCGGTCGCTGCCGCGCGAGTGAGCGGCGGGCCTGCTCGACACGGATGATCAGGTAGACGGCCAGCAGCGACAGGATGCCGAACGCGATGCGCTTCGTGACGGTGAGCGTCGACCAGTCGAGCACGACCACTGCGATCAGGCACACCATCGCCGCGTCGATGAGCGCGTCGAAGGAGACGAACCGCCCCGACCGGGACGATGCGGGCAGTGTCGCCATGACCAGGCATCCGAAGACGAAACCGGCGACGGCGAATGATGCGTGAAGGACGATAAGGCTCGTGTGCAGCACTGGGCACCTCCTGCGCACACGCTAGACCCGGGCAAGCGGGCGGCGAAAGTGCACCGCCATCAAGGCCGCGGGAGGCCTGTGAGCTCGGGAGTATGAGCACGGGTGCAAGATGGAGCAGTGGATGCTGCTGACGCCCTGAACGAGATCGCCTTCTGGCTCGAACGCGAGCTTGCCCCCACCTTCAAGGTGCAGGCGTTCCGCAAGGCCGCAGCCATCATCGCAGGGCTCGATGCGGATGAGGTGGCCGAGCGGACGCGCGACGGCCGCCTGAAATCCATGAAGGGCATCGGCGACAGCTCGTTCGCCGTCGTCAGCCAGGCGGTGGATGGCGCGGTCCCCGACCGCCTCGCAACCCTGCGTGAACGGAACACGCACCCTCTCGCATCCGGTGGCGCCGACCTTCGGTCACAGCTGCGTGGCGACCTCCACAGCCACAGCGACTGGTCCGACGGAACGACCTCGATCGAGCTGATGGTCGACGGCGCACGCTTTCTCGGTCGCGAATACCTGGCGCTCACCGACCATTCGCCGAACCTCACGGTCGCCAACGGACTGACGCCGGAGCGGCTGAGGGAGCAGCTCGACGTCGTGGCCGGCCTCGGCGAGACCGGCGTCAGGGTCCTCACCGGCATCGAAGTCGACATCCTCGAGGGCGGCGACCTCGACCAGCAACCGGAACTGCTGGACCGGCTGGATGTGGTGGTCGCCAGCGTGCACTCGAAGCTGCGCGCCGACTCGATCGTCATGACGCAGCGGATGCTCGGAGCCATCCGGGACCCGCACACGAACGTTCTCGGGCACTGCACCGGCCGGCTGGTCTCCGGCTCTCGCGCGCCGCGGCCCCCATCGGAGTTCGACGCCGCCAGGGTGTTCGCCGCCTGCGCAGAAAACGACGTCGCGGTGGAGATCAATTCGAGGCCGGAGCGGCAGGACCCGCCCGACGACCTCATCCAGCTGGCCCTCGCGGCGGGCTGCCTGTTCAGCATCGACAGCGACGCCCACGCGCCAGGACAGCTCGACTTCCTGTCGTACGGCGCTGAGCGGGCGGCAGCGAACGGTGTGCCCGCCGAGCGCATCATCACGACGTGGCCGGTCGATCGTCTCCTCGACTGGACCCGCGCGAACCGGTAACCAGGGTCAGGCGTCCTGCCGCAGGTCCTCTGTGGTCAAAGGGATGGTCGCGAGGTACGGGTACGCCGGCATCATCGAGTAGTCCGCCTCGTCTTCGAGCTGGTAGACGTCGTAGGCCAGCGCTCCGCAGAACGTGGTCGCGACACGGATCTGCCCGGGCGGGCATCCGCCGATCAGTGGCACGAGCACGACGCTGTCGAGGGTCAGCCCGTCCTCGTAGAGGAGGGCCGCTTTGATGGTTCGCGATGAAGCGTCCATGCCGCGCAGCATAATCCCGCCGGACCGTCGCTCTGCGGCGCCTCGCCGCGCCACACACCGTCGAGCACAGGAAAAAGCACCCCAAATCTCGCGATTGGGGTGCTTTTTCCTGTGCTCGACGGTCGGCTAGGGCACGGTCAGGCCGTGGACGACGACGGGGGTGTGGATGAGGAAGTTCAGTTCGTCGGACTGGGTGAAACCGGCCGGCGCGATCGTGTCCATCACCTTCGGGACCGCGTTCGGGTCGCCGGCGCACAGCGGGTTCGACACACCGGAGCCGCACACGCCGAAGCTGTATGCGCCCGGCGTGCTGGTGAAGCTCCTGGTCTGGTCGACGCCGTGTGTTCCGTCCTGGCCGGTCAGGGTCACCGCGAACGTCCATCCGCTCGCCGGAGTGCCGCCCAGGGCCGTCTTGTCGACGCTGAAGGTGATGTATCGCGAGACCTGGTTCGCGTTCACGGTGACCGTGCCGGTCGAGGTGCCGGAGGCATCCACGATCTTGCTCCCGGGGAAGCCCTGCGCTTCGATCAGCCGGCTCCACGCGGGGGAGACCTGGTAGTTCATACCCGGGTAGCTCGACGCCGTCGATGTGCTCGCGGAGCCTGGCTGGCCGACGTAGACGTCGACGAGCTGTGCTCCGTTCGTGGACCCGAAGGTCGGCGTGAGATCTGCGGTCTGCACGCGGAACGTCACCGTGCTCCCGGTGTCGTAGACCTGGAACTTCGTCAGGTCGAACGCGCCGGGTTTGAAGTCGCCCGACGTGGGATACGCGTACGTTCCCGGCCCGTTGTCGTCGCCGGTCGGGTCGTCGGCGGTGTAGATCAGCGTGCCGTTGACGACGTCGTTGACGACGGAACGCACGGTCTGTGCCGTCCCGCCGTTCGGTGCGGTGCTCGACACGACCAGCACGTTCGTCCCGGCGGCCGCCGTGAGGTCGATGCTGAACGATCCGTCGTTCCCGACTGTGGCCATGGTGTGGGTCGTGGCCGAGTTGCCGTCCGTGGCGACATCCGCCACATCGATGGTTGCATTCCGTACCGCCGTACCGGTGACGGTGATCGTCGAGCCGGCCGCCGTGCCGTCGGTCGGCGCCGTCACCGTGAGTGCGGTCCCCTTCTGGGTGTGCTTCACATACCGGTCGCGCACCTCTGCGGGCTGTTCGACGCTCCGGCCCGCGGCCAGGTCGGCCGTCAGCCGCACCTGCGAGGCGGAGCCCCACGAGAGCGGGGAGGCCGACCCGTCGGCTTCGCCGTTCACGAACCCGATGGATGCGGTGGCCGGGTCAGACCCGTACGGCGCCCGGGCGAGGTCCGGCTGGTCCCACACCTGCTCGGGCACGAGCCCGGCGCCGGAGTTCATCGCGTTGATGGCGACCAGCACCGATGCCGCATTTCCGGACTGGCCCTGCGCGAGGTACTGCTGCGCACGCTCGGCACCGAGCACGGGCCACGGGTGGCCGGTGCCGCTGTTCCCGTTCGTCCACGGCGCCCCGGTGATGGTGCAGGCGTTGCCGGAGCCCGCGACGCAGTCGCCGTATCCGTCGCCGTTGTAGCGCATCCAGCCGGGGCCGTTGGCCGTCTGATGCTTGATGGTCCCGTCGGTGACGGCCAAAGAGTCGGCGATCACCGGATCGCTCGCGGGCAGGATGCCGAGCCGCACGTATTCGAGGAACCCGGCGTCGACGATCGAACGCTGATCGAGTGTCGGGCCGCCGTTGCCCACGTTGTAGGAGATCGCGGCGTTCGGGTCACCGGTCTTGGAGAGACGGATGAAGTAGGGCGACGTCGACAGGGTTCCCGTCGTCGTGACCCCCCAGGCCTTGATGGTGCGCTGGTACTGGTCGGCGGTTGCGCGCCACGTCCTGGCGCTCGCCGCATCCCCGTGCGCGTCGGCGATCGTCGCTGCGGCGATCAGGCCGGCGATCTCGGCGGCGATGGTGGAGGGGGAGTAGCCCGTCTGCTCCTCCCAGCGCTCGACGCCGAAGCTCGGACCGTGGCTGATCAGGAAGTTCGCCGCGCTCCTGATGTGCGGCCACAGGGTGTTGTCGGCGGCGAGTCCGGACTGGAGGGCCATCAGGATGGGGTACGACGTCTCATCGAGCTGGTCGTTGAACGCATCCGCCGCCTTCGTGCCGTCGACGAGCGAGTTGCGCGGCTGCGACCCGTTGGCCTGCTGGCTCTTCGTCAGCAGGAAGCGCACGGTGTCGCGTGCCGTCGCGAGGTCGCCGTCGGTGTACAGGGCCGTCCATGCCTCGTACAGGTCGCGCGAGAAGACTTCGCGGTAGCCGCTCGTGAACAGGTTGTTGGGGTCGTTTGCGACGATGGACTGGCCCCAGGGTGCGTCGAGGCCGGCCACGATCGCGCCCGGGTAGGTCTTGTCTTCCGATGCCTTGACGACGTTCGCCGACTGGTAGTAGTCGACGAGCGCTGTCGCACGCTGGCTGCTGGTCAGGCCCTTTCCGGTGAGGTCTGGGCGCTTGAGGCCTGCGTCGTATTTCGCCCAGCCGCCGAGGTAGGTCGCGGTGAGCTGTGCGAGCGAACCCTGCAGCGTCGATCCTGCCGTCGCTACGGCCGCCGCCTGCGTCGTGCCGAAGCCGAGGGCGATCGTGGCGGATCCGCTGTGGTCGCGCGCAACGCCGACGGTCTGCTCGACGTTGCCGCCGGTGGCGGTCTCCGTCGCGGGGCTGAGCGCATGGATGCTGTCGAGCTGCGTGATCGAATCGCTCGCGGTTCCGACGAAACCGCTGCTCACAGCCGAGAACGGCTGGTCTGCCCGCAGGGCGAGGAACGAGGGGACGGCGTACGCCGTGCGATTCGCCTGGCTGGTGGTGTGCGTGTCGTAGGTGACCGGCACGGGCGTTCCGGTCGAGGTGTCGACGACGGCGTTGTCGGCGCCGCCGTTCGCGGTCCCGCCGCCCCCGTTGCCGCCGGCGTTCGCATCCAGCCGCAGGTACAGCGAGTAGTTGTGTGCGCTCTCCGTCAGCGGAACGTACGTCGTGTGCGCAACGACGCTGTCGCGAGCCGGGTCGGTGAGGTAGGTGGTGACGAGCCGGTATGCGCCGCTCTTCGCCGTCGAGGTCACCGTGCAGGTCATCCCGGTCGGGTCGGAGGCGACCGTGTAGGTCGTGTCACGTTCCTGGAGGTCGGCGAAACTCGCGCCGTCGGTGACCAGGTACTGCATGGTTTCGACGTTGGTCGCATCCACCGTCGGCGCGTACACGTCGCTCAGGATGCCGTTCGCCACCGTGAACCAGATCTTCGATCCGGTGTTGCGGGCGGTGCCGACGCAGTCCTTGCGCGACTGGCCCTGGTGACTGACCGCGCCGGGCGAACCGGTCGCCTCGGTGGCCGCCACGGCACTGACCGAACTGAGGCCGATGGTGGCGAGCGCAAAGGTGGTGATGGCAACGGGCAGGACGAAACGGCGACGGATCACGGTCTGACTCCTTCGAGGTCAGCTCCCCTGCTGACACATCAGTGCCGACCGTACGCCCTGACCGGCATTGGAGACAACCATCAAGGCGTACTATGCGCAGCGGATACCAGTCCGCACACCCGAACAGAAGGAACTGCAGTGATCACGCTCTCCTGGCTCCTGCTCATCGGCCTCGTCGGTGGCGTACTCGCCGTCATCGATGGTGCCGCCCGCACCCGTGGGCGCGGAACACCCATCCTCGCCGTCATCGAGATCATCGCCGGGGCGCTTTTCGTGCTGTCGCTGTTCTTCCCGGCCATCCCGTTCGGCGCAGTGACACTCGCGGTGATCACGCTGATCGTGCTGGTGGTTCAGCTCGTGCTGCCCGGCAAGCGTCGTGGAGTCGGCGCGATGACGATCGTCGCCCTCATCCTCACCGCAGCGTGGATCGTTCTCGCCCTGCACTGGGTGGTGATCCCGGGGGTCAACTGACCGCGGGCGGTCGTCGCCTTTTCTTCGCGACGGTGCCTTCAGGAATCTCTTCGCGGATCTCCGCGCGGATGTCGTCGTCGAGGCGCAGTCCTGCCGACGAATTCGACGATTCGGTGAGGAGCATCAGCCAGTCTTTGTTGATCGGAGGCATCTGGCTCCCGGTATACCGGAAGAGCAGGCTCTGCGACGGGTCGATCCAGGCGGTGGTGGCGACGCCGTCGCCGCCTCCCATCGTGCGGTCGATCCACGTCATCAGGAAGCCTTCGCGCCGGCGCAGTTTCAGGCCGATGACGATCTGGAGGTGTGCGAGCACGCGGTCGTCGAACGTGAACTCGGCGGTGCCGTTGTAGACGAGCGTGCCCATGCTGCCCTCGATCCGATCCGACGATCCGAATGCTAGTCGAGGAGATCGCCTCTGCGCGCCCCCCAAAAAAGCGTCGAGCACCGGGTTGTTCCCGTTGTCAAGCGGTCGTGACGGGAACAACCCGGTGCTCGGGCGAATGCGTCAGCCCTGGCGGGCCTTGAAGCGTGGGTTCAGCTTGTTGATCACGAACGTGCGGCCGCGGCGGCGCACGACCTGGGACCCCTGCTGGGTCTTCATCGAACTGAGCGAGTTGCGTACCTTCATGGTGGATTCCCTTCCGCTGATGAGAACGATTCTCAATGCGGATTTGTTCCACCGCCGGGCGGGCGCTCAGGCGTCTGCGCGATCCGCCGCCAGTCTCATGAGCCGCGTCGTGCTCGATTCGTCGAGTTCCGCGATGTCGGGTCGCGATTTCACGAAGTCGGAGAACGACCGGAACCCGAGTGTCTTCTCGCTGAACGACGGATCCATCCGCTTCATCTGCGTCTTGACCGACGAGCTGTGCAGCCAGTCCGCGTCGTCCTTCTCGTGGCCGAGGCGCAGGGCCCGCTCGAGCAGGCGCGAGGCGACGGCTTGCGGGTCTTCCGCGGGTTCTTCGACCTCGGGCTCCAGCTCTACCGACTCCACGGTCTCGGCAGGACCGCCCAGGCGAGCCCTGCGACGGGACCGCGCAGGGGCCGCGGCGGCGGGTTCGGCCACCGGCTCGACCGACGCGGCGACCGTTTCTGCCGCCCCGGATGCTGAACCGGCGCCCGATTCGGCCGAACCGGAGGCGGCCTCGGCCGGCTCGGATGCTGCACCGGCCGCCTTCTTCGCGCCACCCCGGCCTTTCGCCGGTGCCGCCGCTGCGGGGGCGGCTGCCGGCTCTGCGGCCTTGGCCGCCTCGCGCTTCAGCGGCACAACGCCCGGCAGGTCGTCGTAGTTGACGAATTCGTCGCAGGCGGCGGCCAGGGTCTTGCTGGTCGAGCCGGCCATCCCGACTCCGACGACGTAGCGGCCGAGCCGCTTGCAGCGCTGCGCGAGGGCGATGTAGTCGGAGTCGCCCGCGACGATGACCACATGGGTCAGGTCGGGGAGCCGGAACAGGTCTTCGACGGCGTCGACGGCGAGGCGGATGTCGGCCCCGTTCTTCGCGTAGGCGGCTGCCGGGAACAACTGCACCAGGTCCACCGCCCGCCCCACCAGCTGCCCACGGTATTCGGCGTTCATCGGCGTCGACCAGTCCGCGTAGGCACGCGTCAGCACGAGCGTGCCGAACGACGAAGCGAAGTCGATCACGGCGCCGAGGTCGACCGTTGCCCTGGCCAGGCGTTCTGCGACGTCGGGATCGGCATTGCGGCCCGCCGCGATCTTCGCCTTGTCGCGCTGGAACGCGTTGCGGCCGTTCACCTGGTCGTACCGGGACAGGATGATGTTGTCGAAGTCGATGTAGACGGCGACGCGGCCGTCACCCGGTTCAGCCATGGGTCCTCTTCTCGCCAGCGCGTATGCGTGGGTCCAGTCTGGCCGATGTTTGCACCGAGAGGGACCGTTCGGCACCGATCAGGCGTACCGTGCCGCATGAGGCCCAGTGCCGCACGGGCCGTCCGAGGCAGGAGGGCCGCCATGACATCGCTCTGGCTGGCGCGCGCGGGCCGTGCCAACACCGATCCGTACCCCGCAGGCGAACACGTCGACACGATCGTCGTCGGCGCGGGGATCACGGGGCTCACGACCGCGCTCATGCTGTGCAGGTCTGGCATGCGCGTGGCCGTGCTGGAGGCGCGGCAGATCGGCGCTGCCGCCACCGGCAACACGTCGGCCAAGCTCAGTCTGCTGCAGGGGGACGTGCTGGGGAGCATCCGCCACCACATGAACGACAGTGTGCTCCGTGCATACGTCGACGGCAATCTCGCCGCGCGCCGCTGGCTGCTCGACTATCTGGACGTTCGTTCCGTCGAGGTGCAGCACCGCGACGCGTACACCTTCGCGACGACCGACGACGGTCTTGTCCTCCTGGATGCCGAACTCGCCGCAGCTCGCGCGGCCGGACTCTCGGTCGAACGGGACGACGACACGGAACTGCCGTTCCCGGTCAGGGGCGCGCTGCGTCTTCGCAACCAGGCGCAGTTCGACCCGATGGATGTGCTGCTCGCGCTGGCGGACGACGTGCGGGCGGCGGGCGGCCTGGTGGTCGAAGGCGAGAGAGTGGTCGCGGTCGACGCGGGCAATCCGGCGACGGTGAGTACGGCATCCGGCCCGATGACGGCGGATGCAATTGTGCTGGCGACCGGTGCGCCCATCCTCGAGCGCGGGTTGTACTTCGCCAAGACCGAGGTGCGTCGTTCGTACGTCGTCGCGCTGCTCGTGCCGGGTGGTCCGGATGCCATCCCTCGCGGCATGTACCTGTCGATCGAGCGACCGACGCATTCGCTGCGCACGGCGCCCGATCCCGGCGGCGAACTCTTGCTGGTGGGAGGCAACGGGCATCCGACAGGTCGCGTCGAATCCGAGCGGGCGTACGTCGACGCCCTCGCGCAGTGGGGCATCGACGCTTTCCCCGGTGCCGTGGAGACGCAACGCTGGTCGGCGCAGGACTACCGCGCAGCCAACCTCGTGCCGTTCGTCGGCTGGCTGCCACGGGGCCGGGGCCGCGTGTACCTCGCGACCGGGTACAACAAATGGGGGATGACGAACGGCGTCGCGGCCGCACTCAGCCTGACCGCCGACCTGACCGGCCAGACGCTCGACTGGGCGAGGGAGCTGCACCACCGGCGCACGCATCCTGCCGACCTGGTGGCCGGGATCGCGATGAACGCAAAAGTGGGGACGACGATGACGAAGACGTGGGTGGCCGCCGAGACGACGGCGCCCGACATCGCCGAAGAGATGAGCCCGCCCGCGGAAGGCACCGGACACGTCGGGCACGCCGGGCGGCATCCGATCGCTGTGTCCACCGTCGGGAGCCGCACCTGCGCGCTCTCGGCGGTGTGCACCCACCTCGGCGGCATCGTGCACTGGAACGATGCCGAACTCTCGTGGGACTGCCCGCTGCACGGGTCGCGTTTCGCACCGGACGGCGACGTGCTCGAGGGTCCGGCCACCGAATCGCTGCGTCAGGCGTGACCGCCCGGGCGGATCACCGGTGTCGGGCGCGTTCCCGCCCCATCCAGATTGCGCCTCCTGCATGCTTCCCGACCGGGGTCGCACGCGGCGAAGGGTTCTCGAGCACCTGGTCGAGGGGCGAGGCCTTCTGCAGCTGGGCGAGCGCCGCCTCGAACTGACGGTGGTAGCTCCGCCTGCCGGGGCGACAGATCTCCGTGACCTCGAACATCCCGTCGACCCGTTGCACGAAGCCGAGCAGGGACCGGGGGTCGGCGTCGTCGCCGCCCGCAAGACTCACTCGCCATTCGGAGGCGGAGATTTCGATGACATCGACCCCGAAGTCGGCATATGTCTGGAGTGTTCGGTGTCTCATGATGGTCACTCAACTCCCATCGGCCGCGTGCGGGCAGGGGTTGACATCGCGACATTTCGGTTGGCCGCAGAATAGGAACCTGAGCCGAGGAGACGAGACGCGATGACGCCTGAAGATGCTGGACCGACGCACGACACCCTGCCGACTGCTGTGACGCGACGACCGGTGTACTTCGACTGCGACACCGGCGTCGACGATGCCCTCGCGCTCGCCTATCTGTTGGCGTCCCCTGAAGTCGAACTCGTCGGCATCGGCTCGGTGAGCGGCAACACCGACGCGGCGCAGGCTGCACGCAACACGCTCGACCTGCTCGCGCTCGCGGGCCACCCCGAGATTCCGGTCGCGGTCGGTGCCCACGATCCGCTGGTCGGCACGTACGCGGGCGGGGCTCCGGAGGTGCACGGTGCGAACGGCATCGGAGGGGTCGAGCTTCCTCCGTCGGGGCTGGAGCCGGTCGACGAAGACGCGGCGAGCATGCTGGTCCGTCTCTCGCACGAATACGACGGGGAGCTGACTGTGCTCGCGGTCGGCCCGCTCGCCAACCTTGCGAACGCGCTCGAGCTCGACCCGAGCATTGCGTCACGGGTGCGCGAGGTGATCGTCATGGGCGGCGCCGTCTACGTTCCCGGAAACGTCGGCCCCGTCGCCGAGGCGAACGTCTGGCACGACCCCGAAGCGGCGCAAGCCGTCGTGGAGGCGGCCTGGCCACTCACCCTCGTGCCGCTCGACGTGACCCTGCAGCACCTGCTCGAAGAGCCCGACCGCGAGAGGCTGCTCGGGGCCGTGCATCCGCTGCCCCGGAGCCTGGGGACCATGCTGGAGCAGTACTTCGGCTACTACGTCTCGGTGCTCGGCCGACGTGGATGCGGACTTCACGATCCGCTCGCCGCCGCGATCGTGGCGGGCGGACTCGCCACTTCGCGGTCCTCGACGGTCGTCATCGAGGTGGATGTGACGGACGGCCCCGAACGCGGACGCACCCGCGCGGTCGACTCAGCGCCGACCGGCGCCTCGCGACCGGTGACGGTCGTGCTCGAGACCGACCGGCCGCTCGCACCGCATCTGCTCGAACGGGTGCTCGCCGAATTCGGCTGATCCTCCCGTCACCCTGGAGGAAAACTGACGAATTGTCGCCGAGACGGAGGAGACTGGAAGAGGCAGCAACCGCGCGGGGTGAGGAGGATGCCGTGATGCAGACAGGCGTGGCCGACACCTGGGAGCGTGGCGAAGGGTACGAGCGCTACGTCGGCCGCTGGAGCACCCGCGTCGCACGCGTGTTCCTCGATTGGCTGGGGCTTCCGCCCGGGCTGCGCTGGCTCGATGTCGGCAGCGGAACCGGCGCACTCACCGCCGAGATCCTCGACCGGTGCGCTCCGGAATCCGTGGTGGGTGTCGAGCCGTCCGACGGCTTCCTCGCCGACGCGAAGGGGCGGCTGGGCGACCGGGCCGAGTTCTTCACGGGCGCCGCGGAGGCGCTCCCGCTGCCCGACGCATCCGTCGATGTCACCGTGTCGGGGCTGGTGCTGAACTTCGTGCCGGATGCGCGCGCCGCCGTCGCCGAGGCGAAACGCGTCACCCGTGGCGGCGGCTCGATCGCCGCCTACGTGTGGGACTATGTGGGCCACATGCAGCTGATGCGGTACTTCTGGGACGCGGCGGTCGAACTCGACGCGCACGCCCCGGATGAGGGCGCCCGGTTCCCGATCAGCGACCCGGGGCGCCTGGAGGAACTCTTCGCGGGCGCCGGACTGACCGGCCCGCACGCGAGGTCCATCGACATGCCGACGACGTTCGCCGACTTCGACGACTACTGGCAGCCGTTCCTGTCCGGGCAGGGTCCGGCCCCGGCGTACGCGATGTCGCTGGATGAGGGGGCACGGGCGCGGCTGCGCGACCGCATCCGCGAACGGCTGCCGATCCGGGCGGATGGCACGATCCCGCTGGTCGCGCGCGCCTGGGCTGTGCGCGCATCCGTCGCCGCCTGACGCCCGGGCCCGATGGCCCGCCGCACAGAACATGTGCGCTCAGACGGAGCCCGGGGCAGGCACGCGCGCCGGCCGGCTCAGCAGGGCCGCGACGAGGAAGCAGGCTGCCCCGAACAGCGTGCCCGCGTTCGCCCAGAACATGCTCAGCAGGTCGCCGGTCGACGGTATGACGAACGCGCCGATCGCGGACAGCCCGAACAGCACCGATCCCGTCATGTTCAGCCACGTGCACTGCCAGGTGCGCGCCTGGGGATCCCAGAGCCGGTCGCGCTCCGTCGTCGCAACCACCGCGAACGCGCTCGAGATGAGGAAGCAGATCGACCCGAACACGTCCGGCCGCCAGCCGCTGTTGACGCGCGATGCGTCGTTGATGGAGTGAAGCAGTGCGTCGGTCGTGCTGATGTTGAAGAACAGCGTTCCGACGAACTGCACGGCAGCCGACCACCAGTCGAACGAGTTCGGGCGGTTCGTCGACCGGAGCGGCGGGCGCCGCCCGCTCAGGGCGAGTTGGATGATCGCCGCCGCCGTGAAGAACAGCGCGCCGATGAAGAAGGTCAGGTTGTCGATCGTCGTCCCGACCGCTCTGGCGTAGAGGGGCACGGCGCCGACCATGAAGAACAGCGAGCCGATCGCGAACCCCCACGCCTCGCGCCGGAGACGGAAAAACGGGTCAGCCGCCATGTCACACTCCCTGGGTCCGGCCGTTCCGGCCGAATCTATCCCGCTCGCTCCCGGCCGACATCATCCTGTCCGTATGATCGCGGGCGCGACCGCCGAGGACTAGGTTGTCGCCATGACCGACGAAAACGAACTCGACAAGCCGGCGAACGCGGTCCTCTCCGATCTGGTGCACGGTCGCATCACGCACCTGCCGGTCACCGTCGACCGGGCGATCGAAGACTTCCACGACACGTCCCAGGAGTGGCGGCGCCTCTTCTCCGAACTCCTCGGCACGTTCTTCCTCGTGCTGGTCGCTGCCGGTGGCGGCATGATGGGCCAGGCCTTCCCGAATACGATCAGCCGCACCGACGCGGTCGTCGCGCCCGGCCTGATGGTGTTCGCGATCATCCTGTTCATGGGCAAGGTGTCTGGCGCGCACCTCAATCCGGCCGTGAGCATCGCTTTCGCGCTGCGCGGCGACTTTCCCTGGTCGCGCGTGCCCGGCTACACCCTCGTGCAGCTGGGTGGCGCATCCCTCGCCGCCTGGTTCCTCACCGGAGTGCTGCCCGTCTCGGCGAAGTACGGCTCGAACTACCCGGCCACTGGCTACTCGGCCGGTATCGCGTTCGTCATGGAGCTGGTGCTGACGTTCGGTCTCGTCAGCGTCATCCTCGGCACAGCGTCGGGCGCCCAGAACCTCGGGATCATCGGCGCGTTCGGTGTCGGCGCCTACATCATGCTCGCCGGACTGTGGGCGAGCCCGATCTCAGGTGCCTCGATGAACCCGGCCCGCACCTTCGGCCCCGATCTGCTGGCGGGCGACTTCACGTCGTACTTGGTCTACGTGGTGGGGCCGATCGCCGGCGCCGTGGTCGCCGTCGGCACAGCGTTCCTGTTGCGTGGGCAGGGCGGGGGCGAATCCGGTTCGGGAGCCGCCCAGGGAGACCTCCACACGAAGGTCGCGAAACCCGGAAAGGCATGACGTTGCCCGAGGGGAGCCACATCACCCGCATGGGATGATGCCCCATCCGGCGCGACTTCATAGCGTGGCAGGCATGACGACTGCCACCAATACCCGCAAGACGGGCCACGTGCCCCACGCTTTCACCGGCATCGGCGACCAGAACCAGCTCAACCCGATCTTCGCCCGCGCGGGCGAGTCGACCGATTTTCCGCTCGACGCCCTTCCGCCGGGCGAATCGCTGTGCATGACGAAGCGATGCTCGACGGCAACTCGCGGCTGAACCTCGCGACGTTCGTCGGCACCTGGATGGACGGGTTCGCCAGCAAGATCTATGCCGAGTCGGCCGACAAGAACATGGTCGACAAAGACGAGTACCCGCAGACGGCCGCGATCGAGACCCGGTGCTGGAAGATGCTGGCCGGCCTCTGGCACGCTCCCGACCGGGAGAAAGCCATCGGCACCTCCACGATCGGTTCGTCCGAGGCGTGCATGCTCGCCGGCCTCGCCCTGAAGCGCCGCTGGCAGCTCGCACGCAAGGCGGAAGGCAAACCGGCGGACAAGCCGAACCTCATCCTGTCGAGCGCCGTGCAGGTCTGCTGGGAGAAGTTCTGCCACTACTGGGATGTCGAAGCCCGCTATGTTCCGATCTCGCTCGAACACAAAGTGCTCGATGGTCACGACCTCGACGCGTACGTCGATGAGAACACGATCGGCGTCGTTGCGATCATGGGTGTCACCTACACGGGCATGTACGAACCGGTCGAGAAGATCGCGCAGGCCCTCGACGCCATCCAGCAGTCGACCGGGCTGAACATCCCGATCCACGTCGACGGTGCGTCGGGCGGAATGATCGCGCCATTCCTGCAGCCCGACCTGATCTGGGACTTCCGGCTCGCGCGCGTCGCCTCCATCAGCACATCCGCACACAAGTACGGCCTGGTGTACCCCGGTCTCGGCTGGGTCATCTGGCGCACCGAAGACGACCTGCCCAAGGAGCTCGTCTTCGATGTCACGTACCTCGGCGGCCACATGCCGAGCTTCGCCCTCAACTTCTCACGACCGGGCGCCCAGGTGCTGCTGCAGTACTACCTGTTCCTCCGTCTCGGGTTCGACGGCTACTACCGCGTGCAGAAGGCGTCGCAGGATGTCGCGGTCTACCTCGCGAGCGAGATCGGCAGGATGCCCGCCTTCGAGCTCTGGAACGACGGGACCGACATCCCCGTGTTCGCCTGGCAGCTTCGCAAAGGCCACACAGACAAGTGGAACCTCTACCACCTGTCGGAGCGCCTGCGGCTGAAGGGCTGGCTGATCCCCGCTTACCCGATGCCCGACGACCTGACCGACGTCGTCGTCCAGCGCATCGTCGTGCGCAACGGACTCAGCCGTAACCTCGCCGAGAGCCTCGTCATCGATATCGCGGAGGCCGCCGCCTACCTCGATGCGCTCGAAGCGCCGATGCCGACGGAGGGGCAGGTTTCTGCGTTCACACACTGAACGGCGGAGGTCGAACCGAAAGGATGCGTCATGGATTCGACGATCGAAGTCTCATTGCACGATTTCGCAGCACGGGAGTCGCTCGGCCGCGCCGCCCGGGAGCGAACGCCGCGTTCGGTCCAGTCGCTGTGGGAGCCACCGGATGACCGGCTCGACCCTGTTTCCCTTCTCGAGTCGCAGGCCGAGAGCCGGGTGCCCGAGCTCGTGCCCATCCGCTACGGACGCATGATGGTGTCGCCGTTCGCCTTCTATCGCGGAGCTGCGCTGATCATGGCGTCAGACCTCTCTGGGACGCTCAACTCGGGGATGACCACCCAGATCTGCGGTGACGCGCACCTCTCTAATTTCGGTCTCTTCGGCACCCCGGAGCGCACGATGATCTTCGACCTCAACGACTTCGACGAGACGCTGCCCGGCCCATGGGAGTGGGATCTGAAACGTCTGGTCACGAGTTTCGAGATCGCGGCGAGGTATCGCGGGTTTTCGCCGGGCGAGCGCCGCGAAATCGTCGTCGCCGCCGTGCACGGCTACCGCAAGCAGATGCGCTATTCGGCGTCCATCCCTGTGCTCGACGCCTGGTACGACCACATGGATGCCGACCAGATGCTCGACTGGGTGAAGCAGCAGCAACGCGATGAGAAGGCCGGAGCGCTGCAGACGGAGCGTACCGCGCAGATCATCGCGAAGGCACGCACCAAGGACAGCATGGGCGCGTTCGAGAAGCTGGTCGGTGTTGTCGACGGCGAGCTGCGCATCCTGCCCGATCCGCCGCTCATCGAGCCGATCGAGAGCATCGTCCCCGATGCCCTCGAGCGCCGTCAGGATGAAGCCTTCATCACCCGCATCATCGAGAACTACACGCAGACGCTGCTGTTCAAGCACCACCCGATCGACGAGTACTCGTACGTGCACATGGCCCGCAAGGTCGTCGGCGTCGGAAGTGTCGGCACGCGCGCGTGGGTCGTGCTCCTCAAGGGCCGCAACACGAAGGACTACCTGTTGCTTCAGGCGAAAGAGGCCCAGCCCTCGGTGCTCGAGCGTTTCCTCCAGCCGAGTGAGTTCGACACGCACGGCGAACGCGTGGTGCGCGGGCAGCGGCTGATGCAGTCGGCGAGCGACATCTTCCTCGGCTGGGAGAGGGTGGCCGGCTATGACGGGCAGTCGCGCGATTTCTACATCCGCCAGCTGCACGATTGGAAGGGTTCGTTCGAGATCGAGGGGAGTCGTCCGGTCGGGGTCAAGCTGTATGCCCAGGTCTGCGGCGAAACACTCGCCCGCGCCCATGCGCGCTCCGGCGACCGGGTGGCGATCGCGGCATATATGGGCGGCAGCGGCCGCTTCGACGAGCTGATCGCCGACTTCGCTGAAGCGTACGCCGACCAGAACGAGCAGGACTACGAGGCGTTCCTCGAGGCGATCGCATCCGGTCGCCTAGAGGCCCGGACGGGCCTCTAGCCCAGCACCGGAGTCGAGCCCCGAGCACCGGAGTCGAGCCCCGAGCACCGGAGTCGAGCCCAGGGAAAGCACCCCATTCTTCACGAATGAGGTGCTTTCCCTGGGCTCGACGGGTCTCGGGTGAGCGTGAGCGCGATGGGGGCGGGCCGCGGAGGGACAGCTACGCGTCGGCCGGGGAGGGACAGCTACGCGTCGGCGGGGGCGGGCTCGCCCGGCGTCGACGACGGCGGATGCTTTTTGGCCTCGCGCTTGTCCTTGCGCTCGTGTTTCGCTTCCGCTTGCTCCGCTTTGAGGAGGTCGCGTGTCTCGGTCGTGGGGCCGAGCGCCGGTCGCCACCAGTACGCATCCGGATTGGAGTCGATGAGTAACGCCTTGCCCAGCAGCGTCAGCGGGATGGCGAGGATGGCGCCGATCGGGCCGATCACGACAGCCCAGAAGAGCACTGAGAAGAACGTGATGCTCTGGCTGAGCGAGACGGCGTGGCCGACGACACGAGGCTGGATGATCGACTGCACGACCGCGTTGATGATGCCGTACACGATGATGATCGCGATGACGGTCGGCCATCCGCCGACCAGGAAGCCGAACACGAGCGGCGGGATCAGCGCGAAGAAGTAGCCGATGTTCGGGATGAAGCTGCAGAGGAACGCCAGAAGGCCCCAGAGCAGGGCGGCCGGGACGTGCAGGATGTACAGCGCGATCGCGTTCAGTGTGCCCTGTACGACACCCAGAACCGTCGTCACCACCATGTAGCGCCGCACATTCGACGCGTAATCCGTGAACGCGGTCACCAGGTCGGGGTTGCGGGTACCCAGCTGGTGCAGGATGGTGCGGGCGTACGCGGCGTCGGCCGCCATCAGGATCATCATCGTCAGGATGATCACCAGGGCACCGGTGATGCTGACCACACTGCCCAGAACACCCGAGATGATGTGCCCGATGTTGGTGGGGTTGAGGCCCGTCTCGACGGCCTGCACCTGTTCGGGCCCGACGCCGATGCTGGTGAGCCACGCCCCGATGCTCGCCCCGATCTGCTCGAACTGTTTCGAATAGTTCGGCAGCATGGCGACGAACTGCGCGGTGGCCAGGATGAGCGTGTACGTGAAGCCGGCGAGGAGGCCGAAGACGACGAGGATGACCGAGCCCGTCGCGATCCCGCCGGGCACGCCGCGCTTCAGCAGCCCCGTGCGCACAGGGTTCGCGCAGATCGTCAGGATGAGGGTGAGCAGCACAGGCGCGAGGATGCCCTTGATGCCGCTGATGCCGATCGCGGTCAGCGTCGCCGCGCCGAGGGCGACGAGGATGTTCGTGCCCCTGGGAAACGCGCGGCTGTCGGCCATGGCCCTACGCTAGGGATCTGTGAGGTTGGCGACATCATCCGAACGGGGTGATGTGGAGGAACGCGGGGCGCGCATTATCTTTCACCGAAGGGGTGCCGCAAGGAGTCCGGAAAGTGGGTCGGGGAGCGATGCTGGCGGCGGTGGGGCATGTGCTGCCGCTCGCGGTCGCGTTCGCGCTCAGTTCCATCCCGATCATGGCCACGATCCTCATCCTGTTGTCCAAGAACCGGAACCGCTCGTCGATTCCGTTCCTGATCGGCTGGATCCTCGGGATCGCCCTGGTACTGGTCGTTCTGCTCGGCATTGCCGAAGTGGTACCCGCGACCGTGCCGAAGACATCGCAGGTGGTCCTAGGCACCCTTCTGATCATCATCGGTGTCGGGCTCATCGCGTTGTCGGTCATCAACTGGATGCGGGGGAGACGCAACCCGTCGACCGGCGTTCCCCGGTGGCTCAACGCCGTGAGCTCATTCGGCCCGTGGTCGTCGTTCGGTTTCGCGCTGCTGCTGAACCTGCGCCCGAAGGCGATCCTGCTGAGCGCGGCGGCGGGACTGGCGCTCCGGGGCGACGGCCTGACGCCGGGCGATGTAGCGGTGGTCATCCTGATCTATACGCTAGTTGCCGCCTCGACGGTCGCCATCCCGATCATCGCGCGGTTGGTGGCGCCGGATCGCACGGAGATGCCGCTCGTGCACGCCAGGAAATGGCTCGAGGAGAACAACCGGGTCGTGTCGGCGCTGATCCTGGTGCTCGTCGGCTTCGTTGTGATCGCCGACGGGCTCACCCGCCTCTGAGCCGGGTTCGCGCTTACGGCACCGGCTGGAGTTCGGCCTCGTCGGCGATGGCTGCGAGCGCTGACGACCGGCGGCGGAACGTCGTGCCCAGGATCAGTCCGTAGGCGGCGGTGGCCGTCCACTGGCCGTCATGCTCGAGCAGGTGCCCGACGAGGTACCGGGAGTGACCGCCGAGCACATGCCGGTCCGCGATCGCCAGCGTCAGCGGAAAGGCGTACACGTCCCCGGCAGGGCTGACCGCGAGCTCCCAGCGCGCACGGCCGGGGTTGGTCTTGCTCGTGTAGATGCGAGACATGGTCCTACGGTTTTAGTCGATCGGGGCGTGTCCGTGCACGGCATGTGACCCTGTGTTTCGTTGTTGCGCCCCACCGACGGCCTCGTCAGAGCACCCGCTCGAAGCAGAGTGACTCGGTGATCGCAAGGTATGGCTCGTACACGGGGATGCGCGTGAAGCCGAGACCTTCGTACAGCCGGACGGCCTCAGGCTGGCGGGCACCGGTCTGCAGGATCAGCCTGCGTCCACCGCGACCCACGACATCGCTCTCGACGGCCGCGATCAGGGCGCGGCTGTACCCGCGCCCCCGGAAAGCCGGCAGCGTCACCAGGCGCTTCAGCTCCCATTCGCCGCCGAGCGATCGCAGGGCTGCGTGGGCGACCGGCGTCTCGCCGTCCAGCACCAGGTAGGTCACCGCGATGTCGGCGGGGTCGATCGCGAAGGCCAGTGCGACCTCTTCAGCTCGTCCAGGGCCGGCCCCGTCGGCGAGGTCGGCGTAGCGTGGCGCGATTTCGGCATCCATCGCGGCGCGCAGTGCGACCGCACGCTCGTCGTGCCAGTCGACGCGAACGATGACGAGCGATCCGGCGGGCAGCGCGGCGCATTCGATCGTGGTGTCTGTCATCGGGTCTCCATCGGGCGTGCGGGCGCGGCCGCTGAAACCCGCCCCGACGACGATAGGGCCCACCCGGTCCAGAACGAAATCCGAGTCGGGCATGTCCCTCCACAGATTCGCAGACAACCATTGCCGCACCGGCCATGCGACCGGCGACAATGGGTGTGAGGGGTCTCGACGGAGGGGAATGGATGCGCTGGTTCAGACGCCGACGCAAGCCCGTCGCGCCCCCCATGCGCCCGTTCGACGAGACCCAGCTGGAGTCCCCGGCGCCAACCACCCTCGACCATGCCCTCGACGAAGGCATGATGATCGCGGAGTATTCGGTGCGTATGACGGTCAAGAACCGCATCGTCGTCGACGCCATCCGCACCGAGTCCGTCTTCGACGCCGAGAAGTATCTCCCGGTCGCGGCCGCTGCGCTGCGCGAGCTCGCAGACGAATCGGATGCCGGGGGCACGCGCATCGCCGAAGAGCGCGAGTCTGCGCTCGGCCTCGACGGCCAGGGTGAGCACATCCACGACTACCGGGCCATCGACAACGTCAACCTGCGCCGCCGGGAACGGGTCGCCGAGGAGCTCGCACAGGCGCTGCGGGTGCGTGCAGACGACGAGGCCGGCCTGCTCGGGCTCGTCGAGAAGGCGCGCGACGACGCATGGTCGGAGATCGGATCTGCCATCGAGGCGTCGCTCGACGCGTTCTCGGGCGTCGAGGCGACGAAGGAGGAATACGAACGGGAACGGCCGGCCCGCCTCAACCTGCTGATCCGCCGCGACCTCGCCCGGCTGGAGGAGGAGCACGGCGGCTATTGAGGCTCTCGTAGGCTGGACTGACCATGATCGTCTTCGCCGCCATCGTCCTGTTCGTCAACGCTCTGTTCAATGTCATTGCGTGGCCGCGCTTCTACAAGCGCGTCGCCGCCGATCCGCGGGCACGGGATGGCGCGGGAGCCCCGACACGGTTCCTGCGGGTGCACGCGGCGCTTCTGGCGATCGCCCTTCTGCTCGCGCTCGCGTCGCTCGTCGCCGGGGTGCTGCTGCTCGTCGGGTAGGGCGCGCGCCTGACCGCCCCGATGGCCGGGACGCGTCAGCGTCCGGGCCGCAGGTCGTCGAACCCCACCTCGAGGCCGAAATGCGTCCGGGCCGCCAGGCGCGCCGCGTACCACCCGTTCATCCCCTGCACCGACGGCCCGGGCGGGGTCGACGCCGAGCACAGGTACAGGCCGTCGGCCGGGGTCGCCCACGGCGTCGGCGACAGCACCGGCCGGGCGAGCAGCCGGTACACGCTGACCGACCCGCCCATGATCTCGCCACCGACATCGTTGGGGTTGTTCGCCTCGACGTCGCGTGATGTCATCGTCGCGCTCGCCAGCACCACATCGCGAAACCCCGGTGCCACCCGTTCGATCTGGCGTGTGATCGCCTCCGTCGGATCGTAGATCGACCCGGCCGGCACGTGCATGTATGCCCAGAGGGTGTGCTTGCCGAGGGGAGCACGCGTGTCGTCGAGGATGCTCGGCTGGGTGACCAGCACGAACGGGGATGACGGGATGCGCCCGCGAGCCACGTCGCGTTCGGAGCGGGGGATCGCACCGCGCGACCCGCCGAGGTGCACGGTCGGGGCGAGGGCGACATCCGGGTTCGTCCACGGCACGGGTGCTGAGAGGGCGAAGTCGACTTTGGCGACGCCGCCGACGCGCGGGAACCGCTGCAGCGCGCGGCGATAGCGGGCCGGCAAGCGGTCGCCGGCGAAGCGGTCCAGGAATGCGGGGGAGGTGTCGAGGAGTGTGACCCGGGAGGGCTCGAGATCGGCGGGACCCGTCACGTCCGCGTCCAGAACGATGCGTCCGCCGTGGGCGAGAAGGTCGTCGGCGAGCGCATCCGCGATCGCCTGCGAGCCGCCGACCGGGAATCCCCACCCGGCCGCGTGCGCGTGGGCGCCGAGCAGCAGCCCGGTTCCCGCGGCCGCGAGCGACGGCTGCGACGCCACGGCGTGCGCCGACACGCCGCTCAGCATGGCAGGCGCGATGCGCTCCCGGAAGCGCTCGTTCCACGCGGGCGTCCCCTGCTCGAGCACTCGCAGCCCGAAAGTGAGCGCGTCGAGCGGATGCGGCGGAACCCGCAGGAGCTGCGATCCCGTGAAATCGGTCAGAGCTTCGATGTGCTTCACCAGCGGTCCGAAGAGCGAGCGCCAGGCGTCGCCGTCGCGGCCCAGGTCGTCTGCCGTGCGGTCGAGGTCGTGCCACGCGATCCCGGCGACGCCGCGGTCGAGCGGATGCGCGTACGACGCCGACGGAATGACGAACGGCACCCGCTCCGTCAGCCCGAATGCACGGAAGAACGGCGACGCGAGCGCGGCCGGATGCACGGCCGAACAGACGTCGTGCCGGAACCCGGGAAGCGTCAGTTCGGCGGTGCGCATCCCGCCGCCGACCGTCGATGCGCGTTCGACGAGCACCACCTCGAGGCCGGCCCTGGCGAGGGTGACGGCGGCGGCCAGGCCGTTCGGTCCGCTTCCGACGACGGTCGCGTCGATCATCGGCCGTACCCGCGGCGGGCCTGCGTCGGACGCGAAATCGGGGGGACCAGCATCCCGGCCTCTTCGCGCATCCACCACACCCCTTCATCCCGCCGTTCGCGTCGCGTCGCGAAACGGTACAGGTACAGTCTGGCCCTGACCCAGGTCGGCGGCGTTCCCCCGAACGGGTCGACACGCAGCAGTTTCAGTGTGCGGCGGTCGGCTTCGAGAAGCCGCGTCAGGAACATCAGGAACCATCGCGTGTCTCGCGAACCGAGTGCGAGAAACCACATGAGCCAGTCGAGTCGCAGGTGGTAGGGCGCGAACTGCCGCGGGATGCGCCGCGGGTCGCCGGGCTTGCCCTTGAACTCATACGGCTGCCAGGCCGCGTCGCCGGTCGGCTGCTCGGCGGAGGTGCCCTCGACGACGACTTCGTAGCGTTCCTTGGTGACGCTGCCGAACGCTCCATACGCGTTGACGAGGTGCCAGCGGTTGAAGCTGGCGTTCATCAGCTGGTGGCGTGAGAACAGATTCGCCGCCGGCCACCAGCTGAGGGCGATGAGCAGCGCGGATGCGACGAGGGCGACGAAAGCGAACCAGGGTGGCATCGCATCCGTCGGCCCGGTGGAGGGGATGAGCGGCACCACGACGTGCGCGACCGTGTTGCTGACCGCCGAGAACGCGAGGACGATCGTGATCACGTTGAGCCACGCGAAATTGCCGGTCAACACCAGCCACACCTGGGTGAGGATCACGATCGCGGCGGCGACGGATGCGATCGGCTGCGGCGCGAACAGGAAGAACGGCACGATCAGCTGGGCGAAATGGTTGGCGAGCACTTCAGCACGGTGAAACCAGCGGGGGAGCAGGTGCGCGTACCGGCTGACCGGGTTCGGCATCGGCTGGGTCTGGTGGTGGTAGAACAGCGCCGTGAGGTCGCGCCACGACCGGTCGCCGCGCATCTTGATCATGCCTGCGCCGAACTCGAGCCGGAACACCAGCCAGCGCACCAGGAAGATGACCGTGATCGGCGGGGCTTCCTGACTGCCGCCGAGGAAGGCGACCGTGAAGCCGGCCTCGAGCAGCAGGCTCTCCCAGCCGAACGCGTAGAACGTCTGGCCGATGTTCACGATCGACAGGTAGGCGAGCCAGATCACGAGGAACAGGATGAGCGGCACCCATCCGGGTGCGAGCTGCGGGATGCCGACCACCAGCAGCGCAGAGATCGCCGCGCCCGACCACGCGACGGTCAGCAGCAGCCGGTCGGAGTAGCGCCAGCGGAAGAGTGTCGGCTGACGGCGCGCGTAGTTCAGCTTCAGGAATTCGGGAGCCGGGAGCAGCCCACGCTCGCCGAGGAGTGCGGGGAACTGGTTGACCGCGGAGACGAACGCGATCAGGTAGATGGCGGCGGTGCCGCGCTGCAGCACCTCACGTGCAAACCAGTAATCGCTCGCAGCCAGCCAGTCCATGTCATCACCCCGCGGCCCGGCTCCACCGTACGCCGTCGGCGGCCCCCGGTCGAGCGTGCGGGACGGGCTCATGGATGTCGTTCGGTTGGTTGCCGAAAGGGTGCGCGCGGGTGCGATTGGTTGCCAATAGATTGGCGACCGATCCGACGCAGGCGGGGCGGGGGGCACGGGTCGCGCAGGGCGCGCGAGCGCGCGTCAGGCCGCCGCGGTGATGTGGGCGGCGAGGCTGATCGGCCGGTGGTCGGACGCGCCGGCGGGCAGCACGTCCACGCGGTCGATGCTGAACCCGGTCGACGTGACGAAGTCGAAGTATCCGGTGAAGAACTTGTACCGCGCGTAGGTCGGCTCGGTGCTGCGCATGAGCTCATACCCTGACGTCGTGAGCCGGCGTTCGAGCCCCCGGATGAACCACGGATAGTTGAAGTCGCCGACCATCACGGCGGGCAGGTCGTCCGCCAGCGACCGCATGCCCTCGTGGGCGGCCGCGATCTGCTTGCGCCGCAGCGAATTGGATGCGGTCAGCGGCGCCGCGTGGAACGACCCGACCAGCACATCCTGTTGTGTCGCACGGTCCACGAGGTGCGCCGCGAGCAGTCGTTCGTGCGCCGGCGCGAGCACCCGGTCGTGCATCGACTTGTGCACCGCGAACACTTTCGTCGACTGGATGTCGTAGCGTTCGGCGTTCGTGTAGATGGCCAGCCCGAGGCGGTTGGTCTTGGTGGAGTCGGCGAGAACGAGGTGCCCGAGTGTGTCGGGAAGCGCCTCGCTGTCGGCCTCCTGGAGACACAGCACGTCGACGTCGTAGGCGCCCGCCAGATCGGCGAGTTCGCCCCCGGCAGCGTGTTTGCGAAGGTTGTAGCTGATGATCCTCATGACCGCCCCAGCCTACGACGCAAGTGCGCGCGATTCACGAGGGTGCCCCGATGCGCATCCCCTGGACCGTTCTCCTTCAGGCCCCCGACCGGTACGGTTGTCGCATGGCGAGCGAAGCTGTTGTCCTGACGGTGAACGGTCCTCACGGCGATCGCGAGGTGCGCATCTCGAGTCCGGGCCGCGTGCTCTGGCCCGACCTCGGTTTCACTAAACTCGATCTCGCGAACTACCTGATCGCGGTCGGCGACGCCTTCGTCGCAGCGAACGGCGACCGCCCCCTCTCGCTGCAGCGTTTCCCGGAGGGCATCGACGGCGAGCAGTTCTTTTCGAAGAACCCGCCGAAGGGTGCGCCGGACTATGTGCGCTCCGTGATGGTGATCTACCCGAGCGCTCGGTCGCATCCGCAGCTCATCATCGACGAGCCCGCGGCCGCCGTCTGGGCTGCGCAGATGAACACGATCGTCTTCCACCCGTGGCCGTCGCGCGCCGAGAATTCCGACAACCCCGACCAGCTGCGCATCGACCTGGACCCGCAGCCCGGAACGGATTTCAACGATGCGATCCCTGCGGCGATCGAGCTGCGCAAGGTGCTCGCCGAAGCCGGTCTGGATGCGTTCATCAAGACCTCCGGCAACCGCGGCCTCCACGTGTTCGCGCCCATCGAGCCCGTGCGCGAGTTCCTGGATGTGCGGCACGCCGTCATCGCCGCAGCGCGCGAACTCGAACGGCGGATGCCCGAGAAGGTGACGACGGCGTGGTGGAAGGAAGAGCGCGGGGAGCGCATCTTCGTCGACTTCAACCAGGCGAACCGCGACCGCACGATGGCCGGCGCGTACAGCCCGCGTGCTCTCGCCCACGCGCCGGTGTCGACGCCCATCACCTGGGATGAACTGGAGACCACCGACCCGAAGGCGTTCACCGTGCTCACGGTGCCCGACAGGCTTCGTACGGTGGGTGATCCGTGGGCCGATTTCGGCGCGAAGCCCGGTGGCATCGACCAGCTGCTCGGATGGTGGGCCCGCGACCTCGAGAACGGTCTCGGTGAGCTTCCGTTCCCGCCCGACTATCCCAAGATGCCCGGCGAACCGCCCCGTGTGCAGCCGAGCCGCGCCCGCAAGGAAGCGTAAGGAGCAGGAATGGCTCACGCAGCAGAGACCGTGATGGTGAACCGTCCGATCGCCGAGGTTTTCGAGTTCCTGGCAGACGGGATGAACGAGCAGAAATGGAGGCCGGAAGTGGTCTCCATCGAACTCGTCGATGGGACGGGCCCGGGAGTCGGGACCACCTACGCACAGTCGATGAAGGGTCCGGCGGGCCGCACGATCAAGGGGGACTACCGGATCACCCGATACGAGGCGCCGACCCGGATGGATTTCGAGACGATCGCGGGACCCGCTCGCCCTCTCGGTTCGTTCGTGTTGAGGGAGATCGTGCCGGGAACGACCGAGGTCACGTTCACCATCGACCTCACGCCGAAGGGCGCGATGGTGCTGATGAAGGGGATGATCACCAAACAGGTCGCGAGCGAGGCTGCGAACATCCACAACGTGCCGAAGGCGATGGGGGCCTGACGTGCAGATCCCGAAGCCCGGCGAAGAGACGAAGGCGCTCTTCCGGTCGGTCGTCCCCGAGGCGCCGGATGTCGAGGTCAAGCCGATGTTCGGCAACCTCGGCGCGTTCGTCCACGGCAACATGTTCGCAGGCCTCTTCGGCGACGTGATCGGGGTGAAGGTGCTCGACGACGAGGCGCGCGACGAACTCGCGGCGATCGAGGGAACGGGACCCTTCGGGCCCGCCGAACGGCCGATGGGTGGCTACGTTGGGCTGCCGGCTGCGTGGTCGGCGACGCCTGAGCTCATCACGCCGTGGATCGAACGTGCCTTGTCCCGTGTCGCCGAGCTCCCGCCGAAGGTCGCGAAGCCGCGCACCAAGCGCTGATCCGAAATGCGCCCTGAAGAGGGGCCAACCGGCACGTCCATGGGAACCTGCGCACATGCATAATTGCGTCAGAGCAGCGGAGTTCCATCCGCGCCATGGATGAATGCGTGGGGAAATGCGCAACCGACCAATTCTGTCTTCTGATCGACTCGCACGCCGAAGGCGCGGTAGGCGCAAGCTAGCCGCGGTTCTCTCCGTCGTTGCGCTGACCGGATTGGCAGTGGTAGCGGCAGCCCCCGCATCCGCCACCGATTCATACAGAACGCCCGTCTTCCGGGTCGGCAACAACCCGGGAGGCGTGGCAATCACGCCCGACGGAACAACGGCGGTAGCCGTGACCGCCGATCCGAACACCTATTTCGGCGCCATCACGACCTTCGACACCACGACCCACGCGAAAGTGTGGTCGACGACGGTCGACGGACCTGGAGCCAACGGTGTAGCGATCAGCCCCGACGGGACACAGGCCTACGCGGCGTACATGGGCGAGTCCGACTCAGGCGGCCTGACCGTGGTCGACCTGGCGCACAAGACCAAACTCGGCACGATCGTGGCGCCCTACCCGCTCTGGGACGTCGCGTACGCACCCAACGGCTCGAAGGTCTACGCCATCGCACCCCAGTTCGGCAAGACGCAGGGGCTGGTGGCGGTGGTGGACCCTGCCACGCGATCGGTGCTCAAATACATCCCCGTGGGCCAGACGCCGCTGGACGTCGTGTTCAGCCCGGACAGCTCGCGCGCCTACGTCGTCAACGACGGCGACGGAACCTCGGGCGCCGGCTCGGTCTCCGTCATCGATGTCGCAACAGGCACGGTGACGAACTCGATTCCTCTCGGGAACTCGCCCCAGGGCCTCGCGATCACTCCCGACGGTACGACCCTGTTCGTGACGAACGGCGGGGACGCCAAGCACACGAGCACGGTGTCGGTGATCTCGACCGCGACGTACCTGGTCTCCACGAACATCCCCAACGTCGGCATCGTTCCGGAGGCCATCAGGGTCTCGCCGGATGGCACGCAGGCCTGGGTACTCAACTGGTACGGCCGGAACGTTGCGGTCATCGATGTCGCTACGAAGGCTGTAGTCAACCACTACGCGATCACGGGCGGGGGCCCGTGGAACCTCGCGTTCACGCCGAACGGCAAGCAGATCTGGACGACGATCGATGGAACCGACGCGAACGTGACCGGCACGATGGCGGTGTTTGATGTGGCGTCGGCGCGGTGGAATCCTGCGGTGAGCCGGGTGTCGGGTGCTGATCGGTATTCGACGGCGGTTCAGGTGTCGCGGGCGGCGTTCCCGGGGACGGCGCCGGTGGTGTTCGTGGCCAGTGGTTTGGGTTTTGCGGATGGTTTGGCGGCGGCGGCTCCGGCGGCGAAGCTGGGTGGTCCGCTGTTGTTGACGGCGCAGGGCAGTCTGCCGGCGAGTGTGAAGGCGGAGATCCAGCGGTTGCAGCCGTCGACGATCTATATCGTCGGTGGAACCGGTGCGATTTCGGATGCGGTGGCGGCGCAGTTGGTTCCGCTGGCGGCGACGGTGACCCGGGTTGCCGGGGCTGACCGGTTCGAGACGGCGCGCAAGGTGGTGGATGTGGCGTTCCCGACGATGCAGAAGGTGTATGTCGCGTCGGGGATGAGTTTCCCGGATGCTCTGTCGTCGGCGGCTGCGGCCGGGGCGGCGGGTTTGCCGGTCATTCTGGTGAACGGCACGTTGGGCTCGCTGGATGCGACGACGACGGGCTACCTGGCCTCGCATGGGGCGAACGCGTTCACCGTGGTCGGTGGCACGGGAGCGGTCTCGGCCGGGATCGCGGCTCAGCTCGGCGGGTTCGGTCCGGTGACGCGTTTGTCGGGCACTGACCGGTATGCGACGTCGCAGGCGATCAACGCGGCCGCGTTCACGAGCGGGACCAGCGCGTACTTCGCGGCGGGCAGCCAGTTCGCGGATGCTCTCTCCGGTGCGGTTCTGGCCGCGGTGAAGGGCTCACCGCTCTACGTGGTCAACCCGGTCTGTGTGCCGGACGGTTCGGAGGCGGACCTCGCCGGCCGTGGGGTGACCAGTGTCACCCTGATCGGTGGCACCGGCGCCCTCAGCCCGGCCGTCGCAGCAATGCACAACTGCTGAACCCGTGGGGGCCGCCACAGCCCGGCGGCCCCCACCCCAGCACACCTAGGTCAGCCGACGTATCCGGCTCAGCTGATGACCTGGCTCAGGTCGTAGGCGATCGGCCGGTCCAGCTGCTCGAACGTGCATGAGCGCGCCTCCCGGTCCGGGCGCCACCGATCGAACTGGGCCGTGTGCCGAAAGCGCATCCCCTCCATCTGGTCGTAGCGCACCTCGACGACCCGCTCAGGTCGCAGCCGCACGAACGAGACATCCTTGCTGGACGAGAAGCGGCTGCGTTCGCCCTCGCCTTTCACGATCTCGCCGTCCGCGTCGCGCTCGACCAGCGGGTCGAGCTCGTCGATCAGCTCCAGGCGCCGGGCGTCGGTGAACGCCGACGCGCCCCCCACGCTTCGCAGCTGGCCGTCATCGTCGTAGAGCCCGAGGAGCAGGGAGCCGACGCCGCGCCCGCTCGAGTGGATGCGGTAGCCGATGACCACGACATCCGCTGTTCGATGGTGCTTGATCTTCAGCATCACCCGTTTGTTCGGCGCGTACGCCGACGACAGCGGCTTCGCCACGACGCCGTCGAGCCCGGCGCCCTCGAACTCGACCAGCCAGCGGCGCGCGAGGTCGACATCCGTCGTCGTGCGGGTCAGGTGCAGCGGATGCGGCAGCGGGCCGATGAGGCGCTCCAGTTCGGCGCGACGTTCGCCGAACGGAACGACCGTCAGGTTCCTGTCACCCTCGGCGAGCAGGTCGAAAGCGATGAACATCGCCGGGGTCTCGGCAGCGAGCTTCTGCACCCTGCTGGCGGCGGGGTGGATGCGCTGCGAAAGCGCCTCCCAGTCGAGCCGTTCGCTGCCGCTCGCCCCGGTGGGGACGACGATCTCCCCGTCGAGCACGCACGGGCCAGGAAGGAGCCGGGCGAACGCATCCGTCAGCTCGGGAAAGTAGCGCGTCAGCATCTTGGAGCCGCGGCTGCCGATCTCGACCGTCTCACCGTCGAAGTAGACGATCGCGCGAAAGCCGTCCCACTTCGGTTCGAAACTGAGCCCGCCGGCGACGCTGTCCTGTTCGGGGACCTCGTTCACCGCCTTGGCGAGCATCGGAGCGACAGGGGAAGAGACCGAGGGTTCCATGGCTCGATCTTGCCGCAGCCGGGTCGGACGCGCCAGCGGTCAGGCTCGCCGGCGGTCTGCCGACGGCTCAGGCGTCGCGCTCGGCGATGACGGCGATGTCCATTTCGCCGCGGCCGTCGCGGGAGGCGTCCTCGAGTGCCTCGTGCACCACCGACACCGCGGGCAGCGGCGAGCGGCTGCTCGCGATCATCAGGCGGGTGTCCTTCAGCAGCAGGTCGACGGAGAACTGGGTGTCGTCGAATGCCCGCTGGCGGATCGTGTCGCCCTTGCCAGCGGCCAGCGGCGCCAGCGTCGACAAAGCGAGGGTCGACAGCACCTCGTCTGTGTTGAGGTGGTTCGAATGTCCCAGGCGGAGAGCCTCGACGAGCCCTTCCATCGAGACGGCGAGCGCGAGGTTGGCGATCAGCTTGCCGGTGGCGGCCTTCGCTGCCGAGTCGATCATCCGCAGCTTGTCGGGGTCTGCCCAGACCGAGACGATCCCCGCCGCCTCTGTGGCCGCATCCGGGTCGCCGCCCACCAGCACGGCGAGGCGTCCCGCGCGGGCGGGTGCCAGCGAACCGATCACGGGGGAGTGCACGTAGCGAACGCCGGCCTTCGACGCCCAGTCGGCAAAGGCCGCTGCATCGGCGGGCGCGACCGTGGTCACGTCGATCCACAGCGCGGACGGGACGAACGGCAGCCCGCCGTCGACGATGACCTCGCGCACGGCGTCGGGGCCGAACAGCGCCGACACGACGACCTCGGCGCCGGCGACGGCGTCGGCAGCGGTCTGCGCTACCGTCGCGCCCCGTTCGCCGACCTCTTCAGCGGCCGGAGCGCTGCGGTTCCAGACCGTCACCTCGTGCCCGGCGTCGATCAGGTGGACGACGAGTTCGCGACCCATGCGCCCCAGTCCGATGAATGAGATTCTCATGATCAGCCTCCAGACCCCATTCCACGCCCGATCCTGCCCGCGTACAAGCGCCGAACCGTTCTCCCGGCCCCGCAGGCCCGCGAGTTGACAGTTGTTGTCGTCTCTGAAGCGGGCGGGACGACAACAACTGTCCATTCGGCGGCCGGCGCGCCAGCGCCGGGGGCTAGGGTGCCAGGATGACCTTGCCCGAGACGGCGCGGGACTCGATGTCGCGGTGGGCCGCGGCGACCTCGTCGAGCGGGTAGACGCGCGACACGTCGATCCGGAACTCGCCGCGCTCCAGCAGGTCGGCGACCACGCCGTACGCTTCGGCGCGCGTGGCCAGCTCCTCTGGCGTCAGCGGCACGGGACTTCCCCCGGCCCACGCGCGGATCCCCAGGTCGGCGGCGCGGGCGCCCGCGACGATCGTGCCGATGTGGGAGCGGTCGGGGACGAGCTCGAAGGATGCCTCGAGCGCTTCGTCGGTGCCGGCCGCGTCGAGCACGACATCCACCCCGCCCGGCGCGAGAGCGCGTACCCTGTCGACCAGCCCGGGCCCGTACGTCGTCGGGATGGCGCCGAGCTCGCGCATCCGCTGCTGGTTGGCCTCGCTGCCGGTCGCGATGACGGTCGCGCCCCAGGCGTTCGCGAACTGGATGGCCGCGCTTCCCACGGAGCCAGACCCGGCGTGCAGCAGGAGCGTGGTGCCTTCGCCCACCCCGAGCGATGTGAGCACCTGGTAGGCGGTGCTCACCGGTGTTCCGAGTGCGGCCGCCTGTTCCCAGCTGATCGAAGCCGGTTTGCGTGTCAGCCGAGCGGCGGATGCGACCACATGCGTCGCGTAGGCACCGTGCGCACCGCGGACGATCACCTCGTCGCCCGCTGCCCATCCGGTCACCCCATCACCGATCGCCGTGATGACGCCCGCGGCATCCGAGCCGAGGCGCCATGGCCCCGTGGGCGTCGGCAGGCGACGCTCGCCCGAACGCAGCTTCAGGTCGACAGGATTGATGCCCGCGGCTTTGACCTCGACGAGGACCTCGCCGTCGCCGGGGGCCGGGGTCGGCACCTCGACGATTTCGAGGACCTCCGGTCCACCCACTTTTTCGAACTGCACCACTCGAGCCATGGTCGTGCTCCGTTTCGTTGTCACCTCCATGCTGCCAACGTCGGGTGCTCCTGAACAGCCTGAGATCCCGTGACGGCGTGAAACCGGCACGACGCGCGCTCTGCTTCCCCCTGTTCGGGGGCTCGGTGACCCAGACTGGGTGCATGCGCATCCATGTCCCCGAGGGCGTGCCTGCGGTGGTGAGTGAAGCCATCGAGGCCGCGAACGCCCACGACACCGAGCGGTTCCTCGACGCGTTCGCCGCGTCGGGGACGGTCGACGACTGGGGTCGCGAGTTCAGCGGACGGGACGCGATCCGCGACTGGAGCGACCACGAGTTCCTCGGGCTGCACGTCACGCTCGACGACCTGGTGTTCGTGGAGATCCCGAACGGGGTCGCCGTGCGGGCGCGGGTCGGCGGCAGCGGGTTCAACGGCCCGTCGACGTTCACGTTCCTCGTCGCGGGCGACGCGATCGAGCGGATGACCATCACGGCCTGACAAGGCTCGCCTCGGCTGTGCGGCGTCCGGCTACGCCATCAGGATCGCGGGCACCGTGAGGCTGACCGCCCATCCGGCGAGGACGAGCACGAGCGCTGCGACGCCGAGGAGTACGGGGTCGCGCCTGCGGCGGTAGAGCGCGAATGACACCAGGTCTGCGGCGACCGTTCCGAGGAACGGAACGAACCAGGCCAGCACGAAGACGACCTGCACGGCCCGGGCGACCGCGTCGGGTTCGCGCACGTCGACGCCGGGAGCGAGCACCCAGCCGATGATGTTCATCGCGGCAAGCGGCACCAGCAGGATCGAAGCGGCCGTGAGGAGGAGGATCGTCGGCAGCGGATTCGGCGGTTCGGCCCGCACCGACCAGAGCGATGCGCGCGCAGTCATGGCAGGACTCGGGGTCGGGTTCGGGTCGCCATCGATCCACCCTCCCAGCTGCCACGGGCACGAGTCAGCCCCAACACAGGGGATGAACCGGGCGCCAGGACGGGTTCTCCACAGGTTCCGCTTGCGCGTTGGCTCGCAACCCGGGTCGGTGCAAGATGGATGAATGGCCCACGACCTTCACATCACTGGCGACACCGAGGCTGACGCGCTCCTCTCCACCGACCCGCTCGCCCTCCTCATCGGAATGCTGCTCGACCAGCAGATCCCCATGGAGACCGCGTTCTCGGGTCCCGCGAAACTCCGCGACCGCCTGGGCGGCCTTGATGCCGCGACCCTCGCGTCCTACGACCCCGATGCGTTCCTCGCCGTCATGAAGCAGCCGCCCTCCGTGCACCGGTTCCCGGGGTCCATGGCCGGGCGCATCCAGTCCATGTGCGCGGCGCTTGTCGCCGACTGGGGTGGGGACGCATCCGCCATCTGGACGCAGGGCGACCCTGACGGTGCCGAGGTGCTCGCCCGGCTCAAGGCGCTGCCGGGTTTCGGCGAGCAGAAGGCGAAGATCTTCCTGGCGCTGCTCGGCAAACAGTGGGGTGTCGCCGCGCCCGGGTGGCAAGACGCCTCAGCTCCATACGGCGAGACCGGTTCGTACCGGTCGGTGGCCGACATCGTCGACCCGGAATCACTCACCAGGGTGCGCGAGTTCAAGCGGGCGGCGAAGGCCGCGGCGAAGAACGGGTGACGGATGTGCGGCCGCGACGTCCGCATCCGTCGCCGCATCCGTTGCCGCGCCCTTCCGCACCCCGCCCGACGGCAGTAGCATCGGCGACATGACCAGCCCGCTCGCGCACCTGAATGCTCCCGACTGCGACGAAGAGGACTTCGAAGCCCCCGTCGGCAACCTCTACAGCTACTTCGACGGCGACCGCTGGGTCGACGGGCTCGCCACCGGCGTGCGCCCCAAGAGCGACCTGGATGAGACGGCGATGGTGCAGATCGACCACCGCGACTGGTACCCGGTCGCCGACCTGCGGGAGTCGAGCCACTACACCGCCGTGCTCGTGAACCCCGACGGGACCATCTACCGGGAGTCGATCGAAGCGCTGGCGAGCGGCCAGCCTGCCCCCGCGATCCGCGACATCGGCACCTACGGCGCCGACAACCTCGCCGCGGAATTCACGCTCGAAAAGGGCCACTGGGAGCCGGGCGGCCGGGTGCTCTACCGGTACGTCGGGTCAGCCGACCTCGGGCCGTCCAGCGAAAGCTGAGACGCCGATGCGGGTATGAAGTCCACGAGGACGATCACAACCGACGTCGAACGACCCGCGGGCGACGTCTTCGCCCTGCTCGCCGACCTTGCCGGCTTCCCCGGCTGGCTCGACCCGTCGAGTACCTACCGCGCGACTGTGCGGGTCTCCGACAATCCGGTCGTGAAAGGCACAACGTACACCGACGAGATCCAGGGCATGCACCTGGAGGGGACGGTGCTCGAATGCGAGCCCGACCATCTCCTCGTCTTCCACCAGGCGCGCTCCGACGGCCGCCTCGCGATCACCATCCGGTACGAGCTCGTGCCGATCGCCGGCGGAACACGTGTCGTGCGCACCGGCGAGATCGTGACCGGCGGACTGCTGGCCGTGCTGCATCCCGTGGTCGTGAGCACCACCGTCAAAGAAAACCTGCGCATGATGAACCGGCTGAAGGAGCACCTCGAGGGTGGGCCGGGCAGTGACTGACCCGCGCTCTGGGGCTCGTGGGCGGGATGCCCCGGTCCTTAACCTGTGGATGCACTGTGTCCGACGAAAGGCCCTCGCATGACCGACGCCCGCGCTCCTCAGGCCGGCTGGTATCCGGACCCGACCGGAAGCGCCGCCCAGCGCTGGTGGACGGGCATGTCGTGGAGCGACCACACCCGGCAGCCCGAGCCGACGGTTTCCGAGATCATCGCTCCGGATGTCGTGGCCGAGCCGGCAGACGTCGAGGCGGACGGCGCGTCCAGCGACGCAGGCGACGCAGACGACGACTACACCCCCTTCCGGTCCCGCGCCGGCAAGGCGCGAAAGCGCAATGAGCTCGCCTACCGCAGCGTGAACTGCGGCGTGACGTCGGCCATCCTTTTCGTCGTCACGGTTATCTGCGCCGACCTGGCCTGGCGTGTGTCGCCGTTCGGTGTGCTCGGCTGGATCGCGGTCGCCCTCTGCCTCATCGGAACCGGCGTCGCGATCATGGCGATCCTGCTGGCGGCCGTGAGCTTCTTCCGGGTGCGCCGCAATGGCGGCCTCAGCGCAGGCCTCACCGGTTTCGCGTTCGGCCTTGTCTTCGCGTTCAGCATCCCGCTCGCCGGCCTGGCCCTCAAACTCGTCCTCGCCACCTTCGGCTGACCCGCGCCCAGGCCCTCCCCGACTCGAGATGACAGTTGTTGTCGCCTGACGTCGACGGCTGACGAAAACGAGTGCCCACTCGCGGCGCGGGCACCGGGGCGGGCGCGGGCGCGGGTACGCTGGGCGTGATGCAGACGTTCCTGCCGTATCCGTCGTTCCGGGAGAGTGCGCGTGTGCTCGACCGCTCCCGGCTTGGCAAGCAGCGGGTCGAAGGGTTGCAGCTGCTGCGGGCGGTGACGATCCCGACCTATGGGTGGCAGCATCACCCGGCGACACTGATGTGGCGCGGCTTCGTTCCGGCACTCACCAAATACACCCTTGCGATGGCGGATGAGTGGGTCGCCCAGGGCCGCCCCGACACCGTTCGCGACCAGGTCATCCCTTTCGCTCCCGGGGTCGACGCCCTCGAACAGGACGATCTCGAGCTGCCCGCCTGGCTGGGTGACGCCGGATTCCACCTCAGTCACCAGTCGAACCTGATTCGCAAGGACCCCGACTTCTACGGCCCGCTCTTTACCGGTGTACCGGCCGACCTGCCGTACGTCTGGCCCAGCAAGCACCTCTAGCGGGCCCACTCTAGCCAGCGTGGGTGCCGCGCCGCTACCGTGTAACCCAACCGTGCGTGCACGGCGACCTGCGGAGGTGTCCGATGGGCAAGAACCTGGTGATCTGTCTTGACGGAACAGGCGCTCAGCCGCGCGCGACAGGCGACTCGAACGTCATCAAGATCTTCTCGATGCTCGACCTGGATGACCCGGACAAGCAGGTCGCCTACTACGACCCAGGCGTCGGCACGTTCGCATCCGCCGCATCCTGGGGTGCGCTCGCGCGCGGCCTCTCGCGAGTGGGCGGCCTCGCGTTCGGCAACGGCCTGCGCCAGAATCTGGGCGAGGCATACACCTGGCTCATGCAGACGTGGAACCCGGGCGACCGCATCTTCCTCTTCGGCTTCAGCCGGGGCGCCTACACGGCCCGCGCGCTGTCGGGCATGCTGCGCACCATCGGGCTGCTCTACCCGGGCTCGGAGAACCTCGTGCCGTATGCGGTGGCCGAGTTCGCCCGTCGCCGCGGCGACGACAAGGACCATTGGGCCGACATCGACGAGTTCACCGACAATTTCTCCCGCAAGGTCGCGGGCCGCAGCACCGTGCCCATCGCCTACCTGGGTGCCTTCGACACGGTGAAGGCGGCGGGCATCCTGAAATGGGACATCAAGTGGCCATACACGCGCAAGCTGGTCAACGACGCGCGCGTGCGGCATGCGGTGTCGATCGACGAGAAGCGCCGGCCGTTCCGCGAATACCTTGTGACGCCGACGGACGATTCCCGGCTCGAGGAGGTCTGGTTCGCCGGGGTGCACACGGATGTCGGCGGCACCTTTCCCGACGACGGCCGGCTCTCGTCCGTCTCGCTCAAGTGGATCGTCGAGGGCGCCGTCGAAGAGGGGATGCTCGTCGAACCGGCCGCGTACGTGAAGTCGTGCACGGTCAGCGCCGACAACGTCAACGGAATCATCCACAAGAACCCGTGGATCTACAAGATCTTCATCGACCGCACGCGGCCGATCCCGGCGGATGCCGTACTGCACTCGAGCGTGCGCGCCCGCCTCCAGGGTGGCGGGCTGTACACGCCGCACCTGACGCCGAGCGTGCAGTGGGCCGACCCCGACTGGGAGACGCTCACCCCGCTGCCTGGGCAGGCGGGGCCGGCCGCGCAGGCGGCACCCGCCGCGCCGGCGGCACCCGCCGCGCCGGCGACCTCGGCGCTGGCAGAGCCTGCGCCGGCCGCCCCTACGGCACCGTGAACGTCACCTGACTCCAGAGCTGGCCGGGCCCCACCTCGATCTGCGTCGTCTCGGCGACCGGGGCATCTGCCCTGATCACGTGCGTCTTGTGGTCGGCGAGTGCCGCGAGCAGTTCCGCTTTCGGAATCGTCTCCGCCCACTTCTTCACCAGCCCCCACGGCAGCATCGCGTACGCCCCGTCACCGAGCACCGATTCCACGAACGACTTCGGCGTCGCGTTGTGCGACCCGTGGTGGCCGATCTTGTAGAACGCCACGTTGCTCACCAGCGCGCGCGACTCCGCGTCGTCGAGAACGTGCTCCCACGCGCCCTCCTGCGAGTCGCCGACGAACAGCAGGCGCGTTCCCGCGACGTCGAGCACGAAGTACACGCTCGTATTGTTGACGGACCGCTCGAGCACGGCGGCCGCCCCGAGCAGCGCTGCATCACTCGTGGCGAGCTGGGACAGGCGAAGGGATGCGCGCGCTTTGGTGAGCTCGGTGGGGAGTTCGTCGTGTTCGTCATCCGGAACCACATAGATCGCCGGGAACAGCGCGGGTGTGTCGTCATCCTCGAGTCCCTGGTCGGGGTCGAGCTGCAGCCACTCCGCCGAAGCAGGCGGGTTCATTAGCGACAGCTGTTTCGGGTCGCGCGACGGACCGAGAATGTGGATGCTCACCCCGTCGATCGACGTCGGGATGACATTCTTCGCCGGGTCCCGGTCGGGCGCGAAGAAGATGTCGTGCGTCGGCTCCAGGAAGTGCAGGCCGTTCTGGTGCAGCAGCCGGTCGGTGGCCGCGGCGTTGCCCATCGAATTGATCGCGAACGAGTTGGCGAGCGAGAGGGCATCCGTGAAGCCGCTGCCGTTCTTCTCCTTGCGTTTGGCAGTGGCCTCGATGATCCCGTTGAGTTTCGTCGCCGTCGACACGAGCGAGTTGCGCAGCGCCTGCGCGTCCTTGTCATTGGGATTCTCCACGAAGGGGACGATGACTTCGCCCACCTCGACCGCCTCCCAGTCCGCGACGGCGAAACCGGTGATGTGGTCCTGGTGATGGTGGGTGGCGACGAGCACGTCGAGGCGTGGGGGAGAGCCGGCCGGCGTGACTGCGGTGAGATCGGCGATGACGGCTTTGACGACCTCTCCGATGGTGCGCGAGACGCCGTCGACCTGTGCGCGGCCCTGGCTGTGGACGCCGCAGTCGACGAGCATGCGCCACGCCTGGTCGGCACGGCCCACGGTCACGACGAAGCAGTCGCCGAAACCCACGTTGTACATGCGCACGGAGACGGTGGTCTCGGTGGCGGGGGCGGTGCCGGCATCAGTGCCGGTGCCGGTGCCTGTCGTGTCAGACATTGTCGGCCCCCTGCCCGTGGTGGCGATGCCTGCGTCGGTTCTTCCGTGCTTGGGCGGTCCTGGCGTCGAGCACCGACTGGATCTCCTGGTCGGCGTGCAGTTGCGCGAAGGTGAGGCGCAGCTGCGATGGCTGGTCGGTCCAGGCTGCCAGCGCATCCGCTGACGTTACCTGGTCACTCCAGTCCTGGAGTGCCTTGGCGCGTTTCTGGCCGATCTCGTTGCAGGACTGCGCGAAGGCGCGTATCTCGTCGCCGTACGGGTTGTTCTCGAACGTGTGCGGGTCATCCAGGGCTGCGGGCTTCGTGAGCGGCAGCGGTTTCAGCACGAGGTGCACGACCTCGCCGTCGACCCGCGCGATCACCGTGGTTCCCGAACGGATGGGAACCCGCTTGCCCGGCGGAAGCGTCTGGTCTTCGAGCTCTTCGTGTCGTTGGGCGAACTGTGCCACCACGATCGGGCGCGGCTGCATGTCAGACGCCTGCACGTACACCGCGTGGACTCCGACAAGTTCGAGCTTCAGCTCCGGATCGAGGCCCAGCTCGTGCGCGTGCGCCTTGCCCCACGCGATGAGGTCGACGGCGGTGGACGAGTTGTGTTCGGCGGATGGCGAGGGCTGCGGAGTGTCCATCGCCGCCTGCTCGGGGTCTTCATCCTCTGCGCTCGTCGCCAACGTCGATGCCTCGCCGTTGGTATCGAGGTTGAGCGTGGCATCCTCGATCAGCGGCGCCAGGTCGACCTTGTGGTCGCCCGCGGTCAGGCTGAGGGGAGCGACCGGTGTCGGCCAGACGAGCGAGGCTTCCGCGAGTGAAGAGACGGACGGCGGGTAGATGCCGCGGCGACGCAGCGCTTCGACGAGGTTCGTGCGCAGGTGCAATGCGTCGTCGGGGTAGAGCGCGCGGTCGGCTGTGACGATGCCGCGCACGACATCCCCGAAGGTCACGTCGACCACCGGAAGGTATTCGAACGCGCGCACGACCATCCCGAGCAGTCGGTCCGCGTTGCGGATCGCTTCGACGGTCACGCGTTTGACCAGGTCGGGTGGCAGCGCGCCCGGGGGGAGCACGCCGGTGCCGCCGGTCGCGATGCGGCGCAGGTCGGAGATCTGGTCGATATAGGTGTCGAGATAGGCGTCGAAGACGGCGGCGACGAAGCAGGATCCGCGTTCGTGCGGCTCGGTCGCGTTGAGGAACTGTTTGGGCGTGCGCGGCGAGCCGAGGGCCGAGCGAAGGGCGGCGCCACGCCCCGTGGACTCGCCGAACTCGAGGGCCAGGTCGAGCAGCGCCGAACCCTTTTTGAGTTCACCGCGAGAGTTGGCGACCGCCTCCGAGACGACTTCGGGGAACAGGAAGTGGTGGAACAGGGCGACCAGGTCGGCGAACGCCTCATGCCAGGCGAACACGTCGGGGTTGGTCGCTTCGGAGAAATATTTGCGGATGCGATGCACGATCGCGTGCGTCACCTCGTGTGCGACGACGTCGACACTCAAGCACGTGAACATCACCTGGCCGGGCAGGTTGGCGCCGGGATCGCGCTCGTCGGCTCGGTAGTAACCGAAGAGAACGGCCCGTCGCTCCGGGTCGAAGAACGCGTTGCGGTCTTCGAAGGCATGAGGCACGATGCGCAGCTCCCGCCCGCCGCGCCACCGGAACCGTCGCCCTCCGAACCGCTCGAACCGCTCGATGACGCTCATCGCGACGGCATACACGACCTGCTGGTGAGTGCGCGGATCCGATTCGGATGGCGTCAGCCCGCTCTGCGCAAGAATCGCGGGGTCATTGAGGTCGATGGGTCGGTACCAGACGTCGTGGACTGCATCGAAGTCAACCACCTGGATGAGCTCGCCGGAGGGGCCGGGGTCGAGTCCGCGCTCGAACGGGATGTTCAGGGTGAGGAACTGCCCGGACAGGCGGGTCGACATCGGGTCGAAGGCGTAGGTGCGCAGGAGGCGGCGGTCGGGGAGGCGCACGGGTGGGGTGTTGCGGGGGCGTGGCGGCTTCTCCGCGGCTTTGGTGTGTGGCTTCGCCGGCGGATGCGCGCGCTCGGGATCGCGCGTCGCCGGCCTCAGCGGAGCCTGGTCGTCTGCTCGGGCGTCGGCGTCGTCGGTGGTTGTATCCCCCATGGTGCCCTCTTCTTTGTACTCAACCGTGAGTGTTGCTCAAGAAGTGCTGTTTCGATCATGGCGCGGAGGGGAGGGTTTTGGGAAGGAGGGGTGGGGGTCGAGCGGAATGGCCGCGTCTACTAATGAAAGCATTGCGTGCGTTATGGAAAACATGAAGAGTGAATACCGATGGGCCTAATTTCCGGGCCCACCAAATTGGAAACCCACGAATAGGTGAACTCAATGAAGAACACGACGAAGTCGTTCCTTGCGCTGTTCCTTGGTGCAGCTATCGCAGCCGCGGCCAGCCTCCCAGCCCAGGCCGCCGAAATGCCAGTCACAAACGGCCCGGCCGCGGTGAGTGCCCTGCCGGACTCGGCAGAGGCCATTCCAGAGTTGACGAAGGAGGTCATCGGGCTCGCTTATCGCGAGTTGCTCGACTCCGATGCGCCACGCACGGAATCCATTTCGTCGGACGGAACTCGCCAGACGACTTTTAGCCTCCCAACGGGAGCCACTATGACGTTTGTCGCGGACAAGCCGCCCATGTCCCGTCTTGGCGGAGGGGCCGATCCCAAATGGGGCCTCTATGTCGAGTTCAACCGCACGGATCAGGGAGTACTAGCGTCAGGCGGAGGCGCTGCGCTCGGGATTGCTCTCTGTGCGATTCCGGGGGTGGGTTGGGCCCTGTGTGCGGTCGTAGCGGGGGTGACTACCGCTGCAACGGCAGCGGTCATTGCCCATGGACTGTGTAAGAACATCCTTCGTATCTACGCGCAGTTGCTCGGTAATCCGGAGTGCCGCTGATCGCTGTTTAGCTAGTCGTCGGGCTTGCAGTCGCGTTGACGCTACCGCAAGCCCGACGCGCAATCGAGAGTTGGTCCTGTTTTTGAATGCACGAATAGTGGGCTTCGTCGCGATCACCTTCGCGGGCGCCCTTGGAGGTGCAATTGGTAGCAAGGCGTCTAAACAGGCGGAGTGGGTCACGGCTGTTCTCACCTCGCTAATGCTGGTCACGGTCGTCGTTGGAGCGACAATTGCCATTCGGGTCCTCCGGCGCGATCGCGACTTTCAAGAGGTGTGTGGGACCGAGCGGTCCAATGCTGCGACATCAGTCCACGCTCGCGTTTTGGCGGACGTCATCGTCGGCTCAGTGAGTATCGGAATTGTCTGCCTGGTCTCGGAGCTTGAAATCAACGCAGGCTGGATTGCTTTTGGTATCGCCGTAACAGCAATATGCGATCTGGTACTCCGACTAGTCCTACTTCGTTGGGCCAACCACGAGCTGGGTGACGACGCGAGTGTGAACCCTCACCCGATTGACGGTGAGTAAGAATCGGCAGCTGGTTCCCCGGAGATGGAGCCGTTCGCGTGAGCAATCAAACGAGCAACGGTAGGAAGGTCCGGTTCGGCCCATTTGAGTTGTGGAAGGTCTGAAACTGCCATCCAACGCAGCTCGTCGTGATCCGTGCTGCGCTTCGGAGGGTCACCGATAAGGGTTGCGTGATAGCACGTGAGATCGATCGACACTCCTGCCGACACGGTCACGGTCCTGTCGATGAGTTGCCCAACCTCAATTGCGACCTGCAGTTCTTCGCGTACTTCCCGCACGAGCGCACTCTCAGGTGACTCGCCCGCCTCAACCTTGCCACCTGGGAACTCCCACAGACCACTGGCAGTTTTCTGCATAGATCGCCGACACGCCAGGACCTTCATCCCGGAGGTAATCACCGCTGCAACAACTTCCACGGGCCTCATGTTTCCCCTAGTAAATCGCTCTGGTGTGAAGAAATGGATGGAAGCCCCGAATTTCCGTTGGACATGCCTGTTGTCTGAGGCCCAATTGTGTATCGCGGACCCCATTTCGGCAACGATGACGGGTTGAAGCGCCTGCTAAGGCCCCGATCGCCGGTATCCTCTCGAGCGCGGAATCCTGTGTCTAGATTCTGCGATTTGAGGCTTCTGTCCACTGTCACACCCTCCCGATACGCTCGAGGCATAAAGCAGCACATCACGAAGGGGGTCGCGTGTTCATACTCGACGGCAGCGTCGTCACGAGCGCCAGCGACCTCACGGAAGCCTCGAAGTGTGAGTTCGCGTTCCTCCGCAAGCTTGACGTGAAACTGGGTCGCATCGACAAGCTCGACGTGCCCGAAGACCCGATGTACGTGCGCACGAGCCGGCTCGGCGACGAACACGAAGCCCGCGTGCTCGCGCGCTACAAGACCGATCACGGCACAGGAACGGTCGAGATCCCGCGCCCCGACGGCCCTCTCACCGCCGAAAACCTCGAACAAGCCGTCGCCACCACCCGCCAGGCCTTCGCCGACCAGGCCGAAGTCGTCTTCCAGGCCACCTTTTTCGACGGCAGCTTCCTCGGGTTCGCGGACTTCATCGTGCGGCAGCCCGACGGCAGCTACCAGGTGCAGGACACCAAGCTCGCCCGCAGCGCCCGCGTGACCGCACTCCTGCAGCTCGCCGCCTACGCCGAACAGCTCGAGCACCTCGGAGTCCGCGTCGCGCCGATGGTCGAACTCCTCCTCGGCGACGGCACGATCAGCGTGCACCGCCTCGACGACATCTCCCCGGTCTACGGCAAACGTCGCCAACGTCTCCTCCACATCGTGCAGGAACGCCTCGAAGACACGCAGGCGGTGCAATGGGGCGATCCGCGCTACGCAGTGTGTGGCCACTGCGATGACTGCGACGCCGAGATCCAGGCGTCCCGCGACGTGCTGCTGGTGGCCGGGATGCGCGTCACGCAACGCGCGCGCCTCGCGGCCGCGGGCATCCTGACGATCGACGACCTTGCGACCACCGACCTCGCGACCGTTCCCGGCATCGCGGACACGACCCTCGCCTCGCTCAAACTGCAGGCACAGCTACAAAGGGATGCGCACGCGGACGAGCCGCCGCCCGTGGTCGTCTACGAGGCATCCGCTCTCGCCGTGCTGCCGACGCCGAGCCCCGGCGACATCTTCTTCGACTTCGAAGGCGACCCCCTGTACACCGAAGGCGCGGGGGAGCGCTGGGGGCTCGACTACCTGTTCGGCTCGGTCGACGTCCAGCAAGACTTCACGGCGTTCTGGGCGCACGACTTCGCCGAAGAACGGGAAGCGTTGCGCGGCTTCCTCGACTGGCTCGGCGAACGCCGCAGACAGCATCCTGACCTGCACGTCTACCACTACGCCGCCTACGAGCGGACGCACCTGCTCAGCCTGGCCGCCCGCCATGGCGTCGGCGAAGACGAAGTCGACCAGCTGCTGCGCGAAAACGTGCTCGTCGACCTTTACCCGATCGTCCGCAAAGCGCTCAGAGTCGGCTCGCGCTCGTACTCGATCAAGAAACTCGAACCCCTCTACATGGGCGAAGAGATCCGCGAAGGCGAGGTGCAGAACGCGGCCGCATCCATCACCGAATACGCGGATGCTCGCGACCTCATCGCCGGTGGCGATGTCGCCGAAGGCCAGCGGATGCTCGACTCCATCGCCGACTACAACCGCTACGACTGCGTCTCCACCCTCCGCCTCCGCGACTACCTCCTCGCTCAGGCGGCCCGCGCGGGCGTACCCATCGGCGAGCAGGCGCCCGACAAACCCGACATCGACCTGGAACCGTCGCCCCTGAGAGATGGCTTGCTCGCACTGGCCGGCGATCCGCTCGACCCGGAGCGGACATCCGACCAGCGCGCCCTGGCGTTCGCGGCGGCTGCGATCGACTACCACCGCCGCGAAAACAAGACCTTCTGGCAAGAACACTTCACACGCCTCATGCAGCCGATCGAAGACTGGGCCGACACCCGCGACGCCCTCGTCATCGAATCTGCCGTCGTCATCCGCGACTGGTACCACGAAGGCCGGCAGACCTCAGAACGGCGCGAGCTGCTGCTGCGTGGGCAATGGGGTCCGGGCTCCAACGTGAAAGCGAGCGACCAGGCCGGGCCGTACATCATCTACGAAAACCCCGGGCCGTTCACCAACCCGACAGCCGAACCGGGATCGCGCACCTACAAGTCGGTGCGCGTGCTCGAAGTCGAAGACGACGGATCTGTGCTCGTCGAAGAGATCCTCCCGAAAGAAGTCGGGCACTACTCGGTGCTTCCGACCGCATTGACGCCCGCTGGCCCACCCCGCGCCGACCGGCTCATCGAAGCGATCGACGAATGGGGGAGTGCTCTGCTCGCGGCGCAGACCGAAGAGGCTGGACCCGAATGGCCGCGCGACCCGATGGTGGACATCCTGCGCCGGATTCCGCCGCGAACGCGCACCGGAGGTCTTCCGCCGCCCGGGCCCGATCTCGTGCCCTCCGTCGTCGGCAGCCTTCTCGGGCTCGAACGCTCGTACCTCGCCGTGCAGGGGCCGCCGGGAACCGGCAAGACCTACCTCGGCGCCCACGTGATCGCGGAGCTGGTCGCCAAACATCAGTGGAAAATCGGGGTCGTCGCGCAATCGCACAGTGTGGTCGAGCACCTGCTCGACGCCGTCGTGCTCGCCGGGCTCGACCCTCGGCTCGTCGGCAAAGTTCCGAAAAAGGATGCCGTGCTCGGCACCCACGAATACACGGAGCTCGAGAAAGACGGGCAGCTCCTGTTCGCGCTCGAGCGGCGCGACACCGGATACGTCGTCGGCGGCACCGGCTGGGATCTGGCGAACGCCGCCCGCATCCCGCGCAAGAGCCTCGACCTGCTCGTCGTCGACGAAGCCGGACAGTTCTCACTCGCGGCAACGATCTCGGCAAGCGTCGCCGCGCGCAACCTCCTCCTCCTTGGCGACCCACAGCAGTTGCCCCAGGTCAGTCAGGGCACGCATCCGGAACCCGTGGACCAGTCCGCGCTCGGCTGGGTCAGCGAAGGACACGACGTGCTGCCGCCCGAACTCGGCTACTTCCTCGCCGAAAGCCGGCGGATGCACCCGGCCCTGACCGTTCCGGTCTCGCGGTTGTCATACGAAGGCAAGCTGAGTTCGCAGCTCGAAGCGTCCGAACGGATGCTCGAAGGCGTCGAGCCTGGACTCCACGTCGTGCCGGTCGAACACTGGGGGAACGCGACCGAATCGCCGGAAGAGGCCGCTGTTGTTGTCGAACTCGTGCGGTCAGTTCTGGGAACGACATGGACCGACCCCTCGGCTTCGCGATTCGGGGAACCGCTGACCGAAGCGGATGTGATCGTCGTGACCCCGTATAACGCTCAGCTCGCGATGGTGCACGAGGCGCTGGTACTGGCGGGGTTGGGCGATGTTCGCGTTGGCACCGTAGACAAGTTCCAGGGCCAGGAGGCGGCGATTGCGATTGTGTCCCTCGCCGCATCGTCGGCGGCCGACGTTCCCCGCGGAATGTCGTTCCTCATCATGAAGAACCGGCTCAACGTGGCGATCTCACGCGCAAAATGGGCGGCGTTCCTCGTCTACTCGCCCGAGCTGACGGAATACCTGCCGATCAGACCCGAAGGTGTCGCGGAACTCAGCGCGTTCATCCGGCTGGTTGAGTAGCGGCCGGACTCGCTTCGCGGAGGTAGCTACAGTTCGCCTACGGATCTCATGCCAACACCAAGGAATTCCGGAGCGGTAGTGCGGGTTCCGAGCGAACCAATATGGGTTTGTCGCGCCCCGGGCTAAACGCGTGTCCGCCTATTCCTCTTCGGTCGAGTTGGATATTTGCAGATCTTTGTCGGCCCAACCTCGACCCACAATTGCGAAACCTATGAAGCCAAGCAGGCTGACTGTCACCCAGCCCCACCAAGAAATAAGGTTTGGCCACAACCACCCAGCTGCGTTGTAGCCGAGAAGCAAGCCCCAAGTGAGAGTTGCCCGGGCGGGGGTCGCGACAAGCGCGAGCCGGGTTTGTCGGCCAAACAAGAGCCGGAACTTTGTTCGCCGTGAGGATGCGAATTGTTTCAATGGGTTAGCCATTCGATTTATGGGGGTAGTTGGCTTTCCTTTGGGTCTTTCGAGCGTGCCTGATTGACTGACTCACGAAGCACAGAAAAGCCGCCAGGAGTGAACACCTGACCCACGCACGAGATGTTGAATGGGAAATCACCCGCCGATTGCGTGGCTGGTCAGCAGTCCGGGGGCTTAGAACTATGACTGCGAAAATCACCGGAAACAAGCGTTCCAGCTGCTGTCTCATCGAAAGCATCCTTATCTCCCGTCATTCGACAATCGCCGCCGGAGGTCCGATCGACGATTACCCAGGCGACGATGCGCGGCACATGGCCAAGCTAGGGGCGGGTCCGGGCGACCGAGGTTCCGCGAGCCGAAGTGGAGTGCGATCCGTGCGATGGATCAGTGGACAGTTGCGGATACTTCAGTGCAGCGCTCGGTGACGCGAACCCGAAATCGCAGTTCTATGCATGTATTACTGAAATTGCATATGAATTTTCCACAGGGCGCCGGTCGACTGGACTCGGCCCACTGATATTTCATAGACTGATCAGGACAGGTCTTTTCCGGGTGGGGTATCGGCCTTTCTTTCATTGATACATCATGCCCAAAGGGGGAAAGTCATGACCAACATCCATGTCTCGTACCAGGAGATCAACGGCAATGCGGATCGTCTCGTTGCAGGCCGCGACGAGATCAATTCCACGCTGGCGAAGCTCCAGTCCCAGATCTCCGCTCTCACCGCAGCCGGCTTTACAACCGACAAATCGTCCGGTGCCTTCAACGACGCTTACAACCGGTTCACCTCGGGTGCGCGCAACACGATCGGCGGCCTCGACGATCTCGCCCAGTTCCTTCGTACAACAGCCCAAACCCTTCAGGAGGTCGACGGTCAACTGGCCGCACGTCTGGGCCGCTGACGGCAGTTGTCGCGGAAGGGAAGGACGACTGGATGTACGGCGAAATGGTGAGGGTTCGCGCGCGAGCGAACGCGCTTCGAGAAATTGCAGACGAGCTTGCAGGGCGTGCGCGCTCGCTCTCCGTTCAGAGCGACGCGATGATGTGGCAGTCACGCGCGGGTGATGCCTTCCGCGATCAGCTACGAATGGTGGCCGGCGACATCGGCGCGCAATCTGCTGCGCTCCATGGCGCGGCGGAGGCGCTCGAACGGCATGCCTCCGCCGTCGACAGCACGAAACAAGCGATTCAGGATGCTCAGAGTTGGGTCACTGCTCGGCTCAACGACGCCGCGCGAACGGTTCGTGAGGCTGGCGAGGCGACGGTCGGAGCCGTCGAGGAAGCGATTGTGTCTGCGACCCGGAACGCGCCCGTTGCGGGGTCGAGGGACTGGCTCGAATTCAAACAACTCTTCGAGCGTCGGGGGTGGGTGTAGGCATGGCCGATAGCTGGAGATTTGAACTGACAGTCAGCGAACTCGGGGCGGTGTGTGCGCTCGTTCCCGAGCTCCTGTTGCCGGATGGCTACAGAGTCAGCGATCTGACAAAGGGCGAAAATGGCAGCGACGAAAGCGAAAAGCTTGCGGTAGCGCTCGCCTCGCTGACGGAACGGGGACTCGTAAGCCGTAATGGCGATGATGAGAGGGAAAGCGTTGCGCCCGGACTGCTCTTCGCTCTCTCCCTTCACGCAGTCTCGGAGTACGCGATTCGGACCTTTTCGTGGAGTCCTGAGGATGAATCGCGCGAGCTGGTCAGCGTCAATCGTGGCGCCTGCGCCGGCCTGCGGCGGGTTCAGGTTCGTGGCACGAGTGTGGGCGGCCCTGACACACGGATCGTCGTCACGTTCATGTACCTGGGCGAATTGGCGAAGCATCTGCTTGAACTGGTGGCAGACAATTCGCTCGGCACCAAGCCCCCATTGCAATCGACGACGATCGGGCTCGTCGAATCGAGACTGATCCTCGAAGCAATTCGGTCCGGAGACCAGGAGTTCCTCCAGTCTCTTAGGTCGCGGCCAGACGCCCAGACCGATGTCGAACTGATGTCAGGTCTGACTCGCGAAATGAGTGCGGGTTTTCACCTCGAATTGCTCGACAAGGAGGCGCGATGCCTCTACATCGGCGATTGGTTCCGCGGAGATGACGGCTGGATTTCGATGACCTTGATGCCGGAGAAGTTCCCGGCCACGGGCCAGTCGATTTCTGAAAGCGGTCGCATGCGGCTTGCCAAAGTCTCACGCGCGCTCATCAGGACGGATCTGATCGAGCTGGTGGCAGGGCTGCGTAGGACTCAAGATGTCGCATGAGGGCTCCGGCTCTCTCGTTATCGCCTTCGACGACATCGAACGACTATCCTCCTCGGTTCGGGCGCACGCAGACTTCGTTCGCTCTCGCATTGGGCAGGTCGCGTGCGCAGCGACCGACCCCGATTTCGTCGCGTCAATTCCGCTCTCGCCGTTTACCGGCGTCGAGGCAGAGAGCGTTGTGGCCGTGGCGGTCGGTCGACTCGTCGCCTATGCGGCCGCGGCGGAAGGTGTCGTGCTCGTCTCGGCGACCGTTGTCGCCACCTACCGGCTCGCAGAGGATGCTCTGGCCATCGCCGCAGCCGGGCTTGGCTCCACGGCTGGGGTGGCGGCCGAGCTCATTACGAACGGTAGCGACGTTGCCGCGGCAGGCGGCTCCATCGCGGTCCTGCTTGGCACTGCCGTCGTCGTCCTCAAGACCGCGGTCGACTCGCTGATTGCGGGCTTCGGAGACGAGTTCGCCGACTCGCTCATCCCCGGGTTACGCAAGACCCTGGATGAGTACGGCGCGAACCCGTCTCTGTTCATCGGCGGCGGTGCCCTGTTCGCCCTGAAGTTCGGAACGAATATCGGCCGAGCTTTCTCGATGAACGACGTATTCGCTCGGGCGATCACCCGAGGCGAGTCGACGCTCGGAAAGACGGGGCCGTTCTACGACGACATCCTTCGCGGGTTGATCGCCACCGGGAACAATCTCGGTTGGTTCGTCGATCGCGAGGCGGAACTGGCGGTACCGCCGCTCTCGGATAAGGAGATTGTGGATAGGGCTGTCGAGCGAGCGAGGGATAGCTCTGTCGCGATCTTCGGAGGCAAAGGAGCATTCAGCCTGGACCAAAGGGGCCGGATCGTCCCGTCGGATGTTGCCTCATTGTTTGCAAGCGGTAGCCAGATCGACAACGTCGGCAGGGACAGCTTTGCGACGATTCGGATCATCACCTGTACGGACGACGATGGACGCGTCACGGGGTACACGGTTCAGATTCCAAGTACACAAACGTTCTCGCCGACGCGTACAACTGCACCCAACGATCTCACAGCGGATCTGTGGGCCATGATCGCGGGCGAGCGGACGGCCTTAGAACGCGCGGTGCTTGATGCGATGGATGAATCAGGAATCGCCTCTGATCCCAACGGCCCACCCATCATGATCACCGGGTTCAGCCTCGGTGGGATCACCGCCGCGTCAATCGCGGCGGGTGGTTCGGGGCACAACATCCAGCAAGTCGTGACGGCCGGCTCACCTATCGCTCGATTCGAGATTCCCGCCGATGTGGACGTGCTGGCCTGGGAAGCCAATCAAGACGTAGTTCCCGCCGGAGACGCCAAACAGAACCCGGAGGCTTGGGCAACAATTCGTCGGGACGCGCCTCCGCTCACGACCGAAAGTGCTGGGAAGGTGATTCATCCATTCGAGGCTCACAAGCTCGATCGATACGCCCGAATGGCCTCCGATGAACCCGGCATAAATGGAGATCCGAGGATTGCGAAGTACTTCGACGGAAACCTCACGATCACCGACTACTACGCAATGGACAAGAAATGACCCCAATAGAGAATCTCCGTCATCGTCAGGGGCTGGCGTCGCTGTTGCTACTCGTCCCGCTATTGGCATCGGGATGTTCGGCTCCTTCCACCGGTGGACAGAGCGGAGAGGCGGCGACAGCTCAGATTCAAGCGATCAGCGGCGTTGAAGAGGCGTACGTTGACGGGCGAGGGAGTTGGAACGGCCTTACCCGGGAGGCAGGCACACTCGTTTTCGTATGGCTGTCACCCGGCTTCAGAGTACAACGAACGCATGAACTCGCCGAGTTCCTCGTTCGACTCGCATGGTCTGTGAATACGGAGAAGCCAAACTCGGATCTTGTGTTCCAAATAGATGGATCGGAGATGTCGCAACTCGAGTCCGCACTGACGGACGCAGGGTGGGAATTTCGGAGCCGTGCAAGCTCAGGCTTCATGTTCATCCCACCCGCAGTGGTGGGCGCAAAGCTCGGCCGTTGGCCGGGACCGGTCCCCGTGACCCCCGACAACATGATCGTCCCGGTCGACGAAGCGTCCGCCACACCGAGTCACTCTGCCCCTCTACTCCGCAACCGATAAGAATCGAGAGAGAATATGACCTACAATCGCGTTTGGGCGCTGGTCTCGATATCGCTTCTGGTCCTGCTTGTGGCAACGGGATGTTCGGCGAGTCCCACTGGCGGTCAAAGCAAAGAAGACGCCTTGGCTCAGATCCAAAAAGTCGAGGGTGTTGAAAGCGCATTTGTCGATGCCGGGGGAAGCTACAACGGCTTTCAACGCCGGACGGACGTGCTCATCTCGATCTGGCTTGCACCCGGATTCAAAATTGCGAGTACGCACGATCTTGCAGAATTCCTGGTTCGCCTCGCATGGTCGGTGAACACTGAAAAGCCGAACACGGACCTTGCGTTCTTTCTGCATGGGTCGGAGATTTCGGACCTTGAGTCTGCCCTGACGGACGCCGGCTGGGAATTCCCGAGTGGCGAAGGCTCAGACTTCATGTCCATCCCGCCCGCTGTGGTCGGTGCCAAACTCGGCCGCTGGCCCGGCCCGGTGCCCGTGACTCCCGACAACATGTTCGTCCCCGACAACACTGCGCCCGCAACACCGAATCCTTCAGCGTTTGACCTTGCCCCAAGGGCGGCCCTGACAGTGGAATAGTGGCAGCCGCCACAACGAGATCACGACAAGGGAGGAGCGCTATGGGACTCATCCTCAGCGGCACCTTCCAGCTGCGAAGCCGGCTCAGCGCGAAGGCGCTGAGGCTGTATGCCGAACAGGGCATACTCGAGCCGGTACACGTCGACCCCACCAATCGGTACCGCTACTACAGCGAAGAACAGCTCCTCGACGCCCGCCTCATCAACATGCTGCGAGCAATCGAAATGCCGCTTGCCAGCATCCGGACCGTACTCTCCGCCGAAGGCGCCGAACGGGCCCAACTGATCGACGCGTACTGGAAACGGCGCGAAGCCCAGCTGTGGGGACAACACAACCTCGCCGCATACGTGATCTCGGTCGTCTCAGCAAACAAGGAAACCACCATGACCGTAGAAACCAGGGCAGTACCAGAAACGACCTACCTCACCGAGATCAAACGGGTATCGCCGCCCGACATCCCACCCTTCATCCGCAGCTCGGCGGACAGGCTCGCCGAACTGGCCGGACGCTTCGGAGGATGGGCGGGGCCGCTGACCACCATCATCGAAACGCCCGTGAACGACGACACCGACGGCGACGTGAGAAACGCAGTGCCCGTTCGTGCGGGAGTGACAGACGCAGACGTCGCGCCGCCGACCGAAGTGCTCGTCGAGGGAGCCGGACAAGAGGCCTACACACGCATCACCAAATCGCAGGTGCAATACCCGCAAATCCTGCAGGCCTACGACGAGGTCTACGCGTGGCTCACCGAACACAAACTCACTCCACGCCTGGCGCCACGCGAAATCTACTTCGCCGACTTCATGGCCGCGGGCCCCGACGACGACGTCTGCGACATCGCCGTCCCCTACAACACAGAGCAACACAACACCTGAACGATCCAGCAACTGAACAACGCGGTGCGAGCGCCGACCGCAACGCCGGCCCTCGCACCACAAGCGCACCCAAAAACTCCTTGACCAGGGAACACCCGACAGCGGGAGAATGAGCCAACGCGAAGGAGCCGACGATGGCCGTCCAAACCCGCACCACCGAAGCGACAACGTACATCACCGAACGCCGCCACGTCGGCACCCGCGACCTCGACGACTTCCTGAAGGCATCCACCGAACGCCTCAACCACATCGCCACGCAACTCGGCGGCGCAATCGGGCCCCGCACCACCATCTTCCACGGACCCGTCAGCGACGAAGAAGACGGCGACGTACAAAACGCGATGCCCGTCAACAACGACATCGACGCATCCGACCTCGCCGAACCAGCAACCCTCCTCATCGAACCCGGATGCGAAGAGGCATACCTGCGCATTACCAAAACCCAATACGAATACCCGGCCATCCTCGGCGTCTACGACGAGGTCTACGGCTGGCTCACCCACCACGGCTACACGCCATGCATGGCGCCCCGGGAAATCCTCCTCACCGAAATCGCAACCGCCGGCCCCGACGACCACGTCTGCGACGTCGCCGTACCGTTCACCCGTTGAAACACCCGCTCCCACTGAAAACACCCGTGTCGGTCGCCGGCGCAACCAGCGAAAGTTCACGCGACGGGGGATGGCCGCGAAACCCGACCGCGCGTACAGTTCGCTCATGACACGCAAAGACCACCACAAAGACGGCGAATACGAGTGGGACGGCGAACCCCTCCAAGACGGCGACGACATCGTCCGCGACTACGAAGACGGGCAAACCGACACCGAAGACGAACGCGAACAAACCGCATACAACATCGCGCTCAACGCATCCGGAGGAGGCTTCGTCAACGACGAAAAATTCGACGACGGAGGCTTCAACGCCCAAAACAACCCGTGACCCGCGGCCGCGACGGCAACCCAGACAGGCCGCCGCGACCCACAACCACGCACCGCAACACCCGCCTCGCATGGGGTTGACGAGAAAGACTAGTCGTGCGAGAGTAGTCGCGTGTCATCCATCCGCCTGTTCATCCTCGGCTCGCTCGACGAGCGCGGCCCGATGCACGGTCACCAGCTTCGGTTGCTGGCCGAACAGGAACATGTGAACCTCTGGACGGACATCTCGGTCGGCGCCCTCTACGGAGCCATCAAACGACTGGCAGCAGAAGGGCTCATCGTCGAGGCGCGGGTCGAACGCGAAGGCGCGTATCCCGAGCGGCAAGTCTGGCAGATCAGCGACGCCGGGCGCGAATCCGTTCGAGGCATGCGCCTCGACGGACTCCGCACGATCGTGATCAAACCCGACCCGTTCGACCTCGCGCTCACCAAACTCGACGCTGAGCGGCTCGACCTGCTGCCCGAGACGATCCGCGCGCGCATCAACGCTCTCGAAGCGATGATCGCAGACACCGAATCACACCGGACCCACGTCGACCAATACCTGACCAAAGCCGAGAAATATGTGATGGGCCATAAGACGGAACGACTGCGTGCCGAAGTCGCCTGGCACACCCAGCTCCTCGAAGAACTTCCCGACATCATCGCCGACGAACGCGCCCGAAAGGACACCCCCGACCATGACTGACACCCCGCCCAACGAGGCGACACCAGACCACTCCGACACTCCCGGAGGCACCCACCACGGCGCACACGCCGGAGCCCACGCCCTTCCCGATGTGGTGCCCGATGGCGTCAACCCCGAACCCCACGTGGGCGCTCACGCGGCCCCGATGGAATCGGATGCTGTGGCCGGCGCAGAAAGCGGCCACACGCAGGGCGTCGCGGCGGCCGGCGCAGAAAGCGGCCACGCGGCGGGCGACGCGGCGGCCGGCGCAGAAAGCGGCCACGGGGCGGCTGCCGGCGCAGGCGTGACAGCGGTAGCGGCATCCAACGCGGCAGGCGCCCGGGACGCAGCCAACGCATCCGCCCCGACCGCGACGGCGACGGCGACCGCAGCGTCGGCCGGAGCCTCCGCAGGCGGCCGCCCACCCGCACCTGTCGTTCCGCAGCGTGCGTGGAACGCCCTCATCGTGCTGATGGTCGGCATGTTCATGGCGTTGCTTGACACCACCATCGTGAACGTCGCGCTGCCGACGATCCGCACCAGCCTGAACGCGTCCGAGGCGACGCTGTCCTGGATCATCTCCGGCTACGCGCTGGCATTCGGCCTTGCGCTGATCCCGTCCGGCCGCATCGGCGACCGCATCGGCCACAAATGGGTGTTCTTCACCGGCCTTGCGCTGTTCACCGTCGCCAGCTTCTTCTGCGGTCTCGCGCAGAACGACGTCCAGCTGATCGTGGCACGTGTCGTCCAGGGTCTCGCGGGCGGTATTTTCGTGCCCGCCGTCACCGCCACCATCCAACTGCTCTTCGAACCCCGCGTGCGCGGCAAGGCGTTCGCGATCATGGGCGCCGTCATCGGTGTCTCGACGGCGCTCGGCCCGATCGTCGGTGGCCTGATCATCCAGGCCTTCGGTGACACGAACGGATGGCGTCTCGTGTTCTGGGTGAACCTGCCGATCGGAGTGCTCGCCCTCATCGCGGCCGCCATCTTCCTTCCCGCAGGCAAGGAGGGCACGGCCCGCACCGGATGGGACCTCTTCGGTCTTGTGCTGCTCTCGGCCGGACTCATCGCGCTGCTCGTGCCGCTGATCGAAGGCCAGGACCAGGGCTGGCCGGCCTGGACCTACGTCACCATCGTCGCCGGAGTCCTGCTGCTGATCGCTTTCGCATTCTGGGAGCTCCGGGTGGCGAAAGCCGGCGGCTCGCCGCTCGTGCCACCGCACCTCTTCTCGCACCCGAACTTCACGGGAGGTGTCATTCTCGCGCTCGTCTACTTCGCGGCGTTCACCAGCATCTTCTTCACCATCTCGCTGCTCTGGCAGGCGGGCCTCGGACACACCGCCCTCGAGTCCGGTCTCGTCTCGATTCCGTTCGCGATTGCCAGCATCATCGGTTCGGCGCTCAGCGACCGCCTCGCCAAGCAGCTCGGACGCACGGTGCTCGTCATCGGCACCGGTCTCGTGGTCATCGGTCTCGTGTGGGTCTGGCTGGTGCTCCTGCTGGTCAACGCATCCGACCTCACCAACTGGGATCTGCTGGTTCCGCTGTTCATCGCCGGTTTCGGAAACGGACTCTTCATCGCTCCGAACGCACAGTTCATCGTCGCAACCGTCGACCGGTCCGAAGCCGGTTCTGCGAGTGGCGTGATCAGCGTGATGCAGCGCGTCGGCTCCGCGATCGGTATTGCGATCATCGGGTCGGTCCTCTTCGGCAGCCTGACGATCACCGGGCACACCCCGGAAGCAGTCGCCGACGGGTTCGCGTCAGCAGCCGCCAACGCCCTCGCGGTCAGCGCCGCCTTCAGCGTCGTCGCCCTGCTGCTGGTGTTCGTGCTGCCCAAGCGCGTCGCCGCTCCCGGCGGCGCCCCGGTACCCGAGCCCGCCTCCGCCTGACCCGCGCTGAGCCGTCGAGCACAGGAAAAGTCACCTCAAACCGCGAGTTTAGGGTGACTTTTCCTGTGCCCGGGCGCCACCGCCACCGCCACCACCACCGCGAGGCGCGAGCTCGATCGAACGCAGCACGAACTCGCGAACCCGCATCGAGAGGGTCGCATTGCACGTCGAGAGCAGCGGCTCAGAGAGCGCACTGCCGAGTTCCACAGTGACGATGGCTCCGTCGTGGTCGAGGGTCACCATCCATCCGTCGTCCGTCGCCGACTCGCTCACGACCCGGAACGCCGTGATCCGCTCGTCGCCTGTCCGGGCGCGGGCGAACCCCTCGGCCGCCTGTGCGACATTGCTGAGTGCGGTGCGGCCGCGCAGGAAGCGCGCATCCACCAGGCCCGCCGCGTACCGCGTGACCAGACCCGGCGCATCCGCGCCCGGAACCCGCCCGTAGAGGAGGCCTTCGGGTAAGACCACCATCGTCGCCGCGAACCTGTCGCCGCCGAGGTGGGAACATTCCCAGGTCAGCTCCGGATGCTCGGAGGCGAGCGCCTGCACGATCGGCCGGCCTTTCACGGCGCAGCACTGGTCGTGCCGGGCATGGGTGCAGACGCACAGCACGGGCTCGTTCGACAGCTCGCCGACGCTCCCGTCGAGCGGAACGTCGAGCAGCGCTTCCGGGGCGTCGACCTGACCCCACAGCACGGATTCGCGTCCGGGCCGCGAATCGACGAGCGCCCAGCGCCAGACGGTCTGCGCCCTCCGCTCGTCGGCGCGGCGACCGGTGCGGCGGATGGCGAGCGGGCGGATGCCTGCCTTCTCGACGCGCGCCACCAGCCGGGCCGCAAGTGCGCCATCCATTCGCGACTGCAGGATGGCGTGGGCGCCCCACGCCCCGTCGATCTCGACCAGGAACCAGCGTTCACCGAAGCCGGCCGTGCCGCCCAGGGGGTCGCCGCGCAGCAGGGAACTGTCGCTGCACGGCTGCCACCCTTCGACCGAGACGGGCATTCAGCGCACCGCCAGCACGCCTTCGCGCACGAGGCGGCGCGCCACGACAACGGCGGAGTCGACGTCGAGCCCGGGCAGGTCGGCGACGCGCACGCGGCCGGCGTCGAGCAGCAGCTCGACAGCAGCCCGGGCGGCAACCGGAAGCTTCACGGTCTTGTCCGGCAACTGGATGCACACCCGCTCTCCGTCGACCGACGAGTGTGCCGCGAGTCCTTGGCGCACCTGCACGATCGTGTCGCCGTCGAGGGACTCCGCGGCGTGGACTGCGGACAGTGGGCGCACGGGCTCAGGGCGGGTGTCGTCGCGCAACCGCGCCGCCAGAGTGCGGGCGACGTCTGCAGCCGTGCGGGCATCCGTCGCAGCCTCGCGCAACTGGACGAGCAGAGCATCCGCCGTCTCCTGCACGATCGAAGCGAGCTGGGCCGGGTCGTCGAAATCGATGCCGAGGGGGAGGGATGATCGCACCTTCGCGTCATCAGATGCCCGCGCGATCACCCGCTGCACGACGTCGGCCCGGGTGTATGCGGCGACGCCGATCGTCAGGTGCACCGATACGCCGCCGAGTGCGGTCGCGGAATGGATCCAGCCGCGCGGAAGGTACAGCACGTCGCCGGGATGGAACGTTGCATCGATCGCGGGGGACCCGGTGGCGCGGGCGGCCACGGCATCCCTATGGTCGGTCCACGGCTGGTCGCGCAGCGGATCCGGATGCACCGGCTCATGGATGGTCCAGTGCTTGTCGCCCGCGACCTGGATCACGAAGACGTCGTGCACGTCGTAGTGGGGGTCGAATCCGCGCGACGAGGCAGGCGTGATGTAGGCGTTGACCTGACACGGATGCCCGAGGTCGGCGACGAGCTGCCGCGTGAAATCGGCGAGCGGCTGCCACGTGCGATGCAGACCCTGCAGCACGATCGTCGAACCGTCCTCGAACTCCTGCAGCACCTTCTCGGAACTGACCTGGTCGCCGATTTCTGCGCCGAACCCACCGGATGCGGTGAAACGGGAGGGCGCGAGCACGGTGCCCTCCCTGGCCATGCGAATGAATGGCGTGCGCAGCGCCCGGCCCGAGATGAGTTCGTCGACGGCGTCCGTGCTGAAGAGGTCGGAGAAATCCTCGCCGAGGTCGGCCGAGCGAGAGAGAAGGGGACGTGAACCCCAGTATTCTGCAGCGAAACGGTCGGGAGCGACGGCGATGCAACGCGAAAGCGCGGGCCGGTTTCCCGACCCGCGCCCGTCATCCGACATCAAGCCGAACCGTCGGCGCCGCCGTCGTTTCCGCCGCCGCTTGCTCCGCCATCAGCGGGGCCTTCGCCGGCGCCGCCGTCTGCTGCGCCGTCGTGTCCGCCGGGGTTCGCGCCTCCGTCAGCGGGGCCTTCGCCGGCGCCGCCGTCGCTTCCGCTCGGGTTGGCGCCCCCGTCTGCCGTGCCTTCGCCGCTGTCAGCGGCATCGGTCGTGATGTCGTCGTCGTTGATCGCACTCATTCGAACCTCCACACCTCAGGATCGGCGCCGATCGCCGCCACAGCTCACACTACGCGCGAGCGGTCACGCCGCCCAGCCCCCGCTCCCGCGCCGCTCTCGCGCCGCTCGCGCGCGTTCCCGCGCCGCCGAGCCCAGGAAAAAGCAGCCCAAATCCGGGTCTAAGGATGTCTTTGCCCGTGCTCGACCGCTGCGAGCAGCGAGAGGGCGGCGGGTCAGGAGCGGCCGAGGGCCTCTTGGCGGATGAGGTCGATGACCCGCGGATGCGTCGACACGGTCGCGACGGCGGCCGACGTCCGCGAATACTCGTCCCCCTCGCCGAGGCGCAGCATGAAGGCGGCGAGGTCGGCGCGCGACGTGTACCGCTCGGGCAGCTCGATCTCGCCGTCGACGTATGCGGTCACGCCGGGTGTTGCGAAGAGTCCGGACGGCCGTACGATCGTGAAGTCGAGGTCGCTCTGTTGCACCAGGTGCTCCATCCGGAGCATGTCCGCGTACAGTTCCTTGCCCATCGTCTTAGTGATGATCGGCTTGAGCACCTTCTCGAAGAAGAAGCCGCCGCCGGTGTCGTGGTAGCGGGTCGCGGGATCGGTCGCGCTGGAGCTCACGCAGACCAGGCGGCGGATGCCGTGCCGCTTCATCGCCGCGATGATGTTCGTGACCCCCGCCGAGTAGACGGTGATGGGCTTGCGTCCGTACGGAACGCCGAGCGCCGAGAGCACGACGTCGTGGCCGGCGACGGCGGTGTCGACTGCGTTGGGGTCGAAGACGTCGGTCGCGAGCACGGTCAGGTTCTCGTCGGTCACCGACGTGTTGTCGAGAGCGAAGGCGTCGGGATGCCGGGTGACCGCCGTGACCGTGTGCCCCGCATCCAGGGCCTGACGCACCAGAAGGCGCCCGGTCCCGCCGTTTGCGCCGAAAACGACTATGTTCAACGTGTCCTCCTCAATTAGCCGTACAATATGAAAAAGGTATCATATGAAAACCAAATTAACTGAGGATCCGGACGACGCACGCCGACGACGGCGCATGGCGACGTCGATCAAGCTAACGATGCGCGAATTCAACAACCAGATCTCCCTGCTCAACCACCAGGTCGGATCGCGGGTCGACCTCCGTGACGTCGACCTCGACTGCCTCGACGTCGTCGCGATGCACGGGCCGATGAGTCCCAGCGAGCTCGCCCGCCGGGCCGGGCTGCACCCCGCGACGATCACCGGCATCCTCGACCGGCTCGAGAAGAACGGCTGGATCGTGCGCGAACGCGACGCCGCCGACCGGCGTGCCGTGCAGGTGCGTGCGCTGCCGGACCGCACGGGGGAACTCTTCCGGCTCTACTCCGGAATGAACGGCTCCATGGACGGGATCCTCGACGACTACGACGAGGCACAGCTCGCCGTGCTCGCCGACTTCCTGCAGAGGGCGACGGCCGCCGGCCGCGCCGCCACCGACGAGCTCGCCTGAGCTCACGATCCGGCCGACCGTGCCTCCTCCGGCCGAGCGTGCCCATTCCGCCGGTCACGCTCGTCCGCAACGTGCACACTCGCGATCACACGCCCGCAAGCGAGAGCCCGGCAACGGGCCCGCGCCGGCTCAACTGCAGGCGTCGAGCAGCGCATCCGAAAGGTCGGAGTTGTGCTGCAGGGATGCGCGCCGCGGCGCCGCGAGGTTCGTCAGGTACGCGAACACGAGCCCGCGCCCCGGGTCCGCCCAGGTGTTGCAGATGCTGCTGCCGTTGTGGCCGAACGTCCGCAGGTCGGCGTGCGTCCCGGTCGGCCGCCGCGCCCCGACCGGTCCGCCGAGCTGGAATCCTTGCGCCCACCGCACGGGATGGCGCATCAGCTGGTCGACTTCGCCGTCACTCGATACCCGCCGCGCCTCCTCGATCGTCGCCGGTTCGAGCACGCGCACTCCGTCGAGTTCGCCGCCGGCCAGCAGCATCCGGTAGAAGGTCGCGATCGCCCTCGCGGTCGCCGAGATGCCTGCTGCGGGGATCACCGCCTGCCGCACGTTGCGCCGGTTGAAGACGACCCGGCGCACCTGGTCGGTCATCACCTGTCCGCGTAATTGAACGTGGCGCGGCCAGTCTGCATCCGTCAGCCCGAGCTCGATGTCGCCGAGGCCGAGCGGCGTCAGCAGGTTGGCCTGGACGAATGCCTGCACGGGCATCCCGGACACCCGGCGCACGAGCTCGCCGAGCACGAACCCGAAGGAGAGGATGTGGTACCCGACCACGCGCCCCGCCGGCCACCACGGCGTCGCGTTCTCTGCGAGCGCGATCGAGCGGTCCCAGTCGGCCATGGCTGCAACATCGCCGAGGAGGCCGCCGCTGGCGAAGGGGATGCCCGCCCGGTGGGTGAGCACGTGGCGCACGGTGACGCGCTCCTTGCCGTTGCGCGCGAATTCGGGCCAGTGCTGCGCGACGGGGTCGTCGAGGCCGAGCAGTCCGCGCTCGGCGAGCAGGTGCACCGCGAGCGCGACGAAAGGTTTGCTCACCGAGAACGTCCAGAACAGGGCATCGGTTTCGCAGCCGAAACTTCTGTCGAGCACGATCTGGTCATCGCGGAGGATGCAGAGCTGAGCGGATGCCTGGCGCGCGCTCACAAGGGCGACCGCGCGTTCGAGACCGGCCGGATCCATGCCGACATCGTGGGCGGACGCCTCGACCCAGCCGACGTCTGACACCTCTTGAGAGTACGCTCGCCGCCTGTGTGTGCCGAGTGTGCCCCCTCCGGCCGGGCCGGGGCGGCCGAGCGGCGCCGTTCGGCCGCGAGTGTGCCCCCTCCGGCCGGGCGTGCCCGCTACAGCAGGCACGCTCGACCGCAACGGGCACGCTCGCCCGATTACACGGCCGGCGGCAACGGCTCGGGCGCCGGCACCCCGACATACCGCGACGACGGACGGATGATCTTCCCGTCGGCCGCCTGTTCGAGGATGTGCGCCGTCCACCCGACGACCCGTGCTGCCGCGAACGTCGGTGTGAACATGCTCCGCGGAATCCCGCATAACTCCATGACGACCGCCGCGTAGAACTCCACGTTCGTGTGCAGCTCGCGACCGGGCTTCAGCTGCTCGAGGAGTGCCAGGACGCGCGCCTCCACGGCCGTCGCGAAAGCGACACGGTCGCCGCCGAACCCTTGGGCGATCGACCGCAGCATGCGCGATCGCGGATCCTCCGTGCGATACACCGGATGCCCGAACCCCATGATGCGCGCGCCCGACAGCACCGCGTCGGTCACCCATTCGTCGATGCGCTCGGGCGTGCCGATCGCGTCGAGCGTATCGAGCGCACGGCTGGGGGCGCCCCCGTGCAGTGGTCCGGACAGCGACCCAAGAGCCCCGACCACCGCCGAGCCCAGGTCGGCCCCGGTCGATGCGATGACGCGCGCGGTGAACGTGGACGCGTTGAAGCCGTGGTCGATCGCGGCGGTCATGTATGCGCTGACGGCGTGCTCGGTGCGAGCATCCGGAACGTCGCCGGACAGCAGATACAGATAGTGGGCGACGTGCCCGAGGTCGGGGCGCGGGGGTAGTGGCCGCTCGCCGGCGGCGAGCCGGTGGAGGGCGGCGAGAAGTACGGGCGTCACCGCAGCGACGCGGATCGCGGTGTCGGTGCGCGCATCCACCGCCGTGTCGTACAGGGGCCGGATGCCGTCCGCCGCGGCCACCGCACCGAGCGCGATACGCAGCCCGGCCAGCGCATCCGTGCCGCCGGTCACCCGCGCGATCGCCGGGAGCATTGACGCGACCTCATCCGGGATCGACCTCGCCCCCGCCACCTGCAAGCGAAACGAGTCCAGCTGATGCCGCGTCGGCAGTTCGCCGAACAGCAGCAGGTACCAGGACTCCTCGAACGAGCGTTCGGCCGCAAGCTGCACGGCGGAGTACTGCCGGTAGTGATAGAAGCCTTCGTGGCCGCGCACATCGCCGAGGGCTGTCTCGGCGGCGACGACGTTGGTGAGGCCGCGCGGCACGTCGATGAGGGTGTCGTCCATGCGATCGGTGGTGAGCATCGCCGTCTCCTTCGTTTCTGCCGGTGCTATCCTCAGTCTGATATTGCTCAATGAGCACGTCAACGTTGATTCGATCAACCTCGGAGGACGCCATGCCGGACCCGGACCTGCCCACGCTCACCGCCGAGCAGACTGCAGCTCGGCTGGGGATCAAGCTCGAAACGCTCTACGCCTACGTGGCCCGCGGCCGCCTCGACCGCACCCGCGGACCGGACGGGTCGGCCTTCGACCCGCTCGAAGTGGAACGTTTCGCCGCTGCCCGCCGATCACGCACGGCCCCTGTGCCGGGCTCCGACATCCACGGGCATTCCGACGGCAGGCCGCTCATGGTCATCGAAACCGACCTCACGCTGATCGAGGACGGCCGGCTCTTCTACCGGGGCCGCGACGCCACCGAACTGGCCGCGAGCGAGTCGTTCGAGCAGGTCGCGCACTGGCTGCTCACGGGCGTGGACGACCCGGATGCGCGGCTCCGCCCGCACGCCGATGCAGTCGCGCACGCGCGGTCGGTGGCGGATGCGATGCCCGCCTCCGCAACGCTCCGCGACCGCCAGCAGGTGGCCGTCACCACGCTCGCCGCACTCGATCCTCTGCGTCATTCGCTCGACCCTGCAACGGTGGTGTCGGCGGGGGAGGCGCTCGTCGCCGGGATGGTGGCCGTGCTGCCCGAGGCCAGCCCCGCGCCCGACGTCGGCCCCGCGCCCGACGTCGGCCACGCGCCCGACATCGGCCACGCGCCCGGGCACCTCACCGCCGGTCGCCTTGCCGACGTCCTCTGGTCGAAGCTCACTCCGCGACCCGAGCAGGCCGCCGGCGTCGCGGCGCTCAACGCCGCACTCGTCCTCCTCATCGACCACGACATGGCGATCTCCACCCTCGCGGCCCGTGCCGCAGCATCCGCCCGCGCAAACCCGTACGCGGTCGTCACTGCCGGGCTCGGCGCCCTGGACTCGCTGCTCCACGGCAACGCGAGCGTCGAAGTCGCCCGAATGCTCGGCCGCATCGTCGCAGGCGAGTCCCCCGAGCGCGTGGTCGCCGACACCGTCGCCGTACGCGGTGGGGCGGTGCCGGGGTTCGGGCAGGCGCTGTATCCCGGAATCGACCCGCGGGGGCGGGCAATACTCGGGATGCTCGCCCCTGTCGACGGGGCGCAGCCGGTTCTCGACGCTGCCGCGCGCACGAGCCGCATGATCGCGGCGCGCACGGGTGCGCATCCGAACGTCGACTTCGCGCTGGCCGCGCTCACCCTTGCGACCGGGATGGCACCCGACGCCGGCGAAGTGATCTTCGCGACAGCGCGTTCGGTCGGCTGGATCGCGCATGCTCTCGCCGAGTACCGGGAGCGTCCGCTGCGCCTGCGTCCGGTCGGCCGTTACGTCGGCCACTGACCACGCGTGTGCCGGCGCGTCGGAGGGTGCGCGTACGCTGGCGCCCGTGAGCACGAACACCGCGGGCCGCACGCGTTTCGTCGCGTGGCGCGGCGATGACGACCCCGACCGTCTCGAGGCCGCGACGATCACCCTGGGCGTCGACCGGCTCAGCGCGCTCGGCACGTCGCGCGCCGCCGACTACACGACGAGCTGGGCGCTCGAGACAGGCTCCGGATGGGTGACTCAATTCCTCGAGATCGGCGTCACCGGCCACGCGTGGTGGCGTCACCTCACCCTCACACGTGACCCCGGCGGCAGCTGGACCTCAGAGGTGGAGACCGGCGGCGACGCCGACCTGCCCGACCCCGGAATCGTGGATGCTGCCTCGATCGAGGGCGCGCTGGACTGCGATCTCGCGCTCTGCCCGGTCACCAACACGATGCCGATCCTGCGGCTGGGGCTCCTCGACGCGGCGGATTCGGAGACCGAGCTGGTCATGGCGTGGGTCGACCTGCCGTCGCTCCGCGTCATCCGGAGCGACCAGGTGTACGGCGCCGTGCGCCGCTTCGACGCAGAGGAAGCAAACGCAGTCGTGCGCTACCACAGCGCGAACCGGTCCTTCGTCGCCGATCTCACCGTGGATGAGGACGGCATCGTCATCGACTACCCGCAGCTCGCCAGACGGATCGCCCCGAGCGACTCCTGAGGCCTCGTCAGGGCGTCGGGTCGAGAGCGTCGTAGTGGCGGAAGGTGTGCTGCACGCGCACGATCACCCCGACGGCGACGATGATGACGAGCCCGCCGAGAAGAGGCGGGAACCAGAGCACGCCGGTCACCGCGAGGATGCCAACGTACAGGTCGCCGAGACGAGGGCCCCCGGCGACGACGACCGTGAAAATGCCTTGGAGGCGTCCGCGCATCACGTCGGGCACCGAGGCCTGCAGGATCGTGGTGCGGAAGATCGCGCTCACGTTGTCCGCAGCTCCGGAACCGGCGAGGAACACCGACGCGACGACGAGGGCGGCCAGGTTGGCGTCGGCGATGTTCTGGCCGACGGCTGCGCCGTTGTTTCCGAAGGCCACAACGGCGAGCACGATGCCGAAACCGAGGATGCAGCCACCGTAGGCCTGGATGGATCGCCCGACGGCGCGGCCCTGCCATCGCACATGACCGATCCGGCCGGAGAAGACGCTGCACACGAGTGTGCCCACCGCACCGGCCGCGGTGAGGATGCCGACCGTCACAGGACCGCCACCGATGAGCAGCGCCCCGACCGCCGGGAAGAGCGCACGGGGCTGGCCGAAGGTCATGGCGATGATGTCGAGGATGAAGGTCATGCGGATGTTCGGCGCCGTCTTCAGGAAGCGCAGCCCGAACATCACCGATTCGAGTCCAGCGCTCTGACGCTCACCCTCGGGGACGATGCGCGGAAGCGTGAAGATGCCGAGGAACGCCGCAGTGAAAAGCACGACGTCGACGGTATAGGTCCAGGGGATGCCGACCGTCGCCACCAGGAGCCCGGCGAGGGCGGGCCCGACCGTGACCATCACGCCCATGCTGATACCGTTCAGCGCGCTGGCGGCGGGAAGCAGGCGCGTCGGCAGCAGGCGGGGCGTGATCGCCTGGCGGGTGCTGCCGATCACTGTGGCCGCGACCGCGTTGATCGTGGTCAGCAGGTAGAGCGGCCAGACGACGCGGATGTCGAGCCAGGCGAAGACAGCGATGCCCGCAGTCGACGTCCAGGCGAGGATGGCCGACACGAGAGCCACGGTGCGGCGGTCGAACGCGTCGGCGAGCACGCCGCCGTAGAGACCGAAGACGACCATCGGCGGGAGTGCGAACAGGGCGACCAGGGAGACGGCAAGCGTCGAGCCGGTGATAGCGAAGATCTGAAGTCCGACGGCGACGATCGTCATCTGGCTGCCGATGCCCGAAATCGCACCGCCCAGCCAGAGCCGCGCGAACGCCGGGCTCTCCCGCAGCGGGGAGAGGTCGACGAAATGGCGGCGCCTCGAGAGCGTCGGGCCGCCTGGCCCCGCGGGTGTCACCATCGGTTCGAGCGGCTCCGCGTCGTCGCTTTCGTCGCGGATCCGGCCGCTCAGAATCGCGGTTTCTTGCTGAGTTGTACTGCTGCGAGCGAGAAGACGACACCCACGAGCATGATCGTCACGGTGACCGACTGGAGCACGACCTGGAAGAACGGCAGGAACGGGGTGACGGAGACCCAGAGCCAGAGGATCGCGCCAATGAGGGTGATCACGTAGCTGAAGGTGCGGCGGGCGTAGATCGCGTTGAGCGCGACGACGGTGCCGGCCACGGACATCTGGAAGAGCGGCAGCGCGTTCTGCGGCTGGTAGGTCCAGGTGGCGACGAGGCTCCAGATGCCCAGCACCAGCGTCGCCAGCACGACGATCGTGGCGAGGAGGTTGCCGAGAGCGCTCGGCAGTTCTGCGCTGAGGCTGCGGACGAGACCGCCCACCTCGTCGTCTTCGACGACCTCGATGGGGTACGGGGAGGATGCGATCTGTGCTTGGCTCACAGCCAGAATCCTACGCTGCGACCACCCTTCACCGCGAAGCGCGCCGGCCATCGTGTCTTAGACAAATGATGGGTAACGCTCAGCGGCCTCGGACGCGGCTGTCCGAAAGTTGATTCATCGCACAGAACCAATCGCACGACACCGGAGGTGGGGACACATGGATTCACGTTCAGCAGGCAAGCGCACTGCCGTCAAGGTGACATCGATCATCGGGTTGTCGAGCCTGGCCGCCGCAGGAATCACCTCGGCCGTGCTCTTCTCGGGCACGCAGGCCACAGGGTCGACGACCTCGGGCTCCTCGGGTTCGACCGGATCATCGTCCGGAACCTCATCGTCCGGAACCTCGTCGTCCGGAACCTCGTCGTCCGGCTCGTCGTCGTCCGGCTCGTCGAACGGCAGCGATTCTTCGTCGAACGGCTCGGACTCCTCGGGGTCCTCGTCGTCCGATTCCTCGTCGTCGGGCTCGTCGCAGTCGGCCCCGTCGGTGGGCCAGAGCCAGGGCGGCCCTTCGCAGGGCCAGTCCTCGGGGTCGTGACATGAATGCCGCAACAGCCTCCTGGCAGCTGTGGAGCACATCCGCTCACCTCGTCGTGACGAAGCCGAGTGTGCTCGCCCGGGCCGAACAGATCGCGCATGAGACGGTCGAGGCGGTCGAGTTGGCGTGCAGCCGGTTCCGCGCCGACTCCGAACTGTCCGTACTGCAGTCCGCGGCCCGTTCCGGGGCGCCGGTGCCGGTGAGCCCGATGCTCGCCGACCTCGTCCGTGCGGCGCTCTGGGCGGCGGCACTGACGGAGGGCTCGGTCGATCCGACACTCGGCAACGACCTGCTCGCGCTCGGCTATGACCGCGATATCGCCCGCCTCGACCCTCCGGGCGATGGCGATCTGCCGACCGGCGTGAGCGTGAGCGTTCAGCGCCACGGCGCGGGCTGGCGTCGGATCGACCTCGACGGGGATCGGCTCAGCGTTCCCGACGACCTGCGGCTCGACCTCGGCGCCACAGCGAAGGCTTTCGCCGCTGACCGTGTCGTGGACCGGATCGCCGACGAGCTCGGCTGTGGAGTGCTCATCTCACTCGGCGGCGACATCGCGACGGCAGGCCCGGCGATCGATTCGCACTGGGAGATCCTGGTGCAGGACACGCCGGCCGATCCCGCCCAGCAGGTCGCATTGCCCGCGGGGCTCGCGATGGCGACGTCGAGCACGCGCAAGCGGCGCTGGAGCCAGTCCGGGATGCCCCGCCACCACATCCTCGACCCGCAGTTCGGCCTTCCGGCGGAGCCCGTCTGGCGCAGCGTGACTGTGGCGTCGACGTCGTGCCTGCGTGCCAACGCCCTCAGCACCGCCTCGATCGTCCGTGGAACGGGCGCTCCCGCCTGGCTCGAAGGACTCGGTGCGGATGCCCGGCTCGTCGACCGCTTCGGTCGCGTCGTCTTCACCGGCAACTGGCCGGCGGAAGACGCGCAGCACCCCGTGGCGGTGGTCCATGAATGAGGCGCTCTGGGCATTCGGCCGCGCCAGCGGCATCATCGCCCTGATACTTTTCACCGTTTCGGTGCTGCTCGGAATCACCAACCGTTCCGGTCGTCCGCTTCCCGGGATGCCGCGCTTCTCGGTCTCGCTCGTGCACCGAAACGTCGCACTGCTCGCATCCGTCTTCCTCGTGCTTCACGTGGGCACCCTGATCCTCGACCCGTTCTCGAAGCTCACCCTCACCGATGTGGTCATCCCGTTCGTGGGTTCGTTCAAGCCGCTGTGGCAGGGGCTCGGCACGGTCGCCTTCGACCTGGTGATCGCCATCGTCGTGACAGGACTGCTGAGACGACGGATCGGCGCCCGCGCCTTCCGGTTCGTGCACTGGTTCACTTACGTCATGTGGCCGGTCGCGATGCTCCACTCGATCGGGAACGGCACCAACGGGACGAGCGGATGGTTCATCCTGTTCTCCGTGGTCGCCACCGCCCTCGTCCTCGCTGCCATCATCTGGCGCCTCTCGGCCCGCTTCGCCGAGACCGCACGTACCCGACAGGAGACCCTCTCGTGACCATCCTCGAAGAGACCCCTCGCGTTCGACAGCAGGGAGACGCCGCCGTGAGCCTGAATCGTCTTTTCGCCGCCGGCGCATCGGCCGATTACGCGACCCACCTGCGTGTTCACGGAGATGTCGATCCACGTGCCGTCGCACCCGGGCTGCTGCACGAGCTGGAACGTTCCGGGCTGACCGGGCGTGGTGGCGCAGGGTTCGCCGCGTGGCGAAAGCTCGCCGCGACGGCGACAGCGTCGGGGGAGCGCTCGTTCGGCGGCTCAGCAACCGTGATCGCCAACGGGGCCGAAGGCGAACCACGAAGCTGGAAGGATGCCGTCCTTCTCACGAACGCGCCTCACCTGGTCATCGACGGGCTCCTGGCTGCGGGCGCAGCCCTGGGAACATCGCGCCTCTACGTGTACGCCTCCGCGAAAGGCCTCGACTCGGTTCGGGCGGCCGTGGCCGAACGCCGTGATGCCCGCGGGATCACGCTCATGGCCGCACCGGACACCTTCATCTCCGGCGAGGCGTCGGCAGCGGTGAACTCGATCGAGAACGACGACGCCCGGCCGCGCGACCACATCCGCCGTCTCAGCGAGAGCGGTTTGCGCAAGCGCCCGACGCTGGTGCACAACGTCGAGACGCTTGCGCACCTGGGCCTGATCGCGCGACACGGCGCGGACTGGTTCCGCTCGGTCGGGTCGACCCGGGACCCGGGAACGCGGCTGGTCACGGTGTCGGGCGACGTCGGCCGCGAAGGGGTCCTGGAGATCGCCGGCGGCATGCCGCTGGCGGACATCCTCGCTGCCGCCGGGGTCGATCGCAATGGAGTCTCGGCTGTGCTCGTGGGCGGCTACCACGGAACGTGGCTCCGGGGAAGCCAGCTCGACGTCCCCTTCTCGACCACGGGTCTCGCATCCGTCGGGGCCCAGCCGGGCGCCGGCGTCATCATCGTGATCGGACGCCACCGATGCGGTCTCGCGGCGACCGCAGAGATCGTCGAATACCTGGCCGGCGAGTCCGCCGGGCAGTGCGGACCGTGCATGTTCGGTCTCCCTGCTCTCGCCGAGCGGATGTCGGCGCTTGCCGCCGGCCGGATGAGGCGGGATGGGGTGGCCGACGCCGCCCGCCTGGCCGACTCGGTCACCGGCCGTGGCGCCTGCCATCATCCCGACGGCACGGCGCGCCTCGTACAGAGTGCGCTCGTCGCCTTCCATGACGATGTCACCGCGCACCTGTCGGGCCGCTGCACGCGCGCAGCCCGGGTGTGAGAGGACAGGAGATGGCTTCGACGCGACTGCACATCGACTGGACGGCCTGCGACGGTCGGGGACTGTGCGCAGAACTGCTTCCGCGGCTGATCGGACGTGATGAGTGGGGCTACCCGGTGGCCCTGAAAGGGGATCCTGCTGCTCGCAGCGACATCCCGATCGGGACGAACGACCTCGAGGCCGCGAACGAAGCGGTGGCACTTTGCCCCCTCGTGGCGCTGCGTCTGCTCACGGACTGAGTGGCCGCCGCCGACCCTGCGCCGCCGTCCTACTCCTCCGTGAGGTTGATGTCGGCGACGGACTTGTCGGGGCGCAGGCCACGCCAGGACGGCTGCCGGAGCCTGCGGGTGGGGGTCCACTCGGCGAACTCGACCTCGCCGACGAGGTCGGGGCGCACCCAGTGCGCGTCACGAGCATCCAGTGAGGGCACTTCGGTCGCCGGACTGGTCTTGCGCGCCCTCGGTTTCAGCAGTTTCATCAGGTCGTCGAGTTCGGCATCCGTGAACCCGGTCCCGACGCGGCCGACATAGCGGAGCTTGTCGCCGTCGGGGAATCCGAGCAGGAGCGATCCGATCGTGTCGGAGCGCCGCCCGTTCCCGGGCCGCCAGCCGACGATCACGACCTCCAGATCGCGATGGTTCTTGATCTTGATCCAGACGCGCGACCGGCGCCCGGGGGTGTACGTGCCGTCGCGCTCCTTCGCCATCACCCCTTCCAGGCCGAGCTCCTTGCTGCTGGCGACGGCGTGCGCGAGGTCGCCAGCGAACGCGGGCGGAACCTGGATGCTGCTGTCCCTGGAAGGGCGCACCAGCTTCTGCAGGGCGTCGCGCCGATCGTCGTATGGCCGCTTCACCAGTGTCGTTCCGTCGAGTTCGAGCAGGTCGAAGAGCATGAAGTGGGCGGGCGCCCGCTTCGCCGCGGCCTCCACCTCGTGGGGCCGGGTGAGCTTCATCCGCGTCTGCAGCAGTCCGAAGTCGGGCCGTCCCCGGTGGTCGAGGGTCACGACCTCCCCGTCGAGCACGGCCTCGTGGTCGCCGACCAGGGCGACGAGCTGCTGAAGTTCGGGGTAGCTGACGGTTTGATCGATTCCGTTGCGGCTCGTGAGATGAAGCCCGCTGCTGTCGACGGTGGCGATCGCGCGGATGCCGTCCCACTTCATCTCGAACGCCCAGTCCGATTCGTCGAAGATGTCCGCCGGGCTTCCGAGGGTTGCGAGCATCGGGGCGATGTTCGACGCCGAGGCGCGCGGCGCCGGCGTGGCGGCATCCCGTTTCGTCCCAGCAGCAGCTGTCTTCGCGCGGCCCGGCCTGGCGCGGCTGTCCTTGGCGTGGCCCTTGTCCGCGTGGCCGTCGTCGGCATCGGCCGGCTTCATCAGGTGGATGAGCCAGTTCTGGTCGGCCTTTCCTTCGCCGCCGGTGTGGATGAGCGCGAACCGCTTATCGCCGTCGAGGCCGCCGTCGTGCGACCCGTGGAGGGTGACGATGACCTCTTTGCCGTCACGCCATTTCTCGAGGTCGTAGTCGCCTGCATCCCAGATGTCGACGTGGCCTGCGCCATATTCCCCGTGCGGAATGTTTCCCTCGAAGGCCCCGTACTCCAGGGGGTGGTCTTCGACGTGAACGGCGAGATGGTTGGTGCCGGTATCGGTCGGAACTCCCTTCGGAAGCGCCCAGCTGACCAGTACCCCATCGTGCTCGAGGCGGAAGTCCCAGTGCAGTCGCCGCGCGTGGTGCTCCTGGATGACGAATGTGCGCCCGGTCGTCGAGTGTTCAACCGTCTCCGGCACCGGCTCGGGGGTCTTCGAAGCGTCGCGCTTGCTGCGGTACGACGTCAGGCGGTCGGCGGCGGCCGCATGCGGGTCGTCGCCGCTCGCCGACAGCCCGGCGAGCAGGTCACCGCGCTTCTTCACCCGGCGCAGTACTTCCTCGAAGTCGAGGTGTGCGAGGTCCTTCGCTTCGAGTTCTTTCCAGGTGCGCGGTGCGGCGACGGTCGGGTGGAGGCGGCCCCGCAACGAGTAGGGCGCGATAGTGGTCTTGGCAGCGTTGTTCTGGCTCCAGTCGACGAACACCTTGCCCGCGCGAATCGCCCTCTTCATGTCGCTGACGACCAGCTCGGGATGGTCGGCTTCGAGCGCCCGCGCGAGTTCGTGGGCGACCGCCGACACCGCATCCGAATTCTGGATTCCGTCGAGCGCCGCGTACAGGTGGATGCCCTTGCTGCCGCTGGTGACGGGCAGCGGATCCAGCCCCATGTCGGTCAGGATGTCGCGGGCATACCGTGCGACCTCCGCGCAATCCGACAGCGTCACCCCCTCGCCCGGGTCGAGGTCGAGCACCATCCGGTCGGGATTCCTCGGCTGGCCGTTGCGCCCGAAGCGCCACTGCGGCACGTGGATCTCCAGCGACGCGATCTGCGCCAGCCAGACGAGGGTCGCCCGGTCGTCGACGAGCGGGTAGGTGTTGGTGCTGGTCTTGTGGGTGATCGTGCCGCGGTGCAGCCAGTCGGGCGCCGAAGAGTCGAGGTTCTTCTGGAAGAACACTTCGCCCGGCTCGTCTGCCGTTCCGACGCCGTGCACCCAGCGTTTACGGGTTGCGGGCCGCCCGCGCGTGTGCGGGAGCATGACGTCGGCGATCGTCGCGTAGTAGTGGATGACTTCGGCTTTGGTGGTCCCCGTCGCGGGATACATCACCTTGTCGAGGTTGGTCAGCTTGAGCCGCCGACCGTCGATGTCGACGACCTCGGTGTCGTTGTTCGCCATGCCACCCCCATCCGCCACCACGCTACGCCGGGCCAAAACACCAAGTAAAGGTTGAAAGAAGGCCGATCAGTGGTGGAATAGGTGCCATGAGGGCCATTTGGACGGGCGCCATCACCTTCGGACTCGTGAACGTACCGGTCAAGGTGTACAGCGCGACAGAGGACCACGACGTGCAGCTGCACCAGGTGCACGACGCGGACGGCGGGCGTATCCGGTATCAGCGCCGTTGCGAGATCGACGGCAAGATCATCCCGTACGAGCACATTGCGAAGGCATTCGAGGCGGGGGACAAGACGATCATCCTCACCGACGAGGACCTCGCGTCGCTGCCCGCCGAACGCAGCCGCGAGATCGACGTCGTCGAGTTCGTGCCCAGCGACCAGATCGACCCGATCATGTTCGACCGAAGCTATTATCTCGAGCCCGACTCGAAATCGGTGAAAGCGTACACGCTGCTGCGCCGCACGCTCGAGGATGCGGACCGTACCGCGATCGTGCTGTTCGCGCTGCGGCAGAAGACCCGCCTGGGCGCCCTCCGGGTCCACGGCGACGTGCTCATGCTCCAGGCGCTGCTGTGGGACGACGAGGTGCGCGAGGCGAGCTTCCCCGCCCTCGAGGAGCGCACGCGGCTGACCGACCGGGAGCTCGACCTCTCGAACGCCCTCATGGAGAGTTTCGCCGGCGACTTCGCGCCGGAGAAGTACGCGGACGAATACCAGGAGGAGCTGCGCAAGCTCATCGATGCAAAGCTCGAGCGCGGCGACACCCTGGACACGGCGGAGACGTTCGGCGAAGAGGCGGAGAAGCAGGCCGGCGGCGGGGAGGTCATCGACCTCATGGATGCCCTCCAACGCAGTGTCGAGCGCAGCCGCGCATCGAAGAAGCCGGCGAAGGCGCAGACGGCCAAGAAGCGCAAGCCCGCGTGACGCGGCTCCGCCACAGCGATCCTGCGGGGCCGGGCTATCGGCGTCTGGCGTCGAAGAAGGGCCCGCGGTACGTCGACGAGGCCGGGAACGCTATCGCCGACGAGCGCGAGCTGGAGCGCATCCGTTCGCTCGTCATCCCGCCGGCGTGGGTCGACGTCTGGATCTGCGCCGACGCCAACGGGCACATCCAGGCCGTCGGAACCGACCCGGCCGGGCGGCGCCAGTACCTGTACCACGAGTCGTGGCGTGTTCGCCAGGACCGCATCAAGTTCGATCGGGCGCTGCAACTCGCGCAGACGCTCCCGACCGCGCGCGGCCGGGTCACCCGCGACCTGCGCGCGGACGACTTTGCGCGGGACCGCACCCTTGCGGCAGCTTTCCGCATCATCGATCTCGGTTCGCTGCGGATCGGCAGTGAGGACTACCTCGAGGTGAACGGCAGTCGAGGCCTGACCACGTTGCTGTGCAGGCACGCCCGGATCGATGGCGACGCGGTGACGCTCACGTTTCCGGCAAAGAGCGGGCAGAAGTGGATCTCGACGGTGGTGGATGAAGACGTCGCCGCCCTGCTCAACGAGATCACCGAGGCGCGCGGGCCGCGCTCCCGGCTGCTGGCCTGGCGCGACACGCAGTGGCACACCATCCGCCCGGCATCGGTGAACGAGTACATCCGGGCGAAGACCGGTGGCGAGTTCACAGCGAAGGACTTCCGTACTCTGCACGGCACGATCGTCGCAGCGACCGCCCTCGCACAGCTGGGCACGGCGGGTTCCGATGCGCAGCGCAGGAAGCGGATGACCTCAGCGGTCGCCGAGACCGCCGACGCCCTCGGTAACACGCCCGCGGTCGCCCGCAACAGCTACATCGACCCTCGCGTCTTCGACCGCTACCGGGCCGGCGAGGTCATCGACGCCGGCGGGAGACGCGCTCCCGAGGGCGCCCTGATCGAGCTCATCGGCTGACGCGCGTACTGCCATCGACTCAATGGTCGCGGCTCAGTGGCCGCCGGCCGTGTCCTCGCCGTTCGATGCCGACAGCGGCGTGGCGATGTCCTCGAGGGTCTTGCGCTCCGCATCGACACCGAGCACAACTTCGACGAGGCCCGCTGCGATCATCAGGCCCGCGCCGATGTAGTAGCCGATCGCGACCGCCTGGATTCCACCGCTGATCAGCTGTCCGAAGAGGATCGGCCCGATGATCCCGCCGATGCCGGTTCCGACAGCATAGAAGAAGGCGATCGCCATCGCGCGGGTCTCCATCGGAAAGATCTCGCTCGCTGTCAGATAGGCGGCGCTGGCCCCGGCGGACGCGAAGAAGAACACGATCATCCAGCAGATCGTGAGCCAGAACGCATCGAGTAGGCCCGCGGAGAAGAGCATCGCCGTGCCGACCAGGAGCAGGCCGGAGCCGATGTACGACACGGAGATCATCACCTTGCGGCCGACGGAGTCGAACAGGCGGCCGAGCGCGATCGGGCCGAGGAAATTGCCGAGAGCGATCGGAACAAGCGACCAGGGTGCGACATCGGCGGGCACACCGAGCAGCTTGGTGAGCACGAGCGCGTAGGTGAAGAAGACGGCGTTGTAGAGGAAGGCCTGGCCGATGAAGAGCGACAGACTGAGCACGCTGCGTTTAGGGTACGTGCTGAACCCGACGCGGATGATCTCGCCGAATCCGGTCGAACGCCGCTGGCGGATCTCGATCCCCTTGTCCCAGGCGACCTCCGGAAGGGTGTCCCCGGTCTCCTCCTCGATGTCGTGCTCGATCCGCCCGACCAGCTTCTCCGCGCCCTCGTCCTGCCCGTGGATGAACATCCAGCGCGGCGACTCCGGCACGTTCCGCCGCACCAGGAGGATGACGAGCCCCAGCAATGCCCCGAGCCCGAACGCGAGGCGCCAGCCGAGCGCAGGCGGGAAGATGCTCGTGTCGAGAAGGAACACCGTCAGCACGGCGCCGAAGGCGGTGCCCAGCCAGTACGAGCCATTGATCGCCAGGTCGACCGCGCCGCGACGGCGGGCCGGGATCAGTTCGTCGATCGCCGAATTGATGGCCGCGTATTCTCCGCCGATGCCGGCCCCGGTGAAGAACCGGCAGATGAAGAAGAAGACCGGCGTGAAGGCGAAGGCCGTCGCGACGGTCGCGACCAGGTAGAGCCCGAGGGTGATGATGAAGAGGCGTTTGCGTCCGAAGCGGTCGGTGAGGTAGCCGAAGACGAGTGCGCCGGTGCAGGCGCCTGCCACGTAGATCGCCGCGGCAAGACCGACTTGCGCGGTCGTGAGTCCCAGCCCGCTCGACGGTTCTGTAAGCCTGCTGCCGACCGCGCCGACGATGGTGACTTCGAGCCCGTCCAGGATCCAGACGGTGCCCAGTCCGATCACGACGAGCCAGTGGAAGCGTGACCAGGGCAGTCTGTCCAGGCGGGCCGGGATGAGGGTCGTGATGGTCTTGAGCTTCGTCGCGTCGGTGGTCACGGTTCGAAGGTACTGAAGAGGGCGCACCAAGGTCAGGGGTTGACTATCAGAGCGGCCGGTGGTTGTCGGCCTAGCTGATCAGATGATGCGTTGTCAACCCCTTGTCCGGGGTATCTCACACATGTTTACCCTTGGCGTGGCCCGGATGCCCGATCGTAGCCGGACCACGACAAGAGAAGACACGGAGACCGACATGACTGCGCTCGAAGTAACGACTGATCCGGTTCGCGACTATCTCAATTCCATCGGTCGCACCCGGCTGTTGACGGCCGAAGAGGAAGTCTCTCTCGCCATGCGCATCGAAGTGGGCGTGCTCGCCGATGAGCGCCTCCTCACCCGTCCCGGCCTGACGCCGGCACAACGGCGGGAACTGATGTACCTTGCCGAGGACGGCCGCAGGGCCTTCGATCGGTTCATCGAATCGAACCTGCGCCTGGTCGTGAGCATCGCCAAGCGCTATGCGGGACGCGGGCTGCCCGTAATGGACCTGATCCAGGAAGGCAACCTCGGCCTGGTGCGTGCGGTCGAGAAGTTCGACCACCGCACCGGCAACAAGTTCTCGACCTATGCGACCTGGTGGATACGCCAGTCGATCCTGCGCGGCATCGCCGATACCGCGCGCATGATCCGCATCCCGGTGCACACGGTCGAGAAGATCGACAAGCTGGACCGCATCCGCCGCGATCTGGGCGGCGAGTTGGGCCGCACCCCGACGCTCACCGAGTTGTCGGAGGCGTCGAACCTCCATCCCGACCAGGTGCGCAAGCTGGAACGCAGCAACTCCGAGACCGTCTCCCTCGCGGTCCCGGTCGGGGAGAACGACGGCGCCGAACTGGGTGACCTCATCGAAGACGAGGACTTCCCCGGTCCGCATGAAGCGGTCGAACTGTCGTTCCGTCACGAGGACCTCGAAAGGCGTCTGAGCACCCTTCCGCCGCGCGACGCGCGCGTCGTGCGGCTCCGCTTCGGCCTCGACGGGCACAAGCCGCTGACGCTCGACGAGGTCGGCGAACTCTACGGGATCACCAGGGAGCGCGTACGCCAACTCGAGACCAGAAGCCTCGAACGACTGCGCTGCCCGGAACTCCGCGAGTACCTGGCCTGATCAGGGCCGCTCTCCGGCGGGCGAAGACCGTCGCCTCAGGCGAGGTCGGGGTTCTCGTGTTCCGCCGTGGCCTGGTCGAAGGGGATGTCGCCCGGGCGCTCACCCTCGGTTTCGGCGTCGTCGGCCGTCGCTCCTCCCGCGGGGGCGCTGGTCGGCGTCGCGTCTCCCGGGGTTCCGGAACCTGGGGTTCCGGAGTCTGTGGCTGTCATGAGCTTCAGCCTCGCTTCCTGCTTCTTCCAGTGCCGCTTTCGGCACCTCACCACCCACGCTAGGCGCCCAGACGCCGCAGGACAACCTGCAGTCGTCCCCAGTTGCTGCTATCGACGTTGCTGGGTGATCTCTGCGCTCGCCTCGTCGCGTCCGAGTGCCCCGATCTCTTCCGTCAGCTGAAGCCCCTGAGCGCTGTTGGACGAGAGGGTGAGTGCCTCGAGCCATTCCTTGTTGATCTTGGGCTGCCGACCCCCGTTGTACCGGAACAACAGGGGGATGGCCGGGTCGATCCAGATCGCGCTGCGACCGTCTCCGACGCTCTGCTCATCGCGCCACGAGAAGAAGAAGCCCTCCTTGCGGCGCAGCTTCAAGCCGATCACGATCTGCAGGTGCGCCAGGACGCGGTCTTCGAATCCGATCTCGGTCGTCGTGCCATAAATCAGCTTGCCCATGCACAGAAACTACAACACAGCATCGCACTGCAGGCATTTCTGGGGCAATGCAGGATGCGACGACTTTGTCAAGCCCCCTGTGTCCGTTATTTGCCAGATCCTGGCTCGGCGTCATCCGCCGGGGTGTCGGCGATCGCGCTGAGGTCGGTGAGAAAGCGGATGACCACGTCGCGCTCCTGGGGAGTCAGCCCTTTTGCGACGTCGAAGCGCCTCGCGTGCTGCCGGCCGACCGTGCGCCGCACCTGTTGGTGCGTCTCGTCTGTGATCGCGATCGTGATCGCCCGCCGGTCTGTGGGGTGCGCATGGCGCTCGATGTGACCGGCGTGTTCGAGCCGGTCGAGGAGTTTGGTGGTGGACGCCGTCGAGACGTGCAAGTGTTCGGCGAGCGCGCCGGCCGTGACCTCGACGCCCTGGTTCATCGAAGCGATGATGTACCGCAGGGCCCGCATGTCGGTCTCGTTGAGTTTCATGTTGGTACGCGACTCGAAGTTGAGGCGTTGCTCGGCTTCCCGCCAGTCGCGGATCGCCGTGAGCACCGCAACGACCTGCTCGAGGTCCCTCTCGCTGAGATCGTCGTGGACGACCAGTTCCTGCCGCGGATCGATCACACGGGGGTCGAGTAACGACCCGGAGATCCTCCGTGCGTCGTCTCGTCCCGATGCCATGGAATCATCCTATTCCTTCCGGCAAGAAGCGTGCTAAGTTATTTACTAACTTGGCTAGCTAAGGATGGTGGAGTCATGTGGACCCAGACGGAGTCTCCGGCCTCACGGCTCGATCAGGCCGGCGATGTCGAGCAGCGCATCCAGGACTTCTTCGCTGAGCGGGTGGCCGACGCGGCCGGGTACGGCAGCGAGTACGAGCACCTCTGGCGGGCGGCGTCCCGCGCGGCCCATGGAGGCAAACGCACCCGCCCGGCCCTCGTGCTCGCCGCCCACCAGGGCCTGGGTGGATCGGATGCTGCAGCAGCCATCGACCTTGCCGTCGCTTTCGAGCTGCTCCACACGGGCTTTCTCCTGCACGACGACGTGATAGACGGCGACGAGGTGCGGCGGGGTGCACCGAACCTCGTCGGTGAGTTCCGGGCAGACGCGAGGCGTCGGGCGATCAGCGGGGCACGAGCCGCACAGTGGGGGAGCACGGCGGCGATCCTGGCCGGCGACCTGCTCATCCACTATGCGCAGTCCCTGGTCGCCCGGCTCGATGTCGACCACGCGACCCGCGTCGCGTTGCTCGACGTGCTCGACGACGGCCTCTTCGTGACGGCAGGCGGTGAACTCGCCGACGTCGCATACAGCGTCGGCATGAGCGACGCCCGCCTCACCGATGTTCTCGCGATGAGCGAACGCAAGACGGCGGCGTATTCCTTCGAGGCGCCGCTGACCGCGGGAGCTGTTTTGGCCGAGGCGGATCACGCATGCACCCGGGCGCTGGCGGAGTACGGCCGGCGGCTCGGTGTGGCCTTCCAGCTCGGCGACGACCTCCTCGGCACGTTCGGCGCGGAGGACGTCACCGGCAAGAGCGTCATCGGCGACCTGCGGCAGGGCAAGGAGACGCCGATCATCGCCTACGCGAGGGGGACCGAGGAGTGGGCGGTGATCGACCTCTTGCTCGGCCGCCCCGACCTCGGCCACGACGACGCCGCGGCCCTCCGTGCTGCGCTCGAGCGCTGCGGCGCCCGCGCATTCGTCGAGTCCCTCGTGGCCGATTATGTGCGCGAAGCCGTTGCTGCACTCGACGTTCCGGCCTTGCCCTCCGGGCTCGCGTCGCAACTCGGGCTGTTCGCAGACACCTGCATCGGGAGGGTGGCGTGACACGCGCGACGGCGGACCTGACGCGCGCGCGGGCCGCGCATCTGACCGACCTGGCCCTCTACCGCCGTGCGGCGCACGCGAGCTCGGCCCGCGTCATCCACGAGTATTCGACCTCGTTCGGGATGGCGACCCGCCTGCTCGCGCCGACCGTGCGACCACAGGTCGAGGACATCTACGCCCTGGTGCGCATCGCCGACGAGATCGTCGACGGCGCCGCTGGGCAGGCGGGACTCGACCTCGCGGGGCAGCGTGAACTGCTCGACGCGCTCGAGACGGAGACGGTGAGGGCGATGCGCACCGGCTACAGCACCAATCTCGTCGTCCATGCTTTCGCGACGACGGCACGGCAGATCGGTATCGGGTTCGATCTGACCGCGCCGTTCTTCCAGTCGATGCGTCGCGATCTCAGCCCGGTGGATTTCTCGTCAGACGAACTGGCGGCGTACATCTACGGTTCCGCAGAGGTGATCGGGCTCATGTGCCTGCGCGCGTTCCTCGCCGACCAGCCGGTCGCCGGTGACCGCAGGGTGCGCCTCGAATCGGGCGCCAGACGTCTGGGAGCGGCGTTCCAGAAGATCAACTTCCTCCGCGACCTCGCCGTCGACTGGTCGGAGCTCGGGCGCAACTATTTTCCGGGTATCGACCCGGCCCGGCTCACAGAACGGCAGAAGCTCGACGTGATCACGGATATCGACGCCGATCTCGAGGCCGCCGCCGAGGCGATCCCCGAACTGCCGGAGAACTGCCGACGCGCGATCGCTGCAGCGTACGGCCTCTTCGCGGAGCTCAGCGACCGTCTGCGCGCGACCCCCGCCCGCTCGCTCGCCGTGACGCGCGTGAGCGTGCCGACGCGGACGAAACTGGCCATCCTGGTCCGCGCCACCGCCGGGTGGGGCGGGGGAGCGCGGTGACGGACGACCGCCGAGGCGGAGAGGGAGCGCGGGCGGTCGTGATCGGGGCGGGTATCGCGGGCCTTGCGACCGCGGCGCTGCTTGCGCGGGAAGGCTATCGCGTGACGGTCGTCGAACAACGCGCTGAGGTCGGAGGTCGCGCAGGCTCATGGGAGTGCGACGGCTTCCGCTTCGACACCGGTCCGTCCTGGTACCTGATGCCCGAGGTCTTCGACCACTTCTTCCGCCTTCTCGGCACGACCGCACGGGAACAACTCGACCTGCTGCTGCTCGATCCCGGCTACCGCGTCTTCTTCGAGGGCGACGCCGAACCTCTCGACATCGCCGCAGACCTCGCGACGAACCTCGCGACCTTCGAACGCATCGAACCCGGCGGGGGCGCAGCCCTCGCACGCTACCTGCGGAGCGCGCGGGAAACCTACCGGATGGCCGTCTCCCGCTTCCTCTACAGCACGTTCGCGTCGTTCCGGCCCCTGCTGACCGGCGACGTGCTCGCCCGCACACCGAGACTCGCCCGGCTTCTGCTCCAGTCGCTCGACGGGTTCATCCGCCGGTACGTGACCGACCGCCGACTGCAGCAGGTGCTCGGCTATCCGGCCGTGTTCCTCGGCACCTCGCCCTACGCCGCGCCGAGCATGTACCACCTGATGAGCGTTCTCGACCTCGAGGACGGCGTGCTGTATCCGCGGGGAGGGTTCGCCGCTCTCATCGCATGCGTGGAGCGGCTCGCGCGGGCCGAGGGCGTCGAGATCGTGACGGGCGTGCGGGCGACGAGTATCGCATCCGCCGTGCTCACCGTCAGGGACGACCGGCCGCGTGTGGTCGGCGTCGATGTCGCCGACGCGGGGCGGCCGCGGCGGCTCCCTGCTGAGATCGTCATCTCGGCCGCCGACCTGCATCACACCGAGACCGTGCTGCTTCCGCCTGAGCACCGCTCGTACCCGCAGCAGTGGTGGGATGACCGCACGTCCGGTCCCGGTGCCGTACTGGTGTTCCTCGGCGTATCGGGCGATCTGCCCGAACTCGCCCACCACAGCCTCTTCTTCACGGCCGACTGGCGTGGGGATTTCGGCCGGATCTTCGGTAGCCCCCCGTCGGTGCCCGAGCCGGCCTCGCTCTACGTCTGCCGCCCGAGCGCGACCGACGGCGAGGTCGCCCCGACCGGCGCCCAGAACCTGTTCATCCTGGTCCCGGTGCCAGCCGACCCGGAGATCGGCAGTGGCGGTCTCGACGGTGAGGGATCGCCGCAGGTGGAGGCCATCGCCGATGCGGCCATCGACCAGGTGGCGGTCTGGGCGGGCATCCCCGGCCTCCGTGAGCGCATCGTCGTTCGCCGCACTGTCGGGCCGGCCGATTTCGAGCGCGACCTGAACGCCTGGATGGGGGGCGCTCTCGGGCCCGCCCACACCCTGCGGCAGAGCGCGTTCTTCCGCGGGCGCAACGCGTCGTCGCGCGTCGCCGGCCTTTATTACGCGGGCGGCAGCACGGTGCCCGGTATAGGTCTGCCGATGTGCCTGATCAGCGCAGAACTCGTGGTGAAGCGGTTGCGCGGGGACACGTCGACGGGGCCACTCGCGGAGCCGTTGTGAGCATCCTCTACCTCCTCATCCTGATCGGCGCGATCGGCTGCATGGTGCTGCTGGATCGCCGGTTCCGCTTGTTCTTCTGGCGTGACACGTGGCGTGCGACCGTCGTCGGGGTCATCGGGCTGGTGTTCTTCGTCGTCTGGGACCTTCTCGGCATCGCTCTCGGCGTCTTCTCGCGCGGTGATTCCCCGATCAGCACCGGCATTCTCATTGCTCCTGAGCTGCCGGTCGAGGAGATCTTCTTCCTGGCGTTCCTCTGCTATCTCACGATGGTCCTGGTCACCGGGGTTCGCCGCATTCTCGACCGCCGCATTCTCGACCGCCGCATTCTCGACCGGGGGAGGCGACGCGGATGACCTACGGTCTGCTCGCCGCCGGTTTCCTCGCGATCGCCGTCGTCGTGTTTCTCGCAGCCGTCGCCAGTGCGCGTGATCGCCGGGCCCTCGTCGCCCGCTGGAGCGCGCCTGTCGCCATCGCTGCGGTCGTGCTCGTGGTCCTGACCATCGCTTTCGACAATCTGATGATCGCGGTAGGGCTCATGCGGTATGCAAGCCCTGAGGTCTCCGGGCCCTCGATCGGTCTCATGCCGGCCCTGGATCTCGCCTACCCGCTCGCGGCTGTCATCCTGCTGCCCTCGCTGTGGCTGCTCTTCCGGAGGAGGGGCGACGGATGACCGACACAGCCACCCCGCACGTCGCGCGCCAGCTCCTGCTGGCTTCGCGCCCCCTCAGCTGGATCAACACCGCCTTTCCGTTCGCCGCCGCCTACCTGCTGACGACGGGAAACGTCGACGCGACCTTCGTCGTCGGCACCATCTACTTCCTGGTCCCGTATAACCTCGCCCTGTACGGGATCAACGACGTCTTCGACTTCGAGTCCGACCAGCGCAATCCGCGCAAAGGGGGAGTCGAGGGTGCGGTTCTCGACCGGCGGCTCCATCGCCGGGTCCTTGTCGCCGCAGCGGTGGTCAACGCCCCGTTCATCGTCTGGCTGATCGTCGCGGGTTCGCCGGCCTCCTGGCTCGTCCTCGGGTTCAGCCTGTTCGCGCTGCTGGCCTACTCGGTCCCTGGCCTGCGGTTCAAAGAGGTGCCGTTCCTCGACTCGGTGACGTCGAGCATCCATTTCGTGGGCCCGGCCGTGTACGGGCTCGTCCTGGCGGACGCCGTGTTCACGATGCAGCTGTGGGCGGTGCTCGCAGCCTTCCTGCTCTGGGGCATCGGCAGTCACGCCTTCGGCGCGGTCCAGGATGTCGTGCCCGACCGCGCCGGCGGGCTCAGGTCGATCGCGACCGCACTCGGCGCCCGGCGAACGGTGCGGTTCGCCATCGCGGCCTGGGCTCTTGCCGGGCTCGCGATGCTCGCAACCGCCTGGCCGGGGCCGCTCGCGTCACTGCTCGCCGTGCCGTACATCCTCGCCGCCGCGCCGTACTGGTCGGTGAGCGACGCGGACTCCGAGCGTGCGAACGGCGGCTGGCGGCGTTTTCTCTGGATCAATTACGCGTGCGGGTTCGTCGTGACGCTGCTGCTGATCTGGTTCGCCGCCGTCACGCCGTGAAGAACGACCGCAGCTGCGGCGCGATCGCCTTCTCGGAGACCTGGTGCGTCTGGCCTTCCAGCACGGCGAACTGCGAGCCGGGGATGGCCGTAGCGACCGCATCCTGCGCCGCGCGCATCGGCTGTGGCGCCTTTCCGCCCACCATCACGAGTGTCGGCACAGTGATCGCGGCGAACCGGTCGACCGGTGCCGTGAACGTGCCCATCACTTCGAGGTCGTAGGGGAGCGTCGGCGCGACCGCCTTCATCTGGTTCCAGACCTTCGGCATCGCCCGCATCATCACCGGCACGAAGGCGGGTGCGCCGACCATCGGGACGAGGAAGTAGCTGACCGCGGCACCGCGTCTGTCTTCGGCGATGAGCGCTTTCATGTGAGCGAGGTGGTCGACCGACGGGTCTTTCCAGCGGGCAGCGACGTAGGGGGCTTCGTAGGTGGCGAGCCTGCGCATGCGTACACCGGCGGCGGCCGCCTGGAGTGCGAGTCCGGCGCCGGAGGAGCTGCCGTAGACGTATACGTCGCCGCCGGCGGCGGCCATGACGGCCTGCAGGTCTTCGATCTCCCGCTGTGGGTTGTATGGCAGCGTATTGCCGCTCTCTCCGCGACCGCGCCGGTCATAACTGAAGACGGTGTACTGGTCGGCGAGCGTAGCCGCGAGTGGTCGCGACGGGCCGAAAGCCCGGTGGCAGAGGGCGCCGTCGACCTGTACCAGGGCCGGGCCGGTGCCGGTCCGTTCGAATGCGATCGTGGTGCCGTCGGCCGAGGTCGTGGTCTCGGTCACCAGGGTTGTCTGGTCTGTCATCCTTCTTCTCCTGTCTCTGGGGCGGTACCGGCGGCGAGGATGCTGTCGATCTTGTCGAACGATTCGAGCCAGCCCGCCTCGGTGGCGTGCAGGGCATCGGGGTCGAACGGGCCCTGGTGCAGCGTGATCCGGGTGCGGTCACCGTGGTCGTGGAACTGGATGCGCAGGGTCACGGCATCGAGGTCGCCGAAGCCGGTCTCAGCCGAAGCTTCGATCACGATCAGCTCGGGTTCGACGAATTCGACGATGGTGCCCCGCATGGGAAAGGAGCCGCCATGCGCGTCGTCCACCATCGTGAGCTCCCAGCGCCCGCCGACGACGGGCTCGACGACGATGCTGTCGCGCGGCACGGAGAAGCCGGTGGGCCCGAACCACGTCGCCAGCTGCTCGGGACGGGTGAAGAACCGCCACACGAGTTCGCGGGGCGCGTCGAACGCCCGAGTGATGTAGACGTCGGTGTCTGCGACCTCGCCCGGCCTGCTCTCGGTCATCGGTCGCCGCCTTCCCGGTCGTCCTTTTCGCCGTCATCGACAGCTTCCTCGCTCGCCCGGTAGGCGGCAAGGGCGGAGTCGAGCTTGTCGAAGCTGGTGTTCCAGAAGTGCTTGTATCTCTCCATCCACATCGTCGCCTCCTTCAGAGGCTCCGCCTCCAGATGGCTGAGGCGCGACGTCGCGACCCGGGTCCTGGAGACCAGTCCGGCGCCCTCGAGAACTTTGAGATGCTTCGAGATGGCGGGCTGGCTCACTGCGAAGGGCTCGGCGAGCTCGGAGACGTTGGCATCGCCGTCCATGAGGCGCATGAGGATCTCCCGCCGGGTCGGGTCGGCCAGCGCCGAGAAGACGGCACTGAGCTGGTCTGTCGCCATATTTGTATAACCAATCGGTTCTATAACTGATATGGCAAATATACCGCCCAGCGCCGTCGTGTCAAGACTGCGGGACCAGTTCCTGAAGCGTCCAGCGGTTGCCGTCGGGGTCGGAGAAGGTGACGAAACGGCCCCAGGGCTGCGGATCTACCGGGCTCGCGTCCACGCCGTTCGCGACGAGGTGCGCGCGCGCCTCTTCGGCGTCAGGGATGACGACCTGGATTCCGCGCTGCGAACCGGGCTCCATGTCGCTGAGACCGCGGCCGAATGCGATGGAGCATGCCGACCCCGGGGGAGTCAGCTGCACGAAGCGCAGATTCTCGTTCACGGTCTGGTCGAAATCGTCGTGGAAACCCACCTGATCGACATAGAACGCCTTGGCGCGATCCACGTCGGTGACCGGGACGAAGATGAGCTCGATCTTCCAGTTCATGGCACTTCCTTCTTTCGGTGCTGGATCGCGAACGGTTTCGCGATCCGTCGTACTCTCTGTTTCCAGCGTAGGAAGCATTGCGGTCACTTTCTGGCCGCAATAGAAAATCGGTGCAGTTTCGAATCGTGAACGGTCTGCGCAGTCCGCTCACAGCCAGTTGTGAGCAGACTTCGAGCCGCCACCCGATATCGTCATGGTGCGGCCCCATGGCCGCACCGGACCAGGAAAGACCCGCACGCAGCATGAGCGAGAGCCCCGCGTCGCCGACGCCCTATGAGGTGCTCGGCGTGAGCACGTCGGTGAGCCACGACGAACTGCGCCGCGCCTATCGGCGGCTCCTCAGGGAGACGCACCCCGACACCGGTGGGAGCGCGGTGCGCTTCACCGAGGTGCAGCGGGCGTGGGAACTCGTGGGTGACCCCGTCGACCGGGCCGCGTTCGACCGCGGCGAGAGCATCCCGGATGCGGCTTCCGCCACCTCGGGCGGCACGTCCGGCCATGGCTTCAGCGCGACCTTCACGGCATCGTCGCCGCGAGGGACCGCCGTTCGCGCGCGCACGTACGGCCACCCCGGCGGACAGGCCCGCGAACACTATCTGCGCCTCATGCGCGAATGGGTCGGACGCGGCAGGGAGCTCGCAGACCCGTACGACCCGGCCCTCGTGAGATCGGCTCCGCGTGAGATCCGCGGTCTGCTCGCCAAGGCCCTGGCTGAAGAAGCGACGGCGCGCGCAGTGTCGGGGCTCGGCATCGGTTACACCATCTGGAACGACGTCGCCGTGCACCCGAAGTCCGGTTCGAAGCTCGACCATGTCGTTCTGGGCCCCGCGGGACTCTTCGCCATGCGCAGCGAAGACTGGGGTTCGGCCGTCAAGCTCTCCAAAGGCGATCTCGTCGGCGCGGGCATCGCCGACGACGAGGAGCCGTTCCACGAACTCCACCGCGACGCGAAGACCTTCTCACGGCTCGTCGGCGTGCGCTTCACCGGTCTGATCATCGTGGTACCCGACAACGCACTCGACGTTCCGTTCGACCGCATCCAGCGCGGGCGTCTCTCCGGGTCGCTGCTCGTGCGCCGCTCCCTGCTGCCGCAGGTGCTCCGTAACGGTGCATCCGGCGCCGAGCGGCAGAGCGTCGACCGCGTGTTCGATCTGCGCACCCGGCTGCAGGAGGGCATCCGCTTCGTCTGAGCCGGGGCTGCGTCCGTAGCTGGGGGTAGCGTGAAGCGCAGGCGGTCACGGAACCGCCAGTGAAGGAGTTCCCCATGTTTTCACCGGTCCACGGCTTCAGCGGTTTCAGCGTCGACGACATCCCGGCGGCGAAGGCCTTCTATGGCGAGACCCTCGGCCTCGACATCAAGGAGGGGGCGATGGGCAACCTCGACCTGACGCTGCCCGGCGGCGGAACCGTCTTCGTCTACCCGAAGCCCGACCACGAGCCGGCGAGCTTCACCATCCTCAACTTCGTGGTGGACGACATCGACGCGGCCGTCGACGAGCTCAACGCGCGCGGCGTGGTCACGAGAATCTACGACGACTCGTCCTTCCCGACCGACGAGAAGGGCATCGCACGCGGGAAGGCCGCGGGGCAGGGTCCGGACATCGCCTGGTTCCGCGACCCGGCAGGCAACGTTCTGTCGGTGCTGCAGGACTGACCCGCGGCTGACGTGTCTCAAACGCCGGCGAGGCGCGCACGCAGGGCCATCGCATCGTACGGGGCCCTGACCTTCATGTCGTTGTCGAAGTACACGTAGACGTCGCGGCCCACCCCGTCAGGGCAGGAGGCACCGTCGACCCAGCCCGCGATATCGCGCGCCCACGCGTCGAGAGCCTGCGGTGTGTACCCGCTCGCGTAGAGCTCCTCGTCGCCGTGCAGCCGCAGGTACATGAAGTCGGCCGTCACCTCGCGCAGCAGTGGCCACCGTCCGGCCGTGTCGGCCACCACGATGGCGACTCCGTGCGTGCGTGCCAGACCGATGAAGGCGTCGTCCACGAAGCTCGGGTGCCGCACCTCGATGGCGTGGCGAAGCGGTCGGTCGACCGTGACCGCCGTCCAGGTGCGGCTCTCGTCGAGCGTCGAGGTGCGCCCGAGTGCTGCAGCATCCATCGTGGTCCGTGGGAGCGCCGCGAAGAAGGCGTCGACCCGGTCGCTGTCGAACTGCAGGTTCGGCGGAAGCTGCCAGAGAAGCGGTCCGAGTTTGTCGCCGAGCGTCAGCAATCCGGATGCGAAAAAGCTGTTGAGCGCTTCGTTCGGGTTCTGCAGGCGCCGGATGTGCGTGACGTAGCGACCGCCCTTGATGGAGAAGACGAAGTCGTCAGGCGTCTCCTCGGCCCAGCGCCGGTAACTGGACGGCCGCTGCAGGGCATAGAAGCTGCCGTTCAGTTCGATCGAGTCCAGCCGTTCTGACGCGTAACGGAGCTCGTTCTTGTGTGCGAGCCCTTTCGGATAGAACGCCGAACGCCACGGCGCGTACGTCCAGCCGGAGATCCCGACCCGTGCACGCGCTGCGCTCACGCTCCGTGACCCCGCAGGCGGTCGAGAACGCGCCGATCCCGCTTCGTGGGTCGACCGGCACCGCGCTCACGGATGACAGCTGCAGGTGCCTCGACTGGTGCGACGGGTTTCGGCGTGAGGTCGTCGAAGCATTCGACGGCGACAGAGGCGCCGACACGCTTCACGAGCAGTCTGCGCACGGTGACGATGCGTTCGACGCCCGCCTCCCTGACGCGCACCTCGTCGCCGATGCGCACGGCCTGTGCCGGCTTCGCCTTGTCGCCGTTGACCCTGACGTGACCGCCACGGCAGGCTGCCGCAGCGAGCGACCGCGTCTTGAACAGGCGCACCGCCCAGATCCAGCTGTCGACCCGCACGCTCGCGGGAACCTGGCCGCTCATCCTGCGTCGGCCAGCTGCGACTTCCACTTCACGAGGTTGCGCACCGTTCGGCTCGGGTCATCCGCCAGACGCCCCATGACATCCTCGGGAACGAAGTAGTTGACGGCCACCCACCCGCGCACGGTCTCGGAGCGGTCGTCGGCGAGCATCCGGAGCACGTCGCACGGCGCCGCCTCGTTCCGTGCGAGGCAGGCCCTGACGCCGTCGTCCGGGTCGGATGCGAGGGCGACGAACACATCGTCAGGCGTGTTGTAGCTGCTCGCCACCGACTCGCGGATCTTCGGGTTCTCGTGAACCGCCAGCAACCGCAGCCTGCGCACTTTGCTCTCGGTGACCGGGGGAGAGGGGTGGAGCGCCGCGGCCTCCTCCGGCGTGAGCATCACGGGCGCATGCTCGCGCATGGCCTGCCGCTGGGCCGGAGTGTTGAAGCGGATGCACGACATCCTTCAACGCTACGCGCTCAGGGCGGACCCTGCAGTCAGCGCCCGGCATGTCGCGCAGGTTATCGTCGATGCATGAAGAACCTGTTGGCGAAGCTCGACCGGATCGCCGGCGGCCGCCATGCCGACTACACGATCCCCGACGAAGCACGCGACGATCCGCGCACGAGGCGCGCCTTCGTCGTGATCACCTGGCTGCTGGTCGCGGAGTTCCTGCTCGGCGTCGCGGCGGTTGTCATCGCCCTTGTCCTGCAGCTGAACGGGCATCCGGTGCAGTGGGCGGTGTGGATGCGATCCGCCGTCGTTCTCGGCATCACCCTGACGCTCTTCTACTTCGCCTGGCGCGCGCAGGAGGGCTACTACTGGGCGTATTCGCGCCTGCGCCTGTTCAGCAAGATCTTCCCCGTCGTCACACTGGTGATCGCGGCGATCCCAGGGCTCTACCCGCTCTGGATGGTGACCGAGCAGATCATCTTCAGCCTCATCCTGATCGGCGTCGCCGACTACCTGGACTCCGACCACATGCGGGCAGCGTTCCCGCGGCCTGCCCGCCGTGGAAACCAGGGAACGACGGCCGACGTCGCGCGCCGATAGTCGGCGTACTCGGGGTAGCGCGAAAGCGTGATGCTTTCGGTGAAGATCGTCGACCCGACGAAGAGGCCGGTCAGGAGCACGGCGCCGATCACCGTCCACTGCAGCAGCGACCCCGCAGCGATCGCGCCGAACAGGAACACCACCCACCACTGGGCCTGCTCGAAGAAGAAATTGGGATGGCGGGAGAACCGGAACAGTCCGGTCTGCACGAAGCGCGGGCTGGGTGTCCTGCCGGCGGAGACCTCCGCCTTCTTCCACGACTGGAAGTTCCACTGCTGCTGGTCGGCCACCGTCTCACCGGCGAGGAACGCGAGGAAGAGGAGGGCAGCGACGACATCGAGGATGCCGAGGGGGGTGCGGTGCTGGAACGCGGTCAACGCCGGCAGTGTGATCAGGAGCAGCAGCACGTTCTGGTAGATCACGATGAAGAAGAGGTTGAACAGGGCGAACTGCCAGGACGCCATGCGGCCGCGCAGGGTCTCCCATCGGTAGTCTTCGCCGCCCGGGGCGTAGCCGCCCTTGCGGGCGAAATTGAAGGTGAGGCGGATGCCCCACAGCGTCACCAGGGCAGCCACCAGGTTGAGGCGCGCATCCGCGAGGCCGGCCGCCCCCGCGAAGACCCAGACGTAGACGACGGGAACGATCGACCAGATGCGGTCCACCCAGGAGTGCTCGCCGGTGATCAGGGAAAGGATCCAGGTCAGGGCACACGCGCCCGCAAGGATCCACAGGCACGCGAAGAAGGGGTCCACGGCTGAAGCATAGTCGGCGTCGGGATTACTAGACTCGAACGCTGTGGAAGGAAACGGTGCGACCCATGTGAGCTCTCGGGTGTTCACGCTGCCGAACATCCTGAGCTTCTTCCGCCTTGCGCTCGTTCCCGTCTTCCTCGCCTTCATCATCGTCGGCGAAGACGCGCTGGCGCTCCTGGTGCTGATCGTCTCCAGCATCACCGATTTCCTCGACGGCTTCCTCGCCCGCCGCCTCAACCAGGTGTCCCGTCTCGGGCAGCTGCTCGATCCGGCCGCAGACCGGCTTTACATCTTCGCGGCCCTGATCGGCCTCGCCTGGCGCGAGGTCCTTCCGTGGTGGCTGGTGGCGGTCATCCTCGCCCGCGACGTGATGCTCGCCGTTCTGGGCATCATCCTCGCAAACCACGGGTTCGGGCCGCTCCCCGTGCACCACCTCGGCAAGGTCGCGACGTTCTGCCTCTTCGTCGCCCTACCCCTCCTCATGTTGGGGGAGGCGTTCGATGCCATTGCACCGATATCGTTGCCTCTCGGATGGGCGTTCGCATTATGGGGCGCGTTCCTCTATTGGTGGGCTGGAATCGTGTATATCGGCGAAACTCGTCGAGTAATACGGCTTCCGGCCGGTACCGAGCCGGGACCATCCGATACGCTGGAAGGAGAGGAGGTCGACGGTGCCTGACGAGAACAATCCGCGGAACGAGCCGGAGAGCGAGCCCGCGAACCCCCTGCGCGACGCATCCAGGGGCAATGAAGACACGACGGCGCGCTTCGGCGAAGAGTTCGTGTCCCAGATGTACCCGGTCGACGGCGACGTGTCGATCGAAGAGCAGGAGGCCATTGCCGCCCTGCCTTCCGGGTCTGCCCTTTTGATCGTGCGGCGCGGCCCGAATACCGGCGCGCGCTTCCTGCTCGACGCAGACGTCACCACCGCTGGTCGTCATCCGGATGCCGACATCTTCCTCGACGACGTGACCGTTTCGCGCCGTCACGCCGAGTTCACCCGGCGAGGCACGGTGTTCGAGGTCAAAGACCTCGGCTCGCTCAACGGCACCTATTACGACGGTGTGCGCATCGAAGCCGCTCTCCTCGCCGACACGGCAGAGGTGCAGATCGGCAAGTTCCGCCTCACCTTCTACGCGTCCAGGCACGACCTCGCCGCTCCGGCGCCCAGCTAGATGCGCCCCGCACCGACGGCGGCGGGAGTTGCACCCTAGTGGCGCGGCAAGCCGCTCAGGCTCGTACCCCTGGGCCCGCCCTGCTCAGCATCGGCCAGGTCCTCGCACACCTGACCCCGGAGTTCCCCGACCTGTCGTCGTCGAAACTGCGCTTCCTCGAGGAGCGTGGTCTCGTCTCGCCGGCGCGTACGGCATCCGGGTACCGCAAGTTCTCGCCCGCCGACGTCGAGCGGCTGCGCGTCATCCTCGGGATGCAGCGCGACCACTACCTGCCGCTGAAAGTCATCCGTACCTATCTCGACGATCTGGATGCAGGACTCTCGCCGGTCATTCCTGGCGCCACCGCCGCATCCGGGCCATCGATGCTCGCCACCGGCCGCCGCTTCAAGAAGGCCGACCTGCTGCGCGAGTCGGGGGCGTCCAACGCCCTCCTGCAAGACGCGGTCTCCGCTTCGCTGATCGTCCCAGCCGAGGTGTACGGCGAAGATTCGCTCGGGGTTCTGAAAGCGCTGGTCGAGCTGCAGAAATGCGGTATCGAGCCGCGGCATCTCCGCGGTTTCCGCGCGGCAGCGGAACGTGAACTCGGCCTGATCGAGAGCGCGCTGGTGCCGATCGTGCGCCGCAACGACGTGTCCGGCCGTGCGCAGGCCGCCGAACTCGCCCGTGAGATCGCGGCCCAGCTCGACGTCGTGCGCGACAGCCTCATCCGTTCAGCACTGGGGCGGCTCGTCCCGTGACCGATCTCGACACGCCGGGACGGTTTCTCCGAATGTCATTGATAGCGACCCTGAGCATGGGTACCGTGGATGAAGCGCCGTCGAACCGGCGCGGTCCAGTCCGGGGTGAGAGGCAAGCGAATGAGTGAACTCAGTCGAAACAACGACTCGCCCAAGTACGACCTCGGTCTGCTCTTCACCGACGGGCTTCCCGAAATGGATGACACCTCCGGCTATCGCGGTGCGGTCGCCGCACGTGCAGCCGGCATCAGCTACCGCCAGCTCGACTACTGGGCACGTACCGGTCTCGTCGAACCCACCGTGCGCGGCGCGGCCGGCTCCGGATCGCAGCGTCTCTACGGTTTCCGCGACATCCTCGTGCTGAAGCTCGTCAAACGACTTCTCGACACCGGCATCTCGCTGCAGCAGATCCGCACCGCTGTCGACCAGCTCCGGCAGGCCGGCGTCAACGACCTGGCCCAGACCACCCTCATGAGCGACGGCGCGAGCGTCTACCTGTGCACGTCGGACGATGAAGTGATCGACCTGGTCAGCCGTGGGCAGGGTGTGTTCGGCATCGCCGTCGGCAAGGTGCTTCGCGAGGTCGAGAGCAGCCTGGTCGAACTGGACACCCAGACGGTCGACCCGATGGACGAACTGGCCGCTCGCCGCGTGGTCAAGGCCTCCTGAGTCGCCTGCTTTCCGTGCACACCGTCTGAACAGGTGCACACGCTACAACCTGTGCACACGTTCAGAACATGGGCACAGAGTGGCTGAGCCGGCCTCTCGCGAGCACAGCCCCTCGCGAGCACAGCCCGTCGCGAGCACAGCCCGTCGTGAGCACAGCCCGCTCGGCACATCAGGCCGCAATCGCGATGCGATCGCCCTCAGGCCTGATTTGCATACTCCCCGATGCGGGCGGCGCGCAGCACGCGCTCAAGCAGCAGGTCGAAGTTGTGCGCCATCTCCTGGGCGCTCTCGCCGGGCCACACGTGGAGCGGCTTGGCCGCACCCTGCGCCTGCTGCAGCGACGTGCGCTCCGGCAACTGGGGGCTCAGCACGAGCGGCCCGAACATGTCGCGCAGCTCCTTGATGCGGAACTGGTGCTCCAGCGACTGCACACGCGCCCGGTTGACGATGATGCCCAGCGGCTGGAGTCTCGGCGACAGGCCGCGGCGGATCTCTTCGATCGCACGCAGCGCACGGTCTGCCGCAGCCACCGAGAAGAGTCCGGGCTCAGTCACCACCGTCACGCGGTCGCTCGCCGCCCATGCCGTGCGGGTGAGTGCGTTGAGCGACGGCGCGCAGTCGATCAGCACCAGGTCGTAGTCGTGTTCGACGTTCGCCAGCGCCTCTTCGAGCTTCCAGATGTCGCGGATGCTCGGGTGCGGCCCGTCGAAGTTGATCGCCGACGGCGACCCGATCATGACGTCGATCTTGCCCGTGCGGCCCTTCGTCCATCCGCTCGGTGCGATGGCTGCGCGCACGATCTTCTCTTTGGGCGACGCGAGCACATCGGCGACGTTCAGGTGACCGGCGACGGAGATGTCCATGCCGGTCGACACATCGGACTGCGGGTCCAGATCGACAACGAGCGTGCGCAATCCTTTCGCGAATGCCGCGGAAGCGAGGCCCAGCGTCACCGTTGTCTTACCGACACCACCTTTGAGGGAACTAACGCTGAGTACATGCACAAACAGCTACGTTACCTTCACTAGTCTTAGAGAACCTAACCGTTTGCTGTGTGGCGCGCCCCTGCTCGAAAGGTCCCTATGTTCCGCAAGATCCTCGTTGCCAATCGCGGTGAAATCGCAATTCGGGCCTTCCGGGCCGCCTACGAGCTGGGCGCCCAGACGGTTGCCGTCTTCCCGTATGAAGACCGCAACTCGATGCACCGCCTCAAGGCCGACGAGGCGTACCAGATCGGTGAGCCTGGGCATCCGGTGCGCGCGTACCTCGATGTGAAAGAGATCATCCGCGTCGCCAGGGAGTGCGGCGCCGATGCGATCTACCCGGGTTACGGCTTCCTCTCCGAGAACCCCGAGCTGGCGGAGGCCGCTCGTGAAGCGGGCATCACGTTCATCGGCCCGCCCCCGCGCGTGCTCGAGATGGCGGGCAACAAGGTGACGGCGAAGGAGCACGCGATCGCTGCAGGCGTGCCCGTGCTCAAGTCGACGCCGCCCTCGAAGGACATCGACCTCCTGATCTCTCAGTCCGACGAGATCGGCTTCCCGATCTTCGCGAAGGCCGTGGCCGGCGGCGGCGGTCGCGGCATGCGCCGCGTGAACACGAAGGATGACCTCCGCGGCGCCCTCGAAGAGGCCATGCGCGAGGCGGACAGCGCGTTCGGCGATCCCACGATGTTCCTCGAGCAGGCCGTCCTCCGCCCGCGCCACATCGAGGTCCAGATCCTGGCCGACGCGTCCGGCAACACGATGCACCTGTTCGAGCGCGACTGCTCGGTGCAGCGCCGCCACCAGAAGGTGATCGAGATCGCGCCTGCGCCGAACCTCGACGAGGAGACCCGCCAGGCGTTGTACCGCGACGCGATCGCTTTCGCGAAGTCGATCGGCTACGTCAACGCGGGCACGGTCGAATTCCTGCTCGACACCGCAGGCGAGCGGGCAGGCGAGCACGTGTTCATCGAGATGAACCCGCGCATCCAGGTGGAGCACACGGTCACCGAAGAGATCACCGACGTCGACCTCGTGCAGTCCCAGATGCGCATCGCGGCCGGGGAGACGCTCGACGACCTGGGACTCAGCCAGGAGACGGTGCACATCCGCGGCGCCGCCCTGCAATGCCGCATCACCACTGAGGACCCGACTGCCGGCTTCCGTCCTGACACGGGCAAGATCACGACCTACCGGTCGCCGGGCGGTGGAGGCATCCGCCTGGACGGCGGCACGATCAACCCCGGTGCCCAGATCAGCCCGCATTTCGATTCGATGCTGGCGAAGCTGACGTGTCGCGGGCGTGATTTCGGGGCCGCGGTGAGCCGCGCCCGTCGTGCGCTGGCCGAGTTCCGCATCCGTGGCGTGTCCACCAACATCCCGTTCCTGCAGGCTGTGCTCGACGACCCGGACTTCATCGCGGGCAACGTCAGTACTTCGTTCATCGAGGAGCGCCCGGAGCTTTTCCGCGGCCGCGCATCGAAGGACCGCGGCACGAAGATGCTGAACTGGCTCGCCGACGTGACGGTCAACCTGCCCAACGGACCCCGTCCTGAGACGGCTGAGCCCGAGGACAAGCTTCCGAAGATCGACCTGAACGCACCGGCACCTGCGGGATCGCGGCAGCGGCTCCTCGAGCTCGGTCCGGCCGGTTTCGCGCAGGCCCTTCGCGCACAGACCGCCCTCGCCGTCACCGAGACGACGTTCCGCGACGCGCACCAGTCGCTGCTTGCCACCCGTGTGCGTACCAGGGACCTGCTCGCCGTTGCACCATATGTCGCCCGGCTCACGCCCGAGCTGCTCTCCGTCGAGGCATGGGGAGGCGCGACGTACGACGTAGCGCTCCGGTTCCTCGGCGAAGACCCGTGGGACCGCCTGGCCGCACTGCGCGAGGCGCTGCCGAACATCAACATCCAGATGCTGCTGCGCGGACGCAACACCGTCGGCTACACGCCGTACCCGACACAGGTGACGGATGCGTTCGTGCGCGAGGCCGCAGCGACCGGTGTCGACATCTTCCGCATCTTCGACGCCCTCAACGACGTCTCACAGATGCGCCCGGCGATCGAATCGGTGCTGTCGACGGGAACAGCCGTCGCCGAGGTCGCGGTCTGCTACACCGGTGACCTTCTCGACCCTGCCGAAGACCTCTACACCCTCGACTACTACCTGCGCCTGGCTGAGCAGATCGTGGAGTCCGGCGCGCACATCCTCGCGATCAAGGACATGGCAGGACTCCTGCGTCCGTCGGCGGCGGAGAAGCTGGTCGCGGCGTTCCGCGGACGCTTCGACCTCCCGGTGCACGTGCACACGCATGACACGCCGGGTGGCCAGCTCGCGACCCTGCTCGCTGCGAGCCGTGCCGGTGCGGATGCGGTGGATGTGGCGAGCGCGCCGATGGCCGGCACGACCAGCCAGCCCTCGGCATCCGCTCTCGTCGCCGCCCTCGCCCACACCGAGCGCGACACCGGGCTCTCCCTGGCGGCCGTCAGCGACCTCGAGCCGTACTGGGAGGCCGTGCGCCAGGTGTACCGGCCGTTCGAGTCCGGCCTTCCTGGTCCCACCGGGCGCGTGTACAAGCACGAGATCCCGGGCGGCCAGCTGTCGAACCTGCGCCAGCAGGCGAAGGCGCTCGGGCTGGCAGACGACTTCGAGCTGGTCGAAGACATGTATGCGGCTGCGAACCGCATCCTCGGACGCATCCCGAAGGTCACGCCCTCGTCGAAGGTCGTCGGCGACCTGGCCCTCCACCTCGCGGCCGTGCACGCGGACCCCGACGACTTCGCCGAGAACCCGCAGAACTACGACGTGCCCGATTCGGTCGTCGGCTTCATGGCGGGCGAGCTGGGTGAGCTGCCTGGCGGCTGGCCGGAGCCGTTCCGCACGAAGGTGCTGGCCGGCAAGACGATCAAGGTGGGGGTCGAAGACCTCAGCGAAGCCGACGCCGCAGCGCTGGGAGGATCGAGCGCCGAACGGCGAGCGACGCTGAACCGCCTGCTGTTCCCGGCGCCGACGCGCATCTTCGAGCAGATCCGCGAACTGTTCGGCGATCTCTCCGTCGTCGACACCATCGACTACCTGTACGGACTCAAACAGGGCACGGAGCACGTCATCGAGATCGACAAGGGCGTTCGCCTGTACATCGGTCTCGAGGCGATCGGCGAGGCCGACGACAAGGGCATGCGCACCGTGATGACCACGCTCAACGGGCAGCTCCGCCCGGTGTTCGTGCGTGACCGCGGCATCACGGTGGAAGCGAAGGCGGCCGAGAAGGCCGACAGCGCGAAGCCGGGCCAGGTCGCGGCGCCGTTCTCCGGCGTCGTCACCCTGCAGGTCGGGATCGGCGACCCGGTCGCAGCGGGGCAGAGCGTGGCTTCGATCGAGGCGATGAAAATGGAGGCGGCCATCACGGCGCCCATCGCCGGAACGATCGAACGCCTTGCGATCCCGAAGACCCAGCAGGTCGACGCCGGGGACCTCCTCGTCGTCATCGCGCCCGTGCTCTGAGCCGTCCGGAGGGGTGGAACCGGCCTCCACGCTAAACTGGGTCACGGACTGTGACGATTGAAGGAGACTGTTCCGTGGCAGAAAAGCCGGAGAAACGCGATGCGCAAGGTCAGGTCCTCGAATCCGATTCGACGGATAAGGCGGAGGAGTTCCATGGCGAACTCCTTCCCGACGAAAGCGGCGACCTCGCTGTCACGCTTCCGGAGAGCCTGAGCATCGTCGTCGACCTTCCGCCGGCGCCCAGCCCGGAGATCCCCGAAGACGAGGTTGCTGTGGCGATCGACGATGTCCCGGTCAACCCCGGATTCATCACCACGAGCCAGCCGACGACGATGTCGATGGCCATCGCCACTCCGCGCGTGTCGACCGGCCCGACCGCGACGATCTCCTCATCGTCCGCCGAGAACGCCGAACCCGCCCACCACGCGGACCCGTTCTCCCAGTCGCGGCGCGATCGCCTGCGCGGCGAACACTCGACGCAGCCCGAGCCGGCAGCCATGCTGACCGCAGACCGCCTCCTCGAGGTCAACCGCAAGACCCGTCCGCGGCCGGAGGGCGGCTGGAACCGTTTCGTCTACGCGATCACGTTCCACGGTGTGAACCTCGGCGACTCCGCGAAGGTGCGCGCCCACAAGGAGCTCGACCACCGCATCCAGAAACAGTTCGAAGGCGGCACGCGCTTCGTGCCCGTGCTCACACGCAAGGGCGGGGTCGGCAAGACGACCGTCACGACCCTTCTCGGCATGGCCCTCGCCGACGCCCGCGAAGACCGCATCATCGCTGTCGACGCCAACCCCGACCGCGGCACGCTCTCCGAGCGGGTCACGAAGCAGACCAGGGCGACCGTGCGGGATGTGGTGCACAAGGCCCCGAGCATCGGCGGTTTCACCGATTTCTCGGCCCTCGTCTCGCGCGACGAGACCCGCCTCGACATCCTGGCGTCCGACACGGACCCGCTGCTCTCCGAAGCGTTCGACGAGAACGACTACAACGTCGTCGCCGACCTCGCCGCCCGGTTCTATTCGATCGTGCTCACCGACTGCGGTACCGGCATCGTGCACTCGGTCATGCGAGCGACACTGCAGCGGGCCGATTCACTCGTCATCGTCTCCGGCGGAAGCGTGGACGAAGCGCGCCTCGCATCCGAGACCCTGACCTGGCTCGAGGCCAATGGCTACGGCGACCTCGTGCGTAACGCCATCGTCGCCCTCAACACGGCGACGCAGGGTACGAACCTGGTGAAGCTCGACGAGATCGAGGCGCATTTCCGCTCCCGTGTGCGCGAGATCGTGCGCATCCCGTATGACCCGCAGCTGGCTGCCGGGTCCGTCATCTCGTACAAAGACCTGAAGCCGTTGACGAAGGATGCCGCCAGAACGCTCGCAGCCCTCGTGGTCGAAGGCCTGCCCGCGAACCGTGGCTCCTGAGCCGGCCCCAGGCGACGGGGCGGATGCGCGCACGTTCGATCTGATCGTCGTCGGCGCCGGTTCCGGGAATGCTCTGGTGGGCCCCGAGTTCGCCCACTGGTCGGTCGCCCTGATCGACGATGGTGAACGTTTCGGCGGCACGAGCCTCAATGCAGCGTCGATCCCGAGCAAGATGTTCGCTCATGTCGCCGACGTCGCGGCCGACGCCGGTGCCGGTTCACGCCTGGGACTCTCGGCCACCGTCGACCCGGTCGACTGGGCGCGGGTGCGCGACCGCATCTTCGGCCGCACCGACGCGATCTCCGATGCCGGCCTTCTGTTCCGCCACGCCACGTCGCCGAACGTGACGGTCTTCCGCGAGACCTTCGGTTTCGAAGACCAGCACACGCTGATGAGTGCAAGCGGAGTGCGCCTGCACTCCGACCGCATCGTCGTCGCCGCGGGGTCGCGACCCCGCCCGCTGCTGGCCTCCTACGACCCTGACCCGGCCATCCTCGACTCCGACGACGTGATGCGCATCGAGTCACTTCCCGAATCGCTCGTCATCGTGGGCGGCGGACCCGTCGCGGTCGAGTTCGCCCACATCTTCTCGTCGTTCGGGGTCGACGTCACGATCGTGACGCGGTCGGAGCGGCTGCTCACCCGACTCGACGCAGCCGTGTCCGAGCGTTTCACCGAGAGCGCCTCCCAGCGCTGGCGCGTGCTCACCGAAGAACTCGTCGAAGCGATCGACCGTGGCGGTGATCTGCTCGTCGTGACGCTCGAGTCGGGCCGCCAGCTCGAGACAGAACTGGTCCTCGTGGCGCAGGGCCGCATCCCGAACACCGACACCCTTGCGGCCGCGGCCGCCGGGTTCGACCTGTACAGCGACGGACGGCTGGTCGTCGACAGCCAGCAGCGGATGCTCAGCCGCGGCGCCCCGGTGCCGGGACTGTACGCACTCGGCGACATCAGTTCGGCGACGAAACTCAAGCACGTCGCCAACCATGAGGCGCGCGTCGTCGCCCACAACATCCTGCACCCCGACGCCCCGACCGGCGGCGACCCTGGCCCGATTCCCGCGGCCATCTTCAGCCGCCCCCAGATCGCGCATTTCGGGCTCACGGCGGCGGATGCGCTGGCCGAAGGGATCGACGCCGTAGCCGTCACCCAGGACTACCGGCACACCGCATACGGCTGGGCGACCGAAGACGAGACCGGATTCTGTACCATCGTCGTCGAGCGTGGCAGTGGTGAACTCCTCGGCGCACACATCATCGGGCCTGAGGCGAGCATCCTGATCCAGCCGCTCGTGCTGGCCGCGAGTTTCGGAATGACCGTTCGCGGACTTGCCCGTGGCCAGTACTGGCCGCATCCCGCTGCGAGCGAAGTCGTCGAGAACGCCCTGCTGAAGGCCGAAGAGGCCCTGTGACCCCGAAGGAAGATTCGTGACCGAACGCCAGATCCGCCTGTTCGGAGACCCCGTGCTGAAGACGGTGTCAGACCCGGTCCGCACCGTCGATTCCGGCGTGCGCGGACTCGTCGAAGACCTGATCGACAGTGTGATTCCGCCGGGACGGGCCGGAGTGGCTGCTCCGCAGATCGGGGTGAACCTGCGGGCGTTCAGCTACAACGTCGACGGCGATGTCGGTTACATCATCAACCCTGAGATCGTCGAACTCTCCGGTGAGCCCGAACTCGTCGACGAAGGCTGCCTGTCCGTGCCCGGACTGTGGTTTCCGACGATGCGGTATCCGTTTGCCCGGGTGACGGGGACCGACCTCGAAGGCAACACGATCGAGCTGTCCGGCACCGGAGTGATGGCGCAGGCGCTCCAGCACGAGACCGACCACCTCGACGGCAAGCTGTACCTCGACAGGCTCGACAAGGAGAGCCGTCGCGAAGCGATGAAGCAGGTCAGGGAGAGCAACTGGTTCTAGGCTGGGTTCATGCGCATTGCTGTCACCGGAGGATCAGGAAAGTTGGGGCGCACGGTCGTGCGCACGCTCGCGGAAGCGGGTAACCACGTCATCAACCTCGATACGGCGGGGGAGCGGGGCCCCGGCTTCCTCAAAGTCGACCTGACCGATTTCGGGCAGACCCTCGACGCCATCCTCGGCATCGACGACAAATCCGACGGCTTCGATGCCATCGTCCACCTCGCAGCCATACCGGCGCCGGGCATCCTCGGTGATGCGGCGACGTTCCACAACAACGTCCGCGTCACATACAACGTGTTCCAGGCGGCCAGGCGTGCGGGCATCCGCAACATCGTCTACGCGTCGAGCGAGACCGTCCTCGGCCTGCCGTTCGACGTGCCGCCGCCCTACATCCCCGTCGACGAGGACTACCCGGCACGGCCCGAGAGCACGTACTCGCTGGTCAAACACCTCGAGGAGCAGATGGCTATCGAGCTGGTGCGCTGGGATCCCGAACTGAAGATCGTCGCGCTCCGGTTCTCCAACGTGATGGACGAGTCGGACTACGCGGAGTTCCCGTCGTTCGACGCTGACCCGCTGCTGCGCAAGTGGAACCTGTGGGGGTACATCGACGGGCGCGACGGCGCACAGGCCGTGAGCCGTGCACTGGACTGGGATACGACCGGCTTCCACCGCTTCATCATCGCCGCCGCCGACACGGTGATGAGTCGGCCCAATGTCGACCTCGTCGCCGAGGTCTTCCCCGGAGTCCCTGTGAAGGGCGACCTCGGCCTGAACGACACGCTCCTGTCGATCGAGAAGGCACGGCGCGTCCTCGGCTATGCGCCCGCGCACTCCTGGCGCGACGCGGTCTGAGCGCGCCCCAACCCATCCCGGCCGTCGGGCACAGGAAAAAGCACCTCCATTCGCAAGAATGAGGTGCTTTTCCTGTGTTCGCCAAGGGTCGCGCTTAGTGGGCGAGCGAGGTTCCCTGGGTGGCGGGGGCGCTGTTGTAGATTCCGTCGACGACATCGGCGAAGTCTTCGAGGATGACGTGGCGCTTGATGCTGAGCTTGGGCGTCAGGTGACCGCTGGACTCGCTGAGCTCCGTTGAGAGCACGACGAACTTGCGGATGGACTCGGCGCGCGACACCGTGGCGTTGGCCACGTCGACCGCCCGCTGGATCTCGGCGAGCACGGCCGGGTTGACCGAGGCCTCGCGGAGCGTCAGCTCTTTGTCCTCGCCGTTGTTCGCGAGCCAGACCGGGAGCATCTCGGCGTCGAGCGTGACCAGGGCCGCGATGAACGGTTTCTGGTCGCCGACGACGATCACCTGGCTGACGAGCGGGTTGGCACGGATCGGGTCCTCGAGCGCAGCGGGCGAGACGTTCTTGCCACCGGCGGTGACGATGATCTCTTTCTTGCGGCCGGTGATCGTGAGAAAGCCGTCTGCATCGAAACTGCCCAGGTCGCCGGTCTTGAACCAGCCGTCGTCGAACGCCGCGGCGGTCGCTTCGGGGTTCTTCCAGTACTCCTTGAACACGTCGATGCCCTTGACCTGGATCTCGCCGTCGTCCGCAAGCCGGACCGAGACACCGGGCAGTGCCGGCCCGACAGTGCCGATCTTGAACTTGGTGGCGAGGTTCACGGTCGCCGGGGCAGTGGTCTCCGTCAGACCGTAGCCCTCGAGGATCTTGATTCCCAGGCTGTGGAAGAAGTGCCCGAGGTGGGCGCCGAGCGGCGCAGACCCGGAGACCGCATACTTCACCCGGCCGCCCATGGCATCGCGGAGCTTGCTGTAGACGAGCCGGTCGAACAGGGCGAATCGCAGCCGCAGGCCGAGCGGGATCTTGCCTCCGGCCTCGACGGCCTTCGAGTGCTCGACCGCCACCTCGGCGGCCTGGCGGAAGATCCTGCCACGCCCGCCGGCTTCGGCCTTCTGCTCGGCCGAGTTGTACACCTTCTCGAACACGCGCGGAACGGCGAGGAGGAAGGTGGGCTTGAACGACGCGAGAGAGGGCAGCAGGAGGCGCGTGTCGGGCTGGTGCCCGACTTTGACTCCGGCGTGCACGCTGAGCACAGCGATGAACCGCGCGAACACGTGCGCTGTGGTGATGAACAGGAGGGTGGATGCTCCACCCGGCGCCTTGAGCACATCGCGCAGGGCGACGGCCGAGTTGCGCGAGAGTTCGACGAAGTTCGAGTGGGTGAGCACGCATCCCTTCGGTCTTCCGGTGGAACCGGACGTGTAGATCAGCGTTGCGATGTCTTCGCCGCGTGCGAGGTTGCGGCGGCGTTCGATTTCGGCGTCGGGCACGTCGACGCCGGCGTCGACCAGCTTGTCCAGGTCGCCGAGGTCGATCTGCCAGACGTTGCGGATGAGGGGTAGCTCCGGGTGCACTTCGTCGAACTTCGTGAAGTGGTCGGCCGTTTCAAGGATCACGGAGATCGCGCCGGCGTCGCTCAGGTTCCAGTGCACCTGGGTCGGCGATGACGTCTCGTAGACCGGCACCAGCACGGCACCGGCGAACCAGGTGGCGAAGTCGATCAGCGTCCACTCGTAGCGGGTCTTGCACATCAGCCCGATCTTGTCCCCCGGCTCGATGCCGGAGGCGACGAGACCCTTCGCGAGCGCGATGACCTGGCGGAGGAACTCTGCGGAGGTCACATCCTGCCAGCCGCCGTCTTTCGGAAGGGCGAACAGTGGTGCGTCCGGGGTTGCGGCGACACGGTCGATCAGCAGGTCGGTGGCGTTCGCCTCGGGGTCGGCCGGGACGACGGCAGGTACATCGAACTGTTGCACAGGTAACTCCTTTGGTACCGGTGGGGGCCACGGCGCGACCAGTGCAATTGTGGGTTTCGCACCAAATGGCCATCGGCAAATTGGTTAACTACACTCTAGATGGTGCGGCTCGCGACCATTTGAGCGCGGACACCCCACTTCCGAGTCACCCTGTCTCCCCTCCAGAAAGGCGCCCCGTCTGTGCATGCGATCGGTATCGACATCGGCGGAACCAAGATCGCAGGAGCGGTCGTCGACGAGTTCGGCGCGATCGTCCGGGAGGACCGCCAGCCGACCATCGCGGCGCAGCCGCAGGAGATCGAGAACGCCGTCGTCGAGATGATCGAACGGCTCTCCGACGGGCCGGAAGAGATCGTCGCCGCCGGTGTCGCGGCCGCGGGGTTCATCGACGCGTCGCAGTCGATCGTGTACTACGCACCGAACATCAACTGGCGCCACGAACAGTTCCGCGAGAAGCTCGAGTCGCGACTCGACCTCCCGATCATCATCGAGAACGACGCGAACGCGGCCGGATGGGCGGAGTTCCGTTACGGCGCCGGCCGCCTCGTCAGCGACATGGTCATCCTCACTATCGGAACGGGTGTCGGCGGCGCGATCGTCAGCAACGACCGCCTCTTCCGGGGTGGCTTCGGGGCGGGCGCCGAGGTCGGCCACATGCGGGTGGTCCCGGGCGGCCTGCCGTGTGGATGCGGTGCCCATGGATGCATCGAACAGTACGGTTCCGGTCGGGCTCTCGAACGTTTCGCGGGTGAGCTCGCCGACGCCGGCGGGATCGGCCAGGCGCTCGCCGACGTGCGCAGCCGCAAGGGCGCCCTCAAGGGCAAAGACATCAGCAAGCTGATCCTCGCAGGCGACCCCGGTGCGATCGCAGCGCTGCGGGTTCTCGGCGACTGGCTCGGCCAGGCCAGCGCCAGCCTCGGGGCGGTGCTCGACCCGCAGATGTTCGTTTTCGGTGGCGGTGTGGCGCAGGCCGGTGACCTGCTGCTCGAGCCGATCCGTCTCGCGTATCTCGAGAACCTTCCGGCCCGTGGGTATCACCCAGAGCCCGAGTTCCGCATCGCCGAGCTGGTGAACGACGCCGGTGTCGTCGGAGCCGCTGACCTCGCGCGCCTGCACGCCGCGCAGCGTTAGGCTGAGTTCCACTCGCTGAGGAGAATGACGCGCCCATGTTCTACTGGATCATGAAGCACCTGATCGCCGGTCCGCTGCTGAAGGGCATCTTCCGTCCGTGGGTGGTCGGGCTCGAGAATGTGCCGAAGTCGGGCGGCGTGATCCTCGCAAGCAACCACCTCTCCTTCATCGACTCGGTCTTCCTTCCGCTGATCGTCGACCGGCGCGTGTCGTTCCTCGCGAAGAGCGAATACTTCACACGCAAGGGCTTCAAAGGCTGGATGACGCGCACCTTCATGCTCGCGACCGGCCAGCTGCCGATCGACCGGTCCGGCGGCAAGGCGTCGGAGGACTCCCTGAATTCCGGTCTTGCGGTTCTCGCTCAGGACAAGATGCTGGGCATCTACCCCGAGGGCACGCGCAGTCCCGACGGCAAGCTGTATCGCGGCCGCACGGGCGTCGCCCGCATGATCCTGGAGGGCCAGGTCCCGGTCGTCCCGGTGGCCATGATCGACACCGAGAAGATCATGCCGATCGGTCAGCGGATCCCGAAAATGGGCCGGATCGGGCTCATCATCGGCGAACCTCTCGACTTCTCGCGGTTCGAAGGTATGGAGGGCGACCGGTTCATCCTGCGCTCGGTCACCGACGAGATCATGTACGAGCTGCACGCGCTCAGCAAGCAGGAATACGTCGACGTCTATGCGACCAGCGTGAAAGAAAAGAGGGGGGCCCTTTCGCGATAGGCTCGGGGTCAGGGCGCCGATCATTGCGGCGCCTTCCTGCCACCCTGAGGCGAACGGCCGCAGCCGCGCCCACGATCACGAAGCGGAAGTCCAGTGCTAGACACCACCGAACCCGTCGTATTGGCTGACGAGTCTGTGATTGCCGGGCTGGACTATTGGCGCAACCTCGAAATCAGGCAGCAGCCGCACTGGCCCGACCTCGAGGCGGTTCGTGCGGCATCCGCCGAGATCGCGACTCTCCCTCCGCTGGTATTCGCCGGTGAAGTCGACCAGCTGCGCGAGCGGCTGGGTCGCGCGGCGCAGGGCAAGGCGTTCCTGCTGCAGGGGGGTGACTGCGCCGAGACCTTCGCCGGTGCTACGGCCGACCAGATCCGCAACCGCGTGAAGACGGTGCTGCAGATGGCAGTCGTGCTCACGTACGGCGCATCGATGCCGATCATCAAGATGGGCCGCATGGCGGGGCAGTTCGCCAAGCCGCGGTCGAGCGACACCGAGACACGCGGCGGAGTGACGCTCCCCGCGTACCGCGGCGACATCGTAAACGGATACGACTTCACGCCGGAGTCGAGGGTCGCCGACCCGAGCCGGCTGGTGAAGGGGTACCACACCGCCGCATCCACCCTGAACCTCATCCGCGCGTTCACGCAGGGTGGTTTCGCCGACCTGCGGCAGGTGCACAGCTGGAACCGCGGCTTCGCGGCCAACCCGGCCAACCAGCGATACGAAGGTCTCGCAGGCGAGATCGACCGCGCCATCAAATTCATGGAAGCGGCAGGCGCCGACTTCGACGAGCTCAAGCGTGTGGAGTTCTACTCCAGCCACGAGGGCCTGCTGATGGATTACGAACGCCCGATGACACGCATCGACTCACGCACCGGTACCCCGTACAACACGTCGGCCCACTTCATCTGGATCGGCGAGCGCACACGCGACCTCGACGGTGCGCACGTCGACTTCCTCTCCCGTGTGCGCAACCCGCTCGGCGTCAAGCTCGGCCCGACCACGAGCCCGGACGACATGCTGAGGCTGATCGACAAACTCGACCCGGAACGCGAGCCGGGGCGGCTGACCTTCATCACCCGCATGGGCGCAGGCAAGGTGCGGGATGCCCTCCCACCGCTTCTCGAAGCGATCAAGGCGACCGAGGCCAACCCGCTCTGGGTCACCGACCCGATGCACGGCAACGGACTGACGACGCCGAACGGGTACAAGACCCGGCGCTTCGACGACGTGGTCGATGAGGTCAAAGGCTTCTTCGAGGCGCACCGGGCGGCCGGAACGCACCCGGGCGGCATCCACGTCGAACTGACCGGGGATGACGTCACCGAGTGCCTGGGCGGCTCCGAGCAGATCGACGAGGCCACTCTCGCCACACGCTACGAGTCCCTCTGCGACCCGCGCCTGAACCACATGCAGTCGCTCGAACTCGCGTTCCTCGTCTCCGAAGAGCTCAGCGGGCGTCACAGCTGACGGTGCGACGCCAGCGCTCTAGAAGCCGGCGAAGTTCACGGTCACCGGGGAGCCCTTGGGAGCCTCGGTGCCCGCGGCAGGATTGATCTTCGAAACGACGAACGCTGACGGTGCAACGTCGGCGAGCGCGTTGTAGTTGAGTTTGAACCCGGCGTCCTGCAGCGCCTTCTTGGCGACATCCCAGGTCTTGCCGACGACGTCGGGCACAGGCACGGGTGCGGGGCCACGCGACACCTCGAGGGCGAGCGTATCGCCCGGGCGCACCGGACCGCTCTTCTGCGGGATCGCCGAAATGACGGCATCCTTCGGAATGGTGTCGCTGTAGGACTGCGGGCCCGGGGTCGTCTTCAGTTCGACAGCCTGCAGCTTGGCCGTCGCGTCGCCGACGGATGCCCCCTTGACGTCGGGGATCGCGCCGACAGAGACCACCAGGTTGACCTTCATGCCCTGGAAGTACGGACCGCCATTCGAGATGTCTTTGCCGTCAGCGGTCGACGCCGAGATCACGGTGCCACTCGGGACGTCCGCGTTGAACTGCTTGTCCACCGTACCGACGACGGCCTTCAGGCCGGTGATCTGCTCGATGGCCGCATCCTGCGTCAGGCCGGCCAGCTTCGGCACCTGGATAGGCTGGGGGCCCTGTGACACGTTGATGGTCACCGTACTGCCGCGATTGGCGTGGGTGCCCGCGGCCGGATTCGTGCTCGCGACCAGTCCTTTCGCGATCGTCGTGCTGTATGCGGTGCCCTGTTTGGTCTCGAAGCCGAGGTCTTTCAAGGTGGTGGCCGCAACTTCCGGAGCCTTCGACGAGACGTTGGGGATGACGACCATCGAACCCGGGCCCGACCCGAAATACCAGCCGGTACCGCCTGCGATGGCCGCGAGAAGAAGCACGAGGATGAACAGCCACCAGCCGCGTGCCCGGCGCCTCTCTGCCATCTGGGTCAGGCGCGTGACGTTGTCGGGTGCTGAAGCCGCGACCTGCTGGCGGATGGCCGGGTTGATGATCTGCGTGTCAGCGTCTCCGAGGCCCGCGGCCAGCGCCGGCGGCATCACCATTGTCGCCTGGAACGGGGCCGTCTCGCCTCGGATCGACTTCTCGGCTTCGATCACGCGATCGAGCATCTCCCTGGCGTCCTTGGGACGGTGGTCGGGATCTTTGGCGGTAGCCCAGAGCACGATCTCGTCGAGCTCTGGGGGTACGGCCGGGTTCTTGCTGCTCGGGGTCGGCACCGTGTCGTTGGCGTGCTGGTAGGCGATCTGCATCGGCTGCTCGCCCTGAAAGGGCTGTTCCCCGGTCAGCATCTCGTACATCATGATGCCGAGTGCGTAGATGTCGCTGCGGGCGTCGGCGACGCCGCGGGTGACGAGTTCGGGGGAGAGGTAGGCGATGGTGCCGAGAAGCGCCTGGCCGGTCGCAGTGTTCTGCGACGCGGCACGCGCGAGACCGAAGTCGCCGATCTTGATGCGGCCGTCGTCGGCGAGGAGCACGTTCTCCGGCTTCAGGTCGCGGTGCACGATGCCCGCCTTGTGCGCTGCGGCAAGGCCGCTGAGTACCGCCTCCATGATGTCGATCGTCTGCTCGGGGGTGAGCTTGCCGTAGTCCTTCAGCAGGTCACGCAGGGTGATCCCGGGAAGGTACTCCATCACCAGGTACGCCATGTCCGAGTCCTGGCCCTGATCGAACACGTTGACGACGTTCGGATGCGCGAGGCGGGCGGCCGAACGCGCCTCCTGCACGAAGCGGCTCTTGAACGTGTTGTCGTCGGCGAGATGACCGTGCATCACCTTGATGGCGACCCGGCGTTCGAGGCGCAGGTCGGTGGCCAGATACACCGTCGCCATGCCACCGCGGGCGATCCTCGAGCGCACCTGATAACGGCCGTCGATAAGACGGCCGATCATCGGATCGGTCTGGCTCGTGGTCACCCTCTGAGTCTAGGGAAGGGGATGCTCACGAACCGGACAAAACACCGTGAACGGCGGGGGAGAAGGGCGCTTCAGCGCAGCTGGGCCACCCATGTGCGCGCCGACGCCTCCCATTTGGCGTAGGCATTCGGATAGGCCGACAGCTGCACGGCCTGGGCGGCCTGCGTGACCGTCATCGAATGCCAGCCGTGGATGTCGAGGAGCCCGTGCGTGCGGCCCGGGTTGGGGTTGTTGCGGCCGCCGAAGAACGCGAGAGCCGCACGGTGTGGATCCATGACCTGCGCCGGCGTTCCCCAGCCCGTGCTGGGGCGTTGCTGGAAGATGCCGAGCGAATCCCGATCGCCGTAGGTGACGTTGCGGAGACCCGATTCCTGCATGGCCGCAGCGAGGGCGATCACGAGTCCGTGGTCGTCGACGCCGTCGCGCCTGCCGACCGAGACGATGATGGCGGCGTTCGCGCGCATCTCGTCGGTCATCGCGATGATCTTCTGTGGGGCGGGCGTCGGGGCTGCCGGATGGTTCGCCGGCGGGCGGGGCGCGGGGGCCGCGGGGCGCGGGACCGGGGCTGCCTGGCCGGACGCGACTGCGCTGCCGAGCGGGATCGTGATCGACTGGCCGGGAAAGATGAGGCTGGAACGGTCGAGACCGTTCGCCGACAAGACGGCCTGTGTCGAGACGCCGTGCGCCTGCGCGATGCCGCTGATCGTGTCGCCTGATACGACGATGTGGCGAGCGACGGTTGGAGCGTGCGTGACCGGAACGTGTGCGACCGGCGCGCTGCGCTTCGGCGCCGGCGACGATGAGCCGCCCAGCGCGAGCACCTGCCCGGGAAAGATGAGACTCTTCCAGCTCAGCCCGTTGAGTGCGAGCACACCCGCTGTCGACAGTCCGAAGCGCCCGGCGATTCCGCTGACGGTGTCTCCGGAGACCACGGTGTAGCTGGAGGGCACGGCCGCAGCATCGAATTGCGGCTCGGAGGTGGTGTTCGCGGACGTGAGCTGCGATGTCACGGTTCCCGATGCATCCGGCGCTTTCGTCCGGGGCCGGTCGGAGTCGCGTTTCTCGGGGACGGCCGCCTGGGCGGGCGTGATCAGGTTCAGCGTCATCGCCAGGGAGCTCACGATCGCGATCGGCACAGTGGCCAGCAGGGCGCGGGCTGAGCGTCGAGCCGGGCGCCCGGCGATATGGCGCGGACCACCTGGGTGGCACGCGTGCTCGGTGTTTTCTGATCGTTCTGCGTGATCGGACGCGGCGTGAAGAAGCGACATGGTGACCCCCGTCCGTTTGCCTCGTCGGTCTTCAACGCTGGCACACAATGTATAAGGAGTCAATTAGCGTGACCAATGTGATTTGAGTTAACACAATCGTAACAATTGCCAGCGTTCGTCAGACGGCGCTGCGCGTGGCACTCTAGAAGGGTGACCGAGCAATCCGCCGCCCGAGAGTGGCTGACCATCCCCGATCTCGTCGAACGCCTCGGGCTGTCCGTCAGCCGCGTTCGCCGGCTCATCGAAGACAGGCACCTTGCTGCCGTGCGCGTGGACGGCGTACTCAAGGTTCCGGCCGACTTCCTCAAGGACGGCGAGCCGTTGACCGAATTGAGGGGGACATTGATCGTCCTCGGCGACGACGGATTCGCCGACGACGAGGCTGTGGACTGGCTCCTCGAGTACGACGACACCCTCGGGGTCGCTCCGATCGACGCGCTGCGGGCCGGGCGCAAGGCTGAAGTGCGACGGGTGGCCCAGGCGCTGGCGTGACGCCGTCTGCGGTGGAGTCGTAACTCCTCCACAATCGCAGCCGGCCACGTGTTGTCCACCGATGTAAAGCCCTTCGATCATCAGCGACATCGCCGCTGGTTGACTCGACACATGACCGGTGACGAGCGCAATACTGATGCGTGCGAGAGTGCGGCAAGCCTCCTTTCGGGCGCGCTGGCCATCGTGGCGGGCGACGTTCGTGCGTTGTCCGATGCAGAAGTTCAGCGGCGTCTCGTCGAGGTGGCCCGGCTGAATCGGCTCGCAGACGCTGCCGCCGCCCGACTCGCGGGCGAGATCGCGTCGCGATCGGGGCACAGTTCAGGGCACTCCGGGCTGGCCGCGCGCCAGGGGTATCGTAATGCCGAATCACTCGTCAGGGAGCTGTGCCGCTCGAGCTACCGGGAGGCGGCAGCGCTGGTCCGGGTGGGGTCTGCGATTGCGGATGCGGCGGATGGCGGGAACGCAGGCAAGGGATTCAGTCCTGTCCTCAACGGGGTGCTGGGTGGCGATATCGCGCTGGATGCGGCCGACGGCGTCCTCCGGGCGCTCGGCCCCGTCGCCGGTGAAGCAGAACCTTCAGAATTCGGCCTCGTGGTCGGTGCTCTGGCACGGGAGTCGCGGACTTCCCATGCCGATGCGGTAACCCGCATGGCCGGTGCTGCGCGAGACATGCTCGACCGGGCGGGGATCGCCGAACGAGAACACCGCCTCCGGGCGAGACGATTCCTCCGGATCGGTCCGGAGATCGACGGCATGCGCCGGCTGACCGGGCTCCTCGACCCGGAATCGGCTGCGATCATCGTCTCCGCTGTGGATGCCGTTACGGCACCGCGCAGGGGAGGGCCACGGTTCGCCCACCCGTCCGACGGCCCGAGTACAGACGGGCTCCGGGCTGGCGCCGCCGAGACGGACATACGCTCCGTGGAACAGCTCGCACTCGACTCCGTCGTCGAGATGGTCCGCATCGCAGGAGAAACGGATACCGGCCGTGTGTTCGGTATGTCCCGTCCCGCCGTACGGGTCTCCGTCGCCTATGCAGACCTTCGCAGTGAGCTCGAAGCGGCCGATCAGCTGGGAGCCGGCAGCGGCATCGCGTTCCTTGAGACGTCCACCGTGCCCGTCAGCGCCGCGACGGCACGGCGCATCGCGTGCAACGCAGGCGTTCTCCCGATCGTGTTCGGTGGTGAGAGCGAAATTCTTGACGTCGGGCGCACTCGTCGACTGTTCACCGGTGCACAGCGAGTCGCGCTGGCGGCACGCGATGGCGGATGCCGCTGGCCCGGCTGTGACAGGCCGCCATCCTGGACCGAAGCGCACCACATCGATCCGTGGGCAGCAGGCGGCCGCACCGACCTCGCTGACGGGGTTCTGCTCTGCCGTCACCACCACCTGCTGCTCCACAACAACGGGTGGAGGGTGGTTAAGGAGGCGGCACCGGGGGAGTTCACTCTGATCCGGCCGAGCTCTATGGATAGTGAGAGCCAGCCGATACCCATGCCTCCACGACACCCGCGAGCGTCGCGAGCGCGCGAGCCGAATACCGCTCCTCAGGTCAGAGCGACGTCATCGCCGGGTGGGGCGCCCTCGTCACTGCGAGGAAGAGCATCCACACCACCGGGGCGGGCCGGCACCGTCCGGCCGACGTTCAGTAGTCGCGTCGGGTGACCGTGGTTGCGAGTTCGCGCAGCTGGGTACGAGCCTGGGTGGCCAGCGGCGCTGCATCGACGGCAGCGATGGCACGCTCGACATTCTCGGCGATCATGGTCTCGATCGCGTCGACGGCACCGCTCTCCCGAATGGTTCGCTGCAGCATGTCGACCTGCTGGGGTGTCAGATCCGGGTCCCCGAGCAACTCGTCGAGCAGGCGACGCTGCCCGTTCGAGAGGGCCCTGCGCGCGAGCGCGATGAGTACGGTGCGCTTGCCCTCGCGCAGGTCGTCGCCGCTCGGCTTCCCGGTGACCGAGGCATCCCCGAAAACCCCGAGCAGGTCATCGCGCAACTGGTACGCGATCCCGAGGGGCAGCCCGAAACTTCGCAACGAGTCGATCTGTCCGACGGTCGCTCCCGCAAGCTGGGCGCCGATGACAAGTGGGGCCTCGACACTGTACTTGGCCGATTTGAAGACGATGACCCGTTCAGCACGCGACAGGTGCTCGGCTTCGTCCTGGGTGTTCCACGCCCGCTCTTCGAGGATGTCCAGGTACTGCCCCGCAGTGACCTCGATGCGCATCCGGTTGAACTCTGCACGCGCTGCACGTCGACCGGCGGCGCTGGGAAGCTCCTGCAGGCCCTCGTCGAAGAGTTCGTCGCTCCAGCTCAGAAGCAGGTCGCCGAGCAGGAGGGCGGCACCCGAACCGAAATCGGCTGGACTCCCCGTCCAGCCTTCGTCCCGGTGGAGAGTCTCAAAGCGACGGTGCGCGGCCGGCGAACCCCGGCGGGTGTCCGAATTGTCGATGATGTCGTCGTGGACGAGCGCCGCGGCATGGAAGAGTTCCAGCGCACTCGCCGCCGAGACGACGGGCGCTAGCGCTCCGGTCGATTCGACGATCGCCGAATCGGGGTCAGCACCGGCTGAGCGGGCGCTCTGCCATCCCCAGTAGCAGAACAGGGCACGAAACCGCTTGCCGCCGCTGAGAAAGTCCCGAGAGAACGCTTGGATCGGGGAGAGTTCGGGTCCTATGGAGACGAGAATAGACGAGCGGGTGTCGAGGAAATCATCGATTCTGGACTGCACCAGGTCGACGAATCGTATGCTTTCTCCCACACGCCTAGCCTAGCCACCGTCGCGGGGTTAGAATCAGCTTCACAATGCGTCGAACCCGAGCAGAGGGGGATCTGGATGCCGCTTTCAGAACACGAGCAGCGCCTCCTCGAAGAGATGGAGCGCAGCCTCTATCACAACGATGCTGACTTCGTTGCCACGGTAGGAGCCCGAAGAGGTCGACCGGCATACCGGTCGATCGTTCTCGGTATCCTTCTCGCGGTCGTCGGCGTCGGCGTGCTCATCACCGGTGTCTTCATCCAGGTGCCGATCGTCGGAGTGATCGGGTTCGTTCTGATGTTCGTCGGCGTACTCCTCGCCATCGCGCCGCCGCGACGCAGCACAGTCGCGCCAGAAGACGTTGCGGATCGCCCGGCGAACCGCAACGGCGGCTCCGGCTCAGCGCAGCCAGGTTTCATGGACAAGCTCAACGACCGGTGGGACAAGCGACAGGACGGCCACAACTAGGGCACTCCTCCACCCGCCTCCACCGGCGGAACGGAACAAGGGTCGATCTTCGGATCGGCCCTTTTTTTGCGTCCGGGCACCCCTTTCCAGCTCCCGGCCACTCCATTTTCCTCCACCGCGAATATCCTTGATTTTCCGCGGTCAAATGCCCCCAATGTGGGGCTAAGCGAGCATAATTCATTGAATCGTGGATGGGAGTGGAGTAAAGTGGAGGCACACCGCAACCTTGGCCGGAAGAGTGGGGGGAGAAGCCGATGTTCCTTGGCACGTACTCTCCTAAGCTCGACGACAAAGGGCGCATCATCCTGCCGGCCAAATTCCGGGATGAGCTCGCCTCCGGCATCGTCATGACCCGCGGCCAGGAGCACTGCGTCTACGTCTTCAGCCAGCGCGAATTCGAATCGCTGCACGAGAAGATCCGCCAGGCGCCCGTCACCAGCAAGCAGGCCCGTGACTACCTCCGCGTCTTCCTGTCCGGAGCCAGCGCGGAGACGCCCGACAAGCAGAACCGCGTCACGGTGCCCCAATCGCTCCGCACCTACGCCGGCCTGGACCGCGATCTCGTCGTGATCGGCGCAGGCAGCCGCGCAGAGATCTGGGACGCCGAGGCGTGGGAGACCTACCTCGCCGAACAGGAAGCATCGTTCGCGAACACCACGGAGGAGGTGATCCCGGGACTCTTCTAGCCCCTGGCGCCCGACTCCCAGCCATTCGCCGCCCTGACACACTTCCCCGGTGCCAGGTCGGAATGGATGGGGATCAGGAACCAGGAGCAGCACCGGATGCCATGACTGACGACAACATTCCCGCGGACCGCCTGCACACGCCGGTCCTCCTCGAGCGCTGTGTGGAGCTTCTCGCGCCCGCACTCCAGGCGCCCGGCGCGGTGTTCGTCGATGCCACACTCGGCATGGGCGGCCACTCGGAGGCTTTCCTCGAACGCTTCCCCGAGCTCGTCCTCGTCGGCCTCGATCGCGACCCGGAGGCGCTCTCGATCGCGGGGGAGCGGCTGTCCCGCTTCGGCGACCGGGTCCACCTGGTGCACACGGTCTACGACGGGATCGCCGACGCGGTTCACGAACTCGGATTCGACGAGATCGACGGTGTGCTCTTCGACCTCGGCGTCTCATCGCTCCAGCTGGACCGAGTCGACCGGGGTTTCTCCTACTCGAAGGATGCCCCGCTCGACATGCGCATGGACTCGACCAGCGAGCTCACCGCAGAGACCATCCTCGCCACCTACAGCGAGGCCGATTTGCGCCGGATCTTCCGGGACTACGGCGAGGAACGCCTGGCCCAACGCTACGCGCACCGCATCGTCGAGGCGCGTCAGGAGCGTCCGTTCGTCCGGTCCGCCCAGCTCGTCGACGTGATCACGCAGGCCACGCCCGTCGCCGTACAGCGGCAGGGACACCCTGCGAAGCGCGTCTTCCAGGCGCTGCGCATCGAAGTGAATCAGGAGCTGGCCGTGCTCGAACGGGCGATACCGCGTGCCATCGATGCGCTTGCCGTCGGGGGGCGAATCGTGGTCGAGGCCTACCAGTCCCTCGAAGACCGCATCGTCAAGAGGGTTCTCCAGGCGAAGTCGACCTCGAGTGCTCCCGCTGGTCTTCCTGTCGAACTGCCGGAGCACCGGCCTGAACTGAAACTGCTGATCCGCGGCGCCGAGCTCGCGGATGACGACGAGAAGGCGGCCAACCCGCGGGCGACTTCAGTCCGCCTGCGGGCGGCCGAACGCGTGAGGAGGGGCTCATGAGCACGAATGTGGCAGAGGACCGCCGGGCACTGTGGGTGGGACGCACGGCACCCCTCACGCACGATGAGGAGCACACGAGCCACCTCGAGGTGGTCTCGACTCGCGGCCAGCGCCGTGCACGCCCACGGACCGTCTATGCGATCGTCGCCGTGGCCACGCTCCTCGCCATCGTGATCGCCCAGCTCCTGCTGAGCATCACGATCTCTCAGGGGGCGTACCAGCTCAACACTCTTCAGGACAGCCAGAAGCAGTTGCAGCGCGACTACCAGGCCGCCTCAGAAGATCTCGATCGCCTCGCCTCGCCGCAGTACCTCGCCGCAAGCGCCAACGCCCTCGGGATGGTGAGCAACAGCAGCCCCGCGTACCTCCGGCTTTCCGACGGTGCGATCCTCGGTGCGCCCGAAGCCGCCTCGGCCGGAGCCGGAACGGTCACCGGCGGGCAGGGCAACCTGGTACCGAACGCGCTGCTTCAGGGCGTTCCGCTGGTGAATCAGCATGCGGCTCCCGCGAAGGCTCCGAAGACTGTGAATCCGTCGACCGCGAGCGTGCCTGCCGCGCACGCGGCGCCGCCGACCCTACCGTTGAACGGAGCGCTGCCGACGCCGGTGACGCACTGACGCAATCAAGCACTGACGCGATCAAGCGCTGAAGCGATCAGGAACTGCCGCGATGCTCAGGTGTGACGCGCGAACGGAAGGACGACCAGCACAGTGATGACCCGCAAGTCGATGCGGCGCCGAACAACCGTGACGGTCGCTGCGATCGTCGTCAGTGTCTGCGTTCTCGGCGGCAAACTGGTCGACATCCAGGTGGTTCGCGCCGACCAGCTGCAGCGGGAGTCGGTGAACGCCAAGTCGTATTCGCAGCCCCTTTACGGCATCCGCGGGAGCATCGTCGATGAAGCGGGCAACACGCTCGCAGGCAGCGTCTGGCGGTACACAGCGGCGCTCTCGCCGTTCGACGCGAACGAGGCGGCGAAGTCGGATGGGCAGGCATCGCTGACGAAGAATGTGAACGACATCGGCCGCATCACCGGAAAGGGCGGTCCGGCGATCCTCGCGCTCATCCAGAACGCGCTCAAATCCAACCCGGAGTCCAAGTACGCGCTCGTGAAGTCGGGCATGGATGTCACCATGTTCGACCAGCTCGACAAGCTGAACATCCCGTGGCTGAGCTTCACGAAGACCCCGTCACGCACCTACCCGAACGGCGCAGTCGCAGGCAACCTCATCGGTTTCGTGAGCGGGGAGGGCCAGGCCCAGGCCGGGCTCGAACTGAGCGAGAACGCGTGCCTCGCCGGAACGAACGGCCAGGAGACGTCGCAGCTGGGTGCCGACGGCGTGGCGATCCCCGGCAGCACGGTCGTCGAGAAGCAGGCCAAGGACGGGGGCCAGCTGGTCACCACCATCAACAGCGACCTGCAGTGGTTCGCCGAGCAGCAGCTCGCCGAGGTCGTGCCGGCGCTCGGTGCGAAGTTCGGTTTCGTCACTGTCGCGGAGGCCAAGACGGGCAAACTCCGCGCGGTGGCCCAATGGCCGTCGGTCGATCCGAACAACGTCGACGGCACCCCCTCGACCTATTGGGGCGCGCTGCCCTTCGCCAACCCGTATGAGCCGGGCTCGACCTTCAAGGCGCTGACCGCATCCGCCCTCATCGACAACGGCAAGGCGACGCCCGAGACGCAGGTGCTCGCGCCCTACCACTTCGTCTCCGGTCACGGAGCCGACCTGCACGACTCCGGGTTCCATGACACCGAACGCCTCACCCTGACCGGCGTGCTCATGAATTCGTCGAACACGGGCATGTCGATCCTGGGCAGCAAGATGGACGACACCGTTCGCTACAACTACCTGAAGGCATTCGGGATCGGCCAGGACACCGGCATCGACTTCCCCGGTGAGTCGTCCGGCATCCTGAACCCGGTCAGCTCCTGGGACGACCAGACGAAATACGCGACGATGTTCGGCCAGGGCGTGTCCGCGACCCAGATCCAGATGGTGGGCGCCTACCAGGCCCTTGCGAACGGCGGCAAGCGCATCCCTCTCACTCTCATCGACGGATGCAAGCAGGCGGATGGCACCATGACCGACGTGCCGAAGCCCAAGGCCACGCAGGTGATCTCGACGTCGGCCTCCCAGCAGACGCTCGGCATGATGGAGTCGGTCGTGCAGCAGGGCGAACTCTCCAGGCAGCTCAACATCCCCGGCTACCGCGTGGCTGCGAAGACCGGTACTGCCCAGCAGCCGGACGGAAAAGGCGGCTACTTGCCGAGCTACTACGTGTCTGTTATGGGCGTCGCTCCGGTCGACGATCCGCAATACGTCGTTTCGGTCAACATCGGGTACCCGACTACGATTACTTCGTCGGCAGCAGCGGCGCCACTGTTCAAAACGATCATGAGCCAGGTGCTGAAGACGTTCCGGGTCAAGCCGTCGACGACAGCCCCCGCGAACTACGACCCGTACTACTGAAAGTGAGCCCCGTGACAGGATCGGCGCCCTCAACATTGCGCCCGGAGCATCCCGTCGCCCGACCGCTCGCACAACTTGTGGCGGAATTCGGGCTCGAGTGCCGCGGTGATCTCGACGCCGTCGAGGTCACAGGCGTGGCTCTCAGCTCGGCCGCCGTCGAACCCGGCGACCTCTACGTCGGTGTGCCGGGCCGCAACGCGCACGGCGCACGGTTCGCCGCCGCCGCGGCCGAAGCCGGGGCCGTTGCCGTCCTCACGGACGAGGCGGGCGCGGACATCGCTGCCGACTCCGGTCTGCCGATCATCGTCACCCAGGATGCGCGCGCCGCGCTGGGTGCCGTTGCGGCCTGGATCTACCGCACCGACGAGAATGCGGCGACGCTGTTCGGTGTCACTGGTACGAACGGCAAGACGAGTGTCGTGTACCTGCTGAACGCCATCCTCGGCCAGCTCGGAGTCGTGTCCGGACTGAGTTCCACGGCAGAACGCCGTATCGGCTCGACCGCGATCTCGAGCAAGCTGACCACTCCCGAAGCGAGCGAACTCCACGCTCTGCTGGCCCGGATGCGAGAAGAAGCGGTGCGCGCCGTCGCCATCGAAGTCTCCGCACAGGCGCTCACCCGTCACCGCGTCGACGGCATCGAGTTCGACGTGGTCGGGTTCACGAACCTGAGCCACGACCACCTCGACGACTACGCTGCGATGGACGACTATTTTGCGGCGAAACTCGAACTGTTCCAGCCCGATCGCGCCCGTCGCGGGGTCGTCACAGTCGACTCCGACTGGGGGCGCACCCTCGTCGAGCGGTCGCGCATCCCGGTCACCACTCTTTCGAGCTCGGCGGGAGGAGACGCGGAATGGACGATGACCGTGGTCGACGAGAGTGTCGACCATACGGAGTTCATGCTCGAGGGTCCTGACGGGCGTCACCTGCAGACCCGGGTTCCGCTCCTCGGCTGGTACATGGCGGCGAACGCGGCCCTCGCGATCGTCATGCTCGTCGAATCGGGCTACGACCTCGGTGCCATCGCGCAGGCGCTCGACCGCGATGGCGGGATCGATGCGTTCATACCCGGCCGTGCAGAGCGCATCTCGGGCGACTCCGGTCCGGTCGTGTTCATCGACTACGGGCACAGTCCCGACGCTTTCCTCTCGACGCTCGGCGCCCTTCGCAAGGTCACCGACGGACGGATCATCATGGTGTTCGGCGCTGACGGCGACCGCGACACGACGAAGCGTGCCGACATGGGCGCTATCGCTGCGCGGGGGTCGGATGCCGTGGTCATCACCGACTTCCACCCGCGTTTCGAAGATCCTGCGACCATCCGCGCCGCACTCCTCGACGGTGCCCGGCATGCGGTGCCCGACCTCGAACTGTACGAGGTTCCCGACCCGCGGGCCGCGTTCCGCAAAGCGTTGTCCCTTGCCGGTGAGGGTGATGTCGTGCTCTACGCGGGCCCCGGGCATGAGGACTACCAGGAGGTTGCGGGGGAGAGGATCCCGTATTCCGCGCGTGAGGACGCCAGGCTCGCCCTCCGCGAGGCGGGGTGGCTCTAGATGATCGAGCTCACCTTGAGGGAGATCGCTGAAGCGACCGGCGGGAGCCTCGTATTCGGGGCGGCCGGCGGAACACCCGCGACGACGGTGTCCGGTCTTTCGCACACCGATTCCCGTGACGTCACTGCGGGTTCCATCTTCTTCGCAAAGCCCGGCGAGTTCACAGACGGACACCTTTTCGCGCCCCAGGCTGTCGAGAACGGTGCGGCCCTGATCGTCGTCGACCACGAACTCGACCTTCCGGTGCCGCAGCTCGTCGTCGGGGACACGGTGTCCGCGCTCGGTGCGCTGGCGACCGAGGTCATCGCACGGGTGCGCGCGAACGGCCTGCTGAAGATCATCGGCATCACCGGATCCAATGGCAAGACCACGACGAAGAACCTGCTCAGGGCGATTCTCGAGCGCGTCGGGCCGACGATCGCGCCGCGCGCGTCATTCAACAACGAGGTCGGTGCCCCGATCACCATGCTCGAGGTCACCGAGGAGACCGAATTCCTGGTCGCGGAGATGGGCGCGAGCGGCATCGGTGAGATCACTCGCCTGGTGCGCATGGCGCGTCCGGACATCGGGGTCGTGCTCAAGGTCGGACTCGCCCACGCCGGTGAGTTCGGCGGAATCGAGGCGACACTGCGGGCGAAGACCGAGATGGTGACCGACCTGCTGGCGACCGACGTCGCCGTACTCAACCTGGACGACCCGCGGGTCGCATCGATGGCGGACAAGACCGCCGCCCGCGTGCTGTGGTTCGGACTGGACCCGCGCGCCGATGTGCGTGCGACGGATGTGGTCTCGACGGCACGGGGCACGTCGTTCACGCTCGTCCTTCCTGCGCAGCCCGTCGGGGCGGCGAGCCCGGTCCCGAAAGAGACCGTCGAGCGCTCCGTCAGCTTCCGTGTGCTCGGCGAGCACCACGTCATGAACGCCCTGGCCGCGGCCGCCTCCGCCTACGTCCTCGGCGTCGGAATCGACGACGTCGTCTCGGCGCTCGAATCCGTGCAGCGGGCTGAGCGCTGGCGTATGGAGGTGATGGGCGGCTCGCGTGGCGTCACGGTGATCAACGACGCGTACAACGCCAGCCCCGACTCCATGGCCGCCGCGCTGAAGACCCTCGCCCAGATCGCCGGCCCCGGCGAGCGCACCGTCGCCGTCCTGGGCGAGATGAGCGAGCTCGGGGAGTTCTCCGGCGAGGAACACGACCGCATCGGCCTGCTGGCCGTGCGCCTGAACATCGGCCAGCTCGTCGTCGTGGGTCCTGCGGCCCGGCGCATGCACATCTCGACGATCAACGAGGGATCGTGGGATGGCGAGTCCCTCTACTTCGACACGCCGGACGAGGCGTTCGACCACCTCGCATCCGCCCTGAAACCGGGCGACACCGTGCTGGTGAAGTCCTCGAACTCCGCCGGCCTCCGGTTTCTGGGCGATCGACTGGGAGAATTGTTCTCGTGAGAGCTCTCCTGACGTCCGGTGCCCTGTCGATGGCTTTCACGCTCTTCCTCACCCCGCTCTTCATTCGCCTGTTCCGGCGTCTGCAGTGGGGGCAGTTCATCCGCGACGACGGCCCCAAGAGCCACCACGCCAAGCGCGGAACCGCCACCATGGGCGGCATCATCATCATCCTCGCCACGCTGTTCGGGTATTTCACTGCGCTGCTGATCACCGGGGATCCGACCTCCGTCTCGGCTCTTCTGGTGCTGTTCATGATGGTCGGCCTGGGCGTCGTGGGCTTCATCGACGACTTCCTGAAGACCCGCAACCAGCGCAGCCTGGGACTGGGTGGCTGGGCGAAAGTGGCCGGTCAGGTCGTCGTCGCCACGGTCTTCGCGATCCTCGCGATCAATTTTCCGCAGAACGGGGTGACGCCCGCATCGACGAGCGTGTCGCTGATTCGCGACATCCCGCTCGATTTCATGTCGCTCACCCGGTTCGGCGTGATCGGCGTGATCCTCGCCTACGGCCTGTACCTGCTCTGGATCAACTTCATCGTGACCGCCACATCGAACGGCGTGAACGTCACGGACGGGCTCGACGGCCTGGCTGCCGGGGCTTCGATCCTCGCGCTCGGCTCCTACATCATCATCGGGTTCTGGCAGTCGATACAGTCCTGCTTCACGAGCAAGATCGACCCCGCGAACGTCTACAAGTGCTACGACGTGCGCGACCCCTTCGACCTGGCGATCATCGCAACGGCGATCGTCGGCGCCATCGTCGGCTTCCTGTGGTGGAACACGTCCCCCGCGCAGATCTTCCTGGGCGACACGGGCTCCCTCGCCCTCGGGGGAGCGGTGGCTGCCCTTGCCATCCTCAGTCATACCGAACTCCTGCTGCTCCTGATCGGCGGCATCTTCGTGATCGAGGCCGGGTCGGTGATCGTGCAGCGCCTCTACTTCAAGCTGACGCACGGTAAACGCATCTTCCGGATGAGTCCGATCCATCATCATTTCGAACTGAAGGGATGGGCGGAGATCACCGTGGTCGTGCGGTTTTGGATCATCGGTGGACTTCTCGTCGCCGCAGGCGTCGGTTCGTTCTATCTCGAGTGGCTTGCGCGCTGATGAACGAAGAACCGTCGCCGAACCCTGCCGACCGCCTCGCTGGCCTCACGAGCTGGCGTTCGGACTGGTCTGGCCTCCGGGTCGCCGTCTTCGGTATCGGGGTCACCGGCTTCTCGGTCGCTGACACGCTGACCGAGCTGGGCGCGACCGTACTCGTGGTCGCGGCGAAGGCCGACGAGGAGCGCGCAATGCTCCTCAGCGTGATCGGCGCGGAACTGGTCGAAGACCCCGACCTTGCCAACCCGCCCCAGCGCCTGCTCGACTTCGACCCAGAGCTGATCGTCGTCTCGCCCGGCTTTCACTACGATCACCCGCTGCTGCGCTGGGCGGAACTGCGCGCCATCCCGCTGTGGGGCGACGTCGAGCTGGCCTGGCGCCTGCGGGACAAGGTGGGCGAACCGGCCGACTGGATCACCGTCACCGGGACCAATGGCAAGACGACCACGGTGCAGCTCACCGCCACCATGCTCGTTGCGGGGGGATACCGTGCTGCGCCGTGCGGGAACATCGGCGTCCCGGTGCTCGACGCCATCCGCGACCCCCAGGGGTTCGATGTGCTCGTCGTCGAGCTCTCCAGCTACCAGCTGCACTGGATCAACCGCAATCCGGGCGGCGAGCTCTCTCCGTTCTCCAGCGTGTGCCTCAACATCGCCGACGACCATCTCGACTGGCACGGATCTTTCGACGCCTACCGCGCTGCCAAGGCGAAGGTGTACGACAACACCCAGGTCGCCTGCATCTACAACCGCGCGGATTCGGCGACTGAGCTGATGGTGCAGGATGCCGAGGTGATCGAGGGTGCGCGTGCGATCAGCTTCGGCCTCGACGTGCCCGGCCCGAGCGGTTTCGGAATCGTCGACGGCATCCTCTGCGATCGTGCGTTCCTCGAGGACCGTTTCACGAGCGCGATCGAACTCACTACGCTCGACGATCTGCGCGAGGCGGGTCTCGCGGCGCCGCACGTGGTCGCGAATGTGCTCGCCGCCAGCGCCCTGGCGCGCTCGTACGGCGTCGAGGCGGGGGTCATCCGCGAAGTGCTCACCGCATTCCGGCTCGATGCCCATCGCATCGAACTCATCCGGATCGAGGGCGGTGTGAGCTGGGTCGACGACTCGAAGGCGACGAACCCCCATGCGGCCGACGCCTCGCTCCGTGCGTTCCGGTCGGTGGTGTGGGTCGCCGGGGGACTGCTCAAAGGCGTCGAGGTCGAGGAACTGGTCAAGGGCCACGTTGACCACCTGCGAGCGGCTGTGCTCATCGGTGTCGACCGTGCGCAGCTTCGGGATGCGCTGCAGCGGCACGCTCCAGACCTGCCGGTCTTCGAGGTCGACGCGGAGGCGCCGGCAGACGTGATGCGTGACGCGGTACGGTTCGCCGCCGAGGCAGCCCAGCCGGGCGACACGGTGCTGCTTGCGCCGGCCGCCGCCTCCATGGACCAGTTCACCGACTATGCCGAGCGTGGCCGTCACTTCCAGCAGGCGGTCAACTCCCTCCTTGGCGACGAACAGGACGACTGACCTCCGGCGTCCGCGATCGTTCGCGCGCTGGCGTCCCTTGGAATTCGCAACTAGCCGCCGGGTCTCCGCGGGATGCGCCACTGCTGCCTTTAGTCTTCCCGTTGGGAGACGGCCGCGGCGGCTGCTCGCGCACACCAGAAAGCAGGTGACCGGATGACGAACCCACCCCGCATCGTGCGCGCGCCTCGGGTGGGTGGCGTCGGTCGACCCATCCCCAGGACCACCGCACCAACGGCGGAGCCGGTACCGGACCAGGCCCAGGAGCAGAGGGCAGGTTCATCCGCCCGCATCTCGCTGGGGCGGGTGTTCCAGGCCGAGTCCGCGAACTATTTCATGCTGCTCGGCATCACGCTGTTCATGGTCGTATTCGGTCTTGTTATGGTGCTGTCGTCGTCATCGGTCGAGTCGCACACCGACACCGACAACTTCTTTTCGCGCTTCTGGTCGCAGGGTATCTACGCGCTGGTCGGGCTGCCGCTGATGATGCTGGTATCCCGGCTGCCGAGTGCGTTCTGGAAGAAGACCGTCTGGGTGTTCCTCGGTCTCGCGTGCTTCCTCCAGGTGCTGGTGCTGGTCACCCCGCTCGGCGTCGAGATCGGTGGCAACCGCAACTGGCTGCGTGTCGGCGGGTTCACCGGACAGCCTTCGGAAGCGATCAAGGTCGCCCTCGTCGTCTGGCTCGGAGTGGTGCTCGCGCGCAAACGCGACCTCCTCGGCAACTGGAAGCACCTGGTCATCCCTGTCGTTCCCGTCGCGGGCGGGGCGATCCTCCTGGTCACGATCGGCGGAGACCTCGGCACGACCGTGATCATGTCGGGAATAGTCCTCGGCGCCCTGTTCTTCGCCGGGGTGAAGATCAGGTATCTGGCTCTCGGCAGTCTTCTGGTCTCGGGGCTGGCACTTCTCGTCGCGTTCTCGAGCAAGAGCAGGGTCGGGCGCATCATGGCCTTCTTCGGCGGCCACAGTGCGGTCAACCCCGACGTGCAATGGCAGATCAACAACGGGTTCTATGCGCTCGCCTCGGGAGGGATCTTCGGCGTCGGGCTAGGCAACTCGCATTCCAAGTGGTCGTGGCTGCCGGCCGCAGACACCGACTTCATCTTCGCCATCATCGGGGAGGAACTCGGCCTGATCGGCGCGGTCGTCGTGCTCGTGCTGTTCGTGCTCCTGGCCATCACGTTCCTGCGCATCATCCACGCCAGCAGCGACCCGTTCGCCAAGGTGACGACCGCGGCGATCATGGTGTGGCTGATCGCCCAGGCCTTCGTGAACATCGGCGTCGTGCTCGGGGTGATACCCGTGCTCGGCGTGCCGCTTCCCCTGATCTCTGCAGGTGGAACTGCGATGATCAGTTCCATGATCGCTATCGGTATCGTCCTGTCATTCGCGCGTGAGACCAGTCGGGAGAACGAACGCGCTGCACACGGGATCTCGTCGCACGCATGACGAACTACCTTCTGGCCGGCGGTGGTACCGCCGGCCACGTGAACCCTCTGCTCGCCGTGGCCGACCGGCTCCGCCGTGACGAACCGGATGCGAGCGTGCTCGTTCTCGGTACGGCGGAGGGCCTGGAGGCGCGGCTCGTTCCCGACCGCGGATACGAGCTGGCCACAATCCCTCGCCTGCCGTTCCCGCGCCGCCCGAATGCCGCCGCCGCCCGGTTCCCTTCCGAGTACCGGCGCTCTGCGTCCCGGGTGGTCGATCTGCTCGCCGAGCGGGACATCGACGTCGTCGTCGGCTTCGGCGGGTACGCTGCCGCCCCCGCATACTCCGCGGCCCGCAAGGCCAGGATCCCGCAGGTGCTCCACGAGGCGAACGCACGACCCGGGCTCGCCAATCGCCTCGGTGCGCGCTATACGCCCTACGTCGGTGTCGCGTTCGAAGGCACACGACTGCCTCACGCCCGCTTCGTCGGGATGCCGCTTCGCGTGGAGATCGAACAGCTCGACCGGGCAGCCTCGCGGCCCGCTGCCGCTGCCGAGTTCGGGCTCGAGGCCGATCGCCCGACCCTGCTGGTGACCGGGGGCTCGCTCGGTGCCCGGCGCATCAACCAGACCGTCTTCGACCGTGCCGCCCAGCTGATCGCTGCCGGATATCAGGTGCTGCACGTCCAGGGGGGCCGCGGTGAGCTGACGGACCCCGGCCTCGAGCACTACCGGCTGCTCGACTACTGCGACCGCATGGACCTGGCCCTCGCGATCGCCGACGTCGCGGTCGCCCGTGCGGGTGCGGCCACGGTCTGCGAGTTCGCCGCGCTCGGCATCCCTGCCGTCTACGTTCCGTTTCCGGTGGGCAACGGCGAGCAGCGCTTCAACGCAGCCGGTGTCGTCGGCGCCGGCGGCGGAATACTGGTCGACGATGCCCTGTTCCTGCCGGAGTGGGTCGACGAGCAGCTCATTCCGCTGGTGCGCGACCGCGACAGGGTGACGGCGATGGGGGAGCGAGCGGCGAGCGTCGGAGTCAGGGACGGTTCGGACCGGATGGTGTCGCTCATCCACACTTCGCTCCCGAGCGCGTAGCGTCATACTGGAGGGTGCCGTGAGAGCGGCCGGTCGAACCGAAGCGAACCGAGAAGGAAAGCAATACACGTGATCAAGCCCGATCTGACCATGACCATCCCCGACGAGCTCGGCGCTCTGCACTTCGTGGGCATCGGCGGATCGGGGATGAGCGGGATCGCCCGCCTGTTCCTCGAGGCGGGTTATACGGTGACCGGCTCGGATGTCCGTGACTCGTCGAACGTGCACACCCTTCGCGACCTGGGTGCGACGATCACGATCGGCCACGACGCGGCCAACGTCGGTGACGCCGACACGCTCGTCGTCACCGGTGCGCTCTGGCTCGACAACCCCGAGTACGTCCTCGCCAGGGAGAAGGGCCTGCCGGTGCTGCACCGGTCGCAGGCGCTCGCCTGGCTGATCCACCACAAGCGCCTTATCGCCGTCGCAGGCGCCCACGGCAAGACGACGTCCACCGGCATGATCATCACGGGGCTGCTCGGCATCGGCGAAGACCCGAGCTTCGTCAACGGAGGCGTCATCGAGTCGCTCGGCGTCAGTTCGGCGACGGGTGGCGGCGAGCTGTTCGTCGTCGAGGCCGACGAGTCGGACGGGAGCTTCCTGCTCTACGAGACGGCGGTCGCGCTGATCACCAACGTCGACCCGGACCACCTCGACCATTACGGGTCGCTCGAGGCCTTCGAGCAGGCGTTCGTCACCTTCGCCCAGGCTTCCAGCGAATTCGTGGTCGTGTCGTCAGACGACCCCGGTGCGGTTCATGTCACGGCGAAACTGACGGACAAGCGCATCATGACATTCGGCGAAGCGGCGGATGCGGACGTGCGCGTCCACTCGATCGTCACCGACGGCCCTGTCGCCTTCTCGCTCACCTACCGGGGCTCCGAGTACAGCGCTCAGCTGCGGATCCCCGGCCGTCACAACGCGATCAACGCGGCGGGTGCGTTCGCGGTGCTCGTCGGGCTCGGCTTCGACCCGGCTGCGTCGCTCGCAGCGATCGCGACCTTCGGTGGCACCGAGCGCCGGTTCGAGCTGCACGGCACGGTCGGCGGCGTCAGCGTGTACGACGACTACGCCCATCACCCGACCGAGGTCGCTGCCGCGCTGTCTGCCGCCCGCACCGTGGTCGGCGACGGCCGCATCATCGCCGTGCACCAGCCCCATCTGTACAGCCGCACACGCCTGTTCGCAAAAGAGTTCGCGGAGACCCTTGAGAAGTATGCCGACGAGACGGTGGTGCTCGACGTCTACGGCGCACGCGAAGACCCGGAGCCGGGTGTGACCGGCGCCCTGGTGTCCGAGCGGTTCGAGCATCCTGAGCACGTCGCGTTCATCGCCGACTGGCAGGATGCCGCCGACCACACTGCCGAGATCGCGCGCGACGGCGATTTCGTGATCACCCTCGGCTGCGGGGACGTGTACCGCATCGTCCCGCAGCTGCTCGATTCGCTGCGGCGCGTCCGCGGCTGACACCGACCGGCATGAAGCGTCCCCAGGGGTTCGACCGGCCGCCGCAGCCGCCGTCTGCGCCGCCGCGCGCCGCGACCTCGCGCACGTCGACGCCGTCACGCCCGCCGAAGGCGACGCCGCAGTCGAACACGCCGCCCGTCCACTCGGCCGCGGATGACCGGGCGATCACCGAGCCGATCGCGCTGGTCGGGAAGGGGGCATCGTCCGCCTCGTCGTCACCGTCGTCGGCCGTGCACCCTGAGTCCCGCGTGGGCACAGGCTCGGCGTCTGCGGATGCCGCGGAGCCACGCGTGGGCCGTGAGAAGGCCGATGTTGACCGCGCCCCGTCGAACCGGGAGATCCGCCGGGCTCTCCGACGAGCGCGCAAGGAGCGGGCGCGAGTGGAGCGCGGGGAGGTTCGTCGCTTCACCAAGCGTTCGAGACGGCGTCGGATGGCGTGGCTCGGCGCAGCCGGAACCGCAGCTTTCCTCGTCATCGCCGTCACGCTCACTGCTTTCTCGCCGCTGATGGCGCTGCGTACGATCGATGTCGTCGGCACCAGCCGGGTCAAGGCCGCGGATGTGACCGCGGCTCTCAAGGACCAGCTCGGCCGCCCGCTCCCGCTCGTCGACTTCAACGCGATCCGTGCCGATCTCGCCGCCTTCCCGCTCATCCGCAGCTTCAGCACGGAGAGCCACCCGCCGAGTACCCTCATCGTGCGGATCGTCGAGCGTGTGCCGATCGGCGTGATCACCGACGGCAAGACGTTCCGGCTCGTCGATGCCGCAAAGGTGACGATCAGCCAGAGCGCCAGCCGTCCGGCCGGCTTCCCGGTCATCCACGCGTCGGGTCCTGCGGGAACCACGGATGCGCAGAGCGGGTTCGACGCGGCCGTCGCCGTCCTCCAGGCGCTCCCGGCGCACCTGCTCGGGTCGGTCGACACCATTACCGCGGCCACCAGGGACGACGTGACCTTCACCCTTCTGGGCAGCGGCGCGAGGGTGATCTGGGGGAGCCCTGACCAGTCCGATCTGAAAGCCGCCGATCTCGCAGCGATCATGAAGTCGGCGGGCGCGAGCAGCGGAAGCGTCTTCGACGTGTCCTCGCCGCACTCCGTCGTCAGGAAGTGATCAGGCGGTCCGTGCACACTGGACTTTGGCGACACGCGGGGCGCCTACCGGGGCGGGGGCAGGCGACACCTAACGTCGAATCAGGAATTGCATACTGAGCATAACTTTAAGCCTCGACTTGAGGTTGAAGGTTCCCAGCGGAGGCCGGACGTGACATCAAACCAGAACTACCTCGCCGTGATCAAGGTCGTCGGCATTGGCGGTGGCGGCGTCAATGCTGTCAACCGGATGATCGAACTCGGGCTTCGCGGCGTCGAGTTCATCGCCATCAACACGGACGCCCAGGCACTGCTGATGAGCGATGCCGACGTGAAACTCGACGTCGGGCGCGAGATCACCCGCGGCCTCGGCGCTGGAGCAGACCCCGAGGTCGGTCGACGCGCCGCTGAAGACCATGCCGAAGAGATTGAAGAGGCGCTTGCCGGCGCTGACATGGTCTTCGTCACGGCCGGCGAGGGCGGCGGAACCGGAACCGGCGGCGCGCCCGTCGTCGCACGCATCGCGAAATCGATCGGCGCACTCACCATCGGTGTCGTCACCAAGCCGTTCGGGTTCGAAGGCAAGCGGCGCTCAGAGCAGGCCGAAGCCGGCGTCGTCCGGCTCAAAGAAGAGGTCGACACCCTCATCGTCGTGCCCAACGACCGGCTCCTCGAGATCAGCGACCGCGGCATCAGCATGCTCGAGGCCTTCTCCACCGCCGACCAGGTGCTCCTCGCCGGTGTCCAGGGCATCACCGACCTCATCACCACCCCGGGTCTCATCAACCTCGACTTCGCCGACGTCAAGTCGGTCATGCAGGGCGCAGGGTCCGCCCTCATGGGCATCGGCTCGTCGCGCGGCGCCGACCGTGCCATCAAGGCCGCGGAGCTTGCCGTCGCATCCCCGCTGCTCGAAGCGAGCATCGACGGCGCCCACGGTGTGCTCCTCTCCATTCAGGGTGGCTCGAACCTCGGCATCTTCGAGATCAACGACGCTGCACGGCTGGTGCAGGAGGCCGTGCACCCCGAGGCGAACATCATCTTCGGTGCGGTCATCGACGACACGCTCGGCGACGAGGTGCGCGTGACGGTGATCGCGGCAGGCTTCGACGGCGGCGAACCGGGCGGACACGCCGGTGCCGACACCCGGCGCACCACCTACGTCGCCTCCGGGGCGACCGGAGCCGCGCTCCCGGACACCCAGGCGCTCGACCCGGAGGACATCCCCGCACCCGCGACGAGCTGGTCTGCAGCCGAGAGCCCCGTCGGCGACGCCGCGCCCATCGACCCTGCCTTCGACGACGAGAATGACGACCTCGACATCCCCGACTTCCTCAAGTAGCGCTCTCGCGGAGCGGCTCGCCGCAGCACGTCACGGCATCGCAGATGCCGCACGTGCCGCCGGGCGCGATCCGGGGGAGATCACGACCATCGTCGTGACGAAATTCCATCCGGCGTCGCTCGTGCGCGAGCTCGCGGCCCTCGGGGTGACGGATGTGGGGGAGAACCGCCACCAGGAAGCACAGGCGAAAGCCGCCGAACTCTCGGATCTTGCGCTCACCTGGCACTTCGTCGGTCAGCTTCAGAGCAAGAAGGCGCGGCAGGTGAGGGCGTACGCGCAGGTCATCCACTCGATCGACCGGGTGTCGCTCGTCGACGCACTGCGGTCTGACGACGCCGCCGTCGACTGCTTCGTGCAGCTGAACCTCACCGCTGATCCGTCGCGCGGGGGTGTCGCCGACGGCGAACTCGAGCACCTGGTCGAACACGTCCTCGAGACTCCGGGCCTGCGGCTGCTCGGAGTGATGGCGGTGGCGCCGCTCGGTGAAGAGCCGCGCGCGGCGTTTGCCCGGGTGCGTACGGCATCCGAGCGGGTGCTTCGCCTGGCGCCGGCGGCGACGGCGATCTCCGCCGGGATGAGCCAGGACTATGCGGATGCGATCGCCGAAGGGGCGACACACCTACGAATTGGCACGGCCATTACCGGGAAACGACCGGCGCACGGTTAATCTCGAAGAGAAGGTTCCGTTCGGTGCGGCCTCGCATCGACACCGGTTCACACGCGCGAGGGTTTACACGGAGGATGCGATGACCAACCCGCTGAAGAAGACGATGGTCTACCTCGGCCTGGCCGACGAAGAGCTCGAGTACGAAGAGCAGGCCCAGCAGCAGCAGCACCAGCCGCAGGCGCATCCGTCTCCCGTCGCACCCGTTCCCCATCCTTCCCCGGTCGCCCCTGCGCCCGGACGTGCACCGGTGACCCCGCTGCGCAAGTCGAACTCCGCACGGAATGCGACGGTCCAAGAAATGAATGAGATCCTCACGGTCCACCCCCGCCAGTATCGCGATGCCCAGGTCATCGCCGAATCGTTCCGCGAGGGCATCCCCGTCATCATCAACCTGTCCCAGATGAGCGAAGGCGACGCGCGGCGTCTCATCGACTTCGCCAGCGGTCTCTCGCAGGGGCTGTACGGCAAGATCGAGCGCGTCACGGCGAAGGTGTTCCTCCTCTCGCCGTCGCACGTGGTCGTCTCGGGCGAGCACGGCGGCCAGGACGCCGAGGTCGAAGCCTCTTTCTTCGCGCAGGGCTGAGCGGATACAGACTCACGCAACCCGGTCGATGACCGGGCTTTGCGGGTGCTCCCTCATACTTAACTCGTGTCCTACGCCGTCTCCATCCTCGCGACCATCGTCTACTACCTGCTGCTGCTCTATTTCTTCCTCCTGTGGGCGCGGTTCGTGGTCGACCTGGTCCGCGCGTTCAGCAGGTCCTGGCGACCCCACGGCTTCGGTCTCGTCCTCGCCGAGTCCATGTACGTGATGACCGACCCGCCGATCAAGTTCTTCCGCAAGCTCATCCCGCCGCTGTCCATGGGACCGGTCGCGATCGACTTCGGCTGGAGCCTCACGATGCTCGTCGTGATCGTCGGACTGTACGTCACGGTGCTGTTTCGCTGAGGTCGCTGCCATTTCGCCGAGGTCGCTCGGCGTTGCGCACGGGGCCGGGCTGTAATGTTGGTCCAAGTCGACGCTGGCGTGTCGTGCGGCGTGCGGACCTCGGTTCGACTTTGCTAGCGTTGGCTGAACACGATTCTGTTCGCATTTCAAGATCTAAGGTGGCTTGACATGGCGCTGACTCCGGAAGATGTAGTCAACAAGCGTTTCCAACCGACGAAGTTCCGTGAGGGCTACGACCAGGACGAGGTCGACGATTTTCTCGACGAGGTCGTCGTGGAGCTTCGCCGGCTCAACCAGGAGAACGAGGAGCTGAAGCAGCGCCTCGTCGCGAGCGAATCGCGCATCGCCGAGCTGCAGCGCAGCGGGGCGCAGGCAGCGCAGGCCGCGCAGGCCGCACCTGAGCAGGCTGCACCCGCCGCCGCGCCGGTCGTCGCCGCTGCTGCGGCTCCCGCGGTCGCCGCCTACGCCGCTCCGACGCCGGTCGACCCGAACGCCGTCGACCCGTCGAGCACGAACAATCTGCTCCAGCTGGCCCGCCGCCTGCACGAAGAGCACGTACGCGAAGGCGTCGAGAAGCGCGACGCGCTGATCGCCGAGGGCCACGCGACGGCGGCCCGTGTCGTCGCCGAGGCGGAGTCCAAGCAGCGCGCCCAGATCGGCCAGCTCGACCAGGAGCGTGCGCTCCTTGAGCACCGCATCGACGAGCTCCGCACGTTCGAGCGTGAATACCGCCAGCAGCTCAAGAGCTACATCGAGGGCCAGCTGCGTGACCTCGAGACCTCGAGCGTCTCCGGCACCGGAAGCTACGCGGCACCGGCGTCTGCGAACCAGTCGTCGTCCTCCGGCCAGGTGCCCGTCGCCGCGTCAGCGCCGGCGTCCGCCCTGCCGTCCGCCCCGTCGAACGACGGTGCGCAGGAGTCGGCTCCGCAGCCGCCGACGTTCCAGGGCTTTGGAGGCTAGCGCAAGGGCGAAGGTCAGCGTTCGGGCGCTCGTCGTTCTGGCCATCGTCGCACTCTGCGTGTACGCGATCGACCAGGTCACGAAGTTCCTCGTCGTCAAGAACCTCGTCGAAGACGAGCAGGTCCAGGTTCTGGGCCAACTCCTGCAGTTCCGGTTCGTGAAGAATTCGGGTGCGGCCTTCTCCATAGGGAGCGGGTCCACCTGGATCTTCTCGATCGTCGGGGTCGGCGTGCTGATCTTCGTGATCTGGTACGCCCCTAAGATCAAATCCGTCGCCTGGGCGGTCCTGTTCGGACTTCTCCTCGGCGGGCTGCTCGGCAACCTCACCGACCGCCTCCTGCGCGAACCGGGCTTCGGTGTCGGCCACGTCGTCGACTTCATCGAGATCCCGCTTCTTCCCGCCATCTTCAACATGGCCGACGTCGCGATCGTGTCGAGCATGGTCCTGTTCATCATCCTCACGATCCGCGGTGTCGGCCTCGACGGGTCACGTCATCACGGTGGCGACGACGCCACGGGCACCGGTGGTTCGGTCGATGCCGGGGGTTCGACCACGACGGAACCCGGCAACGCCAGTGACGGCGACGCACCGCTCAGGCCGGAGTCGCGCTCCGACGCAGCGTAAGGCCGGCTATGCAGTCACGAAGCCTCCCACTTCCGGACGGCCTCGACGGCACGCGCGTCGACGCCGGCATCGCCAAGCTGCTCGGCCTCTCACGCAGTTTCGCGGCTGAGATCGCCGAGACGGGCGGAGTCACGGTCGACGGTTCGGTCGTCGGAAAATCGGATCGACTGCGCGCCGGCAGCTGGCTCGAAGTCGCCTGGGAGCCGCGGAGCGAGGCGGTCATCGTTCCGATCGCCGTGCCCGAGCTCACGGTCGTCTACGACGACGACGACATCGTGGTGATCGACAAGCCGGTCGGAGTCGCCGCCCACCCTTCGATCGGCTGGACCGGGCCCACCGTGCTCGGCGCCCTCGCGGCCGCCGGATTCCGAATCTCGACGTCCGGAGCCGCCGAGCGGGCGGGAATCGTGCACCGGCTCGACGCGGGCACCAGCGGGCTCATGGTGGTCGCGAAGTCCGAGCGCGCTTACACCGCACTCAAGCGCGCATTCCACGACCGCGAAGTCGAGAAGATCTATCACGCAGTCGTTCAAGGCCATCCCGACCCGCTCGCCGGCACCATCGACGCCCCGATCGGTCGGCATCCCCGTTCAGACTGGAAGTTCGCGGTCATCGCCGACGGCAAGCCGTCGGTCACTCACTACGAGACGATCGAGGCCTTCCCGGCGGCGAGCCTCCTCGAAATCCACCTCGAGACCGGGCGAACGCACCAGATCCGTGTCCATATGGCGGCGCAGCGCCATCCATGCGTCGGCGACGCGATGTACGGCGCTGATCCGACGCTCTCGGCCCGGCTCGGCCTCACCCGGCAGTGGCTGCATGCGGTCCAGCTGGCCTTCAATCATCCCTCGACCGGCGACTGGGTGAGTTTCACGACCGACTATCCGGCGGACCTCCAACACGCACTCGATGTCCTCCGCGACAATTAGGCTAGACACCCACCCTCATCGCCAGACGGAGAAACAGTGCCATCAAGCGGCGACTCGTTCGTTCACCTGCACGTCCACAGTGAGTACTCGATGCTCGACGGAGCGGCACGCGTCAAACCGCTGATCGATGCGGCGGTCGAGCAGGGGATGCCCGCAGTCGCGATCACCGATCACGGCAACGTCTTCGGAGCATTCGACTTCTGGAAGACCGCGACGGATGCGGGCATCAAGCCGATCATCGGCACCGAGGCCTACCTCACGCCCGGCACGGCCCGGCAGGATCGCACCAGGGTCCGCTGGGGCGACGGGGGCGAAGACGATGTCTCCGGCGCCGGGTCGTACACGCACATGACGCTCCTGGCGGCGAGTACCCAAGGCATGCACAACCTCTTCCGGCTCTCGTCCCGGGCGTCCATCGAGGGCTACTACTTCAAGCCCCGTATGGACCGCGAGATCCTGAGCCAGTACTCCGAGGGGCTGATCGCCACCACAGGATGCCCGAGTGGCGAAGTCCAGACGCGGCTCCGGCTCGGCCAGTACGACGAGGCGAAGAAGGCCGCAGCCGAGTTCCGCGATCTCTTCGGCAAAGAGAACTTCTTCTGCGAGATCATGGACCACGGCCTCGGCATCGAGCGCCGCATCATGAGCGACCTGATCCGCCTCGCCAAGGAGCTCGACCTTCCGCTGGTGGCGACCAACGATCTCCACTACACCCACGCTCACGACGCAACCAGCCATGCCGCCCTCCTGTGTGTGCAGTCCGGGTCGACTCTCGACGATCCCAACCGCTTCAAGTTCGACGCAGATGAGTTCTATCTCAAGTCGGCCGCGCAGATGCGCCAGCTCTTCAGGGACTACCCCGAGGCCTGCGACAACACGCTCCTGATCGCCGAGCGCTGCGATGTGAAGTTCAATACGTCGGCCAACTACATGCCGCGCTTCCCGGTGCCCGCCGGGGAGACCGAGGAGACCTGGTTCATCAAGGAAGTCGAGAACGGGCTCCACGAGCGCTACCCGGCCGGCATCCCCGCTGAGGTGCGCAAGCAGGCGGACTATGAGATCGGTGTCATCTCGCAGATGGGCTTCCCCGGCTACTTCCTCGTCGTCGCCGACTTCATCAACTGGTCGAAGCGCAACGGCATCCGCGTCGGACCCGGTCGTGGGTCGGGTGCAGGCTCCATGGCCGCCTACGCCATGAAGATCACCGACCTCGATCCGCTCCGGCACGGTCTGATCTTCGAGCGGTTCCTCAACCCCGATCGCGTGTCGATGCCCGACTTCGACGTCGACTTCGACGACCGCCGCCGCGGCGAGGTCATCAAGTACGTGACCGAGAAGTACGGCGAAGAGCGCGTGGCGCAGATCGTGACCTACGGAACGATCAAGGCGAAGCAGGCCCTGAAGGACTCGTCGCGGGTGCTCGGATTCCCATTCGGGATGGGGGAGAAGCTCACCAAGGCGATGCCGCCGCCCGTCATGGGCAAGGACATCCCGCTCACGGGCATCTTCGACCGGGAGCATCCGCGCTACAAAGAGGCGGCCGACATCCGGGGCGTCGTCGAGACCGACCCGGAAGCGAAAACGGTGTTCGACACCGCCCTGGGACTCGAGAACCTCAAGCGCCAGTGGGGCGTCCACGCGGCGGGCGTGATCATGTCGTCCGATCCGCTGATCGACATCATCCCGATCATGAAGCGGGAGCAGGACGGCCAGATCGTCACGCAGTTCGACTACCCCGCGTGCGAATCGCTCGGCCTGATCAAGATGGACTTCCTGGGGTTGCGCAACCTCACGATCATCAACGACGCGCTCGACAACATCGAAGCAAACCGTGGCATCCGCCCTGTGCTCGAAGAGCTCGAACTCGACGATCGCGCTGCGTACGACCTGCTCTCCCGGGGTGACACGCTCGGTGTGTTCCAGCTCGACGGCGGCCCGATGCGGTCCCTGCTGCGCTTGATGAAGCCGGACAATTTCGAGGACATCTCGGCACTCATCGCGCTGTACCGGCCCGGGCCGATGGGCGCGAACTCGCACACCAACTACGCGCTTCGCAAGAACCAGCAGCAGGCGATCACGCCGATTCACCCCGAACTCGCCGAGCCGCTCTTCGAGATCCTCTCCACGAGCTACGGCCTCATCATCTACCAGGAGCAGGTGATGGCGATCGCGCAGAAGGTCGCCGGCTTCTCGCTCGGCCAGGCGGACATCCTCCGTCGTGCGATGGGCAAGAAGAAGAAATCCGAGCTCGACAAGCAGTTCGAGGGATTCGCCTCCGGCATGCAGGCGAACGGCTATTCGATGGATGCCGTCAACAAGCTCTGGGAGATCCTGCTCCCGTTCTCCGACTACGCCTTCAACAAAGCCCACTCGGCTGCCTACGGCGTGGTCTCCTACTGGACGGCATACCTTAAGGCGCACTACCCGGCGGAGTACATGGCGGCCCTGCTCACCAGCGTGGGCGATTCCAAAGACAAGATGGCGATCTATCTCAACGAGTGCCGCCGCATGGGCATCAAGGTGCTGCCGCCCGACGTCAACGAGTCGATCGGATTCTTCGCGGCCGTCGGGTCTGACATCCGATTCGGCCTCGGAGCCGTGCGCAACGTCGGAAGCAACGTCGTCGACGGCATCCGTGCGGCGCGCGAGTCGAAGGGACGCTTCGAGTCGTTCCACGACTTCCTGTCCAAGGTGCCCATCCACGTCGCCAACAAGCGGACCATCGAGTCCCTGATCAAAGCCGGCGCATTCGATTCCCTCGGAGCCACGAGGCGTGCGCTCGTCGAGATCCACGAAGACGCTGTCGAATCCGCGGTCAGTCTGAAACGAAACGAAGCGAACGGGCAGGTCGACCTCTTCGCGGGCATGTTCGAATTCGACGAGGTGCATGAGCGCGTCCCCGACCGGCCGGAATGGGCGAAGCGCGACAAGCTGGCCTTCGAGCGCGAGATGCTCGGGCTCTATGTCTCCGACCATCCGCTCGCGGGTCTCGAACTCCAGCTCGCGAAACATGCCAGCACGGGAATAGCCGACCTGATCGCATCGGAGTCGACGCAGGATGGCGATACGGTCACGATCGCCGGCCTCGTGACGTCTGTGCAGCACCGCACCGCCAAGAACTCCGGCAACCAGTACGGCCTGATCCAGGTCGAAGACTTCGGTGGCGAGATGACAGTGATGTTCATGGGCAAGGCGTACCAGGAGTTCGCTCCTGCACTCGTCGGTGACTCGATCGTCGTCATCCGGGGTCGTGTCAGCATGCGAGACGACGGCATGAACCTCCACGCGTTCAGCCTGTTCACGCCCGACCTGGGGCAGAGCCTCGGTTCCGGGCCGCTGGTGATCTCCCTGCCCGACCAGCGGGCCACCACCGACACGGTGAAAGCACTGAACGATGTCCTCATCCGGCACGCGGGCAAGAACGAGGTGCGCCTGCGCCTGATCAGGGGCCAGACCGCGCGGGTGTTCGAGGTGCCGTACCCGGTGTCGGTCAGCGCTGACCTCTACGGCGAGCTGAAAGGGCTTCTCGGGCCGAACTGCCTGAGTTGAGCGGCCAGATCGGCCCGGCGCACGAGGTCAGGCGGGCTCGCCGGGCGCGAAGTAGGTGCGCTCGTGGTACAGCAGCGGGAGGTCGTCCTCGCCCAGTTCGCCTCGCTCGATCTGTACGACGACGACGGCGTTGTTGTGCACGGGGAAGCGCTCGACGATCCGTCCGATCATCCAGCTGGTGACGTCCTTGATGATCGGCAGGCCGTGCGGACCGACGTACCAGTGGTCGCCGTCGAAGCGACGGCTGTTGTCGGCCGCGAGTATCTGCGCGACCGTGCGATTGCGCACACCAAGGGTGTGGATCACAAGACGGTCGGTCTCGGCGAGAGCCGGCCAGCTGGAGGCGCTCCTCGCGATGTTGAACGTGGCGAGCGGCGGCACTGCCGCGAGCGATGCGAGGGATGTGGCCGTGAACCCGACCGGAGACCCGTCGGTGTTCAGCGCGGTGATGATCGCCACACCCGCTGCATGGCGTCGGAAACCCTGCCGGAAAGCCGCGAGGTCAGGCGTGACGTCGGGCTCCACCCTGTCGGAGGGGAGTCGGTTCTCAGGGGTCGCGAAACTGTTCATACGTATGCATGAAGCACTCTGCGCTCCATCGTTATTCCTTGCCTGTGGATGGATCAGGGCATGAAGTAGGGAACGGATAGGCTTGACGGGCCATGATGCAAACGATCGATCTCCGCGGTATCCAGCCTAACCGCGCCGCCTTCACCAGTCTGGTGCCGCGGCCCGCCGTCGATGTCTCTGTTGCACTTCATGTCGCAACCGAGCTCATCGACGACGTTCGGTCGCGAGGCCGTGCGGCACTCGACGAACAGGCCGAGAAGTTCGACGGTGGGCGAGCGAACAGCATCCGCGTCCCCGCGACGGAGATCGAGGCTGCGGTCCGGGCGCTGCCCGGTGACGTGCGCGAGGCGCTCGAAGAAGCGATCGCGCGTGTGCGACTGGCGACCGCCGCGCAGGTTCCGGCCGAGGTGGTGACGACGATCGGTCCGGGCGCCACCATCGTGCAGCGGTGGCAGCCCGTAGCCCGCGCCGGTTTGTATGTGCCGGGGGGCAAAGCGGTCTACCCGTCGAGCGTCGTGATGAACGCAGTGCCGGCGCAGGTCGCGGGCGTCCGTTCGATCGCGCTGGTGAGCCCCCCACAGCGTGCATTCGGCGGGGGAGTCCACCCGACCATCCTGGGGGCAGCGGGCCTTCTCGGCATCGATGAGGTGTACGCGATGGGCGGCGCCGGCGCGATCGGCGCTCTCGCTTTCGGTGTGGAAGAGATCGGGCTCGATCCGGTACAGGTCATCACCGGGCCAGGCAACATCTACGTCGCTGCGGCGAAACGAGTGGTTCGCGGGCAGGCAGGCATCGACTCCGAGGCCGGCACCACGGAGATCCTCGTGATCGCCGATGACTCGGCAGACGCGACTCTCGTGGCCGCAGACCTCGTCAGCCAGGCCGAGCACGACGAAGCTGCCGCGGCGGTGCTCGCCACGGACAGTCCCGATCTCGCAGAGCGCGTTGCGCGAGAACTCGAACGCCTCGCCGCTGCCACACGGCACGCTGAGCGCGTGGCGACGGCGCTGTCCGGTCCCCAGTCGGCGATCGTGCTGGTCGACGACCTCGCAGCCGCGGCCGCGTTCAGCAATGCGTACGGGCCGGAGCACCTCGAGATCCAGACAGCCGAGCCCGAAGCGGTCCTCGCCGACATCGAGAACGCCGGTGCGATCTTCCTCGGCGCGCACTCGCCGGTGAGCCTCGGCGATTACCTCGCGGGGTCGAACCACGTGCTGCCGACCGGTGGCCAGGCGAGGTTTTCACCCGGCCTCGGAGCGTACTCGTTCCTCCGTCCCCAGCAGGTCATCCGCTACGACCGTTACGCCCTCGGCGTCGTCGCCGAGGGCATCGTGGCACTATCTGGCGCCGAAGATCTCCCGGCCCACGGCGAAGCTGTCACAGCGCGCTTCAGGGCGCATTAGAAGCCAACTCGGTTAGGATTCGAGCACCATGTTCTGCCCCTTCTGCCGTCACCCGGACTCCCGTGTCATCGACTCGCGCACGAGCGACGACGGGATGTCGATTCGCCGCCGCCGCCAGTGCCCCGAGTGCGGTCGGCGCTTCAGCACGACCGAGACCGCAAGCCTGAGCGTGATCAAGCGCAGTGGAGTGGCCGAGCCGTTCAGCCGCGAGAAGATCGTCAGCGGGGTTCGCAAGGCCTGCCAGGGGCGACCGGTGACGGACTCCGACCTGGCCGTGCTCGCCCAGAAGGTCGAAGAGACGATCCGTTCCACGGGGGCGTCCCAGATCGACGCGAACGACATCGGGCTCGCCATCCTGCCGCCGCTCCGCGAACTCGATGAGGTGGCTTACCTCCGATTCGCCAGCGTGTACCAGGGGTTCGACTCCCTAGACGACTTCGAAGACGCGATCACCCAGCTGCGTGTCGAGCACGCCGCAGAGCGCGTCGACGTGGGCAACTGAGCCGGTCGCGCCTGCTGCCGGTACGCTGACACAGGCATGTATCGCACACTCTTCACACTCGTCCTGTCGAAGCTCGACCCCGAGCGAGCGCATCACTGGGCTTTCGTCGTCATCCAGGCGCTTCCGACCTTCGGGATCGGCAGGCTGGTCCGCCGATTCACGCGACCCGACCCGTCGCTGGCGACGCACGCGCTCGGCCGAGAATTCGACTCGCCGTTCGGGGTGGCTGCGGGATTCGACAAAGACGGCAAAGCCGTGATCGGCCTCGGCCAGCTCGGATTCGGTCACGTCGAAGTCGGAACGATCACAGCGGTCGCCCAACCCGGCAACGACAAGCCGCGGCTGTTCCGTCTCATCCCCGACCGGGCGGTGATCAACCGGATGGGGTTCAACAACGGCGGAGCGGCGGCAGCCGCCGAGCGCCTGGAAAGGATCGCCCGCCGCTCGAACCGTCCGGTGCTCGGTGTCAATATCGGAAAGAGCCGCGTCGTCGCGGTCGAAGACGCTACGGCCGACTATCTGACGAGCGCTCGATCGCTTGCGCCCGTCGCCGACTACCTCGTGGTCAACGTCAGCTCGCCCAATACCCCTGGCCTTCGCGGCCTGCAGGAACTCGAACAGCTGGAACCTCTTCTCGCCGCGGTGAAGGCCGAGGCCGGTCGGGTTCCCCTTCTCGTGAAGATCGCTCCCGACCTGACCGACGACCAGGTCGAGAAGATCGCGGGGCTGGTCGTGCGCATCGGGCTCGACGGCATCATCGCGACCAACACGACGATCTCACGGGAGGGTCTGCGCACCGACCCAGCCGTCGTGCAAGCCGCCGGGGCAGGCGGATTGTCCGGTGCGCCGCTCGCTGCGCGGTCCCTGGAGGTGTTGCGCATCATCCGTTCGATCGTTCCCGGCGAGCTGTGCGTGATCTCCGTCGGCGGAGTCGAGACAGCGGACGACGTCGCGGAACGCCTCGACGCGGGCGCCACCCTCGTTCAGGGCTACACAGCCTTCCTGTACCGGGGGCCCCTCTGGGCTCGTCAGATCAACCGGGGACTCGCGCGTCGCCGCTGACGCTGTCGAACACTCGTCACCGCAACGACTGGTCGCCAAAAGAATGGCGAGCGATCGCCTCGAGCGCCAAAGAACGGCGAGCGATCGCTCATCAGTCGGCAACCGGCGCCGCCGGGAGCGGATCAGGCCTCAGGCGTCCCCTGGTGGAACCGCAGCCGCCAGCGCCCGTCGACACGAAGCCAGAGGGAACTGCGCAATGCCGACCCGCGCGAATCGGATGTCCGCGCCGTCAGCAGGATCGCATCCGGCGCAACCAGCTCGCTCCCGAGCACCTCGAACGCGACGCGTTCCGAGTCCTGACCAGCGAGTTCATTGACGATCGCGTCTCGGTTCCAGAGACGTCCAGAGCTTCCGATCTCTTCGAAATCGGCGTGCAGGATGGCCGCCACACGTGACGAGTCGGCCCTGACGGCCGGGCTGAGCAGTTCGCGTTCGAGAAGAATCACCTGCTCGTGGTCGTCGGGCGTCCCGAAAGCGTCGTCGTCATCGCTGAACAGCGCGAGCACCGGAGCAGGCGACACAGTGGCGGCAGAAGGCGCGTCCGCAGGCTCAGGTTGCCGCGTCTCGACGGCGCGCCCCGGCCATCCCGGACCGATCGGGATCGGTGTGCCGTTCTGGTAAGCCGTGGCCGCGGCGCGCGCTCGCGCGTCAGCTGCCTCGTTGAGTTCGTGCCCGGCGTGCCCCTTCACCCACTCGAACCTGTAGCGGCGCCCGAGGGTCGCACGGTCGAGCCGTTCGAGGAGCTCCCGGTTGAGCACCGGCTTGCCGTCTGCTTTGCGCCAGCCCCTGGCCTTCCAGCCAGGGATCCATTTGGTCACGGCATTGATCACGTACTGGCTGTCACACAGGATGCGCAGGTCGTCGTCGAGGTGGGCCGTCGAGTCGAGCAGGTCGATGACGGCCATCAGCTCACCCTGGTTGTTCGTTCCGTGCGGCCATCCACCGGCGGCCCACGTGTCGTCGTCGACGTACCACGCCCATCCGGCGGGACCGGGGTTGCCGAGGGCAGAGCCGTCCGCAGCAGCGACGATCGTCACGGTCAGCTGGGGTACTGTCCGCGCTTGACCTGCGGCTTCGGCAGACGGATGACACGAAGCTGCAGGGCGCGCATCGCCGCATACCAGCGCACACCCTTCTCCACCTTCGACTTGCCGAACTTCGCGCCGAGCCCCTTGCGAACCAGGTAGCCGAGGAAGAAGCAGTCGAGCACGGCGATGATGAAGAATGCCCAGAGCGCGATGATGCCGTACAACTGCACGTCGCGCTGCGGGAAGAAGGTCAGCACGATGACGAGCAGCATGACGGGGATCATGAATTCGCCGATGTTGAAGCGCGCGTCGACGTAGTCGCGCACGTAACGACGCTGCGGACCGCGGTCGCGCACCGTGAGGTATTTGTCGTCGCCAGCCGCCATTCCGACGCGGGCCCGCTCGCGCGCTTCCGACGTCTTCACGCGCGCCTGGCGCGCAGCCTCCTTGCGGTCGTTGGGCACCAGGGGGCGCTTGCGCGCTGCCTCCTGCTCGCGACGGGTCGGTGTCGGGGCTCCCTTGCCCGCGATACGTGCTGCCGTCTCTTCAGCGGTCTCTGCGACCGGCTGGTTGGCCGGAACGGTTGCGCCCGGCGTTGTGTCTCGTTTTGCCACGGTAAGCCCTCGATTGGTGTCGGCTTAAGATTACCTGCATGACGAACCCCCCACTGACTAATGATCCACAGTCGACTACGCCCGGAACGAACGACAGCGATTCGGTCGCACTCGAAGACCGCGTGCGCGCTTCGGTGGAGGGCGGCATCCCGTCGACGATCGCCGACCTCTCCGATCTGGTGCGCATCCCTTCGGTCTCGTGGGCCGCTTTCGACGCCGAGGAGGTCGCCGAGAGCGCGAAGGCCGTCGCCGCCCTCCTCGAGGGGACCGGGGCCTTCGACGAGGTGCGCATCGTACGAGCTCCGATCGGTGACGGCCCTGAGCTCGGCCAGCCGGCCATCCTCGCAACGCGGGCGGCACGGAACGGCCGCCCGACGGTCCTTCTCTATGCGCACCATGACGTTCAGCCGCAGGGCCGCGACGAAGACTGGGAGACCTCGCCGTTCGAGCCGACGGTCCGCGGTGACCGGCTCTACGGGCGGGGGGCGGCCGACGACAAGGCGGGTGTGATGGCCCACGTCGCCTCGGTCCGTGCTCTGCTCGAAGCACACGGGGACGACTTCGATCTGGGCCTGGCCGTCTTCATCGAAGGGGAGGAGGAGTCCGGGTCGCGCTCGTTCGCGAACTTCCTCGAGCTCCACCGCGACGCGCTGGCGGCGGACGTCATCGTCGTGGCGGACTCCGACAACTGGGATCTGGACACCCCCGCCCTCACCGTCGGCCTGCGCGGGAATGTCACGTTCCGCCTGACGGTCAGGACCCTGGGGCACGCGTCGCATTCCGGAATGTTCGGGGGAGCGGTGCCGGATGCGATGCTCGCGATGATCCGGCTGCTTTCGACGCTTCACGCCCCGGACGGTTCGGTCGGAGTCGACGGCCTGACCGAACACGATGGAGAGACTCCCGCCTACGACGAGGACCAGTTGCGGCATGAGGCCGCGCTGCTGGACGGGGTGACCCCGGTCGGATCGGGCACCATCCTGAGCCGTATCTGGTCGAAGCCGTCGATCACGGTGACCGGGATCGACGCGCCCAGCGTCGCCAACGCATCCAACACGCTGTCTCCCTCCGTCTGCGTGCGCGTCAGCGCCCGGATCGCGCCGGGACAGGCTGCATCGGATGCCTACCTGGCTCTCGAGCGCCACCTGCGAGACAACGCCCCGTTCGGCGCCCATATCGAGATCGATGACGTCGACACGGGCGACCCGTTCCTGGTGGACACGTCGGGATGGGCGGTCGCCGAGGCGAAGCGTGCGATGGCGGATGCGTGGGGCGCCGAACCTGTCGAGATGGGCGTGGGGGGCTCCATCCCCTTCATCGCCGACCTTGTACGCGTCTTCCCCGGCGCACAGATTCTGGTGACCGGTGTCGAGGATCCGGATTCGCGCGCGCACAGCCCGAACGAGTCGCTGCATCTCGGGGTCTTCAAGCGAGCCGTTCTCACCGAGGCGCTCCTGCTTTCGCGCCTGGATCGCCGCTCGGCGGAATGATCACGGCGAGTTTCGAGTTTTCCGACGTAGAATCTCGTTAGATTTCGATGGATTTCGTTCACACCCCGTCAGGAGCGCAATGACCGACACGACACTCGCTGAGACCAAAGCCCACGGCGTGGGCCTCACCGACACGGCCGCCGGCAAGGTCCGGAGCCTGCTCGAGCAGGAAGGCCGCGACGACCTGCGCCTGCGCGTCGCCGTGCAGCCGGGTGGCTGCTCCGGCCTCATCTACCAGCTGTACTTCGACGAGCGGATGCTCGATGGCGACGCGACAGTCGATTTCGACGGCGTCGAGGTCATCGTCGACAAGATGAGCGTCCCGTACCTCGACGGTGCCACGATCGACTTCGAGGACACGATCCAGAAGCAGGGATTCACGATCGACAACCCGAATGCGTCGGGCAGCTGCGCCTGTGGAGACTCGTTCCACTAGGGGTTAAATACCACAAAAATACAGAACTGGCCGCCCTTCGGGGCGGCCTTTTCTGGTTCATTCCGGCGTGTGTCTCGGAGTAGGGTAGTTACGGTCAATACAGTTGCTTCTGAACTGTTCACGAGTCTCTCGAAAGGTCACCGGTGCGTCACAATCGTCGTCTCCGATGGGCTGCTATTCCGATCGCAGCGGCACTTGCATTCGTACTGGCAGGCTGTACTGAGGCCCAGCTCCACGGATTCCTGCCCGGCTTTCAGGCCGGACAGCCACCTGTCACCAACCACACGGAACGCGTCAGCGGTCTCTGGGTGACGAGCTGGATCGTCCTGCTGGTCGTGGGTGTGATCGTCTGGGGCCTCGTGATCTGGGCGGTCATCGTCTACCGCCGCCGCATCGGGCAGACGGGCCTCCCCGCCCAGCTGCGCTACAACATGCCGATCGAGATCTTCTACACGATCGTCCCCCTGATCCTCGTGCTCGGGTTCTTCGCATTCACGGCGCGCGACCAGGAAGCCATCGAGCAGCCCTACGCCAACCCCGACATCAAGATCCACGTGCTCGCAAAGCAGTGGGCGTGGGACTTCAACTACGTCAACGAGAACGTCTACGACCCGGGAATCCAGGCGCAGCCCTCCGACAAGAGCTCCCAGCCGGGGGCGGTAGAAGAGAGCAAGATCCCGACGCTCTACCTTCCCGAGAACAAGACGGTCACGATCCAGCTGGACTCGCGCGACGTGATCCACTCGTTCTGGGTGCCGGCGATGCTCTACAAGAAAGACGTCATCCCGGGCAAGACCAACTACATGTACTTCAGCACGACCTCACGCACCGGTACGTTCGTCGGAAAGTGCGCGGAGCTGTGTGGCGAATACCACTCGGCGATGCTCTTCAACCTGAAGATCGTTCCGCAGTCCGAGTACGACGCACACATCCAGTCGCTGCGAGACAAGGGATATGAAGGCCAGCTCGGCATCGAGTACGACCGTAACAACAACCTGCCCGGCACCACTCCGCCGAAGGTAAACCAGTAGGGGCACCCATGACTACGACGACAGCACCCGCTCCCGCCTCGACGGCGACCCCGCTACCCAAGGCCACCCAGGCTTTCACCTCCGGCAATGTGGAGCGCAAGGGCAACCTCCTGGTCAGCTACATCACCTCGACCGACCACAAGACGATCGGTTACCTGTATCTGGTCACGTCGTTCCTGTACTTCCTGATCGGCGGCGTCATGGCCCTGATCATCCGGGCCCAGCTCTTCGAACCCGGCCTCCAGGTCGTGCAGACGAAAGAGCAGTACAACCAGTTGTTCACCATGCACGGCACGATCATGCTGCTCATGTTCGCGACGCCGCTCTTCGCCGGCTTCGTGAACGCTCTGATGCCGCTGCAGATCGGTGCGCCCGACGTGGCGTTCCCGCGGTTGAACGCGCTCGCGTACTGGTTCTACAGCTTCGGCTCGCTCATCGCGGTGGCGGGCTTCCTGACCCCGCAGGGCGCAGCCTCGTTCGGCTGGTTCGCGTACGCCCCGCTCTCGAGCACGACGTTCTCGCCGGGCGTCGGAGGCAACCTCTGGGTCCTCGGCCTCGGCCTGTCCGGTTTCGGAACGATCCTCGGTGCCGTGAACTTCATCACGACGATCATCACCATGCGCGCGCCCGGCATGACCATGTTCCGTATGCCGATCTTCACCTGGAACGCGCTCGTCACCTCGATCCTCGTGCTCATGGCCTTCCCGGTGCTCGCGGCCGCTCTCTTCGCCCTCGCGGCGGACCGTGTCTTCGACGCGCACATCTACGACGCGGCCAACGGCGGTGTGCTCCTCTGGCAGCACCTGTTCTGGTTCTTCGGCCATCCTGAGGTGTACATCATTGCGTTGCCGTTCTTCGGCATCGTTTCAGAGGTGTTCCCTGTCTTCAGCCGCAAGCCGATCTTCGGGTACAAGACCCTGATCTACGCGACCATCTCCATCGCAGCGCTGTCCGTCACGGTGTGGGCGCACCACATGTACGTGACCGGCTCGGTGCTCCTGCCGTTCTTCTCGCTGATGACGATGCTCATCGCGGTTCCGACCGGTGTGAAGATCTTCAACTGGATCGGCACGATGTGGCGTGGGTCGATCACGTTCGAGTCCCCGATGCTCTGGGCGATCGGCTTCCTCATTACGTTCACGTTCGGTGGTCTCACCGGCGTGATCCTGGCGTCGCCGCCGCTCGACTTCCACGTGTCAGACACCTACTTCGTCGTGGCCCACTTCCACTACGTCGTCTTCGGCACCGTCGTGTTCGCCATGTTCTCCGGCTTCTACTTCTGGTGGCCGAAGTGGACAGGCAAGATGCTCAACGACCGGCTGGGCAAGTGGCACTTCTGGCTGCTGTTCATCGGATTCCACACCACCTTCCTGATCCAGCACTGGCTCGGCGTCATCGGCATGCCGCGACGCTACGCGACGTACCTGCCGCAGGATGGCTTCACGTGGATGAACCAGGTGTCGAGCATCGGTGCGGGCATCCTCGCCGTCTCGATGATCCCGTTCTTCGTGAACGTCTACCTCACGGCGCGCAATGCTCCGCGCGTCCTGGTGAACGACCCGTGGGGCTACGGCCGGTCGCTCGAGTGGGCGACGAGCTGCCCGCCGCCCCGGCACAACTTCACCTCCATTCCCCGTATCCGCAGCGAATCGCCTGCATTCGACCTGAATCACCCCGAGGCGGGAATCCCGCTCGGGATCGGGGGCATGAAGGACGCTCCGGATGGAGCCGTGTACGACCTCGGCAACGAGAAGGTGAAGTGACATGAGGGCTAACGCGATTCTCTTCTGGATCCTTGCGGGGTTCTTCCTGTTCTCGGCCGCGCTGTACACGGTGTGGAGCCTCATCTACTACGGCAAGGTCGAGTGGGTCGGAACAGTGGCGCTCACGCTGAGCACCATCCTGGCCACCTTCCTCGCGTTCTACATCGGCCGGTCGCACGCCTCGCAGGGGGGCGAGCTCCCTGAGGACCGAATCGACGCCAACATCGACGACGGCGATCCCGAGCTCGGACACTTCAGCCCGTGGAGTTGGTGGCCCATCGCCCTCGCATTCGGTGCCGCGCTCGTCGTGCTCGGTATCGCCGTCGGTTTCTGGATCGCCTACATCGGTGTGGCCTTCACGATCGTCTGTCTGGTCGGTTGGACGTACGAGTACTACCGCGGGTACTTCGCGCGCTGACAAGCGCACTGCACGCCACTGAGGTATGGGTACTGGGGTGTGGGTACTGAGGTGTGAGTACTGGGGTGTGAGTTCTGAGCGTCGGGTAGGTCCCGACGGCTGGACTCACACCTCAGTGGCGTTGAGACCGGCTTGGCGTGGCGCGAACGTCAGAACGTCCACGGCGACGGTGGCGCTGGAATGGGTGGGTTCTACCGTGTCCGTCGAGTCGTTGCCCACGTCCTGCATGTGGTGCGCCGAAGGCCCCATCGCAACGAGGGAGTCCGCGAGGGCGGCGTCGTAGACGATGTCGAAGACGACCGCCGTGCTTCCTGTGTGGGCGAAGAGCGGCGCCGTGGATTCGATCAACGTCGCGGCCTTGTCTGCCGGTACGTCGAGCATCCGCCCGTCCTCCCGGAGTTCGTGCAGATGCTCCGGGCGCGGGACGACCACCACGAGCGTCCCTTCCGGGGCCAGGATGCGGTAGAACTCGGGCAGGTTGCGCGGAGCGAAGATATTCAGGATCACGTCTGCGATTCCGTCGCGGACGGGCAGCGGTTGCCACGTGTCAGCCACGACACCGTCGATGCGGTCCGCGCTGCGGACCGCGCGTGCGACGCCAGCGGAGGAGAGGTCGAGTGCCAGCCCTCGCGCGGTCGGCCTACTGGCCAAGAGCGACCGGAGGTAGTAGCCGGTTCCCGCGCCGGCGTCGATGACACGGTGCGTCGTCACGAGTTGGTCGAGCGCGGCGTCGAGCGTATCAACGATGGGCGCGTAGGTTCCCCGCTCGAGGACGCGTGAACGGGCATCCAGCATGGCGGGAGTGTCTCCGGCGACCCGGGATCGTGACCCGAGGAGCGTCGCGTAGCCGCGTTTGTTGATGTCGAAGCGATGGCCGTTCACGCAGCCCAGGATGGTCGCTGCGGCCGGCGTGAGCGGTTCGGTGCACACCGGGCACCGGAGCCAGTCTGCGAGCGTCTCAGCTGACATGGTCTCTCCTGCCGCGGTCGTGTCCGTGAAAGACGGATGCGCCGGCGCGATCCAAATCGCAGCCGGCGCATCCGTGCAGTTCGCCAGGACTAGTGGTGACCCGAGCTCGACTCGAGTTCGCCCCTCGTCGGGGGGAGGATGCGGTCTTCGAAGAACCACCGTGAGAGCCCGGACCGCATGCGCGTGCCGATGGTGATCTTGCCTTGTTTGTTCGGACGGATCATCAGGGGCTCGTAGGCGTCGAAGCTCACCAGGCGCCAGCGCTCGTACTCGTCGAGAGGCTCGTGCACCTCGATGAACTCACCGCCGGGCAGCTTGACGATTCGACCAGACTCGAAGCCGTGCAGGGCGATTGACCGGTCCTTCTTCTGCAGGGCGATGCAGACACGTTTTGTGATGAAGTACGCGATGAACGGGCCGAGGATCGCCATCGCCTGGATGGTGTGGATAACACCCTCCATCGTCACCTTGAAGTGCGTTGCGATGATGTCCGAGCTTGCAGCAGCCCAGAGCGCCGCGTAGAAGGTCACTCCGGCTGCACCGATGGCGGTGCGTGTCGCCGCGTTGCGCGGGCGGTCCAGGATGTGGTGCTCACGCTTGTCGCCCGTGATCCAGGCCTCGATGAACGGGTAGAACATCACCAGAACGATGAAGATACCGATGGCGACGAGCGGGACGATGATGTTGAACGACCACGTTCGGTTGAGCCAGACGAACTCCCAGCCGGGTGGTATCAGACGCAGCGCACCGTCGGCGAATCCGATGTACCAGTCAGGCTGGGTTCCCGCGGACACCGGCGAAGGGTCGTATGGGCCGTAGTTCCAGATCGGGTTGATCGTGAAGAGCGACGCGATCAGGGCGATGACACCGAAGATGATGAAGAAGAACCCGCCCGCCTTGGCGGCGTAGACCGGGAGCACCGGGTAGCCGACGACGTTCCCTTCGGTACGGCCCGGAGCGGCGTACTGGGTGTGCTTGTGGACGACCACGAACACCAGGTGGATCCCGATGAAGGCGAGCACGAGCGCCGGCAGCAGAAGGATATGCAATGTATAGAGTCGGCCGACAATGGCTGTTCCCGGGAACTCGCCGCCGAACACCAGGAACGAAGTCCACGTTCCGATGACCGGGATGCCCTTGACCAGACCATCGATGATGCGGAGGCCGTTGCCCGAGAGCAGATCGTCGGGGAGCGAGTAGCCGGTGAATCCTTCGGCCATGGCCAGGATGAACAGCGTGAAGCCGATGACCCAGTTGAGCTCCCGCGGCTTGCGGAATGCTCCCGTGAAGTAGATGCGGAGCATGTGCAGCCCGATGGCCGCAACGAACAGCAGCGCAGCCCAGTGGTGGATCTGCCGCATCAGGAGTCCGCCGCGGATCTCGAACGAGATGTTCAGCGTGCTCGACATGGCCGCGGACATGGAAACGCCCTTGAGCGGGACATACGAGCCGTTGTAGACCACCTCGGCCATCGATGCCTGGAAGAAGAACGTCAGGAACGTTCCCGTCAGAAGGATGACGATGAAGGAGTAGAGAGCGACCTCACCGAGGAGGAAGGACCAGTGGTCGGGGAAGATCTTACGACCGAACTCCTTGACCACACCGGAGAGGCTGGTGCGGTCTTCGATGTAGTTCGCGGCGGCCGCGGTGAACCCGCCCTTTTTGACGGGTGCCACCGTTGGGGTGCCTTCGAAGTGTGCCGCAGATGATGATGCGGCGGCTGACGTGCTCAACTGCGCTCCCAGAAGCTCGGGCCGACAGGCTGGGTGAAGTCACTGCGTGCGATGAGGTATCCATCGGCGTCGACGGTGATCGGCAGCTGCGGCAGTGGCCGCTTCGCCGGACCGAAGATCACTTCGGCCTCGTGCGTGATGTCGAACTGCGACTGGTGGCACGGGCACAGCAGGTGGTGGGTCTGCTGCTCATACAGTGCTACCGGGCAGCCGACGTGGGTGCAGATCTTGGAGTAGGCGACGATCCCGTCGTAGTTCCAGTCCCTGCGGCCGGGGGAGACGTGGAGGTCTTCCGGCTTGAGACGCATGAGGAGAACGGCCGCCTTGGCCTTCTGCTCGAGCGCGTCTTCGCGTTCGTTGAGCCCTTCGGGGATCACGTGGAAAGCCGAACCCAGGGTGACGTCGGCAGCCTTGATCGGGGTGCCGGATGGGTCACGCGTCAGGCGCGTGCCCTTCTTCCACATCGTGTGGGAGAGCAACGTCACCGGGTCCTCGTTCTGCGGTGCGAGTCCGCGGAAGAGCACGACAGCGGGAAGCGGGAAGACGACGAGGGCCCCGATCAGGCTGTTGCGGATTAGCGTGCGCCGGTTGAATCCCGACTCCTCGTCGGCGATGCGGAAGATCTCCGCCGAGCGCTCGATCGTCTGCTCTTTTCCGCGCGTCGGGTGGCGCAGGTCGATGCCTTCGCGCTCGTGCATGAGCGCCTTGCCCCAGTGGACGGCACCGATGCCGATGGCAAGGAGAGCAAGCGAGATGCCCAGTCCGATGAACATGTTGTTCAGGTGGACCGAACCCGGATCGTTGTCTTCGATGGGGAACGCCATGTACGCGGCGATGGCCCAGACGCTGCCGGCAATCGACAGGTAGAAGAGGGTGTAGACGACCCGCTCGGCCCGTCGAGCCTTCTTCGGGTCGAGATCCGTCACCCGCAGGCGATGGGGCGGGAAGCCTGGGTTTTCGACGTGGTCACTGAGGATGACCGCCGTTCCGGGGTCACCATCCCTGTGGACTTCGACGGCCGACGAGCTGGCAGGCGTCAGCTCGTGTCCGCCGTTATCGTCCTGTGCCATTGTTCTCCTTCGTGCGCTGTGTCATGTCAAGTACCGGCTAGTTCGACTTCGCTGTGATCCACACGGTCAGCCCGATGACCGCGCCGACGCCGAAGATCCAGAGGAACAGACCTTCAGCCACGGGGCCGAGCGAACCGAGCTCGAAACCGCCGGGGGACTGGTTCTTCTCGATGTACTTGAGGTAGGTGATGATGTCGCGCTTGTCGGACGGCGAGATGTTCAGGTCGTTGAACACGGGCATGTTCTGGGGGCCGGTGACCATCGCCTCGTAGATGTGCTGGGCGCTGACGCCCTTCAGCGGCGGAGCGTATTTGCCTTCGGTGAGCGCCCCGCCCGCACCGGCCACATTGTGGCACATGGCGCAGTTCACGCGGAAGAGCTCTCCACCGTTGGCTGCATTACCGTTGCCGTCGAGCAGGGACGGGTCGGGGATCGCCGGCCCGGGGGCGAGCGAAGCGACGTAGTCGGAAAGCGCCTTGATGTCGGCCTCGGTGAACTGGACCGGCTTCTCCTGGGCCTGCGGACCCTGCATGGCCATCGGCATGCGGCCCGTTCCGACCTGGAAGTCGACAGCGGCCGCACCGACGCCGATGAGGCTCGGTCCGTTGGTCGTCCCGGTAGCGTTCAGGCCGTGGCAGGTGGCGCAGTTGGCCTGGAAGAGCTTCTTGCCCTGGTCGACGGACTCCTGCGAAGCGGCGGTCGGCTCGGCCGAGGCGGTCGAGGTGTTGAAGGCCGCGTAGGCTCCGCCCGTGAGGCCGAGGCCGATCGCGATCAGTGCGATCGTCGCCAGCGGGTGACGGCGCCCGGCCTTGCGGCCCGAGCGGGTCTGCCGGCGGGTTGCGCCCGTTGTGTGCGTTTTAGCGCGCATGGTGGTGAGGTCTGCTCCTGATTCCTATTTGAGAACGTAGATGACCAGGAAGAGCCCGATCCAGACGACGTCGACGAAGTGCCAGTAATAGGAGACGACGATGGCGCTCGTCGCCTCCTTGTGCCCGAAGGTCTTGACCGCGAACGCGCGGCCGATGACGAGGAGGAAGGCGATGAGGCCGCCGGTCACGTGCAGACCGTGGAAACCGGTGGTGAGGTAGAAAGCGGAGCCATAGGAGTTGGCGCTCAGGGTGATGCCCTCGGTGACGAGCGTTGCGTACTCCATGATCTGGCCGGCGACGAAGATGGCGCCGAGGGCATACGTGAGCGTGAACCACTCGACCATGCCCCACTGGCTCGGCTTCCAACCCACGGAACGGGGCTGCAGGCGCTCGGCAGCGAACACCCCGAACTGGCATGTGAACGAGCTCGACACCAGGATGATCGTGTTCGTCAGAGAGTACGGAATGTTGAGGTGCGCGGTCTCGGCGGCCCACAGTGCAGGTGACGTCGAGCGCAGCGTGAAGTAGATCGCGAAGAGCCCCGCGAAGAACATGACCTCACTGCCTAGCCAGACAATGGTGCCAACTGCCACGACGTTGGGCCGGTTGATTGAGGGCGCACTCGCCGTAGGAGATATTGAGGTGCTCGTCACCGTTCCATTATGGCCGAAAAGCAGTCGGGGTTTTCTCATTCATGGGGCCTGTCTGGACGGTTTTTCCGGTTAGGCTTGCCTTAGTTCGCAGGCTCCAACGCGGTTGGGCACAGCACTGCGCCGCCTCAGTAGGATCGCTGTATGACGGAATCTCCGAGCTGGTCGTCCACCCTCACGTCCCTTCTCGGCGGCGAAGACCTGAGCGTAGCCAACGCGGCATGGGCGATGGAGCAGGTGATGACCGGCAAGGCGACGTCGGCACAGCTCGGCGGATTCCTCGTCGCACTGCGCGCGAAGGGCGAGACCGTCGATGAGATCGTCGGATTCCGTGACGCCATCCTCGAGCACGCCATCCCGCTTCGTATCGATCCGATGGCCCTCGACATCGTCGGGACCGGCGGCGACCGCTTCGGCACGGTGAACGTCTCGACGACGGCCGCGATCGTCGCGGCGGCGGCCGGAGTACCCGTGATCAAGCACGGCAATCGTGCGGCGAGTTCGTCATCCGGCTCCTCAGACGTGCTCGCGGCACTCGGTATCGACCTCAGCCTGTCGGCGGAGAAGGTGGCGGAGGTATTCGGGCGCACCGGGATCACGTTCGCTTACGCATCCGCGTTCCACCCCGGGTTCGCGAACGCGGGGCCCGCGCGTAGCGAGCTCGGCATCCCCACCGTCTTCAACTTCCTCGGGCCGCTCTGCAATCCGGCGCGACCCGAAGCATCCGCCGTCGGAGTGGCCCAGCTCGACCGCGTCCCGCTGATCGTCGGCGTGTTCCAGACGCGCGGCGCGACCGCTCTCGTGTTCCGCGGCGACGACGGGCTCGACGAGCTTTCGACGACAGGACACAGCCACGTGTGGGAGGTCTCACGCGGCCTGGTCACCGAACACGACATCGACCCGAGGGATCTCGGAATCCCGCGGGCGACGATCGCCGACCTCCTCGGAGGCGACGCGGCGCACAACGCCGACGTCGTCCGTGCCGTGCTCGCAGGGCAGGAAGGCCCCGTGCGCGACATCGTATTGCTCAACGCGGCGGCGGGGCTTGTGTCATACGAGCTCGCAGCCGACCCGTCGAGGGTCCAGGATGCCATCCTGGATCGTTTCCGTTCGAAAATGGCGGTCGCCGCCCAGGCGATCGACTCCGGGGCGGCTGCCTCGAAGCTCGAAGAGTGGGTTGCGGCCACACGCTGAAAGGTAGGGTTTCAATGAAGAAGCTCATCAACGACGTCCCCGACGTCGTGGACGAGACCCTCGACGGGTTCGCCCGAGCGCACGCCGACATCGTCACGGTGTCCCATGATCCGCGGTTCGTATCGAGAGCCGGCGGTCCCGTCCAGGGCAAGGTCGGCCTCGTCAGCGGTGGTGGCAGCGGCCACGAGCCCTTGCACGCCGGCTTCGTCGGTCGCGGCATGCTCGACGCCGCGGTTCCGGGCGAGGTCTTCACCTCCCCGACGCCGATGCCGATCGTCGGTGCGACCAAGGCGGCTGACGGGGGCGCGGGGGTCCTCCACATCGTCAAGAACTACACGGGCGACGTTCTGAACTTCGAGACCGCTGCCGATCTCGCGGGCGCGGAGGGGATCAGCGTGCGCGCCGTCGTCATCAACGACGACGTCGCCGTACAGGACTCCCTTTATACAGCCGGCCGTCGTGGTGTCGCCGGAACGGTGCTCGTCGAGAAGATCGCCGGCGCAGCAGCCGAACGCGGAGACGACCTCGACAGCGTGACGGCGATCGCAGAGAAGGTGAACGGCCAGGTCCGCTCGATGGGTCTCGCCCTCGCCGCGGGGACTGTGCCGCACGCCGGCGAACCCGGTTTCGAGCTGGCCGATGACGAGATCGAGTTCGGTGTCGGCATCCACGGCGAACCGGGCCGCGAGCGCATCAAGATGGAGCCGGCGGATGCTCTGACCGATCGGCTCATGACGGCCATCCTCGACGACTTACCATTCGCATCCGGTGACAAGGTGCTGCTCTTCGTGAACGGGATGGGCGGTACGCCTCAGTCCGAGCTGTACATCGTGTTCCGCCGTGCCGCCGAGATCCTCGACGAACGCGGCATCACGCTGGAGCGCTCGCTGGTGGGCAGCCTCGTCACGTCACTGGAGATGCAGGGGGTGTCGATCACGGTGCTCAAACTGGACGATGAACTGACTGCCCTCTGGGATGCACCGGTGAACACCCCGGCGCTTCGCTGGGGCGTCTGAACGGATCCGCTGGGACACACGATGGGAGTGGCGGCATGAAGCTGGACACGACATGGATCGAGACCTGGATGGGAGCCTCGGCGGCAGCGATCGCCGAGAACAAAGCCCTCCTGAACCACCTCGACCGCGAGATCGGCGACGGTGACCACGGTGAGAACATGGATCGCGGACTCACCGCGGTGGTCCCCGCCCTCGCCGCCCTTCCGGACGATGCGACCCCGGCCGCGGCGCTTCGCTCCGTCGCGATGACCCTCATCTCGACGGTCGGCGGCGCGTCCGGCCCGCTTTACGGGACGGCATTCCTTAAAGCAGCTGAGCCGCTCGGCGATGGGCCGGAGCTCGACGGGACCGTGGTGGTCGCGATGCTCACTGCCGCTCGTGACGGGATCGTCTCCCGCGGCAAGGCCGAGTCCGGCGACAAGACCATGGTCGACGCATGGACCCCTGCCGTCGACGCGGCGCGTGCGGCAGCGGCAGAGGGGGCCTCGCCTGGTGCGATCCTCGACTCTGCGGCTGCCGCGGCCGAGGCCGGTGCCGTTGCGACCGAGCCGATGGTAGCGCGCAAAGGCCGGGCGAGCTACCTCGGCGAACGCTCGGCGGGGCATCGTGATCCCGGCGCCCAGTCGACGGCGATCATCCTGCGGGCTGCGGCGACAGTAGCGGGCGATGACTGACGGAGACCCGGCGCGGGTCGGCATCGTCTTCGTTTCGCACAGTACCGACCTCGCCCGCGGAATTGCGGACGTCGCCGGTCAGATGGCACCGTCGGTCGTCCTGGTCGCGGCCGGCGGAACCGATGACGGCGGCATCGGCACGAGCTTCGTGAAGGTCACTTCGGCGATCGACGAAGCGGATGCCGGCGCTGGCGTGGTCGTGCTCAGCGACCTCGGCTCCGCACTCATGATCGCCGAGACGGTGCGCGACCAGCTGCCGGAGGAGCAGCGGTCGCGCGTCGAGGTCGTCGATGCGCCGTTCGTCGAAGCCGGTGTCGCAGCAGCCGTCGCTGCGGAGACACGTGGTGACCTCGGTGCTGTCGTCGCGGCGGCTGAGGGAGCGCGGGAGGCGTGGGACGGGATGCCCGGGAGTGACGCTCCTGCGGCATCCGGTGCCGAGGGCTCGAGCACGGCGCCTGCGTCCGGCATCAGATTCGTTCGTGAGGTGACCCTCCTCAACAAAGATGGACTGCATGCCCGGCCGGCCGCCGAGTTCGTGAAGCTGGCGAACACCTTCGATGTCAAGGTCACGGTCAACGGCAAGGATGCGCGGAGCCTCCTGGGCATCATGTCGCTCGGCCTGAACGTCGGTGCGTCCGCAGAGATCGCGAGCGAGGACCCCGGTGGCGAGGTCGCCGTGAATGCGCTGGCGGAACTCGTGGAGTCCGGTTTCGGGGAAGGCTAGTGTGTCGATCCGAAGGGAATTTCAGTGATGAGGGTCGAGGCGACCGTGGAAGCGAACGGCAGGACAGCGACGGGGATCGAGATCCCGGCCGTCGTCGTCGAGGGGCTCGGGGGAGGGAAACGACCGCCGGTCAGCGCGACCATCAACGGCTACACCTATCGAACGAGCGTCGGCTCGATGGGTGGCCGGTTCCTGCTCCCAATCAGCGCGGAGGTCAGGCAGAACGCCGGAGTCGCGGCCGGAGACACGATCGAGGTCGACCTCGAACTCGACGAAGCGCCCCGTGAGGTCGAAGTGCCCGCCGACTTCGCCGAAGCACTCGCCTCCAATCCGGATGCGGGCACAGCGTTCGGCGCGCTGAACTACAGCAACAAGCGCCGCCTTGTCATGGCGATCGACGGCGCGAAGGCTGCTGACACCCGCCGGCGCCGCATCGAGAAGACCGTCGCCGACCTCGCGGCCGGCACGGCGTAGGGGAGAGGGCGCGCGGCCCGGTCGCTACGATCGGAACGTGGACACCACCGATCTCGAATCCGTGCTCGACGAAGAATTCTCGGGAGTCGTGCTCGTGCGCGAGCGCGGTGCCGTTGTATTCGAAGCCGCGCGGGGGCTTGCGTCGCCGCGGTGGGGCATCCCGAACGCCATGGACCTGCGCTTCGACACCGCATCGATCACCAAACTCTTCACGAGCGTCGCGGTTCTGCAGCAGGTCGAGCTGGGGGCGCTGGATCTCGAGGCGTCCATCCACTATTACGTCGATCTCGCTGGCACCACCATCGGCCCCGATGTCTCCCTGCTGCACCTGCTGACGCACACGAGCGGCATCGCTGATGACGCAGACGAGGAGGCCGGAGAAGACTACGCGGCGCTCTGGGTGGACAAGCCCAGCTATTCCGTGATCGAGACTGCTGACTTTCTTCCGCAGTTCGTCCACAAGCCCCCGCTTGCACGTGCGGGCGTCCAGTGCCGCTACTGCAATGTCGGCTACATCCTTGCCGGTCTCGCTGTCGAGCGTGCGAGTGGGATGCGCTATCGCGACTATGTGCGCGAGCACGTCTTCGCTCGCGCCGGGATGGACGACAGCGGGTTCTTCGACCGCCGCGACGCTGAACCGCGCGTCGCAGAGGGATGGGACCGGGACGCGGACGGCCGCTGGGTCGAGAACATCTTCAGCTATCCGCCGATCGGTTCGCCCGACGGGGGAGCGCACGCGACGGCGTCCGACCTGCTCACGTTCATCGACGCCGCGCGCGGTGGCGAGTTGCTCGGGCGTGAGTTGACCGACGAATTCTTCCTGCCGCAGGTGCAGCACGATTCGAACGTCTTCTATGGCTTCGGGCTCGAGTTCGACGTCGACGATGACGGCGTCGCGAGGTCCTGGTACAAGGAAGGCATCAACGCGGGCTCCTCGGGGATCGTGCGCAGCTACCCCGAGGTCGGCGTCGACCTGGTGGTGCTGAGCAACTCGGAAGAGGGCGCGTGGCCGGTCATCCGGGAGCTCGACGCGCGGATCTAGGTGAACCGCTCCCCAAGCGATGACAGGACCTCTGCCCTCCGACAGAATGAGATCGAACGACAGGGGAGAACCATGATCCGCTTGCTCATCCGTATCGCGATCTTCCTCGTGTCGGCGGCGCTCGGCCTGCTCGTCGCCGCATGGCTGCTGCCCGGGTTCGGTCTCACGACCGAAGGGTTCCTCATCACGATCGTGGTGTTCGCGATCGTTCAGGGGGTGCTTTCGCCCTTCATCGCAAAGCTGGCCGCGCAACACGCCCGGGCGTTCCTCGGCGGTGTCGGGCTGGTGTCGACCTTCGTCGCCCTGCTGATCGCGTCGCTTTTCGCCGGCGGGCTGGTGATCCGCGGGTGGCAGACGTGGATCCTCGCGACGATGGTCGTCTGGCTCGTGACGAGCCTTGCGACGTTCTTCCTGCCGATGGTGTTCCTCAAGAGGAAGGTCGCCGCGGTCCGCGGGTCCTGAGCCTCGGCGTGGTCGACGGCTAATGCAATTATTTGCATAACGTCTGATTTGCTTTAAGGACTCGGTCTCAGTACCGTAGAAATCGCGTTCACGGGGGGGCGCGGTCATCTGTGGGTACTGGGGATCGGGGTTTGTGTGTCGAATATCAACGCGTCGTTTCAGGAGCTGACGGGGAGCGCGGATCGGCTGGTCGCAGGTCGCTGAACGTGTCTGATCTGCACGTCGATGGGTCGCGGCTGCGTGAGGTGTCGGCGCGGATCGTGTCCGCGGCGTCGTCATTGCGGTTCAACGGCGTTTTGAGTGTGCGGGCGGGCGGCGTGCTCGGCTCGCCCGAAGTCGCGTCGGCGCTGCGAGACGGTGCTGTCCAGCAGGATGCGCGTGCCGGGGCTGTCGCGGATGCGCTGCAGGCGGTCGGTGGGTCGCCTGCGCAGGCGGCGGCGTCGTTCGCGGAGGCGGATGCCGGGCTGGCTCGGGTGTTCTGATGTCGGTGAATACGGCGGATCCGGGTGCGGGGGAGCCGGCCGGGATCCGTTCACTGGCGGCGGCGCGGGTGTTGAAGGCGGCGGAGTTGCGGGCGGCGCATGCGGAAGTGGCCGCGGCCGCGGATACAGTGGCCGGTACGGCGTGGCAGGGGAAGGCGCAGCAGGCATTTCAGTCGGCGATGGGTTCGGTGACCCCGGACCTGCTGCCGCTGGCAGAGGGTCTGGAGGCGCAGGCGACCGCGTTGCAGGTGTATGCGGGTCAGGTGCAGCAGATCAAGGACCAGCAGGCTGCGCTGGCTCTGCAGCGATCCCGCGCTCTTTCGGCGTTGGACGTGGCGCAGTCCACGCTGAATGCGTCGCACCTGCTGGATGACCGGGTGCTGGCACAGGAGAAGGCGACGGGCCAGGAGGTCCACAGAAACGACATCCTGCGGAAGAGGGCGCGGCTGGTTGAGCGGATCGAGGGGGAGGAGGCGGTACTGCGCCGGGTCGACGCCCAATGGGATGACTTGGTCACCTGGAGGCGGCACGCCGACCGGGCCTGCATGGGAGCGTTGACGACACGGGAAGTGTTGGGCAACACTGGCAGCTCAGCACCGGCGGAATCCGCACCTCCTCGCCCGCCGCGTTGCTCGGGATGCTGGCCGGCTTGTCGGCGACCGATCTTCGGGCGTTGCTGGCGGCGCATCCGGAACTCGCCACCAAACTCGGCAGAGCGGACCCGCAGGCGGTCGCGGACTGGTGGCACAGTCTCGACGGGCCGGACGGTGGCCTGTCGGATGCGCAAACGGCCTTGGTGGTCGGGATCCCGGCGGTGATCGGTGCGTTGAACGGTGTGGGCTGGGATGCGCGCTACGCGGCCAGCAAGCTGAACATCCAGGTCGCGAAAGCGGCGAACGAGAAGAAGATCGCTGCCCTCCACCAACAGATCGACGACCTGGCATCGTTTCGCGGCACTACTCTGGCACGCGCGGAGCTGGTGCATCAGATCGCCGGCCTGGAAGCACGCCAGGCCACCTACACCACCATGGAGGGACGCCAGGTTTTGCTTTTCGACCTCGCCGGCAACGGGCGCTATGTCGAGGTACACGGCACCCTCACCGCGAGCACCCGCAACATCGGCGTGATCGTCAACGGCACAACCCTCAACATGGACACCGTCCTGGGTTATGACAAGCGAGCAGCGAACTTCCAGAAGGAGAATCGCGACCACAACGACGACAGTCTGGTCACGGTTACTTGGATGGGAGGCGATTTTCCTGACTGGGGGACCTACACGCGTACAACAGAACTTTCCGGCATGGCGAACGCAACCGGCCGTGCCCTTGCCGAATTCGTAGACGGTGTCCGCGCTGTGACCGAGGCGCGTTCCGTAATTGTTGGCCACAGTGCCGGGGGTGGGATCGTCGGCGCAGCCGAGAAGGTCGGTCTGTCGGCCGATGCGGTCATTCAGGTGTCCAGTGCCGGGGCCGGTCCGGATGTGCACTCGGTCCAGGATTATAAGAACCCGCAGACACCCCGATACACCCTGACCGCGCCAGACGATCCAATTACTCCGTTTCAGGGATTGTTCTGGGGAACCGGCCCGTTTGGTGCGAACACCGAAGACCTCGAAGGGGTGACCGTCCTCGACTCCGGCCCGACGCCTCTGGCCGGTCTGCCGGTCAACCCCTGGGCGCACGACGCTGTCTTCGATGCAGGAACACAAGCCTGGAAGAACATCTACTACGTGATGGTTGGGGAGTCTCCGCAGACGGGCACCTGGCTTGCTCCAGGCCCGTTCGGCGAACGGCCGACGCAGGTGTATTGAGTGTGCGTATGCAAGTGATCTCTAAGTCAACGCCATCACGATGGCGTCGAGGTGCCCTGGCTGCCGCGGTGATCGTCGCGACTGCTGCTTGTTTGTTTGGATGTGGAGGAAGCGGAGTGACAGATACCACGCTGGAACAGGGCGCCACGGCGGCCATCCGAGTCGTCAAACGCGCGACGGCGAAGATTCCAGCCGACTGGATTCTCGAGAAGGGCCCTGAGCAGAACGACTATAACTATTGCGATGGCACCATCGACACGGGTTCCCGCGGGAGTGCCCAATGGTTGTATGGCTTCGCGTTCGACCTGACCCACGAGGTCCCGAACGCCCAGCTCCTGAGCCTGATGGAGCCGACCGGGAAGGAGTGGTCGCTGCTTGTCAAAGAGTCAAACGTTCAGGGAGGCACAGCCATGGATTATCGCTTCACCGATGGCCGAACACAGCTTTACATAACGCTGAACGGGGAGAGTTCAACTCGGCCCCGCGTTGGCGTTTCCGCATATGGGCAGTGCATCCGGAACGGCACTACAGGGCCCGGCACCTTCCCTACGCCGAATCCCGCCGACATATCTGAGTAGGGCGTGAATGCGGAGAACATCGATCGCGCTGGCTATTGCCGCACTCACCGCACTGAGCCTGACCGGATGCGGAGGAAGCGGAGTGACGGACACCACATTGCAAAAAGGCGCAATCGAGACAATAAGGGCCGTCAATAGCGCAACGGCGAAGATCCCAGAAGACTGGATACTCGCGAAGGATCCCGAGCATAACGACTACGGGTACTGCGACGGCACTATCGACAGAGGCCCCAATGGGAGTGCCTATTGGTCCTACGGATACGCCATCGACCTTGAACACGTGGTACCGAACGAAGAACTCCTCAATCTCATGACCCCCGGCAGCAAAGAATGGAAGCTCACTTCCACTGAGCCAAATGAGCAAGGGGGAACGGCCACGGACTATTACTTCTCCGACGGTCGAACCCGCCTGCACATAATGCTCAACGGAGAGAATACGAGCCGGCCTCGAGTCGGGGTAGGCGCCATCAGCACGTGCATCCGCAACGGAGACACCGGTCCCAACACGTTTCCCACTCCCAACCCTGCCGATTTCGCGGGGTAGTGCACGGTGTATTGAGTGTGCGTATGCAGGTGGCCGCTATGCCAACGCCATCACGATCGCAACAAGGTGTCCTGCGTGCCACCGTGATCATCGCGACTGCTGCTTGTTTGTCTGGATGTGGGGGAAGCGGAGTGACAGACACCACTTTGGAACAGGGCGCGACGGCGGCCATTCGAGTTGTCAAACGCGCGACGGCGAAGATTCCAGCTGACTGGATTCTAGAGAAAGGCCCAGAGCAGAACCACTACAACTATTGCGATGGCACCATCGACACAGGTCCCCGAGGGAGTGCCCAATGGTTGTATGGCTTCGCGTTCGACCTGACCCACGAGGTCCCGAACGGCCAGCTCCTGAGCGTGATGGAGCCGACCGGGAAGGAGTGGTCGCTGCTTCTCAAAGAGCCAAACGTTCAGGGGGGCACGGCCATGGACTATCGCTTCACCGACGGCCGGACACAGCTCTACATAACGCTCAACGGGGAGAGCTCAACTCGGCCACGCGTTGGCGTTTCCGCATATGGGCAGTGCATTCGGAATGGCGAGACGGGACCCGGCACCTTCCCTACGCCGAATCCGGCCGACATAACGGGATAGACGGGCACACGCTAGCGCGGAGTGCGCGGATGTCGTTCGTCCCAGCGCGCCTGGATCGGCGGGTACAGCGTCTCCAGAGCGGTCGGAAGAGCAGCCTTGATCGCGCGCGTCTCATCATCCGCGAGCACTTCCTCCGTGCCGGCCTCGATCGCCTCCACGGTCATCCGGGCTACCTCGGCCGGATCGAGTTTGGCCACGTGAACGCGCGCGGCCATCTCGGTGTCGATGAAGCCGGCATGCACCGCGACGACCAACGTTCCCTGGCTCCGGAGTTCAACCCGGATGCCGTTCGTCAGCGCCCAGGAGGCGGCCTTCGATGCCGCATAGGAACCCATGCCCGTCGGCGTGACCCAGCTCGCCGCCGACAGCATGTTCACGATCGCGCCGCCGCCGTTGCGTTCGAGCACCGGGGCGAAGGCGCGGCAGAGCGAGAGCATCCCGAAATAGTTGACGGCCATCTCGTCTCGTGCGCCGTCCGTACCGGCCGCGGCGATGAACGCGCTTGTCCGCATGACGCCGGCGTTGTTGATGAGGATGTCGACGTCGGCGCACCGAGCCGCCGCCGCCTCGACCTGTGCGGCATCCGTCACATCCAGCTGAACCGGGACCAGCCGGGGGTCGGATACCGATGAGGGGTCGCGCACGCCGGCATAGACGGTTCGCGCGCCCGCATCGAGAAGGGCGGATGCGAACGCACGCCCCAGGCCGCGGTTCGCTCCGGTCACCAGGGCGACGCTGCCGTCTATGCGCATCCCGAGCCTCCTTCGCCACCTGCGAGCCTACGCCGGCGTGATGCCAGACTGGAGGGATCACGACGTCAGGAGGGATGCTGGACCCCACCGACTACGCACAACTCGACGCCGTCGGACTCCGCGAGCTGATGGCGAACGGAGAGGTGAGCGCGGCAGAGGTCGAGGAGGCGGCAAGGGTCGCGCTCACGAGCGTGGCCGACGACCTCGGTGCGCTGACGCAGCCCCTCTTCGAGACGGCGCTTGCGCATGAGGCGGATGGCCCGCTCGGCGGTGTTCCGTTCGTCATCAAAGACAGCGGGCCGTTCGCTCGCGGCGTCCCGTTCGCCTTCGGCAGCCGGGCGATCCACGGTGTCGCCGACGCCGACCACGAACTCATGAGCCGCTTCCGTCGGGCTGGGCTCGCGGCTATCGGGCAGACGTGCGCGCCCGAGCTGGGGCTCAATTTCGCGACCGAATCCAGGCGATACGGCGTGACACGAAACCCATGGAATCGTGAACGGGGCGTCGGTGGCTCGAGTGGGGGAGCCGCCGCGCTCGTCGCATCGGGCGCCGTTCCGGTTGCCCACGGCAGTGACGGGGCAGGGTCGATCCGTATTCCCGCAGCCTGCTGCGGAGTCGTCGGGCTCAAACCGAGCCGCGGTACGACCACGTCGGGACCACCAGTGCGCGGCGGTCTGCCTATGGGAGTCGACTTCGCCGTCACTCGCACGGTGCGCGACACGGCCGTGCTCCTGGATGCCGCGGCCACGCCAGACACCATCCGATCGCCGGCTGGCCCCTACGCGAAGCTCGTCATTGTCGATCCGGGGCGGCTTCGCATCGGATTCGCAACCGAGTCCTGGGCAGGCGTCGATGTCGACGCCGAGATCGCAGCGGTCACCAGGGGTGTGGCTGACACGCTCGACTGGATCGGGCATGACGTCGCGGAGACGACGCCGGCGATCGATCAGCGCGAGGTCGTCGATGCACTGCTCCTCGCCATCCACGCAGCGGGCCGTGCCCTCCTCCTCGCCCCGCGACGGCCGGAGACGCGGCTGCTCGAGGCCGTCTCGAGGTCGATCGTCGCGGAGACGGCGGCGATGACGGATGAAGACGTGGACCGATTCGCACTCGGGCAGCGCCACGTGACCACCTCCGTCGAACGATCGTTCGACGGACTCGACCTGCTCGTGATGCCGGTGACCGCACAGCTTCCGCTCCGGCACGGAACGCTCGACTATGACGACCCGCGGTGGGCGGCGCGCACGTGGATCGAGCGCATCCTCGAGTATGGGCCGTTCACTGCAGCGTTCAATGTATCGGGGCATCCGGCCATCAGCCTCCCTCTCGGGCAGTCCCGGTCTGGAATGCCCATCGGCGTGCAGTTGGTCGCGCGAATCGCGCGGGAAGATCTCCTTGTGCAGGTCGCAGGCCAGCTCGAGCAGGCGATGCCGTGGGCCGGTCGGCAGCCACCGATCTTCGCCGGATGACGGGGGTCGGTCGTACAGTTCCATCGGAGGATGCCGAGCCTTCGGACGAAGAGGAGCAGTCGTGCCTGAGAGCGTGCAGCAGTGGTGGGCGCGCCGCCAGTGGACCAAAGGTATGGATGTTCCCTACCCGGTCGGTCGGTACCGCACGGACTGGGAGCGCTACCCGACCCTCATCCGCCAGTACCATCCCGACCTGAACTCGGGGATCGTCCTGAGCCAGGTACCCCCGGGCGCCGACGTCTATCTCGTCTGGGAGTGCGATTCCGGCCATCGGTTCGTGGCGACGCCCGAGGAGCAGCGCAGCAAGCCGGACGGGTCGCGACGGCGCTCGACCTGGTGCCCGGAGTGCGCTGCGCTCGCCCAGCGACGGCGGGCGCCGATGGGCGTCGTGCGTGAACCCGTCCCGGCTTTCGCCTGCGGGCATCCGCGCGATCCGCGCGCCATCGGCGACCTCGAGCCCGGCGAACGCTGCGCCCTGTGCCGAAGGCTCGGGGAGACGGGGCAGACGCGGGAGGCCCTCGCGGCGAAGGCAGTACCCGGTCGACGGCCGGAACTGCTCGCCGAGACACGCACAGACAGGCGGTACTCATGGATATGCAGCAAGGGTCATCCGTCGTTCGAGGCCAGCGTCGATTCCGTGCTTCGCGGACGCGGATGCCCCACGTGCAGGCACGCCGCCGCGGCGGCTGACCGCTATCCGGTCGGGGCCGGGTTCGTGAGCCCCTGGGCGCCGAAGCCGGCATCCGCGGTCGAGGCGAAACTCCGGCAGCGTCTGGGCCAGGTGCTCGAGGTCGACCTCAGCCTCAATGCGGTCAAGGTCGCGAAGCCGTTCTATTCGCATGTCGAAGTGTGGCCGGACATCGTCATCGACGAACTGAAGGTGGCCATCGAGTACGACACCACCGGTCGGGACGGCCTGGAGCATGTGGGGCGCCGTGAGTTGTCCGACAAGCGAAAAGACCGTCTCCTCCGGTCGGCCGGATGGGAGGTCATCCGCATCCGTTGTGGGAAACTACAGCCGATCGGCCCATACGACCTCACCACTTCAGGCGTGTCTGATGCGCTCGTCGGCAGGCTGCTCGACCGGCTCCGCGAGGTGCGGGGGGCGCTGATCGTCGATGCGTATCGGGCGCGGGCGGGCGTCGCGCAGAACCCGCGTTCCGTTGTGGAATCGACGGGTGCGCATGTCGGCGGTCGTCGGTAGCCTGAACCCAATTCGATGAACAAGGAGGCCCGATATGCCCACCCTTCTGAACCCCTACATCAGCTTTCGAGATACAGCGAAGCAGGCAATGGAGTTCTACCAGACCGTGTTCGGCGGTGAGCTCAATCTCAGCAGCTTCGGCGATTTCCAGGCCAGCGACGACCCGGCTGAGAAAGACAAGATCATGCACGGCCAGCTGACGTCGGCCACCGGTCTCATTCTCATGGGGGCCGACACGCCGAATCGCATGGACTACAACCCTGGCGACAACTTCTCGATCTCCCTGAGCGGTGACGACGAGGCCGAACTCCGCGGATACTGGGACAAGCTCGCGGTCGATGGAACGATCGCCCAACCGCTCGAGAAAGCGCCCTGGGGTGACAGCTTCGGCATGCTCACCGACAAGTTCGGCGTCTCCTGGCTCGTGAACATCGCGGGCCCCAAGCCATAGGAATTCTCCCCGACGGCTAGCGACCGACGATCACGCCTCGCGCGGCCAGGAAAGGTTGCGGGTCGATACGCTGGCCGTCGACCCGCACCTCGAAGTGCAGGTGACAACCCGTGGATGCGCCGGTCGTGCCGACGAGTGCGATCGGCTGACCGGCCACCACGGCTTCTCCGTTGTGCACGATCGTCCCGCCGTTCGCGATGTGAGCGTAAACGGTCTGGACGCCCTGCCCGTGGTCGATCATCACCCAGTTGCCGTATGAGCCGTTGGGGCCGGTGGCCACGATGGTCCCTGCGGCGGCCGCCACGATCCAGGTCGAGCATGCAGCGGCGATGTCGTCACCGTAGTGGAAAGGTCCAGTGCCCAGCGGGCGCGAAGGTCGAGGACCATAACCGTCGGTGATCGGTCCGCGGACTGGATCGACCCATACGGCGTGTCCCAGCCGACCATTGTCGATGAAATTCGGAAAGCGAGTGACCGTGCCGGTCGACGCGATCTGCAGTTGCACGGAGGCGAGGCTCGCCTCAGCCGAGTTGACGGCCGCCGAAGCCGTTGCCATGGCCTTCTTACTGCTGTCGACCGGAATCGAGCCAACCGCATCCTTCGCCTTGTCGGCCTGTGCCCGAAGCGCACGCGCAACCACTGCATCGTGTTCGGCGCGCGCAGCCACCTCGGACGGAGACTCGCTCGCCCGCGCCAGCTGATTCAGCGAGCCGAGTCGCTGCAACAGGTTGCCTCCGCCACCGCCGAAAATCGCTGCAAGGGGGTCGGCAGATGCGAGCGGGTCGCCGCCGACCCGTACCTCGCGCAGCAGCAGCCGCGCGGACGTCCTGGCATTCTGCTCGGCTGACTGTGCCTGCTTCTCGGCGCCCGTTGCGAGCGCCGTCGCCTGGTCGAACTCGCTCTTCGTCGCTGCGTAGCCGGCCGAGGCGTTGGCATAGTGTGCGCGCGCGTCGGCGACTTTCGAGGCCGTCGCGGCCAACTCAGCTTCGAATTGGGCAGCGACGGCACTGACCACGGGAGCCCCCGTCACGCCGGCACCGAACTTCGGAGCGCTTGCGCCTGGAGCGGTGGGCTCGTCGTCGGCAGTCGGATGCGGCTTCGGAGTGGGTTTCGACGTTGGCGCGGGAGTGGGGGAGGGGGTCGGGCTCGGAGTCGGCGTGGGGGTCGGCGTTGGGGTCGGGGTCGGCACCGTTGCCGGGTCGGTGGGACTCGGAGTGGAGCCGACCGGGTCCGGAGTCGCCGCCGGGTCAGGTGTCGGCGGAGTCGGCGACTCGCAACTGTCTCCGGTCGACGTGGAGCCGCCGCTGGGTGACGTGGTCGGGTCGGGAGAGCACGTTGCAGCACCCACGGCCGGATCAGCGAAACCGACCAAGCACAGGGAGACGATCGCGCACACCACTCCCGCGCGGCGAGGATACCCCCGTCGTGGAATCGTCAGTCCTTCTCGGCTGTTCTTCCGCGTGTGTGCCATCGGTGAACCATCCACCAGCCCCCGGTTGCGTCCGCTTCCTGGGAAACGGACGCCGTTTTGAGTCTTTCACCCCGCAATCGCGGGCACAAGGCCCGTTCGGGGGCGTCCAGCAACCCCGAGGATTCGAGGGGACGATCAGCCGAACCGCTCCCGCGCGGAGAGCGCAGCTCCGGCGGGGGAGTCGGCCGCCATCGCCCATCAGGTTCGGTGCTTGCGCTCGACGGGTCAGGCTGATACTCCAGCCTTATGCCGGACATCTTCCTCAGACGATTCGCCATCGCAATGCTGGTCGGCTACGCCCTTCAGTTCGCCGCCGGGATGGTGCTCAACCTTTTTGTGAAGATTCCGGATGTTCACCCGGGAACCTCGGGCGACGAGTACTTCAGCCGCTCGTTCACAAGTCTCGGATGGGCGTTGTCCGGCGCCGGAGGGCCGGCCCTGTTCGTTCATGCACTGCTCGGCTCCGTGCTCTTCGCAGGAGCCGTCGTATTGTTCGTCTCCAGCCTTGTGCGCCGGTCGCGGGGCTGGCGGTGGCCGACCGGTATCGCCGCGTTCTTCACGTTCGGCGCGTTCTTCAACGGCATGAGTTTCGTCGACTACGGGGAGGACTTCAGCTCCGCCATCATGGCCGGGTGCTGGCTGATCGCAACGGGCGCTGTCGTCTTCGCGCTCATCCGTGACGAGCGTCACGCCGTACCCGGAGCGAACCATCCTTCGTCCGAGAGCGGGGGCGCTCTGGAACGAACTGCGTAGCTCGGGGCGTCGCCGGCACCTCCAACTCACCGAAGCAGGGCCGTCATCGGTCGTGCGCTCCCGTCGTTGGCTGTCATCGGGGCCAGCCCCCACACGGATTCGATCGTCCGGAGCAGCGAGTAATGCGTGTACGACGCCGCCGAGACCGTGTGCAGGGCTGCCGCGGGGCCGGCGAAGACGCACACGACCAGATTGTCTGAGCCGTCACCTTCGTCGAACGTCACCACGAGCAAGGAACGCTGCCGGGTGAAAGCGGGGGAGTGGAGGATGTCCGGCACGGTCGCGCGGAGCCAGGCGTCGCCGGTCGCCACAGAGCAATCGTGCATGTCGTTGCACAGGTTCGGACTGATGAATGAGTAGTTCGGCAGTGAGGTCGGAGTCGCAAGGTCCGCGGAGAACTGGGTGAAGGGAACGACGTGCGTCGCGCAATAGGCAGGGTTGCGGGTGACACTGGGAAAGTAGAGAAACGGTACGTGCTTCACCGCGTAAAGGTTCGTGTTCTCGACCGAGCAGGCGGTGGGCATGCTCTCGGCATACATCTTCCAGGTGCGGCCCGAGCGATCGATCGCCTGCGCGATGTTCGGCCCCGTCACCAGGCAGGAGCCGCCGGGCGGATTGCAGTCGGTCGTGATGCCGGCGGTGGTCCCGCTCGTCATCGCGAGGTAGTTCGGCAGGCTCGGATGTGCGACAGCCGAGTACTGCGTGGCTGTCGCGTACTGGTGCGCGAGCGCATTCAGGTACGGCGCTGCGGGGTTGCCGACGACGGAGGTCGCGGTCTTGTTCTCATCGACGATGATGACCACGTGTTGAAGACCCTGGGTCTGAGCGGTTGTCGACGGTGATCCCGCCTGCCCGGACGTTGTCGAAACCGTCGACGAAGGTGTAGCCGATGCGGCTGTGGGAGTGCCTGACGTGCCGGCTCCCGTGCCGCCTCCACCTACGCCGGTGCAGCCGCCGAGTGCGAACGCGAGCAGGATGCCCGAACTCGCGATCGCCACGTACCGGGTCAGTGTCGACACATCAGTCGCGCCCCTGCCACGTCGCGATGTCGACTACGTTTCCTTCGGCGTCGATGAGCGACCACCACGCCGGGGCGTAGCGGTCGCCGAGAATGCGGCCGCCGGCCGCGAGCACGGCATCCACACGCGCCTGTGCCTGGTCATGTGGTACGGAGACATCGATATGGATGCGGTTGCGTGGTGCGACGTACCCCTTCTGCCAAAAGGAGACGGTCGGGCCGATGAGGTTGGGTTCGATCATGTCTGTGGGTCCGACGGGAACGTATCCGAGGGCCGCCCGCCAGAACGGCATCACGGCTGCCGGCTCTTCCGCGTCGAACGCCAGCTGCACGTGCTGCACGGCGGAAGGATCGGAAGTGAGACCGAGCTGCGCGGCGACCACCGAAATCCGCCGGGCGAGCTCGAGATCGAGGTCGCTGAGGCCGACACCCGGCGTGATGACCTGAACCGTCACCGTGTCGGGCCGCAGGTCGATGAGGGGGGAGTGGCCGACGGCATCCGCCACTTCTGCGACGGCGGCGACGAAGCGCGCGCCGGTTGCGAAATCGCCGGTTTCGTACAGGGTTTTCGCGCCCCAGAAGAGCGCACGCCATTCGGCGACGCCGTCAGTGGTCGAGAATTCAGCATCCGTGATCTGCTTTGCCATAGGCCGACGCTACCCTCCGACGTCACCCGGTTCCAGAGTGTGGTGACCACTGCATCCGATCGAGCAGGAATCGAGAAGCCGGATGCGGATGTCCCGAATAGCGTGTGCGGTATGACATCCATCGAATACGTCAGCCTCGAAGCTGATGACCCCACTGCAGCAGAAGAGTTCTACACCGCCGCCTTCGGGCTCGGCGCCCAGGTACGCGTGAAGGGCGCCGACGATACGACGTCGGGCTTCCGAGGGTTCACCCTCTCTCTCATCGTGTCGCAGCCGTCCACCGTCGGCGGCCTGATCGACTCCGCAGTAAAGGCGGGTGCTACGACGCTGAAGCCGGTCACGAAATCGTTGTGGGGCTTCGGCGGGGTCGTGCAGTCCCCGGATGGGTCGATCTGGAAAGTCGCGACATCCGCGAAGAAGGACAGCGGCCCTGCGACCCTCGCGGTCGACCAGATCGTTCTGCTGCTGGCTGTGGAGGACGTGGCGGAAAGCAAGCAGTTCTATGTCGGTCGCGGCTTCGCGGTCGGCAAGAGTTTCGGCAAATACGTCGAGTTCTCCACTCCGTCGAGTCCGGTCGGCCTCGGGCTTTACGCTCGTCGTGCGCTGGCCAAGGATGCCGGGGTCGCCCCCGAAGGCACGGGCTCCCACCGGATCGTCATCGGCAGCGAAGCCGGACCCTTCACCGACCCCGATGGCTTCGCGTGGGAGGCGGCTTCCTAGACCCGCAGGCTCCTTCAGGAAATGTCCGCCGGGATGAAGAGACCTTCGATCGGCTTGCCGAAGAGGCGGGAGATACGGAAGGCCAGCGGCAGGGACGGGTCGTACTTTCCTGTTTCGAGCGCGACGACAGTCTGACGCGACACCTCCAGTTGTTCGGCGAGCACCGCCTGGGTCCATCCCCGTTGCTCCCGTTCCGAACGGATCAGGTTCTCCATCAGGCGCTGGGAGCCCCCGTCATGCGGTTGGTCAACTGCCAGGCCAGAACTCCGATGACGGCCACGGGCCAGCCTGCATTCGGCACGGCGAAGCCAGCAGAGCTGAGAGTGCCCAGAGTGATCGCGGTGAAGATCGCGACGGAGAAACCTACCGCCAGTCCGGGAAAGAACAGCTTGACCTGGTACTCGTCCATCTGGCGCACGCGCAGCACGATGACGATCACGTTCCACACAAGAAAGACCAACGGCAGTACTGCCAGGACAATGCGCCACGGGCTGGTTCCATGACCCCACAGGTCCAGTGCGACGGAAGCGAGAATATAGGCGCCGACGCCCGACCACAGCCGTACCCGGAAGACGCGCCGTCGGCGGATTTCGATCGAGGATTCTCCGCCGGAGTCAAGGTCGCTTGTCATGGGTCGAGCGTAAGCGTGCCGAAGAGTCAAGTCAAGGAGACTTGTCATCAGACTGCATCCGTCCTCTCAAGGTCGAGGAGGGGATGAATCGGGTGCGGTATCGCTTACTTGACATAATGTGCATTATCAGCGCGACGGTCGCTGAAACGAGGGAAGCCCGCCGAGTCCCTGATCTGTCGATTCTGCCGCGTCGCGGTGCGTCCGCGACAAGCGAACCGACCCGAATCAGCGTCGAATCTTCCTCACCACGATCGGAGTAGGCAGTCACGGTTCTTGTAACACGGCGGCGAAACTGAGTGCGACCTGTGTAAGACAGCGCTATCGTCAGCTTTACATGCAGTCGAGCCAGACGGCTCACGGAGAAAGGTGCACATCATGACATCTGTTGATCCTCTTGATGCCGAGCCGAGCTACTTCGACCTCGATGCGCGAGACCTGACCAAATCGGCCATCAACGGCATCCGTGCCGCCTTCGCGGTAAGCGGAATCATTGCGCTCGTTTTCGGTATCGTCTTGCTCTTCTGGCCGGACCGCACCCTTTCGGTGCTCGCAATCTTCCTTGGAATCTATTTCCTTATCGCCGGTATCGTGCGCCTGGCGCTCGGTATCTTCAGCCGCGGCATCAGCGGCGGCCACCGCACCCTCGACATCCTGTTCGGGCTGTTGCTGGTCATCGCCGGAATCGTCGCGATCAGGAACTCGCAGACTGCTGCCGCGGCCCTGCTGATCCTGATCGTGGCCATCATCGGTATCGGATGGATCATCGAAGGTGTGATGGCGCTGGCTGAATCCGGGAGGTCGGCCTCGCGGGGCTGGGCGATCACGTTCGGCATCGTGAGCATTGTCGCCGGCATCGTCGTGCTGATCATTCCGGGATGGTCGGCGTTCTGGCTGCTTCTCATCACGGCGATCATCCTGATCGTCCTGGGAATCATCGGAATCGTGCGCGCGTTCACGTTCGGGCGCCAGGCCCTCAAGGACCTCGCAGCTCGGCCCAGGGTCGCGTAACCGTTCACTGAGGAATGCCCCGGTCAGGCTGACCGGGGCATTCCTCATTCTGCTGGGCTTACAGGAACTCAGCGCGTGTTCGACTCGCTCGGCAGATACCGTGCCCACCAGTCGAGGATGGCGTCGAACCGGTCACGTCGATGACGCGGCCTCCCGCTGCGGCTCAGCTCGTGGTCTTCGCCGGGGAACACGAGCAGCTCGGCGGCGACTCCCCTGCGCTTGAGCGCTGCGTAGTACCGTTCGGCCTGCCCGAGCGGGCAGCGCAGGTCGCTCGCAGAGTGCAGAACGAGGGTGGGTGTCTGTACGAGGTCGACGTGCGCCTGCGGGCTCTGTGCGCGCATCCGGTTGCTATCGGTACCGGTGTATTCATCGCTGAAGAAGCTGCCGATGTCGCTCGTTCCGATGAACGCTTCGGGGTCGAGATAGCCGCGTTCGACGATGGCGGCAGTGAACCTGTGGTCGTGCGAGGTCGCCCACGCGGTCAGGTAACCGCCGTAGGAGCCGCCCATGATTCCGAGTCGACCGCTGTCGAACGAAGGGTTGGCCGTGAGTGCGCCGTCGAGGTAGTCGAGCACGTCGGTGAGGTCGACGGTGCCCATCTGCTGGCGGATCACCCGGCCGTGCTCCTGGCCGTAGCCTGCCGAACCGCGCGGGTTGCACATGACGACCGCGTAGCCGGCATCCGCGTACACCTGCGCCTCGTCGAAGACGCGCACCGAATATTGCGCGAACGGCCCGCCGTGGATGTTCAGGAGGACCGGATGCGGGCCATCGCCCTGCGGCGCGACCACCCATCCGTGGATGTCGTACCCGTCGCGGGCTGTGACGACGAGTTCGCGCGCGGGAAGCACTCCGTTCGTGCGCAGGCGGGCCGAGAAGTCGGTGAGCTTGCGGAGGGCGCCGTTGTCGACCACGGCGACGTCGCCGTTGGTGGTCGCATCGGCGAAGCTCACCACGAGCGTGTCGCCGGCCGCTGCAGCCCCGGTGATCTCCCGTGTGCGGTCGGTCAGCTCGCGCAGCTCCCCCGACTGGCTCACGGCGACGAGCCGAAGCGCACCGCGGCTCCTGTCGCGCACCAGTACCGAGTCGTCTTCGTAGGCGACGATGTCGGATTCGGTGAGGTCGATCGTCTCCGGGTCTGTCAGCAGCCTGGGTTCGCCGCCGTCGGGGTCGATGACGTAGAGGGCGCCGTTCCTGGCGACGAAGTCGCGTCCGGTCGGGCCGACGTCCTGCGCCGTGAAGTACAGGGCCCCGTTCAATCCGTATGCCGCGTCGAGCATGGACCAGTGGCCGTACTCCCCCGTCAGGTTCGTCGGCGCCGCTCCCCTGCCATCGAGGCGGAGTGCGTAGACGTCAGACCGCAGGTCGTCGTCACTGCTTGTGTGCCGGGCCGAAACGAACGTCACGGTGCGACCGTCGGGTGAGAAGTCGATGGCGGAGTTGTCCCACTCCCCCGTCGTCAGCTGTTTCGGTTCGGCGACGGTCGGTGCGACGGTGGCAGCGCCTTCTGCTGTCGGCGCGCTCTGGACGACGGGCTCTCCCCAGACGTCGGGAACCGCGACGAGGAAGACGTGCGCTCGTCGGTCGGTGATGTAGCCCAGCCCGTTCGACTGATATTTCAGTGTGGTGATGTGCCTCGGGGGTTCCGCGTTCGCCTCCAAACCCTCGACGGTGCCATACCGCCCTGCTTCCGGAACGCGACTGACGAAGGCGAGCTGCGTTCCGTCGGGCGACCACGCGAACTCGCTCACGCCGAGCTTGCGGTCGGTGACCGGCACAGGTTCTCCGCCCGCAGCATCGACCACGTAGAGCTGGGCGGGCCCCTTCACGGGCGCGCGCAGGAAAGCGATGAGCCGGCCGTCGGGCGAAAATTTCGGGGCGGTGTCCCGGAATCCGCGGGTGAACCGTTTGGGGGCAGCATGTCCGCTCAGCTGGACTGTCCACAGCTGTCCGACGTAAGCGTCAGCACCCAGGTCGGGACGCGTCACCGAGACGACGGCGCGGCCTCCGTTCGGGTGGATGGTCGGGGCCGAGACCGCAGTGAGAAGGCCGAGGTCAGTTGCTTTCATCGTCCACCGGTACGAAATCGGAGGTGTCACCGACATAGCGGGTGTGGGATGCGGGCACCGGGTCGACGGCGGCCGAGGCGACCTCTGCAGCGAACTCGCTGACGTTGTACAGCTTGCCCGCGGCATCCTTTCGTGCACTGATCGCGCCCGGGTTCGCCCGCTCGAGCAGTGTGGCCGTGATGGTCCCCTCGATCATGTCTCCGGAGACGACCACGAATTCGATGCCCTCCTCGGTGAGCGAGGGGATGAGGGCACGGAGCTCGTCCTCGCCCGCGCGCTTGCTGAGGGCGACCGGTTCGTATTCCGGCATCGTCGGGGTCGTGCGGATGAAGTGGGCCTGGTGGCTCGTGACGAACACGATGCGGGATCCCGGCCCAAGCAGCGGGAGCGCCGCCGTGAGCACATTGACCTGCGCGTCACGGTTGAGCTGCATCGCGTAGTCGGCGGCCATGCCGGACTCCATGCCGCCCGATGCGTTCAGAACGAGGATGTCGAGACCGCCGAGTTCGGCCTTCACGGTGTCGAACATGGTGGCCACGGAGGCCGGGTCGGTCAGGTCGGCGCCGACCGTGATGGCCGTGCCGCCGGCCTCGCGGATGGAGTCGGCGAGCTTCACCGCCCGCGCCTCTTTGTTGCGGAAGTTGATGACGACGCGTGCACCGGCCTCCGCGAAATAGCGCACGGTGTCGGCGCCGATTCCGCGGGACGATCCCGTGACCAGGGCACGTCTGCCGTCGAGGGAGCCGGGGGCGAGCGGGTTGGACACGAAGGACTCCTCGAGATCGTCTGATGGCCCGCGGCGGCGGGTTTTTCCTCCCTGAGACTACCAAGTGGGTTCCGCGTCTGCCGCCGCAAAACTGATAGCGTCAGATCAGCCGAAGAAGGGAGCACAGATGGACCAGTTCGCCTGGATCGCCTGGCTCGTTCTCATCCTGATTTTCGTCATCATCGAGATGCTCACAGTCGATCTCGTGTTCCTGATGCTCGCCATCGGCAGCCTCGCCGGCCTGATCAGCGGGCTTTTCGGAGTGCCGTGGTGGCTTCAGCTCATCATCGCCGCCGTCGTGTCGGTCCTCCTCCTCTTCACGATCAGGCCACCGCTCCTGCGGGTGCTCAAGCGCGGCGGCGATCCCGCCAAGACGCTGGTGGATGCGCTGATCGGCATGTCCGGAACGGTCGTCTCCACGGTCACCCCCGCGGGTGGCCAGGTGAAGCTCGCCGTCGGCGAGACCTGGACCGCCCGGACCGCGCCCGGCACCCCCGATGTCGTCCCCGGCCAGCACGTCACTGTGGTGTCCATCGAGGGGGCGACCGCTGTGGTCGCGCCCGCTGAAAGGAGCGTCCATTGAACGCAACCCAACTCGTGGTGCAGATCATCGTCTTCGTGATCGTTGCCGTCATCGCGATATTTGTACTGGTTGCGCTGTTCAGGTCGATTCGCATCATCCCGCAGGCAACCGCGGGCGTCGTGGAGCGGCTGGGCAAGTATCACAAGACGCTTCTGCCCGGCCTGAACATCGTCGTCCCCTTCGTCGACCGGGTGCGCCCCCTCCTCGACATGCGCGAGCAGGTCGTATCGTTTCCGCCGCAGCCGGTGATCACCGAAGACAACCTGGTCGTGTCGATCGACACCGTCGTCTATTTCCAGGTCACGGATGCCCGGGCGGCGACCTACGAGATCGCCAACTACCTGGGCGCCGTCGAACAGCTCACCACCACGACCCTCCGCAACGTCGTCGGCGGCCTGAACCTCGAGCAGGCGCTGACGTCACGTGACGAGATCAACGGGCAGCTGCGCATCGTGCTCGACGAGGCCACCGGCAAATGGGGCATCCGAGTATCGCGCGTCGAGCTGAAGGCCATCGATCCGCCCCTGTCCATCCAGGACTCGATGGAGAAGCAGATGCGCGCAGAGCGTGACCGCCGCGCCGTCATCCTCACCGCAGAGGGCGGTAAGCAGTCGGAGATCCTGAACGCCGAAGGTCAGCGGCAGGCCGCCATTCTCAGCGCTGAAGGCTACGCCAAGGCGGCGGTGTTGCGTGCGGAAGGTGAAGCGAAGGCCATCACCACGGTGTTCAGCGCCATTCACGAAGGGCGCCCCGACAACCTGCTGCTCGCATACCAGTACCTGCAGACCCTGCCGAAGCTGGCCGAGGGTGCGGCGAACAAGCTGTGGATCATCCCGAGTGAGCTGACGGAAGCGCTGCAGGGCATCGGCCAGGCGTTCGGTGCGAAGGGTGCACCGGGTCCAGAGCCGGCGCCGCCTGCGCCGCCGGCCACCTCATCCGTCGCCGCTGCACCGACGGGCCCGCCCGCGGCGCCATCGGCTCCGAGCGCACCGGCATCACCGGCGGCACCCGAGACATCCGCGCCCGGCTCGCCCGGGACGGATGCCTAGGACTGCCCCTCCGAGTGTCCAGGGGTACGACGGCGACTTCTTCTCCACGTCGTACCCCCGGATCATCGCCCACCGGGGTCTCGCGCTCGATGCCCCGGAGAACACGCTCCTCGCCTTCCGGAAGGCGCTGAACGCGGGAGCGACGCACCTCGAGACGGATGTGCACGCGAGCGCCGACGGCGTCGCCGTCATCAGCCACGACCCAGACCTGAAGCGCCTGGTCGGGCGCGCAGTCGACATCGGGCAGCTGAGAATGCCCGACCTGTGCCGGATCGACCTCGGCGCCGGCCAGAGCTTCGTCTCCCTCGCCGAGGCGCTCGACTCCTTTCCACAGGCACGGTTCAACATCGACATCAAAGTCGATGCGGCCGGGCCCCCAGCCGTCGACGCGATCCGTGCGGCACGCGCGACCGGACGCGTGCTCATCACGTCGTTCGACGAGCGGCGGAGGCGGCGCACGGCGGATGCCCTTCCCGGCGTAGCGAGCAGCGCATCCGTCAGCCGTGTGCTCGGTTCCGTCGCCGGCGCCAAGCTCTCTCTCGCCGTGGTCGTCCGGCGCTCGCTGCGCGGACTCGTCGCCGTGCAGGTGCCAGAGCGGTCGCGCGGGCTTCGCCTGGTGACGCGTCGAACGGTCGAGGCCGTCCATGCGGCCGGACGCGAAGTCCACGTGTGGACTGTGAACGAACCGGCCGACATGATCCGCCTTCTCGACCTCGGTGTCGACGGCATCGTCACCGATCGCTGCGACGTGTTGAAGGGGGTCCTCGACTCGCGTATCTGAGAGCCTGCTGGGAAGAACTCGCAAACGGAAAGAGAAAACCCAGCTTGACGGTTTATAACTATGGATGCATCGCGAGAAGGAGACCACACAATGGCAGATCGCAGTTTGCGCGGAATGAGACTTGGCGCCCAGAGCTTACAGAGCGAAGAAGGCGTCGTGTACTCCCCGCGTTCCCGTTACACCTACCTGTGCGCACAGTGCGGCAAGGAGTCCGAGGTAATCTTCTCGGCAGAGGCCGAGGCACCGGAGACGTGGGAGTGCAAGCACTGCGGCCAGGAGGCGACCCTGCTCATCGGTGATGAGCCGGTTGTCGTCGACCGTTCCGACTCGAAAACGCCTCGCAGCCACTGGGACATGCTGCTCGAACGCCGCACCCGGGCCGAGCTCGAAGAGCTGCTCGAGGAGCGTCTTGCCTACCTGCGCGCACGTCGCGGCGAGCACAAGATCGGCGCCTGAGTCCGCTCAGCCGCAGCGCTCGCCTGACCGACGAAGCCGCTTCACACCGAGTGTGAGGCGGCTTTCTCCTTGTCCGGAGCCGGGACGCTGCGGGTCGCGCGCGTCTCGACTTTCGCCGTGCGGGGCCGCAGGGGACGCACCGCGAAGAATGCGATGACCAGGGCCGCGAGACCGAGACCGGAGACGAGCAGCTCGATCCCCCGGCTGAGCAGGGTCGCCGGCGTCGTCGTCGTGCCGAGGGGAACGTCGGCGATCATCGAACCGGCCTGGTAGGCCGGGATGCTCGCGATCGTGACTCCGGACGGGTCGACGATCTGGCTGCTGCCGACGGTGGAGATGTTCACCAGCGAGCGGCCGGCCTCGATGGCGCGGAGCCGGGCGATCGCCAGCTGCTGCATGTTCTCATCCGTGCGCCCGAAATCCGCGTTGTTGGTCTGGGCCAGGATGACCTGTGCGCCGCCGTGCATCATGTCGGTGAGGAGCTGATCGTCGACGATGTCGAAGCAGATCGAGATCCCCGCCTTCACCCCGTTGATGTCGAAGACGTTGTCGCGGGTGCCCGGGGTGTAGTCGCGCCCGATCAGGTCGATGAGCGACGGGGCGAACATGCGCCAGAACGCACGATCGGGCACGTACTCGCCGAACGGCACGGGATGCTTCTTGTCGTAGTAGTCGGTGACGCCTTTGCCCGGCTCCCAGAGGAGCGAGGTGTTGAAGTATTCGCGGTTGCGGTAGGTGATCGTCCCGATCACGAACGGCGCGTTCATGCGCGTGGCCAGGTCGTCGATCGTGTTGGCCGAATCCTGGTCCCTGGTCGGGTCGATGTCCGCCGAACCCTCGGGCCAGACGACCATGTCGGCCTTCTCGTCGATGATCTTCTCGGTGGCCGCGACCTGCGTCGCCATCACATCGCCGGGGGCGGCGTATTGGAAGTAGCCCGCCGGTCCGTTGCCCTGTACAGCGGCGACGCGGGTCGTTCCGTGTGTGGTGGCCGGCCAGGCCGGGATGACCAGCACGAGCGCGATGGCGCCGACGGCGATCGCCACACGCCATACACGCCGTACCTGCCACTCGAACGCACACTCCATCACAAGGGCGACCAACCACACGATCACGAACGTGAGGCCGGACATCCCGAACCACGCGACGAGCGGAGCGAACGGGCTCTGCGACTGCGACTCGGCGACACGGCCCCACGAGAACCCGCCGTACGGCCAGTTGCCTGCCACGAATTCGCGCAGTGTCCACAGCCCGGCGACCACGACGGGAAGCAGGCCCAGCCGGCCGGGTTTCGTCGGCCACGCGACCGGGAGCCAGCGGTAGGCCAGCGTGATCAGCAGGGAGCCGAGCCCGAAGAAGAGCGCTTCGAGGGTCGAGAGGGCGATCCACGGCACGGGCCCGAGGTAAAGAGCGGTCCACTGCACGTGGAACAGATAGAAGGTCAGCCCCGCGACGAAGCCGACGAGCAGTGAGCTGCGCGTGCTCCTCCCCCGCAGGCTCCACAGGATCATCCCGACGCCGACGAACGCCAGCGGCCACCAGTCGCGGTCGGGGAAACCCGCATCGAGGACGGGCCCTGCGCCGGCAGCGATGATCAGCGCCAGCCAGAGGGGAAGCGGCGCGCGCACGGCAGGACTCACGACGTGAGAGCTTAGGGCATCCGTGTGGGTGCGCGCCGACAGCCGGCTAGGCAACAGATGAATACGCCACGATGCCGCGGCGGATCGACTCGAGCGCCTGCCGCGCGGTGCGGCCGACGGGACCCTGTGCGACCAGGGACAACTGGTCGAGGAGGTCGATGGTCTGTTTCGTCCAGCGCACGAAGTCCCCGGCCGCCATGTCGGCATCCTCCAGCACCTTGTTGAGGCTCCCGCCGCGCGCCCAGCCGTGCATCGCGAGGGACAAACCGGTGGCGATCGGCTCGCTCCCCGGCAGCCGGTGGGCACGCTCGAGATCGTCGAGCACGCTCCACAGTTCGGTGGTCTTCTCCAGTGCCGGACGGAACGCGCCCTTCGGCAGGTAGCGGTCCGAGACGAGGCCTTCGTCGCGACGCGGCTCGAACACCAGAGCGCACGCCATCGCCGCCAGGCTCGGCGCGTCGAGCTGGTTCCACACGTTGCGGCGGAGGCACTCGGCGACGAGCAGGTCGCGCTCGCCGTAGATGCGCTTCAAAGTCGCACCGTGAACCGTCAGCGATGTGCCGCCATCGTCGTCGATGCTGAGGTAACCGCGGTCGACGAGTACGTCGGTGACGCGATCGAAGACCTTTGCCACAGCACCGGTGCGGGAACGGATCTGCTGGCTGAGCGCATCCGTCTCCCGCTTCAGCTTCCACCAGCGCTCCGCCCACCGGGCGTGCTGCTCGCGCTCCGGGCAGCGGTGGCACGGATGATCCTTCATGCGCTTGCGCAGAGCGTTCAGCTGTCGCTGGCGCTTCTCCCGCTCGCCCCGGCTCACGCCGTCGAGCCGCGCACCCTGGCGCTCCAGGTCGCTCAGCTGACGCCGGATCGCCGAATACTCCTTGAAGTCACCGAGGTGGCACGACATCGCCTGCTCGTAACCGGCGAGCGACTCCTCCTGCTGCCGCACCTTTCGGGCGAGGTCGACGACCGCACGGTCGGCCTGGAACTGTGCGAACGACGACTCCAGGATCTCGCGGGTGCGCTCGCGGCCGAACTGGTCGATGAGGTTCACGGCCATGTTGTAGGTCGGGCGGAAGCTCGAATTGAGCGGGTAGCTCCGACGCGAGGCGAGTGAGGCGACCGACTGCGGGTCGAGCCCGTCCTGCCACTGGATCACCGAATGGCCTTCGACGTCGATGCCGCGGCGCCCGGCGCGCCCCGTCAGCTGGGTGTACTCCCCCGGCGTGATCGGCACGCGGGCCTCGCCGTTGAATTTCTCGAGCTTCTCCAGCACGACCGTGCGTGCCGGCATGTTGATGCCGAGGGCCAGGGTCTCCGTCGCGAACACGACCTTCACCAGCTTGCGACGGAACAGCTCCTCCACGACCTCCTTGAACGCGGGCAGCATGCCGGCGTGGTGGGCGGCGACACCCCGTTCGAGGCCTTCGAGCCACTCCCAGTAGCCGAGTACGGCGAGGTCCTCGTCGAGCAGTGTCCGGCAGCGTTCTTCGACGATCGCGCGGATCTCATCGCGCTCGTGCGACTCGGTGAGCCGTACGCCCGCCCGCAGAACCTGGCGCACTGCCTGGTCGCAGCCGACCCGGCTGAAGATGAAGAAGATCGCGGGAAGAAGGTTGCGTTCCTGGAGCAGGTCGACGAGGTCGGCACGGTCCATGCGGAAGGACTCAGGGCGACCGCCTTTGGAGTGGTAGCGGCCCACATCCTTCATCTGGCGCGAGCTGAGCGTGCGGCCGCCGTACCGGGCCATCTGCACGAGTTCGGGATTCACACGGTTCGTCGCGGCGAGGCCCGACGAATCGAAGAGGTCGATCAGTTTGGTACGCATCAGGATGTGCTGCTCGAGGGGCACCGGCCGCTCCTCGGAGACCACGACGTCGGTCTCGCCGCGCACTGCCTGCAGCCAGTCGCCGAACTCTTCCGCATTCGAGACGGTGGCGCTGAGCGACACCATGCGCACGGACTGTGGGAGGTGGATGATGACCTCCTCCCACACGGCCCCGCGGAACCGGTCGGCGAGGTAGTGAACCTCATCCATGACGACGTAGGCGAGATCGGCCAGCAGGTCGGAGTCGGCGTACAGCATGTTGCGAAGTACCTCGGTCGTCATCACGACGATCCGGGCGTGGGAGTTGATGTTGGTGTCGCCGGTCAGAAGGCCGACGTTCTCCGGACCGTACTCGGCCGCGAGCTCCTGGAACTTCTGGTTGCTCAGCGCCTTCATGGGCGCGGTGTAGAACACCTTGGCGTGGGACTCCTGCATGGCCAGGAAGACGGCGAACTCGGCGACGATCGTCTTGCCCGCGCCGGTCGGGGCAGCGACCAGCACGCTTCGCCCGTTCTCGAGGCTCGCGCAGGCCTCCCGCTGGAACGGGTCGAGCTCGAACCGCAGGCGGTTGCGGAACGCCTCGAGCTTCGGCTGGGTGGCGCGCGACCGCGATGCAGCGTAGCGCTCGGCCGGGGAGAGCTGGTCGGTCACCGTCCCAGCTTAGGTGCCGTCAGGTTGCGAGTTCGGATTCGAGGCGCGTCGCGGCGCGCGCAACCCGGCGGTCATGCAGCCACGAGACTCCGGCCGCCGCGAAGTAGAGCACCACCATCGGTATCGCGAGCAGGAACATCGAGACGATGTCGGCCGACGGCGTGGCGATCGCGGTGAACAGGATGATCACGAGAAGGGCCCACCGCCACGACCGGATGATCGATTGCGCGCTCAGCACTCCCACGAAGTTGAGCAGCACGAGGAACACCGGCAGCACGAAGGCCACACCGATCGCGACTACGAGCTTCAGGACGAAGTCGAAATAGTCCTTCGCCTGGATGAACGCCGTGTCCTGGCTGGGCGCGAAGCTCGTCAGCAGCTGCACGATGTGGGGAACGACGAACCAGCCGGCCGCGCAGCCCGCAAAGAAAAGCGGTACTGCCGAGAAGAAGAAGCCGAGACCGTACTTGAGTTCTTTGCGATTGAGGGCCGGCACGAGGAACGCCCAGATCTGGTACAGCCAGACCGGGCTCGAGATGACCACACCGATTGTGATCGCGATCTGCATCTTCAGGTCGAACGCGCCCGTGATGTTGTCGTAGTTCAGTTCGGCGAGCCGCCCCTGCTGTTTCGCGATCTGGATGATCGGCTCGCGCAGGGCGTCGAGCACCCAGCCGGCAAGGAACCACCCAACGACGGAACCGACCAGAAGGCCCAGCGCCGACCGGAAGAGACGTTTGCGAAGCTCGACGAAGTGCTCGCCGAACGTCATGCGGCCTTCGCGGTTCTTGCCTCGCTTGACGGAGGAGGCCACGACCTAGGGTTTCGGGTGCGGCTCGGTGGAGGTCGAAGCGGGACGCGAGACGGATGCATCGGTCGGTGCGGCGGTCGTGTCGCCGGTCGATTCCGTAGTGTTCGACGGGGCCGCGTCGTCTTCTTTCATCGCCTTGACCTCGCCGCGGAAGATCCGCATGGACTGCCCGAGGCTCTTCGCGAGCCCCGGAAGCTTCGGCGCACCGAACAGCAGCAGGATGACAGCAAGGATGATGAGCAGGTGCCATCCGGTAAGGCCATTGCCGAACATGGAATCAGGTCCTTCGGGTCAGATGCGAAAACTGTTGCGGATCCGCGCGTACCAGAAGTTTACCCCGCTTCACCAGTGAATCCCTGCGAGCTTGCCGACGACGCTCGCGGTCGGCGGCGTCCTGCTCGCGGGCCGCGCGCAGGACGCCGGCATCCGAGAAGACGGCAGGGTGGAACCGCTCGTCGGCGAGTTCCTCCGAGCGTCGCTGGAGCAACTCGGTCTTGTCGGCGAGCTTTCCCAGTTCGTCGAGAGCGGCCATCAGTTTTCGAAAGAGGCGGAATCCGAACAAGGTCAGCATCCCGAGCAGCGCGAGAACCAGCACCACCCAGATCACGACCCACGACCACCACGGCATGCCTGCCATCCTACGAGATCGCCACGACTCCGTGTCGGGATGCCTCAGCGCGATGCAGGCGTCACTCGTAGCGCGCGGCGCCGGCGGCAGCCCATTCGGCCACGGCTGCCCTGGCCTCCGGCGGGCCGAGCACGGTCACCATGCCGGACAGCCCGGCCACGAGTCGTTTCAGACCGTGGTAGTGAGCCACGCGCACGTAGGTGCGCACGAAACTCCCGTCGTCGGTGAGGTCTGCGCCATCCGGGATGTAGTCCGCGATGAGCGGCAGCGCCGAGGCGGACACCTGGATGTCGACGATCAGGTCGTCAGGCGAACCCTCGAACAGGGTCTCCGGCAGGGTGACATCGGCTGGTCGGTAGGTGATCGGCTCGTCCGTCGCCCGCAGGTCGCTGATGCGGTCGAGGCGGAACGTGCGGATCGCCTTGCGCAGGTGGCACCATCCCCGCAGGTACCAGTCCTGATCCACGGACTCGATGCGTAACGGGTCGACGCGTCGGCGCTCGTGCTCGCCGCGGGAGTTGAGGTAGACGAACTCGAGCTGGGTGCCGTCAGCGACCGCGTCCCGGATCAGGTGGAGGGATTCGTCGGTCTCGGATCCCGCGACGGCCACCTGGCTCGGGACGGCGGATGCGCCGCGCGCGAGTTTCGCCATCAGGGAGCCGATCACATCTCGGTCGGCGTTCTCGGGCAGCGCGGACAGGTACTGGAGGCCTGCGATCAGCGCAGCGGCCTCCCTCGCCGAGAAGCGTGGCGAATCGTCGATCGCGACCAGGTGTGTCAGCACGATCTGGTCGTTCTCCTCGAAGTCGTCCCAGGCGATGTCGAACAGGTCGCCGTGCTGGTACGAGCTGGTCTCCCCCGGCACGCCGGAAACGGCGATGAGGCGCACGGCCTCACGCAGCTGCGACTTCTCCACTCCGAAATGATCGGCGGCCTCTGCGACGCTGACCCGGTCGCGGTCCATCAGGTACGGCACCAGCGCCAGGAGAAAGGCGAGCTTGTCCTGGGCTTGCATCGGTCGGCGTCGCTCAGCCATCGGACGACTCCCCTGGCTCATCGGAGTGGGCGGCGACGGTGGCCGCCAGGCGCGACCTCACCCGTTCGCGCAGGTGTGGGGGTGAGAGCACGAGTACTTCCGGGCCGTAGCTCGCCAGCTCGTCGGCGATGATGTTCAGGTCGGAGTAATTCACGGACAGGTGCGTATTGCCGGGTTCGCGGTCGCCGTAGCGCTTGCTCAGCCGCGTCGCGGCATCCGTGTCGGGCACGACCTCGATCTCGGCCACGTTGCGGCGCCAGATGCGTTCCAACTCGTCGAGCGCGTGTGCCGCGAAGTCGGTTCCGACGGGCTCGAAGGTGCGATTGGTCATCGTCACCGGGCCGACCATGCGCGACAGCAGGAACGTTCGCGGCTCATTGACGTCCTGGTCAGTCGCGTGCAGGTGCCACCGGCCCTGGTGCTGAATGAGCGCCAGCGGGGCGACAGTGCGGAGGCGGGATGCGGACTCGCCCGGCTTCAGGTACGGGAACCTAACGATCGTGCGCCGCTCGAGGGCGATGCTCAGCGGTTCGAACGCGCTCTCCCGAACGCGCAGGCGCGGAGCATAGCCGAGGATGGGTTCGTCGGATTCGACGCCGAGCGAGCGGAGCTTCATGATCGCGCGACGCGACTCGGCCGAAAGCGATCCCTCCCGCCAGACGGTCGCCGCCAGCCCCAGGAGCGTGATCTCTTCTGCCGAGAAGACGACATCGGCGGGCAGGTCGTATGCGCCTTTCGGAATGCGGTAGCGCAGGGTCTGGTTGTTGCCGGCGTCGCCAGGCGACTCGACCGTCTCGAGGGGAACCCCGAGCTCACGGATGTCGTCTTTGTCGCGCTCGAACTGACGCTCGAGGCTGGCGTTGTCGCCGCTCGAGGAGTAGCGCTGGCGGTACCCCTGAACGGTCGACAGGATCTCGCTCTTCGTCAGCCCCGTCTCTGTGGCGAGCAGGGCGAGCACGAGGCTGAAGAGGCGTTCTTCGACAGGCACGCGCGCAGGCGAGGAGGACGAGGAAGGCACCCCATCATCCTAAGGCCGCGGACGCCGCCGGGCGCGGAAGCGCCGGTACCGGGGACTAGACGATGCCGAGGATGTCGACCACGTAGACAAGCGTCGCGTTCTGCGGCACAGGTCCACTCCCCTGGGCGCCGAAAGCCTTGCTCGGCGGCACGATGATCGTCACCTGCGAGCCCACCTTCTGCCCGACGATTCCGTCGATGAGCCCGGCCGGCACGGACGTACCGGACGCGGTCTGGCCGGTGGAGAGCTGGATGGTCGCGGGAGTGCCCGTATCCCAGGTGCTGTCGAACACGGTGCGCTCCTTCCAGAGCACGCCGGTGTAGTGGACGATGACGGTGTCGGACTTCGTGACGGTCTTGCCGTCGCCCTGCTTGTTCACCGCGACGTCGAGGGACGTAGGCGGAGTCGTCGTCGGCACCGTCACGCCCGGGCGGCCGCCCGGAGCGAGGACGACGGTCGGGAAGCCGGGGCGACCGGGCTGCGGTACGCCGTTCGCGGCCGGAAGGTAGGCCTTCTTGACGTCGACGACGATCACGATCGTGTCGGTGGGGGCGACGCCGACGCTCGACGCGCTGGAGCCGAGGCCGTCCTTGGGCGAGACGGCCACCGTGAGGCGCGAACCGACGGTCGCGCACTGCAGGCCCTTGTCGAGGCCGGGAACGGTCTGGCCGACAACGAGGGCGGAGCCGGACGTGCCGTCATACTTCGTCGTCTGGATCTGCTGACCGTTCGTGCCGTTGTAGATCGAGAAGTCGACGACGACCTCCTGGCCCTTGTGGATCTGGGGACCGGTGCCCTCGATGTTGGTCGTGCGCTGCGAGGTCGACGTCCTCACCGGGGTGGGGAACTTCACCGTCGGCTGTTCGCCGAATTTGCCGGACACCTTGACCACGTCGGAAGCACTTCCCGATGTGAGCGCCGTGTCGCAGTTGTCGTTCGGGTCGGACGAGCACGCCGTGAGCGTGACAAGGAGCAGTCCTGCTGCTACGAACAGAGCGGATGCGCGGTGCACGAGTCCTCTTTCGGTGCGATCGATGGGATGGGGAGGGCTGGCCTCCGGCATCCCATGCTAGTTGATGGAGGAAGGTGCGCCCTGCGCGCCCGGATCGGGATCGGCACCTCCGTCGCCGGCGAGGTTCCTCGCCTTGGAGAGTTCCGCGCCCGTGCCTGCTGCGCGCACGCGCTTGCGCAGGCTCTTGGGGCTGACCTGCCGTTCGCCGAGAGCGCCGGGCGTCCAGGCTTCGACGTCGTCGTCGCTGTAGTCGCTCTTCGACGGGCGCCGCTTGAGCTCCGGCAGGATCGTTCCCGGAGCCAGGCGGCGGGCGGTGATGAGAAAGCCGGTGTGGCCGATCATCCTGTGGTCGGGGCGCACGGCGAGGCCTTCGACGTGCCAGCCGCGCACCATCGTCTCACTCGACTGCGGGTGCGTGTACTGGCCGGATGCGCGGATCGCCTCCGCAACCCGGGACAGCTGGGTGACGGTGGCGACGTAGCAGAGCACGACGCCGCCGGGCTTCAGCGCGTCGGTGACGACGTCCAGGCATTCCCACGGTGCGAGCATGTCGAGGACGACCCGGTCGACGGACCCCGCCCCGACCGTGGCGGGCAGTGCATCCTGCAGGTCGCCGACCGTGACCGACCAGTTGTCGGGGTCGCGTCCAAGAAAGGTTGCGACGTTGCCGCGGGCGACCTCGGCGAACTCGTCGCGGCGCTCGAACGACCGAAGTGTGCCGGACGGGCCGATCGCACGCAGGAGCCACAGCGAAAGGGCGCCCGACCCGACGCCCGCCTCCACGACGGTGGCCCCGGGGAAGATGTCGGCCAGTGCGAGGATCTGCGCTGCGTCTTTCGGATAGATGATTGCGGCCCCGCGTGGCATGGACATGACGAAGTCGTTCAGGAGCGGCCGCAGGGCGAGATGCTCGACCCCCACGTTGTTCATCACGACCGAGCCGTCGTGGAGGCCGATGATCGCATCGTGCGCCAGCAGACCGCGATGGGTGTGGAAGACCTTGCCGGGCTCGAGGGTGATCGTGTTCAGCTTGCCTTTCGGCCCTGTCAGCTGCACGCGGTCGCCCGCACGAAAAGGTCCGCTGCTCTGCGGGAGCTCCGACGCGTTCACAGCGCGGCCGTCCTGGCCGTCGCCAGCTCCACGAGGTCGTCGACCGTGCGTCCCGCCAGCGTGCTCCACAGAACGTGTTCGTCCGTCTCGGGGAGGGGGATGATGTGGGGCACGCCGATCGTGGTCGCACCGGAAGTGACCGCCGACGCCAGTCCTGCCACGGAATCCTCGATCGCGACGCAGTGCCTGGGGTCGACGCCGAGCAGGTCGGCGGCCTTAAGGTACGCCTCCGGGTGCGGCTTGGGGTCCGCGACCTCGTCGCCGCTCACCACGACGTCGAAGGCGTCGAAGGGGATGGTGGCCACGATCTGCTCCGCCATGCGGCGTACGGACATCGTCACCAGCGCCGTCGGGATGCCGCGCTCGCGCAGCTCGGCGAGCAGCTCCTTCGCGCCGGGGCGCCAGGGAACCCCCACCTCTTGGAGCTGGTGCTGCACCCGATCAGTCAGCCAGGCGACGATCTCGTCAGGCGCCAGATCGACGCCGCGCGACTTCAGGATGCCGGCGGATATCCACAGCCCCTGGCCGACGAGCGCGAGTCCGTCATCATGGGTCCACACACCGCCGAACGAGGTGACGAGCTCGACTTCTGCGGCCATCCAGTAGGGCTCGGTGTCGACGAGAGTCCCGTCCATGTCCCAGAGAACGGCAGCAGGAAGGGGAGGTCGAGTCAGGGAGGTCACGGGGTCCAAGTCTAGTCCGGGCGCCCCGGGCCTATCCTTGAAGGATGGCGACCGCATGGTCGCCGCGACGGAACGGGGTACCTGGATAGTGGCACAGGGCATGAACTTCCTCGGCGGCCGGCTGCTGGTCGTTGCGTTCGAGGGGTGGAACGACGCAGGAGAGGCAGCGAGCGGAGCGGTCAGGACACTCCAGGACGTTCTCGAAGTCGTGCCCATCGCCGAGGTCGATCCGGAGCTGTACTTCGACTTCCAGTTCAACCGGCCGACCGTCGTCACCGACGACGACGGCCGCCGCCGCCTCGAATGGCCATCGGCAGTCATGTACGGGCCGGTGCGCCCCGGCGAGACAGCGCCAGGGCTGGCCGACGACGCGAACCTCCAGGTCAGTGGCAACAACGTCGGCAATATCTATCTTCTGCTCGGCACCGAGCCCTCCCGCAGCTGGAAGAGCTTCACCGCAGAGATCCTCGACGCGGCGCTCGCAGCCGACATCACGGCCATCGTCTTCCTCGGAGCGATGCTCGCGGACGTTCCGCACACCCGTCCGATCTCGATCTTCGCGTCGAGCGAGAACGGTGCCGTCCGCAGCGAGCTGCAGATCGAGCGATCGACCTACGAGGGGCCCGTCGGCATCCTGAGTGCCATCGCCGACGGCGCAGAGGCCGTCGGCATCCCGACTGTCTCGATCTGGGCTTCCGTGCCCCACTACGTGCACAACGCGCCCAGCCCGAAGGCGATGCTCGCCCTGATCGACAAGCTCGAAGAGCTCGTCGACGTGACGATCCCCCGGGGCAACCTCGTCGAAGAAGCCGCAGCGTGGGAGGCGGGCATCGATGCGCTCGCCGCAGACGACGACGAGATGGCCCAGTACATCCAGCAGCTCGAGCAGGCGAGGGACACTGTCGATTCGCCCGAAGCGTCCGGCGAGGCGATCGCGCAGGAGTTCGAGCGATACCTGCGCCGCCGCGGCGACGGGCGTGACGGGCAGGCCGGCGGCAGGTCCGACGAGCCGTGGCGCAACTGACCTAAGCGGCGAGGACGCCCGTCGAGAGCAGCACGATCAGTAGCACGCCGACGACGATGCGGTAGATCACGAACGGCAGGAAGCTGTGTCGTGAGATGTAGCCCATGAAGAAGGCGATCACAACGAGGCCGACCGCGAAGGCGACCACCGTCGCGGCAGCCGTCTCAAGCGGGCCGAAGACCTCGGGCGTGCAGTTCGTCGCGCCGGCGACACACGGGACCGTGATCGACTTGTACAACTGGAACAGACCGCTGCCGAACACTGCAGGAATCGCGAGCAGGAACGAGTATCGGGCCGCCGCGCGACGCTGGTAACCCATGAAGAGCCCGGCGGTGATCGTTCCGCCGGAACGCGATACGCCGGGGATGAGCGCGAGCGCCTGGGCGAACCCGAAGATGATGCCGTGGCCCCACGTCAGCTCCTTCAGCCTGCGGGTCTTCGCGCCGACGGCATCCGCGATTCCGAGGAGGACACCGAAGATGATCAGCGTCGCCGCCACGATCCAGAGAGAACGGAGTGTCGTCTCGATCTGGTTCTGGAAGAGCACGCCGAGCACCACGATCGGAATGCTGCCCACGATGACCAGCCACCCCATCCGGGCGTCGGGGTCGTCACGAGGCACGCGTCCGAACAGCGACCGGAACCATCGGCTGACGATGCGGACGATGTCCTTCCAGAAGTAGATGAGGACGGCGGTCTCGGTGCCCAGCTGGATGATCGCGGTGAAACGTGCGCCCGGGTCGGCCCCGGTGCCGAGGAGCTCCCCGACGATGCGGATGTGCGCGCTCGACGAGACCGGCAGGAATTCGGTGAGTCCCTGCACGAAGCCGAGGATCACGGCGTTGATGAAGTTCATGGGTGGCTTTCCGGGCTGGCGCTGGCGTGGTGCTGTGCTCAGTAGGTCAGGAGGAGGTCTCTCAGGACGGTCCTGCCAAACACTAGCGCGTCTAGTGGCACGCGTTCGTCTACGCCGTGGAACATGCCCGGAAAATCGAGATCCGCAGGCAGCCGCAATGGCGCGAACCCGTAGCCCGTGATGCCGATCAGGCTGAGCGCCTTGTTGTCCGTGCCGCCCGAGAGAAGGTAGGGAAGCACGGGAGCGCCGGGGTCGTGCGTGCCGAGAGTGTCGATGATCGCGTCGATGAGCGGGCCGCCGAACGCGGCCTCGAGCCCGACGTCGCGGTGCATGACCTCGATCTCGATGTCGGGACCGATCAGCTCGCGCACCTGGTCGAGCACCTTGTCCTCCTCGCCGGGAAGCGTCCGGATGTCGATGAGCGCTTCGGCCGTGTCGGGGATCACGTTGTGCTTGTACCCGGCGTTCAGCAGTGTCGGGTTCGTGGTGGTGCGCAACGTGGCCAGGATGAAACCTGACGCCGTGCCGGTGCGGAGCACGAGTTCGTCCGGCCCGACGCGCTCCGGGTCGATGTCGAGCAGCCGCGCGAGCTCCGACAGGAGCTGGGTGGTCGTCGCGGTGAGCTGGATCGGCCAGTCGCGCCGCCCGATGGCGACGACGGCCTCGGCCAGTTTCGTGATCGCGTTGTCACGGATGAGGCGGGAACCGTGCGCTGCGCGCCCTCGGGCGACCAGCTTGATCCAGACCAGGGACTTCTCGCCCGTCTGCATCAGGTAGGCGCGCCGGCCGTCGAGTTCGATCGAGTAGCCGCCCACCTCGCTGATCGCTTCGGTCGCCCCGGCGAAGAGCTCCGGATGGTTCTTGACGAGGTGATGCGAGCCGCGTCGGCCCCCGTCTTCCTCGTCGGCGAAGAACGCCACGACCAGGTCGCGCTCCGGCTGGCGGCCCGAGCCGAGAATGTCGCCGAGCGCGGTGATGATCATCGCGTCCATGTTCTTCATGTCGACGGCGCCACGCCCCCACAGCATCCCGTCTTTGATGACGCCGCCGAACGGGTCGACGGTCCAGTTGCGCGGGTCGGCCGGCACGACATCGAGATGCCCGTGCACGACGAGAGCCGGCTTGGAACGGTCCCTGCCCTCCACCCGGGCGACCACGCTGGTGCGTCCTGGATCGGATTCGAACGACTGCGTCCGGAGGCCGATCGACTCCAGGCGGGCGGCCACATATGCGGCGGCGTCGCTCTCGCCGTTCGAGCGCCCCTCGCCGTAGTTCGTGGTGTCGAAGCGGATCAGGTCGCGGGCGATCACCGCGGTTTCGTCGAGTGTCGTATCGTCCGTCGCGCTCGTCATCCCCCAACGCTACCGGTGTGATCCGGGGCCCACCACCGCGACGAACAGGCTTCGATTTTCGTGCTAAGGTCTTACGTCGGCGGCTGATTCGTCAGCGGCTGATCCACCTGTCCGGGTGGCGGAAATGGCAGACGCGCTAGCTTGAGGTGCTAGTGCCCGTATAGGGCGTGGGGGTTCAAGTCCCCCCTCGGACACACTGTGTTGAGACAGTAGCAACAGAGCAGAATGCCCCGGTCATCATGATCGGGGCATTCTGCTGTGGCATCCGTGCTGTGGTCTCGCACACAAGAATCCGGGGCCGGCTCTTCACGTTCGGGTCGTGAAGACGGCGGCCCCGGTGTTCTCTTCGAGGCTACAAAGCGCCCCCGGTCTCCAGGTGCCGATGGTCGGTGAATACGACCGCGTGATCAGGAGACGACGACGGTGAGTACGACCTGCTCGTCGTCTGCGTGCAGGCTCACGCCGGATGCGACGGTGCGCAGCCTTTCCAGTCCGATCCCCGAAGCCACGTTCCTGGGGTCGGCGATGGTTCCCTCCGACCGGATTTCGACGACCACCCCCTCGGTGCGGGGATCATGCCGTATCGTCAGCGCCACGCGTTCGCCGTGTCCGTGACGGACCGCATTCGTGAGCCCTTCGGACAGCGCATCGACGACAGCGGAGGCGCGTGCCGGATCGTCGTCGAGGAGTTCCCAGGCATCCTCTGCGACGTCCGTATCGATCCGCACCGCCGTACTCCACATCGCGACGATCCCTCCGATGGCGTCACGTGCGGCAGGTGACGGCGGCCCGGACAGAGAAAGCAACTCGCGTTTGATACCGGATACGGTCTTCGTGACGACTGAAGCCGCATCCATCGCCTCGTGGGAAGCCGCTGCCTGGCCGCGTAGTCCGAGCGACGCCGCGATCAGTTCGCCCTGGACGGTCGCGTGCAGCACATGCGACAGGCGACGGCGCACCTCGGCGAGACGACGATGCGCCCGGGAGGCGAGGCGCACGCGCTCGCGCAGGGAGTGGGCGAGCGCATCCTCATCGTTGTGCAGCTGGACTGAGACGGAACGGGTGACCGCGATCACGATCGCGACGAAAGGATAGCTGACCACCTCCGCCCAGTAGAACTCGGGCGAATACCCGAACACCGCCAGTGCGGCTGAATTCTGCATGGCTGCGATGAGTGCGACCGCGGTGTAGCAGGCGACGATCGCGAGAGTCCGCCAGCCGGCGGTCGGGAGGCGGGACCCGATCGCGAAAGTCGCGGTATTGCCGGCGAGGTAGATGCCGGCGATGACCGGGGTCTGGATGACCGCTACAGCCGGCCCGTATGTCGTGAGGTAGTGCGGGAAGACCAGCACGAGGTAGACGAGCGTGATCACGATCGGAGGATCGGGGCGGAGCCCGGATGCGACGCGCCGGAGACTCTCGAGGAACCCGATCGGACGACCGGGGTCGGCAACGCTCTCATCCTCTGCATCGCGCGATTCGGCGTCGCGGAACAGTTCGTGACTCATCGGCCGCACGACCTCGTCGCATATCCTCCGGAGAAGCTGCGCGGCATCCTCGGGTGCGAGTCCGCGAGCGACCGTGCCGATCGCCGTGTCGATGCGCTGGGCGATGGTCGTGGTGAATTCGGCGCTGAGGGCGTCGACGTCGCGGTCGGCATCCGCGCGCCGTTCTTCGACCGCGGCGCGCGCCGCGATCAAGCGCCGCTGGATGCCGCCGTGCTCGCGAAGGATGTCGACCACCACGGCGATCAGCGTCAGCATCACGACCGAGCTGACCACGTTGATCGTCACCCTCGACAGCAGATCCCCCGGCGCGACCAGGATGCCGAACGACGTGGCGAGCGACAGAGCGAGAAATGGACGCACCACACCGATCGCAGCGAAGAGGAGCAGCGCGGTCAGGGGTCGGTGACGGCCGCTTCCCGGCCGCAGGATGCTCTGACGCGCTCCAAGGAGCACAACACCGAGCAGCACGTGCACGAGGAGGGCGACCACGAAGGCGAGAGGGGCTGGCTGGCCGATGCGCAGGAACTCGTAGCCGGCCATCACGGTCACAGCGAAAGGCAACGTCAGGAGCCACGACCAGATCGTGACGGCGTTGTCCCCGAAGGCGCGGGCGACCCAGGGGTAACGGCTCGTCATGCCCGGTGCTGGTCCCGAACTGCGTCGTCCTCGTCTGCCGGCACGCCGAAGACACGCACGTACAGGTTCGTCGCTGCGACGCGGGGGGTCACCGTCGCGTCGTTGGCGAGTCCGAGCGCCTCGTAGGTGCGGGCGACGGTGCGTTCAAGGGCACGCACGCTCGTCCCGCGCTGCCGCGCGATCTCGCCGTTCGACCAGCCGAGCGCGATGCGGCGGAGGGTGTCCAGCTGCGCAGGGCTGAGTCCGGCGATGAGCGACGCAGCATCGGAGTGCTCGGCATCGACCGTGACCGGGTGCTCGGCCAGGGTGGCTTCGACCACACGTACGAGGTCGTCCACGGATTCGATCGCCGACTTGTTGACGAACGATGCGCCGGCAGCGACCCCGGGCACGCCGGTCGGTGCTGCCGACCGCGGGTAGTTCGTGAGAAAGACGACAGCGATGTGCGGCGCACGGGCCTGGATGATCGTGGCGAGCTCGATCCCGTTGGGCCGCTCCCCCAGGTCGATGTCGGTGATCAGAACGTCGGGGTCGATCACGTCGAAGTCGGCGATCGCGCCTGAGGCCGACGATCGCGTGTGCACCGTGAAGCCGGCGTGCGTGAGCGCGTCTGCGACCAGTGCCCGCATCAGGGCGTGATCCTCGACGACGAGCGCAGTGCGCACCCAGGTAGCTGACATGTCCTCAGGTTAGTAGCTGACCTGTCTGTGTCCTCTCCAGCGCGGGCGAGTCGCCCGGGTCCGCGTGACGGTCTACTGTGTGCGGCATGACCGAAGAAGCCGGGCGAGCAAAACAACAGAGAGAGGTGGCCGCCCTCCGCACGGTGATCATCGCGTTCGGGGCGAACTTCCTCGTCGCTGTCGCGAAGACGATCGCCGCGGTCATCACGGGTTCCGCTTCGATGGTCGCCGAATCGGCGCATTCGTGGGCGGACACCGGAAACGAGATCTTCCTGCTGCTCGCTGAACGGCGTTCGGCCCGACCGCAGGATTCTTCACATCCCGGCGGGTACGGCCGCGATGCGTACGTGTGGTCGCTCATCGCGGCTTTCGGTCTGTTCACCGCAGGCGCCGTGGTCTCCATCACCCATGGACTCGCCGAATTGTCGAGCACTCAGCCTGCGACCAACTATGCGGTGGCGTACATCGTGCTCGCCGTCTCGTTCGTCTTCGAAGGCATCTCGTTCGCTCAGTCGTACGTTCAGGCGCGCCGATCGGCCGACAAATTCGGCACGGGAACGCTCGAGCACGTGCTCATCACGTCGAACACGACACTCAGGGCGGTCTTCGCCGAGGATTCGGCTGCGCTCATCGGCCTCGTGATCGCCTTCGCCGGCGTGCTCACGCACCAGCTCACCGGGGACGCCGTATACGACGCGATCGGCTCCATCCTGGTCGGCGTGCTGCTCGCGATCGTCGCCATCATCCTCATCGACCGCAACCGGCGGTTCCTGATCGGCGAGCCTGCGTCGGATGCAGTCACCGACAGCGTGCTCACCGTGCTGCTCGAGCGCCCGGAGATCGAGAAGGTGACCTACCTGCACCTCGAGTTCGTCGGACCGGAACGGTTCACCCTCATCGCGGCGGTCGACCTCGCCGGCGACGACCCGGAGTCGGATGTCGCAGCGGACCTCGCTGCGGTCGAACACGACCTGGAGCAGAGCCCATACCTCGCCCGCGCGGTGCTGACCCTGTCACGGCCGGGCGCGCAGGCGCTCGTTCCCGAGCATCCGGATGATGCGCTCGGCAGCGACCGGAAAGTGATCGGGTAGCCTCCCGATAGCGGACAGTTATTGACCGCAATCGGGAGCAGACTGGAGTCATGGCCACCACTGGATCGCGAACGCTCCAGCTCCTCTCTTTGCTGCAGACCCACCGATACTGGCCGGGTGCGGAACTCGCCGGCCGGCTCGAGGTGTCCGTGCGCACGCTGCGGCGCGACGTCGACCGGCTGCGCGACCTCGGGTACCCGGTGGATGCGACCCGCGGCGTCGACGGCGGGTATCAGCTGGCCGCTGGGGCATCCCTTCCTCCACTCGTCGTCGACGACGACGAAGCCGTGGCGCTCGCCGTCGGCTTGCGCACGGCGGCGCAGTGCGGTATCTCCGGGATCGAAGACGCCTCGGTGCGCGCACTGACGAAAGTCGTGCAGGTGATGCCGCCCCGGCTGCGCAGTCGAGTGGATGCGCTCCGCTCCGCCACCGTGGTCGGCTCCATGCGCCCCGGCCCGACCGTGGACCAGGATGTGCTCACGGCAGTCGCGCAGGCCTGCCGGGACGAGGAACGTCTTGCCTTCGACTACGTGGCCCGCGACGGGCAGCCCAGTCGCCGCGAGGTGGAGCCGCACCGGCTCGTGTCGGTAGGGCGGCGCTGGTACCTCGTCGCCTACGACCTCACCCGGTTCGACTGGCGGAGCTTCCGCCTCGATCGACTCAGCGATCCGCGAGCCACCGGGTCGCACTTTCGACCGCGTACTCTTCCGGCTGAGGATGCAGCGTCGTTCGTGCGTGATTCGCTCGGGAGTCTCGCTCCTGAGCCGGTCGACATCGAAGTGCTGATCAATGCGCCCGTCGCGATCGTCGACGCCTCGATCGGCCAGTGGGCCAGGTCGGAGGCGGTGGACGCGAGCACGACCCGCTCCCTGATCAGGTCGGACGGGTACGACTGGGCGCTCTTCGCGCTCGGCGTGGTCGACGCCGATTTCGCCGTCGTTTCTCCGCCGGAGTTCGCCGAGCGGGCCCGGTCGTGGGGCGAGCGGTTCGTGCGGGCGGCCGAGGGCCCCAGCGCCGCATCCGGTAGAATGACGCGAGAAGGGGAGTAGTTCCCACCGGTCCGCCAGAGGCGGCTCCGACGGCGGTGTGTCGACATACTGGCTGAGACAGCCCGGTACACCACCCGCACAGCGGGCGAACGAGACCTTCGGCCACACAACAGACGATGACGCGAAAGCGTCTCATTGCCATGGCCGAAGCGTCGGACCCACCGTGCTTCGGCCGAGACCGAAGGAACAGACATGAACGCACCCGCCACTCCGGCCAACCCGGCCGCTGCTCCCCCGCGCCAGCCGACCGCCGCCGACATCAAACGCTGGCGCCAGTACCTCGCCGATGAGCGAGCCGAAGCGGCCGTCTACCGCGATCTCGCCCGTCGTCGAACCGGTGAGGAACGGGACATCCTTCTCGCGCTCGCCGATGCGGAAGGCCGTCACGAGGCGCACTGGCTCGAACTGCTCGGCGACCAGGCAGGCAAGCCACTCAAGGGCGACGTGCGCACCAGGACCCTCGGACTCCTCGCGCGGAGATTCGGCTCAGTCTTCGTGCTCGCGCTCGCACAGCGCGCAGAATCCCGCTCGCCGTACGCCGCCGATTCGGATGCGACTCCCTCCATGGCGGCCGACGAGCAGATTCACGAAGAGGTCGTGCGCGCACTCGCGGCACGCGGTCGCAACCGGCTCTCCGGCACCTTCCGGGCCGCCGTCTTCGGGGCGAACGACGGACTCGTCAGCAACCTCGCACTCATCCTCGGTATCAGTGCGAGCGGCCTTCCCGCCCATGTCGTGCTTCTCACCGGCCTTTCCGGACTCCTCGCCGGAGCGCTGTCGATGGGCGCGGGCGAATACGTGTCGGTGCGATCGCAGCGCGAGCTTCTCGAGGCATCCACCCCGAACCCGCAGACCCGCACAGCACTCCCCGACCTCGACGTCGATGCGAACGAGCTCACCCTCGTCTACCGCGCCCGGGGAATGAGTGCCGACGAAGCGGCAGCGCACGCGACGGAGGTGCTCCGCGACTTCAGCATCGACCCCGATGCGGCTGTGTCCGCCGATTCGGGCGACGGGGCCGTCGACGAGCATGAAGCCGTCGGGACGGCCTGGAGTGCCGCGATCTCGAGCTTCTGTTTCTTCGCATCCGGCGCCCTGATTCCCGTGCTGCCGTACCTCTTCGGCCTTCAGGGAACGACCGCCGTCGTCGTCGCGGCCGTACTCGTCGGTATCGTTCTGCTGGCGACCGGAGCGATCGTCGGCCTGCTCTCCGGTGGCCCTCCCCTGCGGCGGGCGCTACGCCAGCTCGGGATCGGATACGGTGCGGCGGCCGCCACCTACCTGCTCGGGCTGCTTTTCGGCACCACGCTCGGCTGACCCGGCTTCAGGTCAGCGGTTGCGGTTGCGGTCGCGACTCTGGCCGCCGTCGGCGCCGTACTCGAGGATGGCGACGATGGGGACCAGGAGGAACCACAGCCAGCTGAAAGCGAACCCCCAGATCAGGCTGGTCAGGAAGAACAGGATGAGCGCAATGAACGGGACGATCGCTGTCCAGATGTAGCGGCGCCGGGGTACGTCGCGATACCCGTCGCGATCGCGGGACGCATCGTTCGACGGCGCGAACGTCGCCGTCGCGTTCGACCCGGGGAGCGCGCCGGGAAGGTCGGCGAAAAGCGGGGCAAGGTCCCCCCTGGTGACCGCGGCGCGAGCAGCAATACTGCGTGTGGCCAGCTCTGAGTCGGTGAGTCGCCCATCCCTCGCGTGCGCCTCGAGAGAAGCGACGGCCTGGTCGCGCTCGGCGTTACTCAGGCGGAGCCTGGACTCCGACGGATCGGTGAAGTCGGTCATGGTCTCATTGTGGACCCGGTCGGGAGACTTTCCATCTCATGCCCATCGACGTAGACTCGATTCATCGAACATATGTTCGATTTCGTGATCGAATGAGGCGATGGGCATGGCGGAGATCGACGAGGCCGTCTCGGTGTGGACGACGGATGACGGCGTGCCTGTGCGGATCGTGTGGCGGTCGACTCGCTACCGGGTCACCGACACGCCGACGGTCTGGGCAGACACCTGTGAGTGGTGGCGGCCATTCGAGCCCCACGATTTCGGTGTCGGCAGCGTTCCACGGCGCATCGGCGGCTGGCGGTTCCAGGCGACAGACGACCGGGGTGAGGCGCATGTCTTCGACGTGCGGCATGACGACGTCCGGCGCAGCTGGAGCCTGGTGCGGATCTTCGACTGACAGCGTGCCTTCCGGTCGCCGGCGGCTGCCGCGATCTACGCTCTCGGGGTGACTTACGACCGCTATGGCTCCGATGTGCTTGCATCGGGGTGGAAGACCGCAGGCCAAAAACCCGTTCCCGAGACAGAGGCCGTGCGCGACCTCGTCGTCGAGGATGCTGCGAGCGGCTTCTGCGGTGCTGTCACCCGCATCGAGCGCTCGACCGTCGAACTCGAGGACCGCTTCGGCAAGAAGCGGGTGTTCCCGCTCGGCGGAGGGTTCCTGATCGACGGTGAAGCGGTGACGCTCATCGTTCCTCGTTCGGCGGGCTCCGCAACCCGGGCCAGGACAGCATCCGGATCTTTCACCGTCGCAGACAGCCCGGCGCGTGTCGCGCGTGCGAGCCGCATCTTCGTCGAGGGCCGACACGACGCCGAACTCGTCGAAAAGGTCTGGGGCGACGACCTGAGAGTCGAAGGTGTCGTCGTCGAATACCTCGAAGGCGTGGATCATCTCGCCGACATCGTCAAGGACTTCGCTCCGGGATCCGGCCGGCGCATCGGGGTGCTCGTCGACCACCTCGTTCCAGGATCGAAGGAGAGCCGGATCGTGGAGCAGGTCGCGCGCGGTCCCTACGGCACAAGCGTGCTCGTGGTGGGCCATCCCTACGTGGATGTCTGGCAATCCGTGAAACCCGCCCGGCTGGGACTGGAGGTGTGGCCGGTCATCCCCCGCTCGGTCGAATGGAAGCACGGGATCTGCGATGCGCTCGGATGGCCGCACGCGGATCAGGCGGATATCTCGCGTGCCTGGAAGCGCATCCTCGGCTCGGTTAGGTCGTTTGCCGACCTCGAACCGGAGCTCCTCGGACGCGTCGAACAGCTCATAGATTTCGTCACGGCCAACGGGCAAGACTAACGATTTGGCAACGGCCGGCACGTCAAAAGTCGCGCGTAGGGTGGATTAGCAGCCACCTGTGAGTAGGCTTAGGGTAAGTCGTTGTGTTTTGCATGTATGGAACGGTTGCGTACCGGAACCCCCGGAACGTTGCGATCCTTTCAGGAGCAGGCTTACAACACGCGACCGAGGCTTCGACGTTCGAGGTCAATTAACGCTCCTGGAGGAGTTTGTCATGGCAACAGGTACGGTCAAGTGGTTCAACGCAGAAAAGGGCTTTGGTTTCATTGCTCCCGATGACGGAAGTGCCGATGTGTTCGCGCACTACTCCGCAATCGCGAGCTCGGGCTACCGCTCGCTCGACGAGAACCAGAAGGTCGAGTTCGAGGTGACGCAGGGCCCCAAGGGTCTGCAGGCGGAGAACATCCGCCCCATCTGAGCTCACTGAGTGAGTCTCTGAACTCGCTGCCCGGGGATCTGTCCCTGGGCCGGTGATTCAAGGCGAAAGAGCCGGGTCTTCGGGCCCGGCTCTTTTTTGTGTGCATGAGAGGTCCGGGGCCGCTGTGACGGGTACCGCCCAGATCGACTGCATCGACACCCCCGTGTCGGCGGGTACCGCCCACCGGCTCGCCGCAGACGCCCACCTCATCCCCGCCGTGTCAGGCGGTCGCGGTGAAGTCCTCGACCTCGGCCGGAAACAACGGCTGTTCAGCCCCGCCCAGAAGCTCGCGTTTCGCCGAACGCGATGACGGCTGCGCCTGGGGCGGCCGGCCCCATCCGCCTTCCTACACGCACGCCCACCACATCCGCTGGTGGCACCGCGACACCGGACGCACCGACCTGGACAACGGCATCCTGCTTGCTCGAACCATCACCCCCGGGCCCACGACGAGCGGTGCACGCGTAAAAACAGCAAATCACTCTGCGCGATGGGCCTCATCGCGAAGCCCACTAGGGCACTAGACGAGCCCGCCAGAAGGACATAGCTCCCAAGGTTCGCCCATTGCAACGCGCTCACGCCACGCAACGCCGCAATCGGCTGGTGCGCACTGTCGGGTTCGGTGGCGCTCACTGCCGGGGGTCCCCTCTGCAAGCCGTATTCGACGGGCCATCCGCGCATGTCGAACATAACAGCTCGGCGTGGTGGAGGCCGGCAGCTCTGGGAAGTACTGCGGGCCTCAGCGTTAGATCCACCTAGCAGGTTGATGGTACGACGCAGGGCGCAGGGTGGCTAGGTGTCTGCGCTCAGGATGGCCAGGCGGAGCTCCAAGGACCGGGTGGCTGCGCTGCGGGGTGCGCTCTTGACGGCGATGACGCTGGTGTCCTGGTTCGCTCCCGCCGGAGTGTTCGGCAGTCGGCACCCTGGCGATCTCGACTCCCCTACGCTGCGAGAGCTGTTCCTGGGCTCCGCTCAGAGCTGATTCGACGCCACACTCAGCTACGCGAGCTTGCGCTGTCGTCTGTCGCTTCGAACTGAACCAAAGCCCTCGGACCACCCACAGACGACAAGCGCAAGACCGAGTATGCCCACGAGCAAGACGAGCACGTCTGCTCCCGGAATCCGCAGATGGTTGGCCGCGAGCCAGCCGAAGAGCGTGACGGCTTCAGCGATGGAGGCAACGATGACAATCCCTCCCGAGCCAGCGGTCAGCCACGGTAGGACCCGACGACGATGCGGTCCCGTTCGGAAATCCATAGCGCCGACCACGCAGCCGATGATGAGCAGAAGGAGCCCTACAAGGCCGACGATCAGCATCGGAAAGATCGTCACCTGATCAGGTATTGCTAGAGCGTGTTCGTCGAACCAGACGCCCGTAAGAATGCCTTCGGCCAAAGCCGCCGCCATAAGAGCGAAACCGAGGACCGCAATGACCCCAGGCAACCACCCCACAGTCCGATCCGTCATCCGTTTCGGCTCCTGTCTCGGACGGCCTTCAGATCGAGCCTCCGTGGTTGCGTGCTCAGGTCATCGTATTCGCTCCCTCGAGCGACTTTGGTCAGCCACTGGCACCGTATCGGAGGAGACCACTGGCGGATCGCGGCTAGGTGTTGGCGGTGAGGATGGCCAGTCGCAGGGCCAGGGTCTGGGTGGCGGCGCTGCGGGGCACGGACTTGACGGCGACGACGCTGGTGTCCTGGTTGGCTCCTACCGGGACCAGGCTCACCTCGTAGAGCTTGAGGGCGCGGAGTTCGTTGACGGGTTCATCCCCTGCCGACTTGACCGGGCCAGCGTCCACGACATCGTAGGCGAAGGAGATCTGGTTGGGTCGGCGTCCTTTCACGAGGTCGTACAAGTCGTCCTCGCGTCGGTGGCCAGCGAGTCTGAGTCCCCTACCCCTATGGGGTGGCTTGGTATGGGGTGGACGATGCCAGATCTGGTCGAGTGGACTCGGGGAAGGCAGGCGTCGAACGTTGGAAGCGGTCGTATCCTGATCGGCTAGTTGGTGTACGCGGTCATACGATGGCGCCATGACAAGTGACGCGCCAACGCCTGCGGGGCCACAACAATCCCAGTTCAGTGTTTCGGCAACAGCGGGGTTTGCGATCGCCTGCGCTGCATTCCTCATCGCCTTCACAGCGGGTTTATTTCCCGCAGTGCTGGTAGGCGTGTTGGGCCTCATCGTCTCCATCTGGGGGTGCACCGACAGGACCCGCCGAGGGCGTCCGTTCGCTATCGCAGGCATCGTTATCGCCTCGGCCGCCATCGCGCAGGGCCTGCTGGAGACGCTGTTATCGGGAGGGCACGGATGAGTGCTCTACCACCGTCTCCTAGTGGGCGTGGCTAGGTGTCGGCGGTCAGGGTGGCCAACCACAGTTCGAGGACCCGGGTGGCTGCGCTGCGGGGTGCTGACTTGACGGCAACGACGCTGGTGTCCTGGTTGGCCCCGACTGGGACCAGGGACGCTTCATAGAGCTTGAGGGCTCTGAGCTCGTTGACCGGATCACCCCCACCCCTTTCACCGGGCCGCTCTGGTCCTCAGTCGCTGCCATCGGTGACGCTCGAAGCGGTGGGCTGACGTGCCGATTACTGGGCCACCCTGGATGGAAGCGACCGCACCATCGGACGATTCATGAGATGCGGTTCAGGGCAACTGTCTCGATGTGTGAAGACGTCGGTCGGCTTTCACCCGTCGGAAGAAGTCATTCGACCGGGGCAGCCACGACAAAATGATCGCAGCCACATCCGGGACCACGCCCAGGTATACGAGCACATGCTGCGGTCCGGTTAACCCAAACAATTCCAAACCAACCAGAACTGTCAGCACGATACGTGCCTTGCCGCCGCCTTCCCGTAGTCGGAAGGCGAGCAGGAGCATGATCGCGCTGAATAGCAGCGCGATTGCAAACCCTGTGACCACTGTGCCGATGGCGATGGCGGGCGTTACTTGTTCGTGATGGCCGTTATGAATGAACGGGTGAACGTTCTTGGCGAGGTAGCTGCTCCAGTTGAAAGTCACTACATTGATGACCAGCCGAATCACCCCCACGCCGGTGTTCGCGACAAGAATCCAGCAGCTCACCACCAGGACTATCGGTCGGGGTCGAGTCACCTGGAACGGCTGACGCGGCAGTGGTGGCACGATCATCGCTGGTCGAAACCGTTCGGGCACGCTCGAATGCTAGTCGGCGAAGGCGTTTCTCTTCGCATCCCCGCACCTGTATCTGGCGCGCACGGGCACCGGTGCGTGTCATGACGCCACATACTCTCCACAACCGAGTTAAACCATTTGCGTTCTTCGAACATATGTTCGAAAATTGAAGAGTGTCTTCATCCGCAGCTACTCTCACCGAACCGGGGCCTGATCTGGCCCAGGTGAGTGATCTGCAGGCCCGAATCCGGCAGATGCAGGCGACGAAACTCGAGACCAGAAACCTGCAGACCCACCCCGCTATCGCGAGTCTTCTCCCGGGTGGTGCATTGCGTGCGGGAGCTGCCTACTCGGTGCAGGGTTCCACGACGCTACTGATGGCATTGCTGGCGGGGCCATCGACAGCCGGTGCGTGGTGTGGTGTCGTCGGAATGCCCGACTTCGGCGCAGAAGCCGCCGGCCGGTTCGGCATCGATCTGGAACGGCTGGTGCTCGTCCCCCACCCCGGCGATCAGTGGCTCACGGTTACAGCCGCTGTGGTCGACGTGCTGACCGTGGTAGTCGTCGCGCCACCAGAGCGGGCCAAAGACGGCGACATCGCTCGGCTCAGCGCACGACTCCGGCAACGTGATGCGACCCTGATCGTGGTCGGCGACTGGCCCCAGGCTGAGGCAAAGCTCAGCATCACGAACAGCGGGTGGCAGGGGCTCGGCACCGGCAACGGGTACCTCTCATCACGTCAGGTCACCGTCATAGCGACAGCCCGGGGCGGTATGGGTGCTTCACGCAGTGCACGACTCTGGTTGCCAGACCCTGGTGAGCACTTCCGGTCCACGGAAGGCGAGACGCGAACAGAGCCGCGACAGATGCAGTCATACCCACAGGGGCAACCCGGTCCTCAGTCGCTGTCATCGGTGACGCTCGAAGCGGTGGGCTGACGTGCCGACCGTAACGAGGGCGATCGTGCTGTGGTGCCCGGACTGGCCGGTCACAGCCACAATGCACGCCCAGGAGATCACAGACGACACCCCTGTCGCCCTGGTGGAACGCAACCTCGTCTTCGCCTGCTCGACAGCAGCACGAGCAGAAGGGGTCAAACGCGGTCTGCGGGTCCGGGAGGCCCAGGCACGATGTACCCAGCTGCAGGTGTTCCCCTACGACCCCGTTCTCGACGCACGAGCCTTCGAACCCGTCCTGGCGTCGATCGAAGAGATCATGCCGGGTGTGCAACTGGTGCGTCCGGGAACGTGCGTGCTGCGTGCGAGAGGCCCCAGCCGCTACTACGGCACCGAAGAACTCGCAGCGACAGAGATCCTTCGCTGCCTCGAAGGACTCACCATCACCGGTGCCCGAGTGGGCATCGCCGACGGGCCGTTCGCTGCCGAACAGGCGGCCAGGAGCACGGGGGGCGAGGCCATCCGCATCATCCCAGCGGGACAGTCGCCGAACTTCCTGGCACCGCTTCCGGTCTCGCTACTCCCCCAGACGGAGCTCACAGCATTGTTCCGGCGACTCGGCATCCACACACTGGGTGACCTCGCCGCCCTCGACACCACCGATGTGCGCGAACGGTTCGGAGAGCCGGGAGCACGCAGCCACCTACTGGCGAGCGGACTGGACAGCGCGGGGGTGGTGCCGCGCACTCCCCCGAAACAACTCGACCGCACGATCGAATTCGAACCACCCCTCGACCGCATCGACCAGGTCACCTTCGCGTTCCGTGCGACAGCCGATACGTTCATCGCGGGCCTCACGAAGGCGGGGCTGGTGTGCACGTCCATCCGCATTGAAGTGACCGCAGAATCCGGCCAGGTCAGCGAACGCACATGGCTGCACCCACGCCTGTTCAGCGTGACCGACGTGGTCGACCGGGTGCGCTGGCAACTGCAAGGAAGCGGAGCGATCGACAGCGGACTGGGGTCGCCCATCGTCCGGGTACGGGTGACTCCAGAAAGTGTCGACGACATCGGCCACCACGAAGAGGGGTTATGGGGAGGCGGTGCCGATGAACGGATCCACCATGGTCTGTCCCGGGTGCAGAGCATGCTCGGCCATGATGCTGTGCTCACCGCCACGATCGGTGGAGGCCGCGTCCTGGCTGAACGCCAGCAGCTGGTTCCATGGGGTGACCGGGCGACCGGAGCGGCCGGTGCGAAACAGCCGTGGCCGGGAAGCCTGCCGGCCCCGGCACCGGCGACGGTGTTCGAGGCTCGCCGCACGGTAGGGGTTTTCTCCTCTGGCGGGGAGCCGATACGTGTCGACGATCGCGGCACGGTCACGGCGCAGGTGGCACTGTTCTCGGCCACAGGATCCATCCGTGACGCACGCGAAGTCAGCGCGTGGGCGGGGCCGTGGCCCATCCTCGAACGGTGGTGGGATGCGCGCCAGCACCGCAGCATCCAGCGGTTCCAGATAGTCGACGCAGACGGTACCGCCTGGCTGCTCATGCTCGACGGCGAGGAATGGTCGGCGGAGGCCCGCTATGACTGAGAAAGGCACGACTGACACCACTACGCACCGGCACGGGGGTGGCTGATGGGCTGGAACAACCCACCGATCCCGTGGGCGGAATTCGAACGGCGCCTGTCCGATACACGCCGCACCGGCGGACCACCGCACGACGGTGACGGAGACGGCGGCGACAGCCCGGCCTGGTCGCGCAAACGTGAGCCCTACCGACCACCGGAACTGCCGGACAACCCACCGGATGAGGATCATGTGCCGTACGCGGAACTCCACGCGCACTCCAACTTCAGTTTTCTCGACGGCGCGAGTTCGCCAGAAGAACTGCTCGAAGAAGCCACGCGACTGCGACTCCACGGGTTGGCACTGACCGACCACGACGGGTTATACGGCATCGTGCACCTGGCCGAAGCGGCCGAAGGATACAACCGGGTGAAGACGGTATTCGGGGCAGAACTGTCACTCGACCTGAGCAAACCGCAAAACGGTGAAGCAGACCCGGAAGGAAGCCATCTGGTCGTGCTCGCCAGACGAGAAGCGGGATACCACCGCCTCGCCGGAGCGCTGACGGCAGGACAGCTGGCCGGGGCTGAGAAAGGTCGCCCGGTTTACGACCTCGACGATCTGGCCGACCGGGCGGCCGGAGACTGGATGGTACTGACCGGCTGCCGCAAAGGGACAGTACGGCAGGCGCTCGCGGGTGGCATGCCGTGGGCGGGAGCCGAAAGCCGGAAGGCCCGAAGCCGCGGGACCGGGAGTCGCGGTGACGCCGTGCTCGGGGGCGGTGTCCGCAGCCCGGCACCGGATGCGGCAGCAGCAGAGCGCGAAGTGATGCAGCTCGTGGAACGGTTCGGACACGACAACGTACTCGTGGAACTATTCGACCAGGGCAATCCGCTCGACAGCACGGACAACGATGCACTGGCGAAGATAGCGGCCAGACACGGACTGGCGGTGGTGGCGACCAACAACGTCCACTATGCGACACCGGCCCAATACCCTCTCGCGTCGGCACTGGCATCGGTGCGTGCGCACAGAAGCCTCGACGAGATGGACGGCTGGCTGCCCGCATCCGATGGCGCACACCTGCGCAGCGGACGCGAAATGGCGACACGATTCTCCCGCTACCCGGGAGCGGTCGACCGCACGGTCGACATCGCAGACGACCTGTCATTCCGGCTGCGCAGCGCACGCCCGAAACTCCCGAAACAGGACGTACCAGACGGTCATACGCCGATGAGCTGGCTGCGCGAGCTGACCTGGCAGGGTGCGGCACGAAAATACCCCGACCTCGAATCGTCCAAACACAGCGCGAAACGGGAACGGATCCAGCGCGAACTCGACGTGATCGAAGCGAAAGACTTCCCCGGCTACTTCCTGATCGTGTATGACATCGTGAAATACGCCCGCGCACAGGGCATCCTCTGCCAGGGCCGGGGGTCTGCCGCGAACTCGGCGGTCTGTTACCTGCTCGACATCACCGCGGTCGATTCGATCAAATACAATCTGCCGTTCGAACGGTTCCTCTCGAGCATGCGCGAAGAAGAACCTGACATCGACGTGGACTTCGACTCGGATCGCCGTGAAGAAGTCATCCAGTATGTCTACCGCCGCTACGGACGCCTCAACGCGGCGCAGGTGGCCAACGTGATCACGTACCGCCCCAAGAACGCGGTCCGCGACATGGCGAAAGCGCTCGGCTACAGCCCAGGGCAGCAGGATGGCTGGTCCAAGCAGATCGACTCGTGGGGTTCGGTACAGACCAGCGTCGACCACGACATCCCCGACAATGTGGTCGAACTCGCACAGCAGGTGCTGAAGTTCCCGCGTCACCTGGGCATCCACTCCGGCGGTATGGTGCTCACCGATCGGCCCGTCGGCGAAGTGTGCCCCATCGAACACGCCCGCATGGAAAACCGCACGGTACTGCAGTGGGACAAAGACGACTGCGCATGGATGGGACTGGTCAAGTTCGACCTGCTCGGGCTCGGGATGCTCAGCGCACTCGACTACTCGATGAAGACGATCGCGACCGCGCTCGGAGAACAGTGGACGCTCGACACGATCCCGAAAGAGGAGCAGGGCGTCTACGACATGCTGTGCCGCGCAGACTCGATCGGGGTGTTCCAGGTCGAAAGTCGGGCCCAGATCGGCACACTCCCCCGACTGCAGCCCCGCGAGTTCTACGACCTGGTCATCGAGATCGCACTGATCCGACCCGGACCGATCCAGGGCGGCGCCGTGCACCCGTACATCCGACGCAAGCTCGGCACGGAGAAGGTGACCTACCTGCATCCGGCGCTCGAACCGGTCCTCGAACGCACCCTGGGAGTCCCACTGTTCCAGGAACAGCTGATGCAGATGGCGGTGGCAGTCGGCGACTGCACGGCAGAAGACGCCGACCTGCTGCGCCGGGCGATGGGATCCAAACGCGGCCAGGAGAAGATCGGCACGCTGCGCGAGAAACTCTACGACGGCATGGCCAACAACGGCATCGCCGGAGCAGACGCGGATGCGATCTACGGCAAGATCGAGGCGTTCGCGAACTTCGGTTTCGCCGAAAGCCACGCGATCAGTTTCGCCCTGCTCGTGTACGTGAGCTCGTGGATGAAACTGCACTATCCGGGAGCGTTCCTCGCCGCACTGCTCCGGGCGCAGCCGATGGGGTTCTACTCGCCGAGGACACTGACGGCGGACGCGCGCAGGCACGGTGTCGAAGTGATGCGTCCCGACATCCTGCAATCGGATGTGTTCCCGGTACTCGAACCGATCCCGACAGTGAACGGGGCCGCACTCACCGCATCCACCACGGGTTCCGACACTTGCCTCGATCACGACCAGCCCCCGATCGATCCGTTCGATCGCACGGTGCAGCTCGACTACAGCGCACACCGCCGTGACGCAGGATTCGCGGTCCGGCTGGGACTAGCGGGAGTCACGTCGATCGGCGAAAGGCTCGCCGAACGGATCGTGACCGAACGGACCACCGGCGGCGCCTACCGCGACCTCGGCGATGTGGTGCGCCGGGTCGGCCTGAACGTGGCCCAGCTGGAAGCACTCGCGACCGCCGGCGCATTCGACACGCTGGGGCTCAGCCGGCGACAGGCGATCTGGGAGGCCGGCAACGCAGCCCAGGAAAAACCCGACTACCTCAACGGAACGACGATCACGGTGCAGCCTCCCCTGTTGCCGATGCTCACTCCGCCGGAACAGCTGGCATCCGACCTGTGGGCGACAGGAATCTCGACCGACGACCATCCCATCCGATTCCTGAGACCCCAGCTGAGCGATCGGGGGGTGTACCGGGCCGAACAGCTGATGGGAGCGGAAACCGGCCGACGCATCGAAGTGGGCGGCGTGGTCACCCACCGCCAACGTCCGGCGACGGCAGGCGGGGTGACCTTCCTCAACCTGGAAGACGAGACAGGACTCGTCAATGTGGTGTGCCCGGTGGGGGTCTGGAACCGCTACCGGCGCGTAGCGCGCGAAGCGCCCGCCATGATCATCCGAGGGATGCTCGAACGGTCAGAAGAGGGTGTGGTGAACGTGATCGCGGATCGGCTGGAAAGCCTCACCACCGGGATACGGACGAACTCCCGCGACTTTCGCTAACAGGCAAGCCGGCAGCGTCACACGACCCCGGTGGTGCCGAGCAGCGAACCGATGAGGAACGTCGCGACCAGGGCCAGCGCGCCACCGATGACGACACGCAACATCGCCCGGCCCCGGGAGCTTCCGCCGATGTAGGCGGCGACATAACCGGTGATCGCAAGTGCGATCAGCACCACCACGAACGTCACGATGATACGGATCGAAGGCGGCAGGAACAGGATCGACAACAACGGGAGGATCCCGCCGATCGTGAACGCGACAGCGGATGCGATTGCAGCATGCCACGGACTGACCACGTCGTCCTGGTCGATATTCAATTCCGCCGAAAGGTGCGCCGCAAGCACGTCGTGCTGGGTCAGCTCGTGAGCGACCTGTCGTGCGGTCGCAGGTGTAAGGCCTTTCGCTTCGTAGAGCCCGGCGAGTTCCTCGAACTCCTCCTCCGGCATTTCGGCGAGTTCGCGTTTCTCCTTCTCGATGAGGGCATGCTCGCTGTCGCGCTGGCTGCTCACCGAGACATACTCGCCGAGAGCCATCGAGATGGCACCACCGACGAGCCCGGCGAGACCGGCCGTGAGGATGGGCGCGATGGCACTGGTCGCACCGGCGACACCGACGACGATCGCGGCGACCGAAACGATGCCGTCGTTTGCGCCGAGCACACCGGCACGCAACCAGTTGAGTCGTTGCGCGAGGCCCTCCCGGTGCGGTTCGTCCTCGTGGATCCCGTTCTCTGCAGTCATGACGAAAGCCTAAGACGTGGCAGGGAGATCCACGGACTCAGGATCCGAGACGGCGTCGAAGGAAGTCGATACGTGCCTGAAGCTGGGTCACGCTGGCCTGCGCGACCGCCGGTCCCCCGCACACCCGGCGCAGCTCCGCGTGCACGAGCCCGTGCGCCTCACCCGTGTTCTTCGCATAGAGCCCGACGAGACTGTTGAGCAGGCTCCGCTGCTCCTTGAGGTTGCGGTAGAGCGGCGCAGGCGGGTGCGCCGCATTCTCGGCGCTTACTCCCTGCTGGGGCCGCGACGAGCCACGTCGCGCCTGGCGCGCCTGCCGCTGGGTCAGGAGTTCGTGCACCTGATCGGGTTCGAGGATGCCCGGCAGCCCGATGAAGTCGTGTTCTTCGTCGCTCCCGGGCACCGCGTAGCTGCCGAACTCCGCGCCGTCGTACAGCACCCGGTCGAAGTTCGCCTCAGAGGCGAGCGCTTCGAACGCGAAGAGATCCTCGAGCCGGTCGGACGCTTTGTCGTCGCGGTTGGCTTCGGCGACCATGGCGTCTTCGGGGTTGTAGAGGTCCCCCTCCTCGTCGCCGGTGCGGATGCGGTCGAGTGCGTGGTCGCGCTCGAGTTCGAGCTGCGCGGCGAGGCTCATGAGCATCGGCACGTTCGGCAGAAACACCGAAGCGGTCTCGCCTCGGCGCCGGGCGCGCACGAAGCGCCCGATCGCCTGTGCGAAGAACAGAGGCGTGGATGCGCTGGTCGCGTACACACCCACGGACAGCCGTGGCACGTCGACGCCTTCAGAGACCATGCGCACGGCGACCATCCACCGCGAGGTCCCTTTCGAGAACTCTTCGATGCGGTCGCTGGCCTCTTTCTCATCGGAGAGGACGACGGTGACCGGTTCACCGGTGAGCTGGCGCAGGATGTCGGCATATGCACGCGCGGTGTAGTGGTCGGTGGCGATGACGAGGCCGCCGGCATCCGGGATCGAGTTGCGTACCTCTGTGAGCCGGCGGTTGGCGGCACTCAGTACCGCGGGTATCCATTCGCCTTTCGGGTCGAGCGCCGTACGCCACGCCTGCGAGGTGATGTCTTTCGTGTTGCCTTCGCCGAGGCGCGCCTCCATTTCGTCGCCCGCTTTGGTGCGCCAGCGCATGTGGCCCGCATAGATCATGAAGATGACCGGGCGCACGACGCCGTCTTCGAGGGCACGGCCGTAGCCGTAGTTGTAGTCGGTCTGCGAGGTGCGGATGCCGTGCCGGTCGGGCAGGTACGTCACGAACGGGATAGGCGCGGTGTCAGACCGGAACGGTGTTCCCGTGAGTGCGAGCCGCCGGGTCGCGGTCTCGAAGGCTTCGCGGATGCCGTCGCCCCAACTGAGGGCGTCTCCCCCGTGATGAACTTCGTCGAGGATGACGAGCGTGCGGTACGCGTCGGTGATGTCACGGTGCAGGCTCGGCCGCATGGCGACCTGGGCGTAGGTGACCGCGACGCCCTTGTAGTGCCGGCCGTAACGGCCGTCAGCGTTCCTGAAGGTCGGGTCGAGGCGGATGCCCACCCGCTCGGCCGCTTCGGCCCACTGCCGCTTGAGGTGCTCGGTGGGTGCGACGACAGTAACGCGTTCGATGACACGCCGCGCAAGGAGTTCCGTCGCGAGCCGGAGGGCGAAAGTGGTCTTGCCTGCACCGGGTGTTGCGGCCGCGAGGAAGTCACGCGGCTGGTGCACGAAGTAGGCGTCGAGCGCTTCCGCCTGCCAGGCACGGAGCTTGCTCGCCGTTCCCCACGCCGCGCGCTCGGGGAAGGACGGCGACAGGTGTTCCGCCGCGAAGGTACCGACATGCGCACCCTGGCGTTCGGGTGTCGGGGGCGAGGTCGGTGTATCCACTTGGAACCAATTTACCGGCTCCCACCGACAGCTTCGGCCGGGTGTGCGGCCCGGGCTCTCAGACCGACGGCTGCGGGATGATCGGGTCAGCCGTCTCGAGCGACGTGACTGTCGCGTCGATTCCCGCATCTTTCAGGGCGTTCGTCACTGCGACGACGACGTTGGACGTTACGACCTCCCACGCCGAAGGATCGTGCCAGAAGTCGACGCCGAGCGTCATCCGGTCGCTCGCCGACTGCGTCGCCCGCACCTGCACGGGCCGGTCGCGCAGACCTTCGGCGGATGCGGCGGCCTGCGCGACGAGAGCCGACAGGGTCGAGAACGTCTCGGTCGTCAGCATCCGCACCTGGATGCTCGTGCGCAGGTCGCCCCGTTCGCTGAGGTTGACGAGAGGATTGTCGACCACCGTGGAGTTCGGGATGTGCACACTGCGGCCGTCGATGGTGTGGACAATCACGGAGCGCGCGGTGAGGTCCTGGACGGTTCCGACGTAGCCCTGGATCTCCACCCACTGGCCGACATCGATCGGGCGCCGCGACTGCAGCACGATCGCGGCTCCCCAGTTGCCGGCGATGTCGCGCAGCGCAAGGGCGGCGATCAGTCCGACGATGATGATGCTGACGATCAGGGGCTGCAGATTCGCACCGAGGAACGCGAGGGCGACCCCGACGCCGAGCAGGACGAGGATGTATTTCACGACCCGGGCGAGCAGGGCGACGAGCGCACTGCTCACGTTCGGCCACTTTCGTCCGACGGCGAGTACGGCACGCTTGGCGAGGGATCCGAAGACGAACCCGGCAATCAGTGCGAGGACCGCGAGGAGGAGGTCCCAGCCCGAGAGGTCCGCGCTTTCGAAGAAGGCCGCGATCTTGTCCATGACGGCAGTAAAGCAGCACGTGCCCGCCGTACGCCGTCGGCACGCTGGTCGCCGCGTGCAGTGCGGCACTATGCTCGCACCACCGGCGCGATCGGGAGGTCGATTGGTGAGCGACGACGTCATGTCTGGGCAGCCACGGCCCCGCCTGATTCTGCCCGGCCTCACGGTGCACAACCTGAGCCGGGAGCTGCTCGCCGGTGTCACCCTGCTGGCGATAGCCCTTCCGGTCAACATCGGCTACGCGCAGATCGCCGGCCTGCCCGCGACCGCTGGGCTGTACGCACTCATCGTGCCGGCCGTGGTCTGGGCACTGTTCGCTTCGTCGCGGCAGCTCGTCGCCTCCCCCGACGCCGCAGCGTCCGCCCTCGTCGCGTCGAGCCTGGGCGGCCTCGCTGTGGCCGGTGGCAAGGATTACGCGACGCTCGCCCTGGCGCAGGCGATCATCGGCGGCGTCATGTTCTTCGCCTGTGCGGTCTTCAGGCTCGGTTTCCTGGCCAATTTCCTGTCCAAGCCGATCCTGACTGGATTCGTCGGGGGTCTCGCCCTCGACATCCTCCTCGACCAGGTCGCCAAGATGCTGGGCGTGAAGATCGCATCGGGTGAAGACTTCCTCGTCAAGCTGGGGCAACTCATCACGCGACTTCCGACCCTCAACGGATGGTCGGTCCTGATCTCGGCGGGCTCCATTGCGATCATCCTCGTCGGCCGCAGGCTGCTCGGCCGTGTTCCCTGGGCCCTGGTCGCCCTGGGGCTCGCGACACTGGCGACCACAGCCTTCGGGCTCGAGGCAGCCGGAGTCGCCGTGCTCGGCAGGGTACAGGCCGGGGCGCCGAGGCTGACCTGGCCGGTGCTCGACTGGGGCACCTGGGCGGCGCTCATTCCGAGCGCGGCAGCCCTGACCATCGTCGCCATGGGCGAGGGCCTGCTCGTCTCCCGCGCGTACGGGGCGAAGCGCGGCTACCGGGTGAACCTCAATCGCGACCTGTTCGCTTTCGGTGCGGCGAACGTCGCTGCAGGGGCCTCGGGCGCTTTCACGATGGGGTCGTCGACCTCGCGGACTGCGGCGATGGACCAGGCCGGCTCCCGAACCCAGGTGCCCGCCCTGGTCACGGCGGCCGCGACGCTTCTCCTCGTCGTCTTCGGCACGGGGGTGCTCGAGCACATCCCTTCCCCCGCGATCGGCGCGATCATCACCGTGGCCGTCGTGCCCCTCCTCGGCTTCCGCGAGATGGCTGCTCTCTGGCGCGTACGCAAATTCGAGTTCGCGGTGGCAGCCGTCTGTTTCCTGTCCTCGCTCCTGATCGGCCCGATCCAGGGCATCCTGATCGCTTTCGTCCTCGCGCTCGTGAATCTGGCGAAACGCGCCGCCGATCCTGCCGTCGATGTGCTGAACGCCCAGGGAGCAGCTCCGGGAGCGATCCTCCCTGTGCAGTCGAATGGATTCGTGTCGGCGCCGGGGATCGTCGTCATCCGCTTTGCCGCGCAGGTGTTCTTCGCCAACGCGTCTGCGTTCAAGGATGCCGTCCAAACGGCAGTACTGGCCGCCGCCCCCACGGAGCTTCGCCACGTCGTGATCGACTGCGAAGCCATCACGGACATCGATGTCACCGGCGCCGAGAGTGTTGCGGCTACGAAACAATGGGTGCGCGATCGCGGTCTCACCTTCGGATACTGCCGGGTCCGACCAGACCTTGCGCGCATCCTCGCCGATTTCGCGCTTGATGCAGGAACGACGACCTATGGCACGACCCGGGATGCGATCGCCCGGCTGACCGCGCTGGACGCTGCTGTGGATCCGGATGCGAACACCGCCCCGGACGGCACAGCTCAGGCCTAGCCCCGAACGCGTGCAGAATGGAAGCATGGCCGAACCGCAGCATCCCTGGTCCCGCTACGTCGCACTGGGCGACTCGTTCACCGAAGGCATCGGTGACCCGGAGCCCGGCAGCCCCGGCGGTCATCGCGGCTGGGCCGACCGCGTCGCCGAAGTACTGAGCAGCCAGACCGACGATTTCGCCTACGCGAACCTGGCGGTGCGCGGCAAGCTGATCAAGCAGATCCTCGACGAGCAGGTGGAAGCGGCACTGGCCCTCCACCCGGATCTGGTGACGATCTCTGCGGGCGGCAACGACGTCATCCGCCCGGGCACTGACCCCGACCAGATCGCCGCATTGTTCGATGCGGCCGTCTCACGCCTGACTGCGGAGGGAGCGACGGTCGTCGTGTTCACGGGCGTTGATGTCGGCTTCTCGACCGTGTTCCGTGGTATCCGCGGCAAGGTAGCGATCTACAACGAGAACGTGCGCGCCATCGCGGCGCGGTACGACTGCATCGTCGCCGACCAATGGTCGCTCTCCGAAATCCAGGATGCGCGGATGTGGGCTCCCGACCGCCTGCACCTCGCTCCTCTCGGCCACCACACGGTGGCGCGGATGGTGCTGGCCGCACTCAACGTCGAGAACGACCTGCAACCGATGGCACCCGAGCCGCTGCCGGTCCGGACGTGGCGGCAGGCGCGCGGCGAAGACCTCTCGTGGGCTCGCGAATACCTGGTGCCTTGGGTGGTCCGTCGCATCCGACACCAGTCGTCCGGCGACCACGTGCTGCCGAAACGTCCGGAGGCGGCGCCGTTCGCGTACCCGGGTTACCCGGGCGACTAGCCACAGCGGCGGCACGACTGCCTCGAAGATCAGGCTCCGAGACCGCCCGGGTGCGCCATCCGCCACCAGAAGCCGGGATCGGGCAGCTTCGACTTGAGTGCGAGCTGCGCCGTCTCTGTCTTGCCGTTGAGGGTGAACTGTACTTCGCCGACGACGTCGCCTGCGTTGCCGACCTGCACCGGGCGGGTCTGGATCGACACGGTGACCGGTGTGTCCGACCACACGAGGAACATCTTGGTAGAGCTCGCTACGAGCTGTGATTTCGCACCCCACACTGTCGTATAGGTTCCGAAGACTTGTCCTTCGGTTGCCACGTCGACCTCGTGGAAGCCGTTCTGCATGCTCACGAGAAGCGACTTCACGGCCGCCCACAGGTCGTCGTGTGTCGGTGCGCCCACGACGACACCGAGCACCCGGACCCTGCTGGTGCCGACAGCGACATCGGCCGAGAACATCAGGCAGTTGCCGGCCTGGTCGGTGTTTCCGGTCTTGATGCCGTCGATACCGTCTACGCCGAGCAGCACATTGGTGTTCTGCTGCGTTCCGGCACCGGGAAGCGTCGCCTCTTTGGTCGCGACGATCGACGGGAGAACCGGGTCGGCGAGCACCAGCTTGCCGATGGCGACGAGGTCTTTGGTGGTGCTGCGGCTGCCGGGGTCGAGCCCGCTCGCGTCGACCACATGCGTGCCGGTGAGGTTGTGGGAGGCGATCCAGGATTTCGCGGCCGCGAGATAGGCATTCACGCTTCCGTATGCCCAGTTCGCCAGCGAGATCGCGTAGTTGTTGGCCGATGGGAGCAGCATCGCTTCGAGTGCCTGCTTCTCGCTCATCGACGTGCCCGCCACGACCGGCGCCCACGATCCGCCCTGGGCGATGACGTCATTCCACACCGTGACGTCGGCCGTCGTGAACCTGATGCTGGGCCCGTCGTCGCCCGCCTTGAGTGGTTTCTTCGCGAGTATCACCAAAGCCGTGATCGTCTTGGTCATGCTGGCGATCGGAAGGCTCGCGTTGGTTCCGTGGAACTCAGATACGCCCGGGTAGTCGAGTGCAGTGATCGCGCTGGCGCCGAACCCGGGCCACGACAGCTGGGCGGTGGGCTGGGCGATGGACGTCTCATGTTCGGTGACGGCCGCGGTCGCGGGCATCGGCGCGACGAGCGAGCCCGTCACGTACATCACACCGACCAGGAACAGGCCGACGATGCCGAACACGACGATGCGCCGCCTGCGGTACGTGCGACGCTTCGTCGTCTCACGTGTCTCACGGCGGGGCTGGTCTGGCACGCGTTAGATCATAATGCGAGCTTCCAGTGGATGCCCTGAAAGGCCTCCGAGCGTCGCAAGACCGCCCCGAATCCCGCGTGACGGGACCGCTGGTCACGCCGGGCGGTCGAGATGCGGGCGTGTCCCCCGTGGTGACCGCTGCAGCGATTTGCTGAAGAAGACCCTTCGGTAACCGTCTTCGGTCGCCCGATGCGTCTCGCGATAGCCGTGACGCGGGTAGTAGGCGAGGTTCTCCGTCATGGCTTCGTTCGTGTACAGGCGGATCTCATCCCGATCCGCTTCGATCGCGTCGAGCTCGGCTCGTTCGAGGAGGCACGCACCGATTCCGCGCCCCTGTTCGGCGGGGCTGACGGCGACGATCTCAACGAGGAGGCAGCCCGGTTCGGGCCGCGTCACGAGAAAGCCGACCGGTCGGCCACCGTCTTCTGCGAGCCAGACGCGTGTCGCGTCGACGAGCTGCGCGTAATCGGTCAGCATCGGCGCGGGTTCCCGCCCGATCCGGGGAACGTACTTCCCGTACGCGGCGCGAGCGATGAGCGTCAGCGCCTCGGCGTCCGCGGCCCCGGCACGTCGGAGCGAGACCCGGTCGTCCATTCCCCGAGCGTATCCGAGGGCGCGCAGTTCAGGAGCATGGCGTTCGACTTGCACGAAAGTCCTGATGAGCGGGTTGGAATCAATGCTCCACAGTGCGGCTCACATCGAGTAGGTTGTGGACAAGGGGGTACCTCACATGAACACACTGGTAGAAGAGTTCGAGCGGGTACAGCGTCGCCGGAGGCGGTTCGGGCTACTCGTAGGCCTGGCGATCGTGACTGGAATTGGCGCGTGGCTCACCGGTCCGGTCGGTGTCGTCATGGTGATCTCCGGAAACCCTGTCGGCTGGATCCTCGTCGTCGTCGGTGCCGCGCTCCTTGCAGCGATGATTGTTGCGATCGTCGCCGCGGCGCGAAATCGGGTAGTGCCGCAGAGCCTTCCGGGCGCTGCGAACCCGCATTTCGACGAGCCCGAGCCGTCGCCCGACCCACGCGGAGGTTTCACTTCGCTTCCGTCAGCGTTTGGGCCGCGCTAACTCCCGGCTTGTGTCGCCCAGAGAGCGACGGCAGACGCAGCGGCAACGTTAAGCGAATCGACGCCGCCCCTCATCGGGATCCGGACGGTCAGGTCGGAGTTCGCGACGGTGCGTTTGCTCAACCCATCCCCTTCACTTCCGAGAATCAAGGCGAGGCGATCAGGGAGATCGGCGGCGAGCTCGTCGAGGCCGATCGAGCTATCACTGAGAGCCAGCGCCGCAGTGACGAAGCCGTGCTCCCTCAGAACTGACAGACCATCGGGCCACGGATCAATTCGCGTCCACGGCACCTGGAAGATCGTACCCATCGATACCCGAACACTTCGGCGGTACAACGGGTCGGCGCATCGCGGCGTTACCAGAATTGCATCCGCCCCGAGTGCTGCGCAATTTCGCACGATTGCGCCGACGTTCGTGTGGTCGACGATGTCTTCGAGCACGACGACCCTCGTCGCCGACCGGAGCAGGTCGCGCGGGTCGGGAAGCTCCGGTCGATGCATCGCGGCAAGCGCACCGCGGTGCAGGTGGTAGCCCGTGAGGCGTTCGAGCAGCGGGCTGTCGCCCACGAACACGGGAACGTCGGGAAACCCTGCCAGGAGCGGCTCCACGTCGGGCAGCCACTGCTCTTGGAGGAGCACTGAGCGCGGGCGGTGACCGGCGGCGATCGCGCGGGTGATCACTTTCGTCGATTCGGCGATGTAGAGACCGCCTGCCGGCTCGCTGACACGCCTCAATGCGACATCGGTGAGCCGGGAGTAGTCGTCGAGTGCGGGGTCGCTGAGGTCGCTGATGCGCGTGATGAGCACGTTCGTGCCGCCTTCCTGAGTCCGTCGCGCTCCTAGATTGCCAGTTGCCGGAAACAAACCGGAAAACTGGTGTGTTTACACTCAGGAAGTACGGTGCGTTTCGGCGCATCCGGATGCGGAGGGTGGGATGACTGCACTGGTGACCGAAACGGACGCCCAGGTGGAGCGCGACCTCGACCGTGCCGCCGAACTCTTATCCTCGCGGCGGTTCGCTGTGCTGACCGGCGCGGGCGTCAGCACAGACTCCGGCATCCCCGACTACCGGGGCGAAGGCGCGCCGCAGCGCACGCCGATGACGTTCCAGCAGTTCCTCGGAAGCGACACCCACCGCAAGCGCTACTGGGCCGGAAGCCACCTTGGCTATCGACGCTTCCGTGCGGCCGAGCCGAACGACGGCCACCGTGCGCTGGCGCTGCTCGAAGCGGGTGGCGCACTGACCGGTGTCATCACCCAGAACGTCGACGGGCTTCACACTCGTGCTGGATCGCGCAAAGTCGTCGACCTGCACGGTGCGATGGACCGGGTGCTCTGCCTGAACTGCGGCCAGGTCTTCGCGCGCGAAAGCGTCGCGTCGCGCATCGAAGAAGCGAACCCCTGGCTCGACCAGCCGGAGGCGGTGGAGATCGCCCCGGACGGCGACGCGATCGTCACAGACATCGACGCATTCGTCGTGCCGGACTGCACGGTCTGCGGTGGCCGGCTGAAGCCCGACGTCGTCTTCTTCGGCGAGTTCATCCCGGCCGAGAAGTACCGCGAGGCGAGTGCGCTCGTGCAGCGCTCGGACGCGCTGCTCATCGCCGGTTCGTCCCTGGTGGTCAATTCGGGCATCCGACTGCTCGAGCAGGCCAGGCGCAGGCGCATCCCCATCGTGATCGTGAACCGCGGAGTCACCAAGGGCGACACGCGAGCCACGGTTAAGCTGGACGCAGGGACGACGGAGACGCTCGTTGAGCTCTCCGCCCGGCTCACCGCCTGATCGCGCACCCCCGGGGTGCGATCTCCCCGCGCACGCGGCGGCGGATGACGCCGGCCGGCCGTCCCGGGAAAGGGATGTGCGTGACCAGACTGTCTCTCGTGCGCCACGGCCAGACCGACTGGAACCTGGCCAAACGCATCCAGGGCTCGACCGACGTGCCGTTGAATGCGACCGGGCGCGCGCAGGCGGAGGCGACGGGTCGCGCACTCGCCGCCGGCGCGTGGGATGCGATCTACACGAGTCCGCTCAGCCGCGCCAGCGAGACGGCCGACATCATCGCCGCACGCGTCGATCTCGGCGACCCGACACCCCTCGCCGGGATAGCCGAACGACGCTACGGCGAGGCGGAAGGGCTGACAGGCGCCGAGATCCTCGCCCGGTGGCCCGAAGGGATGCCGGTGCCAGGCCGCGAAAGCCGCGAAGCCGTCGTCGAGCGCGCGCTGCCCGCCCTGGTCGAGCTCGCCGAACGCCACGACGGTCAATCGCTCATCGTCGTGAGCCATGGCGGAGTGATCGGGTCGCTCGTGCGCCATGTCACCGATCACGCGCTCCCCGGACCCGGAGAGGTCATTCCCAACGGGTCTGTCCACACGTTCATCTACCGCGATGGACGGCTCGAACTCGACCGGTTCAACGTCGGCCTCGAAGAGCGCGACCTGTTCACCGCGTCGGTGCTGTAGCGCGGCTCAGCCCACTCCGCTCAGCCGAGGCGGCGCCGTGAGCGTGCCGCAGCGGCCGTCAGCACCGTCAGCAGGTGCTCCGCCGACGCATCCCAGGTGAACCGCGAGGCCTCGCGCTCGGACGCTGCTGATCGTTCCGCCCACACGCCGGGAGCCTCGAGGTCGCGGATGCGCGCGACCAGGTCGTCGGCCGACGTCGGTTCGAAGTAGAGCGCCGACTCTCCCCCGATCTCACGGAAGATCGGGATGTCGCTGACGACGACCGGAGTCCCCAGGGTCATCGACTCCACCAGCGGGATGCCGAAGCCTTCGTCGAGCGATGCGGTCACCAGGGCCGTCGCGTCGCGCAGCGCCTGCGTGTACTCGTCGTCGCTGGCCCCATTGTGGAACACGATGCGGGCGCCCGGTGCGATCGCGCTCAGGCGTTCACGCTCTCGTTCGCCGATCCGGCTCATCAGGTGGAGCTCGTAGCCGGGGAGCTTGGCTACGGCACGCACGAGGGTGTCCACGTTCTTGTACGGCATGAACGAGCCCATGTAGACGAGACTCCGCGACACCGGCGCGGTTCGCACGACGGATGCCGCATGTGCAGCTCCGGGTGCGTCGGCCGCGTTCATGACGACCGAGACCGGCCGGCGGGTCAGATGGTGCTCCGCGATGAGGTTCTTCGTGGTCTGCGAGACGGTGACGACCGCATCCGACCGGTTCAGCAGCATCCGCTGCGGCCACCACGCGAGATGGTACAGGCGCCACAGCAGCCGGATCGGCCAGGCCAGGTCGCGCGGTGGGGTGCGGTTGCGGTAGTAGATGAGGTCGTGCACGGTGAGCACGAGCCGGTAGTCGCGGCCCCACCCGCCCATCGTCTGCATGGGGGTGAAGACGACGTCTGGCGCGAGCTTGTTGACCTGGCGGGCGACGAACGGCTCGTTCGCGCTCGTCGGTGCGCTCACGAGCTCCCACGGCAGATCGGGGAGCATGTCGAGCTGGCGGTGGTCGCTGATCAGCATCGTGACCGGGTGCAGCTTTGCGAGTGCTGTGACCAGTCCGGCGGTGTAGCGGCTGATGCCGTCGTGGCGCCCAATGCGGGTGTAGCGGCAGTCGAAGACGATCTTCATCGCGTGCCGTCCCCCGTCGGCTGGGCCAGGAACGCCGTGATCTGTCCGGCGGCCTCTGCGGGGACCTCGTAGTGGATGAGGTGGCCGACATCCGCGATGACGTGCAGGCGTGCATCCGGGAACAGCGTCACCAGCCGCTGCTGGGCCGCGACAGGAGTGATGTCGTCTTTGTCGGCTGCGATCAGCAGGGTGCGTTCCGGAATGCGCGGCGCGAACTCGCTCACATCGCTGCTCACCGATGCCCGGAACGCCTCGAGCACGACGCGTCGATCGGAGAATGCGCTGAAGTAGCGGTCGTGCTGGTCGTGGATCCAGCGGCGCAGGGCCTTGTCGTCGGTCTTCGCCATCGTCACGCTCATCACGCGCACGATGAGGCCGTTGCGCAGCAGGGCGAAGCCGAGCTTCTCCGGCAGCACCGACGCGAGCCAGTAGTAGAAGACGGCGAGGCGGGTGAGGATGCCGCGAGGGCCTTTCAGGGCGGGCGCGGCGATCGGGTTCACCAGCACGACGTCGTGCGGGTGCAACGCGTCGGGTACATCGCGACCGGCAAGAGCGGCGGAGACGACGATCGACCCGAACGAGTGCCCGAGGATCACGACGCGCCCCTGCAGGTGCAGCGCGGCGACGAAAGCGCGGAGCCAGCGCGCGTACCCGTCGATGTCGTGATGGGCGTCGCGCAGCGGCTCGGATTCGCCGAAGCCCGGGAGGTCAGGCGAGATCAGGCGGAAGCCGCCGAGATGGGCGACGACCGGCTCCAGTCCGTGGTGGTCGCCGCGGAAACCGTGCACGAGCACGATCGACGTGGAGGCGGCCGGATCGCCGTAGTCCCAATACCGGGTGGTACTGCCGAGGACGCGGGCGTCGCGCGCGCGCACGGGAATACGGCCGAGACGGTCGTCGTAGGGCGAGGAAGCGATCATCAGGCTCAAGTTTAGGCAGCGGCACCGCGCACTCCGGACATCCGGAGCCCGCGCACAGGCGCACACTAGACACGGCACCCGTAGTAAGACCTAGACTCGAACGGTTGTAATCGCTTGCAGAATGCCACGGCCCCCGAAAGGAGAAGCGTGAGCTTCACCGCGCCAATCACGTTGCCGGGACTCACTCTCGACCCCCAGTGGTATCGCCGCTCCGTCTTCTACGAAGTGATGATCCGCTCTTTCGTCGACAGCAACGGCGACGGCTCGGGTGACCTCCAGGGCCTCACAGCGAAGCTCGACTACCTGCAGTGGCTGGGCGTCGACGCACTGTGGCTGCCCCCGTTCTTCACGTCGCCCCTGCGGGACGGCGGCTACGACGTGGCGGATTTCCGCACGATCCTGCCCGAATTCGGCACGATCGACGAATTCAAAGACCTTGTCACCAAGGCGCACGAACGCAACATGCGCGTGATCATCGATCTGCCCATGAACCACACGTCGGACCAGCACGAATGGTTCCTCCAGTCGCGCTCCGACCCCGAGGGACCCTACGGCGACTTCTACGTCTGGAACGACACCGATGACAAGTGGCCGGACATCCGCATCATCTTCATCGACACCGAAGACTCCAACTGGGCGTTCGACTCGGAGCGCCGCCAGTTCTATTTCCACCGCTTCTTCTCCCACCAGCCTGACCTGAACTTCGAGAACCCTGCCGTGCACGAGGCGATGTTCGACATTGTGCGGTACTGGCTCGACATGGGTGTCGACGGCTTCAGGCTGGATGCGATCCCCTACCTCTACGAATCCGACGAAGGCAACGGCGAAGGCGAACCGCCGACCCACGAATTCATCAAGAAGCTGCGGTCGATGGTCGACCACGACTACCCAGGACGCATCATGGTGGCAGAGGCCAACCAGTGGCCACGCGAGGTCGCCGCCTTCTTCGGAACGGAAGACGAGCCGGAATGCCACATGGCGTTCGACTTCCCCGTTATGCCGCGCATCTTCTACTCGCTGAGGTCACAGCAGGCGGGCGAGCTCGTGCGGGTGCTGTCCGAGACGACGGACATCCCTCCGGCGGCGGGGTGGGGCGTGTTCCTGCGCAACCACGACGAGCTGACGCTGGAAATGGTCAGCGAGGAGTACCGGCAGGCGATGTACGGCTGGTACGCATACGACCCGCGGATGCGCGCCAACATCGGCATCAGGCGTCGTCTGGCACCGCTACTCGACAATTCGCGCGCCGAGCTGGAGCTCGCGCACGCGCTGCTCTTCTCGCTCCCCGGCAGCCCGTTCCTCTACTACGGCGACGAGATCGGGATGGGCGACAACATCTGGCTGCCCGACCGGGACAGCTCGCGCACGCCCATGCAGTGGACGCCGGACCGCAACGCCGGGTTCTCGACGGCCGATCCTGGCAAGCTCTTCCTGCCGGTGGTGCAGTCGCTCGTGTACCATTACAACCAGATCAACGTCGAAGCTCAGCTCGCCCAGTCGCGCTCACTGCTGCACTGGATTCGCAACGTGATCCACGTGCGCAAAGCGCATCCGGTCTTCGGGCTCGGCTCGATCCGCGTGCTGCAGACCGACCACGAGTCGGTGCTGGCGTTCGTCCGCTCCTATGCGGGCAGCGGTACGCATTTCGGCGACCTGCCGGAGGACGTGCTGTGCGTGTTCAGTTTCGCCCACAACCCGGTCGCGGTCACCCTCGAGGCTCCCGAGTTCGCCGGCTCGCGCTTGTACGACCTGTTCGGCGGGGGCGAGTTCCCGACGGTCGCCGAAGACGGGCGCTTCAGCCTGACTCTCGGCACGCAGAACTTCTACTGGCTGCACATCGAGCCGACCGCGCGCGGCTGATTCGCGCAGCTGCGGCGTGTGTCCGCACGGCAGTGACGGTGGTCTCGCCTAGCCTTGATCCATGAGCAACTGGCACGAAGAACTGGGCGTATTCGATCTCGAGACCACGGGGATCGATGTCGAAACGTCGCGCATCGTGTCGGCTCACGTCGGGCTGTTGAACGCCGAGGGTATCGTCGTTCAGCGCAACGACTGGCTGGTCGACCCTGGCGTCGAGATCCCGGTCGAGGCGACGGCGGTGCACGGCATCACCACGGAGCATGCACGAACCCGCGGTCTCCCCGCCGCCGAGGCCGTCGCTCAGATCGTCTCTGCGCTTCGTACGGTCTTCGAACGCGGCACACCCGTCGTCGCATACAACGCACCATACGATTTCACGTTGCTGAACCGCGAAGCGCTCCGGTACGGCATCCTGCCGCTGAGTGCTCCCGGCCCGATCATCGACCCTCTCGTGATCGACAAGGCCGTCGACAAATACCGCAAAGGCAAGCGCACACTCGAGCTGACAGCGATGTTCTACGGCGTCGACCTGACCGACGCGCACGACGCAGGCGCCGATGCGATCGCCGCGGGCCGGGTCGCTCAGGCCCTCGCCCGGGTTCATACCGAAGAACTCGCCCTCGAGGCCGCCGACTTGCACCTCCGCCAGGTGCAGTGGAGCCTCGAGCAGGCTGAAGACTTCCAAGCCTACATGCGCAAGGAACACAACCCGCTGTTCACGGCATCCGGTACCTGGCCGGTGCGCTGAGGGGCAGCCCTAGTCCTCGGCGGCGCAGCCGGCTTGGCACCCTCGGCAGCTACGCTGCCTCGGCGCCTCGGAAGCATAGCTGCGTCGGCGCTGGCGTCGCGGGAGCGCGGTGCGATCCTTTCAGCTCCCGCGCGCACGAAAAGGCGACCGGCCGTAGCCGATCGCCATGTCGTTGCCAGGTGGTTACTTGCCGAAGCCCTTGTAACGCGAGTTGAACTTCTCGACGCGGCCGGCCGAGTCGAGGATGCGCTGCTTGCCGGTGTAGAACGGGTGCGACTCGGACGAGATTTCGACGTCGATCACCGGGTAGGTGTTGCCGTCTTCCCACTCGATCGTCTTGTCGCTCGTCACCGTGGAACGGGTAAGGAACGTCGCACCCGAGGCCAGGTCGCGGAAAACCACCGGAGCGTACGCGGGGTGAATGTCAGTCTTCATCAGGACTTCCTTGTTACGTAGTGATTAGGGTGTCTTGCCCGCTGCGCTGCACGTGTGTCGCGCGGGGCGAGAAGCATGGTGGCTCGTGGGCCAGCTATCGAGTTTAGCAGATGGTTCAGGAGTCCGCCGCGCCGGACGCACGCGCACTGTAGCGGCCATCCGATTCGGCCAGTTCGATGCCGAGGCCGAACGTGTCGCTCAGCTTCTCGGACGTGATCACGGTGTCGATCGGGCCCTGCGCGACGATGCCGCCCTTGCGGAGCAGGAGTGCGTTGCGGAAGCCGAGCGGGATCTCTTCGACGTGGTGCGTGACCATCACGATGGCCGGCGACCGGGGGTCACTGGCGAAGCCGCCGAGCAGCTGGAGCAGTTCCTCGCGTCCGCCCAGGTCGAGGCTCGCGGCCGGTTCGTCGAGGAGGAGGATCTCAGGGTCGGTCATGACGGCACGCGCGATCTGCACACGTTTCTGCTCGCCGTCGCTGAGCGTGCCGAATGCTCGCTCCGACAAGTGGTCGAGGTTCCACTCGTTGAGCACCCGGTGCGCGCGACGCTCGTCGATCTCTTCGTATTCTTCGTTCCAGCGGCCGGTGACCGCATAGGCAGCCGTCATGACCACGTCGAGCACGGTCTCGTTGCGCGGAATCCGACGTGCCATGGCGCTCGAAGCGAACCCCAGTCGCGGACGCAGCTCAGCGAGGTCGCTCTTGCCGAGCCGCTCCCCCAGCACGTCGGCTTTGCCGCTCGTCGGGTGCAACGCAGCGGCGGCGATCTGCAGCAGCGTCGTCTTGCCGGCGCCGTTCGGACCGAGGATCACCCACCGCTGATCCGGCTCGACGGTCCAGTTCACACTGTCGAGAATCGTATTCTCGTCGCGGACGATGGACACATCTGTGAGCTTGAGAACGCTGGCCATGGTTCTAGCCTACCGGGCGTTCTCAGGCGAGAAGCGACCGGTAGATGTCTCGTGTCTGGTCGGCGATGGAGGTCCAGCTGAACGCTGTTTCGGCGCGCAGCCTGCCCGCGCTTCCCATCAGCGCGGCCCTGTCGCGGTCGCCGACGACCTCGATCAGGGCGGCAGCGAGCTCCGCGACGAATGCGTCCGGATTGGTGGGTGTTCCGGTGCCGTCCTGCAGCTGTTCGATGGGCACGAGGCGGCCGGTCACGCCGTCGATGATGACTTCGGGGATGCCGCCGGTCGCGGTTCCGACGACGGGCAGCCCGCAGGCCATGGCCTCGAGGTTCACGATGCCGAGTGGTTCATAAATCGAGGGGCACACGAACACCGTGGATGCGGTGAGCACCGCACGCAGTTCGGTCTGGCTGAGCAGGCGGTCGATCCACACGACCCCGGCCCGTTCGGCCTGGAGGGCTTCGACGCCGCGTGTCACTTCTGCCATGATCTCCGGGGTGTCCGGCGCGCCGGCGCACAGCACGACCTGGACGTCGACGGGGAGGAGGCGCGCGGCCCTGAGCAGGTACGGCAGGCCCTTCTGCCGGGTGATGCGCCCGACGAAGACCACAGCGGGCTTGTCGGGGTCGACGCCGAGCGACCGCGCGAGGTCGTCGTCTTCGAGAGGCTGCCACCGGTTGAGGTCGATGCCGTTGTAGACGACTTTCACCTTGTCGGGGTCGAGTGCCGGGTAGCTGCGCAGCATGTCTCGCCGCATGCCTTCGCTGACGGCGATGACCGCATCCGCTGATTCGAACGCCGACTTCTCGATCCAGCTCGATACGCGGTATCCGCCGCCGAGCTGCTCGGCCTTCCAGGGCCGGAGCGGTTCGAGACTGTGGGCGGTGATGACGTGCGGGATGCCGTGGAGCAGTGACGCAAGCTGCCCTGCGGCGTTCGCGTACCAGGTGTGCGAGTGCACCAGGTCGGCGCCGCCTGCGTCCTGGGCCATCCGCAGGTCGACGCCAAGCGTCGTGATCGCACCGTTGGCCGCACTGAGCTCGACCGGGACACTGTAGGCGTACGTGTCGGGTTCGTCGCGAGGGGCGCCGAAACACCGCACGACCACATCGGTGTCGACCCGGAGAGCCCGGACCAGCTCGGCGACGTGCACCCCGGCACCCCCGTAGATCTCCGGCGGGTATTCACGGGTGAGCAGATCGACTCGCATGATCTGAACGCTAGTACAGCACGAGGGATGCCTCTACTCTTGAGCCATGGCTGGCACAAAGATCTTCGGCATCGTCCTTGCTGGTGGCGAAGGGAAACGGCTGATGCCCCTCACAGCCGATCGAGCCAAGCCGGCCGTTCCGTTCGCGGGCCAGTACCGACTGATCGACTTCGCACTGTCGAACCTGATCAACTCGAACCTGCGCCAGGTCGTCGTACTGACGCAGTACAAGTCGCACAGCCTCGACCGTCACGTTTCGCAGACCTGGCGCCTCGACGGCATGCTGAACTCGTACATCGCCTCGGTCCCCGCGCAGCAGCGTCTGGGCAAGCGCTGGTTCAGCGGTTCGGCCGATGCCATCCTGCAGAGCCTCAACCTGCTCCGCGACGAGAAGCCCGACATCGTTGTCGTCGTCGGCGCCGACCACGTGTACCGCATGGACTTCGCCCAGATGATCGACGCGCACATGGAGTCGGGCGCGCCGGCGACGGTGGCCGCGATCCGCCAGCCCATCGGTCTCGCCGACCAGTTCGGGGTGATCGAGGTCGACCCGAAGCATCCGGACCGCATCGCAGCCTTCCGCGAGAAGCCGACCGACCCGGTCGGTCTCCCCGACGCGCCGAACGAGGTCCTCGCCTCGATGGGCAACTACGTCTTCGACGCGGATGCCCTCATCGAGGCCGTGATCCGCGACGGCGACCGGCCCGACTCGAACCATGACATGGGCGGCGACATCATCCCCGACTTCGTCAACCGCGGCGAGGCCGGTGTCTACGACTTCCAGCGGAACGACGTGCCCGGGTCGACCGATCGCGACCGCTACTACTGGCGCGACGTCGGGACGATCGACTCGTTCTTCGAAGCCCACCAGGACCTCATCTCTGCGCTCCCGGTCTTCAACCTGTACAACCGGTGGTGGCCCATCTTCAGCCAGCAGCTGAACTCGCCGCCGGCGAAGCTCGTGCGCGACGGGCGGGGGTCGCTCGGCGTCACCATCGACTCGATCGTGTCCCTGGGCAGCGTGATCTCGGGGGCGCACCTCGAACGCAGTGTGCTCGGGCCATGGGCGAAGATCGAATCCGGTGCGCACGTCGTCGACTCCGTCGTGTTCGACCGTGCCGTCATCGAACCGAACGCGTTCGTCGGCCGTGCCATCCTCGACAAAGACGTGGTCGTCTCCGCCGGCGCCTCCATCGGCGTCGACGCCGCACGCGACCGAGCGCGTGGTTTCACCGTCACCGAATCCGGCATCACTGTCGTCGGCAAGGGAGTACACGTCGTTCCATGACGCAGAGTTCCACACCCCTGAACACCCCGATCGACCCGAATAACTCCGCTGGACAACTCGTCGGCAGCCCCCGCTTCATGGTGGTGCTCGACGCCGATTCGACCCTCATCCACGATGAGGTCATCGAGCTGCTCGCCGAGGAGGCCGGGTCACGCACCGAGGTCGCGGAGATCACCGACCGCGCGATGCGCGGAGAACTCGACTTCGAGCAGAGTCTGCGCGAGCGCGTGAAGACGTTGGCCGGGCTTCCGGTCGACGTCTTCGAGCATGTCGGTCAGCGGGTTCGCGTGACCGACGGAGCCGCGGAACTCGTTGCCGGCGTGCAGGCGGCCGGCGGCGCGGTCGGCGTCGTCTCCGGCGGCTTCCACGAAGTGCTCGACGGGCTCGGCCACCGTCTCGGGCTCGACCACTGGCGCGCCAACCGCCTCGAGGTGGCCGACGGGGTGCTCACCGGGGGGCTGGTCGGTGCGGTCGTGGATGCCGAGGCCAAAGCACAGGCGCTGCGCGAGTGGGCAGCGGCCGCGGGCATCCCCCTGCGTCGCACGGTCGCCGTCGGCGACGGCGCCAACGATCTGCGGATGATGGCAGCAGCCGCCCTGTCCGTCGCGTTCAACGCGAAACCCCGCGTGCGCGCCGAAGCGAATGTCGTCATCGACCGCCAGGACCTGTCGCAGGTGCTGGGGTTACTGGGATTGCGCTAATGCCCCATCCCGAGGCCGCCGTCGACCGGGATGACCGCACCTGAGATGTACGCTGCGTCGTCCCCCGCGATCCAGGCGACCACCTTCGCGACCTCGTTCGGCGTCGCGAACCGACCGGCCGGGATGTTGCGCTTGTATTCCGCCTGCTGGGTCTCCGGAAGCTCCGCGGTCATGTCGGTCTCGATGAAGCCCGGAGCGACGACGTTCGCGGTGATCCCGCGTGCGCCCAGTTCGCGCGTGATGGAGCGCGCCATCCCGACGAGACCGGCCTTCGACGCCGCGTAGTTTACTTGGCCGGCCGATCCGTACAGACCGACCACGCTCGAGATCAGCACGATGCGACCGTAACGGGCCTTGAGCATGTTCTTCGAGGCCCGCTTGATCACGCGGAACGAACCGCCGAGATTCGTGTCCACGACCGCGTCGAAGTCTTCCTCGGTCATGCGCATGAGGAGCGTGTCGCGGGTGATACCTGCGTTCGCGACGACGACCTCGACCGGGCCGAGCTTCTCTTCGACCTCGGCGAACGCTGCGTCGACGGCAGCCGTGTCGGTCACATCCGCGCGCACAGTGAGGCTTCCCTCCGGACCTTCGCCCGAACGCGCCGTCACGGCAACGCGGTGGCCCTGTGCCAGAAACTCCTCGGCGATGGCGAAACCGATGCCGCGGTTTCCGCCGGTCACGAGCACGGTGCGTGAGGTTGTCATCCGGGGTCCTCTCCTGTGTCCAGGCCGGGCGCCTGACATCGAACGCGTACCAGTTTATGGTCTGGGTTGGACGTAGGCTTGAGGTGACGGATCGGGCCCGATTCGCGGGCACCCGTAACGGACATGAAACAACAGTCGATCACCAATCTTCCGCTCTCGCCTGACGAGGAGCGACGTCGCCGGATGATCAAATATTCGGTGGCGATGGGTATTCGCGTGCTCTGTATCGTCTCGATCCTGTGGGTCCCGGGATGGTGGGCGATCATCCCGGCGATCGGGGCTGTGTTCCTGCCCTACTTTGCAGTCGTCATCGCGAACGTCGGGTCGGACCCGCGTCAAGGTGGCGTACAGCGACCAGGCAATATCCTTCCGATGACGCCTCCTGCGTATTCGCCGGGTGCGGACGCGGGTACGGGCGCTGGTGCAGATCAGGGCGGGCCGGATGAACAGGGTCGGGACGACGCTGACGAAGATGATGAAGACGGCGAGCAGAGGGAGCATGGCACGTGATCGGGTTCGGTGAACCGGAGGCGCTGACGTGCTCACGCGCGAACTGCCGCGAGACGGCGGCGTGGCGCATCGAGTGGCGCAACCCGAAGATCCACACGGAGGATCGCGTGAAGGTGTGGCTGGCGTGCGACGAGCACGTGGACTTCCTGCGGGAGTTCCTGGCGGCACGTGAATTCCCGCTCCGCGTGGTCGCGGTCGCGGATCCTGCGTCGCAGGTCGCCGGCGGAGCAGCCTCGTGAAGGGCTGGCGTTTCGCATTCTCGCGTCGCTGGCTGGGCTACATCGCCTTCGCCATCGTGTTCGCGATCGCATGCGGAGGGCTGTCGGCATGGCAGCTCGCGCGCAGCAAGGAGGCTGCGGCGGCGAACGCGCTGCTCGACGCGAACTTCAACTCGCACGCGCTCCCCCTGCAGCAGGTGCTGCCGACACTCACCTCGTTCTCAAAGGACCAGGAGTGGAAGCGGGTGACGATGACCGGAACCTATGTGACGGATGACGAACTGCTCGTGCGCAACCGCCCCCTGGACAGCACACCCGGCTTCGAGGTCCTCACTCCGCTCCGTCTGGCCGACGGCTCTCTCTTCATCGTCGACCGGGGATGGGTGCCCACCGGCACTCGCACCGACGCGCCCGACAGCGTTCCGGCGGCACCAGGCGGCCAGGTCACGGTCACCGCCCGACTGAAGCCCGGCGAACCCCACCTCGACGGTCGCACCGGGATCGGCAACCAGGTGGCGACGATCGAGCTCCCCGACATCCGCAAACGCATCGGCGGGGATGTCTACACGGCCGCCTACGGACTCCTCGATTCGCAGGACCCCGCCCCCGCATCCGCACCGGAACCGACCGTGACGGCGCCACCGACGCAAGACGAAGGCCTGCACTGGTCGTACATGATCCAGTGGATCATCTTCGCCCTGATCGGCTTCTTCGGCCTCGGCTACGCGTTGCGCACCGAATATCGCAAACTCAACGAGGACGACCCGGCCGAGCAGTCGCGCGCAGCTGAACGGGAACGCCGCAAGGCGCTCAAGACACGCACAGACGCGGAGATCGAAGACGACCTTCTGGAGCGCTGGACCTAAGAGAATCGCATGCGATCCAGCCGTGCCAGTTCCGAGCGAGCTTCGCTCGCGAGGCTAGACCCTTTGCGTCACGCCAGCGAGATGAGGTCGAGGTAGTCCTTGTTCCAGTGGTCCTCGGTGCCGTCGGGCATGATGAGCACGCGCTCCGGGTTGAGGGCCTCGACAGCCCCCTCGTCGTGGCTCACGAGCACAACTGCGCCCTCGTAGTGAGCCAGCGCGTCCAGGATCTCTTCGCGGCTGGCAGGGTCGAGGTTGTTCGTCGGCTCGTCGAGCAGCAGCACGTTCGCACCCGAGACGACGATCATCGCCAGGGCGAGACGGGTCTTCTCACCGCCGGAGAGCACCCCGGCCGGCTTGTGCGAGTCGTCGCCGGTGAACAGGAATGAGCCGAGCACGCGCCGGGCTTCCGTCTCCGTCAGGCTCGGCGACGACGACATCATGTTCTGCAGCACAGAGGCTTTGACGTCGATGGTCTCGTGTTCCTGCGCGTAATACCCGATCCGCAGTCCGTGACCCGGCTCGATCTGGCCGGTGTCGGGCCGGTCGACGCCCGCGAGCATCCGCAACAGGGTCGTCTTGCCCGCGCCGTTGAGCCCGAGCACGACCACCTTGGAGCCGCGGTCGATGGCGAGGTCGACGGCGGCGAAGATCTCCAGGGACCCGTAGCTCTTCGACAGGTCGCTCGCCTGTAGCGGCGTGCGCCCGCATGGTGCCGGCGTCGGGAACCGGAGTTTGGCCACCCGGTCGACGGAGCGCACGTCTTCGAGTCCTGCAAGCAGCTTCTCTGCACGGGCGACCATCTGGTGAGCGGCCGCGGCCTTGGTCGCTTTCGCACCGAACTTCGCGGCCTGGAGTTGCAGGGCGCCGGCCTTCTTCTCGGCGTTCGCCCGTTCCTTCTTGCGGCGTTCTTCGTCGGCTGCGCGCTGGCGCTGGTAGTTCTTCCAGCCCATGTTGTAGATGTCGATGACCTGCCGGTTGGCGTCGAGGTAGAAGACGCGGTTGACAGTCTCACCGACGAGTTCGACGTCGTGGCTGATCACGATGAAACCGCCGGTGTAGTTCTTGAGGAACTCGCGCAGCCAGACGACCGAATCGGCGTCGAGGTGGTTCGTCGGCTCGTCGAGGATCATCGTGCGGGCATCGGAGAACAGGATGCGCGCGAGCTCGATGCGGCGGCGCTGGCCGCCCGAGAGGGTCTTCAGCTGCTGGTCCAGGATGCGATCGGGCAGGTTCAGGTTGCTGGCGATGGATGCGGCTTCAGCTTCGGCCGCGTAACCGCCGAGCATGTGGAACTGCTCCTCCAGCCGGCCGTACTTCTTCATCGCAGCCGCGCTGACTTCGGGGTCGTCGCTGGCCATGTCGTGCGTCGACTGCTGCATCCCGAGCACAATGCTTCCGAGACCGCGCGCGTCGAGGATGCGCGTACGCGCGAGATCTTCCGGGTTGCCCGAGCGCGGGTCCTGTGGCAGGTAGCCGATCTCCTCGCTGCGATCGACGCGGCCGCCGGTCGGCAGCGATTCGCCCGCCAGCACCTTCGTGAGCGTCGTCTTTCCAGCGCCGTTGCGCCCCACGAGACCGATCTTGTCCCCGTCGGCGACACGGAAGTCGACCCCTTCCATGAGGAGTCTGGCTCCGACTCTGAGCTCAAGGCCATGCACGCTGAGCACAGATGTCATCCAATTCTTTATGTCGCGTTTCCACGACAGGGGTAGGGGTATCGCACCAGTATATTTCCCTCACCCGAACGGCAGCCGAGCACAGGAAAAGTCACGTCTTTCGAGAGAATCCGGATGCTTTTACCTGTGCTCGAGAGCAGGGCGGGCGGGTCAGATCGCGAAGCCGATGGCGCGCATCATGTCGCGGCCGTCGTCGGTAATGCGCTCGGGACCCCACGGCGGCATCCACACCCAGTTGATGCGGAAGGCCTCGACGATGCCGTCGAGCGCTTCGGCGGTCTGCTCCTCGAGTACATCGGTGAGCGGGCATCCGGCGCTCGTCAAGGTCATGGAGATGATGAGCGCGTTGTTCTCGTCGTCCCAGCCGAGATCGTAGATCAGGCCGAGGTCGACGACGTTGACCCCGAGCTCGGGATCGACCACGTCTTTCAGAGCTTCTTCGACCTGGTCGAAGAGCTCCGGCGCCAGGGTTGCAACCATGCCGTCAGCCTACGCCTCTGCGGGAGCGGGAACGTCGGTTTCGACGGCAGGCTCAGGGGTTTCGGTGTAGCGGTCGTATCCCTCGTCTTCGAGACGGTCGGCGAGTTCGGGACCGCCCTCCTCGGCGACGCGACCGGCGACGAACACGTGTACGAAGTCCGGCTTGATGTAGCGGAGGATGCGCGTGTAGTGGGTGATCAGCATGATGCCGAGGCCAGTACTCGCCTTGGCGCGGTTGACGCCCTCCGAGACGACCTTGAGTGCGTCGACGTCGAGGCCGGAGTCGGTCTCGTCGAGCACGGCGATCTTGGGCTTGAGGAGCTCGAGCTGCAGGATCTCGTTGCGCTTCTTCTCGCCGCCCGAGAAGCCTTCGTTCACGTTGCGCTCGGCGAACGTGGTGTCCATACGGAGCTTCGTCATCGACTCGCGGACTTCTTTGACCCAGCCGCGGATCGCGGGCGCCTCGCCGTCGATCGCCGTCTTCGCCGTTCGCAGGAAGTTCTGGTTGGTGACGCCGGGGATCTCGACCGGGTACTGCATTGCGAGGAAGAGGCCGGCACGTGCACGCGCGTCCACAGTCATCGCAAGCACGTCTTCGCCGTCGAGGGTGATGGTGCCGCTGGTGACCGTGTACTTGGGGTGACCGGCGATCGTGTACGCGAGAGTCGACTTTCCGGAACCGTTCGGGCCCATGATCGCGTGGATCTCGCCTTCGCGGATGGTCAGGTCGACGCCGTTGAGGATGGGCTTGGCGCCCTGCTCCGTTACGACGGTGACGTGGAGGTCGCGGATCTCAAGAACTGACATGTGCTTCTAAATCTCTTTCGTTGCGGTCGGGTCGATGTAGACGTCTCCATCGATCAGCTCGACCGGGTAGACGGGGACCGGCTCGTACGCCGGCAGGTTCAGGGGCTTGCCCGTGACGAGCGAGAACTGCGAGCCGTGGGCCCAGCACTCGAGGGTCTCGTCTTCGACGAAGCCCTCGGACAGGGAGATTTCACCGTGGGTGCAGGTGTCGCCGATGGCGTGGACGGCGCCCGACGAGTCCTTCACGACGGCGATCGGGATGCCGTCGACCACGACGCGGATCGCCTGGTTCTCGACAAGTTCCTCATAGGAGGTCACGCGCGTGCCCACTAGTTCTTCCCCGGGCCGGCTGCCTCAACGCTGGCTGCCTCAGCGCTGGCTGCCTCAGCGCCGGCTGCTTCGGACGGCTCGAGCGCCGTGAGCTCGGCTTCGATCGCGTCGGTGAGGCGTTCCTGCAGCGCCGGCGAGCCGATCCGCTGCACGATGTCGGCGAGGAAGCCGCGCACGACGAGCCGCCGCGCTTCGTCTTCGGTTATGCCACGGGACTGCAGGTAGAAGAGCTGCTCGTCGTCGAAACGGCCTGTCGCGCTCGCGTGACCGGCGCCCAGGATGTCCCCGGTCTCGATTTCGAGGTTCGGCACCGAGTCGGCGCGTGCGCCATCGGTGAGCACGAGGTTGCGGTTCTGTTCGTAGGTGTCGGTTCCGACGGCCTTCGGGCCGATCAGCACATCGCCGACCCAGACCGTGCGCGCGCCGGCGCCCTGCAGTGCACCCTTGTACGTGACGCGGCTGCGCGTGTGTGGTGCGTCGTGGAAGACGTAGACCTGCTGCTCGAGGTGCTGCCCGGCATCCGCGAAGTATGCGCCCAGCAGTTCGGCGTCCGCTCCAGCGCCGACGAGGTGTGCGGCCGGGTTCAGGCGCACGACGTCTCCCCCGAGGGTGACGGCGATGTGCTTGAGGCGGGCATCGCGTCCGACCGAGGCGAAATGCGTCGCGACGTGGATGCCGTCGTCATCCCATTGCTGCACCGTCACGACGGTCAGCGCCGCCGATTCGCCGACGATGATCTCGACGTTCTCCGTCAGGTGAGCGGCTCCGGTGTTCTGGAGGATGACGGTTGCGCGGCTGAACGGCGCGGCCTCGATGACCGTGTGGGCACCACGCGCCCCCTGTCCGAGCTCGGCGCGGGTGAGGGTGAACTCCTTCTCGTCCTCTCCGGTGACCGAGATGACTAGAGCCTTCTCGAAGCTCGTCCAGGCGTTCGCGGATGCGCGTTCCTCGGGTGAGCCTGCGGAGCCGATGCGCGCGTCGTCGCGACCGACCCAGGAGACGTTCACTCCCGGGGTTTCGGTGGTCGAGACGTCGTACGGCGAACCGTCGAGTTCACTCGATGTCAGCTCGGCGATGCGCGCGACAGGCGTGTACTTCCAGGTCGCCTCTCGACCGGTGATCGCAGGAAACTCATCAACTTTCGTCGAATGGAACCGTTCCGACCGCGTCTGGATGGGGACGAGTCCCCACCCTCCGTCGGTGTGCTTCGTCAGTCCGTGCTGTTCAGATGTAGGAGTCGGTGTTGTTGCCATGCTCATTTGGCCGACAGTGCCTTTCGACGAAGAATGAGGAGAATGGTCATCCGACAGAGCCTTCCATGCCCATTTCGATGAGCTTGTTGAGTTCGAGTGCGTATTCCATGGGCAGCTCGCGCGCGATCGGCTCGATGAAGCCGCGGACGATCATCGCCATGGCCTCGTCTTCTGGCATGCCCCGCGACATCAGGTAGAAGAGCTGCTCCTCGCTCACGCGCGACACCGTCGCCTCGTGGCCGAGCTGCACGTCGTCGACTCGGATGTCGATGGCCGGGTAGGTGTCCGACCGCGAGATCGTGTCGACCAGGAGCGCGTCGCAGCGCACGGTGTTGGCGGAGTGGTGGGCGTTCTGGTCCATCCGCACCTCACCGCGGTAGCCGGCCCGGCCCCCGCCGCGCGCGATCGACTTGGAGACGATCGACGACTGGGTGTACGGCGCCATGTGGATCATCTTCGCACCGGCGTCCTGGTGCTGACCGGGGCCCGCGAAGGCGACCGACAGGGTCTCGCCCTTGGCGTGCTCCCCCATCAGGTAGATCGACGGGTACTTCATGGTGACCTTCGACCCGATGTTGCCGTCGATCCATTCCATCGTCGCGCCCTCGGCAGCTGTAGCGCGCTTCGTGACCAGGTTGTAGACGTTGTTCGACCAGTTCTGGATGGTCGTGTAACGCACCCGGGCGTTCTTCTTGACGATGATCTCGACGACGGCCGAGTGGAGCGAGTCCGACTTGTAGATCGGGGCCGTGCAGCCCTCGATGTAGTGCACGTAGCTGCCCTCGTCGGCAATGATGAGGGTCCGCTCGAACTGGCCCATGTTCTCCGTGTTGATGCGGAAGTAGGCCTGGAGGGGGATGTCGACGTGAACGCCCGGCGGGACGTAGACGAAGGATCCGCCCGACCACACGGCGGAGTTCAGCGCCGCGAACTTGTTGTCACCGCTCGGGATGACGGTACCGAAGTACTCCTCGAAGAATTCGGGATGCTCGCGCAGGGCCGTGTCGGTGTCCATGAAGATGACGCCCTGGGCTTCGAGCTCCGCGTTGATCTGGTGGTAGACGACCTCGGACTCGTACTGGGCGGCGACGCCGGCGACGAGGCGCTGGCGTTCCGCCTCGGGGATGCCGAGCTTCTCGTAGGTGTTCTTGATGTCGTCGGGAAGGTCTTCCCAGGTCTGGGCCTGCTTCTCCGTCGACCGGACGAAGTATTTGATGTTGTCGAAGTCGATCTCCGACAGGTCTGCGCCCCAGGTGGGCATCGGCTTGCGCTCGAAGAGCTGGAGAGCCTTGAGGCGGCGCTTGAGCATCCATTCGGGCTCGCTCTTGAGGTTGGAGATATCGGTGACCACCTCCGGCGAGATTCCGCGGCGTGCCGAAGCCCCGGCTGCGTCGGAATCGGCCCAGCCGAACTCGTACTGCCCAAGGCTGTTGAGTTCGGGGCGGTCGATCAGGATGTCTGACATATCTACCTCGTTTCCTACCACACGTAACCGGCTGTCATTCCGGCTCATTCCCCACCCTGGGCGACATGCATCGCCTTCCGGAGGATCGTGATTGTGCGAGTGGCTGGTGTGCGTACCTAATATGTTCGAGCATTTGGGCGACGCTGCCTCGGCGCCGGCAGGCGCGCGTCACGAACACTTCATTCTACAGGCAGGCTCCCAGCAACCAGCGAAGTGTCAACGAATTGACAGTGAGCGCGCTGGTTCACCCGGCGTGAGCGACACAGTCGGGAACAGATCGGGGTTCACGTCGAGGACGACCCGCAGGACGCCGACCCAGACGAGAGCGGCGCCGAGCAGATGCAGGGCGACCAGGGCGTCAGGCAGGCCGGTGAACGACTGAACGACCCCGATGCCGGCCTGCAGGAGCAGGACGACGATGAACGTGACGGTTCGGCGGCGGGCGAGCACCGCATCCGGGACGCGGGCCAGAACGACGAGCAGTGCGACGGCGAGAACGAGCGTTGCCGTGCCGAGGATGGCGTGGACGATCGTGATGTTCTGCCAGTCGAACGTCATGCGGGGAACGTCGGCAGAATCGCCAGAATGGGGGCCGGAACCGGACACGAGGGTGCCGACCATGATCAGGACGAGCGTCACGGCCAGGAGGACGTAGCTCAGGACGCTGGCGACCCGCGGGATCGCGACTGTGCGGGATTCGCTCAGGTGCGCCCGGTGCCAGGTGAGTGCGGTCGTCGTCAGCAGGGCGATCGCCATCATGAAATGGAAGGCGACGATGTACGGGTTGAGCGCCGTGAGAACGGTGATGCCCCCGGCGACCGCGTTCGCGACGACCAGCCAGAACTGCGACCACGCCAGACGCGTCATGGTGCGGTTACGCGGCTTCTGCAACCGTGCGGCGACGATGACCCAGCCGACGGCGGCGCACAGCACGCCCGTCATCATGCGGTTCGAGAACTCGATGATCGCGTGGATGCCGAGAGCCGGGGTCGGGGTGAGCGAACCCACCTCGCAGCTCGGCCAGGTCGGGCAGCCGAGCCCGGAACCCGTGACCCGGACGACTCCCCCGCTGAAGACGATGATGATGCTCACAACGAGTGCCGCGGTGGTCGCCCATCGAAGGGAACGCGGTCCGAGGGTATAGCGCGCAGCCAGATACGCGAGCGGGGTTTGCACACTCCATCGTAACCGGACCGAACCTGTCCGGATCCCGTGCGCAGCCGGGCCCCCGCGGTCACCGGCGCCGTGTCAGAAGTGGAGCAGCGGGTCGATCGCGATCGCCAGGAAGAGGAGCGTCAGGTAGGCGATGGACCCGTGGAACACCCGCATCGGGGAGACGTGTTCGTGGCGGATCGCCAGGTTGTAGAGGCGGTGCGTCTCGTAGATGAACCAGCCGCCCGCGCCGAGCGCCACGGCGGCGTACAGGATGCCCATGTCGGCGACAGGGATCAGCAAAAGTGAGCAGGCGACGGTCGCCCACGCGTACAGGATGACCTGGAGGCCGACGACGGCACGACCCCGCACGACGGCGAGCATCGGCACGCCCGCCGACTTGTAGTCGTCGCGGTACTTCATCGACAGGGGCCAGTAGTGCGGCGGGGTCCACAGGAAGATGATGAAGAAGAGGATGAACGGAGTCCACGTGAGCGAACCGGTCACGGCGGCCCAGCCGATCAGCACCGGCATGCAGCCGGCGATGCCGCCCCAGACGATGTTCTGCGGGGTACGGCGCTTCAGTATGAGCGTGTAGAAGACGACGTACAACAGGATGGCGACGAGCGACAGCCCTGCGGCCAGCCAGTTGGCGAAGAAGCCGAGCACGAGGATGGACGCGACGCCAAGGCCCCAGGCGAACACCAGAGCTTCGCGGTCGGAGAGCTCACCGGTGACGAGCGGCCTGTTCTTCGTGCGGTTCATCACGCGGTCGATGTCGCGGTCGAAGTAGCAGTTGAACGCGCCGGCCGATCCCGCGCTCATCGCTCCCCCGACCACGGTCGCGAGCACGAGCAGGAGGTTGGGGATGCCGTTCTGCGCCAGGATCATCGTGGGAACGGTGACGACCAGAAGGAGTTCGACGACGCGAGGCTTGGTCAGTGCCAGGTAGGCCTGGAGCTTGCGCCGTGCGCCGATTCGACCCGGTCCCACTCGGCTCTCTACAGCGACGTCCATTGCTCCTCTAACGGTCGAATCCCCCACACGATTCTAGGGCATCAGTGCAGGGAGGCATTCCCCCCGGGATGGGCGTACGTTACGGGGAACACGTCAGGTTTCCTACGTGTTACCTATACTTGGAGGTGCTCGCCAGCCGAAGCGCATTCACCCCCGGCCTCTTTGTAGGTCTCCCACGGTGCTCGCGTCAGGCGCCGAAGACGTCCGCGGCGCGCACTACCTCAATCGGTGCGGGACATGACGGCCCGTCACCCTCTCTACGAAGGGTCAGTTTTCACGTGGCAGCTCTGCAATGGGATCCCATTGACAACAAGGCAGTAGACACCGCTCGGGTACTCGCAGCGGACGCGGTTGAAAAGGTTGGCAACGGGCATCCCGGCACAGCCATGAGCCTCGCACCGGCTGCCTACCTGCTCTTCCAGAAGGTGATGAAGCGCGATCCGCAGGACCACCACTGGCTCGGCCGCGACCGATTCATCCTCTCTGCCGGTCACAGCTCCCTGACCCAGTACATCCAGCTCTATTTCGCCGGAGACGGCCTCAAGCTGACCGACCTCGAGGCGCTTCGCACGTGGGGCTCGCTCACTCCGGGCCACCCGGAGTACCGCCACACCGATGGCGTCGAAATCACCACCGGGCCGCTCGGCCAGGGCATCTCGTCGGCGGTCGGCTTCGCGTACGCCAGCCGGTTCGAGCGCGGTCTCTTCGACCCTGACGCCGAACCGGGAACCAGCCCGTTCGACCACTTCGTCTATGTGATCGCCGGCGACGGCGACTTGCAGGAGGGCGTGAGCTCCGAAGCGTCCTCGCTCGCGGGCCACCAGCAGCTGGGCAACCTCATCGCGATCTACGACAGCAACCAGATCTCGATCGAAGACGACACGAACATCGCCTTCACCGAAGACGTGAAGGCCCGCTACGAGGCGTACCACTGGCACGTCCAGGTCGTGGACTGGAAGAAGTCCGGCGTATACAGCGAAGACGTCGTCGCACTGAACGACGCGATCGCTGCCGCCCAGGCCGTCACCGACAAGCCGTCGCTGATCATCCTGAAGACGATCATCGGGTGGCCGAGCCCGAAGAAGCAGAACACCGGCAAGATCCACGGTTCGGCGCTCGGCGCCGACGAACTGGCCGCCGTGAAAGAGGTCCTCGGGTTCGACCCGGCGAAGACGTTCGACGTGCCGGCAGAGGTCATCGAGCACACTCGCAAGGCGGTCGACCGCGGCATCGCCGCCCACGCCGAGTGGGACGTGGCTTTCGCTGCCTGGGCAGAGGCGAATCCCGAGCGCAAAGCGCTGCTCGAGCGAGTCCTGACCGGAGAGCTGCCCGAGGGCGTCGAAGCGGCGCTGCCGGTCTTCGAGGCGGGCAAGGACATCTCGACCCGCGCCGCCAGCGGCAAGGTCATCAACGCGATCGCTCCACTGATGCCCGAGCTGTGGGGCGGCTCGGCCGACCTCGCCGAGTCCAACAACACGACCATCGAGGGTGCGGCGTCGTTCGTGCCCACCGAGCACTCGACGCACGAATGGACCGGCAACCCGTACGGGCGCGTCCTCCACTTCGGTATCCGCGAGCACGCGATGGCCGCGATCATCAACGGCATCGTGCTGCACGGGCCGACCCGCGCCTTCGGCGGCACGTTCCTCATCTTCAGCGACTACATGCGCCCGGCCGTCCGCCTGTCGGCGCTCATGCGGGTGCCGTCGATCTTCGTCTGGACGCACGACTCCGTCGCGCTCGGCGAAGACGGACCGACCCACCAGCCGATCGAGCAGCTCGCGACGCTTCGCGCCATCCCGCACCTCGACGTGGTGCGTCCAGGGGACGCGAACGAGGTCGCATGGGCGTGGAAGACCATCCTCGAACGCCGCAAGGGGCCGGCCGGCATCGCGCTGACCCGCCAGAACATCCCCGTCTTCGCGCGCGGCGACGGCGACGCATCCGGCGACACCTTCGCATCGGCGAAGAACGTAGCCAAGGGCGCGTACGTGCTCGCGGAGGCGCCAGGCGGAACGCCCGACGTGATCTTCATCGCGACCGGCTCAGAGGTGCAGATCGCGGTGGATGCGCGTGAGGCGCTCCGCGCCGAAGGCATCAACGCCCGCGTTGTATCCGCGCCCAGCCTCGAGTGGTTCGAAGAGCAGAGCGACGCGTACCGTGCATCCGTGCTCCCGGCGTCTGTGAAGGCCCGCGTCTCCATCGAGGCCGGTCTCGACCTCACCTGGCGCAAGTATGTGGGCGACCACGGCCGCAGCGTGTCGATCGAGCACTTCGGCGCATCCGCCGACTACAAGACCCTGTTCCGCGAGTTCGGCATGACCACCGAGCACGCCGTCGCGGCAGCCAAGGAATCGCTCGGGTCCCTCTGAGGCCCGGCACAGAACGTCACGCACAAGAGAAGAGAAGAAATGACAGACGCAACACCCACCGCCCAGCTCTCGGAAGCAGGAGTCAGCATCTGGCTCGATGACCTGTCGCGTGAACGCATCCAGTCGGGTGGGTTGCAGAAGCTGATCGACGAGAAGAACGTCGTCGGCGTCACCACGAACCCGACGATCTTCGCGACCGCCCTCTCCAAGGGCGAGGCATACGATGAGCAGGTGCGCGAGCTGGCGAAGGCCGGAGCGAACGTCGTCGACGCGGTCTTCGAGATCACGACCGACGACGTCGCCGACGCGAGCGACATCTTCCACGCGGTCTTCGAGGCCACCAACGGGGTCGACGGCCGCGTGTCGATCGAGGTCGAGCCGGGGCTCGCGCACGACGCCGCGGGAACGATCGCCGAGGCCAAAAAGCTGGCCGCGAAGGTCGACAAGCCCAACGTGCTCATCAAGATCCCGGCGACGGTCGAGGGCCTCGAGGCCATCACCGAGACGATCGCGGCGGGCATCAGCGTCAACGTCACGCTGATCTTCAGCCTCGAGCGCTACCGCCAGGTCATCGACGCCTACCTGACCGGACTCGAGAAGGCGAAGGCGGCGGGCATCGACCTGTCAGGCATCCAGTCGGTCGCCTCGTTCTTCGTCTCGCGTGTAGACACCGAGATCGACAAGCGGCTCGTCTCCATCGGCACAGATGCGGCGCTCGCGCTCAAGAGCAAGGCAGGAGTCGCGAACGCCCAGCTCGCCTACCAGGCGTTCGAGGAAGCCTTCGCCACCGATCGTGCCAAGTCCCTCCTGGCGGCCGGCGCCAATGCGCAGCGGCCGTTGTGGGCGTCGACGGGAGTCAAGGACCCGAGCCTGCCCGACACCCTGTACGTGACCCGGCTGGTCGCTCCGGGCGTCGTCAACACGATGCCCGAGAAGACCCTCGAGGCGACGTTCGACCACGGAGTCATCACGGGCGACACCGTGACCGGGTCGTACGCTGCAGCAGACGAGGTCCTCAAGGCGATCGGTGCACTCGGAATCTCCTACGACGAGGTCACCGCGCTCCTCGAGAAGGAAGGCGTCGAGAAATTCGTCGTCTCCTGGAACGAGCTGCTCGACACCGTGACCGCCGCGCTCGAGGCAGCGAAATGAGCTTCAAGGTCCACGTCTCCGGGGCAGCGGAAGACGCCGTCAAGGCAGCGCTCCCCCAGCTCGTGGCCGACCTCGTCGCCTCGGGCATAACGGCCCAGGACGCAGGACTGTGGGGACCGGATGCCGAGGCAGAGGCGGCGAAACGGCTCGGCTGGACAGAGTCGGTCGCCATTTCGCGCCCGCTGGTACCCGAGATCGTCGCGCTCCGTGATGAGCTCAACGTCAAGGGCGTCGACCGCATCGTGCTCGCCGGCATGGGGGGTTCGTCGCTCGCACCGGAGGTCATCACTCAGACGGCTGCGGTCGAGCTGACGATTCTCGACTCGACCGCCCCCGGCCAGGTTCTCGCGGCACTGCGCGACAGGCTCGAGGCGACGGCGCTCGTCGTATCGAGCAAGTCGGGATCGACACTCGAGACCGACAGCCAGCGCCGCGTGTTCGAGAAGGCCTTCCGCGACGCCGGTATCGACCCCCGCGAGCGGATCATCGTCGTGACCGACCCTGGCTCCCCTCTCGACGCGTCTGCGCGCGAGGCCGGCTACCGTGTCTTCAACGCCGATCCCAACGTCGGCGGCCGCTACTCCGCGCTGACTGCTTTCGGGCTCGTTCCGTCCGGCCTCGCCGGGGTGGACATCGAGGAGATGCTCGAAGAAGCCGAGACGATCTCGCTCGAACTCGCGATCGACGACCCGACGAACCCCGGGCTCATCCTCGCCGCGGCGATCGCCGGCAGCAACCCTCTCAAGGACAAGCTCGCCCTCGTCTCCGACGGCACGCACATCATCGGCCTGCCCGACTGGGCGGAGCAGCTGATCGCCGAGTCGACCGGCAAGCAGGGCACCGGCATCCTCCCCGTCGTGCTCGACAAGCTCGCACCCGAACTGTCGGCGAACCTGCCCGACCTCCAGGTCGTGCGGATCGTCGACAACGCAGAGGCGCGTCACCTGTTCCCGTCCGACCGGCACCACGGCGAGATCCTCGTCTCCGGCAGCCTCGGGGCGCAATTCCTGGTGTGGGAGTACGCCACGGCCATCGTCGGCCGGATCCTGGGCATCAACCCGTTCGACCAGCCCGACGTGGAGTCGGCGAAGATCGCCGCGCGCGGCCTTCTCGACAACCGCCCCGCGCCGACCGAACCGGCCTTCGTCGCCGACGGCATCGAGGTCCGAGGCTCCGAGGTGGTCGTCTCGGGTAGGGACTCGCTGTCGGGGGCGGTGGATGCGCTTCTCGCCCAGCTCGGACCTGACGGCTACGTCTCGGTCCAGGCCTACGTCGACCGCATCGCCCTCCCGCAGCTCGAAGGTCTCCGCGACCTTCTCGCGGCCAAAGCGAAACGGCCGGTCACCTTCGGCTGGGGGCCGCGATTCCTGCACTCGACCGGGCAGTTCCACAAGGGCGGTCCTGCTGTCGGTGTCTTCCTCCAGATCACCGAGAACGCCCCGGAAGATCTTGAGATCCCCGACCGGCCGTTCACGTTCGGGCAGCTGATCCAGGCGCAGGCCAACGGAGACGCGAGCGTGCTCGCGGACCATGGCCGACCGGTTCTCACCCTCAACCTCACCAACCCCGAGGCGAACCTCGTGCCTCTCTTCGACGCGGTCAACTAGCGCGTCAACGCGAACCAAGGAGCTCAATGTCCCCGGTGGAAATCACCCCGGAGTTCAACCCGCTGCGGGTGCCGTACGACAAGCGTCTCAATCGCATCGCCGGCCCCAGCAGCCTCATCATCTTCGGTGTGACGGGAGACTTGTCGCGGAAGAAGCTGATGCCGGCGGTCTACGATCTCGCGAACCGGGGACTGCTCCCGCCGGGCTTCTCGCTGGTCGGGTTCGCCCGGCGCGACTGGGAAGACCAGGACTTCGAAAAGGTCGTGTACGACGCGGTCAAGCAGTATTCGCGCACGCCGTTCCAGGACGACGTGTGGCAGCAGCTGGCGCAGGGCGTCCGGTTCGTCTCCGGAGAGTTCGACGACGAGGCGTCGTTCGAGCGGCTGAAGGAGGTGGTCGACAAACTCGACGTCGAACGCGGAACCATGGGAAACCACGCTTTCTACCTCTCCATTCCGCCGAAGGCCTTCCCGCTGGTGACCGAGCAGCTCAGTCGCTCCGGACTGGCCAAGCAGGAGCCGGGCCATTGGCGACGCGTCGTCATCGAAAAGCCGTTCGGAAGCGACCTGAAGAGCGCCCGTGAGCTGAACAACGTGGTGGAATCGGTCTTTCCGCCCGACTCGGTGTTCCGCATCGACCACTATCTGGGCAAGGAGACCGTGCAGAACATCCTCGCTCTGCGCTTCGCCAACGAGCTGTATGAGCCGATCTGGAACGCGAACTACGTCGACCACGTGCAGATCACGATGGCTGAAGACATCGGCGTGGGCGGCCGGGCCGGCTACTACGACGGAATCGGCGCTGCCCGCGACGTCATCCAGAACCATCTCCTCCAGCTCCTCGCCCTCACGGCCATGGAAGAGCCGATCTCGTTCGACGCCGCCGACCTGCGCGCAGAGAAGGAGAAGGTCCTCGCGGCCGTCCGGCTCCCCGAGGACCTCGGCACCGCGACCGCCCGGGGACAGTACTCGGGCGGCTGGCAGGGCGGTGAGAAGGTGGTCGGCTTCCTCGAAGAAGACGGCATGAACCCGAACTCGACCACCGAGACCTACGCCGCAATGAAGCTCGGGATCGGCACCCGCCGTTGGGCAGGGGTCCCATTCTACCTGCGGGCTGGCAAGCGTCTCGGCCGCCGCGTGACCGAGATCGCCGTCGTCTTCAAGCGCGCGCCGCAGCAGCTCTTCGCCGAGAGCCAGACCTCGGCGCTCGGCCAGAACGCGCTCGTGATCAGGGTGCAGCCCGACGAAGGTGTGACCATCCGCTTCGGTTCGAAGGTTCCCGGCGCTGGTATGCAGGTGCGCGACGTGAGCATGGACTTCGGCTACGGCCATGCCTTCACCGAGGCGAGCCCCGAAGCGTACGAAAGGCTCATCCTCGACGTGCTCCTGGGCGATCCGCCCCTGTTCCCGCGTCATGAAGAGGTCGAGCTGTCCTGGAAGATCCTCGACCCGATCGAGGAGTACTGGGCGACACAGGGCCCGCCCGAACAGTACCGCCCCGGAACCTGGGGCCCGAGCTCCGCCGATGAGCTTCTGGCTCGCGACGGCCGAACCTGGAGACGCCCATGATCGTCGACCTCCCCGCCACCACTACCAGTAAGGTCTCGAAGGCGCTCGTCAAGATCCGTGAAGAGGGCGGCGCGGTCGCGCTCGGCCGCGTGCTCACCCTCGTCATCGCCACCCATCTCGGCCAGGAAGAAGAAGCGATCGAGGCCGCGAACGACGCCTCGCGCGAGCATCCGATGCGCGTCATCGTGGTGTCGACCGAAGATCCCAACCACGTCGCGCCAACCGAATCGGAAGGCCGGCTTGACGCCCAGATCCGTGTCGGCGGCGACGCCGGTGCGAGCGAGGTCATCGTGTTGCGCGCCTACGGCGAGACGGCGAGCGACGAGGAAGGCCTGGTGACAGGACTGCTGCTTCCCGACGCCCCCGTCGTCGCATGGTGGCCTGGAGCGGCGCCGGAAGTCGCATCCGCTTCCCCTCTCGGCCGCATCGCGACCCGAAGGATCACGGATGCGTCGGCCCAGCCCGACCCGCACGAGGCGCTCCGACACCTCTCCCGCACCTACAAGCCGGGTGACACCGACTTCGCCTGGACGCGCCTGACGCTCTGGCGGGCGCAGCTCGCCGCCGTACTCGACCAGCCGCCGTATGAAGCGATCGAGTCTGTTGAAGTCGCCGGTGCGGCGGATTCACCCTCGACGGTGCTTCTTGCGGCCTGGCTCTCCCTTCAGCTCCAGGTTCCGGTGAAGCACGACCTCACCTCGCGCGCGACCGGTTCGAGTGGCATCCACGGTGTCCGGCTCGGCCGCGCATCCGGAATCATCGAGCTCGAACGCGAGATTCCCGACGTTGCGCGTCTCTCGGAGCCCGGGCAGCCGACCCACGACCTGTCGCTGCCACGCCGCAATCTCCGCGACTGCCTCGCCGAGGAACTGCGTAGGCTGGATCCCGACGACCTGTACGGTGAGGTGATCACCAAAGGCCTGGAAGAGCTTGAGGCCGACGAAGGAGTGGGCGCGAACCGATGACGAACGAACGACGGGTTCTGGTCCACCCGGACAAGCAGGCACTCGCCGGCTCGGTCGCGGCGCGCTTCCTCACGAAGACTGTCGACATCATCGACGATCTCGGGGGCGCGAACATCGTGCTGACGGGTGGAACCATGGGAACGGGCGTGCTCCAGGCCGTTAACGACTCGCCGGCCCGTGACAGCGTGGACTGGTCAAAAGTGCACTTCTGGTGGGGTGACGAGCGCTGGCTTCCCAAAGCCGACGCCGAACGCAATGAGTTGCAGGCCCGCCGGGCCCTGCTCGACAACATCGCCGTGCCTCCCAGGAACATCCATCCGTTCGCTGCGTCCGACGAACTCGACGACCTGGAAGCGGCCGCTGCAGCCTACTCCGAAGAGCTCGCGACATTCGCGGGCGAGGGTGCACGGTATCCGCGCTTCGACATCACGTTCCTCGGGGTCGGGCCCGACGGGCACATCGCCTCCCTGTTCCCGGACCGCGCGGGAATCCGCGAAATCGAGGCGACTGTCGTTGCCGTTCGCCACTCGCCCAAACCGCCGCCGGAACGACTCAGCCTCACCCGTCCCGTCCTGAACTCGTCGGATCGCATCTGGCTGGTACTCGCAGGCGAGGACAAGGCGTCCGCGCTCGGCCTTGCGCTCGCGGGCGCGAGCTACACCGAAGTGCCCGTCGCCGGCGCCAAGGGCCGCAAGCGCACGGTGTTCTTCGTCGACCAGGACGCAGCTGCCGAAGTGCCGGCGAACCTCATCGCGCCGTCTTATTAGCGCGCCGGTCCCCGCCCGGCGCGCCGTGGCATGCTGCGGCCGCGCGCGAGCGCCCTTCGCATGCTGCGCAGCGGGTTGCTCGTAGACGCGCCGTCCGGCGCGCCGTGGCATGCTGCGGCCGCGCGCGAGCGCCCTTCGCATGCTGCGCAGCGGGTTGCTCGTAGACGCGCCGTCCGGCGCGCCGGGGCGTGCTGCGGCCGCGCGCGAGCGCCCTTCGCATGCTGCCCAACGGGTTGCTCGCAGACGCGCCGCCCGGCACGCCGTGGCATGCTGCGGCCGCGCGAGCGACCTTCGCATGCTGCCCAGCGGGTTGCTCGTAGACGCGTCGCCCGGCGCGCCGTGGCATGCTGCGGCCGCGCGCGAGCGACCTTCGCATGCTGCCCAGCGGGTTGCTCGCAGACGCGCACTGGACTCGCACTCGTGGTGTCGGAGCGCGCCAGGTAGAGCTGGTGCCGTGGGACGTATCTTTGTGCGGGCGGACCAATGGGGTGCGCCGAACAGTTGCGGGCGCGAGACAGCGAAAAACCCCCGCCGGGTCATCCGGCGGGGGTTTCTCTGTGTGAGCTAGTTGGTTGCGCTGAGCTTGCCGCGACGTGCGCGAAGCTGTGTCAGGGCATCTTCGAGCAGCTGCTCGGCCTCGTCTTCGGTGCGACGCTCCTTCACATACGCGAGGTGCGTCTTGTACGGCTCGAGCTTGGCGACCGACGGCGGGTTGTCCTTGTCACGGCCGGCAGGCAGGCCCGACGAAGGTGAGTCGATGATGTCGGGAATCTCGTCGTCGGGCAGGTTCGCCGCGAAGTGACGCACGGTCTCATTGCCCAGCGCGTCCCAGTACGAGACGGAGATACGCTCTGCGTGGTAGCCGCGGTCCTGCTCCCCCATCGGGCCGGCGCCAACGCGCGAGCCCCGAATTGCGCTTCCACCGGATGCCATTGTTCCTCCTCTGGCCCGCAGGCCGATGTGCTGTGGTTAGGCGCCAGTATCGAACTTGGTGATCAGTCCGAGTACGACGATGCACGTGATCCAGACCAGCCCGAGGATCACGGTGATGCGATTGAGGTTGCGTTCAGCAACGCCGGATGCTCCGAGGTTGGAGGTGACGCCGCCGCCGAACATGTCGGACAGACCGCCGCCGCGACCCTTGTGCAGAAGGATGAGCAGGGTCAGCAGGAGGCTGGTGATGCCCAGCAGCACCTGCAGGACGACCTGGAGAATTTGCACGAGAAAACCTTTCGGGGAACGTCCGGGCTCAGCGCCCGGGAAGACCACAGACCAGTATAACCGCAGCCGTCACAGACCGACGTGTTTCTGATATCGCACGATGGCCGCGAACTCGTCCACATCGAGGCTCGCGCCGCCGACGAGCGCGCCGTCGACATTGGGCTCGCGCATGAAGCTGGCGATGTTTCCGCTCTTGACGGACCCGCCGTACAGGATGCGCGTCTTGGCAGCGACATCTTCACCGAGAACGTCGACGAGCACGGCGCGGAGAGCCGCAGCGACCTGCTCCGCCTGTTCCGGAGTCGCAGCCTGACCGGATCCGATCGCCCAGACGGGCTCGTAAGCGACCACGATGTCGGCAGCTGTCGACACATGCGCCAGTGCTGCGCGCAACTGGGCGACCGGGATGGCGCTCGGTCCGTGCTCCTCGAGATCTTCGGCCGTCTCGCCTACGCAGATGATCGGCGAAAGGTTCTGCCCGAGGGCGGACGCCACCTTGCCGGCAACCTGTTCGTCGGTCTCAGCGTGGAGGGTGCGGCGTTCCGAGTGCCCGATGATGACGTAGCGGCACTCCAGCTTCGACAGGAAGGTTGCAGAGATCTCGCCCGTGTATGCACCCGACAGTTGCTGAGACACGTCCTGCCCGCCGAAAGCGATCGGAAGCTTGTCGGCCGACACGAGGGTCTGAACACTGCGAAGATCGGTGAAGGGCGGGAACACGGCGACTTCGACGGCTGTGAAGTCGTGGTTGGCGTCTTTCAGCGTCCACGCGAGCTTCTGGACGAACGCGATCGCCTGGAGGTGGTCGAGGTTCATCTTCCAGTTGCCGGCGATCAGCGGCGTGCGCCGCACCGACGAACTCACTGCTGCCATCCGAGGACCTCCAGGCCGGGCAGGTGCTTGCCTTCGAGGAACTCGAGGCTCGCCCCACCGCCAGTAGAAATGTGACCGAACTGGTCATCGTTGAAACCGAGTGCCCGAACGGCAGCAGCCGAGTCACCACCGCCGACGACGCCGAGGCCGTCGATCTCGGTGAGCGCCTGGGCGATCGCCTTCGTTCCTGCCGCGAACGGCGCTAGCTCGAAGACACCCATCGGGCCGTTCCAGAACACCGTGTGCCCGGCGCGGATGTACTCCGCGAACAGCTCTGAGGTCTCCGGTCCGATATCGAGACCGAGTCCGGCGGAGCCCCACTCAGTGTCTTCGATCCCGTCGATCGGACGCACGACGTGGTCGGCATCCGCGCTGAATTTGGACGCGACGACGACGTCGCGCGGGAGTACGATCTCGACGCCGAGTTTCTGCGCCTGCTCGAGGTATCCCTTGACTGTGTCGATCTGGTCGGCCTCGAGAAGACTGGAACCGACCTTGTGGCCCTGGGCTGCAAGGAACGTGAACAGCATCCCTCCGCCGATCAGCAGCGAGTTCACGCGCGGAAGGAGATGACCGATGACGCCGAGCTTGTCGGAGACCTTCGAACCGCCCAGCACGACGACGTACGGCCGCTCCGGGTTCTCTGTGAGCCGATCGAGCACGTCGAGCTCGGTGGCGATGAGCTGCCCTGCGGCGCTCGGGAGCGCCTTCGCCAGCTCATACACGCTCGCCTGCTTGCGGTGGACGACGCCGAAGCCGTCGCTGACGAACGCGTCGCCGAACTCGGCGAGCCGCGCGGCGAATGCCTCGCGCTCCGCGTCGTCCTTGCTCGTCTCACCGGGGTTGAAGCGCAGGTTCTCGAGCAGGGCGACGTCGCCGTCTCCGAGGCCGTCGACGGCCTCGCGGGCGCCTCCGCCCACGGTGTCGCGGGCGAAGGTCACCGGCTTGCCCAGGAGCTCACAGAGCCGCTGTGCGACGGGTGCGAGGCTGTACCGGGAGTCCGGTGCGCCCTCAGGCCGGCCGAGATGAGAGATCACGACGACCCTGGCGCCCTGGTTGATCAGGGCGTTCAGCGTGGGAATCGACGCTCGCACACGGCCATCGTCCGTGATCTGCCCGTCCTTGAGAGGAACGTTCAGATCACAGCGGACGATGACGCGCTTGCCGGCGAGCGAACCGAGTGAATCCAATGTGCGAAGCGTCACGTCGGTTCCCTGGTGTTAGAGGCGCTCTGCGACGTACTCGGTGAGGTCGACGAGGCGGTTCGAGTATCCCCACTCGTTGTCGTACCACGCCGACAGCTTCACCTGGTCGCCGAGCACGCGGAGCAGTCCGGAGTCGAAGATCGAGGAGTGCGGGTCGCTGACGATGTCGCTCGAGACGATCTCGTCTTCGGTGTACTTGAGGATGCCCTTGAGCGGTCCCTCCGCAGCAGCCTTGTAGGCGGCCTTGACCTCGTCGACGGTGACCGGACGGGATGCGGTGACGGTCAGGTCGGTGATCGAGCCGGTCGGCACAGGCACGCGCAGCGCGAACCCGTCGAGCTTGCCCTTCAGCTCCGGGAGCACCAGGCCGATGGCCTTGGCCGCGCCGGTCGAGGTCGGGACGATGTTGATCGCGGCGGCACGCGCACGACGCAGGTCACTGTGCGGGCCGTCCTGCAGGTTCTGGTCGGCGGTGTAAGCGTGCACCGTCGTCATCAGGCCGCGCTCGATGCCGAACGTGTCGTTGAAGACCTTGGCGAGCGGCGCGAGGCAGTTCGTGGTGCACGAGGCGTTCGAGATGATGTGGTGGTTCGCCGGGTCGTAGGTCTCTTCGTTGACGCCCATGACGAACGTCGCGTCCTCGTCGGTCGCCGGAGCCGAGATGATGACCTTCTTCGCGCCGGCATCGATGTGCTTGCGGGCGTCTGACGCCTTCGTGAAGCGGCCGGTGGATTCGATGACGATCTCGACGCCCAGCTCGCCCCACGGCAGGTTCGCCGGGTCGCGCTCTTCGAGAACCTTGATCGGCTTGCCGTTGACGACGATGGAGTCGCCTTCGAGCTCGACGGTGGCGTCGAGGCGCCCGGTGATGGAGTCGTACTTCAGGAGGTGGGCAAGGGCCTTGTTATCGGTGAGGTCGTTCACCGCGACGACTTCGAAGTCGCTGCCCTTGGCGAGAGCCGCTCGCAGGTAGTTACGACCAATGCGACCGAACCCGTTGATTCCGATCTTTACGGACACAGATGACTCCTGTTACTGAGGGCGCCGTTGGGCGCAGGTATTAGGGATGGATGCGGACAGCGGCGTCCCGGGCGGTGACCACCCGGGACACCTTTCCCGCTACGACAGTAGCAGCAGCCCTGAGGTCTTTTCGCGCGCTGCCCGGAAGCGCCGATCCACATCAGCCCAGTTGGTGATGTTCCAGAAAGCCTTGACGTAGTCGGCCTTGACGTTCACGTAGTCGAGGTAGAACGCGTGTTCCCACATGTCGAGCAGCAGCAGCGGGATGGTCGCGGCGGCCAGGTTGCCCTGGTGGTCGTACAGCTGCTCGATGATGAGCTTCTGCCCGAGCGAGTCCCACGCAAGGATCGACCAGCCCGAGCCCTGGATACCGAGCGCGGATGCCGTGAAATGTGCACGGAACTTGTCGTACGAGCCGAAGAACTCGTCGATCGCCGCCCCTAGTTCGCCGGCCGGCTTGTCGCCGCCGTCGGGTGAGAGGTTGTTCCAGAACACCGTGTGGTTCACGTGGCCTGCGAGGTTGAACGCGAGGTCTTTCTGGAGCTTGTTCACATTGGTGAGGTCCTCGGCATCGCGTGCTTCAGCGAGCTTGGCGAGGGCGGTGTTGGCACCGTCGACGTATGCCTTGTGGTGTTTGTCGTGGTGCAGCTCCATGATCCGACCGCTGATGTTCGGCTCGAGTGCCGAATAGTCGTAAGGAAGGTCTGCGAGCGTGTAGTCAGCCATTACTCATCTCCTCATGTCGTTGCCGTCCGCGATCTGTTCGCGGCGGCTTGCGAGCGACTTTTCCAGTCTAGTGAGCAGGAGGCGTGGCAGAAGATGAACCTTTCACCCGTGAAAACGCTGGGCGATGGTGCGTCGGTCAGACCTCGTCGAGGTCGGGCGGCAGGTTGGCATCCGTGCCGGGGATGCCGAGGTCGACGGCTCGCTTGTCGGCCATCGCCAGGAGGCGGCGGATGCGGCCGGCGACGGCATCCTTCGTCATCGGCGGGTCGGCGTGGTGGCCCAGTTCGTCGAGGCTCGAGTCGCGGAAGTTGAGGCGCAGTTCGCCCGCGTAACGCAGGTGGTCCGGCACGTCGTCGCCGAGGATCTCGAGCGCGCGCTCGACGCGCGCGCACGCGGCGACGGCGGCCTGCGCTGAGCGACGCAGGTTGGCGTCGTCGAAGTTCACGAGACGGTTGGCGGTCGCGCGCACCTCGCGGCGCTGCCGGAGCTGTTCCCAGCTCTGAACGGTGCCGGTGGCGCCCATGTGGACGAGCATGGCGCTGATGGCGTCACCGTCGCGGATGACGACGCGGTGCACTCCACGCACCTCACGTGCCTTGGCTGCGATGCCGAGCCTTCCCGCCGCACCGACGAGTGCCATGGCGGATTCGTTGCCGGGACAGGTCACCTCGAGTGCGGCCGAACGGCCGGGATCGGTGAGCGAGCCATGGGCGAGGAATGCGCCGCGCCAGACAGCGGCGAGTTCCTCGCGCGAACCGGTCGTCAGGCGGTTGGGAAGGCCGCGGATGGGGCGGCGGCGCGCGTCGAGAAGTCCGGTTTGACGCGCCAGCGTCTCGCCGCCGTCGAGGACGCGCACGAGGTACTGGCTGGTGCGGCGAAGCCCCGATGCCGAGATGACGGATACTTCGCTGCGCACGCCGTAGAGCTCTGCGAGGTCTTTGCGCACGCGACGGGCCAGCTCAGGAGTGTCGAGCTCGCTTTCGACGGCGATGCGCCCCGAGATCAGGTGCAGGCCACCGGAGAACCGGAGGATGGTCGCGAGTTCGGCCGCACGGACCGTGGTCTTGCTGACCTCGACCTTCGAGAGTTCGTCTTTGACGTCGGCGGTGAGAGCCAATCGCTGTCCTATCTGTCGCGTCGATCGCTGGAGCGAACGAGTATGTCTGTGTGCCGGCCGTCAGGCCGAGCTTGTCGTGCCGGGTTCACTCACGGCCGAGGTCGCGATGTTTCGCACTCACGGCGACCCCCGGAAGGCTCTGCAGACGCATGACGAGCTCTTCGGCAATCGCCACGGAACGGTGCTTTCCCCCCGTGCAGCCTATCGCGATCGTGGCGTGCCGTTTGTTCTCACGCTGGTAGCCCGCGAGGACCGGCGTGAGCGCATCCACATATGCGTCGATGAATTCGCGCGCTCCCGGCTGCCCGAGAACGTAGTCGCGCACCTCCTCGTCCTTGCCGGTGAGCGACCTCAGTTCGGGGATCCAGAAGGGATTGGGCAGGAATCGTGCATCCGAGACGAGGTCGGCATCCGGCGGAAGACCGTACTTGAAACCGAAACTCATGACGGTGACCTGAACGCCTGCTGTGTCTTCGGCGGCAAAGGTCTCCGTGATGCTCGTCGCGAGCTGGTGGATGTTCAGGTCGGAAGTGTCGACGATCATGTCGGCAGACTCCCGGATCTCACGCAACCGGGTACGTTCGGCGATGATCCCGTCGAGGATGGTGCCACCTCCCTGCAGCGGGTGCGGCCGCCGGACGGCCTCGAAGCGTCGCACCAGCGCGGCATCGGTCGCCTCGAGGAAGAGGACCCTGACCTTCGTTCCGTCGCGCAGGCTCTGCACCATGTCTTGCAGGTCGGCGAAGAAGTTGCGGCCACGAACGTCGACGACCGCCGCGATCCGAGGGAGGGTCGACCCGGCCCGGCTGGCCAGTTCGATGAGCGGCCGAAGCATCTGCGGGGGAAGGTTGTCGACGACGTACCAGTCGAGATCCTCAAGGGCATTGGCCACAGTGGAACGGCCGGCGCCCGACATTCCGGTGACGATCAGCACTTCCTGCTGCTCGTTTTCGGTGGTCATGGCCGTCGCGCCTCCGATCGGTCGGTGTGCCCCCAGCCTATCTACTGCCAAGGCGATCATGGATGGCCCCAGCTAGGGAGGGTCCGATGCCTTTCACCCCCGCGATTTCGTCGGGGGTCGCCTTCTTCAGCTGGGCGACGGAGCCGAAATGCTTGAGGAGTTCTTTCACGCGTGAAGGTCCGAGTCCTGGAATCTCGCCGAGCACCGAGGTGATATCCCGCTTACGGCGCGAACGCTGGTAGGTGATCGCGAACCGGTGTGCTTCGTCGCGGATGCGCTGGATGAGGAAGAGCGCGTCGCTGTTGCGCGGCAGGATGACGGGAAAGTCGGAATCGGGGAGCCAGATCTCTTCCAGGCGCTTCGCGATGCCGGCGAGCTGGATGCCCTGGACGCCCGACTCGTCGAGGGCGCGAGCCGCGGCGGCGACCTGCGGCTGCCCGCCGTCGACGATGAGGAGGTTCGGCGGATACGAGAACCGTGCGCGGCGCTTCTCCGCGGCGGCGGCGAGTTCGTCGTCGAGCGTATCCGATGCTGGTGGCTCTTCTCCCGGAGCGGTGTCGCCCAGTGCGTTGGCGTCCAGCTCATCGATGACCACGTCACCGTCGCTCGGCGTGCCGTCCAGTGTGCCGTCGCCCTCGGTCGAGTCGGAAGCCCCGGGCCGGAGGTAGGCAAGACGCCTGGTGATGACCTGGTAGATCGATTCGGTGTCATCGGTCGACTCGGGAATGCTGAAGCGGCGGTACTGGTCTTTGCGGGGCAGCCCGTCTTCGAAGACCACCATCGACGCGACGATGTTCGTGCCGCTGAGGTGCGAGACGTCGTAGCACTCCATGCGCAGCGGGGCCTCGTCCATGCCGAGCGCATTCCGGATGTCGCCGAGGGCTTTGGAGCGCGCGACGAAGTCCGAGCTGCGCCGTGTCTTGTAGAGCACCAGCGCGTTCTTCGCGTTCATCTCGACGGTCTGCGCGAGCGCGGCTTTGTCGCCGCGCTGGGCGACCCGCAGTCCGACCCTGCCGGTGAGCGCACCGCGCGATGCCGCGGGGTCGCCGTTCTCCTGCCTGCGTGCGGTCAGCCAGAGTTCGAGTTCGGCGGCGTCTTCGGGGAGCTCAGGCAGGAGGATCTCACGCGGGGGCGCGGAGTCGCCCTCGTAGGCGTTCTGAAGGACGATCTCGACGAGTTCGCCGAGATCGACGTCGAGTTCTTTGTCGACGACCCAGCTGCGCACACCGCGGATCCGCCCGCCGCGCACAATGAACTGCTGCACCGCGGCGGCCAGTTCGTCGTGTGCGATGCCGAAGATGTCGGCATCGACGTTCTCGGGCAGGACGATCGCCGACTTCGACATCGCGGCCTCGAGGGCCTGGATGGCGTCCCTGTGCCGCGCGGCGGACTCATAGTCCTGGGTGCCGGCAGCCGCCTTCATCTTCTCGGTGAGGGCGCGGATATACCGCGAGTCGTTGCCGGCCATGAAGGACACGAAGTCTTCCGCGATCGCGCGGTGTTCGTCTTTGGTCACGCGGCCCACGCACGGGGCCGCGCACTTTCCGATGTCGCCCAGCAGGCATGGCCGCCCGGTCAGCTCCGCCCGCCGGTACACGCCGTCGGAGCAGCTCCGCATGGGGAACGCCTTGAGCATCAGATCGACGGTGTCGCGGATCGCCCAGACCTTCGTGTACGGGCCGAAGTAGCGGGCATCCTTGACATTGCGATTGCGGGTGACCGTGACTCTCGGCACCTCTTCGCCGAGCGTCACAGAGAGATACGGGTAGGTCTTGTCGTCGCGGAACTGCACGTTGAACGGCGGGTTGAACTCTTTGATCCAGGTGTACTCGAGCTGGAGCGCCTCGAACTCAGTCGCGACGACCGTCCATTCGACGGATGCCGCCGTCGTCACCATCTTTCGGGTGCGGTCGTGGAGGTTGTGGAGAGGCGCGAAGTAGTTGCTCAGGCGCGCGCGCAGGTTCTTCGCTTTGCCGACATAGAGAACGCGTCGGTGCGCATCCCGAAACCGGTACACCCCGGGTTGCGTCGGAATCTCGCCGGCCTTGGGCCGGTAACTGACGGTGTCGGCCACGCCGGTATCCTACGCAGCGCCCTTGGCGCGCTCGGTCGCCGGAAGGATCTCTTTCAGGAACACTCCGGTGTGGCTGCCGGGGGTCTCTGCAACCTGTTCCGGCGTGCCGGTCGCGATCACGCGTCCGCCTCCGGCTCCGCCCTCGGGCCCGAGGTCGATGACCCAGTCGGCGGACTTGATCACGTCGAGGTTGTGCTCGATCACGATTACGGTGTTTCCCTTGTCGAGCAGGCCGTTGAGTACGAGCAGGAGCTTGCGCACGTCTTCGAAGTGAAGGCCAGTGGTCGGCTCGTCGAGCACGTACACGCTGCGGCCGTTCGACCGCCGCTGGAGTTCGGTCGCCAGCTTGACGCGCTGCGCCTCACCGCCGGAGAGCGTCGTCGCGCTCTGCCCGAGTCGCACGTAGCCCAGACCGACATCGACGAGCGTCTGCAGGTAACGGTGGATCGCAGAGATCGGCCGGAAGAATTCGGCGGCCTCCGTGATCGGCATGTCGAGAACTTCCGCGATGTTCTTGCCCTTGTAGTGCACCGAGAGGGTGTCACGGTTGTACCGCGCTCCCCCGCAGACCTCGCAGGACACGTAGACGTCTGGCAGGAAGTTCATCTCGATCTTGATCGTTCCGTCACCCGAACACGCCTCGCAGCGACCGCCCTTCACGTTGAACGAGAACCTGCCCGGCAGGTAGCCGCGCGCTTTCGCTTCGAGCGTCTCGGAGAAGAGCGTGCGGATGCGGTCGAACACGCCCGTGTAGGTCGCAGGGTTCGATCGCGGGGTGCGTCCGATCGGCGCCTGGTCGACGTGGATGACCTTGTCGAGGTTGTCGAGCCCGGTGACCTTCCCGTGCTTGCCCGGAAGTTTGCGTGCACCGTTGAGCCGGTTTGCCAGCACCCGGTACAGGATGTCGTTCACGAGGGACGACTTGCCCGAACCGCTCACGCCGGTCACAGCGATAAAGGTGCCGAGCGGGAAGTCGACCGTGACCTTCTTGAGGTTGTTCGCTTCAGCTCCCACCACCGTGATCATGCGATCGGGGTCGACGGGTCGCCGAATCGACGGAGTCTCGATCTCCCGGCGGCCGGCCAGGTAATCCCCGGTCAGCGAGCGGGTGTTCGCCAGGAGCTCGTCGTAGGATCCGGAGTGGATGACGTGGCCACCATTGACACCCGCCCCCGGTCCGATGTCGACGATCCAGTCCGCCGTACGGATGGTGTCTTCGTCGTGCTCGACGACGATCAGGGTGTTGCCGAGATCACGCAGGGCGACGAGCGTCTCGATGAGCCTGCGGTTGTCGCGCTGGTGCAGTCCGATGCTCGGCTCGTCGAGCACGTACAGCACGCCGGTGAGACCGGACCCGATCTGGGTTGCCAGCCGGATGCGCTGCGCCTCGCCGCCGGAGAGGGTCGCTGCAGCGCGCGACAGGTTCAGGTAGTTGAGCCCGACCTGGATGAGGAAGTCGAGGCGCACCTTGATCTCGCGAAGCACCTGTGCGGCGATCGCGGTCTCCCGGTCGGTGAGATGGAGCTTGTCCATGAATCCGCGGGCGTCTGTGAGGCTCAGCTCCGATGCGTCGGCGATGCTCGCGCCGTGGATCAGCACGGCGAGCACTTCAGGCTTGAGCCTCTTTCCGTTGCACACCGGGCAGGGCACCTCTCGGAGGTACTCGGCCCACCGGGCGCGCTGCGTGTCGGTGTCCGCCTGGATGTATTGGCGCTCGATGTACGGGACGACGCCTTCGAACCCGGAGGTGTAGCTCATTTCACGGCCGTAGCGGTTCTTCCACCTGACCTTCACTTCGAAGTTCTCCCCGCGCATCACCGCATTGCGGACCTCTTCGCTCAGGTCGCGCCACGGCGTGTTCAGGGAGAAGCCGAGGTCGCGCGCGAGACCGTCGAGCAGTTTCTCGTAGTAGTTGAAGAGCCCCTTGCCCTGGGTCGTCCACGGGACGATGACGCCCTCGGCGATGCTCAGGTCGTCGTCGGCGAGGAGGAGGGATTCGTCGACCGACATGCGGGTTCCGAGTCCGGAGCATTCGGGGCAGGCACCGAACGGCGCGTTGAACGAGAACGTGCGGGGCTCGATCTCGGTGAGCTGGATCGGGTGGTTGTTGGGACAGGACAGCTTCTCGCTGAACGACCGCCACGCCGCCGGTCCCTCGAGGTCGACGAAGTTGACCTGGACGAGCCCGTCGGTGAGCCGGAGCGCCGTCTCAAGAGAGTCGGTCAGCCGGCTGAGGATGTCGGGACCGGCGACCAGCCGGTCGACCACGACCGAGATGTCGTGCTTGTACTGCTTCTTGAGCGTCGGGGGCTCGCTGAGCTGGATCTGGTTCCCGTCGACCAGGGCACGCGAGTACCCGCCAGCGGCCAGCTCCTTGAAGAGGTCGACGAACTCGCCCTTCTTCTGCGAGACGACGGGGCTGACGATCTGGTATCGGGTTCCGGGCTCGAGCTCCATGAGCTGGTCGGCGATCTGCTGCACGGTCTGGCGCTGGATGGGCTCACCGCAGACCGGGCAGTGCGGCACGCCGATGCGCGCCCACAGCAGCCGCATGTAGTCGTAGATCTCGGTGATGGTACCCACCGTCGACCGGGGGTTTCGGTTCGTGGACTTCTGGTCGATGGAGACCGCAGGGCTGAGCCCTTCGATGAAGTCGACATCGGGACGGTCGACCTGACCCAGGAACTGCCGGGCGTAGGCCGAGAGCGATTCGACGTAGCGTCGCTGGCCTTCGGCGAAGATCGTGTCGAAGGCCAGGGATGACTTGCCCGAGCCCGACAGGCCCGTGAAGACGACGAGTGAGTCCCTCGGGATCTCGAGGTCGACATTGTGCAGGTTGTGCACTCGTGCGCCCCGCACGCTGAGGTGGGATCCGGTCACCTGTTTGATACTCACTCGATCAATTCTCCGCTATTCGTTGAACGGGTCGGCCCACGTTCGCTCTCGGCGGCAACCGCCCGGGTCTGCGGCGCCCCCGCCACGGTGTTCGGCTACGTGGCTTCGAACATATCTTCGATTGTAGCGCTCCCCCGGGCGCTGCGCGTCCTGTACGCGGCGAGTCTAAATCACGCCTCTGACATCCATACCCTCAGGGTCGCCGTTCGCGCAGCAGAGGGGCGAGGAGCACGAGCGCGAGGGCGCCGAGCGCGCCGGCGGCGACCACGGCGATCGCCGGAAGGGCGCCTCGCGGCGTCGTCGCCGATGCCAGCCACAGGGTGGCGACGATGAGGAGCTGTGTCGGCACCTGGATCGCGACGAAGCGCGCTGCAGTGGGCGCGAGTGCCCGCAACTGGACGCGGGAGCGTGCGGGCGCCACCAGCATCCAGGAGGCGATCAGGTGCGCGGCATGCACCCCGGCGACGAGCACGTACGGGTGCCAGTCCAGCGGGTCCGGATGGCGCGTCAGGACCGTTCCGGCGAGCACCACGAGCATGACCCAGGCCGTCATCCACCGCGGCACGACGACCGCGGTGGCCGCCAGGACGACGACGACTCCGCTCCAGAAGGCCGAGGTCCCTTCGACGATCCCGAGGGTCGCTCCGAGCACGAAGAACACACCACGCACAACCCACCCGGGAACGAAGGCGCCGATCGCGGCTATCCCGTGCGAAGGGCGTTCCAGATCGGGTCCGGGAACACTCTCGGGCCGGCTCATCGCACACCCCTCGGGCGGCTGAGGATCTTGAGGACGGCTTCACGATCCGGCTCGTCGGCGGAGCGCTGCCAGCGCACGACGTCGATGCCCGCCGCGCGCAGCCGGTGCAGTCGCTCGTCGCGCTCCATCATGACGATGCGGAATGCGACGAGTTCGCGCCGGACGAGTCCGGCGGTCACCGGCGATGGCAGTGAGTCGACTCCGATGACACGGTGCCCTGAGGCGCGCCACAGGAGGGCGAGGTGCGCGGCTTCGTCGTCGAGGAAGGTCGAGAAGACGATGATCTCAGCTCCGGGAACCACCTGCGGCGCACGTACTCGGTCGGACGCGTACCCTGACGGCGTCGTGCGTGCGATCGCGTCGAGCACACGATAGAGGTGACGCGCCCCTCCGCCGGGCCTGAGGGCCCGGGTCTGGGTCGCCAGGTCGTGGAACCCAACGCGGTCCCCCGCCCGGATGTAGCCCGCCGTCAGCGAACTCGCACCCTCACGGGCGAGGTCGAGCGAGCTGACGCCGCTGTTGCGTGGAGCGCCGCTGCTCCATTCTGCAACCCCGTCGGTCACGTCGTCCCTGCTGTCGAGGACGATCAGGATGGCCGCATCCGACGTCGCGGTGGTGCGGCGCACGTAGAGTTCGCCCGGCGCCTGCGCGCGCCGGGCCGTGGCACGCCAGTCGATTCGCCGCAGCCTGTCCCCGCTCGTGAACCGGTCGATGTCCCGGAATTCGCCGCCGTCGCCGCGCCGAGACGAGCTGTGCGGTCCTGTCAGCCCGGTCAGGCGTTCCGGCAACGGCAGGCTGCGGGGGGCGATGTATGGCGGTTCTACAACACGCTCCGCGAAGAGCGGGAGGGTCGGGTCTGACAGGAACGACGCATCCGCCCCGATGAGACGGTAGCGGGTCTCGATGAAGCGTTGCGGGCCGGAATGCAGGACCGGGATGCTCCCGCTGAGCGCAGCCGCCGTGTCCGGAGCGACGACGTAGTCGCGTTCCGGCGCGCCGAGGGTCCTCAGGCGAGCGTGCACGGCGTCGATGCCCGGCCCGGCCGTGATGGCGACCGTGTAGTCGAGGTGCGTCCGGTCCCTTCCGCGCTCTGTCGTGGAGGTGTATGTGGAAAGCGTGCGGGTGGACGGGCGCCGGTCCCAGGCGAGTGCAGCGGAAATGGCGAGCGGAAGACCGACGAGGGCGAGTTCGACGTTTGAGACCGCCAGGGCCATCCCGAGGCAGAGGAGTGCGACGACGACCGCGGCCGTTACCGCAGCGCTCATCGACCAGCCGTGGCTGGACGTCGTCGCCGCGCGCTCTGCTGCGACGTCGGGTGCCGCGCCGCCCTGGTCCATGGTCAGTCCGCCGCCGGTCCGGATGCCCTTGTGCCGACGACAGGAGGCCCCGCGACGGTATTGACGAGCTCGCTCACGATCTGGGTGGCCTGCACTCCCCCGGTCCAGGCCTGGACGGTCAGGGAGAGCCGGTGTGCGAGCACGGGCACCGCGACCGCCTTCACATCGTCGGGGATCACGAAGTCGCGCCCGTCCATCACGGCCTTGGCACGCGCCACCAGGAGCAGGCTCTGCGAACCACGAGGTGATGCGCCGACCTGCACGGAACGGTGTCGCCGCGTCGCTGCGGCAAGGGCCACGCAGTATGCAGCGATGTCCGGGTCGACGTCGACGTGTTCTACGCCCGCCTGCATCGCGCGCAGGGTGTCTGCGCTCACGACGGGTTCGATCGGCGCGCGCTCCTGGTGCCGCGCGATGCGGGCGAGGAGGACCCGGCTCTCGCCTTCGGTGTCGGGGTAGCCCACGGCGAGACGCACCATGAACCGGTCGAGCTGGGCCTCCGGGAGGGCGTAGGTGCCTTCGTATTCGATGGGGTTGGAGGTGGCGATCACATGGAAGGGAACCGGTAGCTGGAAGCTGCGGCCCTCGACCGTGACCTGCCCTTCCGCCATCGCTTCGAGGAGCGCTGACTGTGTCTTGGGCGAGGTGCGGTTGATCTCGTCGGCGAGGAAGAGTCCGGTGAATACGGGACCGGGGCGGAAGACGAAGTCGGCGTCTGCGGGCGCGTAGACGAACGATCCGGTGATGTCGGCCGGCAGGAGGTCCGGAGTGCACTGCAAACGCCGGAACTCGAGCCCGATCGCCGTCGCCAGGCTGCGCGCGGCCAGGGTCTTGCCGAGGCCGGGCACGTCTTCGAACAGTACGTGCCCGCCGGCGAGGATGGTCGCGAGGGCCAGTTCGAGCGGCTCGCGCATGCCCACGACGACGGTCGACACGCGGTCGAGGATCGATTCGGCGAGTGTCGCCACCTCCCGTACGGGGAGAGGCTGCGGCAGATCGGTCGTTGCGGGGTCAGCGATCATCGAGGCTCCTCTGGCACGGGTTCGGACTCTGCAGGTTTCAGGTCGAGCTTCTGCAGGGCGTCGAGCGTGGCCTCCACCTCCGCGAGGTGCGGCAGTGCGCGCTCGCCGGGACGGATCGTGTTCCAGGCTGCCGCTCCCAGCAACCGCTCGCTCGCCGCAGCATCGGAGGCTTCGTCGAGGTCGAGCTCGTGGCGCGCGAGAACGGTCCTGGCCAGGTCGCGCAGCCGGCGATGCGCGGAGGCTGCGACCGCGCCCGATCGCGAATGGAGGGACCAGGAGAGGTGGCTCACGTCGCGGCGGATGCCCGTCTCAGCGGGCCCGCGCTCCCGCGCCCAGTCGGCGGGCCGATGCTCGGGCACTGCGCCGAGGACTGCGGCCACCACGGAGACAACCAGACCGAGCGCGATCGCGTGGGCGACGTCCATGCCGAAATACCAGGCGATCACCCCGACGGCGGCGCCCATCGCGACGCACAAGGCCAACCGTCCACGCAGGGGCGGCCGAAGGAGCAGACTGCGCGGTGCCCTCTCACTCATGAAGAACCCCCTTCGACACCAAGCGGCCGGCCGGCATCGGGTGCGGCGCCCCACGACGCGGCGAGCCGCTCGAGCGATTGGCGTGCCAATGCGATATCGCTGACGGTTACCGGGGTGTCCCCGAATCGCACGCGGAGATAGAGGGTGAGAAGCGTTCGCGCAGCCTCGTCGTCGGCGTGAACCCGCGCGAGCACGCGCTGGGTGAACTCCGCCGGCGTCTCCGCCGCCCGCCGTTGGACCCCGGATTCCTCCGCTGCCTCCTGAAGGCCCAGCCAGGCGCGCTCGATCGCGTCACGCGGAGTCCGGTCTTCGCCGAGCGTCGTCAATGCGCGGTCGAAGCCGCGCTGGAGCGCGGGGGCGGCGGGGGCGGATGGCGGCTCCGGCTCCGAAGCGGGCCCGGCGTCGAGCAGGCGTGCACTGTCGAGCGGCCTTCCGAGCGCCTCCCTGCGGCGGAGCATCCGGCCGAGCAGCAGACCAGCGAGAACGATGAGCGCAGCGATTGCGAGCCAGAGCAGCGGCGTGCCGTCGATGACGAACGGCGTCGGGAGGGAACTGTGATTCGTGCCCGAGTCGGCCGTGTGCGGGGGCTGGGGCTGCGGAGAGACGGTGGGCTGTGACCAGTCGGGCACCCAGCGGATGCCCGAGAACGTCGCGGGGCCCTGAAACAGGATGCCGCCGATGAGGGTGATTCCCAGCACCACGCACAGAGCGAGCACGGTTCGCTGTTTCATCTGCGTCGCCTCACTCGCCTCGATCGCCGGTCGTGCTCCCCGACGCGGCTGCGGTGCCCATTCGTTCACCGTACCGCCGCAGCGCGAATCAACCCAGATGTCCGGCTTTCTCCATCTGGCGCAGGTCGTGTTTGAGGTCGGAGAGCTCGTCACGCAGCCGGGCCGCGAGCTCGAACTTGAGTTCGCCCGCGGCCTGGAGCATCTGCTCGTTGAGGTCGGCGATCAGCGATTCGAGTTCGTTCGCGCCGGCGGCAGCGATTCCTTCGCGGCGCAGGTTGGGAACGGGGCTCTTTCTGCGCTGTTCGCGGCCGGCCAGCATGGCCGCGGTGTCGGCCTCTTCGCGGGCGAGCACGTCGGTGATGTCTGCGATGCGCTTGCGGAGCGGCGTCGGATCGATGCCGTTGGCGGTGTTGTACTCCACCTGGCGCTCTCTGCGGCGGGTGGTCTCTTCGATCGCCTGCTTCATCGAATCGGTCAGGACATCCGCGTACATGTGCACCTGGCCGGACACGTTGCGTGCCGCGCGGCCGATCGTCTGGATGAGCGACGTGGAAGACCGCAGAAAGCCTTCTTTGTCGGCGTCGAGGATCGCGACGAGCGAGACCTCGGGCAGGTCGAGGCCTTCACGCAGCAGGTTGATGCCGACGAGCACGTCGTAGACACCCGCCCGCAGTTCGGTCAGGAGCTCGACACGTCGGAGGGTGTCGACATCAGAATGCAGGTAGCGCACGCGCACGCCGGCCTCAGCAAGGAAGTCGGTGAGTTCTTCTGCCATCTTCTTCGTCAGGGTCGTCACCAGCACGCGCTCATTGCGCTCGGCCCGCAGGCGGATCTCCTCGAGGAGGTCGTCGATCTGACCCTTCGTCGGCTTCACGACGATCTCGGGATCGATGAGTCCGGTGGGGCGGATGATCTGTTCGACGACACCGTCGGCGATCCCCATCTCGTACCGGCCGGGCGTTGCCGAGAGGTAGACCGTCTGGCCGACGCGTTCCTTGAACTCGTTCCACTTCAACGGACGGTTGTCGAGCGCGCTCGGGAGACGGAAGCCGTGCTCGACCAGCGTTCTCTTGCGCGAGGAGTCGCCCTCGTACATCGCTCCGATCTGTGGCACCGTCACGTGCGACTCATCGATGACGACGAGGAAGTCGTCGGGGAAATAGTCGAGGAGGCAGTTGGGCGCCTCGCCGGGCCGGCGTCCATCGATGTGACGCGAGTAGTTCTCGATGCCGGAGCAGAAACCGATCTGCTCCATCATCTCGATGTCGAAGCTGGTACGCATGCGGAGCCGCTGGGCTTCGAGCAGCTTGCCTTCGCGTTCGAGTTCCACGAGCCGGTCGTGGAGTTCGGTCTGGATGGTGCCGATAGCCCGTTGCATTGTCGCCGGGCTCGCGGCATAGTGGGTCGCCGGGAAGATGGAGACGGCATCCATTCGATTGATGATGTCGCCGGTCAGAGGATGCAACGCGTAGAGGGCTTCGATCTCGTCGCCGAAGAGCTCGATGCGTACGGCGTGCTCTTCGTAGACCGGGATGATCTCGATCGTGTCGCCCCGCACCCGGAACTTGCCGCGAGAGAAGTCGACGTCATTGCGCTCGTACTGCATGCCGACGAGCTTGCGGATCAGCGCATCTCGCCCGACGTTGTCGCCGACCTGCAGTGCTGCCATGGCCCCGAGGTACTCCTCTGCAGCGCCGAGGCCGTAGATGCACGAGACGGTCGAGACGACGATGACATCGCGTCGGCTGAGCAGCGAGTTGGTGGTCGAGTGGCGCAGTCGCTCCACCTCGGCGTTGATCGAGGAGTCTTTCTCGATGAAGGTGTCGGTCTGGGGCACGTACGCCTCAGGCTGGTAGTAGTCGTAATACGAGACGAAGTATTCGACCGCGTTGTTCGGCAGGAGCTCCCGGAACTCGTTGGCGAGCTGGGCGGCGAGAGTCTTGTTGTGCGCAAGGACGAGAGTCGGGCGCTGCACCGCCTCGATCAGCCACGCCGTCGTCGCGGACTTGCCCGTGCCGGTGGCGCCGAGGAGCACCACGTCGGTCTCGCCGGCGTTGATGCGCGCGGTCAGCTCGGCGATGGCCTGGGGCTGGTCGCCGCTCGGCGTGTACTCGCTGATGACCTCGAAGGGGCGCACGGCGCGAGTCGTTTCCATGACTTCAGTCTAAGGAGCGCCGCCGACATCGCACCGGGTGTGCGCTCTCGGCGAAAGTGCCATTCCCCGCATCCGCGTCAGCTCCTGGTCAGCCGCTCCCACAGCGCGTCGGCCTGCTCGAGAGTGTGTTCGAGGCTGCCATCGGTGTCGATGACCACATCGGCGACGGCGAGGCGTTCGCCGTCGGACGCCTGGGAGCGGATGCGGCGGGCCGCCTCGTTCTCATCCATCCCGCGCAGCTCGACGAGACGGCGGATGCGCGTCTCGGCGTCCGCGTGGGCGACGACGATGACGTCGAACGGATAGGCGTTGGCCGACTCGACGAGCAAGGGCACGTCGTAGACGACCACGGCATCCGGATCGGCGCGACGCGCCTCCTCGAAACGCTCGGTCGACCGCTGGAGAACTGCAGGATGGGTGATGGCGTTGAGTCGGAGCCGGGACGATTCGTCGCTGAACACGATCGCGCCGAGCGCAGCACGGTTCAGGCTGCCGTCGGGGTTCAGCACGGCGTCGCCGAACGTTTCCGCGATCTGCGCGAGCCCAGGGGTGCCGGGCTCGACGACCTCGCGGGCGATCTGGTCGGCGTCCACCGCGACGGCTCCGTGTTCCGCCAGGCGCCGGGCCACGGTCGATTTGCCTGACGCGATCCCGCCGGTGAGTCCAATCAGCTGCACCACTCCATGCTAGGGCTCCGACCCGGGCCGACCGTGACACCTGCGGTCGAGGGTGCCTTGCGCGCCGCGCAGACTCGGCCGCACCGTGCAGGCTCGGCGTCCGGCCCGAACGCCGAAACGGCCGGGCCCCGAAGGGTCCGGCCGTTCCAGTCAGGCAGTGCTTAGTTGTTGCTCGAGAGCTTCTCGCGCAGAGCAGCAAGCGACTCGTCGTCGGCGAGCGTACCGACCGAGGAGGACTCGGTCGAGAACGTGGAACCGCCGGCAGCGGCAGCGCCTTCGACAGCGGCCTCTTCAAGACCCTTGGCGACCTGCTTCTTGTGGGCCTCCCAGCGAGCCTGGGCTGCAGCGTACTCCTGCTCCCACTTCTCGCGCTGGGCCTCGAAGCCTTCGCGCCATTCGTTCGTCTCGGGGTCGAAGCCCTCCGGGTACTTGTAGTTGCCCTGGTCGTCGTACTCCGTGAGCATGCCGTAGAGCGCCGGGTCGAACTCGGTGCCCTCGGGGTCGACGCCCTCGTTCGCCTGCTTCAGCGAGAGGGAGATGCGGCGACGCTCGAGGTCGATGTCGATGACCTTGACGAACACCTCGTCGCCGACCGACACGACCTGCTCAGCGAGCTCGACGTGCTTGCCGGACAGCTCCGAGATGTGCACGAGGCCCTCGATGCCGTCTGCGACGCGCACGAACGCACCGAATGGAACGAGCTTGGTGACCTTGCCCGGTGCGACCTGGCCGATGGCGTGGGTGCGGGCGAAAACCTGCCACGGGTCTTCCTGGGTCGCCTTGAGCGACAGCGAGACGCGCTCGCGGTCCAGGTCGACCTCGAGGATCTCGACGGTGACTTCCTGGCCGACCTCGACGACCTCGGAGGCGTGCTCGATGTGCTTCCACGAGAGCTCCGAGACGTGCACGAGACCGTCGACGCCGCCGAGGTCGACGAACGCACCGAAGTTGACGATCGACGAGACGACGCCCTTGCGGACCTGGCCCTTCTGGAGGTTGTTCAGGAAGGTCGTGCGGCTCTCGGACTGCGTCTGCTCGAGCAGGGCACGGCGCGACAGGACCACGTTGTTGCGGTTCTTGTCGAGCTCGAGGATCTTCGCCTCGATCTCCTGGCCGAGGTACGGCGTGAGGTCGCGCACGCGGCGGAGCTCGATGAGCGAAGCCGGGAGGAAGCCACGGAGGCCGATGTCGACGATGAGTCCGCCCTTGACGACCTCGATGACGGTACCGGTGACGACTCCGTCGGCATCCTTGATCTTCTCGACGTCGCCCCACGCGCGCTCGTACTGAGCACGCTTCTTGGACGGGGTAGAACAAGCACCTCTTTGTCCTCCTTCTGGAGAACGAGCGCCTCGACGGTGTCGCCGACCTGGACGACTTCGCTCGGGTCCACGTCGTGCTTGATGGAAAGTTCGCGGGAGGGGATGACACCCTCGGTCTTGTAGCCGACGTCGAGGAGAACCTCGTCGCGGTCGATCTTGACGACGGTACCCTCGATGAGGTCTCCGTCGTTGAAGAACTTCAGCGTCTTTTCGACCGCGGCGAGAAAGTCTTCAGCAGATCCGATGTCATTGACGGCGACCTGCTTCGGCGCCTTGTCGGTCGTTGCGATTGTCATGTAGTAAGTGCTCCAGTATGGACATAGTTCAGGCCGCTCGCGAGGTGGTGCATTATGTGATTCCGCGAATGGCAGGCGGATAGGACGTCACAAAGGTGACGCTCCAGCTTAGCTGGCTGCGACGGTCTCCGGCAACCTGCGCGAACCGGTGAGCTCGCGGAGCGCCGGCTCCAGGTCGGGGTAGGCGAACACGAAGCCGGCATCCGTCAACCGCTCAGGGACGACCCAGCGGCTCTTCAGCACGAGTTCGGTCTCGGTACGGATGGCGGCGGAGCCGAGTTCCAGCATCCATCGGAACGCCGGCAGGCCCCCGCGTATTCCGAGTACGCGGCGCAGGGTCGCCATGAACGTCCGGTTGTCGGTGGGATGGGGGGCCGCCGCGTTCACGACGCCGTCGAGGTCGGTGCGAGCCTGAAGGAAACGGATGATGCCGTACACGTCGCGGATGTGGATCCAGCTGAACTTCTGCCGGCCGCCGCGGGCGCGGAACTCGTGGAACGTCCCAGCGGCGCGTCGTGCGCGGGTCGCGAACCAACGGCCGTCGAGCTGGGGACCGCCCAGGCCGAACCGGGCGAGACGCACCAGAGGAAGGAGCGCGCTCCCGTCGCCGAGCACGATCGCCATGCGGAGAGCGATCCGGCGGGTGTTCGGGGCAACAGCCGAGAAGAACGCCTCCTCCCAGGCCGTGGCCACGCCCACCGAGAACCCGCTGCCGAGCTCGCCGTCCGACTCGGTCATCGGGCGATCCTCGGCGTGACGATAGATCGTGGCGGTGGAGGCGTTCACCCACAGGGCCGGCGCGTTCTCGCATGCGGCCACCGCATCCGCCAGCTCCCGCGTCGTCTCGACACGTGACCGAAGGATCTCGGCCCGGTTCGCCGGACCGTACCGGCAGTTCACGCTCTTGCCCGCGAGGTTCACGAGCAGGTCCGCACCCTCGAGGAGGTCGGTGATGGCCGCTGTACTCCTCCATGCGGCGTCGGGGCCCGAGCGGCCGATGAGGGTCACGTGCGCTCCGTCGGCGCGGAACGCATCCGCCAGATACCGGCCGATGAAGCCGGACGCACCAGCAATGACGATGCGTTCGGTCACGCCTCACTCCCCTTCGCCCGCAGGCTCCCCCCGCCGGATCTCGTAGACGAACGAGCCTGCGTACTGGTAGATCGTACCGATGAACGGTGCCCGGACGGTGAGCGAGACACGCTGCGAGTCGAGGGCGTCGTCGTAGCTCTCGGTGAGCTCGACGACCGGCGCGATGAGGCGCGGGAACGGGATGCGGAGAGAGCCGGCGAGATACGTCACGCGTGTCGACCGGAGACGCAGCGCACCCGCGACGACGGCGGCCTCCAGCTGGGCGTCGAGCCTGGGCGGGGAACCGAGGCGGTCGCGCAGTCGGGGGCCGGAGCCAGGGCCGGGGCCGTCGGCGGAGATCACGTCGCGCATGTGCCTGCTGCCACGGCGAAGCACGAAGAACCGGTCGGCCGTCACCGCGTGAGGCGTTCCGGCCGGGCGATTGACCACCGTGAACGACACGTCGTGCTCCCAGACCGGGAAGACGACGCCGGCACGCGAGAGCAGTGCCAGGGCGGGCCACAGCCACCGGCGGGGCGTCCCGACCGTGTCGAAGACGCCCCGCCCGAAGCCGTGGTGGTCGGCCGGGATGGCGCTGAAATACGCCTGCAAGCGAGGGTGCAGGCCGGCGAGGTCATCGCCGAGAACCGCCTGGTACGGCGACCCGTCCTGGTCGTGCCCGGCCGTCACCTCAGTCCAGCAGAGCGGATTTGAGCGTGTCGAGGCCGACGCCGCCGATGTCGAGCGCCTTCTTGTGGAACGCCTTGATGTCGAATGCGTCGCCTTCACGGCGGGCGTACTCGTCGCGGAGCTGCTCCCAGATGCGCTGGCCGATCTTGTACGACGGAGCCTGGCCCGGCCAGCCGAGGTAGCGGTTCACTTCGAAGCGCACGAAGCCTTCATTCATGTTGACGTTGTCGCCAAGGAACGTGAAAGCGTAATCGCCGGTCCAGGGGCCGGATCCGTCGGGCAGCTGCTTCTCGAGGTGCACGCCGATGTCGAGCACGACGCGGGCTGCGCGCATCCGCTGCCCGTCGAGCATCCCGAGACGGTCGGCCGGGTCGTCCAGGTAGCCGAGCTGTTCCATGAGCCGTTCGGCGTAGAGCGCCCAGCCTTCGGCGTGCCCTGACGTTCCGGCGTTGCGGCGCCAGGTGTTCAGCTGGGCCTTGTTGTACACGGCCTGTGCGATCTGCAGGTGGTGTCCGGGAACACCCTCGTGGTAGACGGTCGTGAGTTCGCGCCAGGTGTCGAACTCGGTGACGCCCTCCGGCACGCTCCACCACATGCGGCCGGCACGGGCGAAGTCGTCGGTCGGCGGGGTGTAGTAGATGCCACCTTCCTGCGTCGGCGCGATCATGCATTCGAGGCGGCGGATCTCGGTCGGGATATCGAAATGCGACCGCCCGAGCTCCTCGATCGCGCGGTCGCTGGTCTGCTGCATCCACTTCTGGAGCGCGTCCGTTCCGTGCAGCTTGCGGCTGGGGTCCTGGTCGAGAAAGGCGATCGCTTCGTGAACCGAAGCTCCCGGCTTGATCTCTCGGGCGATGGACTCCTGCTCGGCGACCATGCGCGCGAGCTCCTCGATGCCCCACTCATACGTTTCGTCGAGGTCGACGGTCGCGCCGAGGAAGTAGCGCGAGGCGAGTGCGTAATGTTCGCGGCCGACGGCGTCCTTCTCGGGGGCGTGCTGTGCGAGTTCGTCGGTGAGGAAGGCCTGCAGCTTTCCGTAGGCTTCCGCGGATGCGCGAGCGCCCTCGGCCAGGTCGGCGGTGAGGGATGCAGGCAGTTCGCCTTGTGCGGGCCTGGCGCCCTGCGTGAACTCGAAGAAGAATCCGCTGGCCGCGGTCTGCTTGCCGACCTGCGCGGCGACTTCGCGGACCTGGCGAATGGCAGCGACGTTGCCGCTCGCGATGCCGCTGCGCAGTGTCTCGATGTAGCCGTCCATCGCCGCGGGAAGGTTGCCCAGGCGCTTGGCGATGTTCGCCCAGTCCTGTTCGCTGTCGGTCGGAACCAGATCGAAGATCTCGCGCAGGCCTTGCGCCGGCGATGCGATGACGTTGAGATCGCGCTGGTCGAAGCCTGCGTCGCGTTTCTCGATGTCGAGTTCGAGTTCGCGCGCAAGGTCCATTTTGGTGACGCGGTCGATGTCGTCGACGGGTTCGGCTGACCGGATGGCAGCGAGCGTACGTTTGGCGGCCTCAGCGGCCCTCTCGGAGCCCGCGGGCGAGTAGTCGGCGTATTCGCCTTCGCGGCCGGGTCGGCCGAGGTAGACGTGGTACTCGGGGAACAATTCCAGCTGGGTGTCGACCCACTCTTCAGCGATCGTGTCGATGGGAGTGGGAGTTCGCTTCTCTGCGTTCGTCATACTCCGACCCTATAAGCAGGGTGAGCCGGGCACAGGGAAAAGCATCCCAATCGCGTCTACAGAGGTGTCTTTTCCTGTGCTCGACGGGCGCTGTGCGGGACGCGCGGCGGGGCGCGGCGATCAGTGCGCCGCGTCGTCCCAGTTGGCACCGCGGCCGACCTGGACGTCGAGCGGGACCCTAAGTTCGGCGGCGGTCGCCATGCGGTTGCGCACGATGGCTTCGAGCGCGTCCCACTCCCCTGGCGCGACTTCGAAGATCAGTTCGTCGTGCACCTGCAGGAGCATGCGCGAGTTGAGACGCTGGTCGATGAGATCGGCGGCGATGTTGAGCATCGCGATCTTGAGGATGTCGGCGGCGGATCCCTGGATGGGTGCGTTGAGCGCAGCTCGCTCGGCGTTGTCGCGAAGGACACGGTTGGTGCTCGTGAGGTCTGCGAAGGGCCTGCGTCGACCGAAGATCGTCTCGGTGTAGCCGTCGACACGTGCCTGTTCGACGACATTGCGCAGGTAGTCGCGTACGGCCCCGAACCGTGTGAAGTAGTCGACCATGAGCTGCCGCGCCTCTGCCGTCTCGATGCGCAGCTGTTTGGACAGCCCGAACGCGCTCAGGCCGTAGGCGAGCCCATACGACATCGCTTTGACCTTCGTGCGCATGGCGGGCGTCACTTCGGCCGGGGTGACGCCGAAGATGCGTGCGCCGACGAAACGATGGAGGTCTTCCCCGGACTGGAAGGCCTCGATGAGGCCGGCGTCTTCGGAGAGGTGCGCCATGATGCGCATCTCGATCTGCGAGTAGTCCGCGGTGAGCAGGGCCTCGAAGCCTTCACCGTGTTCGAACGCCGAGCGGATCTCGCGTCCTTCTTCGGTGCGAACGGGGATGTTCTGGAGGTTCGGATCGTTCGACGAGATGCGCCCGGTCGTTGTGCCGGTCTGGTCGTAGGTGGTGTGGATGCGCCCATCCGATTCGACGCCACGCTCGAGCGTCTCGATGATCTGGCGCAGCTTTGAGGCGTCGCGGTGCTGCAGCAGCAGCCCGAGGAATGGATGCGGGTTCTGCTCCTGCAAATCGGCCAGCGACGCCGCGTCGGTCGAGTAGCCGGTCTTCGTGGACCGCGTCTTGGGCATCTGCAATTCGTCGAAAAGGACCTGCTGGAGCTGCTTGGGCGAACCGAGGTTCACTTCGTGGCCGATTTCGGCGTAGGCGCGTGCGGCGTAGTCGTTGGACTTGTCGGTGAGTTCGCCGCGCAGGCGCGCGAGTACGTCGGCGTTCACCGTGACTCCGGTGAGTTCCATCTCGGCCAGTACCGCGACAAGGGGCAGTTCGATCTCGTCGAGCACCCGGCGGGAGCCTTCGTCGATCGCGATGGATTGCGCCGCTGCGATGCGCAGCACGTACCAGGCCTCGGTGGCAGCACTCACCGGCTCGGTGAGCGGCACGAGCTGGTTGGGGTCGGACTGCGGAAGCGATTCACCCAGCACGTCGTAGACCTGGTCGGCGAGCGTCTGCGGTCCTCCGCCCGGTTTGAGCAGCCAGCCGGCGAGGCGCGTATCGAACGCGAGCCCGTCGACGACGAAGCCGGCCCGGCTCAGCGCCTTGAATTGCGGCTTCGCATGGAAGAAGTATTTCGGTGCGCTGCCGGCGAGCCATTCTTCGAGTGCTGTGTAGTCGGGCCGACCCGCGACCCACGGGACGTAAACGGTGTCGTCGGAGGTCGCGAGGCCGAATCCGGTGATGCCGAGGTGGCCGCGTTCGACCTGGACTCCGACCGGCTTGCCGTCTGCGGATGCGCGGGACAGCCAGAGCGCGAGCTCCTCATCGAGCATGGTGCGTACGGCAGGGATCGAGGTCGCGCCGGTGCTCACTCCGTCGACTACCGAGCCTTCGAGCTGCCCTTCCGCCGCAGCGGTCTTCAGGAGCCGCTCGAGCAGCGTCTTGAACTGGAGCCTCCCGAAGATGTCACGGACGGCCTGCTCATTGATCGGGCGGCGTTCGAGATCGCCGGGCTCGACAGGAAGGTCGAGATCGTCGACGAGCTTGTTGAGGCGACGGTTGCGGAGGGCGTTGTCTTTCTGCTCGCGAAGCTTCTCGCCGACCACACCCTTGATCTCGTCGGCATGGGCGACGATCTCTTCGACCGTTCCGTATTGCTGGACCCATTTGACGGCGGTCTTCTCCCCGACCTTGTCGATACCGATCAGGTTGTCGCTCGACTCGCCGACGAGGGCGGCGATCTCGGGATACTGCGCAGGCTCGATACCGTACTTCTCGCGCACGGCGGCGGGGTCGTACACCTTGAGCTCGGAGACTCCGCGGACGTTCGGGTAGAGCAGCGTCACGTCGTCGTTGACGAGCTGGATCGTATCGCGGTCACCCGACACCAGGAGCACCCGGTAGCCATCGGCCACGCCTTTCGCGGCGAGGGTGGCGAGGATGTCGTCCGCCTCGTAATCCTCTTTCGTCACCGTGGTGACGTTCATCGCGTGCAGCGCCTCTTCGAGGAGCGGGATCTGGCCGGCGAACTCCGGAGGAGTCTCGTTCCTGGTGCCCTTGTACTCCGGATACTCGCGGGTGCGGAACGAGTACCGCGACAGGTCGAACGCCACGGCGATGTGGGTCGGCTTGCGGTCGGCGAGCAGCACAATGAGCATCGAGATGAACCCGTGGATGGCGTTCGTGTGCTGGCCATCGCGATTGACGAAGCTGTCGACGGGGAGGGCGTAGAAGGCCCGGAATGCCAGCGAATGGCCGTCGATGACGAGGAGGGTAGGCTTTTCGGAGTCTGACACCAGGCCAGCCTACAAGGCGCCTGCGACACTCCTGACGACCGAGGAAAGGGCCCATGACGCTGGATCAGCTGGCATATGTGAAGGAGCGCGGACTCGGCGCCCTCGCCGAGAAGATGGGCATCGAGGTGCTGGAATTCACGATGGATCGTGCCGTCGCGCGCATGCCCGTCGAAGGCAACACGCAGCCCGCAGATCTGCTGCACGGAGGCGCCTACGTCGTGCTCGGCGAGTCCCTCGGATCGATGGCGGCCAACCTGTGGGCGGGCGCGGGTCGCCTCGCTGTGGGTATCGAGATCAACGCCACGCACACGCGCTCGGCGACCAGCGGATGGGTGACGGGCGTGTGCACGCCGATCCACCTGGGGCGCACCCTGACGACACACGAGATCGCGGTGACCGATGAGCAGGGACGGCGCTGTTCGACCATCCGCATCACGAACCTGATCAAGGACCTCTGAGCGGCCCCGAGCTTCGACTACTTCTTGGCGGCGAGCTGCTCGATGATCGCCTGGGCGACGTCGTGCATGGTGAGCCGACGGTCCATGGATGCCTTCTGGATCCAGCGGAAAGCCTCCGGCTCGCTGAGCCCCATCTTCTCGTTCAGCAGGCCCTTGGCGCGGTCGACGAGCTTGCGGGTCTCGAAGCGCTCGACCATGTCGGACACCTCAGCCTCGAGGGCGATGATCTGCGCGTAGCGCGCGAGTGCGATCTCGATCGCCGGGAGCAGGTCGTTCGGCGTGAACGGCTTGACCACATAGGCGAGCGCGCCCGCCTCGGTCGCTCGCTCGACGAGCTCCTTCTGGCTGAAGGCCGTCAGCAGCACGACGGGGGCGATGTGGCCCTTCGACAGCCGCTCGGCCGCCGAGATGCCGTCGAGCTGCGGCATCTTCACGTCCATGATGACTAGGTCGGGGCGCAGCTCGGTCGCAAGCGCCACGGCCGTCTCGCCGTCTCCGGCCTCCCCCACGACCTCGAAGCCGTTGTCCCGGAGGATCTCGACGATATCGAGGCGGATCAGAGACTCGTCCTCCGCGACGACGACGCGGCGTGGGACGATCGGGGCAGATTCTTGGTCAGTCACGAGCAAAAGCCTACGGTATCCTGAGTGGCGTTGTTGTGCGCCGGTGTGGCGGAATGGCAGACGCGGAGCACTCAAAATGCTTTGTCCGAGAGGGCGTGTGGGTTCGAGTCCCACCACCGGCACTTCATCAGCCGCGCGCGGTTCCCGTGTTCAGATCCGCGCGTGCAGGGAATATCGTTCGCCCGGCACCATCCGGCCCAGGACGTGACCTGTACTGCACACCCGCTCGGGCCCGGGTCGCTGTAGCTCAGTGTGGGCGCGAACGACCACGGCTCGGCGCCACTCGGGTGACGCGGCCTGGCATAAAAAACTTCTGACTGCGCGCGCTGACGAAGTGCCAGTATGGGGACGTCATCTGATGCCGAGCATGCGAGCAACAGGTGCGGGTCGCCCCAGTCGAAGCCGACCCGCTGTCACCGGTGTTCGCCGAATCCCGAATCGGGATCGTGACGCTTGCGAGCGCGACGACGCGCTCGCTTCGCGAATCGAAGGAGCATGACAATGCCGGATTTCAAGCTGGGCAAACTGCCCGCACGTGCGGGTGCCGTCTCGTTCGCCTTTTCGGCGTTCCTCGACGCGACGAAACTGCCCCCGGTGCCGCCGGTGTTCGGCCATCAGGGACTGTATGCCTCGCAGCCGATCGGGATGCTCGGAAACGACAAGTACGGAGACTGCGTCTGGGCCGGAGCCGCGCACGAGACGATGCTGTGGGGTGACGAGGCGAAGCACACGTTCTCGTTCACGGACCAGTCCGTGCTGTCCGACTACGCGAAGGTCACCGGGTTCAAGCCGAGCGACCCGAACAGCGACAAGGGCACGGACATGGCCGTTGCGGCCTCCTACCGGCGCAAGACCGGGGTCGTCGATTCGAACGGAAACCGGCACAAGGTCGCGGCGTACCTCGCGCTCCCCGTGGGCAACCTCGACGATGTGAAGCTGGCGTGCTACCTGTTCGGCGCCGTCGGGATCGGCATCAAGTTCCCTGCATCGGCGATGGACCAGTTCAACAAAGGGCAGCCGTGGTCCGTCGTGCCCGGCGCGAAGATCGAGGGCGGCCACTATGTGCCGCTGGTCGGGTTCGACGGGACGCATTTCCAGATCGTCACCTGGGGCAAGGTGCACCCGATGGATCCCGACTTCCTGTCGACCTATATGGACGAAGGCATCGCCTACCTGTCGAAGGAGATGCTCACCCAGGGCGTGTCACTGGAAGGGTTCGATCAGGCCGCCTTGCAGGCGGACCTCAAAGCGCTCGGCTGAGAAGCACGTGACTACGCGCCTGGAGGGTCGAGAACGCGGCAGGTCAGCCAGACATGCCAGCCGATGGTCTCGCTCAGGTGGAAGACATAGGTGGCCGGCAACCGTTCGCAGGCCTGTGCGGCGGTTGTCACTTGCGGTGACCACTGGGGCCCGGCTGAGCGTCGCGTGTCGTGGGGCACGAACTGCACGAGCAGCAGAGCTGCGACCACGGCCAGAGCCGCGCCTCCGGCGAGCACGCTGTGGTTGCCGAGAAGTGGGTCGCGGTCACCGGCGCGCCGCCTCGAGACCGCGACGGAGATTGCGAGCACGACGACCGCCGCGAGCATCATCGAGGGCACGACCCCGTAACGGACGAGCCAGACCTGCGCCAGCTCATCCCGGTCGAACCGCGCATAGTCGTAAAACGAATTGGGATTGCTGACGACATCGAGCGTGTAGAACGCGATCGACCCCACCACCAGGCCGGCTGCAGTGATGCGCTGCGCCCGAAGCCCGCGGACCATCACGTATGCGAGCGCCCCGGCGACGACCGCGAACACCGCCACCCCGACGAGTGGCCCCGTGCGCACGAGCACGGGTCCGATCGAGTTCTGCGGAGTCACGAGCGGCATCACCGCGTTGATGAGGTAGCCGTATGCGATCGAGAGCGCCTCGACCGGCGGATTCCCGGACTGCCCGCGCGGCCAGAACAGGGTGACGAACAACTGCATTGCGAGCCCTGCGCCGAGCCCGGCGAGCATCGGCCATCGCCGCCGGTTGCGCCAGTGGATGAGGGCGAGCGGAAGCAGGACCAGGCACTGGATCTCGGTGGCCGCCCCGAGGAGCGCGACGACGCCGAGCGCGATCGAGCCGGCGCGCGTGCGCGGGGTGTATAGCAGCATCCAGAACACCGTCCACAGGACGAGCGAGTGCACGTTGGCCGCGTTGCCGAGCACCTCGCGTGGGGCGAGCGGCGCGAGCACGGTCAGGCCGGCGATGAGCAATCGCCCGGGCAGCCACGGGACGACATCGCGGGTGCAGACGAAGACGACGGCCGCAAGGATGCCGGCGACCAGGCACGAGCCGGCAGTCACCGCATCCGCCCACTGCGACACCGGCACGAACGAGACGGTGAAGGCCGTGATGAGCCGAGGGATCGTGTGCAGGTACCCGGCGTACGGGATGGCGAGCGAGGCAAGCGGGCCGTGATTCACCGCATCCTGGATGAAGTTCCTGCCGTCTTCGGCCCACAGCGTGTTCCTCGCGACGGCGGGGATGCGCAGCCAGGCAGCGATCGCGGCGGCGACGGCGAACAGGGCGATGGCGATCAGGCCCGCGGATGCCGTGGAGCGCTCGACGATGACATCGCGAAGCTCCCGCAACCGGCCCGGCGCGGACCGGAGCCTGTCAACCGGCGGCGCTGTCATCGTTCGTCGATCCCCGTTCTTCAAGCACGCTCGTTCGGCGACGTCGGCAGCGAAGACGCCACGAGGCTCATGATCACTGTGGCCGGACGAACTGGGAACGCGGTGCGGCAGCCTTCTGACATTCGCAGCTTTTAGACTCGGCACATGCCGCGGATCGTCGTCGTGATTCCCCTGGAACCGCTCCGTTCCGGCACGCGCTTCGCGGTGCGTGAATGGCCTCTGCACGTGACCGTCGTGCCGCCGTTCAGCACGCACGCCTCCGTGGACGACGTCGCGCGTCTCATCGCCGAGACCTCGTCAGCCGTCGCGCCTTTCGAGGTCACGGCCGGGCATGGCGCGCTGTTCGGCCGCCGGCACGACATTCCCGTCACCCTGGTGGAGGACGACGACCGGCTCACCCATCTTCACGACGTTCTTCTCGGTGCGCTCGCACCGTTGGCGTCGTCCGGCGATCGCGTATTCCAGCCGGGACCGTACCGACCGCACGTCACCGCGAAAGGCGAACGGCGCGCGACCGAGGGGGACGTGCTGAGGCTGTCACAGATCGCCCTCGTCGACATGGCGCCGCGATCGTCCCCGGGCGGACGCGAAGTGCTCGCGACGATCGAGCTGACGGAGCACCGGGGCTGAGGTCCGGCGCCTCGGCGCTGATCAGCGCGCGCGTGCGCCCAACCAGTCGAACGCGACCGGAGCCGTCTCGAGAATCGAAATGTGCCCGTCGCGCGGGCGCAGCCACAGCTCCGCATCGGCGATGGCGTGCACGAGCCAGTGCGAGTGCGCCGCCGGAACGACCCGGTCGTCGCCGCCGTGCACGAGGAGCACCGGAGTGGAGATGTCGGCGACGTCGAATCCCCAGGGTGCCACGAAGGCGAGATCGTCGGTGATCAGGCCGTCAGGACCATCCGACGAGGCCATCCCGACATCCGCGTTGAGCGAGGTCCACGGCCCTGCGAGCGTGGCGTAGTCGCGCTCGTTGAAGCTCGACGGGTCGAACTCGGCTGTCCCTTCGAATGCCGTCCGGGCATCCCGGCCTTCGGCGGCCGCCCGGAGGGAGGCGCCGTCCGAGGCCATGCCGGCGAACCAGCCGAACGGTGCGTCGAACGGGGCGAGCGAGGCGAACGCGACGGCTGCGGTCACCCGGTGCGGCAGCAGGGCGGCGCACGCCAGTGCGTGAGGCCCACCGCCGGATGCACCCATCACGGCGAAGCGGGACAGATCGAGCGCATCCGCGAATCCTGCGACATCGGCGGCGGCCGAAGCGACGTCGCGGGCGGCCACGCGGGTCGAGCCGCGGTAACCCGGCCGCGCATAGGAGAGCAGGCGGATCCCCCGGGCAGCGGCCGCATCGAGGAGGGGTGCGAGAATCGCTCCGGTCTGGGGCGAACCGTGGAACCAGACGACGGTCGGTGTGCCGGAGTCCAGGGTGCCGCTGTCGTAGACACGCACTGTCCGGTCGTCGGTGAGTCGGACATCCATTTCAGTGACCACCCGCACATCGTACGGGGTGGCACCGCGCGAGCGGATCAGTACGCGGTCGCGCCGCTCGACCTGTCTTCGAACCGGATCAGCGCGCGTAGCGCATCGTCGATCGTCTCGTAGGTGCCCAGCTGGCGGTCGAGCCAGTCCCAGAGCACGAAACCGGTGCGTGTCCTGCAGACCTGACCGGCGACCAGCAGGGTGCCGTGCTGCTGGACATCCCAGCGCCCGTCGCCCGCATCCACGAGGTCGAACACCTCTGTGTACGTCATGTTCACCCTCCCTTCGTCGTTCCTGGGTCGATGAAGCGACGATAGGCGCACTGATCCGCTTTTCACCCGGGCGCGACGAAGGTTTCTCGCCTGTTAACCGGCAATTTACACAAGGATTTGTGCGCGAAACGTGCGTCAGGTGAGGTGGTCGTTGGCTCCGCTGACCCACGCGATGTACCGGTCAGCGGAGCGCAGGACGGCTCCGCGGGCGTCCGACATGATCCGGTTTCCGAAGTTGCCGTATGCACGGTCGAACGGATGCGCGGCTACAGCGGCTGCAACACGCCCGACGACCGGGGCCGACATCGGGATGGCGTTCGGGTAGCTTCGCATGAATGTCACCCAGCGCCCGGACGGCCCGGGAAAGAACGTATCGCCCGCGAGAACCACACCGCGCCCTTCGGCACCTTCGGCCCAGTGAACGATGGAGCTTCCCGGGAAATGGCCGCCGATGGTCCGCAGCGTGACGCCAGGAAGGAGCTCGACGTCGCCCGTGAACGTGTCGATGCGTGGATCGGCTCGCTGCACCCAGTTGCGGTCGGCCTCGGCGACGAGCACTGTCGCATCCAGCAGGCGCGCCCACGTGCTCTGCGCGCCGTACATGTGGGGGTGGCTCGCGACGACGTACTCGGCGCCGCCGAGCGCCTTCACCCGCTCGGCAGCGGCCTCGTCGACGTAACCGGTGGGATCCCAGAGGAGGTTGCCCCCGCTCGTACGCACCAGCTTCGCGTGCTGGCCGATGCCGGCCTCGGGCGCCGCGCTGAGGATGTAGAGGTCGGGTTCTGCTTCTGTGATGTCGACCCTGCTGCCCTGATCGGAGAGCTGCTGGAGCGAGGTCCACGCCTGGCCGGTCAGCGGCACGTACTGGCGCTCGTCCAGGCAGATCGGGCACGCGGCAGGAGGCTGCTCGCCGGCCGGATATTCGACGGCGCACGCGGCGCAGAGCCAGTCAAACATGCGCCAACCGTAACAGACCGTTGATCGCCGTCCTCCTGCGGGCATAGCCTGTGGCTTGCGGGGTCGGCGCCCACTCGGTCGCCGGCTTTCACGCTGATGCACTCCGCTTGGTCGAACGCGTCGCGAGACGACGCCCGGTGAAAGGTCAACCCACATGGCAGGTCAGCCCGTCGTCTTCATCCACGGTCTGTGGCTTCACGCCACGAGCTGGAACCCCTGGATCGATTTCTTCCGCAATGAGGGCTACGACCCTGTCGCCCCCGGATGGCCCGGGGAGGCCGACACGGTAGAGGCGGCGAGGGCGAACCCGGATGCAGTAGCCGATAAGAGCATCGACGACATCACGGCCCATTATGCGGCGATCATCGAGGCCTTCGAGGAGCCGCCCGTGATCATCGGGCACTCCTTCGGTGGGCTCATCGCCGAGAAACTGATCGGCCAGGGCTATGGCAACGCGGGCGTCGCGATCGACCCGGCACAGATCAAAGGCGTGCTCCCGCTTCCGCTCGCCCAGCTGAAAGCCGCCCTGCCCGGTCTCGGCAATCCCGCGAACCTGAAGCGTGCCGTCTCGCTCACCGAGAAGGAATTCAAGTTCGGCTTCGGCAACGAGCTGACCGAGGAGGAGTCGAAGGAGCTGTTCGACGCATACACGATCCCGTCGCCGGCCCGCCCGCTGTTCGAAGCCGCGTCCGCGAACTTCCGGGTGCACTCGCAGGCCAAGGTCGACACCGGCAACGAGGACCGCGGGCCACTGCTGCTCGTGTCGGGCACGAAGGACCACACAGTACCGGACGTGACGACCGAGGCGACGCTCAAGCAGTACAGGGACTCGAACGCGGTCACCGACCTCACCAAGTTCCACGACCGCGGGCACTCGCTCGTCATCGACCACGGCTGGCGCGATGTGGCGACCGAAGTGCTCGTCTGGCTCCGCCAGCAGAACGCGAACGAGTAGTCCCGCAAGCACTCGTCAGGACAGGATGTCCTTCGTCGTGAACCGGCCGAAGGCCAGCGCGCCGAACACCAGGATGTAGCCGAGCTGCAGAAGGGCGTTCTGTCCGAACGAGTCCCACGAGAGTGGTTGCCGCAGCATGTCGGCGAACCCCAGCCAGTAATGGCTGAAGAGCCAGGGGTGCAGCCAGTCGAGCTGCGGCAGTGAGTCGAGCACCTCCGATGCGATCGACAGCACGATCGTCGCTGCCATCGCGCCGACAGGCACGTCGGTGAGTGTCGAGATGAAGAGGCCGATGGCGGAGAGGCCGAGCAGGGACACGGTCACGTAGGCGGCGACGAGCAGGAGGCGGAGCAGCGCCTCGCCGATGGGCACCGTGTCACCGGAGAGCAGGGTGACGGGGCCGATCGGGAACAGGGCCGCGCCGATGAGCACACCGGCCACGATGACGACGAGGGTGCCGGCGATGCAGAACGCTGCGGCCCCGATGTATTTCACGATGAGGAGCCGCACGCGGCCGGCGGGTGCGACCAGCAGGTACCGCAGGGTTCCGTGTGACGCCTCCCCCGCGATCGTGTCGCCGGCGACCACGCCGATGGTCAGTGGAAGGAAGAGCGGCACGCAGACGACCAGCGCCGTGAACGAGACGAAGATCCCGTTGTGCGTGATCTCGTTGAGGAAGTCAGGTCCACGACCGGAGTTCGCACCGTTCGACCGGATGCGCACCGCGACGGCGATGAGGATCGGAACCCCGGCCAGCGCCCCCAGGAGCGCCCAGGTGCGCCACCTCCGGAAGAGCACAGCGATCTCCGACCAGAGCAGGCTCCAGCCTGACTCGGTGCGCTCGATCGTGTGCGGCGCCGCCGCGACGGCGGCCTCACTCGGCAACGTCGAACCCTTCACCGGTGAGTGCGACGAATCGCTCCTCGAGGCTGGCGCTCATGACACTGAAACCGCGGATGCGCACGCCGGCGCCCACGAGGGCTGCCACGATCTCTTCCGGCGCGACCGCGGGGTCGGCGTGTGCGGCGATCAGAGCGTCGCGGGCGTCGGTTCCTTCACTGTCGACGGGACCAGCATCCGGAGCACCTGTATCGACCTCGAGGCCCAAGGCGGCGAGCACGCGCCGCGTTGCGCCCGGATCCGGAGTGCGAACTTCAACTCTCGGGCTTCCCGCGCGTCGAAGTTCGTCGAGCGTGCCCTGCGCGACCAGAGCGCCGTTGCTCATGATGGCGGCGTGGGTGCAGATCTGGTCGATCTCCGCGAGCAGGTGGCTGGAGACGAACACCGTCGTCCCACCGCTGGCGAGCGAGCGGATGAGGTTGCGCACCTCCCGCGTGCCCTGCGGGTCGAGCCCATTGGTCGGCTCGTCCAGCACCAGCAGCTCACGCGGCGTGAGAAGTGCGTTGGCAAGCCCGAGGCGTTGCTTCATGCCGAGCGAATAGGCCTTCACGCGCTTGCGGGCTGCGTGGGACAGCCCGACCCGTTCCAGCGACAGGGCCACTCGATCCTGGCGCGTGCGCGACGAGGCGTGCCGGTTCGCGGAGTCGAGACGGGCGAGGTTGGCCGCCCCCGAGAGGAACGGGTAGAACGCAGGACCCTCGACGAGAGCGCCGACGCGAGGGAGCACATCCGCCACTTTGCGCGGCATCTCCTCGCCGAGCACGCGGATCTCGCCGGCAGATGCGCCCGCCAGCCCCAGCAGCATGCGGATCGTCGTCGTCTTGCCCGACCCGTTGGGCCCGAGGAAACCGAACACGGAACCCCGGGGAACAGTGAGTCCGATGCCGTCGACGGCGGTGTGCGAGCCGAAGCGCTTGGTCAGACCGACCGTCTCGATCGCCGGTGGGGCGAGCGAAACGTCGTCTGTCACCGGCGGTCGCCTGTCACTGCGCGGCCACGGCCTCGAGCCGCGAGACCGGCACGGACCCGGCGAACACGCGCCCGTCGTCGGTGATCAGCACGGAGACCAGCGACGTGGAGAACGACCGCCCTCCCGCGACCGGCGTCGTCAGCTCGCCGTAGAGGGGGTTGGCTGTCACCGAAGCGGGCACCGATCCGACGTTCATTTCGACGACCGCGTCCCAGCCCGAGCCCGTGATGGTCGGCTTCGGGTGTGACGATTCCTGCTTCTGCGTGCCGGCGCCGGGCGACGTCGGGAGACTCTGCTGTTTCACCGTCGCATCCGACGGCGGGGTGAAGGTGAAGAGGCTCGCGGCCGGTGTCCCGAGGTCGAGCGACGAGAAGCCGACGGTGAAAGCGGGATCGTGCTGGCCACGCGCATCCACGACCACCTGCAGCGGCAGGCCGGTCTCGGAATCGACCGCGATGGCCACCGATCCGACCAGGGTCGACGAGGCGTTCGGGGTGAGCACGAGCTCGTACGCATTGCGACCGGCGACTGACTGGTTGTCACCCAGGGTGACCGTCGTGGTCGGCGCGACCTTCGCGAGCAGCTGGTCGGCGAGCTCTGCCGGTGTCAGAATGTGGTCCGGCGCGATCTGCTCGCTTGCGCTCTTCGAGGGCAGCGTGATGTGTGTGGCGGTCTTGTCCTTCGATGAGTACAGCCACGCGTCGGTGCCGTTGCGCACGGCGTCGCGTTCGGCGAGGGAATCCAGGACCTGCACGCGCTGCTTCGTGGGACCATCGGCGTACACACGGGCGGTGTGCGACGCGGTCAGCAGGTCGAGGATCGCGGCGTCGCTGGAATTCGAGCCGGGGCCCGTCGTCGGCAGTTGCGGCAGGCCGAGGTTGGAGGTCTGCTCGACCGTGCCGGAGAACGTGTCGACTTTGCTCGAGGCCACCAGCGCGAGTACTTCGCTCGGCGTCTTCGCCGGGAGGTTCACGGCGGCACCGGCCTGCATCGGGATGATCACGGCGCCCGCAGCGATCACCGCAGGCACAGCGACGGCCGGAAGCCATCGCAGCCACGCACGAGTCAACATCGGTCCTCCAGTCGGGTGATCCTGATTCGAGCGTACGCCTCGCGCGACCGCTGAGCACGGTCCGTTGCTGCGAAGGTGTTGTGAAGACCTGACGACCGTCACATCGTTCAGCCGGGCGTGCGGAATACCGCCCGTGCGGAATACGCTGCCTACATCGTGAAGCGCATCGGATTCCTCTCATTCGGCCACTGGCAGCCCATTCCCGGCTCTGTCGCGCGGACTGCGCGCGACGCGCTCGTGCAAACCGTCGAGCTCGCGATTGCGGCCGAGGATCTCGGGCTGGACGGGGCCTTCGTGCGCGTGCACCATTTCGCGCGCCAACTCGCCTCCCCGTTCCCGCTCCTTGCGGCGATGGGTGCACGCACCAGCAGGATCGAGCTCGGCACGGCTGTCATCGATATGCGGTACGAGAACCCCCTCTACATGGCCGAGGATGCAGCTGCGGCCGACCTCATCAGCGACGGTCGTCTGCAGCTCGGCGTGAGCCGCGGGTCACCCGAGACGGCGATGCACGGCTACGAGGCGTTCGGGTTCGTGCCCGGCGACGACGAGACGGATGCCGACATGGCACGGCGCCACACCGAGTTGTTCCGCGCTGCGATCGCGGGTGCAGGGCTGGTGATGTCCAACCCGCAGATGACCGGTGTCGAGCAGCCGCTGGCCATCGAGCCGCGCTCCCCCGGGCTCTCCGAGCGCATCTGGTGGGGCGCAGGCAGCCGTGCAACGGCGGTGTGGACCGCAGAGCAGGGCATGAACCTGATGAGCTCGACCCTCCTCACCGAAGACACCGGCGTGCCGTTCGATCAGCTGCAGGCAGAGCAGATCCGGATGTTCCGGGATGCGTGGAGCGAAGCCGGCCACGAGCGCGAACCGCGGGTCTCGATCAGCCGCAGCGTCATCCCGATCATCGACGACGAGACGCGCCGCTATTTCGGCGCATCGGCCCTGGCCGAACGCGGCGACCAGGTCGGCCACCTCGACGGAGGGCTTGCGCGCTTCGGGCGAAGCTTCGTCGGCGAACCCGATGTGATCGCGGCCGAACTCGCCCAGGACGAGGCGGTGCAACTCGCAGACACGGTGCTGGTCACCGTACCGAACCAGCTCGGTGTCGACTTCAACGCGAAGATCCTCGAATCGATCAATCGCGACGTCAAACCGGCACTCGGCTGACGCCAGCGATAGGGCAGGATAGACGTGTCTTGCCCTGCACCACCGCTTTTCGCTGACGGCCCGAAACGCAGCACCGGCATCCGCGCACCCTCAAGGGGACAGCGGACCCAGTGATGAGGGATGTATGGCGATCGACACGCGACGGCTCAGGCGAGCGGCCCTGGCAACTCTGATGACAGGTCTTGCCGGAACGGGAGCGCTGCTCATGACTGCGACAGCTGCGACCGCGGCGTCCCCCGCACCGGGCGACCCACCGAGCGTGCAGAGCTCGTCAACCATCACGGGCATGTGGGCGTGGGGCAACTCGGTCGACCCGTCCGTCGACAATCGCGGGCTCGGGCAGGCCGCCCTCGCCCCGGCCGCGCTCGCATCCTTCGCCCAGCAGCACGGCCTGAGCTCCGTCTACCTGTCGGTGCCGTGGTCTGCGAACCAGGGGGCGATCGGCACCTGGCTCGCCGACTCGGTTGATGCGCTGCACGCCGTCGGCGTCCGGGTCTCCGCTCTCGGCGGTGACGCGTCATGGCTGGCGAACCCGTCACTCGTCGCCCAGTGGGTCTCCGACGCACGTGCTGCGGCCGACTTCGATGCCGTCCAGCTCGACGTCGAGCCCTGGGCCGCACAGGCGCATCCCGATTTCGCGACCATCACTCCGGCCTACGTCGCCCTTCTGCGTGCGGCGAAGTCGGCGGCCGGTCCGCTCCCGCTCGGCGCCGACCTGCCCTGGTGGCTCACGACGGTGTCTCCCGGGGACGGCACGGTCTTCGACGCGCTCCTTCCCTTGCTCGATTCGGTTGCGATCGTCGCATTCGCCGACCATGCGGCCGGCCCCGACGGCGTCATCGCGCTCGCGCAACCGGCTGCCGACGCCGCCTCTGCCACCGGCCGGCCGTTCACGATCGGGGTCGAGACCGACAGCCCTGACGTCGCAGGAGGCGCGCAGTTCACCTTCGCCGACGACGGAGAAGCCGCGCTCGTCACCGAAACGGATGCGGTGCGCGACGCCTTCTCCGCGACAAGCGGCTACGGCGGCGTCACCGTCGAGCACCTGCGCAGCTGGATCGCGCTCATCGGGTGAGCATCCGCTTCCACCGCGTGGCGGTAGCGTAATCATCATGTTCAGCAGTTACATCGCGATCGGCGACAGCTTCACCGAGGGGGTTGGCGACGAACTCCCCGACGGTCGCACGCGTGGGTGGGCCGATTTCGTGGCAGTCGGGCTGGCTGCCGCAAACCCGGAGCCCGTTCTCTACGCGAACCTGGCGATCCGGGGCCGCAAGCTGGGCCCATTGCTGGCCGAGCAACTGTCGCCGGCGATCGCGCAACTGCCCCAGGTGATCAGCCTGAACGGCGGCGGCAATGACATCATGCGGCCCAAGGTCTCGATGCAGAATGTCGTGACCATGCTCGAGACGGCGGCGAAGACGGTCACCGAGGCGGGCATCCACATGATGATGCTGAGCGGAGCGAACCCGAGCCGGCATCTCCCCCTCGGCGCGGTGATGCGCAAACGCGGCGACGAACTCGACGCGGCGGTTCGTGCCCTCTTTCCGCGGGCGAACATGACGTTCGTCGACAACTGGGCCGATGAGGGCCTCGGCGACATCCGCTACTGGTCGTCCGACAAGCTGCACCTGAACGCGCTCGGTCACGCCCGCGTCGCGAGCAATGTGCTGACAGCCCTGGGCGTGCCGGTCCCGGCCGAGTGGGGCGTCGAGGAGGTCGCGTCGGCACCGACAGGGCCGCGCTCCCGCAACACGGTCGCCTATTACCGCGAGTACGTTCTGCCGTGGGTCGGGCGCCGCCTCACGGGGCGCTCCTCAGGTGACGGCAGGACAGCGAAGATCCCCACACTGACACCGGTCGACCCCGTTACAACGCCTCCGCTCTGATGAGCGGCGAATCCAGCGAATAGTGAATACGACGCGCGCTGCACCAAGCGGGGAAACGGCGCAGCTTCCGCAAGAATAATGAAAGTAAGGGTGCCTGTTGTTCGGGTCAACAGGCACCCTTGCTTCATTCCGATCTACGCGTTGTCTCCCCCGGTGTCGTCTGACCGGGTCGACGCTGTCTCACCCGACCAGGACCACTCTGCGACGGCGGGGATGTCCTCGCCACGCTCGCGCGTGTATTCGCGGGCGCGCTGTCGCGCATCCTGCATCTCCTGACGGAAGCCGCCCTCCCGCGCGCCGAGCCCGGGAACACGGTCGAGCACGTCGATGACCAGGTGGTACCGGTCGAGATCGTTGAGCATCACCATGTCGAACGGCGTGGTCGTCGTCCCCTCCTCTTTGTAGCCGCGCACGTGCAGGTTGTCATGGCCCGCACGGCGGTAAGTGAGCCGGTGGATGAGCCACGGGTAGCCGTGGTATGCGAAGATCACCGGCTTGTCCGTGGTGAAGATCGCGTCGTACTCACGGTCGCTGAGGCCGTGCGGATGCTCGTTCTCCGACTGCAGTCGCATCAGGTCCACGACGTTGACGACGCGCACCCGCAGCGACGGCACCCGGTCGCGCAGGATGGACGCGGCGGCGAGCACCTCGAGGGTCGGCACGTCGCCCGCGGCGGCGAGCACCACATCCGGTTCCTCGCCTTCGCGTTCCGTGCCCGCCCAGTCGAACAGTCCGATCCCCCGCGTGCAGTGTTGGACAGCCTCGTCCATCGTGAGCCAGTTCGGTGCGGGCTGCTTGCCGGCGACGACGACGTTCACATAATCGACCGAGCGCAGGCAGTGGTCGTACGTCGACAGCAGCGTGTTCGCGTCGAAGGGGAGGTAGACCCGCACGACGTCGGCCTTCTTGTTGACGACATGGTCGATGAAGCCGGGGTCCTGGTGCGAGGCACCGTTGTGGTCTTGCCGCCAGACGTGCGAACTGAGCAGGTAGTTCAGCGACGAGATCGGTCGGCGCCACGGAATCCGACGTGACGTCTTGAGCCACTTGGCGTGCTGGTTGAACATCGAGTCGACGATGTGGATGAACGCCTCGTACGAGTTGATGATGCCGTGCCGGCCGGTGAGCAGGTAGCCTTCCAGCCAGCCCTGGCACTGGTGTTCGCTCAGCATTTCGAGCACCCGGCCGGCACGGGCGAGATGGTTGTCCGAATCGATCGGCCAGAGTTCGGCATCCCACTGCTTATCGGTCACCTCGAAGACCGCGCCGAGCCGGTTGGATGCTGTCTCATCCGGCCCGAAGATGCGGAACGTGTCCGGGTTGGCGCGGATCACGTCGCGGAGCCACTCGCCGAGCACCTTCGTCGCCTCACTGACCGAGCCGCCCGGTGACGGCACGTCGACCGCGTAATCGCGGAAGTCGGGCAGGCGCAGGTCGTGCCGGAGGAGGCCGCCGTTGGCGACGGGGTTGGCGCTCATCCGCTTCTCGCCGTCGGGCGCGAGCGCCGTGACGATCGGCACCGGCGCGCCATCGTCGTCGAAGAGTTCTTCGGGGCGGTACGACGTGAGCCAGTCCTCCAGGACGCGCGTGTGGGCTTCGGTGTCGCGAGCGTCGGCGAGGGGAACCTGGTGGGCGCGCCAGTTGTTCTCGGCCGGATGCCCGTCGATCTCCTTCGGGCAGGTCCACCCCTTCGGCGTGCGCAGGATGAGCATCGGCCATGCGGGCCGGTCCTGCAGGCTGCCGTCGGCGGCGGAGGCCTTGATGTCTGCGATCTGGTCCAGGATGTCGTCGAGGGTCGCGGCCATCCGTTCGTGCACGGCGCGAGGATCCTCGTCGTCAAACCCGCCGGACACGAGATACGGGGTGTAGCCGTACCCGCGCATCAGCTGGAACAGCTCTTCTTCGGGGATACGCGCGAGCACGGTCGGGTTGGCGATCTTGTAGCCGTTGAGGTGCAGGATCGGGAGTACGACGCCGTCCTCGGCGGGGTCGAGGAATTTATTGGAGTGCCAGGCGGTCGCCAGCGGACCGGTCTCGGCCTCACCGTCTCCGACGACGGCCGCCACCAGCAGGTCGGGGTTGTCGAAGGCCGCACCGAACGCGTGCGACAGCGAGTAGCCGAGTTCGCCGCCCTCGTGGATGGAACCGGGCGTCTCTGGTGCCGCGTGGCTCGGGATGCCGCCAGGGAACGAGAACTGCCGGAACAGCCGGCGCAGCCCGTCCTCGGTGTGGTCGATCGTGTCGTAGATCTCGGAGTACGTGCCGTCCAGGTAGGCGTTGGCGACCACTCCAGGGCCACCGTGGCCCGGGCCGGCGATGAAGATCGTGTTCAGCGCCCGTTCCTGGATGGCACGGTTCAGGTGTGCGTAGACGAAGTTGAGCCCGGGCGTCGTGCCCCAGTGCCCGAGGAGGCGCGGCTTGATGTGGTCGCGGGTCAGCGGCGTGCGCAGGAGCGGATTGTCGAGCAGGTAGATCTGGCCGACCGAAAGGTAGTTGGCTGCGCGCCACCACGCATCCAGTTGGTCGAGGGTTTCGGGCGACAGTTCGGGTCGTGCTCGGTGGGCCCAGGGGGCGGCGGATTCGGCGGTGTCGTTCACGAAGTCCTTCCATGCGGTCTCGGCGCTTCAGGGGCGCAGGGCGGGATGACTCGGGGTACGTCCATCCTAGGAACGAATGCTTCCTGATGCGCCTGTCGGTCGTCGCCGCTAACGTGATCGCATGACGACAGCGACGGTGCGCGTGGCCCCCGCCACGGCGGAGGTCTGGCCCGAGTTGGAGCGGGTGTTCGGCGAACGCGGCGACCAGGCGGGGTGCTGGTGCCAATGGTTCAAGCTGACGGCGTCCGAGTATCGCGCGTCCACCCGTGCGGAGAAACGCGAACTGCTCCATGAGCAGTCCGCGCACACGGCGGTCGGTGTTATCGCGTGGCTCGACGACGAACCGGTCGGATGGTCGGCTGTCGAACCATACGCGGCCTACCCCACGCTCGCACGCTCTCCGATCACGAAGCGCGTCGACGGCGACCCCGTCGCCGACCTGTGGGCCGTGACCTGTTTCGTGGTGCGACTCGACCACCGGCGCCGCGGTGTCGCCCGTGCGCTCCTGCGCGGTGCCGTCGAGCACGCTCGATCGGGTGGAGCGCGTGTCGTCGAGGGTTACCCGGTCGATCCGGCCGTTCGTCCATCGCTTTCGGCCGCCGAGCGCTACCACGGCACGGTGACGCTGTTCGAGTCCGGCGGTTTCTCCGTCGTGCGGCGGCCGTCGGCGAGCCGCGCCATCATGAGGCTCGACCTCGGCTCCTGACGTCCTGGTCCCGTTCGCGGCAGGTGACGGCGCCCTCTAGGCTCGTCGAGTGACTTCGAAACGCGACCGCCTGATCGGCGCGGGCACCCAGGTCGGCACCGAGGTCAGCATCAACCTCGGGTCCGCTGTGGCCGGACTGCTCATCCCGATCGTCGGGGCGGTCGTCGTCGTGGCGGTTCGGCAGGTGATCACGGCCATCGCCGTCCTGCCGTTCTACCGGCCGAAGCGGCGGGAGCTCACCTGGCGCCGCCTCTGGCCGGCGCTCGCCCTGGGCATCGTGCTCGCGACGATGAACCTGTCGTTCTATGAGGCTGTCGGTCGCCTCGGCCTCGGAATCGCTGCGACGATCGAGTTCCTCGGGCCGTTCGCGCTCGCGCTCGCCGGGTCCCGTCGCCTGCTCGACTTCGCGTGCGCGATCGTCGCGGCGGCGGGCGTTGTGCTGCTGACCGGCACGACGGGCAGCATCGACGTGCTCGGTGTCGTCTTCGCGCTCACGGCGGCCGTATCCTGGGCGGCCTACATCCTGCTCACCCGGCGGGTCGCGGTCGGGCTGCCCGGGCTCGAAGGCCTGAGCGTGGCGAGCGTCGTGGCCACGGTCATCCTGCTCCCGATCGCGCTGTTCGTCGTGGACTACTCGAAACTCGACCTGCGTGTCGTCGTGCTGCTGGTGACGGCAGGCGTGCTGTCATCGGCGATCCCGTACAGTCTCGACACGTTCATCCTGCGTCGCATCCCCCCGCGCCTGTACGCGATCATCACGAGCTTCGGGCCCGTGATCGCAGCGATCTTCGGTGTGCTCATCCTCGGCGAGAGCTTCACGCCGGTGCAGGTCGTCGGCATCGTCGTCGTGTGTCTGGCTGCCGGGGTGACGATCGCGACCCAGCGCGACCACCCTCGCTCCGACCTCGAGACCACCGCCGAATCGCTGACCTGACCGCCGGTCAGGCGTCCTGCACCCTGCGGAACCGTGCCGTGCCGATCAGGACGGCCAGGAACGCAGCGAGCAGCGCCACCAGGAGAAAGGCCGTGACGAAACCGGAGACGGCGATCAGCACGATCGACACGAGCACGCCCGGTGCGGCCCAGGCCATTACACCTCCGAATGGTTGGCCGTAGCGGAGCGCGACCGCGCCGTTGGTCGCGTAGAACAGAGCGACTCCCCCGCAGAGTGCCGTTGCGGCACCCAGCGGAAGCGGCATGCCCGGGTCGGCGACGGCCGTTCCGAGGCCTGCGGCCATCGACACGATGCCGATCACGAGGAAGAACGGAAGGTAGGTCGCAGTGTCGCGCAGCGCCGCGATGTCGCCGCGGGCGTTGAGCTCCCTCCAGGATCGCTCCGCGAGCTCGGCCCCGTACGTGAAGAACGACCATGCGAGAAGGGCGACCACCGCGAAGCCGCACAGCGTCGTAGCGCCTGAAGCAAGGGTCCAGTGTTCGGATGCTGCAACGATCAGCGTCAGGATCGACTCGCCGAAAACGATCACGACGAACAACCCGATGCGCTCGGCCATGTGCTCGACGTCGATCCCGCCGCCCAGCCGGTCGGCCCGCCGCGCGACCCCGTAGGAGAGCGCGAGTTCGATCGCCATGGCGACAAACCAGACGAAATAGATGTACGGAACGGGCAGGGTGGCCGAAGCGCCCCAGAGGACAGCGGTCAGGCCGTTGTAGACGGCCGGCCGCCGCCAGTCCAGCTTCTTCTTGCGCGCGACGACCAGCCACACCGGAAGGATGAGCAGCCGGGCGACGGCGTTCGCGGCCCCGAAGGCCCAGGCCCGGTCAGGAAAATCCGTGGACACGGCCGCCGCCATGACTCCGACCGTGAACATGATCGGGATCATGACGGCCCACATCATACCTGTCGCCCGGCGGCCGAACAGGTTGGCGGTGAGCAGCACGTCGATCCAGAGCCACCATGCGGGAAAGAACAGGAGCACGAAGGCCGCGAAGTCGCCTGCCGACGGGTTGCCGTGCAGGCGGAGCGCCAATTGCCCGACGAAGCCGACGAAGACCAGGTCGAAGAAGAGCTCGAGCCAGCTCGCATGGCGACGCTCGGCGGCGCCACGGGCAGCACCACGGTCATCCGGTGCTGCGCCCGCCGGTGCTCCAGGCTCGTCTGCGGTCACGGCGTCAGCGTAGCCGAACGCGAACGGCCCGCGACGGTGGACGTCCCGGGCCGTTCACAGTGACGGTTCTTAGAGCACGTCCCCGACCTTGTGCACGCGGAGGTCGTTGGTCGTGCCCGGGATTCCGGGAGGGGAACCGGAGATGATGATGACCTTCTCCGCGTCGCTCGCGCGGCCGTTCGCCTTCAGCACCTCGTCGACCTGGGCGACCATCTGGTCGGTGTGCGTGACACGGTCGACGACGAACGACTCGACGCCCCAGAACAGCGCCATGCGCCGACGGATGGCCGGGTCGGGGGTGAAAGCGAGGATCGGGATGCGGTTGCGCAGCCTCGACATGCGCCGCGCTGAGTCACCGGACTCGGTGAACACGCACAGGTACTTGGCTTCGACGAAGTCGGCGACTTCGACGGCCGCCAGCGTGATCGCACCGCTCTGGGTGCGCGGCTTGGTGCCGAGCGGCTGGATGCGGTCGAGCCCGTGCTCCTCGGTGGAGGTGACGATGCGCGCCATCGTCTGCACGGTGATGACCGGGTACTCGCCCACGCTGGTCTCGCCGCTCAGCATCACGGCATCCGCACCGTCGAGGACGGCGTTCGCGACATCAGAGGTCTCGGCGCGGGTCGGGACCGGGCTCGAGATCATCGATTCGAGCATCTGGGTGGCCACGATGACCGGCTTCGCCATGCGGCGGGCCAGTTCGACGGCACGCTTCTGCACGATCGGGACCGCCTCGAGCGGGAGCTCGACGCCGAGGTCCCCACGAGCGACCATGATCGCGTCGAAAGCTTCGATGATCTCTTCGAGGTGCTCGACGGCCTGCGGCTTCTCGATCTTTGCGATGACGGGGATCTTGCGCCCCTCTTCTGCCATGATCTCGTGGACGCGCTCGATGTCGGCGGCGTTACGCACGAACGAGAGGGCGATGAGGTCTGCGCCGAGCTTGAGGCCCCAGCGCAGGTCGGCTTCGTCTTTCTCGGAGAGGGCGGGCACGTTCACGGCGACACCGGGCAGGTTGATGCCCTTGTTGTTCGACACGGGACCGGCGACGACGACCTCGGTGGTGACGACGGTGCCGTCGGTCTCGAGAACCTTGACTTTGACCTTGCCGTCGTCGATCAGCAGGAAGTCGCCGGGATTCACATCCTGGGGAAGGCCCTTGAAAGTCGTCGACGAGATTTCCTTCGTACCGATGAGGTCTTCTGTCGTGATGCGGAAGATGTCTCCTTCGGCGAGTTCGTAGGGGCCGGCCTCGAACTTGCCGAGGCGGATCTTCGGGCCCTGCAGGTCGACCATCACCGCGACTGCGCGGCCGGAATCCTCCGTCGCCCGGCGCACGTTCGCGTAGACCGCTTCATGCACGTCGTAGCTTCCGTGGCTCAGGTTCATGCGAGCCACATCCACACCCGCGTCGATGATCGCGCGGATGTTCTCATAGCTCGATGTCGCCGGCCCAAGGGTCGCGACGATTTTTGCCCGTCTCATTTCTTCCTTTTGCTCCGTGATTCTGCACCGCGCGCGGCGCTCGATTCGTGTTGGTTCGGGGCGTGCGGCAGCGCCGCGCGTGATGGTTCGTGTTGTGTCAGACGAGAATGCCGCGGTCGGTCGGCTTCACCGGGAAGGGCAACTGCGTCTCTCCTTCAAGATACCGGTCGACGGCCGATGCTGCTGCCCGTCCTTCTGCGATCGCCCAGACGATGAGTGACTGCCCGCGACCGGCGTCGCCGGCGACGAAGACGCCCGGCTGGCTGGTCTGGTAGTCGCCGTCGCGCTCGACGTTGCCACGCCCGTCGAAGGGGACCTCGAGCTGGTTGCCGAGGTCTTCGGGCTCAGGACCGGTGAATCCCAGGGCCAGGAGCACGAGGTCGGCCGGGATCTCCCGCTCGGTTCCCGCCTTGGGCACGCGGCGGCCGTCGAGGTATTCGGTCTCGGCGACGCGGATCGCCCGCACCTCGCCGAAGTCGTTCGCGAGGAACTCGACCGTCGAAGCGAGGTATTCGCGGCGGCCCCCCTCTTCGTGCGCAGTCTGCACCTCGAAGAGCGTCGGCGTGACCGGCCACGGCTGGTGTGCTGGACGCTCACCCGGCGGCTGCTTGCCGATGGCGAGATTGGTGACGGATGCCGCACCCTGGCGGTGGGCGGTGCCGATGCAGTCCGCGCCGGTGTCGCCGCCGCCCAGGACGACGACATGCTTTCCCTCGGCGGTAATCTGGTCGGGCACGCTGTCGCCGGCCCCGACCTTGTTCTGCTGCACGAGGTATTCCATCGCGAAGTGGACGCCGCTGAGATCACGCCCAGGGATGGGCAGGTCGCGCGGGACCATCGCGCCGGTCGCGATCACGACGGCGTCGTACCGCGTGCGCAGCTCGTCCCAGGTGATGTCGACACCGATGTTCACGCCTGCGCGGAACCGGGTTCCTTCGGCGGTCATCTGGTTGAGGCGCGACTCGAGGTGCTTCTTCTCCATCTTGAAGTCGGGGATGCCGTACCGCAGCAGGCCGCCGATGCGGTCGTCACGCTCGTACACGGCCACCGTGTGGCCGGCCCTCGTCAGCTGCTGGGCTGCGGCGAGCCCCGCCGGACCCGAGCCGACGACCGCCACGGTCTTGCCGGTGAGGCGCTCCGGCGGGTGCGGTTGCACCCAGCCGTTCTGCCAGGCCTGGTCGATGATCGACACCTCGACCTGTTTGATCGTGACCGCGGGCTGGTTGATCCCGAGGACGCACGACGACTCGCACGGTGCCGGGCACAGCCGGCCCGTGAATTCGGGGAAGTTGTTGGTCGCGTGCAGGCGTTCGATCGCCTGACGGCCCTCGCCCCGCCACATCAGGTCGTTCCACTCCGGGATCAGGTTGCCGAGCGGGCAGCCCTGGTGGCAGAACGGGATGCCGCAGTCCATGCAGCGCCCGGCCTGGCGTCGGAGCTCGGCCGGATCGCCCGCCTCATAGACCTCTTTCCAGTCCATCAGGCGCACGGAAACCGGGCGACGCTTGGGAAGCTCGCGCTCCGTAACTTTGAGGAAGCCCTTCGGGTCAGCCACCGGTCACCTCCAGGATTCGGTTCCAGACGACGTCGCCGTCGGGGTCCAGCCCCTCGTCTACGGCGTTCTGTCGCATTTCGAGCACCGCGGCGTAGTCGCGCGGGAGGACTTTCACGAACTTCGCGACGGTGTCGTCGAAGTCTGCGAGAAGTTTTGCGGCCAAAGTCGACTCGGTCTCGGCGATGTGCCGCTCGAGCAGGTCGCGCACGATCTCGACGTCGGCGCTGCCGAGGGGCAGCAGTTCGAGTTCACCGGTGTCGAGCGCATCCCGGTTGACCCGCTCGCGCTTCAGCTCGTATACGTACGCCGTACCGCCCGACATCCCGGCGCCGAGGTTGCGGCCGGTGCCTCCGAGGATCACCGCGAGTCCACCGGTCATGTACTCGAGTGCGTGGTCGCCGACGCCTTCGACGACGGCTGTCGCACCGGAGTTGCGCACCAGGAACCGTTCGCCGACGATTCCGCGGATGAACATGCTGCCCTGGGTCGCGCCATAGCCGATCACGTTTCCGGCGATCACGTTCCGTTCGGCCGGGAAGACGCTGTTGCGGTCGGGCCGCAGCACGATCTGGCCGCCCGACAGTCCCTTGCCCACGTAGTCGTTCGAGTCGCCTTCGAGACGCAGGGTGATGCCGCTCGGCAGGAATGCGCCGAGCGACTGGCCCGCGGAACCGGTGAGCGTGATGTCGATGGAGCCGGTCGGCAGCCCGTTCTCGCCGTGGCGCAGGGTCACCTCGTGTCCGAGCATCGTTCCCACAGCACGCTCGGTGTTGCGGATGGGCAGTGCGAGTTCGATGTGTCCGCCCGCATCGAGCACGCCGGCACTGCGCGCGATCAGCTCGTTGTCGAAGTGCTTGTCGAGTTCGTGGTCCTGCGGTCGCCCATTCTTGCGCGGCGCGTTCTCGGGGAACTCCGGGCCGACCAGGATCGGGGACAGGTCGAGTCCCGACGCCTTCCAGTGGTCGATCGCGCCGTCGACATCGAGAAGCTCGTGGTGCCCGATGGCCTCCTCGATGCTGCGGAACCCAAGCTCGGCGAGGTACTCCCGCACCTCTTGGGCGATGAACTCGAAGAAGTTCACGACGAATTCGGGCTTTCCGGTGAAGCGGGCGCGCAGTTCGGGGTTCTGCGTCGCAACGCCGACCGGGCAGGTGTCGAGGTGGCAGACGCGCATCATCACGCAGCCCGACACGACGAGCGGTGCGGTGGCGAAACCGAATTCCTCGGCGCCGAGGAGCGCGCCGACGATCACGTCGCGACCGGTCTTGAGCTGACCGTCGACCTGCACGACGACGCGGTCGCGCATCCCGTTGAGCATCAGCGTCTGCTGGGTCTCGGCGAGGCCCAGCTCCCAGGGGGTTCCAGCGTGCTTGAGCGAGTTGACGGGGCTTGCGCCCGTGCCGCCGTCGTGGCCGGAGACGAGCACGACATCCGCCAGCGCCTTGGCGACACCGGCGGCGACCGCACCGATGCCCGACTCGCTGACGAGCTTGACGTGTACACGAGCGTTCGGGTTCGCGCGCTTGAGGTCGAAGATGAGCTGCTTGAGGTCCTCGATCGAGTAGATGTCGTGGTGCGGTGGCGGCGAGATGAGCCCGACGCCGGCGGTCGCGTGGCGGGTGCGCGCGATCCAGGGATACACCTTCGTCGGCGGCAGCTGGCCGCCTTCGCCGGGCTTGGCGCCCTGAGCGAGCTTGATCTGGATGTCGTCCGAGTGCGTGAGGTACATGCTCGTCACGCCGAAACGACCGGATGCGACCTGCTTGATCGCGCTTCGACGTTCCGGGTCGAGCAGGCGGTCGAGGTCTTCGCCGCCCTCACCGGTGTTCGACTTCGCGCCGATGCTGTTCATCGCGATCGCCAGCGTCTCGTGGGCTTCCTTCGAGATGGACCCGTAGCTCATCGCGCCCGTCGAGAACCGCTTGACGATCGACTCGATCGGCTCGACCTCGTCGAGCGGCACGGGCGGCCGCACGCCGGTCTGCAGCTTGAACATGCCGCGGAGGGTCATCAGGCCAGCAGCCTGGTCGTCGACCAGTTGCGTGTACTCGCGGAAGATGTCATACCGCCGCGTGCGCGTCGCGTGCTGGAGGCGGAAGACCGTCTCGGGGTTGAAAAGGTGGGGCGAACCGTCGCGCCGCCACTGGTACTCTCCCCCGGTCGCGAGCCGTTCGTGCGCGATCGTCGCGCCGTCGAGCGGGTATGCGCTGGCATGACGCGCCAGGTTCTCCGCGGCGATGACCTCGATGCCGACGCCGCCCAGCTTGCTGGTGGTGCCGGTGAAGTACTGGTCGACGAATTCCTGGCTGAGGCCGACCGCCTCGAACGCCTGCGCTCCCGCATACGACGAAACCGTCGAGATGCCCATCTTGGACATGATCTTCAGAACGCCCTTGCCGAGCGCCTTGATCACGTTCTTGACGGCCTTCTCCGGCGACACTCCCGTGATCATGCCGCTGCGTACCAGCTCTTCGCAGCTTTCCATCGCCAGGTACGGGTTGATCGCCGAAGCGCCGTACCCGATCAGGAGGGCGACATGGTGCACTTCTCGCACGTCGCCGGCTTCGACGATGATGCCGACCTTCATTCGGTTCTCGGTGCGGATGAGGTGGTGGTGTACGCCTGCGAGCATCAGGAGCGACGGGATGGGCGCCAGGTCGCGGTTCGAGTCGCGGTCGCTCAGAACGATGAACTGTGCGCCTGCCTCGATCGCCTCGTCGACTTCATCGCAGAGTTCGGCGATCCGTTCCTGCATGGCGTCAGGACCGGCGTCTGCCCGATAAAGGCCTTTGAGCGTTGTCGTCAGCCTGCTGCCGGCACGGGGGTCGATGTGCTGGATCTTGGCGAGCTCGTCGTTGTCGATGACCGGGAAGTCGAGGACGACCTGCCGCGCGTGCTCGGGGCCGGCGGTCAGAAGGTTGCGCTCAGGGCCGAGGCCCAGCTTGAGCGAAGTCACGACCTCTTCGCGGATGGAGTCGAGAGGAGGGTTCGTCACCTGGGCGAACTGCTGGGCGAAGTAGTCGAACAGCAGTCGCGGACGCTGGGACAGCACCGCGACCGGTGTGTCGGAGCCCATGGCTCCCAGGGGCTCGGCGCCGGTCTTCGCCATCGGGCTGAGGAGGACGCGCACTTCTTCCTCGGTGTAGCCGAACGTGCGCTGGCGACGGGTCACCGACGCGGGCGTATGGACGATGTGCTCGCGTTCGGGGAGGTCTTTGAGGTTGATCCGGCCCTCTTCGAGCCATTCACCCCACGGTTCGCTCGCTGCGAGCTCTGCTTTGATCTCGTCGTCTTCGATCAGACGCCCCGCGACGGTGTCGACGAGGAACATCTTTCCCGGGCGAAGTCGGCCCTTGCGCACGACACGGCTCGGGTCGATGTCGAGGACACCGATCTCGCTCGCCAGAACGACGAGTCCGTCTCCGGTGATCACATACCGGCCGGGGCGCAGCCCGTTGCGGTCGAGGGTTGCGCCGACGACGGATCCGTCGGTGAACACGATCGCGGCCGGGCCGTCCCACGGCTCCATGAGCATCGAATGGTACTCGTAGAAGTCGCGGCGGACCGGATCGATCTCGGTCTGGTTCTCCCAGGCCTCCGGGACCATCATCATCACAGCGTGCGGCAGCGAGCGACCAGAAAGTGTCAGCAGCTCCACCACCTCGTCGAACGAGGCCGAATCGCTCGCGCCGGGCGTGACGATGGGGAGAACAGGTCCCAGGTCGCCCAGCAGGGAGCTTTCGAGCTGCGACTGGCGCGCGCGCATCCAGTTGCGGTTGCCCTGCACCGTGTTGATCTCGCCGTTGTGGGCGATCATGCGGAACGGCTGGGCAAGCGGCCAGGACGGGAAGGTGTTCGTCGAATAGCGCGAGTGCACGAGGGCGAGCTTCGACGCGAAACGCTGGTCGGAGAGGTCGGGGTAGAACGGCTCCAGCTGAAGCGTCGTGACCATGCCCTTGTAGACGAGCGTGCGGCTCGACAGCGACGAGAAGTACACGTCGAGCTCGCGCTCGACACGCTTGCGGGCACGGAACGTCTGGCGGTCGAGCAGGATGCCGCCGACCGCCGAACCGGACTCGCCCGTGCGCGTGCTCGAGACGAACAGCTGTTCTATCGCCGGCATGGCGTCGCGTGCGAGGGTTCCGATCTCGTCGGGTCGCACAGGAACGTCGCGCCACCCGATGACCACGAGGTCCTCGTCGACGGCGATCGCTTCGATCGCAGCCTTCACTGCGGCACGTTCTTCGGCTGCCGCCGGAAGGAACGCATTGCCGACGGCGTAACGGCCGACCGCAGGAAGCTCGAGTCCGGAGACCGCGCGCAGGAACGCATCCGGGATCTGCGTGATGATGCCTGCTCCGTCACCGGTGCCGGCGTCGGAGCCCACCGCCCCGCGGTGCTCGAGGTTACGTAGCGCGTTGAGCGCCGCATCGATGATGTCGTGGCCGGCAGTGCCGCGCAGCGTCGCCACCATGGCGAGACCGCAGGCGTCCTTCTCGAAAGCGGGGTCGTAGAGACCCTGCTTGGCGGGAACCGTGCTGAAGCCGGCGGACTGCGTGGCTGAGCGGGAGAAGGGAGGCTGTAGCACCATCATCGACCGTCCTCACGTGAAGAGTTACTGAGGTGGGACGCCGTCGGCCCGTGAACATGGATACCGCAGCCGGGTAGGCCCTGTGCGGGCAGAAGAGCGTGCGGTCAGGAAGATGCTTGTGGGGTTGCCTGGGCCTTGAACACCGGATTGTTACGCGGTGCCAAATTTGCTTGTGGCCTTGGCTGCGCCCGACTCCTCGGTTTCATCGGCGTCCTCGCCCTGAGCCTCGTCGTCCGAATCGGTGTCGTCAGAGTCTACCTCAGCATCGGGCTTGTGCCATTCGCGACCGGGACGGTACACGCTCGGCTCGATTCCGGGGTGGCGGCGGGTCTGCACGATGAAGATGATGATGCCCAGCACGAAGGCGCCGAACGCCGCCCAGACGTTGAACGGGATGCCGAGGAACGAGTACTCGCTCGGGTCGATGCGGATCGACTCGAGGTAGGAGCGGCCGAGCCCGTACCAGATGAGGTATGAGGCGAACAGCTTGCCCCAGCGGAGCCGGAAACGGCGTTCCAGCCAGAGCAGGACGAAGATGCCGATGACATTCCAGATGATCTCGTAGAGGAACAGCGGCTGGAAGAGCGTGCCGTCCGGAAGGCCGGCCGGGAATGCCGGATTGCTCGACTCGATCTCGAGGCCCCACGGAAGGTTGGTCGGCAGGCCGAAGAGCTCGTGGTTGAAGTAGTTGCCGAGTCGTCCTGCGGCCTGTGCCAGCAGGAGCGCGGGAGCGAGAGCGTCGGCGAACGACCAGAAGCGCAGGCCGGAGATGCGGCAGCCGATGTATGCGCCGACGGCGCCACCGATGAGCGCGCCGAAGATGGCGTTTCCGCCCTCCCAGATGAACAGGGTCTTCCACAGGTCGGCCCCGGGGTAGAAGTAGTCGGCCGGGTGCGTGAACACGTGATAAGCACGGGCGAAGATGATGCCGAGGGGCACCGCCCACAGGATCACGTCGAGCACGACGCCCGGCTCGGCGCCGCGCTTCGTGAGGCGGCGCGACGTCCAGATGGTGGCCAGGATGATGCCGGCGAGGATGCACAGTGCGTACGTGCGGATCGTGAACGGACCGACCTGGAACGACGCCCACGACGGATCCGGGCTCGGAATGCTCGCATGCAAGCTGCTCAACACCGCAAACACCCGATGACTCACCTTTCGTGCTTTTGTTGTTCGTCGCAGACTGCGACGAACCGGCGCACTCGCGCCACGGTCAACTTAGTCTATTTTGCTTTGCGGGTTCCGTCGGCCAGCGCAGCGGCCACCTCGCCGACGAGGTCGACGCCGCCTTCGGCCAGCGCCTTCACCAGTGCGGAGCCGACGATCGCGCCGTCGGCGTAGTCGAGGACCTCCGAGACCTGAGCGGCACTCGAGATGCCGAGCCCCACACACGTACTGGTGGCGCCGGCATCCCGAAGGCGTTTGACCAGCATGCGGGCAGCGGTGTCGACGTCAGCGCGCGCACCGGTGATCCCCATGGTTGACACCGCATAGACGAATCCGCGGCTCGTCTCGACCGCCTGCCGCAAGCGGGCATCCGTCGACGATGGCGCGGCGAGGAAGACGCGGTCGAGACCGGTGCGTTCCGACGCCGCGATCCACGCGGCCCCTTCATCGGGGATGAGATCGGGGGTGATGAGGCCGGCGCCGCCTGCAGCGACGAGGTCGTCTGCGAATCGATCGACCCCGTACTGGAGCACCGGGTTCCAGTAGGTCATCAGCAATACGGGCACGTCGGCTCGCGCGGTGATCTCGCGCACAGCGGTGAAGCCGTCGCGCAGCCGGAAGCCTCCGGCCAGTGCCGTCTGGGTGGCCTGTTGGATCACAGGGCCGTCCATGACGGGATCGGAATAGGGCAGCCCGAGCTCGATGATGTCGACGCCGTTCTCGGCCAGTGCGACTGCGGCGTCGATGCTCGCTTCCAGGTTCGGGAATCCTGCGGGCAGGTAGCCGACGAGGGCGCCCTTCGCGTCGGCGTTGCGGCGGGCGATCGCGGCCTCGACCCTGCTGGTGGCCACCTGGCTCACGACTGCACCGCGTTCTGATCGATCAGGCCGAAGTACTTTCCGGCGGTTTCCATGTCTTTGTCGCCGCGACCGCTGAGGTTCACGAGGATGATCGTCTCCGGTCCGAGCTGCCGTCCGAGTTCGAGCGCACCGGCGAGGGCGTGCGACGACTCGATCGCGGGGATGATGCCCTCGGTACGGCTGAGGAGCCGAAGCGCATCCATCGCCGCGGCATCCGTCACCGGACGATACTGCGCGCGGCCGATGCTGGCGAGCCAGGCGTGCTCGGGCCCGACGCCCGGGTAGTCGAGTCCGGCGGAGATGGAGTGGGACTCGATGGTCTGGCCGTCTTCGTCCTGGAGCAGCATGCTGCGAGCTCCGTGCAGGACGCCGGGACGCCCCTTCGTGATCGTCGCTGCGTGACGTGGAGTCTCAGCGCCCTCTCCCCCGGCCTCGAAGCCGTACAGGGCGACTCCGGGGTCGTCGAGGAAGGCGTGGAAGATGCCGATCGCGTTCGAACCGCCGCCGACGCACGCGGCGACCGCGTCAGGAAGGCGCCCGGTGAGCTCGAGCACCTGCTCGCGAGCTTCTTCGCCGATGATCTTCTGCAGGTCTCGCACCATTGCGGGGAAGGGATGCGGGCCTGCCACCGTTCCGAAGATGTAGTTGGTGTTGCCGACGTTGGTCACCCAGTCACGCATCGCCTCGTTGATCGCGTCCTTGAGGGTGCGGGAGCCGGTCTTGACGGAGATGACCTCGGCGCCGAGCAGGCGCATCCGGGCGACGTTGAGCGCCTGGCGCTCCGTGTCGACCTCGCCCATGTAGATGACGCACTCCATGCCGAAGAGTGCTGCAGCCGTCGCTGTCGCGACACCATGCTGCCCGGCGCCGGTCTCCGCGATCACGCGGGTCTTGCCGATGCGTTTGGTGAGGATGGCCTGGCCGAGCACATTGTTGATCTTGTGCGAACCGGTGTGGTTGAGGTCTTCACGTTTGAGGATGATGCGGGCACCGCCGGCGTGGGCGGCGAAGTGCGGCACTTCGGTGATGATCGACGGTCGCCCTGTGTATGTGCGGTTGAGGAGCTCGAGCTCGTGGGCGAACGCCGGGTCCCGTTTGGCGTCTTCCCAGGCCGCGGAGAGTTCGTCGAGCGCGGCGATGAGCGACTCGGGGACGAACCGTCCGCCGAAGTCGCCGAAATACGGACCAGTCTCTGCACGGAGGGACATCAGACCACCAGGAATTCTTCGAGGGTTGCGACCGGGTCGCTCGTGACGAGCGCTTCGCCGACGAGTACCACGTCGGCGCCGCTCGCTCGATAGTGGGCGACGTCGCCGGCCGTCTTCACGGCGGATTCGGCGACCCGGATGACGCCGGAGGGAATCTGGTCGGCGAGCGTGCCGAACAGGTCGCGGTCCAATTCGAACGTCGACAGGTTGCGGGCGTTGACGCCGACGAGGTTTGCGCCGATGTCGAGGGCACGACTGACCTCGTCGGCGGAATGCGTCTCGACGAGCGTCGTCATTCCGAGCGACGTGGAGAGATCGAAGAGCGACTGCAGGGTCGGCTGATCGAGAGCCGCGACGATGAGGAGCACAATGTCCGCGCCGGCGGCCCGCGCCTCGTACACCTGGTACGGCTCTGCGATGAAGTCTTTGCGGAGCACGGGAAGGCTGACGGCCGCACGCACAGCCTCGAGGTCGGCGAGCGAACCGTTGAACCGCCGTTCCTCGGTGAGCACGCTGATGGCGCTCGCTCCGCCGGTCTCGTAGGAGACGGCGAGCGAAGCCGGATCCGAAATCTCGGCGAGCGTTCCGCGCGACGGACTCGCACGCTTCACCTCGGCGATGATCTTGACGCGTTCGCCGGGCTGGAGTGCCGTCAGCGCATCGATCGCGGCGGAACGGTCGAGAGCCGCGGCTTCGACGAGGTGCAGGGGCCGGGCGGCCCGTCGACGTTCAGCATCGGCAAGCGCTCCGGCGACGAGGTCGGAGAGCACGCCTCAGTGTTCTTTCGGCGTGTACTTGTCGCCGTTCACGCCGTAGCCGGCGCGGGCCATGATCCAGCCGACGATGAGGCCGACGACGAGCAGTCCCGCAGCACCCCAGACGACGAGCGGAAGGTCGAGGAAGAACGCAACAGTGCCGATCGTGAACGCGATGAGCATGATGATGACGGCCGTCCAGGCCGCCGGCGAGTGACCGTGTCCTGGATCCACTGACTCCGTGCTCATGAAACTCCCGCGTGTCGGGTGCACCACAGATCAGGTGCACGATGGTTCTGGCTGGTTCCGGACAAGTCTAGCGAAGCGCCGGGCGCGAGGCGCGCAGCTTCAGCGCGTGGGGTCCTCGCCCCGGCTGAGCTCATCCCAGCTGTCGATGGCCGCGTCGCGGTCGATCGGTACGCCCTGCCCGGTCTGGTCGGATGGCGCAGCCGGGTCGGGAGCGGCCAGCACGTCGGGCACGCCGTCACCGTCGAACCCGGACGGGCCCTCTGCGCCGGCGTCCGCATCCTCGAAACGGACCGCCTGGTAGCGGCGTGACGGCCCGGGCCACCGCCGGGACGTGACGACCACGGCGATACTGGCGACCGCGATGACGATCCCGCCCACGATCGCGATCCACGGCCAGAACGACACGTCGACTGTTTCGGCGAGGCGCGTGACCGATGTTCCGCCGGAGACGCCGGAAGCGCTGGTGATCGCGGCGGCCGCGGCCTGCACCGGGTCGCCCAGCGCGATGCCAGCCGACAACACGATCGATACGGCGATCAGCAGCCCGAGCACTGCCAGCACGATGCGCACGACCGGTCCGGCGATCGCGAGAGCGGCGGCAAGGGCGAGTCCGGCCAGGGAGAGTGCCGTGAGCGCGGGTGCGGCCGCAGAGCCCTGGACGACCACGGCCGCGGCGTGGTTGGCGGCAGCGGCGAGGTGGACGGTGATCCAGGGCTGCGTGGACGCGAGCAGGGCGAGGCCGGCACCGACCACGATCGCGAGCATCGCGGTGTATTTGGCCCTGCGGCTCCCGACCGGGCTGTCGCCTGCCTGCACGTCGTCGGTCATGGCCGTCACTTGACCCGTCTCATCGCGTTGGCGACGGCCACTGCGCGCAGCGGGGCGGCCGCCTTGTTCTGCGACTCCTGGAACTCGCTCACGGGGTCGGAGTCGGCTACCAGCCCACCGCCGGCCTGCACGCGCGCGACGCCGTCCATGATCGTCGCCGTGCGGATCGCGATCGCGAGGTCGGCGTCTCCGGCAAAGCCGAAGTACCCGATCACGCCCCCGTAGACGCCGCGCTGTGCAGGCTCCAGTTCGTCGATGATCTCGAGCGCGCGCGGCTTGGGTGCGCCGGACAGCGTGCCGGCCGGGAATGTCGCCCGGAAGACGTCGATCGCGGTCGCGCCAGGCAGCAGGTCGCCTTCGACGGACGAGACGATGTGCATGATGTGGCTGAAGCGTTCGACGCGCATGAACTCGGTGACCTCGACCGAGCCGGCCGCACAGACCTTGAGCAGATCGTTGCGGGCGAGGTCGACGAGCATGAGGTGCTCCGCACGCTCCTTGTCGTCGCCGAGCAGTGTGGTCTCGAGCTCGAGGTCTTCCTCGGGTGTGGCGCCGCGCGGCTTCGACCCGGCGATCGGATGCGTGAACGCGCGTCCGTTCTGCACCTTGAAGAGCGCCTCCGGCGAGCTTCCGACGATCGCGTACTCTCCCCCATCCGGACGCTCGAGAGTGAGCAGGTACATGTACGGGCTGGGATTGAGGCTGCGGAGCACGCGATAGACGTCGAGCGGATGCGCCGCACAATCCAGTTCGAAGCGCTGGGAGATCACGACCTGGAACACGTCGCCGTCGTGGATGTGCTGCTTGGCGGTGACGACCGCGGCGAGGAAATCGTCCCGCTCGGTGCGTGAGACAGGGTCGGCCGGTGTCGAGAGGTCCACCTCGGCGAGCCATGCCTCCGCAGGCCGTGCGAGCGCAGCCTGCATCGTGTCGAGCCGTTCCTGCGCCTCCGACCACATCGTGTCCGGGTCGTCGACACCGTCGTTGAGGACGTTCGCGATGAGCTTGACCGTGCCGTAGCGGTGGTCGATGGCCACGACATCCGCCGCGAAGCAGAGTGCCTGGCCGGGAACGCTGAAGTCGGCGACCGGCTGGTCGGGAAGCCGTTCGATCTGGCGGATGGCCTCCCAGCCGATGAAACCGACCAGACCGCCGGTCAGGGGTGGAAGCCCCTCGATCCGGGGCGTCTGCCACCGTTCGTAGAGGTGTGCGAGCGCGACAAGCGGCGCGACCGTCTCTCTCGTGCCGAGAGCCCGATCACGCGAGAGGCCGTAGTCGAGCCAGCTGACCTCGTCGCCGTCCTGGGTGAGCACGCCGAACGACGACGCCCCGACGAAGGAGAACCGCGACCAGATGCCGCCCTGCTCGGCGGATTCGAGGAGGAACGTACCCGGCTTTCCTGCCGCGAGCTTGCGGTAGATGCCGACCGGCGTCTCGCCGTCGGCGAACAGTTCGCGGACGACCGGGATGACCCGGTGGGCGGAGAGAAGCGCCTGGAAGTCGGCGGCCGTGGTCGAGCCTGTCGCGGCCAGCGATCCGGTTGCGGAGGTCATTCGGGGTCTCCTGTGGCGAAAGGTGTCAGGAATCGGTCGGTGCAGTGCCGACGACGGGCGCGAGCTGGTCGCCGTCGAAGCACGTGCGGGTGCCGGTGTGGCAGGCGACGCCGATCTGCTCCACCTTCACCAACAGGGTATCTCCATCGCAGTCCAGAGCTGCCCCTTTGACGTACTGCACGTTGCCGGAGGTGTCGCCCTTTCGCCAGTACTCCGCACGTGACCGTGACCAGAACGTCACGCGGCCTTCGGTGAGCGTGCGCCGGAGCGCTTCATCGTTCATCCACCCCATCATGAGCACCTCGCCGGTGTCCCACTGCTGGATTATCGCGGGCACCAGGCCGTCGCGGTTGAACGCGACCCTGTCGACGATCGCCCGCTCTGCGGATCCGGTCATGAGCGGACCTCCATTCCTGCCTGCGCGAGTTCGCGCTTCACATCGCCGACGGTCATCTCGCCGGAGTGGAAGACGCTGGCCGCGAGGACCGCGTCTGCTCCCGCGGCGATGGCCGGCGCGAAATCGGTGATCGCGCCCGCGCCGCCGGAAGCGATCACGGGAACCGAGCTGATCGCGCGCATGAGGCCGATCAGCTCCAGGTCGAACCCAGCCTTCGTGCCGTCCGCGTCGATCGAATTGACCAGCAGCTCGCCCGCGCCGAGCTCGATGGCCGTGGCAGCCCACTCCAGCGCGTCGAGCGTCGTCTCGGTTCGGCCGCCGTGGGTCGTCACGACGAACCCGGATGCGGTGGCAGGCGAGCGTTTGACGTCCAGCGACAGCACCAGCACCTGCGCACCGAACCGGTCGGCGATCTCGGCGACGAGGCCCGGGCGCGCGATGGCCGCGCTGTTCACGCCGACCTTGTCCGCCCCGCTGCTCAGCAGGCGCGCGACGTCGTCGGTGCTGCGGACTCCCCCGCCGACGGTCAGCGGGATGAAGACCTGTTCGGCCGTCGCGCGGACGACGTCATAGGTGGTCGCCCGGTTGTCGACGGTCGCGGTCACATCGAGGAACGTGAGTTCGTCCGCCCCCTGTTCGTAATACGAGCGGGCGAGCGCGACCGGGTCGCCGGCATCGCGCAGGTTCTGGAAGTTGACGCCCTTCACGACGCGGCCGTCGGCGACGTCGAGGCACGGGATGACCCTCACCGAGAGCGACATGTCAGATCCGTGCAGCGTGGATCGGAGTGACCAGGATCGCCCTGGCTCCGAGCTCGTACAGGTCGTCCATGATGTGGTTCGTGCCGTCGCGCTTGACCATCGCGCGAACGGCGACCCACTCGGGGTCGCGCAGCGGCGAGACGGTCGGCGACTCGATGCCCGGAGTGAGCGCGACCGCCTTCTCGAGGAGCCGCGCAGGCAGGTCGTAGTCGATGAGCACGTACTGGCGGGCGACCATCACGCCCTGCAGCCGGCGCAGGAGGGTGTCGATGCCCTGCGCACTCGTTGGGGACGAGATCAGCACGGCCTCCGATTCGAGGATCACCGGGCCGAAGATCTCGAGTCCCTGTTTGCGCAGGGTGGTGCCGGTCTCGACGACGTCGGCAACGGCATCCGCCACACCGAGCCGCACCGCGGATTCGACCGCGCCGTCGAGGCGGATCAGGTCGGCAGTGACGCCGTTCGCAGCCAGGAAATCGCCGACGAGTCCGGGATAGCTGGTGGCGACCCGCTTGCCGGCGAGGTCTTCGAGGTCGGTGAAAAGCCCGGTCGGCCCTGCGAAACGGAAAGTCGAGGCGGCGAAATCGAGGGCGGCGATCTCAGCGGCGGCCGAACCCGAATCGAGGAGGAGGTCGCGGCCGGTGATACCGACGTCGAGCGCTCCGGATCCGACATACGTCGCGATGTCCCGCGGGCGAAGGTAGAAGAACTCGACGTCGTTGCGAGGGTCGGCGACGATCAGTTCCTTCGGGTCGCGGCGGCCGGCATAGCCGGCCTCGTGCAGCATCTGCGCTGCCGTCTCGGAGAGCGAGCCTTTGTTGGGTACGGCGATCTTGAGCATGGACAAGCCTTCAGGTGTAGTGGTCGACAAGGGTGAGAGTGTCACAGATGTCGGTACACGTCAGCCGTGGTCAGCCCTTTCGCCAGCATGAGCACCTGGAGGTGGTAGAGCAACTGGGAGATCTCCTCGGCGGTGCGTTCCTCGGTCTCGTATTCCGCGGCCATCCAGACCTCGGCAGCCTCCTCGACGATCTTCTTGCCGATCGTGTGCACGCCAGCATCGAGTTCACGCACGGTTCCGGAACCGGTCGGCCGGGTGGCGGCCTTGTCGCTGAGCTCGGCGAAGAGGTCGTCGAAGGTTTTCACCAGTACAGGCTATCGGTTCTCACTGTCCACAATCATGCGGGGCGGCCGTGCGGAGACCCCGGCATCCGTGATATAAAACAAACCAACTGTTGTTATAAGACATAAAAGCATGCATTACAAACGCTCCATGAGCGGCTGCCTCGTGCATGCTGAGAGCAAGGAGGCTCCGTGAGTACGCTCCGATCCAACCCGTATTGGCCGCCGATCCTCTGCTGGGTCGTGGTCGCACTCGACGGCTTCGACCTCGTCGTGCTCGGCACGGTCATTCCGACACTGCTCGGCACCGGGGAGCTCGGCTTCGACCCGGCCGCGGCGACGATCATCGCGACGATCGGCCTGGTGGGTGTCGGACTCGGCGCGTTCCTGGTCGGACCGCTGGCCGATGCCCATGGGCGACGGCGGCCGCTCATCGTCTGCGTACTCGTCTTCTCGCTCTGCACCCTCGCCATCGCGAGTGCCCCGAGTGTCCTCGTCTTCGGAATCCTCCGCTTCCTCGCCGGACTCGGCCTCGGCGCGTGCCTGCCGACGGCGATCGCCTGCGTCGGCGAATTCACGCCTCCGAACCGCAGTGGCCGGGCCGTCACGCTCACGATGACCGGTTATCACGTCGGCGCCGTGCTGACGGCCCTCCTCGCGCTCGTCATCATCCCGGACTGGCGCACCATGTTCGTGATCGGCGGCGTCGCCGGACTGGTGGTCGTGCCCCTGCTGTGGTTCGCACTACCGGAATCCGCGACGTTCGCCGCCGGTCAGCGCGACGCGAAAGGCAGTGCACCGGCGGGAGCCGCGCGGGAGCTGCTCCGCAAGCGGTACCTCATGCTGAACTCTGCCATCTGGAGCGCATCGTTCATGGGTCTCCTACTCGTCTACGGCCTCAACACGTGGCTGCCGGAACTGATGCGATCGGCGGGATACGACCTGGGCAACTCGCTCGCGTTCCTGATGGTCCTCAATGTGGGCGCGGTCGCCGGCCTCGTGCTCGCCGGGATCGTCGGCGACCGCTTCGGAATCCAGCGGGTCGCCATGACGTGGTTCCTCCTGGCGGCGGTGTTCCTTGCGGTGCTGAGCATCCGGATGGACAACCTCGTCGTTCTCTATGTCGCCGTCTTCATCACCGGCGTCTTCGTCTTTTCGGCACAGGTTCTCGTCTACGCGTTCGTCAACACGAGGTACCCACCTGCCATGCGCGGCACAGCCCTGGGGTTCTCTGCGGGAATCGGTCGTGCAGGGGCGATCGTCGGTCCCCTGGTCACCGGCGGGCTGGTCGGGCTGGGCATCGCCTATCCGTGGGGCTTCTACGCCTTCGCCCTCGCGGCCGTCATCGCCGTGGTGGCGATGAGCGCCGTACGCACGTCCGTGCCTGCCGCTGACGCGCCGGTGCCGGTGTCAGAGATGCAGGGTGGCGGTGTCGCGCAGAAGTGAGATCTGCCGGGCCGGGTCGTCGGCGCGAAAGACGCTCGACCCCGCGACGAACGTGTCGGCCCCCGCTTCCGCCGCCGTCACGATCGTCTCCTCCGTGATGCCGCCGTCGACCTGCAGCCAGATGTCCAGACCGCGAGCCGTCACTGCCTCTCGAAGCTGCCGAAGCTTGGGCATGGTCTCGGGCATGAAGCTCTGCCCGCCGAAACCAGGTTCGACCGTCATGACGAGCACCTGGTCGAACTCGGACAGCAGTTCGAGGTAGTCGTCGGCCGGAGTGCCCGGCTTCAGTGCGATGCCCGCGCGTGCCCCGATCGCGCGCAGGCGGCGCGCGAGACCGACCGGATCGGTGGCCGCCTCCGCATGAAAAGTGACCGAGTACGCGCCGAGCTCCGCGTACCCGGGCGCCCAGCGCTCGGGGTCGGTGATCATCAGGTGGACGTCGAGGGGAATGGGCGACACATCGTGGATGCGCCCCACCATCTGCGGGCCGAACGTCAGGTTGGGGACGAAATGGTTGTCCATCACGTCGACGTGGACCAGGTCGGCACTGGCGATCGTGCCCAGGTCGCGCTCCATGTTGACGAAGTCGGCGGCGAGGACACTGGGGTTGATCCGGGCGGGCATGCCTTTCAGCCTAACGAAACGCGTCGGCTGCACCGGTCAGGACGGTGGTCGTTTCGTGAGCAGCGCAACGAACATGGCGTCCGTCCCGTGACGGTGCGGCCACAACTGAACCTCCGTCGGCTCGGCGGCGAGGTCAAGACGTTCATTCGACAGCTCCTGAAGGACGGATGCCGTGTCGAGCTGCTCGGCGGTGTCGCCCCAGCGGGTCACAGCATCCGCCACCGACAGCCGGGTCTCGGCGATGTGAGGAGAGCAGGTCACGTACGCGAGGATGCCGCCCGGCTTGAGCGCCGCGAAGGCGCTGTCGAGCAGCTGTGCCTGCAGCCTGGTTAGTTCCGCGACATCGCGCGGTGTCTTGCGCCAGCGCGCCTCCGGGCGACGGCGCAGCGCACCGAGCCCCGTGCACGGCGCGTCGAGCAGGATGCGGTCGAAGCGTTCCGGATCCGTCTCGCCGATGGTTGTGCCGTCACGCTCCCAGACCTCGACCTTCTCCGGAACCGCTGCGAGTGCGCGCCGCACCAGGTCCGCACGGGCCGGCACCAGCTCGTTGGCGATCAGGGTCGCGCCGCCCAGTCGCGCCTCTGCTGCGAGCAGGGCGGCCTTTCCGCCGGGCCCCGCGCACAGGTCGAGCCATTCCTCGCCGGCGACGATGTCGCGCGCCCGGGTCAGGATCAGTGCGGCGAGCTGCGACCCTTCGTCCTGCACGCGGATGCGCCCGTCAAACTGGTCGACGATCCCTTGCGGGTCGCCGCCGCCGAGCGTGAAACCGAAGGGCGAGAACCGGTCGGGGCCGGCTTCTGCCGACGGTTCGGCAAGGCCGGGAAGGGCGATCAGGTTGACGCGCGGGGCGGTGTTGTCTGCCGCCAGCAGCTCGTCGAGCTCGCCGGAGCGGTCCTCGGCTTCGAGCGCCCGGCGCAGTGCGCGGACCACCCAGACCGGGTGCGAGAACACCGCGGCGAGTTCGTCGTCGGCGCTGGACGCGTCGCCGATGATCCGATCGCGCCACTCGTCCGGCGTGTGGCGGCTGATCTCGCGCAGCACGCCGTTCGTGAAGCCGGTCGCCGAGCGGGAGCCCACAGCCCTGGCCAGTGACACCGATTCGTCTACCGCTGCGTGGGTCGCCACCCGCATCGAGAGGAGCTGGTGTGTTCCGAGCCGCAGAACGTCGAGGATCGGAGGATCGATGCGGTCGACGGTGCGGCCGGCCGCGCGAGCGATGACCCGGTCGTAGTAACCCTGCATCCGCAGCGTCCCGTAGGTCAGCTCGGTCGCGAGTCCGGCATCGGCCGTGTTGAGGGATGCGCGGGCGATGCGTGTCGGAAGAAGCAGGTTGGCGTAAGCATCCGACTCGCGTACCGCCGCAATGACGTCGTAGGCGACCCGCCGGGCAGGCTGCACGCGAGGGGCGCGTTCACTCATGAGAATTCCACTTCATCGTCGGCGAGTCCGCGCCACCAGTCCGCGGCGGCCATCGGGCGCTTGCCGGCCGGCTGCACCCTGACGAGCTCGAGCGGGTGGCTGCCGGTTCCCACCAGTACCCGCTTGTCGATCAGCGCCGCCCTTCGTGCAGGGAGCGCTGACTGGTCTGGTGCAGGCTTCGCCTCGAGGATCTTGAACCGCTGGTCGGCGAGCATGACGAACGCTCCGGGTTCTGGTGTCACCCCGCGGATACGGTCGAATGCTGTACCGGCATCGCCGGTCAGGTCGATGCGGGCGTCGTCGATCGTGAGTTTGGGTGCGAGCGTCGGCTCACCGGTCTGGGCCGAGGCGTGTGCGGTACCGTCCGCGATCGCATCCACGGTCTCCGCCAGCAGCCGCGCCCCGATCCCGGCCAGCGCATCCAGAACGTCACCGGCGGTCTCGAACGCACCGACCGCCCGGGTCGCTTCGGCGAACACCTCGCCCGCGTCGAGCTCGGGCACGAGCTGGAAAACGGATGCGCCGGTGACCGCATCGCCCGCCATGAGCGCGCGCTGAACGGGTGCTGCTCCCCGCCAGCGTGGCAGTAGCGAGAAATGAAGGTTGATCCAGCCGTGCCGCGGCAGCGACAGAAGTGGTTCACGCACCAGTCCCCCGTACGCGACGATGACGCCGAGATCGGGACGGAGGTCTGAGACGCGTTCGGTGACGAATGCGTCGAGCCTGTTCGCCTTGATGGTCGCCAGGTGGAGTTCCTGTGCTGCGCTCGCGACGGGCGACGGCGTCAGGACGCGCTTACGGCCGAGTGCGGCGTCTTCGCGCGTGATCACGGCGACAATCTCATGCGGACCCTTCACGAGCTCGTCGAGCGGGGGGACGGCGACCGCTGGGGTGCCGGCGAAGACCAGCCTCAGGCGGCGTGATGCGGTCATCAAGGTTCTCCGGTTCGGTGCGGGGGTGGCGTATCCATTCTCTGGCAGTGGGAGCCTCGGCGCGAACCGGCCCGGTCGCGCAACGCCGTTCGACATCCGGCCGAGGGGTGCGAAAAGTAGTCCGTGACCGACGTGGAAGGGTGCTTTCCGCACCCTCGATGTCGATCAGCCGAGCTCGGGGTCGTCGAAACGCACCCGGAGTGTCGGCGCCGGCCTGAACCCGCCCTTGCCGGCAGGGGCACGTCGGCGGCGTGTGGCGTTCCGAACGATCGCGGCCCGCACAGCTGCGGCGACCTGCGGGCCGTGAGCGTAGTCGAAGCGCAGGATCGTCCGGACGTTCCCGTCACCGAGCGGCGCCGGACCGAGCACATCGATGAGGTCGGCCGGGTCGACGGCGGCCGCCGCCTCCGCGACGACCTCGGAAGCACCTGTGAGGGATGCGAGCCTCACGACCGGCGGGAAACGAAGCGCTCGTCGGTCGCTCAGCTCCCGACGCGCGAACTCGACCTGACGCCAGGTTGCGAGATCGCGAGCGAGTGTGCCGCCGACACCGACGAGCACGGTCGGAGAACCCGGCGCGGAAAGGGCTGCGGCATTCGACCACCAGCGCATGCAGTCCTCGGCGACACGCAGGGTCTCGCGGGCGAGCATGCGTTCGCCGTCGAGCAGCAGGATCGCCCGGTACCCTCCTGCGGCGATCGGCTCGGCGCCGCGCGTCGCGACGACCAGCGCCGGCGTCGACGCGATCGTCTGCAGCGGATGTTCGCCATCCGCCACCAGAACACGGACACCGGGGAACGCACGACCCAACTCCTCGGCGGTGCGCCCGGCACCGACCGTCGCCATACGGAAGCGAGCGTGCTCGCAGTTCTCGCAGCGCCAGTCGGTCGCCAGCGCACCGCACCAGCCACAAGACGGCGTGGCGCCAGACCGGGTCTGCCCGAGCGGACCTTCGCACCGGTTGCAGCGGGCCGCCTGGCCGCAGTTCGCACAGGAGAGAACGGGCGCGTACCCGGGTCGCGCCACCTGTACCAGGACCGGCCCGGTCTCGAGCGCTGTCCTCGCGGTCTGCCAGGCCGTCGAAGGGATGCGCGCAGCACGCGCGGCGACATCGTTGGCGGCCTGGTTCGCGGTCGGCACGACCTTGGGACTGCCCGCCCGCTGGGGGGCGACATCGTCCAGCCAACCGACCTCGACGAGGCGCTGCACCTCCACACTCCGGCTGTGGGCGGCGAAGATGAGCGCACACCCCTGGAGTTCCTGGCGTACCAGCGCCGCATCCCGCGCGTGCACATACGGGCTCAGGGGTTCGGCGTGCAGCGGGTCCCCATCGTCCCAGACGGCGAGAAGCCCCAGCACGGCGGCAGGAGCGTAGACCGCTGAGCGATTGCCGATCACGATGCGGGGTGATGCGATCGCGTCGAGAAAGCCACGGTAACGTTCGGCGTTGGACTGGCGAGCATCCGCCCGCACCACTGCCTCCGGCGGGGCGATCGCTACAAGCGCTGCAGCCAGTTGGTCCTGATCACGGTAGTCGGGAACGACGAGGATCGCCGAGCGACCGGATGCCCAGCAGACGGCCGCCGCGGTCGCCAGCGTGACCGCCCACTCGCCCACCCACGATCCGTCGGGCAGTTCGGAGAGTTGTGGCCGGGCCTGCAGGGCGATCCGCCGGCTTTCCGCCAGTGCGGCCTCGATGCGACCCGGTTCGTACCCGCGCAGGAGCGGTGCGGCGAACGGTGTGTCGCTGTGCCCGTCGCCGGTGCGCCCGTCGCCGCTGTGCTCGTCGCCGCTGTGCTCAACGTCATCGCGGGCCTGGTCGGCACGCGCGGCGAGCCAGGCCTTCTCGACCCGGACCTGCCGCCCCGGAACGGCGAGCCTCACGACGTCGTTCGTGGTGCCTGCACTTCGGTCGGCGACTTTGCGGGCGAGCGCCCACACTTCCGGCGACAGCACCGGAACGGAGGAGACGACCGCCTCTATCTCACTGAGCGCTCCCTCGAACTCCTCGTCGGTGAATTCGATCAGGTAGCCGTCGGCGATGCGGCCGGCCGTGCGCAGGGGAACCTTGACCCGCACGCCGGGTGCCGCATCCGCAAGAAGCTCCGCGGGCACACGGTAGTCGAAGAGGTGATCTAGTTGGGGCAGGGCCGAGTCGATGAGTACGCGGGCGACCCTGCCTGTCGCCGTCACGCCTACAATCCTGCGGCGGACCGGAGGTCTTCGACCTTGTCGAGCCGTTCCCAGGTGAAGTCGGGAAGCTCGCGGCCGAAGTGACCGTAGGTCGCCGTCTGCGCGTAGATCGGGCGCAGCAGGTCGAGGGAACGGATGATGGCGGCCGGGCGCAGGTCGAAGACCTCGCGGATCGCCCGGATGATCCGCTCGTCGGGGATCACTCCGGTTCCGAAGGTCTCGACGTACAGCCCCACCGGCGCCGCCTTGCCGATCGCGTAGGCGACCTGCAGTTCGAGACGGTCGGCGAACCCGGCAGCGACCGCGTTCTTTGCGACCCAGCGCATCGCGTAGGCGGCCGATCGGTCGACCTTCGAGGGGTCTTTTCCGCTGAACGCTCCCCCACCGTGCCGGCTTGCGCCGCCGTAGGTGTCGACGATGATCTTGCGGCCGGTGAGGCCGGCGTCGCCTTTGGGACCGCCGATCTCGAAGCGGCCGGTCGGGTTGATCAGCGTGCGCACGTGGGAGGTGTCGAGGCCCGCCCCGTGGAGCACCGGTGTGATGACCTCTTCGATGACCTCGGCCTGGAGAGTCTCGGAGTCGACGCTCGGCGAATGCTGGGTCGACAGCACGACGGTCTGTACAGTCTTCGGAACGAAGCCCTCGTATCCGACGGTCACCTGGGTCTTGCCGTCGGGGCGCAGGTAGTCGAGCGTTCCGTCTTTCCGCACCGCGGCCAGGCGCTCCGCAAGGCGGTGGGCCAGCCAGATCGGCAGTGGCATGTACTGGGGTGTCTCGGTGGTCGCGTAGCCGAACATGATGCCCTGGTCCCCGGCGCCCTGCCGGTCCAGGTCGTCGCCGCTCTGCTCCGATCGCGTTTCGAGCGCGTTGTCGACGCCCTGCGCGATGTCGGGCGACTGCGCACCGATCGACACCGATACGCCACACGAACGCCCGTCGAAGCTCACCTCCGACGAGTTGTAGCCGATGTCGACGATGCGGTCGCGGACCAGGGTCGGGATGTCGACGTATCCGCTGGTGGTGACCTCACCGGCGACGTGTACGAGGCCTGTCGTGACGAGTGTCTCGACCGCTACCCGGCTCGCTGGGTCCTCGGCGAGGAGGGCGTCGAGGATGCTGTCGGAGATCTGGTCGCAGATCTTGTCGGGGTGGCCCTCGGTGACGGATTCGGAGGTGAAGAGGCGCAGTTCAGTCATAGTTGTCCCAAGTTCGGGCCCATCCACATCTGGTCTGCGTTAGGCGATGACGTCGAGGATACGATCGGCCACCGACAGCTTCGTGCCGGACGCCTCCATCACTATATCGCCGCCCCTTTTCAGGACGACGACCTCATTGCTTTCTGTGGCAAACCCGTGCGACCAGCCGACCTGGTTGAGGATCAGGAAGTCGGTGCCTTTGGACCGGAGCTTGCTGCGCCCCAGCTCGACCAGGGCCGACGGATCCTGTTCGGTCTCTGCCGCGAACCCGACAATAGTCTGCCCCTCGCGTTTCGATGCGGCGAGTCCGGCCAGGATGTCGGGGTTCGCCACGAGCTCGAGCGTCAGTCGATCGCCGGCATCGGTCTTCTTGATCTTGTCTGACCGCACCTCGGAGGGCCGGTAGTCGGCGACGGCGGCGGCCATCACGACGATGTCGGCGTCGCGTGCGGCTTCGGTGACGGCGTCCTGCAACTCGTTGGCCGTCCCCACCTCGATGAGGCGCACCCCGTCGGGCGGCGGAACCTCGAGGTGCGCAGCGATGAGGGTGACCTCGGCGCCGCGTGCTTTCGCCGCGACTGCGATCGCGATGCCCTGGCGCCCGCTCGAGCGGTTGCCGAGGAACCGGACCGGGTCGAGGGGCTCTCGTGTGCCGCCCGCGCTGATGACGATGCGTCGGCCCGCGAGGTCGTCTCCGCCTCGCGCCGGCCTAATGAATTCGCCCGCTCGGCGACGCTCGGTGAGCGATACGACAGCTGCCGGTTGTACGGGGGCGGATGCTGCGGCAGGGACGGGCGCAGCATCGGCTGCCGCCGCGCCGCCTCCGACGACCGCCAGGGCAGCGCGCACGATCGTTTCCGGCTCCTCCATGCGGCCAGGCCCGGAGTCTTTGCCGGTGAGCTGGCCGATTGCTGGACCGACGATGGTCACGCCGCGTTCGCGGAGGGTGGCGATATTCGCCACCGTCGCGGGGTTCTGCCACATCTCGGTGTGCATGGCCGGCGCGATCACGAGCGGTGCCGTGCTTGCGAGGACCGTGTTGCCGAGCAGGTCGTCGGCGAGACCCACGGCCAGCTTGGCGATGGTGTTGGCGGTGGCCGGGGCGATGACGATGAGGTCGGCCGATTGGCCGATCGCGACGTGTCGCACTTCTGCCACGCCTTCATAGAGGTCGGTGGCAACGGGGTTGCGGCTGATCGCCTCGAGCGTCGGCCGCCCGACGAAGCGGAGCGCCGCCTCCGTCGCGACGACGTGCACCGAATGGCCTTCGAGTACCAGGGCCCGGATGACGCCGACGGCCTTGTACGCGGCGATGCCGCCGGTAACTCCGACGACGATGGTCAGTCGAGCGCTCACAGCGGCATCCCCTCAGGAAATCGAACGGCTACGGAAGCGGGCCGAAGGACGGCCGGCGAGCCCGCTACTCGACGATCGGCTTGATTGTCAGCTTGTCCTCGTTGATCTCGTGGAGCGCAACGGAGAGGGGCTTGTCGTCGATCGTCGAGTCGACGAGCGGTCCGACGTTGTCGAAGAGGCTGCCTTCGTGGAGGTCTGCGTAGTAGTCGTTGATCTGGCGGGCGCGCTTGGACGCGAAGATCACCAAGGCGTACTTCGACTCGACTTTGGCGAGCACGTCGTCGATCGGCGGGTCGATGATGCCTTTGTTGTTGGTTGCCATACGTGTACTGCTCCTTGGTAGAGGTCTGGTCGTCGATCGACGAACGCTGCGAGACGAACACTGTGACTCGGACACAGCGAGTGGTCTCGACGGGACGCGGCGACGGCTACGCGCGCGACGACGCCGTGCGAATCTTCATCAAGTCTACGACCTCGCGAGCCGCCTCGGCCACGTCGCTGTTAACCACCCGATAGTCGAACTCGTCTTGCGCCGCCAGCTCGACCTTCGCCGTCTCGAGTCTGCGCTGCTGTTCGGCCGAGTCTTCCGTGCCCCGGCCGATGAGCCGTCGCACCAACTCTTCCCACGTCGGCGGCAGCAGGAAGATGAGTCGCGCCTCGGGCATCGCCGCACGGACGTTGCGCGCTCCCTGCAGGTCGATCTCGAGTAAGACGCTGCGCCCGTCGTCGAGCGCGTGCTCGATCGGGGCGCGCGGGGTGCCGTAACGCGATGCGTTGTGCACTGTCGCCCATTCGAGGAGCTCGCCCGCCTCGATCATGCGGTCGAACTCCACGTCACTGACGAAGTAGTAGTTGACGCCATCGACCTCGCCCGGACGTGGCGACCGCGTCGTCGCGGACACGGACAGCAATACGTCGGGGTAGTTCTCGCGGATGAATCCGGCGACACTCCCCTTGCCGACCGCCGTCGGCCCCGCGAGCACGACGAGCCGGTTCGGGCGCCTCCCGTGGTTTGCGGCCTCGCGGTCGACCAGGTACTCCCTCAGGCGCACGCGCTGGTGCTTTCCGAGGCCTCCGAGTCGCTTCGCCGGCGAGATCGCAAGCCTCTCCAGTGCGTCGTGCATCTTCGTTGTGCCGATTGCGGGCACGCTCAGCAGGAACTCGGTGACCCGCAGCCTGCCCTCGGTGCCTTCCGGTTCTTCGGCGGAGCGGTCGAGCACGGTCAGCGATGAGACGTCGCCGTTGGCGATCGTCGACTTGACCGCCGCTCGTGCACGACGGGCAGCGATTGCAGCGCGTGACGCTGCGACCCGGTCGACGTCGGGCGGAGTGGGCCGGTTGCCGTGCTCAGCCAATCTCGGACCCCATCTCGGCGCGAACCTGTTCGGCGCGAGTGCCGACGACGTTTGCAAGCTTGTCGGGCCCGGAGGACAGGATCGCCCGGGATTCGCTGACGATCGTGGCGGGCGCGTACGAGCCGAAGATCGAGCGCGCCTCGGAGAGCTTCGCGCCCTGATGGCCGAAGCCTGGCGCCAGCACCGGTGGCGGATTGACACCCGCAGGCGAGCGCGTATCGATGCCGTACCGAGCGAGATCGAGGGTCGCACCGAGGACGACGCCGATGGAGCCGAAGGGATGCACGGACTGGGCTTCGTTGAACTCCTTCACATCATCGATGATGGCACGGGACACGGTCCGGCCGCTGGCGTTCTCCACAGGCACGAGGGCTCGCTGGATGAGTTCCGCCTCGGGGTTGGACGTCGCCGCAAGCACGAACAGGCCTTTGCCAGCGGCCTCTGCGAGTTCCATCGGTGCCGCGATGGAGCCGACGCCCTGGAACGCCGCGATGGTCATCGCGTCAGCCTCGAGCGGCGAGCCGGGGGTGAGCCAGGCCTGCCCGTACGCTTCGACGCTCGTGCCGATGTCGCCGCGCTTGGCATCGGCGATGACGAGGATCCCGGCGGCACGAGCGGCAGCGAGTACGTCCTCGAGCGCCGCGTACCCTGCGGCCCCGTAGCGTTCGAAGAAGGCGACCTGCGGCTTCACGATGCCGGCACGGCCCGCGACGGCATCCACCACGCGCAGCCCGAACTCGCGTGTGCCAGCGCCCGACTCCTCGAGACCCCACTCACGCAGCAGGTGGGCGTGCGGATCGATGCCGACGCAGAGCCGGCCGAATTCGGCGAAGACCGAAGCGAGCCGGTCTCCGAACGACGTCGAGGCAGCGGTCACAGGCGTGCCGCCCGATCGAGCGCGTATTGCTGCAGCGACCGCACCTCGAAGCCTTCCCGGATGGCGTCGATCGACGCGACGGCCGCGCTGAGCTCGGCGATCGTCGTGAAGAGCGGCTTGTCGCCTGCGACGGCAGCGGCACGGATCTCGTACCCGTCGGCGCGGGCGGAACGGCCGCTCGGGGTGTTGATCACCACATCCACTTCGTTGCGGTTGATCAGGTCGACGATCGACGGCGCCTCACCGTCGGGCGCGTCGCTGAACTTGCGCACGACACGCGCGCGGATGCCGTTGCGATTGAGCACTTCGGCCGTGCCTTCGGTCGCGAGGATGTCGAATCCCAGCTGCTGCAGACGAAGGACCGGAAGCACGATGGAGCGCTTGTCGCGGTCCGAGACCGAGACGAACGCCGTGCCGCCGAGCGGCATGCCGCCGTACGCGGCGGACTGGCTCTTGGCGAAAGCGCGGGGAAAATCCTTGTCGATGCCCATGACTTCGCCGGTGGACCGCATCTCCGGGCCGAGGACCGAGTCGACGATCTGCCCTTCGCGCGTGCGGAACCGCTTGAATGGCAGCACGGCCTCCTTGACGGCGACGGGCGAATCCATCGGGATGACCGAGCCGTCCTGTACGGGCAGGAGCCCTTCGGCAATCAGGTCGGCGACCGTCTCCCCCACCATGATCCTCGAAGCGGCCTTCGCCAGCGGGATGCCGAGTGCCTTCGATACGAACGGCACCGTGCGCGACGCGCGGGGGTTGGCCTCGAGTACATAGAGAACTCCAGCTCCGATGGCGAACTGCACGTTGAGCAGGCCCCGTACCCCGACGCCCTCGGCGATCTTCAGCGTCGCTTCGCGCACGCGGTCGATCTCCTGGCGTCCGAGAGTCACCGGCGGCAGCGTGCAGCTGGAGTCGCCCGAGTGGATGCCGGCCTCCTCGATGTGCTCCATGACTCCCCCGATGTACAGCGTTTCGCCGTCGTAGAGAGCGTCGACGTCGATCTCGATCGCGTCGTCGAGGAAGCGGTCGACCAGGAGGGGGTGCGCCGGGCCTACGATGCCCTGGTTTGCCACGCGGTCGAAATAGTCGGCGAGCGAGGGGCTGTCGTAGACGATCTCCATGCCGCGCCCCCCGAGCACGTAGCTCGGGCGAACGAGCACCGGGTAACCGATCTGTTCGGCGACCGTGACGGCACCGGCGAAGTCGTGCGCTGTTCCGTTGCGCGGCGCGAGAAGCCCCGCATTCTCGAGGATCCCGGCGAACAGCCCGCGCTCCTCCGCCAGGTCGATCGCCTCAGGCGTCGTGCCGAGAATGGGCACGCCCGCCGCCTGGAGGCCTTTGGCCAGGCCCAGGGCCGTCTGGCCACCGAGCTGGACGACGACGCCGACGAGTTCCCCTGACTGGCTCTCCGCGTGGATGACCTCGAGGACATCCTCCAGCGTCAGCGGCTCGAAGTAGAGTCGGTCGCTGGTGTCGTAGTCGGTCGAGACCGTCTCTGGGTTGCAGTTGATCATGATGGTCTCGAACCCGGCATCGTGGAGGGCGAACGACGCGTGCACGCACGAGTAGTCGAACTCGACACCCTGGCCGATACGGTTCGGTCCCGACCCGAGGATGACCACCTTGCGGCGGTCGCTCGGCTCCACCTCGGTCTCGAGATCGTAGCTCGAGTAGTGGTACGGAGTGAGCGCCGGGAACTCGCCTGCGCAGGTGTCCACCGTCTTGTACACGGGCCGGACATCGAGGATGTGGCGGATCTCCCGCACGTCCGCCTCGCCGAAGCCGCGCAGCTGGCCGATCTGCGCATCCGAGAACCCGTGGTCCTTGGCGTAACGGAGCGTGTCGGTGTCGAGCGTCTCGGCGGTGCGGACCATCTCGGCGACGTCGTTGACGAGCACGATCTGGTCGATGAACCAGGGGTCGATCTTCGTCGCCTCGAAGACCTGCTCGATGGTGGCGCCGAGGCGCAGCGCCTGCTGCACGTCGACGATCCGGCCGTCGGTCGGGGTCGCGATCGATTCGAGAAGCTGCTCGAGCGTGCGGTCCTCCGCGCCCCAGTGGAAGGACGATCCGCGCTTCTCGAGGGAACGCAGCGCCTTCTGGAGAGCGCTCGTGAAGTTACGGCCGATCGCCATCGCCTCGCCGACGGACTTCATGGTGGTCGTGAGCGTCGGGTCTGCGGCCGGGAACTTTTCGAACGCGAACCGGGGCACCTTCACCACGACGTAGTCGAGGGTGGGTTCGAAGCTCGCGGGCGTCACCCGGGTGATGTCGTTCGGGATCTCGTCGAGGCGGTATCCGATCGCCAGTTTGGCGGCGATCTTCGCGATCGGGAATCCGGTCGCCTTCGATGCCAGTGCCGACGAGCGCGACACGCGCGGGTTCATCTCGATCACGATGATGCGACCGTCCGCCGGATCGACGGCGAACTGGATGTTGCAGCCGCCGGTGTCGACGCCGACGGCGCGGATGATGTCAATGCCGATGTCGCGCAGCTTCTGATACTCGCGGTCCGTGAGCGTCAGGGCCGGGGCGACGGTGATCGAGTCGCCGGTGTGGACGCCGACCGGGTCGACGTTCTCGATGGAGCAGACCACGACCGTGTTGTCGGCCGTGTCACGCATCAGCTCGAGCTCGTATTCCTTCCAGCCGAGGATCGACTCCTCCAGCAGTACCTCGCTGGTCGGGCTCTGGTGCAGGCCGTCGCCGACGATGCGGCGCAGCTCGGCCTCGGTGTGCGCGAATCCGGACCCGAGCCCGCCCATCGTGAACGAGGGGCGGACGACGAGCGGATAGCCGAGGTCCTCGGCGAACGCGATGGCCTCGTCGACCGTGTGCGCGATGTGCGACCGGGCGACCTCCGCGCCCGCTGCGATCACCAGGTCTTTGAAGATCTGGCGGTCTTCGCCCTTCTGGATCGCTTCGAACTTCGCACCGATGAGCTCGACGTCGTACTTTTCGAGGATGCCGTGCTCGTGCAGCTGGATGGCCGCGTTGAGCGCGGTCTGGCCGCCCAGGGTGGGCAGGATCGCATCCGGCCGCTCTGTGGCGATGATGGTCTCGATGACCTGCCAGGTGATCGGCTCGACGTAGGTCGCGTCGGCGAAGTCGGGGTCCGTCATGATCGTGGCCGGGTTCGAGTTGACGAGGATGACGCGCACGCCCTCCTCGCGCAGCACGCGGCAGGCCTGGGTGCCCGAGTAGTCGAATTCGCACGCCTGCCCGATGACGATCGGGCCGGAGCCGATGACGAGGACGCTCTTGATGTCTTCCCTGCGTGGCATTACTTCGCGTCTCCCTTGGTGCTGAGGACCATGTCCCTGAACCTGTCGAACAGGTAGTTGGCGTCGTGAGGGCCGGCGGCCGCCTCGGGGTGGTACTGCACGCTGAACGCGTTGAGGTCGAGGCAGTTCAGGCCCTCGACGACGTTGTCGTTGAGGCTGAAGTGGCTCACCTCGACCCGGCCGAAGCCGGCGGGCGAGTCGATGATGCCCTCGATCGGCGCGTCGACGGCGAACCCGTGGTTCTGCGAGGTGATCTCGACCCGGCCGGTCGCCTTGTCCAGCACGGGCTGGTTGATGCCGCGATGGCCGAACGGAAGCTTGTACGTACCGAACCCGAGAGCACGCCCGAGCAGCTGGTTGCCGAAGCAGATGCCGAAATAGGGCACCCCGGCCCGCAGCACGTCCTGCAGCAAGGCCACATGCCGATCGGATGCGCTCGGGTCGCCCGGCCCGTTCGAGAAGAACAGGGCGGACGGCTGCAGCTCGAGGATGTCCGCTGAAGAGACCATCTGGGGCAGCACGTGCACGTCGAAGCCGCGTGCGGCGAGGTAGTTGAGCGTCGACGTCTTGACGCCGAGGTCGAGCACAGCGACCGAACCGATACGCTCCCCGACTGCAGGCACCGTGAACGGCTCCGGCGTCGAGACCTCCTCCGAGAGGTTCAGGCCGGCCATCTCCGCGCCGCTGCGCACGAGGTCGAGCTGTTCGCCGTCGCTCAGTTCGAAGTCGGCACCCGAGAAGATTCCGGAGCGCATCGCGCCCGCTGCGCGGATGTGACGGGTGACCGCGCGGGTGTCGATTCCGCTGATCCCGACGATGCCCTGCTCGACGAGGTCATCGTCGAGACCGCGCGTCGCGCGGAAGTTCGACACGACGCGGGACGGCTCGCGCACGACGTAGCCGGACACCCAGATGCGTCGGGACTCCATGTCCTCATCGTTGGTTCCCGTGTTGCCGATGTGGGGTGCAGTCATGAGCACGATCTGCCCCGCGTACGACGGATCGGTCAGGGTCTCCTGGTACCCGGTCATACCCGTGGCGAACACGAGCTCGCCGAGCGTCCGGCCCACCGCGCCGTATGTGCGCCCGACATATCGTCTGCCGTCTTCGAGGACGAGGACCGCGGGTTCGAAACCAGCCACCTCACACCTCCCTTTCGTTGGTCTGGTCGGTGCCCGTGCTCTCGGCCGCAGCGGGCGGCTGCCCGCCCCCCGACCCTGGCACGATGTCTTTTACGGCGCCGATGATCGACGTCCGTTCTGCCGGGTCGATGACCCGGAGGTAACTGTCCACTGCTGCGCCACCGCTGGTCGTCCAGGCGATCCAGACCAGGCCATCGGTCTCCACGACACGATCGATGGCCCAGGTTGCGAGGCCGATGCCGAGGAGAGCGGATGCGCGGATGAATACGAGAGGCGCGCCGGCGATCGCAAGGCTGACGCCATCCGGTGCGACAGAGAGCGTGGCGCGGCCGCGGAAACCGAGCGAAGGCAGCACGAGACGTTCAAGAGGCTTGTCGTGCACTGTCGTCGCAACGTAGAGCGTCTCCGCCTCGAGGGTCGCGACTGACGCATCCGCCTGAGCCTCGTAGCCTGCGCCGAGACCGGCGTCACGCTTCGCGCGCCTGCGCCACGTGAAGATCAGCAGGAAGAGGATCAGGGCCGCCACTGCGATCGCCACGAGCGTGGGGACGAGCTTATCCATGGATGGTCTCCGTCCAGAGAGCTGCCTGCGTGGCCACTTCGTCGGCCGGGAGCACGACACCGTCGAGCACGGTCGGATAGCCGTGATGGAATGTCGCGACCACACGGCCGGGAAGTTCCATCGAGAGGTAGGGCGAGTTGATGCCCTTGCCGGCGAGGTCCTCGGTCGAGAACGTACGGGTCGCGAGCGGGTCGTAGAGGAAGAACTCGGCTGGAGCCCCTGCCACCAGGGGGGCGCCGTGACCGGCCAGGCGGCCGATCGCCGCGGGGGCACCGGACAGCACGCGTGCGACATCGCGCCAGTCGAGCATCCCGTTCTGCACGACCGAGGCGTGTACGACCGAGAGGGCGGACTCGAGTCCGACCATCCCGAACGCCGCCGCATCCCACTCGCAGTCCTTCGACTCGACGGGGTGCGGTGCGTGGTCGGTTGCCACGATGTCGATCGTGCCGTCGGCGAGGCCGGCACGCAGCGCTTCGACGTCCTCCCGACGTCGAAGCGGCGGGTTGACCTTGTAGCGGGCGTCATAGCCTGCAGCCAGCTCCTCGGTGAGCAGCAGGTGATGCGGCGTGACTTCGGCTGTGACATCGATCCCGCGTGCTTTCGCCCAGCGGATCACATCGACGGAGCCGGCCGTCGAGACATGGCAGACGTGGAGTCGCGAACCGACATGCTCGGCGAGCAGGACATCACGCGCGATGATCGACTCCTCGGCGACCGCCGGCCACCCGGTGAGGCCGAGTTCGCCGGAGAGTGCGCCCTCGTTCATCTGGGCACCCTCGGTGAGGCGCGGCTCCTGCGCGTGCTGCGCGATAACGCCGTCGAAGGCCTTCACGTACTCGAGCGCGCGCCGCATCAGCAGCGGGTCGGAGACGCACTTGCCGTCGTCGGAGAACACCCGGACGCGAGCACGTGAATCGGCCATGGCGCCCAGCTCGGCGAGTCGCTCACCGCCGAGGCCGACCGTCACTGCGCCGATCGGGCGGACGGTCGCATATCCAGCGCGGTCTCCGAGGGAGAGGACTTGTTCGACGACGCCCGCCGTGTCGGCCACCGGGGACGTGTTCGCCATGGCGAACACTGCGGTGAATCCGCCGGCCGCTGCGGCGCGGGTGCCGGTCAGCACCGTCTCGCTCTGCTCGAACCCGGGTTCGCGCAGGTGCGTGTGCAGGTCGACCAGCCCGGGCAGGGCGATCAATCCCTGCGCGTCGACGACGGTGGCTCCGGAGGCGGAGATTCCGGTACCGGTCTCGGCGATCCGGCCCTTCTCCACGAGGAGATCGGTGGTCGTGCCGTCGGCCAGTGTCGCACCGCGGACAAGGTGTCGAGCGCGTGTGTTGTCAGTCACCATTTACGAGTCCTCCCGATCTCCGGACAGCAGGAGGTACAGCGCGGCCATCCTCACAGACACCCCGTTCCCGACCTGTTCCCTGACGGTCGACTGCGGCGAGTCCGCCGCCGCGGCCGAGATCTCCAGGCCCCTGTTCATCGGGCCGGGGTGCATCACAATGCTATCGGGGCGCAGGCGGGCGAGCCGTTCGTCGTCCAGACCCCAGCGCCGTGCATACTCGCGGCTGTTCGGGAAGAACGCGGCGTGCATCCGTTCGGCCTGGATGCGCAGCATCATGACGACGTCCGGATGTCCGGAATCGATCGCCTCATCAAGGTCGAACCCGATCGTTGCGGGCCAGCCACTCACATCGACGGGAAGGAGTGTCGGCGGGGCCACCAGGGTCACGTGGGCGCCGAGCGTCTCGAGGAGCCACACGTTCGAGCGTGCGACCCGCGAATGCAGGATGTCACCGACGATGGTCACCGTCACGCCGTCGAGGTCGCGCCCACGCGAATCCGGTCCGTGCAGCCGGCGCCGGATCGTGAACGCGTCGAGCAGGGCCTGCGTCGGATGCTCGTGCGTCCCGTCGCCCGCGTTGATGATCCCGGCGTCGATCCAGCCGCTCGACGCCAGGGTGTGCGGTGCGCCTGAAGCGTGGTGACGCACGACGACAGCATCCGCGCCCATGGCTGCGAGCGTCTGAGCGGTGTCCTTCAAGCTTTCGCCTTTGGAGACGCTCGAGCCCTTCGCGCTGAAGTTGATGACATCCGCCGAGAGCCGCTTGGCGGCAGCCTCGAACGAGATGCGCGTGCGCGTCGAGTCCTCGAAGAAGAGGTTGACGACGGTCTTCCCGCGGAGGGTGGGCAGCTTCTTGACCTCCCGGCCCTGTACGTCCGCCATGTCCTCGGCGACGTCCAGGACCCGGATTGCATCGTCGCGGCCCAGGCCCTTCGTGGACAGGAGGTGCCTCATGAGCGGGCCTCCCCCGCGTCGTCGGGAGAATCGATGGTCACGTACTCGTCGCCGTCGACTTCGGTCAGGCGTACGTTGATGCGTTCGGATGCCGCGCTCGGCAGGTTCTTGCCGACGAAGTCCGCCCGGATGGGCAACTGACGGTGACCGCGGTCGACCAGCACGGCAAGACGCACCGCACGCGGTCGCCCCAGGTCGCTCAACGCATCCAGGGCTGCCCGGATGGTGCGACCCGAGAAGAGCACGTCGTCGACGAGCACGACGGTCTTGCCATCGATCGGACCGGGAAGCGAGGTGGGTGACGGCGTGCGCGTCGGGTTGTGCGACAGGTCGTCCCGGTACATCGTGACGTCGAGCGAGCCGACGATCGATTCGCCGGCGCCGGGTTCGATCCGTTCGATGGTCTCGGCGATCCGGTGCGCGAGCGTGACGCCGCGCGTGGGGATGCCGAGAATCACGAGATCGCGTGTGCCCCGGTTGGACTCCAGGATCTCGTGTGAGATCCGAGTCAACGCCCGGGTGATGTCAGCTTGCTGGAGCACGGTGCGCACCGTCATGCCGACCCCCTTTCCCGCCTCACAGGACGGCTCTTAAAGGATGTCTACCTCGACCGAGCATAGTCGGTCCGCGGTACCAGGTCAGTGCGAGTCGAGGAACTTCTTGAAGGCCTTCGCATCGGTGATGCTCCCGGTGTAGGAAATGCCGTTGACGAGCACGGTCGGGGTTCCCTTGATCTGGGTGATGTCGGCGTCCTTGATCGGACCCTTCAGCGCCTGCTGCGTGAGCGATTGAGCCCACGCCTGGTTCGCTCCGGTGGCGAGGCACGATGAGATGTCGGATACCCCGAGTGCGTCCGCCATGGAGACGAGCTTCTTGTCCGTCAGGCCGTCGCTGCCCTCGTGGGGCTGGTTCTTGTAGAGAGCCGTGAGGTAGCGGAGGGTGGCGTCCGGGTCGGACTCCGCGACGCAGGTGAGCGCGGCCGCGGCCCGACTCGAGTACGCCGTGCCGTTCGATGACGGGTCGAGGAAGGTCAGCGGGTGCAGCCGGAGGGTGATGCTGCCGTCGTCGACCGCGGCCGCGAGGGTGGCACCGTTGGTCAGGTCGAACTCCTGGCAGTACGGGCACAGCGGATCGAAATACACGTCCACCGTCGTCGCCCCGGTGCCGACCTCGATGAACCCGTCGTCGAAGTGCACAGCACCGCTGGTGCCCGTCGGAACAGGCACTGTCGACGTCGGCGCGCTCGCCCCGGCCGAGCACGCGGTCAGACCGACGCCGATCGACAGGGCGAGCACAGCACCGCCCACAACGGTCAGGGCACGGGTGAGGATGCGGCGGTGTCGGGACATGCGGCTGCGGTCTGCTCCGGTCTGCTCGCGGTCAGCCCGCGGACTTGGTCTGGGCGATCTTCGCGAGGAGCCCGTTGATGAAACCGGCCGAGTCGTCTGTCGAGAGCACGGTGGCGGCCTCGACAGCTTCCGAGATCGCCACCCCGTCGGGGACCTCGTCGTTGAACACGACCTCCCAGATGCCGATCCGCAGGATCGCACGGTCGACGACCGGCATGCGCGCGAGGGTCCAGCCCTGCGAGTACGTCTCGATCAGTTCGTCGATCTCATCACCGTTGTCGATGACACCGTCGAGGATCTCGCGGGCGTAGAGCCACGACGCTTCGCGCTGGGGCTCGCTGGCGGCGCGCTCCGCTTCGGTTGCGAGGGCCTGGTTCAACGGGATCTGGCGCAGGTCAGCGCCGTACAACACATCAAGCGCTCGTTTGCGCGCTTTCGTCCGTGCACTCATCGGATTCGAACGCGGTCAGTCGTTGACACGGCCGAGGTAGTCCCCGGTGCGCGTGTCGACCTTGACCTTGGTGCCGGTCTCGAGGAACAGCGGCACCTGGATCTGGTAGCCGGTCTCGACCGTCGCCGGCTTCGTGCCGCCCGTCGAGCGGTCGCCCTGCAGGCCCGGCTCGGTGTAGGTGATCTCGAGGGTCACGGATGCGGGCAGCTCGACGTAGAGCGGCTCGCCGTCGTGCAGCGCAACGGTGACCGACTGGTTCTCCAGCATGAAGTTCGACGCGTCGCCGACGACCACGCCGGTGACCGTGAGCTGGTTGTAGTCCGAGGTGTCCATGAAGACGTAGCCGTCGCCGTCCTGGTACAGGTACTGGAAGTCGCGGCGGTCGACGTTCGCCGTCTCGATCTTCGCACCGGCGTTGAAGGTGCGGTCGACGATCTTGCCGCTGGTGACGTTCTTCAGCTTGGTGCGCACGAATGCGCCGCCCTTGCCGGGCTTGACGTGCTGGAACTCGATCACCGTCCACAGCTGGCCGTCCATGTTGAGGACGACGCCGTTCCGGATGTCAGCGGTTGAAGCCATGCGAGAATGTTCCGTTCGATCGAGGAAGCGTGAGACGGGCCGGCGGTGACACGCACGCCTGCAGCAGACGGTGGACACGTGGTCCACGGTGGGTGCCGGAAGGCCGGCGACCACAAGAGATTCTAGTTGTCAGAGCTGGTTTCGGCGAATGTAGGCCAGCGCGAGACGATACGACTCGAATCCGAAGCCGGCGATCACGCCCGTGACGACCGGGCTCAGCACGCTCGTGTGCCGGAATTCCTCACGCGCGTGCGGATTCGAAATGTGCACTTCGATGACGGTGATCCCCGCCTTCGTGACCATCGAGACCGCATCCTGGAGCGCGTATGAATAGTGCGTCCACGCCCCCGCGTTCAGGATGACCGGGGTGCGCTCGTCGACAGCATCGTGCAGCCAGGCGAGCATGACGCCTTCGTCGTCGGTCTGTCGCAGCTCGATGGTGAGTTCTGGCGCATCGGCTGCAAGCAGACCGCGCAGGTCGTCGAGGGTCGCCGACCCGTAGATCTCGGGCTCACGCGTTCCGAGTCGTCCGAGGTTCGGGCCGTTCAGGACCAGCACAGTGCTCATGACGCATCAGCCTACTGGCGCTTCACCCGTCTCCAGCTGACGCACACGCACAGCAGACCACGTGTCGTCGACGGCCACATTGCTGTTCGGCCGCCAGCCGAATGCGGACGATTCACGGATGATCGTGTCACGGTTCAGGTCGGCGCGATTTCCCTTGGGGTAGCAGAACCAGACGGCGCGAGCGCTCTCGAGTCCGCGCAGTTCGGACGCGAAACGCTCCAGCAGCTCGGCACGGCTGGTCACGAATACGATCGCGACGGATGCGCCAGCAGTGCTGCCGCGTGAGAGACGGGCGCCTTCGGGAAGGACCCCGAGACGCGTGATGTCGTCGTCGGACGCGGCCACCACTGCAACGACATCGCCGGATTTCACCTGCAGTTTCTGTGCCACGGTTCGCTCGGCCATGGTCACGACCCGATCTCCTGGTACGCGGCGAACAGCAGGCTCGCGTCCGGGCCCGCGAGAACCGTCGGCCGCGCGATGTCATCGAGCACGATGAACCTCAGCATGCTGCCGCGGGCCTTCTTGTCACGCTGCATGGTCGCGAGCAGCGTCTGCCAGCGCCCGAGCGGGTAGCTCACCGGCAGGCTCAGCGACTCGAGAATGCTCTTGTGCCGGTCGGCGACCTCGTCGGAGAGCCGGCCGCTCAGCCGCGCAAGCTCTGCTGCGAACATCATCCCGACCGCGACGGCCGCCCCGTGGCGCCACTGGTAGCGTTCCGCGTGCTCGATCGCGTGGCCCAGTGTGTGTCCGTAGTTGAGGATCTCCCGCAGCCCGGACTCAGTGAAGTCCTCGCCGACGACGCGTGCCTTGATCCCGATCGAGAGTTCGACCAGCCGCCGGAACTCTGGCGTGCGCGGATCGGTCGCGCGGTCGACGTCCGCTTCGATGATGTCGAGGATCTCCGGCTCGGCGATGAAGCCGCATTTGACGACCTCGGCGAAGCCGGCGAGGATCTCGTTTCGCGACAGCGAGTCGAGGGTGTCGAGGTCGGCGACGACGGCCGCCGGCGCGTAGAACGCCCCGACCAGGTTCTTGCCCTCGGCCGTGTTGATGCCGGTCTTTCCGCCGACGGATGCGTCGACCATCCCGAGAAGGGTGGTTGGGACCTGCACGAGGCGCACGCCGCGCAGCCAGGTGGCGGCGACGAAACCCGCCACATCGGTGACAGCGCCGCCGCCGAACCCGATCACGGCATCCGAGCGCGTGAAGTCTGCCTGCCCGAGCACCTGCCAGCAGAAAGCGGCCACCTCGACCCGCTTGCCGGCCTCGGCATCGGGGATCTCGGCCAGCAGCACGTCGTACTGAGCGAGCAGCGATTCGCGCAGCTCAGCGGCCGCTGCACCCAGCGTCGGCGGATGCACGATCAGGACCTTCTGCACTCCGGTTCCGAGGTGGACGCCGAGCGTACCCAGCAGTCCCCGGCCGACGACGACCGGATACGGGTGATCCCCCGGCACCAGGATCTCGGTGGGGATGGCGTCTGGCTCGGTCATCGGGTTCCTTCCACCCAGAGGGCGATCTCTTCGACGATGGCGTCGAGCGGCTTCGCCGACGTGTCTGTGGTGTAGTCGGCGAGGGATGCGTACAGTTCGGCCCGGCTGTCCACGAGCGCCTGCCACGATTCGAGGTCGCTCACGAGCGGGCGCTTCGCATTGCCGATGCGGGTGGCGACGGCCTCCGGCTTGACGGTCAGCAGGATGACCGAGGCGGCAGCAAGGTCCGCCTGTGTCTCGGGGTCGAGCACCGCGCCCCCGCCGAGCGACACGACCGCGTGCTGGGTCAGCGCGCGCGAGACGACGTCGCGTTCCAACCGGCGGAAGTGCGGCTCGCCATGTTCGGCGAAGATCTGCGGAATGGGACCGTGCTCTGCGACGATCTCATGGTCGGTGTCGATGAACGGGCGACCCAGACGGACAGCGAGCCGTTTGCCGATCCGCGTCTTGCCGGCCGCGGGAGGACCGATGAGGACGACGGTCACTCTGCGTACGGCGCGACGAGGCGCACGGTGGCGAGGTTCGCAGGGATGGCGTCGAGGTAACCGGCGAGGTTGCGGGCGGTCTCGGCGACCGAGTCACCGCCGAACTTCTCGATGACGGAGTTGGCCAGCACGAGCGCGACCATTGCCTCCGCCACCACCCCCGCTGCCGGAACGGCACAGACGTCGGAGCGCTGGTGATGGGCGGGCGCGGCCTCGCTGGTCGCGACATCGATCGTGCGGAGTGCATGCGGAATCGTCGCGATCGGCTTCATGCCCGCACGGACGCGGAGGACCGTTCCTGTGCTCATTCCGCCCTCGGTGCCGCCTGCCTTGTCGCTGGTGCGCACGATCTCTCCCCCGTACTGGACGAGTTCGTCGTGGGCCTGCGAGCCGCGACGCGTTGTCGTGAGGAAGCCGTCCCCGACTTCCACGCCTTTGATCGCCTGGATTCCCATCAGCGCGGCAGCGAGCTGGGAGTCGAGGCGGCGATCCCAGTGCACGTGCGACCCGAGACCAGGCGGAAGACCGTATGCGAGCACCTCGACCACGCCGCCAAGGGTGTCGCCGTCTTTGTGCGCTGCGTCGACCTCTGCGACCATGAGCTCAGAGGTCTGCGGGTCGAAGCAGCGAAGCGGGTCCGCGTCAAGTGCAGCGACGTCTGACGGAAGCGGGAGGGGGCTGTCCTCCGGCACGCGCACCGGACCGATCGCGAGGGTGTGACTGACAAGGGTGATGCCGAGCTGTTCCAGGAATGAGCGGGCGACGGCGCCGAGGGCGACGCGCGCGGCCGTTTCCCGGGCGCTCGCGCGTTCGAGCACCGGGCGCGCTTCGTCGAAACCGTACTTCTGCATGCCGACGAGGTCGGCGTGACCGGGGCGCGGTCGGGTGAGCGGTGCGCCGCGCCCTCCCGCGAGCTGCTCGGGATCCACGGGTTCGGGGCTCATCACGTCGACCCACTTCGGCCACTCGGTGTTGCCGATGCGCACGGCGACGGGGCTGCCCAGGCTGAAACCGTGGCGTACGCCGCCGGAGAGGGTGAGCTCATCCTGTTCGAACTTCATGCGTGCACCGCGACCGTAACCGAGCTTGCGCCGGGCGAGGTCGGCGCGGATGCCGTTGAGCGAGACGGGCACGCCGGCCGGCAGACCCTCGAGGATTGCGATGAGTTCCGGGCCGTGAGACTCTCCGGCGGTCAGCCAACGAAGCATGTTATCGATTCTGGCATAGCGGATGGTCCCGGATTTCCTCCGTGACGGCGCTGGAGGAGGCTACTCCTCCGAGTCTTCCCAGTCCTCAGCGTCATCGTCGGTGTCCACGTCCGCGCCGTCGACTGGGTCTTCCTTCGTGTCGGCGACCGGCTGTCCGGTGGCGTCGATCCCGACGGCGTCGAACATTGCCGCTAGTACGGCATCTTCGTCGTCGAGGGGCTGGAGCGGATCTCCGGCTACGAAGACGCGAACCTGCAGCAGGGCCTGGTGGGCGAGCATCGCGAGCCCGGACACGACGATGCCGTTGACGCTGGACCACGCGCGGGCGAACGGGCTCGGCCACGGTTCATATGAGACGTCGAGCAGGGTCGCGCGACGACGTGTCGAGTCGGTGAAGAGGACGTCCGTCGCCGCTCCCGCGGGCAGCGTGCTGACGACGAGGTCCGGCACGTCGAGCGTGCGGTCGGCCTGGCCGAGCGAACGGATCTGGATCATCAGGCCGAGCGAATGTGCCAGCGGCTCCAGCCAGACACTCCGCTCGAGGGACCGGGCGGCGACCACGACCTTCTCTGCGCCGAGTTCGGCAGCAGCGACCATTGCCGACGCTGCTGTCGCGCCGCCCCCGAGGATGAGCACGTAGCGCGCGCTCGTCAGCCCGGCCGCTGCCAGTGCGCGGATGATGCCGGAGACATCGGTGTTGAAACCGCGTATGACCACGGACGCGCCGTCGTGTTCCTCATCGGGAGACGGTTCATCGTCGCTTGCGGGCAGCTCGGCGAGCTCCGCGAGGGCGGCTTCGGAGTCGTCGAAGAGCACCGTGTTCGCCGCGCCCGTCACCGTTGCGACCCGGTCGACATCGTTGAGAAGCGGGATGACGGCCTGCTTGAGCGGCATCGTGAGGGACAGTCCGCGCCACTCGGCATCCCGCGCACACGCGTCGATGAACGCGGGGAGCGCATCCTCCGCTACGTCGACGGCCTCGTAGGTCCAGTCCAGTCCGAGTGACCGGTAGGCCGCGGCGTGGAGGGCCGGCGACTTGGAGTGCGCGATCGGCGAGCCGAGCACGGCGAGCCTGCGCGGGGTCTCCTCGACGGCTTCCGCCTCGAGCTCCTCGACAACGACCTGGATTTCGAGTTCCTCGGCTACGAGTTCTTCGACGACGAGCTCCGCCTCGAGTTCCTCGGTTTCGTCGATTTCCGCCGGTTCGGCGCCGTCGTCGGCCTGCGCTTCGTCGCCGGCCTCTGCGCTCCGGGCGACATCGTCATCGAGCACCTCGACCTCTTCGAACTCCTCGACCTCGGCGACCACATCGGCCTGGACGAGATCGTCGACTGTTTCGTCAGCCTCGACCCCGGGCTCGGTCGCGCTCACTGTGTCAACCGGCTTTTCGCGCTTGCTATCCATACCCGGGGTTGTCCCTCATCCATTGCTGCCATTTCTGGACAGCGGCGTCGTGTTCTGCCTGCGTCGTCGAGAAGATCGTCTCACCGGTCTTCAGGTTCCACGTCACGAAATACATCCAGGGGCCCGTGGCGGGATGGAGTGCCGCGTTGATGGCCAGGTCGCCGGGGTTCGAGATCGGTCCGATCGGCAGGCCGGGGTGAACGTAGGTGTTGTAGAGATTCGAGGCGTTCGCGCGCTCGGCGTCCGTCGTCGTGACCGTGTCCGTGTGGCCGGTGCCGTAGGCGACAGTCGCGTCGGACTGGAGGTTCCATCCCTGGGCGAGCCGGTTGAGGAAGACGCGCGACACCTTAGGATAGTCGGGTGCGAGACCTGCCTCGCGCTGGACGATGGATGCGAGTACGACCGTCTTCCACCTGTCGGCCGGCGCAACCCCCGCGCTGTCGAGCGCGGTGAAGCTCCGATCGACGAGGGTCTTGATCACGTCGTGTGCGCTCGTGCCCGGCGTGAACTTGTACGTCGCAGGAAACAGGAAGCCCTCGAGTGTCTTCGCCTGCGGGGGGACGCCGTAGGCCTTGACGTCGGCCGCAGCCTTCTGCAGATCGGCAAGAGGTAGTTTCGTGGCGGTTGCGAGCAGCGGGAGGATGTCCTTCTCTGCCGTGCCCTCCGGGATCACCGCCGTCTGGTCGACGCGTGACTTCGGATCCTCGAGGGTGGTGAGGGCGGCCTGGGCGCTCATCTGCTTGGCCATCCGGTATGCCCCCGGCTGGAAGACGGGCTCGGGATGCTGCTTCAGCAGAAGGCTGTAGAAGGCGTCGAAGGTCTTCGTCACACCGGCCTTCTGCAGCGTCGTCGCGATGTTGGAGCCGTTGTCGCCACTCTTGATCGTGATGAGCACCTCGCCCGACCCCGAGCCCTTGTAGTCGTTCGGCTCGAAACTCGCGACGATCTTCGCAACCTGCGGCTGGAAGATCGCGTACGCCGTGCCCGCCAGGCCACCGAGGATCGCGAGCACGACGAGCGTCACCCAGAGCGGCTTCAGGCTGCGCTTCTTCTTGCGGGGCTTCTGGTGGGAGACATAGTGCTGCTGGCGCCACGCGAGCGGCGACTCGTGAACCGGCGGCGTACCGGCAGCAGGGGGCGTAGGTGCGGCCGGCGGCGTACCGGGCTCGTCGAGACGTCGTGCCTGGGCTTCGCGTGCCTCGCGACGGGTCATCGGCTGGCGCCCGGGCTCGGTCTGTGCGGGCGCGCCGTGTGTTACGCCATCGTCGTTTGGCCGGAAGAGGTCGTCGAATGCATCGAACTCGCCGGACGCGCCGTCGTCCGGCGCGACCGGGCCACTGTGCCCAGGCGAGGGAGGAGTGAACGACAAGCTAGCTTCCAATGTTCGGTACGACGAGGGTGCCGGGAGGGCGGCCTGCGGCACGCTCCGCATCGAGGGCGTGCTGCAAAATGATGGTGGCGGCGACCTGATCGATCACCGGGCGTGCGCTTTTCGAGTTTCTTCCCGAAGCCCGGAGCGCCGCATGGGCTGATACGGTCGACAATCGCTCGTCGACCAGCCGCACGTCGGCATCCAGGTCGGCCGCGAGCGTTCGGGCGAAATCAACCGCGTCACCGGTGGACGCAGTGTGTGCGCCCGAAAGAGCAAGCGGAAGTCCGACGATAACCTCGAAAGCTTCGAGTTCAGTCACAATCCCGGCTATCCTCAGGCGATCTGCACCATCTTCGGAGCGTGCGACCGTCTCGACAGGCGTGGCAAGCATCCCGTGCAGGTCGGAGCGACTCACGCCGATCCGAACCTTGCCGACGTCGATGCCGACCCGAACGCCTGAACGCACCACCGGGCCCCTATCCGGCGATCGCCTGGGTCACGGCTGCCAGCGCAGCGGGAATCGCCCCGACATCCGCGCCGCCACCCTGGGCCAGGTCGTCTTTGCCGCCCCCGCCCCCGCCGAGGATGCCCGCGGCGACGCGTGCAAGAGCGCCGGCCTTGACGCCGGCGTCGCGCGCAGCCTGGTTGGTGGCCACGATGATCACCGGCTTGTCCACGACTTCGGATGCGAGCGCGACCACGGCCGGATCCGATCCGAGTCTCTCGCGCACCGTGGTGACGAGCAGGCGAAGGTCGTCGCCCGAATTCAGCTTTCCGGCGTCCTCCGCGACGAGCCGGACGGGACCGTGGTGTGCTGCGGCTTCGAGCAACGCCGGAACCTTGTCGAGAACGGCACGGGCTTCGAATGCGGCGATCCGCTTCTCTGCCGTCTTCAGGCTCGCGACGAGGTCGGCGATCTTCTCGGGCAGTTGCTCGCGCGGGGTCTTCAGGCTGCCGGAAAGCTGGGACACAATCGCACGCTCGGCAGCGAGGTCGCGGAACGCCTCGATACCGACCAGGGACTCGACGCGCCGGTTCGTCGAACCGACGGAGGACTCGCTGACCAGGTTGATCATGCCGATCTCGGCGCTCGAGGTGACGTGGGTACCGGCACAGAGCTCTCGTGACCACGGACCGCCGATGTCGACCACCCGGACCGTCTCGCCGTACTTCTCACCGAAGAGAGCCATCGCGCCGAGCGATTTCGCCTGCGCGAGCGGCATCTCGCGGGTGACCACCTCGAGATTGTCCCGGATGGCGTTGTTGGAGATCTCCTCGATCTCCGATCGCGTCTCGGCCGAGAGTCCCTGGTTCCAGGAGAAGTCGAGGCGCAGGTAGCCCGCCTTGTTGTATGAACCCGACTGGTGGGCGTTGGGGCCGAGCACCTGGCGGAGAGCCGCGTGGATGATGTGCGTGCCCGAGTGGGCCTGTCGCGCACCGCGGCGGTACTCACGGTCGACCACGCTCGTCGCCGGCGAACCGACGCCGACCTCGCCGCTGCGCACCTGCACGGTGTGGCTGATCAGGCCCTTGACGGGTTTCTGCACATCGAGCACCTCGAGTTCATAGCCCGGGCCGACGATCAGTCCCGCGTCTGCATCCTGACCACCGGACTCGGCGTACAGGGCGGTGGCGCCGAGGATCACTTCGGCGATCTGGCCGGCGCTGGCCGAGCGCACGGATTCGCCGTCCACGATCAGGCCGAGCACCGACGAGTCCGTCTCGAGATCGGTGTAGCCGGTGAACACGGTCTCGCCGAGCGAGCGGAACGTGCTGTAGACCGAGAGGTCGGCCAGCGCCGTCTTCTTCGCCTTCGCATCCGCCTTGGCACGCGCTCGCTGCCCTGCCATCAAGGAGTCGAACGCCTTGCGGTCGACGCTCAGCCCGGCCTCCTCGGCCATTTCGAGCGTCAGGTCGATCGGAAAGCCGTAGGTGTCGTGCAGGAGGAACGCCGTGTCCCCCGCGAGCTCCGACTTGCCGGCCCGCTGGGTGTTCGCGACAGCGGTGTCGAGGATGCCCGTTCCGCTCACAAGCGTGCGCAGGAACGCTTCCTCTTCGGCGTATGCCAGACGCGAAATGCGCGTGAAATCTGCTGCGACCTCGGGATACGCGGCTGCCATCGCATCGCGCGACGTCGTGAACAGCTCGGGGAACGTCGCGGTCTCGACGCCGAGCAGGCGCATGGAACGGACCGTGCGTCGAAGCAGGCGACGGAGGATGTATCCGCGACCCTCGTTCGACGGGGTGACACCGTCGGACATCAGCATCAATGCGCTGCGCACGTGATCGGCGATCACACGAAGACGGACGTCGTCCTCGTGGACTTCGCCGTACGTCTTCTTCGCCAGGGCTGCCGCGCGATCGAGCACCGGGCGCACCTGGTCGATCTCGTACATGTTCTCGACGCCCTGCTTGAGGAACGCGACGCGCTCCAGGCCCATACCGGTGTCGATGTTCTTGCGGGGAAGGTCGCCGAGGATCTCGAAATCGGCCTTGCCCGTCCCTTCGCCGCGGAGGTACTGCATGAAGACCAGGTTCCAGATCTCGACGTAACGATCGTCGTCCGTCGCCGGACCGCCGTCGGCGCCGTACGCCGGCCCGCGGTCGAAGAAGATCTCCGAGCAGGGCCCGGCCGGCCCGGGCTGACCCGTCGACCAGTAGTTGGTGTCCTTGCCCAGTCCCTGGATGCGATCGTCGGGAAGCCCGGCGACGCGTCGCCAGATCTCGCGCGCCTCGTCGTCGTCCTCATAGACCGTGACCCAGAGGTCCTTCGGTTCGAACCCCAGGCCGCCGTCGGCTTCGCGCGTTGTCAGGAGCTCCCAGGCGAAGGTGATCGCCTGTTCCTTGAAGTAGTCGCCGAACGAGAAATTGCCGCACATCTGAAAGAAGGTGCCGTGTCGCGGCGTCTTGCCGACCTCTTCGATGTCGTTCGTCCTGATGCACTTCTGCACGCTCGTGGCGCGCGGGAAAGGCGCAGGCACGAGTCCGGTCAGATAGGGAACGAACGGCACCATCCCAGCGACGGTGAAGAGCAATGACGGATCGTCGCTGACCAGCGAAGCGGAAGGAACGACGGTGTGGCCGCGGGCTGCGAAGAAATCGAGCCAGCGCCTGTGGATTTCGGCAGTCTGCATGGGTTCCGGTAGGTAGAAGGGTCGGGCGGCGTCGAAGGGCAGGCTAGGCCTCGGCGTCTTCGATCGCTGAACGCAGTTCGGCCTCGCGCTTGCGGTATCCGTCGGAGACGGCCGAGCCGAAGTCGCGGGCCTTCTTGTCGAGGCCGTTGAAGAATTGCTTGCCCTGAGGGGTTTCGTTGACCTTGTGCGCCACCGCGAAACCGATCGCGATGCCGACGACGAGCCACAGAAAACTCTTCATGGTGATTTACTCCCTGGTGAATGAGACGTCGTTCGCGAACGAAGCGCCTCGGGTCAGTTTAGTGCGTGCTCCCGCGCTTCCGCCGAGAGACGGAAGGACCTGTGGAATCGTCCGGGCCGCGCTTCCCGGTGCCTGCCGTGGCCCGGAACGCGGCGCGAACGGCGGCGCTGAATCCGGCCAGTTTGATGAGCGGACCCCCGACCGTCGCCGCGAAGAGGGCGACGAGCGCGGAGACGTTCCCCGTGACATCCGCGACATTCTTCGTGATCACATCCACCCGCGCGAGCTGCTTATTCGTCTCCTGGATCGTCGTCGCCGTCTCCTCCAGGATCGGGGTGAGACCGTCGCTCGCATCCTTGATCGCTGAGCGGGTCTCGTCGAGCACCCGGCCGAGCTTGACCAGCGGCAGGGCGATGAACCCCACGAGGACGGCGAAGACCACCGCCGCGATGAGCCCTGCGATGTCGCCACCCGTCACGAGTCCACCTTCCATTCCGCCAACGGCATATTACGGGACGCCCCGCATTAAACGCATGAAGCGGGCCACCCTGAGGTGACCCGCTCCCTAGCGTAGACGCAAGTTATCGCGCTGCGTAGTACTCGACGACGAGCTGGACCTCACACGTGACCGGAACCTCGGCACGCTTCGGGCGGCGCACGAGGCGCGCGTGAAGCTTGTCGAGTTCGACCTCGAGGTAGGCCGGGGTCTTGGGGAGGACGTCGACGTGACCGCCGGCGGCCGCGACCTGGAACGGCTCGGTGCCCTCGCTGCGTGCCTTGACGTGAATCAACTGGCCCGGCTTGACGCGGAACGACGGACGGTCGACGAGCTTGCCGTCGACCAGGATGTGACGGTGCACGACCATCTGGCGCGCCTGCGCCGTGGTGCGGGCGAACCCGGCACGGAGAACGAGTGCGTCAAGACGCATCTCGAGGAGCTCGACCAGGTTCTCACCGGTCAGGCCCTGCGTGCGGCGTGCCTCTTCGAAGGCGATGCGAAGCTGCTTCTCGCGAATGCCGTACTGGGCACGCAGACGCTGCTTCTCGCGCAGACGAACGGCGTAGTCGGAGTCGGCCTTGCGCTTGGTGCGACCGTGCTCGCCGGGAGCGTACGGACGCTTTTCGAGGTACTTGGCCGCCTTCGGGGTCAGGGCGATGCCCAGTGACCGCGACAGGCGGGTCTTGCTACGGGTACGTGACTTGGTAGACACGAGGTCCTTTCGGTTGTCTCTCTAACGGTGTGAATGCAGGCACACAGGATCGTCCTGCAGTATTAGAGGGATGCTGCCAGGGATGCCCGGCTACAGGGCCATTCCCTTCGAGAACGTATGTCGACGCAGCCGCACGCGACACCCGCTTCTAGGCGGATCGATTCTAGCAGATCGTGATCAGCGTCCGCGCACGATGCGTCGGAGCTTGGCGAGCCGTGCAGAGACGTCGCGTTCGTTGCCGTGCTCAGTCGGCTCGTAATAGACGGCGTCTTTCAATTCATTGGGGAGATACTGCTGCTGGAGCACGCCGAGATCGTCGTCGTGCGGGTATTTGTAGCCCTTTCCGTGGCCGAGCCGCTTTGCCCCCGGATAGTGCGCATCGCGCAGGTGTTTGGGTACCCGGCCCATCGTGCCCGCGCGCACATCGGCGATCGCTTTGTCGAGTGCCATGTACGCCGCATTGGACTTCGGAGCTGTAGCCAGGTGCACGACGGCCTGGGCGAGCGGAATCCGGCCCTCGGGCATTCCGATCAGCTGCACTGCGTCGGCCGCGGCGACAGCGATCACGAGGGACTGGGGGTCGGCCATGCCGATGTCTTCGGAGGCGAGCACGATGATGCGCCGGGCGATGAACCGGGGATCTTCTCCGGCCTCGATCATGCGCGCGAGGTAGTGCAGCGACGCATCGACATCGGAGCCACGAACGGACTTGATGAAGGCACTGATCACGTCGTAGTGCTCGTCGCCGTTTCGGTCGTATCGCAAGAGGGCACGATCGACAGCCTGGGCCACGAGTTCTGCAGTGATCACCGGTTTGTCCGCCGAAGTCGCCGGCGTTGCAGAGCCCGCCGAGACGGAGGACGCCTCGAGGGCCGTGAGTGCCCGTCGTGCGTCGCCGGACGCGAGCCGGATGATCGCGGCCCTCGCATCCGGCTCCAGAACGAAGCGGTCGCCGAGTCCGCGCTCGTCGACGACGGCTCGATCGACGACCGTGCCCAGGTCGTCGTCGCTCAGAGTCTCGAGAGTGAGGAGGAGCGAACGGGAGAGCAGGGGCGAGATCACCGAGAACGAAGGGTTCTCCGTCGTTGCGGCGACGAGGATGACCCAGCCGTTCTCGACGCCGGGCAGCAGCGCATCCTGCTGGGCCTTCGTGAAGCGGTGGATCTCATCGAGGAAGAGGACGGTGGAGATGCCGTAGAGGTCGCGGGTCGAGAGTGCTTCGTCCATGACCTGGCGTACGTCGCGCACTCCCGCCGAAACGGCCGAGAGTTCGACGAACCGGCGCCCCGAGGAGTGGGCGATGGCCTGCGCGAGAGTCGTCTTGCCCGTGCCGGGAGGACCCCAGAGGATGACGGAGACCGAACCGCGCTCCCCCGTCGTGTCCGACGCCAGGCTGACGAGCGGCGACCCCGGGGTCAGCAAGTGTTTCTGCCCCGCCACCTCGTCAAGGCTCTTCGGTCGCATGCGCACCGCGAGGGGTGTCGCACCGCTGCGGAGCCCCGGTTGCACATCGACCATGGGTCAAGGCTAGTTGCTTCCGCCGACACCACCGTGCAGCGATCCACAGGCGCATTTGGCCGACATAGCTCGGTCGCATAAAGTTCATCTGAGGTCCAGCGCCGTGGCGCGCCGGGCCGGATATTCCCCCCCGCACGACGGCGCGCCCCCTCGGAGGATTTCACGTGGCACCGAACAAGCAGAACGATCGCGAAGCGCGTCAGGCGCGGGAGCGCTTGCGGGCCTACCAGGCGCGCCAGACCGTGCACGAGGCCAAAGCGAAACGGCGGGTGCGCGACAACTGGCTTGCAGGAGTCGGCGTCCTCGTCGTGGTCGCTCTCGCTGTGCTCACGCAGCTCCTCTACTTCAACACAGGCCCGGGCAAGGCTGTCGCAAGCCCCTCGCCCTCCGCCTCAGCTGCCGCTTACACGCTGCCGCCGAAGACGCTCGCGGGCAACCGCCAATGGACCGGCACGATGACGATCAACGACATCCCTCTTGCCATCAGCCTCGACGGCGCCCAGGCTCCGCAGGCGGTCTCGTCGACGATCGCCCTGAGCCAGAAGGGCTTCTACGACGGGCTGACCTGCCATCGGCTGACCACGTCCGGCATCTATGTCCTGCAGTGCGGAGACCCGAAGGGCGACGGATCGGGCGGTCCCGGTTACTCGTACGGGCCGGTGGAGAATGCTCCCGCGAACAACGTCTATCCCGCCGGCACGCTCGCTATGGCGCGCACGTCGAACAATGCGAACAGTCAGGGCAGCCAGTTCTTCATCGTCTACAAGACGTCGACCATCCCCTCTGACAGCGCCGGTGGCTACACCGTGATCGGTAAGGTCACCAGCGGGCTCGACAAGCTGACCAGCGAGGTCACATCCAAGGGCGTCCAGGGTGGCGGAACCGACGGCAAACCGAACGTGGCGACGACGATCAAGGGGATAACGGTTCAATAAGCACCACTGCACGCCGCAGGGCGTGTGCAATAGGCTAAAACGCAGTGTGGGGCGGTCGTCCGGCCGTCGTCGTCAGCAAGGTGAGGCTCTTGGCTACAACTGATCAGCAACCGTGGGGTCGTGTCGATGAGACCGGCACCGTCTTCGTTCGCGAGGGCGACGGCGAAAGGGAGGTCGGGCAGTATCCCGACGGCACTCCCGAAGAGGCGCTCGCCTATTTCGAACGCAAGTACACGGACCTGGCAGGTCAGGTGACGCTGCTCGAGCAGCGCGCACGCCGCGGTGCACCGGCAACCGACATCGCCAAGGCCGTATCGACACTGAGTGAGCACGTCGCCTCCGCCAACGCGGTCGGCGACCTGGCTTCGCTGCAGGAACGCCTTGCGAAGCTCGGCGGCACGGTCGAAGAGCTGACGGAACAACAGACCGCAGAAGCGCGCGCAGCGGTGGATGCGGCGATCGCCGAGCGCACCGAGATCGTGGTCGAGGCCGAGGCACTCGCCGCCGAAGACCCGACGAAGACGCAGTGGAAGCAGACGACCGCTGCGCTCGACACTCTCTTCGCGCGGTGGCAGGCCCACCAGCACGACGGGCCTCGCCTGCCGAAGAACGAAGCCAACGAGCTGTGGAAACGATTCCGGGCTGCCCGCGCGACGATCGAACACAACCGCAAGGCCTTCTTCGCCGAACTCGACAACCAGCACCGCGATGTGCGCGCGCGCAAGACCCAGCTGATCGAGCAGGCCGAGGCGCTGATCCCACGCGGAGCCGATGGGGTGCCCGCCTACCGCGAGCTGCTCGAACAGTGGAAGCTTGCCGGCCGTGCCGGCAAGCGGAACGACGACGCGCTCTGGGCGCGATTCAAGGCCGCCGGCGACGCGATCTACTCGGCGAAGTCCGAAGTCGACGCCAGGGAGAACGAGGAGTTCTCGGCGAACCTCGAGGCCAAGCTCAAACTTCTGGACGAGGCAGAGCCCCTGCTCACCGCGACGGATCGCGAGTCGGCCCGTGCCACCCTCAGCTCGATCCAGCGCCGCTGGGACGAGATCGGCAAGGTTCCGCGCGACCAGGTCAAGGTCATCGAGGAGCGACTTCGCCGGGTCGAGGCCGCTGTTCGCAAACTCGACGACGACCACTGGCAGCGCAACAACCCGGAGAAGAAGGCCCGCTCCGAGGGCCTCGCGAGTCAGCTCACCGCCGCGATCGCCAAGCTGGAGGCGGAGCTCGAAGAGGCCAGGGCCAGCGGAGACAAAGCAAAGGTCGCTGAGGCCCAGGAGGCGCTCGACGCCCGCAAGGTCTGGCTCGACGCGCTGAAGTAGTGCCGGACTGCCGTGCACAGGGCTCTCCCCTGCACAGATCGGCGATAACGAACCGCTTGGTGCGTCGACGGGCGGCAGGCTCGTCACATGACGCGCCTGCTCCCCCGCCTGCTGAATGCTGACGACCTGCCTGTGGTCGAGTTACGCGCTGCCTGTATCGATGGGCAGGTCTTCGCGGTCGACGATTGGTTCGCGCCGATCGATGAGCCCGACGGCAGGCAGCTCAGGGCCGCGACTCTCGCCCCGCTGGTTCCCGAACGCATGATCGCCGAGCGTTCGTCCGCCCTTTGGGTCTTCGGAGCGCGCGCGTCTGCGCCTTTCCGGCACCAGTTGTGCATCGACATCGCCAACAGGACGACCCCGCACCTCTCGCCGCGTTTCGAGTTCCGCGAATGCAGGATCGAGACCGCCGATATCGTGCAGGTCGGGTCGCTGAGACTGACGTCGCCGCTGAGAACAGCGATTGATCTGCTCCGAACATGCGAGCCATTCGGCCTTGCCGACGCGCTGGACGTGCTCGCCGTGCTTCGGCTGGGTGGCTCACGAGTGAGCGATTGCCGCCGACGCATCCGCGACCTGCCCCGGTTTCCGGGCCTCAGGCGTGCGCTGGCACGCGCAGCGTCGCTCGAACAATCCGAACTGCCGCTCCTGTCGATGGACTTGGGAGCGGCCTTTCCGGGTCAGCCCGCGCTGACGCGGTAGACGTCGTAGACGGCGTCGATTCGCCGCACAGCGTTCAGCACCCTGTCCAGGTGAGTCGTGTCGCCCATCTCGAAGACGAACCGGCTGAGTGCAAGACGGTCACTCGACGTCGTCACCGTTGCGGAGAGGATGTTCACGTGATGCTCCGAGAGCACGCGAGTCACGTCTGACAGAAGGCCGGACCGGTCCAGCGCCTCCACCTGGATCTGGACGAGGAACACGCTCTTCGAACTCGGCGCCCATTCGACGTCGATCATGCGTTCCGGTTCCTGGAGAAGCGACTGGACGTTGTGGCAGCTCGCCTGGTGCACGGAGACGCCCGCGCCGCGCGTGATGAAACCGACGATGGGGTCGCCCGGCACCGGTGTGCAGCACTTGGCAAGTTTGACGAGGATGTCGGGCGCACCCCGCACCAGCACCCCCGAATCGCTGTTACGGAGTTGTCTTGAGCGGCCCTTGACCGGAAGTTCGATCTCACCGGCGTCGCCTTCGGCTTCGGTCTGAAGCGATGCAACGACCTTCTCTATGACGGACTGGGTCGAGACGTGGCCTTCGCCGACCGCCGCGTAGAGGGCCGAAACGTCTTCATAGCGCAGCTGCGCGGCGACTTCGGCAAGCGAGTCCTGCGTCATCAGCTTCTGCAGCGGCAGGTTCTGTTTGCGCATCGCGCGTGCGATCGCATCCTTGCCCTGTTCGATCGCCTCGTCGCGACGCTCCTTGGTGAACCACTGCCGGATCTTGTTGCGTGCTCGCGGACTCTTGACGAAGTTCAGCCAGTCCTGGCTGGGGCCGGAGTCCGGATTCTTCGACGTGAAGACCTCGACGACATCGCCTGTGGTGAGCGTGCTCTCCAGCGGAACGAGACGCCCGTTCACCTTGGCACCCATGGTGCGGTGTCCGACCTCGGTGTGGACGGCGTACGCGAAGTCGACCGGGGTCGCGCCTGTCGGCAGCCCGATGACCCTACCCTTCGGTGTGAAGACGTAGACCTCTTTCGCCCCGATCTCGAACCGCAGGGAGTCCAGGAATTCGCTGGGATCCGCCGTCTCGGCCTGCCAGTCGGAGAGGTGCGCGAGCCACGCAAGATCGGTGTCGGTTCTGCCACCGGGACCGGAACTCTTGCCGTTGACCTGTTCCTTGTACTTCCAGTGGGCCGCGACACCGAACTCGGCGCGCTGGTGCATCTCCTCGGTGCGGATCTGGATCTCGACGGCTCGCCCCTCGGGTCCGATCACCGTCGTGTGCAGCGACTGGTACAGGTTGAACTTGGGCGTCGCGATGTAGTCCTTGAACCGGCCCGGCATCGGCGTCCACCGCGCGTGGATCTGACCGAGCACTGCGTAGCAGTCGCGCACGGAGTTCACGAGCACGCGGATGCCGACCAGGTCGTAGATCTCGTCGAACTCGCGACCTCGCACGACCATCTTCTGGTAGATCGAGTAGAACTGCTTCGGCCGGCCGACGACTTTGCCGCGGATCCGTGCCGATTTGAGGTCGTCGTTGATGGCATCGATGACGTGCTGCACAAGGCGTTCGCGTTCGGGTGAGCGCTGGCGTACCAGACTCTCGATCTCGGCGTAGAGCTTCGGGTACAGCACCGCGAACGACAGGTCTTCGAGCTCCCACTTGATCGCCTGGATCCCCAGCCGGTGGGCAAGCGGTGCATAGATCTCGAGCGTCTCCGTGGCCTTGCGGGTCGCGGACTCAGCGGGCACGAAGCCCCAGGTGCGTGCATTGTGAAGACGATCGGCAAGTTTGATGATCAGAACACGGATGTCCTTTGACATCGCGACGATCATCTTGCGGACCGTCTCGGCCTGAGCACTGTCGCCGTACTTGACCTTGTCGAGCTTGGTCACACCGTCGACGAGCATCGCTATCTCGTCGCCGAACGCGTCTCGCAGCTCGTCCAGCGTGTACTCGGTGTCCTCGACCGTATCGTGCAGGAGGGCGGCCGCGATCGTCTTCGCCCCGATTCCGAGGTCGGCCAGAATCTGGGCGACCGCCACGGGGTGAGTGATGTACGGCTCTCCGCTCCGGCGCTTCTGGCCCGAATGGGCTTTCTCGGCGACGGCGTATGCCCGCTCGACGAGCGAGAGGTCAGCCTTCGGGTGGTGCATGCGCAGCGTGCGGATCAGGGTGTCGACGGCCCCCGCCGGCTGAGCCCTCGAGAAGATGCGCGGGACAAGACGGCGCAGGGAAGCAGTCTGTGGCGTTGTCGTGTCGACCATCAGCGTGCCTCCCGTCTTCTATTATCGCGGGTGCCGCCTGTGCGATGTGGCACGCACGGCTGCCTCTGGGCTGCGCGCGCGGCTCCTACCTCACACCCGTCGAGATAAGAACCGTGCACGCGTGCGCCTTATTCCACGCTATTCCGCCGCGACAGGGACCGGAGCGACCGGTGCGGCTGCCTTCGGACGGGTCGCGCGCACCTTCATGTCGTGCTTCTTGATCGCTGCCTCGCCCTCGCGGAACTGGGAGTACATCGGGGCCGCAAGGAAGATCGTCGAGTACGTTCCGACGATGATTCCGATGAGCAGCGCGAGCGAGATGTCCCTGAGTGTGTCGGCACCGAGCGCGAACGCACCGATGAACAGGATCGACGCGACGGGCAGCACCGCGACGACGGCCGTGTTGATCGAACGCACGAGGGTCTGGTTGACAGCGAGGTTCACCGCCTCGGCGAACGTTCGACGGGTCAGTTCGAGCTCTTCGCGGGTGTTCTCGCGCACCTTGTCGAAGACGACGACCGTGTCGTAGAGCGAGTAGCCGAGGATCGTCAGGAAGCCGATCATCGTCGCCGGCGTGATCTCGAACCCGACGAGTGCGTAGATGCCCGCCGTGATGATGAGGTCATGGAACAGCGAGATGATCGCCGAAGCCGACATCTTCCACGTTCGGAAGTACAACGCCATGGCGATGAAGGCGAGGAGCAGGAAGACGATGAGGCCCTGGATCGACTGTTGCGTCACATCCGCGCCCCAGGTCGGGCCGATGAAGGACGACGCGACTTCAGTGCCGGGCACGTTGTATGCCTTGGCCAGCGCATCCGCCACCTGACGGCTCTGGTCGGCCGTGAGCTGGTCGGTCTGCACGCGCACGGCATTGTTGTTGACGCTGGTTACGTGGACAACAGCATTCGGAACGACGCTCGCGACGGCTTCTTCGCCGGGCTTCTGTGCCGTCGTCTGGACGTTGGTGATCTGGAACTGCGACCCACCGCGGAACTCGATGCCGAAGTTGAATCCCCCCTTGATCACCGGGATGAGGATTGAGGCAACGACCATCACGATCGCGATGGTGTACCAGATCTTGCGCTTGCCGACGAAGTCGTATGAGCGAGCGCCGGTGTAGAGGTCGTTTCCGAACCGTGTGAGGCGGCTGACGGCCATCAGGAGTCCTTCCCGTCGTTCGATCGATCCGTGCTGCTGTTCCCCGAGCTGGCCGAGACGAGCTCAGCAGCCTTGCGCTCGGCGATCGTCTGGCGGCGCGCGGCCTCCTTGCTGCTCGATGCCGCCTTGCCAGCGGATACCGCGGCCGACGGAGCCCGGAACTGCGCAGCACCCCGGTAGACAGCACCGAGGGCATTGGGATCGAGTCCGCTCCACGAGCTTCCACTGTTGAAGAATTTTGTCTTCGCCAGCAGCTGGAGCGTGGGGTGGGTGAACAGGACGACGACGATGACGTCGATGATCGTGGTGAGTCCGAGCGTGAAAGCGAACCCTCGAACGTTCGCGGCAGCAAGGACGTAGAGCACGACTGCGGCAAGGAGGTTGGTCGACTTCGATGCGTAGATCGTGCGCTGGGCGCGCTTCCAGCCGGCTTCGACAGCGGATTCGAGTCCTCGGCCGTCGCGGAGTTCGTCACGGATTCGTTCGAAGTACACGATGAACGAGTCCGCGGTGAAACCGATCGCCACGATCAGACCGGCAACGCCCGCGAGCGACAGCCGGTAGCCGTAGTGCCATGACAGGAGCGAGATCGTGAGGTACGTCAGCAGAGCGGCGACACCGAGTGAAGTGATCGTCACAAGCCCGAGCAGTCGGTACTGGAAAAGCGTGTAGATCATCACGAGGAGCAGGCCGATGACGCCGGCGATCAGGCCGCTGAGGAGCTGCGACGAGCCCAGGGTGGCCGAGATCGTGTTCTGGCTCTGCACCTGGAAGCTGAACGGCAGGGCGCCGAACTTGAGCTGGTCGGCGAGCGTCTTCGCCGAGGTCTGGTCGAAATTACCCGTGATCTGCGGGCGGCCATCTGTGATCGCCGCCTGTGTCGCCGGGGCCGAGATGACCTTGCCGTCGAGGACGATCGCGAACTGGTTCTGCGCTCCGGTCAGCCCGTTCAGCCGGGTGGTGACATCGGAGAAGGCCTTGGTGCCCGCGGCGTTGAAGATGATGTTCACGCCCCACTGGCCGGTGCTGACGCCGCTCTGGCTCTGCACCAGGCCGCTGGACGCATCAGAGATGTCCTGGCCACGAACTTCGACCGGGCCGAGGATGTACTTGGTCGTACCCTTTTCGTCACACGTGATGAGGGGCTTGTCCGGGGATGCGACGTTGGTGGACTTGGCGGCGTCGGACGAGCAGTCGAACGCGTCGTACTGCGCCTGCAGCAGTGGGGTGACCCACGCCTGGTCACTGCCGTTGGTCGGCTTCGACGACGGCGTCGACTGCAGGCTGGGATTCGGGGTCGGGGCGGGCGTCGACTTGCCGTCGGCCCCGACGACCGTGTTCGTCGGGGCGCCGGCGACGAGGACGGGCCGGAAATCGAGCTTGGCACTCGATTTGATGCGGTTGAGTGTTGCCTGATCAGGCGTTCCTGGCAGGGAGACGACGATGTTGTTCGAACCCTCGGTGCTGATCTGCGCCTCCGAGACACCCGACGCGTCGATGCGCTGGCGGATGATCGACACGGCCTGGTCGAGCTGTTGCTGCTGGACCTGCTGGCCGTTGGAAAGCTGCGGAGCGAGGATGATCTCCGTTCCACCCTCGAGGTCGAGCGCGAGTTTCGGGATCAGCGTTGCATTACTGAACACGACACCTGCGATCAGAGTGACAAGCAGCACGACGATGATCGCACCGAGCCAACTCAATGAACGCCAGGCTTTTTTGACCGGGGTCGACTTTGCCACCTACGAACTCAGCTTTCTACGAGCGTGCCCACGCCTCAGAAGACGTGGGCACACAGGAAATGGGGTCAGTCGTCGCTTTTCGCGCCGGGCTTCTTGGCCACGTCGTCGATCCGCTCACCGAACTCGGGCTCGGTGAGAGGGATGGCGTGGTCTTCATTCAGCTCGGGCTCGGTCGACGTCTCGACCACAGGCTCGATCTCCTTGGGCTCGACGACCCGGGCGATCACCTGGCGGTGGACCTTCAGAACGGTACCCGGAGTCGTCTCGACGAGGGCCTCGTTCGCGTCTTCGTCGATCGAGAGCAGTTTGCCGTAGACACCGAAGTTGAGCATGACGTCAGCACCGGGGACGATCTTCTCGCGAAGCGCAGCCGCGTCGCGCTGGCGCTTGCGGCTGTTGCGGAACATGAAGAACACCAGGCCGGCCAGAACGACCAGCATGACAATAGTTAACGGATCCATGAAAAGTTTGGGGCCTTCCAGAGAGTGTCTCACGCGGAGACGCTCTGCTTATTTGTGAGTGGCCGATGGGCCAGCTTGAATTATAGGTCATCCATGAGGGATGGTTGCTGGGAGTGCGCTGCGCCGAAGTGTCGCCACGCCGCCGGCGTGGCCACCCGGCCCCGCGGAGTGCGGGACAGAAGGCCGATCCGCACGAGGAACGGCTCCACGACGGATTCGATCGTCTCGGCCTCTTCGCCGACCGAAACGGCGAGTGTGTTGAGCCCGACGGGCCCGCCGTCGAAGCGTTCGAGAATCGCCTGGAGCACGGCGCGGTCGAGTCGATCGAGTCCGAGCGGGTCGACATCGTAGAGCTCGAGCGCCGCCCTGACGGCGTTCACATCCGCTTCTCCCCCGTGCACGAGCGCGAAATCGCGAACGCGACGAAGCAGGCGGTTGGCAATGCGAGGGGTGCCACGGCACCGGCCGGCGATCTCGGCAAGCGCCTTACCGTCGACCTCGAAATCGAGGAGGACGGCTGCTCTCGTGAGCACTTGCGTGAGCTCAGCCTCGTCGTAGAACTCGAGGTGGGCGGTGAAACCGAACCGGTCCCGCAGCGGGTTGGGCAGCAGACCGGAGCGCGTCGTTGCGCCCACCAGCGTGAACGGAGCGAGATCGAGCGGAATCGACGTCGCGCCGGCGCCCTTGCCGACCATGATGTCGATGCGGAAATCTTCCATTGCGAGATACAGCATCTCTTCCGCAGAGCGGGCCATGCGGTGGATCTCGTCGATGAACAGCACTTCGCCCGGAGTCAGCGAGGAGAGCAGCGCAGCGAGGTCACCGGCATGCTGGATGGCCGGACCGCTGGAGAGCCGCAGAGGACGACCACTCTCGTGGGCGACGATCATTGCGAGCGTCGTCTTACCCAGCCCGGGTGGTCCCGCGAGGAGGATGTGGTCGGCCGTGCGGTCCTGCATCTTCGCCGCGGTGAGCAGGAGCTGCAGCTGCCCGCGCACCTTGGCCTGCCCGACGAACTCCGCGAGGGAACGCGGGCGGAGGGCGCCTTCGAAGGCGAGCTCGGACTCCGACTCGAGCTCGGGGGCGGTGAGGTCTTCCTGGTCTTCCACGGTCACCTCCGTGCCGCGGTCTGGCCGGGCCCGAGCCTGGCGAGGGTCACCCGAAGCAGGGACTGGACGTTGTCACGGGCCGACTCCTCGGTCTCGGCGACCGCCTCGGCGATCGCATCGGATGCGACCTTCTCCGGCCATCCGAGGCCGACGAGGGCGATGAGGACGCTCTCGCTGAGCGTCGACGGCGGCGCTGTGGCCGCCGTACGCGGGGCGCGGCGGGTGACTGCGATCTTGCCCGACAACGACACCACGATCAGCTTCGCGGTCTTCGGGCCGATGCCCGAGACTTTGCGGAACGGTGCATCGTCTTCGGCGGTGACGGCCTCGGCGATCTGCTCGGGCGAGAGTACTGAGAGCACGCCGATGGCCGACTTCGGCCCGACCCCGGAGACGCCGGTGAGGAGGTCGAAAACCTGAAGCTGCTCCGCGTCGGCGAAGCCGAACAGCGAGAGCGCGTCCTCGCGGACGATCAGAGATGTGAGGACGCGGGCCTCGTCTCCGATCCGCAGGGAAAGAGCGTGGTCGGGAGTCACCTGGACGGAGAAGCCGACGCCGCCGACCTCGATCACGATCGACCCGCCGCTGATCGCGAGGACCGTGCCACGAAGGGATGAAATCACTTCGTCAGCCTACGGGGCGCCAGCGACGCCCGGGTGGATCGCTCCGCGGCGTGCCATGCAGCCTGTGCGGGAGTGAGCGCCGCGCCACCCGTTGCCGGGGTATTCGCCCCGCTCCCCCGCCACGCGTGGCAGATGGCGATCGCGAGAGCGTCCGCCGCATCCGCCGGTTTCGGCACTTCGGCCAGCCCAAGGATCCGCGCCACCATCGCCTGCACCTGCTTCTTGTCGGCCGAGCCGTACCCGGTGATGGCGGCTTTCACTTCGCTGGGCGTGTGCAATGCGACGGGGAGACCCCGTTTGGCTGCCGCGTGCAAAGCCACCCCGCTGACCTGCGCCGTACCCATCACCGTCTTGAGGTTGTGCTGCGCGAAGACGCGTTCGATGGCGACCGCCTGGGGCTGGTGCAGGTCGAGCAGCTCTGCGATGCCGTCGCCGACCGCGAGCAGACGTTCTGCGAGAGGCATCGTCGCCGGCGTGCGGATCACGAGCACGTCGACCAGCCGCGCGGTGCGGTTGGGCGCGACGTCGACGATCCCGACACCGCAGCGGGTCAGACCGGGGTCGATGCCGAGCACTCGGAGCGGCATCGGCCGGGGTTCTACTCTGCCTCGAGTTCGGCCTGGACCTCGGCCGAAAGATCGAGGTTGGTGTACACGTTCTGCACGTCGTCGGAGTCTTCGAGCGCATCGATGAGCCGGAAGACCTTGCGGGCCGTCTCAGCGTCGCCTTCGACCTGGATCGACGCGACGAATTCGACGTCGGCCGAGTCGTAGTCGATGCCGGACTCCTGGAGAGCGGTGCGCGTCGCGACAAGGGCGGACGGGTCGGTCACGACCTCGAAGGACTCCTCCCGGGAGGTGACCTCTTCTGCACCCGCGTCGAGAACGGCCAGCAGGACGTCGTCTTCGGTGACGCCGTCGCTCTGTGGAACGACGATGACACCCTTGCGGTGAAAGTTGTACGCGACGCTTCCCGGGTCGGCCATCGTCCCGCCGTTGCGGGTCATCGCGGTGCGCACATCCGCTGCTGCGCGGTTCTTGTTGTCGGTGAGGCACTCGATCAGCAGCGCGACGCCGTTGGGTCCGTAGCCCTCGTACATGATCGTCGTGTAGTCGACGCTCTCGCCGGTCAGCCCTGCACCGCGCTTGATCGCGCGATCGATGTTGTCGTTCGGAACTGACGTCTTCTTGGCCTTCTGCACAGCGTCGACGAGCGTCGGGTTACCGGAGAGGTCAGCGCCGCCGATCTTTGCGGCGACCTCGATATTCTTGATCAGCTTGGCGAACGACTTCGCGCGACGCTGGTCGATCACGGCTTTCTTGTGCTTGGTGGTCGCCCATTTGGAATGCCCGGACACGTTGCTCCCTTACTACTTCTCAAGATCCTGACCATTGTAGAGCGCCTCGACGGAGAGCGACCGCACGTCAGAGAAGCAACTCACCCCGGCGGACGTGAGACGACCCGTCACACTGCGCGCGCCCTGACCTTCGCGAGGAAGTACTCGTGGAACCGGGTGTCCCCCGTCATCTCCGGATGGAACGAGGTGCCGACGAGGTTTCCCTGCTCGACCGCGACCACACGCCCATCCGCCAGTGTCGCAAGCGGTGTCGCTCCAGGCCCGACGCTCTCCACGATCGGCGCTCGAATGAACACCGCGTGCATCGGTTCTTCGCCGACGGCGGGAATGTCGAGGTCGGTCTCGAACGACTCGAGCTGCGAGCCGAACGCATTTCGTCGCACCTCCACATCGAGGCCGCCGAGGCTCTCCTGCCCACGGATGGCATCGAGGATGGTGTCCGCGAGCATGATCAGGCCGGCGCACGTTCCGTAGACCGGCAGCCCTGCCGCGATCGCCGCCTTCAGCGGTTGCGCAAGGCCGAACGCCCGTGCGAGCTTGTCCATCACGCTCGACTCACCGCCCGGGATCACCAGGCCGGCGACGTGGTTCAGTTCGGATTCGCGACGGATGGGGACGGCATCCGCCCCCAGTCCGCGCAGAACCGCGATGTGCTCCCGGAAGTCGCCCTGGAGTGCCAGCACTCCCACACGCGGCGCCAGTGGCGCGTCTGGGCTACCAGCCACGCTCTGCAAGGCGGTGCGGAGCGGCCAGGTCGGACACGTTGATCCCGACCATCGCCTCACCGAGTCCGCGCGAGACCTCGGCGATCACCGTCGGGTCGTCGTAGAACGTGGTCGCTTTGACCACGGCGGCGGCACGCTGCGCGGGGTTGCCCGACTTGAAGATGCCTGACCCGACGAAGACGCCGTCTGCACCGAGCTGCATCATCATGGCTGCGTCGGCCGGGGTCGCGACCCCGCCTGCCGTGAACAGAACGACGGGGAGCTTGCCGGTCTCGGCGACCTCGACCACGAGGTCGTACGGTGCCTGGAGCTCCTTGGCGGCGACATACAGCTCGTCTTTGCTCATCGAGCTGAGGCCCGCGATCTCCGACTTGATCTTGCGGATGTGCTTGGTCGCCTCCGACACGTCACCGGTGCCGGCCTCGCCCTTGGAGCGGATCATCGCCGCGCCTTCGTTGATGCGGCGGAGTGCCTCGCCGAGGTTTGTCGCCCCACAGACGAAGGGTACGGTGAAGCCCCACTTGTCGATGTGGTTGACATAGTCGGCAGGGCTCAGCACTTCGGACTCGTCGATGTAGTCGACGTCGAGCGCCTGCAGAACCTGAGCCTCGACGAAGTGGCCGATACGAGCCTTCGCCATAACAGGGATGGACACCTCTGCGATGATCGCCTCGATCAGGTCGGGGTCGCTCATACGTGCGACGCCGCCCTGCGACCGGATGTCGGCCGGAACGCGCTCGAGCGCCATGACGGCGACGGCACCGGCATCTTCTGCGATGCGTGCCTGCTCGGGCGTCACGACGTCCATGATGACGCCGCCCTTCAGCATCTCGGCGAGCCCGCGCTTCACGCGGCTCGATCCGAACTGTTCGGCGGTGGATGTGTCGCTCACTGTGTCCTCTCCTGGTGCCGCTGCCTCGCGCGGCACGCCAATCTGTTCCAGCGCCGCTGCGGCGGGAACTACGCTGTGACGATTCTACTCGTCGGGGTGTGACGGCCATGCCGCCGCGATCGCTGCCCGCACCTCGCCGAGCAGCTGCGGAAGCGCCTTCGTCTTGGCGATGATCGGGAAGAAGTTCGCATCCTGCGCCCACCGGGGAACGATGTGCTGATGCAGGTGCCCGGCGATTCCGGCGCCTGCGACTGCGCCCTGGTTGATCCCGATATTGAATCCGTCGTTATGCGAGACCTGGGTGATGACGCGCATCGCGGTCTGTGTCAGGCTCCCGATCTCGCCGACCTCCTCGGGCGTCGCCTCGTCATACATCGCAACGTGCCGATACGGGCAGACCAGCAGGTGCCCGCTGTTGTACGGGAACAGGTTGAGGATCACGTAGGCGTGCGTTCCGCGCGCGACGATGAGCGCATCCTCGTCACTCATCTTCGGCGCATGGCAGAAAGGGCATTCGTCCTCGCCCGGCTGCTGCGTGTTCTGGATGTACACCATGCGGTGCGGCGTCCAGAGTCGCTGGAACTCGTCAGGTACGCCGACCAGGTGACTCGGGTCGTCGACGATCAGTCGATCCATGCCGTCGTGACCTGTTCGCGCGACGCGATGGATGCGACGATCCGCTCGATCGCGTCATCGACCGTCACACCGTTGCGCTGGCTGCCGTCGCGGAACCGGAAGCTGACCGTACCCGCCGCGGCATCCTCTTCGCCCACGATGAGCTGGTAGGGAACCTTGGCCTTGGTGTGGGTGCGGATCTTCTTCTGCATCCGGTCGTCGGAGTGGTCGACCTCTGCGCGCACGCCGCGCGCCCGGAGCCGGGCGACCACGTCGTCGAGGAACGGTCCGTAAGCATCGGCGACAGGGATGCCGACCACCTGGACCGGAGACAACCAGACCGGGAACGCGCCGGCATAGTGCTCGAGCAGGATGGCGAAGAACCGCTCGATCGAGCCGAGAAGCGCACGGTGGATCATGGCCGGCTGCTTGCGGGTTCCGTCGGCGGCGTTGTACTCGAGCTCGAACAGTTCCGGCTGGTTGAAGTCCAGCTGCACCGTCGAGAGCTGCCAGGTGCGGCCGATGGCGTCTCGGGCCTGCACGCTGATCTTCGGCCCATAGAAGGCCGCACCACCCGGGTCGTCGACGAGTTCGAGTCCTGACTCGACGGCGACCTCACGAAGCGTCTCGGTCGCCTGCTCCCAGCTCTCGTCGGAGCCGACGTACTTTTCGGGATCCTTCGTCGACAGTTCGAGGTAGAAGTCGGTGAGGCCGTAGCCGCGCAGCGTCTCGAGCACGAACTCGAGCTGGCGGGCGACCTCGTCTTTGATCTGCTCCTCGGCGACGTAGATGTGGGCGTCGTCCTGGGTGAGACCGCGTACGCGGGTCAGGCCCGAGAGCGTGCCGCTCTTCTCGTAGCGGTAGACCGTGCCGAACTCGGCAAGGCGCAGGGGAAGCTCGCGATAGCTGCGTCCGCGTGCCCGGTAGATCAGGTTGTGCATCGGGCAGTTCATCGGCTTCAGGTAGTAGTCCTGGCCCTGGCGGGTCACGTTGCCGTCGGCGTCGACCTCCTGGTCGAGGTGCATCGGAGGGAACATGCCTTCGCGATACCAGTTGAGGTGCTGGCTGATCTCGTAGAGGTGCGCCTTCGTGATGTGCGGTGTGTTGACCAGCTCGTAGTCGTTCGCGATCAACCGCTCGCGCATGTAGTTCTCGATCTCGTTGCGGATGATGCCGCCCTTGGGGTGGAACACCGCGAGACCCGAACCGATCTCCTCGGGAAAACTGAAGAGGTCGAGCTCGGCTCCGAGCTTGCGGTGGTCGCGCTTGGCGGCCTCCTCCATGCGGGTCTGGTAGGCGCGCAGCTCGTCCTTGGTGGGCCAGGCCGTACCGTAGACGCGCTGCAGCTGCTGGTTCTTCTCCGAGCCGCGCCAGTATGCGGCGGCCAGCCGGGTGAGTGCATAGCCGTTGCCGATCATGCGGGTGTTCGGCAGGTGCGGGCCGCGGCACAGGTCTTTCCAGACGGTCTCTCCGGTCCTGGGGTCGACGTTGTCGTAGATCGTCAGCTCGGCGCCGCCGACCTCGACGCTCTCCTCCGCGTCGAACGCAGCGGTGTCGCCCGGCAGAGTGCCGCCCTTGAGCCCGATCAGCTCGAGCTTGAACGGCTCGTTCGCGAGTTCGGAGCGCGCCTCTTCGTCGGTCACGACCCGTCGCACGAAGCGCTGGCCCGCGCGGATGATGCGCGACATCTCTTTGTCCAGCGCCTTGAGGTCATCCGGTGTGAACGACTCGGCGACATCGAAGTCGTAGTAGAAACCGTCGGTGATGGGCGGGCCGATGCCGAGCTTCGCCTCTGGGTTGATGGACTGCACGGCCTGAGCGAGCACGTGGGCCGCAGAGTGGCGCAGGATGCTGAGCCCGTCGGGCGAGTCGATCATGACGGGCTCGACGGTGTCGGTGGACGTGACCTGCGTGGCGAGGTCCTTCAGCTGGCCGTTGACGCGCATTGCGACAACGGAACGATCGGTGAAGAGCTCGAAGCCGTCAGCCACCTTGTTCCACTCCTAGAGTCGTCGATTGGTTTCTTCAACTGTAGTAGCGGGCGCCGGGCCGTTTGCGCCATCTCTCGCACCCTGCGCGCGACTGCCCCGGTTTCAGTCGGCGAGCATGGATTCGGGCCATTGCGGATCGGTCGGCGAATGGACGAGGGCGCGTCCATCGAGGGGCTCGGTGAGCGTGACGTCTGCCGCCCCGAGCTCGAGCCTGGAAGGACGGGCCGTCTGGCTTGTGTCGGTGACACTCAGCACGCGCACCTCCACCAAGGTCTTCGTGGAGGTGATGGAGAATCCCCGGTGCAGGACACAGGCGCCGTCGCCCGCAGCGAACACCATCCGAAGCACATCGCCTTCGAGGGCGACGAATCTCCAGGGCATGCTGGTGAACGAAGCAGCTTCCTCGCGGCTGAGGTCTGCGGTGGCATGGGTGAACGTCAGCCCGTTGGCCCACGCCGGGGGGTTCGTCGAGTCCATGCGGTCGATGAAACTCGGATTCGGTGACATGGATGATGCGGGCGGCGCTGTCGAAACGGTGGAAGACACGACGATCGCGAGCGCTGCCAGCAGGGCGGCCCCAGAGCCGGCAATGATCACCCATCGGCGCAACATCCTCGAACCAGCCATGGAACTTCCCGACACTCAGAGCGTCATGGATGTGACGAGCTGCCGGACCTGTGGCCAACCGGGCGCCGCCGCGGTGGGTGCCGGAGACGGGGTGGCGGACGCTGGGGAAATCAGTCTGCCCATTGTCGGACGCTACAGGCCGAGGGAATGGCGATGCATATGTGGGATGATCACGAGTTGGCATCGATATCTGCACGAGTGTAGAAGCATCGTTAGTTGTTGGCCCCCGAAACTCGACGGTTTCAGGGGCTTTGCTGTTGGTGGGCGGTGCCGGGAACCAGCCAGTATCAGCAACCCTCTTTCCATTCGATCAGCCAGGGCGGCTCCATCCCGTGGCCGCGGTACAGCTGCTCGATGACCGGGTCGCTGGTCGGGTGATCGTCTGCATTTTACATCGGCGTGCTCCTTTGGTGGAGCAGCGCCGGCACGCTACGAGTCGATTCCACGGCGGGCTCTAAGAACCGCGCGACGGGTTCAAGCCCCCAGGGGTGCGGTCTGCCTCGGGCACGCAGACCGCACCAGCCTGTACGGCCGGGGTCTGGGGCCAAGACACTCAATCGTCCCGCAGGTCGAGCGGAAGAACAAGGCCAAGTAGCCCCAGGTGCCCGACCCAGCCTTGCGGACCGGGCACCCTCGGGGGGCGCTCCGGAGGGGCAGGAAATCGCTTCCCGGAGCGGCCCAATACTGCCACGCAAGCAGTCCACGGCACTAGATCACCGGAGGCCCGAAACGGCGCTCCTTTGAGCGTTCTCAGGGGGTCTCAGCGCGGCGAACGGAGGCATAGCGAGGCTGGTGAGCTGGAACAGGATCGCCAGCCCGAGCAGGCCAGTGCCCACAGCCAGGAGGGACGGCGAACAAGGAGCCGGAAGTCGCGGGCGCCTATCCGGGCAGACGCGTTCGAGTGCGGCCCCCGAGAATTCATTACGCCGTGATGCTGTAACTGAGCTCCCGCCGCGAGCAGAACTGACCCGACGATCGCAACCGGAAGCCCCAAAACCTCTGCCGGAGTCAGGTTCGGAAGATGAGGCGGCACCAATTGACCATATCGCGCTCGTCCATCATGAAAGCCCAGTCGCGTTCCAGGCTCGTGCCCGGCGACTCGGAACACCCGATATGCAGGTACTCAGAGCTGGTGATCTGCAACAACATACAACTCAAGGCCTAAACGCATCGGACTTCTACGCGCTGATAACAAATACCCCGCCAGTCGCAAGGGTTTGGTGTGATGCTCGCGTTATGGGGTGGACAAAGCGGTCTCTTGCAAGGTAGGGCATCGGTTGCCCTTTCATGTCTGCTACACCGTCTCATCAGCGGAGGAATCAATGAAGTCACTCACAAAGGTGCTTGCAATCACGGCGACCACGGCCGCCTTGCTGACCGTTGGGGTTACTGCTGCCCAGGCCGCCACCACCACCCAGTAGCCGGAGGGGTGCACTTGGACCTACGGAGTCAGCGGGAGTTACACCACCTCGGACTACCTCCACAGCTCGCGCACTCACAAGTCGACAGCGGTGGGTGTAAATACTGTGATCACGCCTTGGACCTCCCCCGGCGTTTGGTCGAAGGCGAAGGCCATCTGTGCACTCTGCGGGAATAGAGCCTATTACGACGTGAAGTAGGGGCGGAGAGTGTCGCGCTTCTGGCGCGAGGCCCTCTCTCACATCGACCGAAAGCGATATTGAATTGCACAAAAACACTGCCCTGATTCCTGCATTGACGGCTGCGGCGGCCCTCTTGCTGACCGGGTGCTCGAATGCGAACGGCCGACTTGCAAGCAGTCCGGGACAGTCGAGTGGGTCATGGTCCGAGGAGATTCGCCAGGAATTCGACAAGGCAAAGACGCCTGAAATCAAAGAGGCGCTTCGAGATGGTGCGATCTCTGATCAAGAGTATGCAGAAATGAAGGATCGATACACGGCGTGCATGTCCGCTGCGGGAATCACCTTGACCCCGTACGGAATCGACGGGCGGAGTACAGCTCGCCCTCCTCAATGTCGAGCGATGAAGCTCACAGAATCGAAACGAATTGTTCTGACGAGTCGGGTGAATACCCCATCGCCTATTTCTACGTGCAGATGAGAGCGAACCCCTCTCACAGGGACATGGCAGAGGCGGTGGTTGACTGCTTCAAACGTAAGGGTTTGGTTGATCCGAGCTACGGTCTCAAGGACTATCAATCGGGAGATCTCCCCACTGCGAACGAACAAGCCATGACCGCGTGCAGCACGGACCCCGACGGGCGCCTGGGCGAATAGGCGGTCTCGCGCGAACGGCGCAGGCTGGTTAGCCGCGATCGCGGGGGCAACAGTCAGCATGCCGCCAGACGACCTCAAGGCCGCCCCTGCAACCTGCGAGATTGCCGTCGGTCACGATCATTTCGACGATGCGCGTTCCGTTCACCTATCCGTGAGCTGGTCGGCACCCGCGCAACTTTTCGCGCCTGTGGCGGGCAAGATCACTTCATTCACGTGCTCGCAAGGGATGACGGATTCCCTCTCAAATCCGACGGCGTGATGGGCAGAAACACACATTCGAGGCAACGAAAGCCGCCTTCGCGCGTATCGGCCTGCTCTCCAGTCAGGGCCCGTCGCGGCGGCCGCGATTGTGTGGATTCCAGCACATGTGGCTGGCGCGGGAAACAGGAAAGGCCCGGAATACCGGGCCTTTCCTGCTTTATGTGTGGTGGGCGATACTGGGATCGAATCAGTATCAGCGTCACTGTGTGAGTTCCGCTCCACGACTGGATTTACCCCCCTTTTGGCCCGTCCTGTAGCGGATCTCAGCGCCCATCCGTTAAGGTAACTGTTAGCAGTAACGGAAACAGAATCCAACGAGATATTGCACGATATTGCACGAATAGGGGCGATTTCAGCGATGCCAGGAAAACAGTTACGCCAACGACGCCAATCCTTCGGCGCGCTTCGCACTCTGCCCTCAGGCCGAGTGCAGGCCAGCTACACGGGACTCGACGGCAAGCGTTACAACGCCCCCCACACATTCGACAACAGGACCGACGCTCGCGGCTGGCTCTCGATCCAACAGGCCGCGCTCACGCAGGGCGAATGGTCACCCGTAGAGGCCGCTCGATCGGCTGGCCGATCGAAGGCGCGCACAGACAGCCTCGGCGAGTTCGCTCAGGAATGGCTCAGAACGCGCGTGAATCGCCACGGCGAGGGGCTGCGACCAAGAACTCGCGTCGAATACGAAAGGCTGCTGAGCGGCGCCCTGTCGCCGCTCACCGGCGAACGCCTCGCGATGATCACCCCCGAGGCGGTGCGCGCGTGGTACTCGAGCCAGATGGAAGGCGGCAACAAGACCCAGACCGCTCGCGCGTATGGGCTGCTCAAGTCAATCCTCGCGACCGCAGTACAGGACGGACGCATCGTGACAAACCCTTGCATGATCCGCGGCGCACAGAATGCGTCTACGGGCAAGAAGGTTGAACCGCCGACGTCGGCCGAACTGCAGAAGATCCTCGACACAATCACACCGCGCTACAAGGCAGCCGTGCTGCTTGCTGCGTGGGCTGCGACTAGGTTCGGCGAGCTCACCGAACTACGCCGCAAAGACATCAAGATCGTCAAGAGCGGCCGCGATGTCGACGCGATCGTCGTCGACGTCGCCAGGGCGGTCACGCACACGACCGGTGTCGGCTTCACAGTAGGCCCAACCAAGAGCGCCGCAGGCGTCCGGTCGATCGCGTTGCCTCCGCACATCCACGCGGACATCCTCGTGCACCTGCGTGACAATGTTGGCGACTTTCCCGACTCGCTGCTCTTCCCGGCGAGCGACGGCAGCACGCATCTTGCAGAGTCGACGTTCGTCAAGCACTGGTATCCCGCGCGCGCCGCTGCCAAGCGATCCGACATGCCCTTCCACGCGCTTCGACACTATGGGGCTACGCGATTCGCGCAAACCGGCGCGACCCTCAAAGAGATCCAGGAACGACTCGGTCACTCGACCGTATCCGCAGCCATGCGCTACCAACACAGTGCCGGCCGCGATATAGAGCTCGCGAAGCGCATGAGCGCGCTCGCCGAGATGTAGCAGCCCCCCTGCTACTTTCAAGAGCCCCCAGCGCCGGTGTGAGCGGCGCCAGGGGCAATCCATGGAACAACCCTGAAAGGAACCCCATGAACAACACAGATGCTACTCCCGTCACCCTCGACATCTCGCGAGCCTCGTTCACAGTCGGCGCGCGGTTCGAAGCGGGCGCGACCGTCTACGTTTCACGCACCCTCGAGACCACATTCGGCCACGTCGAGCTCTACTTCGCCGACAGCGCGCCCAAGGCAGATGCAGTTGGGTCCAAATGGGGCGACCCCGACCTCGAGACCGATATCGTTTGCGAGTACCTCGGCGGCTTCACGGTCAAAGACCTCGTGATCGACCCTTACGGCCGGGACCGGGCACTATTGGTTCAGGCTGCTTGACCAACCCCCTCAGAGTCCCCCGGCCGGCCCGGGGGATTTTCTGTGTCCACGTTCGCAGCGACACGCCCGCAACAGAAACGACGGAAGCAGTATGTAGCGTGGGAAACTAAGCATGTTCGTTAGAACAATCAGGCTCGGGACGATAACGCTGCGCTAGGTCGCGGCAGTCGGGTAGCGCTAGGTCGCTATTCCGCCAAAGATCGCGGACACCACTCTGATTCGAATTCCATTTATGGGAGAAGAATCTGTGGTGCCTTCATCTTCATCGTCCGCATGGTTGACAGTCAAAGAAGCGGCCGAACGCATCGGCGTCGATCCGCACACGATCCGCAACTGGATCTCGCAGGGAATGCTCGAGGGAGCCCGATTCGGCCCTCGCCTCATCCGCGTTGATCCGGCCAGCCTCGAGAAGTTCGGCCGGCCGCTGCAGTACGTCGCGCCCGAATCGGGTCTGTAAGTGGCTCGCATTCGGAGTATCAAGCCGTCGTTCTTCCGATCGGACGACGTCGTCGCTATCCCCTGGGGACCGCGTCTCACATGGATCGGTCTCTGGGTGTACGGCGACGATGACGGCCGGTCGATCGACGACGCACGCCTAATCAAGAGCGACGTCTGGCCGCTCGAAGACCTGGTCACCGTCGACATGATCGCCGAGCACCTCGAAGTGCTCGCCGAGCTCGGCCGGATTCGTCGATACGAAGCTGGCGAAAAGCGCTACCTCGAGGTTGTGAACTTCAGCAAGCACCAGCTGGTGAAGAACCGATCCAAGGCAGGTCACCCGGCGCCACCGTGGGCCGATTCCCCCCGTCCTACCCCAGCGCTCCCCCAGTCCTACCCCAGCGCTATCCCCTTCCTAACTACCGAGGTGGAGGGGGAAGTGGAGGGGGATATAGGAAGTGGAGGTGGAGACCGCCCACCCCGAAACTGCATACGCCACCCCAACGGCACGGATTCCCCGTGTGGGGCCTGCAAGGAGGCGCGGATCGCGGCAGAGGTTTGGGAGAAGGCGCACGCGCAACCGTCCGTGATGCTCCCTCCACGCAGCAACGAGATCCGCAACTGCACTGGGCCGCACCGTTGGACGCTCGACGGTACGTGCGCGAACTGCCTCGCACGCCGGGAGGTGGCTTCCATTGCTGTCTGAACTCGACCACGGCACACGCTGCGAGCGCCACGTCGGTGAAGCCTTCCGGGTGCGCTGCTTCGATTGTGACGACCTCAACCGCGAGCACGAAGCCACAGAGCTACGGCCTCGGCTCGGCTTCTACCCCGGCACCAGCTGTAGCCAACACCCCGAATACCCCGAACCCTGCGACCGCTGCGCTCGCGACAACTTGATCGGAGCATCATGAACGACCTGACAATCACACCGACCGCACCCGATCCGGTCCTCGCCGAGCTCGTCCTGTCCCGCATTCTCATGTTTGCCGCGGACGAGAGAGTTACCAGGTTCGGCGCGATGATCCGCGAGCTAGCCGCAGAGGACACGGCGCTTCTGTCGCCGCACCTGCGTAACGAGTTCATCGACAAGCACATCGCCGCCTATGAATGGTGGCTGAGCCTCGACTGGCGGACCGATCGACAGCCGCCTGTGTTCGTGTACGACACGCCAGAAGGCGAGGACGGCTGATGTCGGCCCCACTCGGTACGCTTGCCATAGCTGGTCACGAGCGGCAGTTGCCTGGAGGGGCACCGATCGAGATCAGGCTCTTACCCCGTGAAGATTCCGTGGATGCGGTGACCGGGTTCGATGTATCGCGCTGGATGGCGCTTCTGGATACGTCGCTTCCCCTTCCACGGTCGGTCGCACAGCGACGGCCCACTCTTCAAGGAGTAAACACTCATGTCACTCATTGACACCATTCAGAACCGGCTGTCCGCAATCGACAGCGAACTCGACGGCATCGTTGCTACCGCAGAAAAACACAAGCGCAACGTGTCCCCGGGCGAACAGACGAACATCGAAGCGCTGCTCGAAGAGCGCAAGTCCGCGGTGACGATCCTCGACGATGCCAGGAAGGCTGAGGACCAGCGCACCGCGAACGGTGCAGCGCTCGCCAAGATTGGCTTCACCGGTGGCGCGTCGACCTCGAGCCGCGGTGGCATCTACACGCCCGAGTCGCGCCACAGCATGTTCCTCGACATGTTCGATGCCAGGCAGGGTGACAGCGGCGCTCGCGAGCGTCTGGACCGCCACGGCCGCGAGTTCCGCGACGCGATGGCTGCAGAGCCCCGTAAGGAGCTCCGCGCGGGCGGTACCACGGTCACAGGCGCAGGCGGCGAGTTCGCCCCGCCTCTCTGGCTGGTCGATGACTACATCGAGGCGCTGCGTCCTGCACGCGCCACTGCTGACGCGCTCACCAACCTTCCGCTGCCGGAGGGTACCGACGTGATCAACGTGCCGAAGGTGGCGACAGGTACCGCTGTCGCGCTGCAGACCACCCAGAACACAGGTGTGAACGTGCAGGACATCACGACCTCGACGGTTGCCGCTCCCGTGCTGACGATCGCCGGTGGCGCTGTCTACTCGAGGCAGTTGTTCGACCAGTCGCCGATCGCTGGGCATATGGACCGGGTGCTTCTCGGCGACCTCATGGCCGACTACGCGCGGCAGATCGGATCTTTCGTTCTCAACGGCACCGGGGCAGGTGGACAGCCAACCGGCCTGATCACCGCGGCAGGCAACACGATCGCCTACACCGATGCCTCACCTGCGTTCATGGGCGTCGGCAAGCTGTACGCCCAGATCGGCAAAGCAGTGCAGACCGTGCAGACCACCCGTTTCCTGTCGCCGACCGCGCTCGTCATGCACCCGCGCCGCTGGGCGTGGGCATCGGTTCAGGTCGACACGGCCGGCCGTGCCGTCATCCTCCCGGACGGTAACGGCCCGCTGAACGCGTCCGGCATCGAGTCGAACGGTGCCGCCCAGGGTGTCGTCGGGAAGATGTTCGGACTGCCCGTGATCGTCGACCCGAACATCCCGACGAACCTCGGCGCCGGTACGAACCAGGACCCGATCATCGTGGTCAAGGCTGACGACTCGTGGCTGTACGAATCTGCCCTGAAGGCCGAAGTATTCCCGGAGACCTACGCGAACCAGCTGTCCATGTTCGCTCGGGTCTACGCGTACTTCGCCCTGGCACATCGGATCTCGGCGTCGATCGCCGTGATCAACGGCACCGGCCTCGTCGCTCCGACCTTCTAGAACCTACCGGCAGCCTGATCGTGTGGACCAACGGCCCGCTAGACCGCCACACGATCAGGCGCGCCATTGCGTCAACGCCACCGGACAACACCCGGCCGAAGGTGGAAGAGCTCGGACCTTCCGCGAGCAGAGACACCACCTGCGCACACCACAGCTGCCCCGACCGTTCTCTTTCCCCGGTCGGGGCAGCAACACCCCTTCACTCGTCGTCGCAGCACGACGGGTGCCACCCCGCCTCGAAAAGTCCGGAGCCCTCAATCTGCGCGGACCCGCCAGTCAAAAAGATCGCGCAGACCTCGCCCGAAGTCCCGGGACACGTCCCGCAACAAGATCGGATCTGAAATGACCTCAGCACTTCCGCAGGCGCTCGCGCTCGGAGTCGGTGCCGGCGGCGCGCTCGTCGACGTCTCCGCGTACGTGATCGGCCCGGAAGGTGTCGCGTACGCCTACGGGCGACAGTCCGAGTTCCGCGACCCGTCACCAGGTCAGGTGACGTTCACCCTCGAGAACCAGGACGGCCGCTTCACGCCGGGCAACACGGCCTCCCCGCTGGCTACCCTGCTCACCGAGGGCACCGCCATGTGCTGGCAGCTGGGCAGTCGGCTGGTAACCGCGCAAGTAGCGGGAATCACCTTCGCCGCCGACGAAACCCAGTGGGGACGCATCCAGATCACCGCCGGCGACGTCTTCACGATCGCGAACCGAACACCGATCGGAGATCTCGCACACGCGATCGCGGCCGCGCAGGCTTACCTGTTCTGGCCGTTCAACGACGCCATTTCGTCGCCGACCGCAGCCGAAACGTCAGGAAACAACGGGCCCGCGCTATATCCCGACGCGTCGTTCCCCGCCTCCACCTCATTCGGCGTTGCTGCGTCTGCGCCAACGTCAGACACTCAGGTGCAGCTTGCCATCCCCTCGCCTGGACTCGGTCCAGCGTTCCTCGGCACAAATGCGGGGCACGGTAATCTCCCGTTTCCGCTGATCACCTACCCTGCTGGCTCGTATGGCTATTGGGGCTTCTGGGTGACCCCTGCCGCGCCCAGTTTCGACATCGAGCTCGACGTACACATGCAGAACGGTTGGTCGATCGCGCTATCCGCTGCGCAACTCGGCGGCGACCAAGTCGGTGTCAACTTCGCAGGCCCCGCCGGTGCGCCCTCTCTCTTCCTTCCATTTCCGTGGCTACAAGGCGTCGCACACTACGTCGCAACCGGCATCACCTACTCCGGCACAACGTTCACCGGCACACTGTATGTCGATGGCGTCGCGGTCAGCTCAGGGTCGTGGACAGCTGCCGGCGTGACGAACGCAGCCATGCAACCCACGAGCGTGCGGTTCACGCTCGGCAACGGGTCCGCATCGGGGCTGCTCGTGAACGTCGCCCACCTCTCGCATGGTCCGGCGCTCGCGCACGAGGAAGCGGCCGGGGTCACCACCATCCAGAACCGCATCGCAGCGCTCGCCGCGGTCGTCCCGCAAATGGCCCTAGGCACGCTGGACGCGAATCTGTCGCCCGCGCCGCTGGGTGGATCGGCCTCGAACGCTTGGACCGGCTTGTGTGATGTGCTGCGCACCGAGCAGGGGCACATCTACACGTCCACGACCGGGACGCTGACTGCGCCGGCCACTGTTGTCAATGTTCGAGCTCGGACACGCCCTGCGACACCGCAGGCGACGTTCGACGCCCGATCGGACGTGCAGAATCTGCCGCAGTTCGTGCGTGACATGACGAACATGTTCGCCACAATCACAGCGGCCGGCCCTGCAGCGTCCGTCTCCGTCACCGACCCGGCCGTGGTCGCGCGCGTGGGATCTGCTGCCAGCTCAGAGACCGTGCTACTGGAGAACCATGTCGACCTGCTCGGCTGGGCTCAGGACCGGATGATCCGGGGCGAGAACGTGAACCTGCGGGTCGCGCAGGTCACCATCGACACAATGACCACCAGCGCGGCCACGCAGGCGGCTGTGATGGCGCTGACGCTCGGCGACCGGGTGCGCATCAGCAATCTCGACATCACGCCGCTCGGCTTCTCGACATGGGACGGCTGGCTCCTGGGAGTATCCGAACTTCACGCCCCTGGGGCATCCGCCACTGATTCGTTCACCCTGTACCTGTCGCCAGTGCTCCCGAAGACAGCGGTGTTCGACACCGACCGGTTCTCTGCCGGCGGAGTCCTCAGCCTGAACGCAGCGCTGACGGCCGGCGCGACGAGCATGCTCGTGCTGTCAGCGGATGGGCTCTCATTCCTCGAGCAAGTCCAAACCCCCTACGTGCTGGAGATCGACTCAGAGCAGGTCACGGTCACCGCGTGCAGCGCACCCGCGTCGAACGTGCAAACCGTGACCATCACCCGCGGGGCGAACGGCACTACCGCCGCCGCACACTCAGCAGGCGCGCTGGTAGATATCGCAGACACCGCCCTGTTTGCCTTCTGAGCTCATGGTCGTCAGTCGCCGAGTTCGGAGAGTTTGACGATTCGGTAGTAGCTCAGCTTGCGCCACACCCAGAATTCCCACCATCGCGCATCGCGAGAGCGTCCCCGGTACTGCCAGCCGACGAAGAGGCTGTCGACTCCCGTCATGTCATCGGGGGGAATCGCCTCGAAGGATTCGCCGACGCCGATATTGCCGCGGTTGACCGTTGTCCCGCTGGGCATGGGGCCTGGCACGTCCAGGCCTAGGAAATGGGTCGTTGTCGAACGCATCGTCATTGGACCAGGGTTGATCACCTGGTAGGTCCGGCGCTCGCCGTCGACCTGAACCTTGAAGTCAGGCTCTCGCACGAACGATCCGCGCCAGAAGCGATAGCGAACCTGCCAACTCCGCAAGCGCCTGGCTATGCCGCCGTAAACAAGCGGAAATCCGAGAATTGCGATCACAAGCCCGGCCCAGCCAACAAAGTCATTGAGGTTCACGGCCCTCCTTCGCAATCGAGATATTGCACGTATATTGCACGACCGCATGTCGGAAAGGAAAAACCCCCGGAATTCCGGGGGTTTTCTTGTGGGCGATACTGGGATCGAACCAGTGACCTCTTCCGTGTCAGGGAAGCGCGCTACCGCTGCGCCAATCGCCCAAGCCTGTTGCGTTTCTGCATCAGGTTGGAGGTGGATACGGGATTCGAACCCGTGTATACGGCTTTGCAGGCCGCTGCCTCGCCTCTCGGCCAATCCACCGCTTCGGCCAAACCTCAATACATCGGGCTGTCCACCATGAGCAGCCGACCTTACGGTCGTGCTGTACTCGAGCGGATGACGAGATTCGAACTCGCGACCCTCACCTTGGCAAGGTGATGCGCTACCACTGCGCCACATCCGCACTGCTCACATTTCTGCGTGCTTTGAAACTGTAGCCGATAGGTCATTCGATATTCAAACTGACACGGTTGTGTTTCGTTTTCCGGGAGTGTCGGGTGGGTCGCACCAGTTCGTTTATGCGAGCGCCTCCCCCGTCGGCTAGTATCGAAACTCGCAGCCGGCAATGGCGTGCAATGGGCGATTGGCGCAGTTGGTAGCGCGCTTCCTTCACACGGAAGAGGTCATCGGTTCGAGTCCGGTATCGCCCACGAGAGTAAAAGCCCCGGTCGGCCGGGGTTTTTTCCTGCCCGCAGGCTCCCGGAACTTTCTACCACGTCACCGGAAGACCCTCAAGAAACCCCCACTTTGTTCAAAACCACGCTCATGCCGGCTGATTTCAGGAATCGAAAGACCGGTGTACCGGCACCCGTCGAACCACTACCGACGCAGCCGATCGACATGACAGCGCTTCTGCAAACCCTTCGAACGGGAACCGGTGAAGGTGACCGGCGCTCGGACCGGACGATCGTCGGAATGGCCGCCCCACTGTAGCGGGAACGATATGTGCGCCGGGTGGGATGATGAGCCATGACGCAGCGACGTGACCCTGAGGAGCCGTTACCGTACGGGCTGCCGCCGGAGGAGCAAGAGGTCTATTTCGACGTCCTCTACCCGAACCTCGACAAGGTCGCCGGGGCGTCATTCGACCCGGGCACCGTGAACGGCAGGCGCGGCCGACGCGGTTTCATCGTCGTCGCAGCCGTCGTCGGAGTCTGCGTCGTCGTCGCCGGCATCGGCATCCTCATCCAGACGCTCACTGGGGCGTTGAACTGATGGTCGATCGGATCGTTGCGTCTTGCGCGAAAGCAGCCGGATGCACCGACACTGGCACCACGCTCGAGCCCGCGTGGTGGGTCTGGGTAATCATCGCACTGGTCGGAGTCGCCATCATCGCCGCGACCGTAGTATTCGCTCGCCTGGGACGGTGACCAGAGCAGGTCGAAACGTCCTGCCACCTCGGCGATGACGGTACCACCCTTGACGTCCTCGTAGACCTTCTCATCGACATCAAGCACAAGCCGACAGTCCTGGACCTCGGATGAGGTGAAGGCGGTAGCGGGGCGTCGATGCTTCAGTCAAACCTTGACGCGATACCGCAGGTGCACTCGCCCGCCGGGTCCGGACTCGTTCCCGACGAGTTCGAGCCCAAGCCGGTGTGTGGTACCGGCCAGCAGCGGCTCGCCTTCGCCTACGACCACGGGGTGCACGATCAGGACCAGCTCGTCGATGAGCCCTTCGTCAAGCAGACTTCGAACCAACGTGGCACCGCCCACAACGTAGCCGACCCCGCCTGGCTGCGCCTTGAACTCCCGAAGCTCGTCGATGTGGTGCACGATGGTGGCGTTCGGCGGCCACTCGATATTCGGCAGCGACGTGGAGAGCACCAGGTGCGGTGTTTCGGCGATAAGGCGAGCGGTCGCGATCTCTCGCGGGTAGGGGTTGCGGCCGAGCATCTCGGCGACTTCCGGCGCGCCTGCGTGGATGGCACCCCAATACAGACCGTAGCCGGGGTACATGCCGCTGCCCTGGATAAGCGCGTCGACCGGCCCGACGAGCTGGATGGCGTCGGACCAGGAGTCGACCCAGTCCGCGAACCCGTTCTGTACGCTGAAGCCGTCGAGGGTGACCTGCATCGCCGCGACGAAGCGGCGAGGTGCTGATAGTGCCATGTTGTCCTCCAAGTGATCATTTTTGTGACGATTGGTGTGCGCGTGCGGTTCTCAGTAGCCGATGGTGAAGCGGCGCTGCACGTACCTCGGAATCTCCACCTCGTCGAGAACGGCGACGGCGGCATCCTGGGTCGAGATGCGGCTGCGCCCCTCGGCATCCGTGACGGGCTGATCACCGCCGGTGCGGTACCGGCCTGTGCGCTCACCGGGTTCGGTCTCGATGGCGGGGCTGAGGTAGGTCCAAAGCCGGTTCGAGGTGCGGAACACGTTGAGTGCATCGCCATGACCGCGCATCGCCGCCACGTACTCCCTGGGCAAGCCGAACCTGTCGATCGCGCCCTGGAGCAGTTCGTCAGAGTCCTGGAACGCCAGGCCGGGTTCGACCTCGAGGCTTGCCGCGCCACCGACGACGATGAGGCGTGTGCGGGGAAAGCTCCGCAGGGCGATGGTAAGCGCACGCGCGGCACGAGCGTAGATGCCGGGGTCCGCGATGCCGAGCGCGACAGCCTGCTCGGGATCAGCCGCCGTGTTGCCGGCGCCGAATGCGCTCACCAGCACGTCGAGGCCGGCGATTACCGCGCGGATGCTGTCGGCGTCGGTGGCGTCGACATCCTTCCACTGAACGCTGTCGCGCCCGTCGCCGACGAGCGATGCGTTGCGACTGAATGCCGTGACTCGGTGTCCCCTGTCGAGGGCTTCCGCGACAATCCGGCTGCCGATCATGCCGGTGGCGCCGATGATTCCGATATTCATGAGCTACCCCGTTCTGGATTGTCCGAAAGATTAACCTACGCCGTACACAAACTATACGGTGTGAAGATGTTATACAGCAAGCACGAATGTCATAGACTTGTCCCTGTGGAAGCCACAGCGTCCCTGGATCGCCGCGCGCGACTGCGTGCTGCGACGACGGCTGAGATCAAGCAGGTTGCCCTCACCCTGATGGCCGCGGGTGGGCCGGATGCCATCACGCTGCGCGCAATCGCACGCGAGATGGGCATGACCCCGAACGCCATCTACGGCTATTTCGCAACACGAGACGACCTCGCGACCGCACTGATCAGTGACGTTTCCACCGATCTGGCTGACGTCCTGGATGCCACGTGGGCGCGAACCACGCGCAAGTCACCCGCCGAGCGCATCCGGGCGTGGGCGAGCGCCTTTCGATCCTGGGCACTGACGAACCCCGAGGGATTTCGACTTGTATTCGGCGATCCGATCCCTGGATACATCGCACCGGAGGGAGGACCGGCACCCGACGCCACCCGGCGCATCTGCCTGGGCCTCACCGGGCTGGCCGCGGTCGCCTGGCCTCATGCCGAATCCGACTCAGACAGGGCTACCTTCCAGTGGTCCGACTTCGATCCAGGGTTGCGCGATGAGGTTCGCGCCGCCTTCCCTGAGCTGCCGCCAGCCGCTCTTGCGCTCGCAATGCGCATCCGCGCTCGCCTCCACGGGCTCGTATCACTCGAGGTGTATGGACACCTTCAGGGAGTCACCCCCGCGCCCGACAAACTGTTCGACGCCGACCTCGCCGACCTCCTGAACACGTTGGGACTCACTGGAGCTGTACGACCCTAATCGGTTCCCTGGATCCTGCGTCAGCGTTCTGGGCTCCGTCGTGAACCATCTTCACGCGCAGCGTTCGGTTGGCACGAGCGCTCCTGGCTTTGCGTTGACCAGTCGGTTCAGGACTGGACTATTGCGCGCTTCAGCAACAGAATGCACACATGAGGCGCGCTCATGTTATCCGCACGCCGGATCAACGGCTGCGGATCTTCGTCAGTTCCACCCTGCAGGAACTCGCACCCGAACGAAGGGCAGCGCGCGCTGCGATCGAAAAGCTCCACCTCGCGCCTGTCATGTTCGAGCTGGGGGCGAGCCCCCATCCCCCGCGTGAGCTCTACCGCGCTTATCTCGACCAGAGCGACGTCTTCGTCGGCCTGTATTGGGAGCGCTACGGATGGATCGCCCCCGACGAGGACGTCTCCGGACTCGAGGACGAGTACAACCTGTGCCCCGCGGACGTTCCGCGGCTGCTCTATGTGAAGGCGCCGTCCGACGGTCGCGAACCGCGGCTTTCTGCGCTGCTCGACCGCATCCGGCATGACGACCTGGCCGCCTACAAGTATTTCGAGACCGCGAAGGAGCTCGGCCGGCTTGTCGAAGCAGACCTGGCGACGATGCTCGCGGAGCGGTTCGAGCAGAGCCAGGTGAAACTCGCAGCCGCCGTTCTCGAGGAGGCGGATCGTGCCGCAGAACCGGTGCGCCTGCCGATGCCCCTCACCGAACTGATCGGCCGGGACGCGGACATCGCAGAGATCCGGCGGATGCTCGCCACGGGCATCCGTCTCGTCACTTTGATCGGCCCGGGAGGTATCGGAAAGAGCCGGCTCGCGATCGCAGCCGCGAGTGCCGCTGCCCCTGCATACGAGGACGGTGTCGCCTTCGTCGACCTCTCCGCGGTGCACGATCCCGAACGCGTGCTCCACGCGATCGCGCAGGCGATCGGTGTACGCGACACCGGCGACGCACCGGTCATCGAGAACCTCACCACCGCTCTGCATGACCGTCAGATCCTCCTCGTCGTCGACAATTTCGAGCAGGTGCTCGACGCAGCCCCGAAGCTCACCGCACTTCTGGCTGCGGCACCGGGCGTTGCCATGGTCGTCACGAGTCGCGTACTCCTGCGCGTGAGCGCTGAGCAGAGCTACGAGGTCGGTCCGCTCCCCGAGGAGTGGTCCATGAACCTGTTCGTCGAGCGCGCTCGGGCTGTGAAGCCCGATTTCGAACTCACGCAGGACAACTCCGCCGCCATTGCGGGCGTGTGTGCAGCGGTCGACGGGATGCCACTGGCGATCGAACTGGCGGCCGCACGCGTGCGGGTCCTGTCGCCTGCAGAACTGCTCGAACGTCTCGACCGGCAGCTCAACGTGCTCGTCTCGGGCTCGCGCGACCTGCCGGAGCGTCAGCAGACCCTTCGCCGCACGATCGAATGGAGCACGCAACTGCTCGACGACGACCAGCGGCATCTTCTCGAACGCCTGGGGGTGTTCGAGGCAGGCTTCTCACTCGAAGCGGCCGAAGCCGTCGGCGACGGCGGCCATGCGGATTCGGTCAGCGATGTCCTCACGGACCTCACCGCACTGGTCGACAGCAGCCTTGTGAGCCAGACGGTGAGCGCGGACCGCCCTCGGTTCTCGATGCAGGCCATTGTGCGCGAATACGCCAGGGAACGGCTTTCCGACAGCGGTGAAATCGCGCGGGTTCGCGATGCCCATGCGAGCTTCTTCCTCCGGCTGGGCGAACGCGTGGAAGGCGATCTCAAAGGCGAACACCAGCGCGAGTGGCTGCAGCGCCTGGGCGACGAACGCGAGAACCTGCGCGCGGCAGAGCGGTTCCTCCTCGGCGGGCAGGACTGGGATCGCGCTGCTGCACTGGCGTTCAGCCTGTACCTCTACTGGTGGGTCTCCGGCCTCCTGGGTGAAGTGCGGACGTGGATGGACCAGGCGCTCGAATCCGGCGACCGGCTTTCGGACCACACCCGTGCGATCGCCCTCTATTTCACTCGAACGATCATGTTCTGGCGCGACCCGGATGGCAGCGTGGCCGCCGATCTCGCCACGAGCGCCGACCTCTTCCATCGAACCGACGATCTCGATGGTGAGGCGCTGACCTTGATCTCGCTCGCGCTCGCGCTGATGGCGGGCGGGAAACCGAACACCGTCCGCGCCCGGGAGGTCATGGACACGAGTCTGAGCCTTTTCCGCGCGAGCGGCAGCCTGTGGGGCGAGTCGATGGCGCTCGTACTGCTCGGCAGGGTCGCGCTGCTGGAGCAGAAACTCCCCGAGGCCCTCGACCGGTTCGAGAAGAGCCTGGCCATCGCCCAACGCACTCACGACGCCGTCGGGGAGCGCATCGCGTCTTACCACCTGGGCTGGGCGCAACTGAAGCTCGGCGCTGTCGAGGACGCGCGGGCGGACTTCGCCCTCAGCGTGAAGGTGTCCGCGAGCCTGGGTCACGTGGAGGGGCTGGCTTACGGGCTCGAAGGGATGGTCGCGGTAGCGGCGCTCTCGGGCGACGTCGAGCGTGCCGGACGTCTCGCCGGCGCCGCCCGGGCACTGCGCGAACGCAGTGGTCTCCACAACGGGCCCATGTTCACCTTCCACCAGGCCTACGTCGATCAACTCAGGGCGACCGGGTCGGGCGCGCAGCTGGATGAGGCAGTCGCCGAGGGCAGGGAGCTCACCGTCGAGCAGGCCGTGGCCGAAGCCCTCGCGGCCGGGCAGATGCCTGCGCAGTGATCTCAGCGTGAAGCGGCGGTCAGGCAGCCGACCAGCCGTACCGCGCGACGAGTGCGGACCGGACCGAGTCGTAGCGCCGAGCGTCGAGCGCGGCCGCTTCTCTGCGCATCCCGCCCTGGTGAACCCGGAAGACGCGCTCGATGTTGACGTAGCTGGGCCGTCGCCTGCTGTCCCATGCCCCCGTGCCGACGGGAATGTAGCCGGGCCGCCCCGGATGCTCCTGGCTTGTCAGCTGCACCACGAGCACCGTGCCGGTCTTCTCGGCCGCCACGACGAGCACCGGGCGGTCCTTGCCGCGTCCGTCGCGCTCCTCGTACGGAACCCAGGTCCAGACGATCTCGCCCGGGTCGGCGTCGCCGTCGACGCGCGGAACGTAGGTCATGGTGACGTGTCCGACGCGCCGTGGATCGACTTCGACCGTCGCGTCCGCGCCCACCTGGCCCGGGGAGGCCGTAAGGTCGGCCACTGGACTCTGAGCTCGGGGCGACGGTCGGAAGAATGCGGCGATGGCGGACAGGAGGCGTGAGGTCGTCGACACCCCTGGAATATTACCGTTCGGGTCGTCCGCGCTCGGACTGGTGGCGCCCCGCCGCCGGCACGTCCTCACGCCATGACACGTGGACGGTTGCAGTCAGCCCGATCGTGCGCTGGATCGCGTATGCCGCCCCCCATGAGACGAGGAACGACCAGGCAGCGACGACGACAGCCGCAAGAGCCTGGACGCCGAGCTGGTCGAAATTGCCGCTGTAGACCATCCCGGTGCCGTTCGCGAACAGCCCGATGAACAGCAGCCCGACGAGGCTGCCGACCAAGTGGATGACCACCACGACCGTCGGGGTCCCGAACTGCGCCCGCGCTGCCACATCGATGATCACCGCGCATGCAATCCCCGACAGCGCCCCCACGAGGAGGGACCATCCCGTCGTGATGATGCCTGACGCCGGGGCGATGGCGATCAGGCCGGCGACAGCCCCGCACACCGCACTCGCCACAGTCGGACGCCGCATCATGATGCGGTCGACCGTCACCCAGGCGATCGTAGCGGCGGCCGATGCGGTGAGCGTGTTGACCCAGATCAGTGCCGTGAACCCGTCGACGGACCCCTCGGAGCCGATGGCGAGGCCGAACCACCCGAACCATACGAGGGCGCCGCCGACGGCCATGACCGGCACGTTGCGGCGACCGCGAACTTCGTGCTCCGGCTGCCGGCCGCAGACCAGCAGGATGCCCGCGGCTCCCGCGGCCGCAGCGATGCTCACGGGGATCGCGCCGCCGAAATCGATCACCCCGAACGTCGCGCTCGCCCACCCGTCCATCAGGTTGAACACGGCGTACGCCGCCGGCAGGTAGACAAGCACGACCCAGACGATTGCGAAGACGGCCCAGCCGCGCAGGGTGACGCGCGGAGCGACGGCAGATGCGAGGATCGCGACGGCGAGCACGCACACGGCCCCCGCGTAACAGGCGCGGGCGAGGGTGGAGGCGTCCGAAGGAACGGTGCCCGGCACCCCCACGACGTGAGGGATGAGCGGAGGCCCGAAGGCCATCCCATAGCCACCGATCACGAAGAGCACGCCGGCGATCCCGGCCCCGACGAGCGTCGCCCGCATCGCGGATGCCGCGCCTGCGGTGCTGATCATGCCGCCGTAGAGCAGTGCGAAGCCGGGGACGATGATGAGCACGAGGGCGCCTGAGACGAGCAGCAGGAGTGCATCCACCTGGGCAGCAGCGTCCATCGGCCCTTCCTGACATGTGTGGGGACGGTCATAGGCTACTTGGCCCGTTCATCCGCCCCGCACGCCACACGCGAAGCGGGGTGCCACCCGAAGGCGACACCCCGCTCGCTGGTGCTGGAGAGGATCAGGCGTTCTCGAGCGCGTAGCCCTCTTCACCGTGGACCACGGTGTCGACGCCGGCCAGCTCGTCCTCGTTCTTGATGCGGAAGCCCATCGTCTTCTGGATGGCCCAGCCGATGGCGTATGCCAGGACGAAGGAGTAGATCATCACGGAGAAGGCGCCGACGGCCTGGACGCCGAGCTGCTGGAAGCTCCCGCCGTAGAGGAGGCTCGAGTACGGCTGGGTTGCGTCGCCGTTCACGTGGGTCAGGCCGAAGATGCCGATGTAGAGCGTTCCGAGAAGACCGCCGATGAGGTGGATGCCGACCACGTCGAGCGAGTCGTCGAAGCCGAGCTTGAACTTCAGGTCGATCGAGATGGCACAGACGGCACCGGCGAGCAGGCCGAGGACGATCGCCCAGAACGGGGTCAGGATGTTACAGGCCGGGGTGATCGCGACGAGACCTGCGACCGCTCCGGACGCCGCACCGATCGATGTCGGCTTTCCGTCCTTGATCTTCTCGACGATCAGCCAGCCGAGTGTTGCTGCGGCGGGTGCGGCGAGGGTGTTGATCCAGGCGATCGCTGCGACGCCGTCGACAGCGGCCTCAGAACCGGAGTTGAAGCCGAACCAGCCGAACCACAGCAGCGCCGCGCCGAGGAGCGTGAGCGGAACGTTGTGCGGCTTCGCCATGCCCTTCTGGAACCCGACACGCTTGCCGAGTACCAGCGCCAGCGCGAGACCTGCGGCACCGGCGTTGATATGGACCGCAGTACCACCTGCGAAGTCGTTCACGTGCAGGATGGTCGCGATCCAGCCGTCCTTGAGGTTGAAGACCCAGAAGGCGACCGGGAAGTAGACGACCGTCGCCCAGATGGCCGCGAAAACCATCCATGCGCCGAACTTCGCGCGGTCGGCGATGGCACCCGAGATCAGCGCCACCGTGATGATCGCGAAGGTCGCCTGGAACCCGGCGAACGCGAGTCCGTTCAGGTCGGGGGTGACTCCGTCCTTGCCCATGAGGCCGGAGAGGCCCCAGTCAGGTGTTCCGAGGACGTGAGGGATGGATGCCGGGCCGAAGGAGAGCCCGTAGCCGTACAGCACCCACAGGACGCCGACGATGGCCATCGCGCCGAAGCTCATCATCATCATGCTGATGACGCTCTTGGCGCGGACCATGCCGCCGTAGAAGAAGGCGACCCCGGGGGTCATGATCAGAACGAGCGCGGCCGCGACGAGGAGCCAAAGCGAGTTGACTGCTGTCTGGGCGTCATAGGCCGCTGCTGAATGTAGCAACATACGAATGGTCTACCTCTCTTGTGATTGCTGACGATGTCCCGGTCGACGCAATCAGGTGTGGCGCGTTTCGGGGTGTCGTCAGTTTCGCTGCGAGAGGTTTCAGTGGATGCGCCCGCGTGTTTCGCGAGTGTTACGGCTGGCGGATGCGTGTAAACATCGTGTTTCGGGATTCCGCGGATTCGTACACAGAACGCCGCGGATCTGCCCGGAGGAGCAGAGGGTCAGTCTTCGTCGTCGTGTGGTGGCAGTTCGCCGGTGGTCAGCGCGATCATGCGCGAGACCGAACGCAGGTACTTCTTGCGGTAACCGCCGCCGAGCATCTCGTCGTCGAAGACGCTGTTCAGCGGAACACCGGTCTGCACGATGGGTATCTCAGCATCGTAGACGCGGTCGATGAAGGCGACGAGTCGCAGGGCAGCCATCTGGTCATGGAGCACCTGCACATCGGTGAGTCCGATCACGTCGATGCCGGCGATCATCTTGATGTACCGCGACGGGTGCACGGTGGCGAGGTGCGCGATGAGTCCGTCGAACGAGTCGCTCGTGACGGCCTCGCCCCGCGACAGGAGGGCCGCGATCGTCTTCTCGTACGGTTCCGGCTCGACCGTGAGCGCCCGGCCCTCGGTGTCGCGGCGGCGGTAGTCGAGTCCGTCGATCCTGACGGTCTCGAAGTGACCGGAGAGCGCCTGGATCTCGCGGAGGAAGTCGCTGGCGGCGAAGCGGCCCTCACCGAGGGCGTTCGGCGGGGTGTTCGAGGTGGCCGCGATGCGCGTGCCGGAAGCGACCAGCTCGGACAGCATCCGCGTCATCATCATCGTGTCGCCCGGGTCGTCGAGTTCGAACTCGTCGATGCAGATCAGGGTGGAGCCGCTGAGCAGCTTGACGGCGCCGGCATAGCCCAGGGCGCCGACGAGGGCGGTGTACTCGATGAAAGTCCCGAAGTACTTGCGACCGGGTGCTTCGTGCCACAGGGCGGCGAGCAGGTGGGTCTTGCCGACGCCGAATCCTCCGTCGAGGTAGACGCCGGGCTTTGTCTCGATGCGCTTGCGGCTGCGGCTGAAGAAGCCCGCCGGCCGGGCAGGCTCCCATGCTTTGGCGAACGTCTTCAGCTTGTCGACGGCAGCGCTCTGGGACGGGTAATCGTGGTCGGGCCGGTACGACTCGAAGGTCGCGTGCACGAACTGGGGCGGCGGAACGAGCTCGGCTGCGATCTCGGCGCCGGTGATCGACGGCGTGCGCTCGGTGAGGCGCACGACGGCACCGGTCTGTTCGAGAGTCATGGGGCTGGCACCTTTGTGTCGAAGTCTTACAGGACCCATCTGCGCCGCGTAGCCTAATGCGTAGGTTCGTGAGTGGAGTCCGGCCTCAAGCCTAAACCGACCCGACACGATTGTCCCCGCGCCCACTGGGCGCCAGCAGGAGGTAGCTCATGGCCATCGAGGCCGATCCGTCCCCGTCCTTCGCCGACTACGCACACCCAGAGCGCCTGGTCAGCACCGAATGGCTGCAGGAGCATCTCGGCGCTCCCGGCCTCGTCGTGGTCGAATCCGATGAAGACGTGCTGCTCTACGACACGGGACACATCCCCGGGTCGGTCAAGATCGACTGGCACACCGACCTCAACGACCCCGTCGAACGCGACTTCGTGGACAGCGAGGCCTTCGCCCGTCTCGCAGGTTCGAAGGGCATTTCGCGGGACTCCACCGTCGTCATCTACGGCGACAAGAACAACTGGTGGGCCGCCTACGCGCTCTGGATCTTCACGCTTTTCGGCCATGAAGACGTGCGCCTCCTCAACGGCGGCCGGGACAAGTGGATCGCGGAAGGCCGCGAGATCACCACAACCGTTCCGGCGCCGACCCCCGCCGAGTATCCGGTGGTCGAGCGCGACGACACCACTGTTCGCGCGTTCAAGGACGACGTGCTCGCCCATCTGGGCCGGCCGCTCATCGATGTGCGTTCCCCCGAGGAGTACAGCGGGGAGCGCACCGAGATTCCGGGCTACCCCACCGAGGGCGCCCTCCGTGCCGGTCACATTCCGTCCGCGGCCTCGGTCCCGTGGGCGCGTGCAGCGGCACCGGACGCGACCTTCAAGTCCCGCGCCGAGCTCGACGCGATCTACAAAGGCGAGGCGGGGCTCGTCGAGGGCGATGACGTCATCGCATACTGCCGCATCGGTGAACGTTCCAGCCACACCTGGTTCGTGCTCACCCACCTACTCGGGTTCCCGAGCGTACGCAACTACGACGGATCCTGGACCGAGTGGGGAAGCGCCGTGCGCGTGCCCGTCGTGCAGGGCACGGAGCGCGGCGAGGTCCCCGCCCGCTGAGGAGTCGGCGAAGCCGGCGGTCGCCCCAGGGGAAGAACTGCCGGCTTCGCTGTGTTGTGGATGCTGAGAGAAGATGGAACCGATGACCGACGTGACCCTCGCACCCGCACTTGCCGAGATCCGGGATGACTTCCTGGGCCTCGAGCAGCCCGACCGCCTCCAGCTGCTGCTCGAGTTCTCGAACGAGCTCCCGGAGCTGCCCGAGCGTTACCGCGACCACCCCGACCTCTTCGAGCGGGTCGTGGAATGCCAGTCGCCGGTGTTCATCTTCGTCGAGGTCGATGAGCACGACGTCGTGCACCTGTTCGCGACCGCGCCACGCGAATCCCCCACCACGCGTGGCTTCGCTTCGATCCTCGCGCAGGGACTCGCCGGGCTCACCGCCGCCGAGGTTCTCGCCGTGCCCGACGACTACCCCCAGATGCTCGGGCTGACGCAGGCGGTCTCTCCCCTGCGCATCCGCGGCATGTCGGCGCTCCTCGGCCGAACCAAACGGCAGGTGCGCGAGAAGATCGCGGCGGCTTAGGCCGATCGCTCCCGCGCGCGGCTCGTGTCGTTGGCGTGTGCAGTGAGCCACTCAGCGATGGACCGGCGCCAGCGCTCTTCGTCGTAGTTCCAGAGCTTCGTGTGCAGTGCGCCGGCAAAGGGCACGAACGTGACGATGTCGGGGCGCGCGATCGCGAGGGCACGCGAACTCGTCGACGGTACCCAGCCGTCGTCGTCGCTGTGCAGCACGAGCATCGGCAGGCTCAGCTCGGCTGCACGTGCGACGAAGTCCATGCTGGCGAAGTCGATCGCTGCGCCCTGGCCGGTGATGGGTGAGCCCCACTCCGACCCGATGATGCGGAGGGCACCGAGGGTGATGACAGGCGGAAGCTTCAGCAGCCTCGCCTGGTACTCGAGGGTGTCGATCCAGTCGATGACCGGCGATTCGAGAACCAGTCCGCTGATCAGGTCGACGGATGGCGAGCGCGTGACGGTCTGCAGCACCACCGCGCCTCCCATCGACCAGCCCATGAGAACGATCGACTTCGCCCCGCGGTCTTTGGCGAAACGGATCGCCGCCTCGACGTCGAGCCATTCGGTTCCACCCAGGCCGTAGCGTTTGTCCTCGCTCGGAGGCGCGTCGTTGTCGTTGCGATACGAGATCAGCAGCGACGAGTACCCGGATGCGTGGAACACCGGTACCGCCCGCAGGCCTTCCTGCCGCGCAGCCCCCCAGCCGTGCACTTGGATCACCCAACGTTCCTGGTCGGCATTCCGCTCCCCCGCCGGGAAATGCCACGCCGGCGCCTGGCCGAGCGACGTCTCGATCTCCACACTCTCGACGTCGAACCCGAGTTCATCAGGAGAGAGGTAGTACCAGCCGCTGAGCCGCGCGCGGCTCGTGGGATGGAGCTCCCCGAAGACCACCTCCGACAAGGTGCGCGTCACGGTTCCGTTCCCGCGCTGGACGACCCCGCCGATCCGGGCGTAGCCGCTGTCATCGTCGAACCAGAGGCCGTATCGCCCGGCGACCGAGGCATCCGGAGTGTCCGCGAGGGTGACCGTATTCGCGCCGGGGTCGATCGCGAGGATGCGCTGGTTCTGCGGCCGCTTCCGCACAGGGACCACGACAGCCCGTGCCACACGCGCCATCGCGTACCCGGCGAACGCAATGCCTGCCAGGCCGATGACGGCAGCACCACCCGCCGCCGTCCAGAGGATCTTCGCCTGCCCGTTCCTGTCGGCCACGTCTGCCTCCCTCTGTTGCAGCGGCGTGCCTTCGCTCGCGCAACGCTTACGAACTCTAGTCTTCGTACGTGTCGACTTCACCCTCAACGCCGGGCATTCCAGCGGAGTTCACTGCGGCGTTGGAGGCGATTCGCAGGGCCAAGGCGCGGCCTGAGCTCGTCATCACCGAGATCCCGGCCCCCGGGCAGCTTGCACCGCACGCGGTCGCCCTGGCTGCCGATGTGCGGCCAGCGCGCCACGGGAGCGACTCCGATCTCGGTACAGGGCGCTTCATCCTTCTCTACGACCCTGACGAGCCGGAGGCGTGGGGTGGTCGGTTCCGCGTCGTCTGCTTCGCGCAGGCTCCGCTGGAGACGGAGATCGGCCTCGACCCGTTCCTCGCCGATGTCGCGTGGTCGTGGCTCGTCGACGCACTCGACGCCCGCGGAGCGAAATACACCGCCGCGTCGGGTACAGCCACCAAGATCATTTCGACAGGTTTCGGCGAACTGGCGAAGCAGGGCGACGGCTCGCAGATCGAGTTGCGCGCATCCTGGACCCCCCTCGAACATGACGTGGCTGCCCACGTCGAAGGCTGGGGCGAACTGCTCTGCATGCTGGCCGGGCTCCCTCCGACGGGAGAGGGCGTGAGCCTCCTCTCCCCGCGACGGGCGAATCGTGGCTGACCATACTGTCATCTCCACCCGCGAGTCCTACCTCAAGGCGACCGAGGCGATCGCCGGCGGAAACGGCCCGATCGCGGTCGACGCGGAGCGCGCATCCGGTTTCCGTTACTCGCAGCGCGCCTATCTCATCCAGGTCTTCCGGCGCGGTTCAGGCACGTTCCTGTTCGACCCGCCGGCCGTCGGCCGATTCGACGAATTGAATGCGGCGATCATCGACGACGAGTGGGTGCTCCACGCGGCGACGCAGGATCTCGCATGCCTCCGGGAGGTCGGGCTCGATCCGGTGCACATCTTCGACACCGAGCTCGCGGCGCGTCTCATCGGGATGCCCCGGGTGGGGCTCGGCACCGTGGTCGAGGAGCTGCTCGGCGTGCACCTGGCGAAGGAGCATTCCGCAGCCGACTGGTCGACCCGCCCCCTGCCGGAGCCGTGGTTGAACTATGCCGCCCTCGATGTGGAGCTGCTCCCCGATCTCCGCGACGCGATGGCCGCGCTGCTGGCTGAAGCGGGTAAGACAGAGATCGCAGCCCAGGAGTTCGGCGACGAACTGAGCCGCGACCTGAAGCCCGTGCGTGCAGAACCCTGGCGTCGGCTCTCCGGCGTGCACTCCATCCGCGGCATCCGCAACCTGGCCGTCGCGCGTGAGCTGTGGCTCGCCCGGGATGAGCTGGCACGCGAGACCGATGTCGCCCCCGGCAGGCTGGTTCCGGATGCTTCGCTCACCGCCGCGGCGCGCGCGATGCCCGAAAGCAAGCGCGCTCTCGCGTCTCTCCGGGAGTTCAACGGCCGCGCGAGCCGCACCGAGCTCGACCGATGGTGGGCGGCCATCGAGGCCGGACGCACGACGAACGACCTTCCGGTGATGCGTGGCAACGGCGACAGCCTTCCGCCGCCCCGCGCCTGGGCGGACCGCAACCCCGAAGCGGATGCCCGGCTCAAGGCCGCCAGGGCGGCGATCGCCGAACTGTCGGAACGGGTCGCCATCCCGATCGAGAACCTGCTCACTCCCGAGACGCTGCGCCGCGTCGCGTGGGCTCCCCCGGCCGATCCGACGGCGGCTGCGATCGGATCGGCACTGGCCGGATTGGGCGCCAGACCCTGGCAAATTGAGGCGACCTCACAGGTGATCGCGCAGTCGTTTGTAGATGCCCGCCAAAACGCTGCCGACGCCGCCGAAGCCGATTCGTAGGTTCAGGCAAACGATTCTTCCCCCTGCATGGCCGACCTTATGATCGAAGCCGACTGTGACAAGTGGGAGGCATTGTGGCCGAAAGAGCTGATGTCGTCTTCGTCGACGGAGTCCGTACTCCGTTCGGGCGAGCCGGCGAAAAAGGGCAGTACTGGAACACCCGGGCGGACGATCTGGTGGTCAAGGCCATCATCGGCCTGATGGAGCGCAACCCGAATGTTCCGAAGGATCGGATCGACGACGTGGCCATCGCGGCGACGACCCAGCAGGGCGACCAGGGCCTCACCCTCGGGCGCACGGCTGCGCTTCTCGCCGGCCTGCCGAAATCCGTTCCCGGCTTCGCGATCGACCGCATGTGCGCCGGCGCGATGACCAGTGTGACCACGCTGGGTGCCGGAATCGGGTTCGGCCAGTACGACCTGGCGATCGCCGGCGGCGTCGAGCACATGGGCCGCCACCCGATGGGGTTCGGCGCAGACCCGAACCCGCGCTTCCTCGCGGAGCGGCTCGTGAGCGAAGACGCACTCAACATGGGGATGACCGCTGAGCGCATCCACGACCGCTTCCCGGAGCTGACCAAGGAACGGGCCGACCGGTTCGCCATGCACAGCCAGCAGAAGGTCGCCGCGGCCTACACGGCGGGCAAGATCCAGCCCGACCTGGTTCCCGTCGCCATCCGCAGCGAAGCAGGCTGGGGTCTCGCGACGGAAGACGAGGGGATGCGTCCCCAGACCACGATGGACGGCCTTGCCGCCCTGAAGACCCCCTTCCGCGCGCACGGCCGGGTGACTGCGGGCAACGCGTCGCCGCTCACCGACGGCGCGACCGCCAGCCTGCTGGCGTCCGGAGACGCGGTCAGGGAGCTCGGGCTCACCCCCAAGATGCGGATGGTGAGCTTCGCCTTCGCCGGCGTCGAGCCCGAGATCATGGGCATCGGCCCGGTTCCGTCGACCGAGAAGGCCCTGCGCAAGGCCGGACTCACCATCGACGACATCGGACTCTTCGAGCTCAACGAGGCATTTGCGATCCAGGTGCTGTCCCTTCTCGACCACTTCGGAATCGACGACGAGGATCCCCGCGTCAACAAGTGGGGTGGCGCGATCGCGATCGGGCACCCGCTCGCCGCATCCGGTGTCCGCCTCATGATCCAGCTCGCAGCGCAGTTCGCCGAGCACCCCGAGGTGCGTTACGGCCTGACGGCGATGTGTATCGGACTCGGCCAGGGCGGCTCTGTCATCTGGGAAAACCCGAACTGGAACGGAAAGGCTTAGGCGTCAATGACCGACTACTCGAACATCGACTTCACCCCGCTGCTCGGCATCGACCCCGACGAGGTCGTGACGCACTCGTTCGTGCGCGACGTGCCCCTCCGCGGCGGCAGGACCCTCGCCCTCGTCACACTCGACAACGGCCGCGACCACACACGCCCGAACACGCTCGGGCCCGCGACCCTCCTCGAGCTCGGCAGAACGTTCGACGCACTCACCGAGCGCGCCGCGCGCGGCGAGATCCACGGTGTCGCGGTCACGGGCAAGCCGTTCATCCTCGCGGCAGGCGCCGACCTGAGCAAGGTCGGCGACCTGCCAAGCAAAGAGGTCGCGAAGCTGCTCCCCCGGCTCGGCCACTACGTGCTCGGCAAGCAGGCGGAGTTCGGCGTACCCTCGTTCGTCTTCACGAACGGGCTCGCGCTCGGCGGCGGTGTCGAGATCGGCCTCAACGCCGACTACCGCACCATCGACCGGTCGACGGCTGCGTTCGCGCTGCCCGAGGTCTTCCTCGGCCTCATCCCCGGCTGGGGCGGGGCGTACATCCTGCCCAACCTGATCGGCATCGAGAACGCGCTCAAGGTCATCATCGAGAACCCGCTCAAGCAGAACCGCGTGCTCAAGGCCGACGAGGTCTTCGAACTCGGCATCGCCGACGCGATCTTCGACTCGGCGAACTTCCTCGAAGACTCCATCCGCTGGGCCGACGGTGTCATCGCCGGCGAGATCACGGTGAAGCGCCCGAACGTGCCCGGCAAGGTGGAGCGCCTGGTGAAATGGGATGCGGCGGTCGGCATCGCACGCAAGATGCTCGAAAGCCGCATCGGCAGCATCCCGAAATCCCCGTATCTCGCCCTCGACCTGCTGAAGGCGGCGAAGAGCGGAACCAAGGAGGAAGGCTTCGAACGCGAAGACGCCGCCCTCGCCGAGCTCATCTCGGGCGACCAGTTCCAGGCCAGCATCTATGCGTTCAACCTGGTGCAGAAGCGTGCCAAGCGTCCCGCCGGGGCGCCCGACAAGGCGCTGGCCAGGCCCGTCACAAAGGTCGGCGTGATCGGCGCCGGCTACATGGCCAGCCAGTTCGCACTGCTGTTCGTGCGTCGCCTGCGGGTGCCGGTGGTCATCACCGACCTCGACCAGGCACGCGTCGACAAGGGTGTCGCCTATATCCATGACGAGATCGCGAAACTGCTCGAGAAGGATCGCATCTCGCCCGACGAGGCGAACCGCCTGCGCGCGCTCGTCACCGGCACCACCGACCGGACGCTCTTCGCCGACGCCGACTGGGTGATCGAGGCCGTATTCGAGGAGCTCTCGGTGAAGCAGGATGTCTTCGCCGAGTTCGAGGAGTATCTGTCACCTGAAGCCGTGCTCGCGACGAACACCTCGTCGCTGTCGGTCGAGCAGATCGGTGCGAAGCTGAAGCACCCGAAACGGCTCGTCGGGTTCCACTTCTTCACGCCGGTCGCGGTCATGCCGCTCATCGAGGTCGTCAAGACACCGAACACCGACGAAGCGACGCTGTCGACCGCCATGGTGACGGCAGCGAAGCTGCGCAAGAACGCGGTGATCACCGCCGACACGCCCGGATTCGTCGTGAACCGCGTGCTCGCGAAGGTTCTCGGCGAGGCGATGCACGCCGTCGACGACGGAACGTCGTTCGATGTCGTCGACGAAGGGTTCGCTCCCCTCGGCCTTCCGATGGCCCCGTCCGCCCTGCTCGACCTGGTCGGGCTGAAGGTGGGCGCCCACGTTCTCGACACGCACCATGCCGCATTCCCCGACCGCTTCTACCGCAGCGAGAACCTGCACAAGCTGGCCGACTACGGCACGCTTCTCGAAAAGGACTCCAAAGGCAAGATCAAGGGCGTCGACAAGGGCGCGGCGAAGATCATCGCGGGCGGCACCTCGCCGTGGACGAAGGAACAGATCCTGTCGCGCCTCGAAGACGGGCTCGCCGACGAGATCCACCGGATGCTCGAAGACGACGTCGTCCACGCGGCGGAAGACATCGACCTGTGCATGATCCTGGGCGCCGGCTTCCCCTTCCAGATGGGCGGGATCACGCCATACCTCGATCGGGTCGGTGCGAGCGAGCGTGTGATCGGCGACACTTTCCACCACCCGCCGATCACGGGCGTCGCCTGACCACGGCGAATGTGGGAAAAGGGCGGACCCTCACCCGAGGGTCCGCCCTTTCGCGTTCTGTTACAGGCTGAGCGGCGTCATGTCGGCGTAGCGGTCGCCGACGGGAACGGCCACGTCGTCGAGGGCAGCGAGCTGCGCATCCGACAGCACGACCGCATCCGCCGCCACGTTCTGCTCCAGGTTCGCGACGCGCCGCGTCCCCGGGATGGGCGCGATGTCGTCACCCTGTGCGAGCAGCCAGGCGAGGGCCACCTGGCCCGGCGTCGCGCCGATCTCACTCGCGACGGCGTCCACCTGCTCGACGATGCGGATGTTCGCCTCCAGGTTGTCCCCCTCGAAGCGCGGATTGAACCGACGGAAATCGCTCTCGTCGAGCTGGTCGAGCGAGCGGATGGTTCCGGTCAGGAATCCGCGGCCAAGCGGCGAATAGGGAACGAATCCGATCCCGAGCTCGCGCACCGTCGGCAGGATGTCCTTCTCGACATCGCGCGACCACAGCGAGTATTCGGTCTGGAGTGCCGTCACCGGGTGAACCGCGTTCGCACGCCGAATGGTCTCTGGTCCCGCCTCGGACAGGCCGTAGTGTCTGATCTTGCCTTCGCTGATCAGTTCGCTGAGTGCGCCGACGGTCTCTTCGATCGGGGTGCCGGGGTCCATCCGGTGCTGGTAGTAGAGATCGATGTAGTCCGTGTTCAACCGTTTGAGTGAACCTTCAACCGAAAGTCGAACGTTCTCGGCGCTGCCGTCGAGCCCGCGTTCGTTGGTCGTGCGGTGCAGGATGGTGCCGAACTTCGTCGCGATCACGACCTGCTCGCGCTTGCCGGCGAACGCTTTCGCGAGAAGCTCCTCGTTCGCGTACGGGCCATAGATCTCCGCCGTGTCGAAGAACGTGACGCCGAGTTCCATCGCGCGATGGATCGTCGCGATCGAGCCGGCCTCGTCCGTGCCGGCGCCGGTATAGAACGCGGACATGCCCATGCAGCCCAGCCCGAGGCGGGACACCTCGAGCTTGCCGGTACCGAGTGTGATCTTCTTCATACATTCACCTTTTCTTTGTAGAGCGCGATCTTGTAATCGATGGCCGCCAGGCTCTGCTTCATCTCATCCAGCTGTTTCACCACGTTCATGCGGTGGATGAGCAGCAGTTCGAGGCGCTCGGCGGTGGTGTCGTCGCCGCGGCGCGCGAGGTCGACGTACTCGCGCATCCGGGCGATGGGCATCGCCGTGAGCCTCAGTTTCGTCAGGAAGACGACCCAGTTGAGGTCGGCATCGGTGTAGCGGCGGTGCGTAGCCGACGATCGGTCGATGGGGACGAGCATCAGGCCCTCGCGCTCGTAGTACCGCAGCGTGTGTGTCGACAGGCCCGTGAGTTCGGCGACATCGGAGATCGACATCGACGCCGGTGTTGTGGTCATGTGGCCACGATAGAACTTAGAGTGCACTCTAAGTCAAACGGATGCCGACGTCGGCCGCCGCTGGTAGCGTGCGGGCCATGGCTCTCACCCAGTATTACGTCGCATCATCGATCGACGGATTCATCGCCGACGCCGACGACAACATCGAATGGCTCGAACAATTCGGCTTCGCCGCCTTCGAAGACGACTACAAGGCGTTCTATGCGGGAATCGGCGCGATCGTCATGGGTGCGGTGACATACGAGTTCCTTCTGAAGCAGCCGAATCTCGAGTGGCCGTACCCGGGTATCCCGACCTGGGTGCTCACTCACCGCCGGCTGCCGCCGATTGCGGGAGCTGAGCTCGTGTTCTGGGCGGGCGAGATCGCGCAGCTCGATGGGGTTGCACGTGACGCAGCCGGCGACCGCGACGTCTGGGTCGTCGGCGGTGGTGACGTTGCAGCGCAGTTCGCCGATGCGGGACTGCTCGACGAGCTCCGGGTGACGGTCATGCCGATCATCGTGGGATCGGGCAAGCCGCTGCTGCCGGTCGCGCATGCGTCTGCGCCGCTCACCCTCGTCAGCACGACACCGTTCGAGGGCGGAGCCGTCGGGCTCGTCTACCGGCTCAGCTGAGAGGCCCACAGGTTCGGGGCATAGAGTCGCGAACACGGAGCCAACGTGGCGCCCACCAAGGGAAGCCATCATGGATGTTCCGCACGACGCCAGGTTCTTCGACGCCATCAATTTCGACCCGACGATGAGTCTCGGCGTGCTCGCCAGCTCCCGCAAGCCGCGGGAAAGGCGCCTGCCGCTGCATCCGGCACGCCTCGATCGGATCGACGCCGACCTGCGGGCATCGATCATGCTCGAACACGGGTACGGAGTTCGGTTCGGCCTCACGGATGATCAGCTGCGTCCCTATGTCGGGGCGATCGGAACCCGCGAGCAGGTGATCGCTGAGTCCGACGTGATCCTGCTGCCGAAACCGCAGCACAGCGACCTGCGCGACCTTCGCGACGGGCAGGTGCTGTGGGGATGGCCGCATTGTGTCCAGGACCGCGAGATGACCCAGCTCGCCATCGACAAAGGACTCACGCTCATCGCGTTCGAGGCCATGAACCACTGGAAGCGAAGCGGTGGATTCGGATTGCATGTCTTTCACAAGAACAACGAGCTCGCCGGGTACTGCTCGGTACTGCATGCGCTGGAGGTGGTGGGGCTCACCGGCGATTACGGTCGCCGCCTGAGCGCAGTGGTGATCGGTTTCGGAGCGACTGCTCGTGGTGCTGTGACCGCGCTCAACGCCCATGGCGTGCACGATGTGCAGGTGCTGACCAACCGCGAGGTGGCGGCCGTCGGGTCGCCCATCCACTCCGTGCACATCGTGCAGTTCGACCACGATGAGATCGCACCACACCTGAGCCACGTGATCACCGAACACGGCCGCGTACCGCTCGCACCGTTCCTCGCCGAGGCCGACATCGTGGTCAACTGCACCCTGCAGGACCCGAATGCTCCCCTGAACTACCTCGACGAGTCCGATCTGGCGGCATTCACGCCGGGGAGCCTCATCGTCGACGTGTCCTGCGACGAAGGAATGGGTTTCAGCTGGGCGACCCCGACAACGTTCGATGAGCCGGTATTCGAGGTCGGCGACCACGTACGCTACTACGCCGTCGACCACAGCCCGTCATATCTCTGGGATTCTGCCACCTGGGAGATCGGCGAGGCGCTCACACCGTTCGTGCGAACCGTCATGGGCGGCGCCCCGGCGTGGGAGTCCGATGACACCATCCGCCGGGCGATCGAGATCAGGAACGGAGAGATCGTCAACCCTGCGATCCTCGAATTCCAGGGCAGGGAGCCGGTCAAGCCGTACCGGCCGATCGTCCTGGCTTCCGCGTAGCCGCCGGGCAGGCGTCAGCCGCGTCGGCACGACCCCTCAGTCGCGAAGCCGGTCCTCGCGTGCTGCCTGCCGGCCGACGTCGCGACCCTCGCCCTCTTCCGTCGGCAGGGGGCGCGCGACCGGAACTTTGCTCCCGAGCACCTGGGCGACCAGGTCGCGCGCGATCTTCTGCGGTGTCAGCCCGGCGTCTTCGAGGATCTGCTCGCGCGTGGCGTGATCGAGGAACGCATCCGGAAGCCCGAGTTCGTCGACCGCCGTGTCGATCCCGGCTTCGCGGAGGTCCTGGCGGACGCGCGTACCGATCCCGCCGACACGGATCCCGTCCTCGATCGTGACGACGATGCGGTGCTCGGCCGCGAGGGCCAGGATCGAACGGGGAACGGGAACGACCCAGCGCGGGTCGACGACCGTCGCACCGATGCCCTGGGCCGCGAGCCGGTCGGCCACTTTGAGGCCGAGGTCGGCCATCGGGCCGACGGTCACCAGCAGCACGTCTTTGTGGGGAGCCTCACGCAACACGTCCACGCCGTCATCTGTGCGGCGTTGCGCGTCGATGTCGGGGTTCACGGCGCCCTTCGGGAAACGCAGCACAGTCGGCGCATCGTCGACGGCGACAGCCTCGGCGAGCTCCTCCCGGAATCGGGTGCCGTCGCGGGGCGCAGCGAGGCGGATGTTCGGCACGACCTGCAGGATGGCGAGGTCCCAGATGCCGTGGTGGCTCGGCCCGTCCGGTCCGGTGACGCCGGCCCGGTCGAGGACGAACGTCACGCCCGCCCTGTGCAGGGCGACGTCCATCAGCACCTGGTCGAATGCGCGATTGATGAATGTCGCGTAGATGGCGACGACAGGATGCAGACCGCCGAAAGCGAGGCCGGCGGCGCTGGTCGCCGCGTGCTGTTCAGCGATGCCGACATCGTGGACCCGACCTGGAAAGCGCTCAGCGAATTTGTGCAGGCCTGTCGGGCGCAGCATCGCCGCCGTGATGCCGACGATGCGCGGGTTGCGCTCGGCGAGCTTCACGATCTCATCGGCGAAGACCGATGTCCACGACTGCTTGCTCGAGCTCTCGATCGATTCGCCCGTCTCCGGGTCGATCTGCCCGACCGCATGAAACTGGTCGGCCTTGTCACGCACGGCCGGCTCGTAGCCCCGCCCCTTCTGGGTGATCACGTGGACGATGACCGGAGCGCCGTAGTTCTTCGCCTGGCGCAGCGCCTCCTCCACCGCTTCGATGTCATGGCCGTGTACGGGACCGATGTACTTGATGTCGAGGTTGGAGTAGAGCGCCTCGTTGTTGGAGAACCTGCTGAGGAACCCGTGGAGGCCCCCGCGCATTCCGCGATACAGCGACTGGCCGGGGGTTCCGAGCTTGTCGAACGCCTTGCGGCTGGTGAGGTAGAGGCTGCGGTAGGAGCGGCGCGTTCGAACCGTGTTGAGAAAGCGCGCCATCCCGCCGATCGTCGGCGCATACGAGCGGCCGTTGTCGTTGACGATGATGATCAGCCGACGGGTGTTGTCGTCGGTGATGTTGTTGAGCGCCTCCCAGGTCATGCCTCCCGTGAGCGCGCCGTCGCCGACCATGGCGACGACGTGTCGGTCGCCCTGGCCGGTCATCGAGAATGCCCGGGAGATGCCGTCGGCCCACGAGAGCGAACTGGATGCGTGCGAGCTCTCGACGATGTCGTGCACGGATTCCGACCGTTGCGGGTATCCGGCGAGTCCGCCGCGCTGGCGCAGCATGCTGAAGTCCTGCCGGCCGGTGAGCAGCTTGTGCACGTACGACTGGTGTCCGGTGTCGAAGACGATCGCATCGCGCGGCGAGTCGAAGACACGGTGGATCGCGATGGTCGACTCGACGACTCCGAGGTTCGGACCCAGGTGTCCCCCGGTCTTCGAGACGTTCGAGATCAGGAATTCACGGATCTCGGCGGCGAGCTGAACGAGCTGCTCCGTGGAAAGAGCGTCCAGGTCGCGGGGACCGGAGATGGTCTCGAGGATACTCATGGGTTCGAGTTTAGGCGCGCACGCTCCGGAAAGACCGAGTGCCGCCGTTTCGTCCGGGGTTCAGCCGCCCTGAAGCGGGAACGTTCCGGTCGCCGCGGCGACACTCGGTTGGCGGATGCGGTCAGGCCACAAGGCTCCGGAGCACGTACTGCAGGATGCCGCCGTTGCGGTAGTAGTCGGCTTCTCCGGGTGTGTCGATACGCACGACCGCGTCGAACTCGACGGTCTGCTTGCCGGCGGGAGAATCGGCGGTCGGCGCCGCGACGACGTGAACCGTCTTCGGTGTCGTGCCCGCGTTCAGCTCTTCGAGACCGCTGATGCTGATCTCTTCGGTGCCATCGAGACCGAGCGACGCCCAGGTCTCCCCTGCCGGGAACTGCAGGGGCACGACTCCCATGCCGATCAGGTTCGACCGGTGGATGCGCTCGAAGCTCTCGGTGATGACCGCCCGAACGCCGAGGAGGCTCGTGCCCTTCGCAGCCCAGTCGCGCGACGAGCCGGAGCCGTACTCTTTGCCGCCGAGGATGACGAGCGGGGTGCCCTGCGCCTGGTAGTTCTGCGCCGCGTCGTAGATGAACGACTGGGGGCCGCCCTCCTGCGTGAAGTCGCGGGTGTACCCGCCTTCGACTCCGTCGAGGAGCTGGTTCCTGAGGCGGATGTTCGCGAAGGTCCCGCGGATCATCACCTCGTGGTTGCCGCGCCGCGATCCGTAGGAGTTGTAGTCCTTGCGGTCGATGCCGTGCTCGTCGAGGTACTTGCCGGCGGGGCTGTCGGCCTTGATGTTGCCGGCCGGGCTGATGTGGTCGGTGGTGACCGAGTCGCCGAGCTTCGCCAGAACACGTGCGCCCTGGATGTCGGTGACCGGCGTGGTTTCCAGTGTCATGCCTTCGAAGTACGGGGGCTTGCGCACATACGTCGACTTCTCGTCCCATTCGAACACCGAACCGGTGGGCGTCGGGAGCGACTTCCAGCGGTCGTCGCCCTCGAAGACGCTCGAGTACTCGTGGGTGAACATGCCCTCGTTGATCGACGAGTCGATCGTCTCCTGCACCTCGGCCGCGTCGGGCCAGATGTCTTTGAGGAACACGTCGTTGCCGTCCTGGTCGGTGCCGAGCGCGTCCACCTCGAAGTCGAAGTTCATCGACCCGGCGAGGGCGTATGCGATGACCAGCGGGGGGCTGGCCAGGTAGTTCATCTTCACGTCGGGGTTGATGCGGCCCTCGAAGTTGCGGTTGCCGGAGAGAACCGCGGTGACGGCGAGGTCGTTCTGGTTGACGGCCTGGGAGATCTCGTCGATCAGTGGCCCGGAGTTGCCGATGCAGGTGGTGCAGCCGTAGCCGACGGTGTAGAAGCCGAGATCTTCGAGGTAGCCGGTGAGTCCCGCCTTCTCGTAGTAGTCGGTGACGACTTTGGACCCGGGAGCCAGCGTGGTCTTGACCCACGGCTTGGACTTCAGGCCCTTCCTGGCCGCGTTGCGCGCCAGGAGCCCGGCAGCCAGCATGACCGAAGGGTTCGACGTGTTCGTGCACGACGTGATCGCTGCGATCGCGACGGCTCCGTGATCGAGCGTGAACGAGGTGCCTGTCTCGGCGATGGTCACCGGGGTGGGGCTCGACGCAGACTTCGGTGCGTGGCTGTGGTGGTGGTGCACGTGCGTGTTGTTGCTGTCCTGCGGGCCAAGCTCTCCCGGGTCGGAGGCCGGGAACGACTCCGAGATCGTCAGGTCGACGAGATCGTGGTCGATCTCGGCATAGTCGACGAGGTCTTTCTCGAACTGCTCTTTGGCCTCGGCCAGGATGATGCGGTCCTGCGGGCGCTTCGGGCCGGCGATCGACGGCACGACGGTGCCGAGGTCGAGTTCGAGGTACTCGCTGAAGACGGGCTCGGTCGACGGGTCGTGCCAGAGTGACTGCAGCTTCGAGTACTGCTCGACGAGCGCGATCTGCTCAGCGCTGCGGCCGGTCAGGCGCAGGTAGTCGAGCGTCACGTCGTCGATCGGGAACATGGCGGCCGTCGAACCGAATTCCGGGCTCATGTTGCCGATCGTTGCGCGGTTCGCCAGGGGAACCTCCGCGACGCCCGCGCCGTAGAACTCGACGAACTTGCCGACGACGCCGTGCTTGCGGAGCATCTGCGTGATGGTGAGAACCACGTCGGTCGCAGTGACGCCGGTGGGGATCGCCCCGGTCAGCTTGAAGCCGACGACCTTGGGGATGAGCATGGAGACGGGCTGGCCGAGCATGGCGGCCTCCGCCTCGATGCCGCCGACGCCCCAGCCGAGCACACCGAGGCCGTTGACCATGGTCGTGTGCGAGTCGGTGCCGACGCAGGTGTCGGGGTAGGCCTGAAGCGAGCCGCCGACCTCGCGCGTCATGGTGACGCGTGCCAGGTACTCGATGTTGACCTGGTGCACGATGCCGGTGCCCGGGGGCACGACCTTGAAGTCGTCGAACGCTGTCTGGCCCCAGCGGAGGAACTGGTAGCGCTCACCGTTGCGCTCGTACTCGATGTCGGTGTTGCGCTCGAGCGCGTTCTCGGTGCCGAAGAGGTCGGCGATGACGGAGTGGTCGATGACCATCTCGGCAGGCGCGAGCGGGTTGATCTTCCTGGGGTCGCCGCCGAGGGCGGACACCGCCTCGCGCATGGTCGCGAGGTCGACGATGCACGGCACACCGGTGAAGTCCTGCATGATCACGCGTGCCGGCGTGAACTGGATCTCGGTGTCGGGCTCGGCCGTCGGTTCCCATCCGCCGAGCGCATTGATATGGTCGGCCGTGATGTTCGCGCCGTCTTCGGTGCGAAGCAGGTTCTCGAGGAGGACCTTCAGGCTGAACGGGAGCTTCTCGTAACCCGGAACGGTGTCGATTCGGAAGACTTCATAATCCGTCGACCCGACCCGGAGGGTGTCCTTTGCTCCAAAGCTGTTTACCGCAGACACGTTGCCCTCTCCTTCATCGGCAGGCACGGAAGAAGCCGGCCCTCATGATCAATATTCGTGGTCGAACAAAGCGGGTTTCCAGCAAGGCTAGCCTAAGTGGCGGGCCCGCTTCCGGCATCCGTTCGCTTCACAATTTATCTTGACGTCGAGATAAATCTAGCATAACGAAAAGGCTTGTCGAGACGTGCGTATGCGCCGTCATTCCCGGTCGAACACCAGCTCCCGCCGCCTCGCGAAGCGGTAGAAGACTTCGATTCCGGCCGCCCCTGCGACGCCGGCGACGATGCCCCACAGCAGTTCGAGCGAGAGCGGGATGTGCATCATGAAGAAGTCTCTCGTGGCCGGCAGTACGCACACCAGGAGCATCGCCACGACCACTCCGGCCAGCAGTGCGATCCGGGGCCAGCTGAGCGGTCTGGTGAGCACGCAGAGGATCCAGAGCGACACGCAGAACAGGGTGATCGTCGTGATGCTGCGCACCTCGGGAAGGGGGATGCTGCGGTAAAGCGGAAAGTAGGCGATCACGCACGCGGCGGCCGCGATGGTGCCGGTGGGGATCGAATAGGTCAGGATGCGCCGCAGCACGCCCGGCGTGTAAATGCGGCGATTGGGTGCGAGAGCGAGCACGAACGCCGGGATGCCGATGGCCAGTGTCGACACCAGGGTGAGCTGCCGCGGCAGGAACGGGAAGGGCCACAGCATCACCGCGCTCACCAGCGCGAGAAGGATGCCGTACACCGTCTTTGCGAGGAACAGGTTCGCGACCCGTTCGACGTTGGCGATGACCCGGCGGCCGAAGCCCAGAACGTCGGGGAGCCTGTCGAAGCGATTGTCGAGCAGCACGATCCGGGAGACGGCCTTCGTCGCGGCGGTCGCGGTACCCATGGCTATGCCGAGATCGGCATCCTTGATCGCCATCGCGTCGTTCACGCCGTCGCCGGTCATCGCGACCGTGCGACCCATCTCGCGGAGGATGCCCACCGCGGCCCGCTTCTGCTCCGGGCTGACGCGGCCGAAGATGTCCGAGGTCTCGAGAGCCGCGGCCAGTTCCGCATCCCCGTGGAGTTTCGATGCGTCGACGGCCTCGCCGTCGAGGTCGAGCGCGCGTGCGACGGCAGACACGGTCACCGGGTTGTCCCCCGACATCACCACCACGCGCACTGCCTGCGTTCGGAAGTAGCCGAGCGTCGCTCGTGCCGCCGGGCGCACCGACTCCTCGAACACCACGAGCTGTGCCGGCTCGACGCGTACTCCCCTGATCGGTGCATGCAGTCCGGTCGGCAGTGGGTCGATGGCTCGCACCAGGGCGAGGGTCCGTTTGCCCGTCGCCGCGACCGCGGTGGCCTGGGCCAGCTCGTCGGGATGCTCCTCCAGCAGCCGCTCGGGCGCGCCAAGCAGCCAGGACGACCGCACATCGCCTGCCGCGAATACGACACCGCTGAACTTCGTCGCGGAACTGAACGGGATGCGGTGCTCGACGAAGACGGCGGCCGAGCGGAAATGATTCGACAGGATGCCAGCCGTGGCGTTGCCGGCGTCGTCGGCCCCGAAGGCCGCCAGGGCGAGCTCCGCTTGCTGCTGGGGCACCGCATCCCCCAGCGGAAGGATGCGGTCGAACGCCAGTTCGCCGCTCGTGAGCGTGCCCGTCTTGTCGAGGCACAGCACGTCGACACGGGCGAGGACCTCGACCGCCGCGAGCTCCTGCACGAGCACCTTGCGGGCCGCGAGCTGGATAGCCGCAACCCCGAAGGCGAGGCTTGTCAGGAGAACCAGTCCCTCGGGGATCATTCCGACGACGGCCGCAACGGCGTCGAGAAGTGCGCGCCGCCAGTGTCCGTTCTGGCCGAGCGTCGCGAAACCCCCATAGGTGAGCACCCGGCCGATGAGGGTGATGACGATGAGCGGCCCGAGGATCCAGGACAGGTAGACGAGGATGCGGTTCGTCGCGTCGCGCAATTCGGAGCGCACCAGCGAGTGCTTGCGGATCTCGGAGGTCAGCCGGCTGGCGTACGAGTCGGCGCCGACCGCGGTCACCGTCGCGTACCCTGTGCCGCTCACGACGTGCGAGCCGGAGAGGAGCTGGTCCTCTTCGTCTTTGAGCACAGGATCGGCCTCGCCGGTCAGGAGCGACTCGTCGAGCCCGAGCCCGTTGCTCTCGACCACGACCGCGTCGGCCGGGATCTGATCGCCCGGCCTCAGCACGAGGAGGTCGTCGAGCACCACATCGGCTAGAGCCACCGTCTCCACTGCGCCGTCGCGTTTCACGCGGCTCTCCGGCGCGGCGAGCAGCGCGGCGCGGTCGAGGACCAGCTTCGCGCGCACCTCCCCAATGATCCCGATCAGCGCATTCACGACCACGACGCCGTAGAAGAAGCCGTCGCGGAGGTCGCCCAGGATGAGAACCGCGATGAAGCATCCGGTCAGGATGCCGTTGAACAGCGTGAAGACGTTCTCACGCAGGATGTCCGAGATCGAGCGCGACGTCGGTTGTGTCACCGTGTTTCCACGCCCGCTGGCGTGGCGCTCCGCCACTTCCGCGCGGGTCAGTCCCTCCCCTGTGCGCGCGTACGTCACGGAACGTCAGGTCCGGTTCGACTCGGGCCGGTCGGGACCGGCGGGTTCGGGTTCGGGCGGTGTAACTGTCTTTTTCGTGCCGCCGACCCCGTAGAGTCCCCGGACCACGAACCAGGTCACCAGCAGGAGCGGCGCGTAGAGCGGAACTCCCATCAGCAGCCTGGCGACGCCGAGACCGGTGGTCGCCGCGTCGGTGTGCGCCAGGTAGAGCGGCAGCTCGACGATCAGGCGGGCCGCGAACAGCAGGAACCAGAGGAACGTGAGTGCCTGCATGACGCGGAATTTGGTGCGGTCCTTGCGCCACGCGAGCCCGTCGCCCATGAGGTAGCCGGATGCGAGGCCGATGAGCGGCCAGCGAACGAGAATCGAGATCAGCAGGGCTGCACCGTAGAGCAGGTTCAGCCCGATGCCGAAGAGGAAGTTGTCTTCGCCCCGGCCGGTGATGAGCGCGAGGATCGCTGACAGGCCGACGCCGATCAAGCCCGCGATCGCCTGTGTGACCGGGGTCTTGCCGATGATCCGCCACGCGGTGAACGCAATGGCGACGAGTACCGAGGCGCCGAGGGAGAGCGGAACGTTGGAGGTGAAGGTGAACAGGATGAGGAAGACCAGCCCGGGCAGGATGGTCTCCAGGAGCCCGCGAACGCCTCCGAGCGCCGCAAGAAGCGCCGTCCCGGTCGGGGTGTCGCTGTCCGCGAGCTTGCCGATGCCTGAGGTACGCGCCGCGTTCGCCAGGCCCTCGCCGATGGCGTTCGACACACTGGGGTCGCGTTCGTCGTCCGGGTTCGCCGGGTCGTCGGGGGTGGACATGCTCGGCAGGCTCACACCGAGAGCGTTTCGTCGCCGGTTGGGGGCGCAGTCGGCATCCGGAGCGGGATCAGGTCACGGGGAGGCATGGGCACGGTGCCGCGGACGACGACGATGCTGCGGAACAGGTCTTCGACGAGTGCGGCAGCGTCGGGCTTGACAGCGGCATCGCCGGCGATCACGCCTCGGAGGAACCAGCGCGGGCCATCGACGCCGACGAAGCGAGCGACACGCGTCTCGCCGCCGGGGCCCTGGGCCGCAGCGACGGGGATCTCAGCAACGAGTTCCGGGCCGAAGACACCGTCACGCACCGAGGTGCGACCGCCCTGGCGCTCGACCTGCTCGGCGATCTGCTCCCGGATCTCGTGCCACAGTCCGCTGGAGCGGGGTGCCGCGAACGGCTGCACCTGGAGCGTCGAGTTCGCGTAGTCGAGACCGACCGCGACCACCCGCTGGGTCTCCTCCTCGACCTCGAGCCGCAGGTGCAGTCCCTCGCGAGGAAGGATCTTCACTCCGCCGAGGTCGACGTACGGACGAACGGGGTTGGCTTCGCTTTCGTCGAGCGGGCCGTCCGTCTCGCGATCCGCCGGCGCCGACTTCTCCCAGCTCGTGGGGTCGATGCTGCTCGTGTCGGTCACGCTCGTTCTCCTGACTTGACGCTGTCTTCGGGCTGCACGGCGGTGCTCAGCTCCGTGCTGTAGCCGGTCGAGCCGAACCCTGACGTTCCACGCCGGCTCTCCGGAAGGCTGTCGACGGGCACGAAACGCGCCCGGGTCACCGGCATCACGATCAGCTGGGCGATCCGGTCGCCGACGGCGATATCGTACGGCATCGACCTGTCGGTGTTCAGGATGGTGACCCGGATTTCGCCCCGGTAGCCCGCATCCACGGTCCCCGGGGAATTCACGATCGTGATGCCGTGCCGCGCGGCCAGTCCGCTGCGGGGCACCACGAAACCGGCGAAGCCGTCAGGGAGCGCGATGGACACGCCTGTCGGCACGGTCGCGCGCTCGCCGGGCTCGAGGGTCACGGCTTCGGCGGCACAGAGATCGGCGCCGGCGTCGCCCGGGTGGGCATAGGCGGGCACGAGGCCTGCGACGATCGGAACGTCAACGGTATCGGTCACGTGTCGAGGGTAGTGCAGAAGTCTGATCGAATAGAGCCATGGTTCTCTATCGTGAACGGCTCTGGGCCGCTCCCTGGCTGTACATCTCGACGGCCCTCGTCATCCCTGCGAGCATCATCGTCTTCGCGCCCATCAACATGACCGCAGGCATCATTACCGCGATCGTGTTGTACGGAGGCTGCGTGGCGATGTTGATCGCCTCGTCGCCGGTCATCCGGGTCACCGACAGTGACCTTTTCGCCGGGCGCGCGAGCATCCCGCTCACACTGGTGGGCGAGCCGACGGGCTACGGGCCGGATGCGGCACAGCTGGAGCGGGGCCAGCGGCTGGATGCGCGCGCCTGGCTCCTCATCCGCGGCTGGGTGAAGCCTGTCGTGAAGGTGCCGGTGCTCGACCCGCAGGACCCTGCGCCGTACTGGCTGATCTCGACAAGAAGCCCGGACCAGCTGGTCCGGGCTCTCGATGAAGGTCGACTCGCGGCTGCGAGCGCTGCGTCCTAGGCTGCGCACTCCACGCAGATCGGTCCGAGCTTTGTCTCGTGATCGATCTGCGAACGGTGCTTCACCAGGAAGCAGTTCACACAGGTGAATTCGTCGGCCTGGGGCGGGAGGACCACGACATCGAGGTCGAGGTCCGAAAGGTCCGCGCCGGGGAGTTCGAAGCCACCTGGGTTGTCCGCATCGTCAACGTCGACAACCCCGGACATCTTGTCCGGGACACGCTCCTTGAGGGCCTCGATCGACTCCGAGTCGTCTTCGGTCTTCCGTGGTGCGTCGTAATCCGTTGCCATGCCCATCCACTTCTCGTATAAACGACCGATTTTTCGCAATCGGCGGCCATAGTTTGCATCAATCCGCAGGGAATAGCAAACCACTTGCGTAGTGCAATGCCGCTGCTCGGTGATCAACTTCCGGCGCGCCACAGTTATTCCCCGGAAATGGGGGTACCACGTGGCATTCTTGCGACGTACGCGGAGAGCTGGGAAGGCATTTCATCATGCAGGATTTAAAGGTCATCGGAGTCGAGAACGGTGCACTGCTCGCCGCGAGCGACGACGGTGAACGGTTCCGCATCGCCATCGACGAAGTACTGCAGTCCAGGCTTCGCCAGCGCAAGACCGAAGCCGCCGCCACGGCGCCGAAGCTGTCACCGCGGGAGGTGCAGGCGCACATCCGCTCCGGCATGTCCGCCGAAGACGTTGCTGCGGTCACGGGCGCTTCGCTGGAGTACATCCAGCGCTTCGAAGGTCCGATCGTCGCCGAACGTGAGCACATCGTCGCCTCTGCGCTGAGCGTTCCCGTGCACACGACCGCCGACGTCGACCCGCTCGGCGAAGGTGCGACGTTCGGTGCCGTCATCCGTGACCGGCTCGCGTCGCTCGGCGTCGCCGGGGAGCGGTGGGCCGGCTGGAAAGACGCAGAGACCGGCTGGATCGTCAAACTGGAGTTCACCGCCGACCAGATCGACCACGACGCTCGCTGGGGGTATGACGCCCGCAAGCATGCTCTCGCACCGCTCAACTCCGAGGCGACGACACTCTCGCAGCAGGGCGAGCTGAAGGGCGCACTCATCCCCCGGCTGCGTGCTGTCGCACCACACTCCTCCGAACCCGACGACTCGCGCTTCGACAGCGGGGCCTTCACGTTCCACGAGACGCCGAGCGACCTGCTCGGCCCGGACGCCGCTCCGTTCCTCGAGCCCGTCGCCTACAGCCGCACCATCCCGTCGGCGAACAACTCCATTGCGATCTCGGCGATCAAGCGGTCCGACGACGACCAGCCGAAAGACGTGCACCAGACCGCGGACCTCCTCGAGGCGCTCCGCCGCCGACGAGGTGAGCGTGAGGCCGCGGGGTTCGACGACAAGCCCGAGAAGCCGGCCGCGGAGCCGGGCATCCGCATCATCGATGTGCCGCTGGACGAACTCGAAGAGATCAACGTCAACCCGGTGGAGCTCCGGGACCCGCCTGCTCCGGAAGACACGGGTCCGCAGTCGATGGCCGGCCAGCCGTCGGCAACCGGCCAGCAGTCAGGCACGGGAACGCAGTCGAACACCGGCCCGCAGGGACGAATCGGTAAGAAAGGCCGGGCGTCGATGCCGAGCTGGGACGAGATCGTCTTCGGAGCACGCACGGACGACGACCTGGCCTGAGCCCGGTATCCCGGTCAGGCGATGGAGCCGAGACGGATGAGGGGAACGCGCGTCTCCTCCTGGGTCAGTGAGCCATGCTGTCCGATCATGTTCCGACCCGCCAACAGCGGATCACGGGAGTCGTAATACGCGATCCGGCGACGGGCGGCCACGAGCACATCACCGATGCGGGGCAGGACGTCTTGTGAGACGTCGGAGCCGAACCATCCCGCCTCGATGGCTTCGGCGCGGGTGGCAACCCAGGCACGCTCCCCCTCGACCTCTCTCCACACTGCAGCCAGACGATCGGCCGCCTCCGCCGACGAGTCGGCCAGGTACAGCTGGAGGCAGCGTGGCTCGCCCCCCACGTATTCGACGCGGTCGACGAGCTCCGGAACGGTGTCGAACAGCACGTGGCCGGTCTGGGGCACATCGATCACCCCATGGTCGGCGGTGACGAGGACTCCGTCTGAGCGGCCGAGAGCGGCCGTCAGGGCCACGAGATGGCCATCCAGGGCCTCCAGCTCGGCCGTCCAGGCGGGCGACTCCCACCCCGATGCGTGGGCGATCGTGTCGAGTTCGCTGACATAGAGGTAGGTCAGGCTCGGTCCCGGCCTGCGCAGGATGTCGTGGGCGGCCCCGAACCGGTCGGCCACCTTCTTGCCGGGCACGTACTCGGCACCCCGGAGGACCGCGTGAGTGAACCCGGAGTCGCTGTAGCGCGGCTGGCCGATCGCGTAGGTGCGTACGCCCATCCGCCCGGCGCGCTCGAACACGGTCTCGCTGCGCTGCCACGTCGCCGGGTCGAGCCGGTCATCCCAGCCATTGAGCTGATTCACCATGCGGTCCGAGGCGCTGTCGAGCACACGGTAACCCACGAGGCCGTGCGTGCCCGGCGTCGTGCCCGTGCAGAGCGTCGCCAGCGCTGCCGCTGTCGTGGTCGGGAAGCCGGAGTCGATCGTCGCCGGTTTCGTGAGGAGTGGCGCGAGGAACCTGGCGTGCCCCCCGCGCGCTCGCAGTGACGCAGCACCCAGCCCGTCGACGACCACGACGACCATCCGCTCGACCTGCCGGAGGCCGAGCGGATTCTCCACACCGAACAGCGCATCCACAGAACTTGGCAGAACAGCGGCAAGGCTCAGCCGTGTCGTGAAAGCGGCCGGTAGCATGGGGGGCATCCGGCCCAGTTTGTCACACACGAGCGGGGCCGGCGGTAGTGAAACGTCCCTTCGGTGCCGCCCAGCACGCCTCCCAGATTGCACGCATGAATCCGACTAACGACCCCCCAGCAGCTCCGACGACGGAACGAATCGAAGACGTCGATGTGACGACCGAGATGCAGGGGTCGTTCCTCGAATACGCGTACTCCGTGATCTATTCGCGGGCGCTCCCCGACGCGCGTGACGGCCTCAAGCCCGTGCAGCGCCGCATCCTGTACCAGATGACGGAGATGGGGCTGCGCCCCGACCGTGGACACGTCAAGTCGGCCCGCGTGACCGGCGAAGTGATGGGAAAGCTCCACCCGCACGGCGACAGCGCGATCTACGACGCGCTCGTGCGCATGGCCCAGGACTTCACCCTGCGCGTGCCGCTGATCGACGGTCACGGCAACTTCGGTTCGCTGGATGACGGGCCCGCGGCCCCCCGCTATACCGAGGCCCGCCTTGCTGCCGCGGCCCTCGCACTCACCGAGGACCTCGATGAAGACGTCGTCGACTTCGTCCCCAACTACGACAATCAGCTCATGCAGCCCGACGTGCTGCCCGCTGCTTTCCCGAACCTGCTGGTCAATGGGGCCAGCGGCATCGCGGTCGGCATGGCGACCAACATGGCCCCGCACAACCTCATCGAGGTCGTCGGGGCTGCGCGGCACCTGCTCGCCAACCCCGACGCATCCCTCGACGAGCTCATGGAGTACGTGCCGGGGCCCGACCTGCCCGCCGGGGGCACGATCGTCGGCCTCGCAGGCGTTCGCGACGCCTATGCGACCGGCCGCGGCAGCTTCAAGACGCGCGCCAAGGTCAGCGTCGAGAGCATCACTGCACGCAAGAGCGGCCTGGTCGTCACCGAACTCCCCTATCTCGTCGGACCCGAAAAAGTGATCGAGAAGATCAAGGACGGGGTCAACTCCAAGAAGCTGAGCGGCATCTCCGACGTCACCGATCTCAGCGACCGCACGCGCGGCCTGCGGCTCGTGATCGGCATCAAGACCGGATTCAGCCCGGAAGCCGTTCTCGAACAGCTCTACCGGCACACCCCGCTCGAGGACGGCTTCAGCATCAACAACGTCGCGTTGGTCGACGGCGGCCCGCAGACCCTCGGCCTGCGCGAACTCCTTCGCGTCTATCTCGATCACCGCATCAGCGTGGTGACGCGACGATCCCAATACCGTCTGGCACGCCGCCAGGAACGCCTGCACCTCGTGGAGGGTCTCCTGATTGCGATCGTCGATATCGACGAGGTGATCCAGGTCATCCGCACGAGCGACGACACTGAGCAGGCGCGCACACGGCTGATGGAGGTCTTCGACCTGAGTACGCTGCAGGCCGATTACATTCTGGAACTCCGCCTGCGCCGGCTCACCCGGTTCTCGCGCATCGAACTCGAGACCGAACAGGAGCAGCTGCGCGCCGAGATCGCCGAACTCGAGGAGCTCCTCGGTAGCCGTGAACGCATCGAGCTGCTCGTCTCGGACGAACTCGAGCAGGTCGCGGCCAAATTCGGCACGCCGCGACGAACCCTCCTCACCGAAGCCCGGCCGTCGATCGCGACGACCACGTCGCGCGGCAAGCCCGCCGTACTCGAAGTAGCGGATACGCCGTGCCGGGTGCTCCTCAGCACCACGGGAAGGATCGTCCGGGTCGATCAGCAGCCGGATGACGACGGCGGCCTCGGCCGCATCCAGGCGCCCGCGCGGCGGAGCAAGCACGACGCTCTGCTGTCCGCCCTCGACACGACAAGTCGCACAGAGATCGGTGCGGTGACCTCGAAGGGCCGGCTGATCCGCTTCTCGCCGGTCGACCTTCCCGCAGTACCCGCCAATTCGATCCAGCTCGCCGCAGGCGTGCGTGTCGGGGACTACCTCGCCCTTGCGGATCGCAAGGAACGCGTTCTCGCCCTGGTCTCGCTCACCTCCGACGAATCCATCGCACTGGGCACCCGCCAGGGCATCGTCAAACGCGTGACCGCCGGCGATTGGGCGAACAAGCCCGAGTTCGAGGTCATCGCACTGAAGCCGGGCGACGAAGTGGTGGGAGCGGCGAACTGCTCCGACTCGGACGAGCTGGTCTTCGTCGCATCCGATTCTCAGCTGCTGCGCTTTCCGGCGTCGACGGTCCGGCCTCAGGGCCGCGCGGCCGGCGGAATGGCGGGCATCAACCTGGCGGCGGATGCCCGGGTCGTCTTCTTCGCGGTCATCCGGGCCGCTGAACGAGACGCCTCGGTGGTCGTCACGGTCGCCACGAGCACGGAGACACTGCTCGGAACCGACCCCGGCAGTGCCAAAGTCAGCGACTTCGCGGAGTTCCCGGCGAAGGGTCGCGCGACCGGCGGCGTGCGTTCGCACCGTTTCCTGAAGGGCGAGAGCGAGCTCGCCCTCGCTTGGGTCGGTCGCGGTCCCGCTCTCGCGGTGGCACCGGATGGCGTGGCACGTGTCCTCCCGGCCGGCGGCGCACGCCGCGACGGTTCCGGCGCAGCCCTCGACGCCGTGGTCGGCAGTGTCGGCCGCCAGCTCGGCTGACCGCTGAGGACCGCTTGCCAGCCTGACCTGGGCCACACTGGACGCTGAGTTCCTCTTGACCGTCCAGTGTGACATAGGTCACACTGGACTACGTGTCCTCGATCGACATCATCATCCTCCGTCACCTGCGACGGCAGCCCGCCCACGGGTACGAACTTCGCAAGCGCGTCGAGGAGACCACGGGGGTCGTCCTCCACAACAACTCGCTCTACCCCGCCCTCAAGCGCTTCGAGGAGTCCGGCGCTGTTGTCCGGCGCTCGGAGGAACAGGAGGGCCGGCCGCCGCGCAATGTCTACTCGATCACTCCCGTCGGGCTCGAACTGCTTCACGACCTGCTCGCGGCCCTCCCTCCCGAGATGGCCGGAGACGAACTGGAGTTCCTGACGAGGCTGGGGCAATTCTCGCTCCTTGAGCCCTACGAACGACTCGCGATCCTCGATGCGCGTGACCAGGCACTTGAGGCGCGCAACCATCACCTGACCGCCCTGCTCGACCATGCCAAATACGACCTCTGGAACCGCGAAGTGACGGCGGAACTGATCCGCCGATGCAGCGCCGAGAGGGAATGGCTTGCCGGGCTTCGCGATGCCGCTTCGACAGCCCCGCTGTCGAAGGACTGACCATGCCGGCTCCGGATGCGTCCACTCTGCCGCGCGCACGTTCCGGCGCTGTCGTGCAGTTCGCACTCCTCGCCGGCCCCCTGCTGTCGATGCTCGACTCGAGCATCGTCAACGTCGCGGTCTCACCGATCGCGGCCGATCTGCACGCGCCCATCGCCACCGTCCAGTGGGCTGTCAGCGGATATCTGCTCGCGCTCGGCATCGGACTCGCCGCCACGTCGTACCTCGCGCGTCGCTTCGGCACGCTGCCGGTCTACGTGTTCAGCATCGTCGCCTTCACGGGCGCATCGCTGCTCTGCGCTCTGGCGCCCTCTGCAGAACTCCTCATCGCAGGCCGGCTGCTGCAGGGACTCGCCGGCGCTCCGATGGTTCCCCTGGCGATGAGCATGCTGCTCGGCAGCGGTGGGGGCGCCCGGTCGATGTCTCCGGTCGCGGGCATCATGCTCTTTCTGGGTCCCGCCCTCGGGCCGAGCCTCGGCGGAGTACTCATCGGCGCGTGGGGATGGCGCGCGATCTTCCTCGTGAATCTGCCGATCGGGGTGGCGGCCGCCATCAGCGCCCGCCGCATCCCCCGGATGCTCGCAACCGGACGTCAGCCCGGCGCACGCTTCGACGTCGTCGGCTGGGTTCTCCTCGCTGCAGGTCTCGCGCTGTTCCTCTTCGGTGCGGTCAACAGCGAGACCGGAGGATGGGCCGCACCACAGACCTGGATCCCGCTCATCGCCGGGCTTGGGCTGCTCGCAGGCTATGCGGCGTGGGCGTGGCGGTCGTCGCATCCGATCGTCGATCTGAGCCTTGTGACACGACTGCCCGCTGTGCTCTCGCTCGTGCTGTGCGCCTTCGCCTCGGTGGTCACCTACGCAGCGATCTTTCTGCTGCCGGTGTTCATGCAGACCGCCCAGGGATACACGCCCCTCGCCGCCGGAGCGGCACTGCTCCCCCAGGGCGTGCTCACCGGGCTCAGCCTCGCCTTCGGCCCGAAACTCCTCGAGCGGCTGAGCGTGCGCGTCACCGTCGCACTGGGTTTTGCGCTTCTGACGGCCGCCAGCGTGGCGCTGCTCGCCATCGATCTGGCCACGCCGCTCTGGATGACCTCCCTCGTGCTCGCCTGCCGCGCCGCATCCATCGGTTTCGTGATCTCGCCGCTGCTCGCCGTGATGTTGCGGGGCGTCGAGGATGCCCGGCTCGCCGACGCGAATACCCTTTTCAGCATCTGGCAGCGCATCGCCGGATCGATCGGCATCGCCGTGATCGTCACCCTCTTCACGCAGAACGCTGTCACGTCAGGGCCGGTTCCGGCCCTCCACGACGCCGCGACCATGCTCATCGCGCTCTCCGGGGTCGCGCTCGTCGGCGCACTCTTCCTGCCCCGCGGCCGGTACCAGGCACTCACCGCCTGAGCGGTCAGACGTCGATGCGCGAGCGGGAGAGGTCTCCTGAACCGGCGATGATGAAGTCTTTGCGGGGCGCGACGTCGTTGCCCATCAGCAGTTCGAACACGCGGGCGGCCTGCTCGGCGTCGGGAACCCTGACGCGGCGAAGGGTGCGGTGTGTACGATCCATCGTCGTCGTCGCAAGCTGGTCGGCATCCATCTCGCCCAGTCCTTTGTAGCGCTGGATGGGTTCCTGGTACCGCTTGTTCGTACGCTTCAGCCCCGCAAGCACCCCCTGAAGCTCCGCCTCCGAGTAGGTGTAGATCGTCTCGTTGGGCTTCGATCCGGGGTTCATCACCACAACGCGGTGCAGTGGTGGAACGGCCGCGAAAACGCGCCCTTCTTCGATCATCGGCCGCATGTACCGGAAGAAGAGCGTCAGCAGCAGCGTGCGGATGTGGGCGCCGTCGACGTCGGCGTCGCTCATGATGATGATCTTGCCGTAGCGTGCGGACGCCAGGTCGAAGCTGCGTCCTGAGCCCGCGCCGATCACCTGGATGATCGATGCGCACTCGGCGTTCGACAGCATGTCGGAGACAGACGCCTTCTGCACATTGAGGATCTTGCCGCGAATCGGAAGCAGTGCCTGGTACTCGCTGTCGCGTGCACGGCGAGCGGTACCCAGCGCCGAATCGCCCTCGACGATGAAGAGCTCGCTGTTGGCGACGTCGCTGGAGCGGCAGTCGACGAGCTTCGCGGGCAGGGATGAGGTCTCGAGCGCGTTCTTGCGCCGTTGCGTCTCTTTGTGGGCGCGTGCCGAGATGCGCGACTTCATCTCTGCGACCACTTTGTCGAGCAGCAGCGCCGACTGCGCCTTGTCGTCACGCTTGCTGGAGGAGAACCGTTCGCCCATCGCCTTCGCGACGACCTGGGCGACGATGGCGCGTACCGCCGGCGTGCCGAGGACCTCTTTGGTCTGGCCTTCGAACTGCGGCTCGGGCAGGCGCACCGTCAGCACCGCTGTGAGTCCGGCGAGCACGTCGTCTTTCTCGAGTTTGTCGGTGCCGACTTTGAGCCGCCGTGCGTTCTGCTCGACCTGTTGGCGCAGGAACTTGAGCATCCCCTGGTCGAAGCCGAGCTGGTGGCTTCCGCCCTTGGGCGTTGCAATGATGTTGACGAAGCTCTTCATGACCGTCTCGTAGCCGGTGCCCCAGCGCAGTGCGATGTCGACCTGGCAGTCGCGGCGCAGTTCAGTCGGCATCATCGCGCCCCCTTCGGAAAGCACGGGGACGGTCTCGGTGAAGTGCCCATCGCCGGTGAGGCGCCAGGTGTCGGTCAGGGGGCTGTCGGGTGCCAGATAGTCGACGAACTCCGAGATGCCGCCCTGGTAGCTGAAGGTCGAGTCGACGGGCTGCTCACCGCGGTTGTCGGCGATGGTCAGCTTCAGGCCGGGGACCAGGAAAGCCGTCTGCCGGGCACGGCCGAGAAGGTCGTCACCCTGGAACTCGGCCCCGCGAGTGAAGATCTGCCGGTCGGCCCAGTAGCGGATGCGCGTGCCGGTGACACCCTTCGCCACCTTTCCGACCACACGCAGTTCGCTGCCTTTCTCGAATGGCGTGAAAGGGGCATCGGGCGTGGCAGCGCCGTGATCGGCGAACACCCCGGGCTCGCCGCGGTGGAACGACATCGCCCAGGTCTTGCCGTCGCGGTCGACTTCGACATCGAGCCGCTCGGACAGCGCGTTGACCACGGAGGCGCCGACGCCGTGCAGACCGCCGGAAGCCGCGTAAGATCCGGAGCCGAACTTGCCGCCGGCATGGAGCTTGGTGAACACGACTTCGACGCCGCTGAGCCCCGTCTTGGGTTCGATGTCGACGGGAATCCCTCGCGCGGAATCGCGCACCTCGACGCTGCTGTCGGGGTGCAGGATGACCTCGATGTGGCTTCCGTGACCGGCGAGCGCTTCGTCGACCGAGTTGTCGATGATCTCCCACAGGCAGTGCATGAGGCCGCGGGAGTCTGTTGATCCGATGTACATGCCGGGGCGCTTGCGCACTGCTTCCAGGCCCTCCAGGACGGAGAGATGCCTGGCTGAATAGTCTGAGCTCGACACGAACGCTCCTTGCACACGTTGTGGCGCCCGTGCTGGTGAACGCCTTGCCAGATTCAAGCGTAGTGACAGCGGCCGACACGATACGTCACCGACACCCTCCCCGATGGGTGCTACGCGTTGAGCGAAATACCCTGCGTTCGCCTCGTTTCTCTCAGGTGAACGTGGTTCTATAGAGGTACCGAGTTGAACGGTTCGGATTGAGAGGAGCATCACATGTCGACGATCACCACGGAGAACGGTGCGGTTGACGAGCTCGCCGGCGGGCCGCAACTCACGGCAGCCGACCGGTGCGACAGCTGCGGAGCCCAGGCCTACATCCGCGTTGTCGTGAACAACGGCGAACTCCTCTTCTGCGCTCACCACGGCAAGAAGCACCAGGAGAAGCTGTCAGAGATCGCGCACAGCTGGCACGACGAGACCGCTCGCCTGTTCGAGGAGCAGCGCGCGTAGTCCCACATCGGTTCCGCTGCCGACACGGCAACTGAGTTTCTCGAGAGGTTCGATCGGTGACGACGGGTGTGCGCAGGCAGGCTTTCGTCGACCTTTCGGCCATTGTCGAGAACTTCGCCCGAAGCGCGCCCTCGCCTGACCGCGTTCTCATCGATGTACGGGCCGATGCCTACGGACACGGCCTCGTCGCTGTCGTCCTCGCCCTGGCCGAAGCAGGCGGCTCCGCGTTCGTGGTCTCCAGACCGGCGGACGTGACCGCCCTCGCTGGGGTCGGGATAACGACTGCGACCGTCTATCCGCCCCCTCCATACGCATCGCCGGTCATCGGGCGATCGCTCTACGGGCTTGACGCGGCGCCGGCGCGCAGCGCGTTCCGCCTGGTCGGCGAGGTCATCGCGATCAAGAACGTTCCTGCACATCGAGGCGTTTCCTACGGCTATACCTACCGCACCGAGAAGCCGACCACGCTCGCGCTCGTCGCGCTCGGCTTCGCCGACGGCATCCCCCGCGTCGCATCCAATCGCGCCCCTGTCAGGATCGGCGGTTTCACCGGAAGAGTGACCGGGCGCATCGCCATGGACCAGTTCGTCGTCGACCTCGACGGCAACACCGCGTCGGTCGGCGACGATGCAGTCCTTTTCGGCGACGCGGAAGACGGCGAACCGACGCTCGCACAGTGGGCCGAAGCAACGGGTCTCGCCTCCGAGGTCATCGTGAGCGGCCTCGGCACCCGGATCGAGCGGGTCTACACGTGAGCGCAGACGCCCTCGCTACGCCGCTCCCCCGCGCTGTCGTCGACCTCGCGGCCCTCCGGCACAATGTGACCCGTCTCGTGCAGATCGCCGCTCCCGCCGAAGTGATGCTCGCCGTGAAGGCGAACGCCTATGGCCACGGACTGCTGCCGATCGCCCGAGCGGGTCTCGAAGCCGGCGCGACGTCGCTCGCGGTCCTGGAGATCCCGGCAGGGCTCGTGCTCCGCGACGCAGGAATCAGGGTTCCGCTGCTCGCCTGGCTGCACGGACAGCAGACGGATTTCCTGGCCGCCATCGAAGCAGACATCGAGCTCGGCATCTCAGCACGCTGGCAGCTGGATGCGATCGAGCGCGCAGCAGCGAACCGCCCGGCCGTCGTCCACCTCAAGGTGGACACGGGGCTCAGCCGCAACGGCGCGAGCCCCGAGGACTGGCCTGCCCTGGTCGATGCCGCGCTCGCATTGCAGGATGCCGGGATCGTGCGGATCCGCGCTGCCTGGTCCCACCTGGCCGACGCATCCATCGCCGACGATGAAGCGGCCCTGACCGAGTTCCACGAGGCTGTCACGGTCGCGCGCGAACGCGGTGCCGAGTTCGAGATCCTGCACCTTGCGGCGAGCTCGGCAGGAATCCGGATGCCGCAGGCACGTTTCGATCTCGTTCGGTTCGGCATCGCCGCCTATGGGATCTCGCCATTCGACGACGCATCGGGCGCCGACCTCGGGCTCATCCCGGTCATGCGGCTCGAAGCTCCTGTGACAGAGGTGCATCTCGACGGCAGCACCCGGGCACGAATCGGGATCGGGTTCGCCGACGGCATGCCGACCCTGGGTATGGCGAAGGCCTCCGTGCTCGTCAACGGTGCACGTCGCCCCATCGTCGACGTGGGCATCGACAGCACGATCATCGACCACGGCAACGACCGCGTTCGCGTCGGAGACACCGCCGTCATCTTCGGTTCAGGGCACGATGGCGAACCGACCGCCGAGAAGTGGGCGGACTGGGCTGAGACGATCGGTGACGAAATGGTGACCGGCGTGATGCCGCGCGTGGAGCGTATCTACGTCGGCTGAAGCCGGCCTGCTCAGCGAGCCGGCCTGGCGCCCGTCCTCTGAGCGATCGCGCGGCGTGCGTTCGCGGCAAAACCGTCTGCGGTCGCCAGCTCGCGGTTGATCGGCTGTGGCAGCTCTTCACCGCGGGCCAGGAGTGCCGCTGCGAGCAGACGGTCTGCGAGTACCGGGTTCATGGGAAGCACCGGTCCGTGCAGGTGAGTACCGACGGACTCACCGACGCGTACGCCCTCGACGCGCCGGCCCGTCGCATCCGGGCCGTTCCCGAAGCCCTCGACGACTGTTCCGAGCGGTACAGCGCCATCGTCGAGCACTGTCGTCGCCGAGTGGTTCTCGAAGCCGGCGAGTGTGCTGTCACTCGCCTCGACGACGATCTCACCAACGTGGCGTTCGACACCGAGTGTGGCCTGGGACGGAAAGATCCCCGCGCCGGGGAGCGTCTCGCCGTCAGAGGTGACCAGCTGGTGCCCGAGCAGTTGCCAGCCGCCGGCGACGGCGAGGATCGGAACTCCTGATGCCGCGAACTCGCGCAAAGCGGGCGCGATCCGGAGCACATCCGCGTGGACGATCCGCTGGGAGGACAGCGGCCCGCTGCCGATGTGGACCAGGTCGGCGGGCGCGAGATCGTCCCCCACGTCGTATCGCTGCACGACCACGTCGAGGCCGCGCCACTGAGCGCGCTTCACGAGTGCGCTGACGTTGCCGGCATCGCCGTTGATCCCCAGCTCGCGCGGGAACAGGTGCAGGATCCTCAGCGGGCCGGTCACGCGCTGCCCTCCAGTTCGAGGAAGCCGAGCTGCTTGCGGATGAGCATCATCTGCTCGTAATTGACGATCATCGTCTTCGTTCCGCGCGTCGGCTGCGGCAGCTCGAGAAAGGCCTTGAGCGCGGGCCGAAGCTCAGGAAGTACGGATGCCACCGGGATTCCGGCGTAGGCGAAGCGGGTGGCGAACTGCCACGCCTTCGTACCGGAGACCACGTCGACGTGGGTTATCGACGACAGGTCGATGTCGTAGACCCACGAAGGGTCTGGGGTGCCCTCGTCGACGGACACGAACACCTGCTCGGGCGGCTCCTCGAGGTAGTCGAGATTGAGCTGCAGGCTCGGCGGGTTCTTCATCATGATGATCTCGACGTCCTCGTCGCCGACGCGCAACGTCTCGCCGCGTCCGTAGACGGTGCGCAGGGTCGTCATCGCCCGTGCCGTTGCTTCGGCGGAGAACCGGGCACCGAGCACACGTAAGGCAGTCGCAGTCGCTCCCGCCGCATCCACTGCGTAGTGGAGCCCGCGGGCAGGAAGCGCGATCTCGACGGGGGAACCGTCGACGTCGAGAGTGGCGGTGCGTGCCGCCAACTCACCGACGACCACGCGAGGCACCGGGAGGACACCCTCGGGCCCGCCCCCGAAGTCCTCCACGTTCGCGAGCCCATTCGGCGAGGCGTCGATGAGGGACGGCACGACGCCGAATACGGTCACATCACGTCCCTGCGAAGCGAGCTCAGCGCCGATGCCCCGCAGACTGTCGTCGTCCGCGTTCACGACAACGAACTCGGATGCGGCACCCGCGATCGAGCGGAGCATCCCGACCACCCGGGCGGGTTCGAAGAAGCGGTTCAGCTGGTCGATCTGCACGTTCAGAAGGAGCGCGCCTCGCGGCTTGAGGATGGTCGCCAGATTTACGCCGTAAGCCTCGTCGACTTCGATCACTGCAACATCGCCCCGGACGTACCCGTCGAGCGGAACGGAGGCCAGCAACGCCGACGCGATGCCCTGCGGCAGGTTGCCGCCCGACGGGTTCGTGAAGACGTCGAGCCCGTGCTCGCGCAGGATCCCGGTCAGCATGTTCGTGGTCGTCGACTTGCCATTCGACCCGCTCACGAACAGCACGCCGAGCGGGAGCCGGGTCATCGAACGCTCGAGGAACCGCGGGGCGATCGCGAGAGCGACCCTGCCGGGGACGGCAGAGCCGCCCCCACGGAGCCGAAGCACCCAGCGAGCGAGACGACCGGCGATCACCGCCAGCCTGTACCGCACCCGGTGGCCTACTCGAGGTAGTCGCGGAGCGACTGCGACCGGGACGGGTGGCGCAGCTTCGCCATCGTCTTCGACTCGATCTGGCGGATGCGCTCGCGCGTCACCCCGAACGTGTCACCGATCTGGTCGAGAGTCTTCGGCATACCGTCACCCAGGCCGAAGCGCATGCGGATCACTCCGGCTTCGCGCTCGGAAAGTGAGTCGAGAAGGCTCTCCAGCTGCTTCTGCAGCATCGTGAATCCGACCGCATCCGCAGGAACGACCGCCTCGGTGTCCTCGATGAGGTCACCGAACTCGCTGTCCCCGTCTTCGCCGAGCGGGGTGTGCAGCGAAATCGGCTCGCGGCCGTACTTCTGCACCTCGATGACCTTCTCTGGGGTCATGTCGAGTTCGCGGCTCAGCTCTTCCGGCGTGGGTTCCCGGCCGAGGTCCTGCAGCATCTGGCGCTGGACTCGAGCGAGCTTGTTGATGACCTCGACCATGTGCACGGGGATGCGGATGGTGCGGGCCTGGTCGGCCATGGCACGCGTGATCGCCTGGCGGATCCACCAGGTGGCGTACGTGGAGAACTTGAACCCCTTGGTGTAGTCGAACTTCTCGACCGCACGGATGAGGCCCAGGTTGCCTTCCTGGATCAGGTCGAGGAACTGCATGCCACGGCCGGTGTAGCGCTTAGCGAGCGAGACGACCAGTCGGAGGTTCGCCCCGAGCAGGTGACTCTTGGCACGCTGGCCGTCACGAGCGACCCACCGGAGCTCACGCTCGAGCTCCTTCGGGATGTTCGGCGTGTTGGCGAGCTTGTCTTCGGCGAACAGGCCCGCCTCGATGCGCATCGCGAGTTCGACCTCTTCGGCCGCGTTCAGAAGCGCGACCTTTCCGATCTGCTTCAGGTAGTCCTTGACCGGGTCGGCCGTGGCACCCGTGATCGCCGCCGAGTAGACGGGGATGTCGTCGTCTTCGTCCACCGCGCGCAGCACGAGCGCACCGGTCGGAAGCGGCTCCTCCGGTGCGGACGGCTTCTCGTCGTCGTCATCGCCGGAATCGGCATCGGCCTCTGCGTCGTCGGTCTCTGCCTTGGGGTCGACGGTCTCCTCGACCTCGACCTCTTCGGTCTCGTCGATCTCGACGGCCGCGTCGTCGATTTCGACCTCGTCTTCCGCGTCGCCATCGGCCTTCGCGCTCGCACGCTTCTTCGGCTTCGCCTCTGCGACCGGGGTCGACTTTGCAGCCGTCTTCGATGCGCCCCGGGCGGCGGTCGTCTTCGCTCCGCTCCTGGCGGTCGCGGCCTTGCTCGTCGTGGCCGGCTTGAGAGCCGGCTTCACCGCGGCGGCGGCTGCCTCCGTGGGCACCTCCGCCTCGACGGTCTTTGCTGGTCGGGTTGCCATGTGAACACCTTTCATACCAAGCGGAGACGGGTTCGCACTCGTGTGCCACTGCCTGGCTCAGGTTGCATGCGGACATTACTAAGACCCATGTCAAGTCCTGAGTCTCTTCGCGACGATCGTAGATTCGTCGCACCCAGGATATGAACGGGTCCGATCATCAATTATTGCACGCTTTGAGTGAGCCCCCTGCCACGGCCTTGCCTCAGGCTTCGCGCCTCCGCCGCCTCCACGCTTCATTGAGTGCAACCCACAAGGGGGCCACTTCTATTCCTTCTTCCTGGGAAAGCCTGTGGCGCGTGCGCCTGCGCGCCCGGATCAGGAACACGACGCCGATGCCGATGATGACGTACTGGATGGCGAACGCCCACCGGAAGGAATCGAGTGCATAGAGATCGGATGGCTGTCCGGCCGCGATGTGGAGGTTGTTCTCGACATCGAGCGCCACACCGATCAGGAAGATCATCACGAAGCTCGCGAGGAATCCTCCGACATTGACGATGCCGTTGGCCGATCCGAGGCTGTGCAGCGGATTGGAGGTGCGGGCGAAGTCGAACCCGATCAGGGAGCCGGGCCCGCCGATTCCGATCGCGATCAGCAGGGTGATGAGGAGCCAGAACGGCGGCGTACCCGGCCAGAGCAGCACGGTCGCCCAGGCGAGCCCCATCATCGTGACGATCGCGAGCACGAGGTTGCTGCGCCTGAGCGGAAATCGTGCCGTGAGGAGTCCGAGGATGGGGCCGGAGATGAGGCCTGCAACGACCATCACGATCAGCAGCCCCGCGGCGACGCTCGGATCGATGCCGAGTCCATAGACCATGAACGGGAAACCCCACATAAGGCTGAAGACCGTTCCAGAGGACTGGGTCACGAAGTGCGACCAGAAACCGAGCTGCGTGCCCGGTCGCTGGAGGCTCACGCGCAGCAGCCGCAGCGACTCCGCCCAGCTGGCCGGCCGTGGCCCCTCGCGGGACCCGACAGGGCGGTCGGTGATGAACGCGACGATGCCGACGAGCGCGACGACCGACAGGGAGGCCGCGCTCAGGAACGCGGTCGTCCACCCCGACTGGTGCAGGATGAGCGCGAACGGGATAGCGGAGAGCACCTGCCCGAGCTGGCCGATATTGCCGATCCACTGCGAGAGCTGGGGCACGAGCCGACCGGTGAACCACGAGCTTGTGAGGCGGATGAGCGACGTGAAGATGGTGGCGTCGCCGGCCCCGACGAGGATGCGGCCGACGACGGCGATCCCGATCGTCGGTGCGAGTGCGACCGTGACCTGACCGGCGATCATCAGCGCCGTGCCGACGGTCATCAGCCAACGCGACCCCACGCGGTCGATGAGCACGCCCACGGGGATCTGCATGGCCGCGTAGACCATGAGCTGGACCACCGCCAGCGTCGAGAGCACGGATGCCGTGCTGTGGAACCGCTCGGTCGCAGCGACACCGGCGACCCCGATCGTCGTGCGCTGCATCACAGCCACGAGGTAGCCGAACACCCCTACCGCGAAGATCAGCCAGGATCGTCGCGAGTTCACCCTTAGAGGCTAGTACGACCGGGAGGCGCGTCAGCCAGGGCCGGACTTCGGGCGACGATGAAAGCCTGCGGGACCTTCTCTCGCGCGTCGGGTTGTCTTTCGAGGCGAGCATCCACCGACAGTCCAACATCCGCGAGCAGCCCTGCTACCAGGCTCGGTGAAAGCCGCCAGGCGTCGAGGGATATCGAATGCCCGTAACCCTGGTCGAGGTGACGTCGCTCATCGCCGACCTGGAATGCGAGGAGGAGACGGCCGCCCGGCGCGAGAACCCGCGCGAACTCCGCGAAGACGACCGGGAGCAATTCCGGCGGGGTGTGGATGATCGAGTACCAGGCGACGACACCTGCGAGCGATGCGCTCTCGATCGCAAGGTCGGTGATGGTGCCTTCCTCGAACCTCAGCCCGGGATAGGAGGCCCGGGCGACGGCGATCATGCCGGGCGACAGGTCGATGCCGAATGCGTCAACGCCGAGATCGTGCAGGTGCCCGGTGATGCGCCCGGGACCGCATCCGAGGTCTGCGACGGCGCCGGCGCCGTCGGCGCGCACGAGCTCTGCGAACGTCGCGAGGACGGCGCGATCCCACGGCTTGACCGCGAGCTCATCCCTCAGCAGTTCCGCGTAATCGGCCGCGACCGTGTCGTAGGCCGCGCGCGTGGTCTCGAGAAACGACTCGTCGACCATGCCGCTAACGCGACTGGCCGTTCTCGTCGTCGCCGTGGCGACGGAATGCGAGGAAGTTCTCGAGCTCCTGCGCGATCTCGTCAGCGGACGGGAGTTCCCCGTCTTCATCGGTCAGCGGGGACCGCAGTTGCGTGTCCTGCATGTAGCTGTCGTGCCGCTCTTCGAGTGCACCGACCAGGCGGCCGAGCTCCGGGTTCGACGCCACCTGCTCGTCGATGTTCGCCACGAAGTCCCTGTCTTCCTGGCGCAGACGATCCGTCGGGAAGATCAGGCCCGTCGCAGCGCTGATGCTCTCGAGTGCGGTGATGGCCGCAGCGGGATACTCGGTGTCGGCGAGGTAGTGCGGGATCAGAAGGATGAAACCTGCGATCGGGTAGGCGAGCTGCTGGAGTCGGTACTCGACGAGGTGCAGCGCGTTCGCCGGCACCTGGGTGTGCGGCTTCCAGATCGACATCGCATCGATCAGGTCGCCGCGGTTGCCACTGACAGTCACCCCGATCGGCCGGGTGTGCGGGACCGGCATGGGGATGGAGTGCACCCACGTGACGCCCTTGACCTTCAGCCGGTCGATCAGACCGAGTACCGCCCTGCTGAACCGCTCCCACTGGAAGTCGGGCTCGAACCCGGTGAGCAGAAGGAAAGGCTGGCGCAGCTCGTCGTAAGCGAGGTAGAGCTTGAGCGTGGCGGGCTCGTAGTCGGTCAGGTGGTCCTGGTCGAAATAGATGGTGGGGCGCCGCGCGCGGTAGTCGAGCAGGATATCGGCGTCGAACGTAGCGACGACCTCGTGGTCGAGTGTTCCGAGGAGGTAGGTGCCGAGCTGGGTGACACCCGCACCCGCATCAGCGAAACCGGTCAGGCCCGCGACCAGGTTCAACCCCTCCGGGACCTCACGGAGGTCTGGATTGAGTTCGTAGAGTTCGCCGGGATCCTGCATGTTTCAACTCTAAACGGCGGGCGCTGGACCGTTGCCGGGAACCGCGCGTGTGTGGGCACGCCCAGAGCGAACACCTGCCAACGACTACATTCGAGTCATGACTGTGCCTTCCCTCGCCTTCTCCTCATCTGTTCCGTCAAGCAGCGACACCGACGTGGTGGTGATCGGCGCCAGCGTTGTCAACGGTGCCGTCACTCTGGTCGCTTCGCCTGGCTTCGACTCCGTCGCCGCGCAGCTCGACGCCATCGGCTTCGGCGGGGGACGCGACGAACTCGTGCGGCTTCCGCGCGGCGGAGGCGAAGCGCCGGTCGCAGTGATCGGGATGCCGGCCGAGCGCGACACGGACGCCTTCCGGTATGCGGCGGGGTCGGCCATCCGCCAGCTCGCCGGTTTCGGTCGCGTCGCCGTCGCCATCGCGTTCGACGGCGACGAGGAAGCCGGGGCCCTCCTCGAGGGCGCGGCACTCGGCGCATACGCGTTCACCACGTATCGCGTGTCGTCGGCCGCAGGGGTGAAGGAGCCTGTTTCGGCCGTCACGGTCGTCGGTGAGGTGGCGGATGCGGATGCCCTGGTCGAGCATGCCGCAGCAGTCGCCGAGGCGGCGACCCTGGTGAAGGACCTCGTGAACACTCCCCCGCTGGACCTGTACCCGGCCTCGCTCGCCCAGGTAGCGCTGGACCGGGGCGCAGACCTTCCCGTGGAGGTGACCGTGTGGGATGAGGCTGCTCTCGAGGCAGACGGGTTCGGTGGAATCCTCGGCGTCGGCCAGGGATCGTCCCGCGGCCCGCGCCTGGTCAAAGTGGCCTACTCGCCGGCGGGTGCAGCCAGGCACCTCGCCCTGGTAGGGAAGGGGATCACCTTCGACACCGGCGGTCTGTCGCTGAAGCCCCCGACCGGGATGGTCGGAATGAAATACGACATGACGGGCGCGGCGACCGTGCTCGCGGTCACTCTTGCGGCAGCGCGCCTCGCACTTCCGGTGCGTGTGACGGCCTGGCTGTGCATCGCCGAGAACATGCCGTCGGGAACCGCGATCCGCCCGAACGACGTTCTGCGCATCCGCGGCGGCCGTACCGTTGAGGTTCTCAACACGGATGCGGAAGGGCGACTCGTCATGGCGGACGGCCTTGTCGCTGCAAGTGAAGAACATCCGGATGCGATCGTGGATGTCGCGACCCTGACCGGGGCCGCGCTTGTCGCGCTGGGTACGCGATATGCCGCTGTCATGGGCGACGACGACCTCGTCAGGCAGGTCGTCGGGGCGGCCGGGGCCACCGGTGAACTGCTCTGGCCGATGCCCCTTCCCGGCGAGCTCCGCGCGACGATCAACTCGGACGTCGCCGACATCGCGAACGCCAATCCGGGCAACACGGCCGGTGGGATGTTGCTGGCAGGCGTGTTCCTTCAGGAATTCGTCGGTACGAACGGAGAAGGCGATGACGCTGCCCGCATCCCCTGGGCGCACCTCGACATCGCCGGCCCCGCCAAGGGACCTGCTACGCCGTTCGGGTTCACCGGCAAGGGGCCGTCCGCCGTCAGCGTACGGGCGCTGCTCCGTCTGGCCGAGGACTTTTCGCGACAGTAGTAAGGTCGTAGAGGCAAGAAAATCTTGCCTTTCAACGCCTGCCCTCGAGTTACCCCTCAAGGGCACGGTCGTGTCACGAATCCTGATGCGCGAGGGAGTAGCTGGGTGTCTGAGCAGAACTTTGACATTGTGGTGCTCGGCGGTGGGAGCGGAGGCTACGCGGCAGCATTGCGCGCGAGCGAGCTCGGTTTCACCGTTGGCATGATCGAGAAGGACAAGGTCGGAGGCACCTGTCTTCACCGGGGCTGCATCCCCACCAAAGCCCTGCTCCACGCGGCCGAGGTCGCGGACTACTCGCGTGAGTCGTCGAAGTACGGCATCAACACCACGTTCGAGGGCATCGACATCGCCGGCGTCACGACGTACCGCGAGGGCATCGTCGCCAAGAAGTACAAGGGCCTCCAGGGCCTTGTCAAGGCGCGAGGCATCACGGTCATCGAGGGAACGGGTCGCCTGACCTCCCCGACGACCGTCCAGGTCGGTGAGGACACCATCGTCGGCAAGAACGTCATCCTCGCCACCGGCTCCTACTCCCGGTCGCTTCCCGGCCTCGAGATCGGCGGCCGCGTCATCACCAGCGAGCAGGCACTCGAGCTCGACTTCGTACCGAAGAAGGTCGCCGTGCTCGGCGGCGGTGTCATCGGCGTGGAATTCGCCAGCGTCTGGAAGTCCTTCGGCGCCGATGTGACCATCGTCGAGGCTCTTCCGCATCTGGTCCCGAACGAGGACGAGGCAATCAGCAAGTCGCTCGAGCGGGCATTCCGCCGCCGCGGCATCGACTTCCGGCTCGGTGTGCGTTTCCAGGGCGTGACCCAGAACGACGACGGCGTCGTCGTCACACTCGAGAACGGTGACACCGTCGACGCCGAGCTCCTGCTCGTCGCCGTCGGCCGTGGCCCGTCGACGGCGGGACTCGGCTACGAAGAGGTCGGCGTCACGATGGATCGCGGTTTCGTGATCACGAATGAGCGCCTTGCCACCAACATCCCCGGCCTCTACGCGGTCGGTGACATCGTCCCCGGTCTGCAGCTCGCGCACCGCGGCTTCCAGCAGGGAATCTTCGTCGCCGAGGAGATCGCGGGCCTGAACCCCGTCGTCATCCCCGATGTGAACATCCCGAAGGTCACCTACTGCGACCCCGAGGTCGCATCGGTCGGCCTGAGCGAAGCGCGCGCCGTCGAACAGTACGGCGCAGACAACGTGTCGAGCTACGACTACAGCCTCGCCGGCAACGGCAAGAGCGAGATCATCGGCACCTCCGGCTCGGTGAAGGTCGTTCGCGTGAACGACGGCCCTGTGGTCGGCGTCCACATGATCGGCGCTCGCGTCGGTGAGCTCATCGGCGAAGCACAGCTCGTCGTCAACTGGGAGGCCTACCCCGAGGACATCGCACCGCTGGTTCACGCGCACCCGACGCAGAACGAGTCTCTCGGCGAGGCATTCCTTTATCTGGCGGGCAAGCCGCTCCACACCCTGTAATCCGGCGCCCCGGCGCAGGACCTGCAATAAGCTACTGAACGAATTGGTTTGAAGGAGACAACGTCATGAGCGAATCCGTCAGCCTCCCGGCACTCGGAGAGAGTGTCACGGAAGGCACGGTCACCCGCTGGTTGAAGAACGTAGGGGACCGTGTCGAGGTCGACGAGCCCCTGCTCGAGGTATCGACCGACAAGGTCGACACCGAGATCCCCTCCCCCGTGGCAGGTGTGATCGAGTCGATCCTCGTGCAGGAGGACGAGACCGTCGAGGTCGGCACTCCGCTCGTAACGATCGGCGACGGATCCGGTTCGGGCGAGGCTCCGGCGGCGCCTGCCGCCGAGGCAGCGCCTGAGGCCCCGGCCCCGGCCGAGCCCGTGGCTGCGCCTGAGGCACCGGCCCCGGCCGAGCCCGTGGCTGCGCCTGAGGCACCGGCCCCGGCCGAGCCCGTGGCTGCGCCTGAGGCCCCGGCTCCCGCTGAACCTGCCGCTCCTGCAGAGCCCGCGCCGGTCGCCGAAGCTCCGGCTGCGCCGGCAGAGCCCGTTGCCGCACAGGCAGAGCCTGTCGCCGCACCGGAGCCCGTTGCTGCACCGGCAGAGCCTGTCGCCGCACCGGAACCTGTCGCCGCAGCGCCTGCTGCTCCCGCTGAGCCTGTTGCTGCTCCGGCGCCCGCCGCGGAGGCCCCTGCAGCTGCAGAGCCCGTTGCCGCACCCGCTCCCGTGGCGGCTCCCGCTGCAGCGCCGACCGGCGCACACGCCGGGTCCGGCTATGTCACCCCGATCGTCCGCAAGCTCGCCAACGAGCAGGGTGTCGACCTCTCCAGCGTGACCGGCAGTGGCGTCGGCGGTCGTATTCGCAAGCAGGACATCCTCGACGCGAGCGCCCCGGCGGCCCCTGCTGCTGCCGCGGCTCCGGTCGCAGCGGCAGCAGCACCCGAGGTGTCACCACTTCGTGGCACCACGCAGCCGATGTCGCGCCTCCGCAAGGTTGTCGCTGAGCGCGCCGTTCTGTCCATGCAGTCGTCTGCTCAGCTCACCACGGTGGTCGAGGTCGATGTGACCAAAGTGGCCGCACTCCGTGACCGCGTGAAGGCGGACTTCCAGGCGAAGACGGGCACGAAGCTCTCCTTCCTTCCGTTCTTCGCTCTTGCGGCAGCCGAGGCGTTGAAGACCTACCCGGTGATCAATGCGACGATCGATGGCGATTCGATCGTCTACCCCGATCACGAGAACATCTCGATCGCCGTCGACACGGAGCGTGGCTTGCTCACGCCCGTCGTTCGCAACGCCGGTGACCTCGATATCGCAGGCCTTGCCCGTGAGATCGCCGACCTGGCGGAGCGCACACGCGAGAACAGACTCAAGCCCGATGAGCTCGCGGGCGGTACCTTCACCCTGACGAACACGGGTTCGCGCGGCGCTCTCTTCGACACCCCGGTGGTCTTCCTGCCGCAGGTCGCGATTCTCGGCACGGGAATCGTCTCGAAAAAGCCAGTCGTCGTGAACGCCGATGGTACCGACTCGATCGCGATCCGCTCGACCGTCTACCTTGCACTGTCGTACGATCACCGCATCGTCGACGGCGCGGACGCCGCACGCTTCCTCGTGGCCGTCAAGAACCGTCTCGAGGGTGGTGCGTTCGAAGCGAACCTCGGCATCTGAGCCGAACTAGTTCTCGAAGAGCTCCCGCAGTCTCCAACCGGCCTCGCCCCTGACAATCAGGAGCGAGGCCGGTTTTGTATGCGCAGCCTCCCCCTCCTGCGCAGGCGAAGGAGGGGGAGGTGTCAACGCAAGGAGCGCGGCGTCGCCCATCCGTTCCAGCATCGAGACCTCGTAGCCACGGAAGTCGAGCCCTTTCACCGAAGCGTCCGTCCCACCTTTGCGGAGAGACGCCCGGTCACTGGAGTCGATCGCCGAGCCGGGTTGGAGCACCGGCTCGAGGCAGCCCGCATCACGCTGAGTGGAGAAACAGTCAAGGCGTGCCGCGAGCAGCCGGACAGCTGCGTCGACCGGGTCGTCTTGTTCCGCTGTACGCGGCGCCGCTGCCTCGGGGCTGTCAGACGATGCCGTCGGGGCAGTCGGCGTGGCTGAAACATGCGGCTCAGAATCCGGCTGATCCGTCGGCGGTGCGCTCGCTCCCCCGAGGGACGCTGAGGACGCAGGGGAATCGTGCCCGACAGCCGGCCCGGCGGCCACAGCAACCGCCACCGCGCAGGCGACCAGGAGGGATCCTGCCGAGTAGACAACAAGCTTTCGCTTCTTCTGGGCGCGCCGCACGATACCGATGGCGCGAATTCGATCCAGCCATCGACGAGATGATTCCTGGAGGCCGACCGTGGCGCTCCGCGTCTCGTGGCGCGTGACGACTGGCGATCGTCCCGCCCCCGGGGCCAGTGCGATCGAAGGCGGCGTCAGCAGCACGGGCTCCGGACGCGCGATGCCGAAGGCCCGCTCTTCGAGTTGCTGCCATCCGAACGCGTCGATCGACCGTGAGAGCCCGGAGTGCGACAGCGCCATCAACTCACCTGCGTCCGGGATGATTTTCTCGTCGCCGACGGCCTCAGCCAGAAGGGCGACGACCTCCCTGAAGCCGTCGTCGTCCGGAGCTGCGGCTGACTCACTGGGGCCTGAGACGGGCTCTGCCGCCACAGGAACGGCGTGTGACAGACCGACGACCACCGGTCTGCCATCGGCCGCAAAGACGACCTTCGAGGCCGACAGCGACCCGTGCCAGTGGCCTGCAGCATGGATCGCAGCCAGGGCGCGCACCATCGACACCAGGATAGTGACCGCTTCGCCCACCCTGAGGAATTCCCGGCGAGCGAGAAGGTCAGCCAGCGTGCCGCCGGGAAGGTACTCGAGACGGAGACCCGTGGCGTCCGTGCCCGGAGTGCCGAGCAGAGCGACGACGTGCGGTGACCGGACGGACGCGAGGATACGGTCTTCCCGAACACCGCCGACACCCCTCCCGTCGAATCGTGGAACCTTCAATACAGAGCGCAACGGTTCGAGCGGGCCGAAAGGGTCGGCGTCGATCGGCACGACGAGGCCGACGACGGCGGTTCCACCCTCGCCGAGCTCCCTGAGCACTCGGAACCCGGCCCCGGCTGCGAGCGCATCGAGGCGGACTTCCAGGCGCTCCTGGCTCTCGCGCACTGCTCGTTTCTGGCGGGATCTCATGACATCAAGTCGAGCCCAGAGGCGCGGACCGGCGAAGTCGGGCTTCCGGATCCGTGGATAAGTCGCGCAATCGCGCCGATGGGGAGGAGCCGAGAAGTAATTTCTGGACTCAGTCCATTTAGTCAAAAGATGCCGCGGGATGCGCTTAGACTGTTCCGGTGGTCGACTTCGTCGTCGCGGGGCTAAGCGCCAACTCCGTGCCGTATACCGAGGCCCTTCAGCAGCAGCGTGACTTTCACGCGGCTGTCGTTGCAGGCCGGGCGCACGATACCGTCATCCTCCTCGAGCACCCGTCCGTGTACACCGCGGGCAAACGCACCGAGGACTCCGAGAGGCCGACCGACGGCACGCCCGTCATCGACGTCGACCGCGGGGGCAAGATCACCTGGCACGGCCCGGGGCAGCTCGTCGGCTATCCGATCCTGCACCTCACCGAACCGATCGATGTGGTCGGCTACGTGCGGCAGCTCGAGGGGATGTTGATCGACGTCCTGGCGGCGCTGGCCGTCCCCGGCGTGCGGGTCGAGGGGCGATCCGGGGTCTGGATCGTCGGCGACGGACCGGACCGCAAAATCGCCGCGATCGGCATCCGCGTCGCCGAAGGCGTGACGATGCACGGGTTCGCACTGAACTGCTCGAACGGATTCGAAGCCTACGATCACATCGTCGCGTGCGGAATCCGCGACGCGGGCATCACATCCATCAGCCAGGTCCTCGGACGCACGGTCACGCCGACCGACGTCGTACCCCTTGTCAAGGACGCCTTCGTGCGCGCCTTCGGAGCAACCGAACTGGAGACAGTCGCATGACCGCAGCCCCCGAAGGACGCCGGATGCTCCGGCTCGAGATCCGAAACGCCGAGACACCCATCGAGCGAAAGCCCGAGTGGATCAAGACGAAGGCGAAGATGGGACCCGAGTTCCGTCAGCTCCAGTCACTCGTCAAGAGCGAGGGACTCCACACGGTGTGCCAGGAAGCCGGCTGCCCGAACATCTACGAGTGCTGGGAAGACCGGGAGGCCACATTCCTCATCGGCGGCTCGCAGTGCACGCGACGATGCGACTTCTGCCAGATCGACACGGGCAAGCCCGCTGACTACGACACGGATGAGCCTCGCCGGGTCGCGGAGTCCGTCGCCCAGATGAACCTGCGCTACGCCACCGTCACAGGCGTGGCGCGCGACGATCTGCCCGACGAAGGGTCGTGGCTGTATGCCGAGACCATCCGGGAGATCCACCGCCAGAGCCCGGGCACAGGCGTCGAGATCCTCGTTCCCGACTTCTCGGGCAATCCCGAATACCTCGGCGAGGTGTTCAGCGCGCATCCTGAGGTCTTCGCCCACAACGTGGAGACGGTGCCGCGTATCTTCAAGCGCATCCGGCCGGCATTCCGCTACGACCGGTCGCTCGACGTCATCACGCAGGGACGCCGGGCCGGCCTCATCACGAAGTCGAACCTGATCCTCGGGATGGGCGAAGAGCGCGCAGAGGTCAGCCAGGCCCTGCAGGACCTCCACGATGCAGGCACAGACATCGTCACCATCACCCAGTATCTGCGCCCCAGCCCCCGTCACCTGCCGGTCGCTCGCTGGGTACGGCCCGAGGAATTCATCGAACTGAAGCACGAAGCCGAAGAGATCGGTTTTCTCGGCGTACTCGCAGGTCCGCTCGTCCGTTCGTCGTACAGGGCCGGCCGTCTGTGGGCGCAATCAATGCTTGCAAAGGGACGCGAAGTGCCTGAAGGGCTCCGTCATCTGGCGGATGCGTCTCTCGGCTTCGCCCAGGCCGTGTCCTGAGCGCGAACACGGTCATGACACGCCCGAACGAGTCGGTATCCTAGAGACCATGGCACGCAGCAAGGACACGTCCGCGACGAAGGAACCAGGCCGTCTCAAGCAGATGTGGCAGGTGTTCCAGATGACCCGCCGCTACGACAACCGGGCCCTGCTCTACATCGTCGGCGGAATCGCGCTTCCGATCATCGCCGGCATCCTGCTCGCCGTCTTCCTGTCCGACGGCAACGTCTTCACGATGGTGCTCTGGATCGTCGCCGGCGTGCTGGCCGGCGTGCTTCTCGCGCTCATCATCCTGGGTCGACGAGCCGAACGTGCCGCCTATTCGCAGATCGAAGGCCAGCCCGGTGCGGTGGGCGCCGTCTTGCGCAGCTCGCTGCGCAAGAGCTGGCGTGGGTCTGAGATGCCTGTGGCTGTCAACGGCAAGACGCACGATGCGGTCTATCGTGCCGTCGGCCGTGGCGGGGTCGTGCTGATCAGCGAAGGGCCCAAGTCCCGGACCAACAAGATGATCGACGAGGAACGGCGCCGCGTGACACGCGTGCTCCCGAACGTGCCACTGACGACCATCAGTGTCGGGCCCGATGCCGACTCCGTGCCCCTGCACAAGGTTCCGCGTGCACTCACGCGCATCAAGCAGACCCTGACGAAGGCCGAGGTCATCGCCATCAGCAACCGCCTCGACTCGCTCGGAAACCAGATGCCGATCCCGAAGGGCGTCGACCCCCTCAAGGTTCGCCCGCAGCGCTCCCGCTGACATTATCCGTTCTGCATCAGAGACGAAGCAGGACCGTTCCCGCGATCTTGTCGTGGAATCCGCGCTGGTCTGAATCCCACACCAGTGCAGGCACGACGAGCGCGAGCAGAAGTGTGCGCACGACAGGCCGCCACAGACCGATCCACCCGCCCTTCAGCGCCACCAGGCGCAGCCCGAGCAAGCGGTGCCCGATGCTGCCGCCGATCGTCGGGATGAACACGATCTGCATGACCACGAAGATGCCGAGGTTCGCCCATGCGTCGTTGTGGAAGAACGGCAGGCCGACCAGTATGGCCAGGCCCCAGTCGATCGCCAGGGCGATGATGCGCCTGCCCGGTCGGGCGATCGATCCGCGACCCTCGTCGGGGAATCCGAGTCGCTCCCCCGGGTAACCGCTGGGGGCCATGTCTCCGGGGCGGGCGGACTGGGGATTCTGGCTTGGCACTCCCTGAGTTTACCTGCCCGGGGTACGCGTAACATGTTGGAAACATTAGCGACACCGAAGGGAAACCCCCTCCCCATACCCTCAGAGAGCGGGCCGCAGGTGCGGCTCGTCCCGTTCCAAGCCATTTGGGAGTCCCCCGTATGTTCCGTGATTCTTCCGAGGTGCTCAAGTTCATCAAGGACACTGACGTCAAGTTCCTTGATATTCGCTTCACCGATCTTCCCGGTGTCCAGCAGCACTTCAACATCCCCGCGTCGACCGTTGATGAAGAGTTCTTCTCCGTCGGCCAGCTGTTCGACGGCTCGTCCATCCGCGGCTTCGCGTCGATCCACGAGTCCGACATGCAGCTCATCCCCGACGTCTCCACCGCCTACGTCGACCCGTTCCGCGTCGAGCGCACCCTGATCATGGTGTTCGACATCTACAACCCGCGGAACGGCGAGATCTACGCGAAGGACCCTCGTCAGGTCGCCAAGAAGGCTGAGAAGTACCTGGCCTCCACAGGGATCGCGGACACCGCCTTCTTCGCCCCCGAGGCGGAGTTCTACATCTTCGACGACGTGCGCTACGAGGTGAAGCAGAACTCCAGCTTCTACTCGGTGGACTCTGAGGAAGGCGCCTGGAACTCCGGCCGCGAAGAAGAGGGCGGCAACCTCGCCAACAAGACTCCGTACAAGGGTGGATACTTCCCGGTCAGCCCCGTCGACAAGCAGGCGGACCTGCGCGACGACATCTCGCTCAAGCTGATCGATGCCGGCCTCATCCTCGAGCGCGCACACCACGAGGTGGGCTCCGGCGGCCAGGCGGAGATCAACTACCGCTTCGACACCATGGTGCACGCGGCCGACGACATCCTGAAGTTCAAGTACATCGTGAAGAACACGGCGAACCAGTGGGGCAAGACGGCGACGTTCATGCCGAAGCCGCTGTTCGGCGACAACGGTTCGGGCATGCACACGCACCAGTCGCTCTGGAACGACGGCAAGCCGCTGTTCTACGACGAAGCGGGCTACGGTGGCCTGTCCGACATCGCACGCTGGTACATCGGTGGCCTCCTCGCCCACGCGCCCGCGGTGCTCGCCTTCACCAACCCGACGGTCAACTCCTACCACCGGCTGGTCCCCGGCTTCGAGGCCCCGGTCAACCTGGTCTACTCGGCCGGTAACCGTTCCGCGTCGATCCGTATCCCGATCACGGGTACCAACCCGAAGGCGAAGCGCATCGAGTTCCGCGCTCCGGATGCGTCGGGCAACCCGTACCTCGCGTTCGCCGCTCAGCTGATGGCGGGCCTCGACGGCATCAAGAACCGCATCGAGCCGCACGAGCCGGTCGACAAGGACCTCTACGAGCTTCCTCCCGAGGAGGCCAAGAGCATCCCGCAGGTGCCCGGCACCCTCGCCGAGGTGCTTGACGCGCTGGAAGCCGACCACGACTTCCTGCTCGCCGGCAACGTGTTCACCCCGGAGCTCATCGAGACGTGGATCGACTACAAGCGCGAGAAGGAGATCAAGCCCCTCGCGCAGCGTCCGCACCCGTTCGAGTATGAGCTCTACTACGGGGTGTAATCACCCACACAGCGAAGAGCCCCGGTCAGGAGATGTTCCTGACCGGGGCTCTGCTTTTCAGTCCTTGCGGGGCAGACCGAGGAAGTTCACCAGAATCTCCTGCCAGTTCTGGGCGCTTCCCGTGAAAGTCCCCTGCTGCGAGTTCGACTGGATGTCGTAGAACTCTCCCGTTCGCGTGATCAGGACCTCGTAATCCGGGTTGCCATCGGCGGTAACCGTCATCGTGTCGGCGTCGACCTGCGTGAGCGTGTAGGTGAGGTCGGCCGTCTTCCAGGCGGTCATCGACCCGTTATCGAGTGGCAGCACGGGCGGCGTCGCCGCGTCGCGATCGAGCGGTCTCAGGCTGAAGGCGACCGGGTAGGTCTCGTTCGCGTCCTCTTCGACGGGGAGATCGGTGGGCCGGTCATAGATCATCCCGTCGGGGAAGATCACAAGCGGTGGCAGGGTGTCGACCACCCGGGAGTCGTGGTCGGGTCTGCCCTCGAACGAGATCACGTAAGTCATGCCCGAACTCTATCCGGGGTGACCGCCCCCGCGACAGACGCGCGCGGAGACCCCGGCCACGACCTCATGCTGTCGATGGTGCCGGACGCTCGACCTGACCGTAGAACGTCCGCTCGAAGACAGCCCTCGAGCGTCGCGTCACCGCGAGGTAATCCTGTTCGAGAGCGCTTGCCGAGCCCGGCGGATATTCGAGCAGGCGCGCGACTCCCTCGAGCTGCACCCTGTCGACCGGCAGCACGTCCGCCGTCTTGTTCGACCAGAGCGTCATCGCCGACCGCGCACGCGAGGCGAAGATCCACGCCTCACGCAGTCGGGCCGCATCCGGTTCGGAGACGAGCCCGGAGTGCGCCGCGACGGCCAGCGCTTCGAGGGTCGACGTCGTGCGCAGCGCCGGGTGCGCTGCGGCATGTTCGAGCTGGATGAGCTGGACGAACCATTCCACATCGCTGAGTGAGCCGCGCCCGAGCTTGAGGTGCCGCGTTGGGTCCGCGCCCTGGGGAAGCCGCTCATTCTCGACCCGCGCCTTGATGCGACGCACTTCCCGCACGGCCTGCTCGCTGATCTGGGCGGGATAGCGAACCTCGTCGGCCAGCGCCGTGAAATCGTCGAGAAGGGTCGCGTCGCCGGCGACACCGCGAGCACGCAGCAAGGCCTGCGCCTCCCAGGTAAGGGACCAACGCTGATAGTACGCACGGTAAGAATCGAGCGAGCGGACAGGAGGCCCGTTCTTGCCTTCCGGGCGGAGGCCGATGTCGAGGTCGAGAGGAAGCCGATTGTCTTCGGTGAGCCGGCCGAGCTCACTCACGATGGCTTTCGCCGTGGTATGAGCCGCGTCGATGTCATTCTCACGCGCCCGGAACACGTACATGACGTCTGCATCTGAACCGAAGCCGAGTTCGCGTCCGCCGAACCGCCCCATGCCGATCACGGCGAACTCGGTGCTCCGGCCGTCGGGCCGCTCCTGCCGGATCGCTTCGAGCACACCGACGATGACGTTCTCGGTGACGTCGGTGAGACCTTGAGCGAGCTCGTCGACCGTGCAGAAGCCCAGGATGGCGGAGAACGCGAGACGCAGCACCTCTCTCCTGCGCGCCGCTCTCAAGGCCGCGGCCGCGGGCTCGGCGGATGCGTGGCGCGCGAGGATCGCTCGCGTCTCCTCGCCGAGGAGGGTGGCCGAACGCGGACGAAGTTCTTCTTCGGACTCCAGCCACGCAACAGATTCGGGGATCCCGCCGAGCAGCTCGCCCGCGAAGCGTGAACCGGAGAGCACCCGGGTAAGGCGCTCGGCCGCGCCGGATGCGTCGCGCAGCATCCGAAGGAACCAATGCGTCGAACCGAGGTCCTCGCTGAGCCGGCGGAAGGTCAGGAGCCCGTAGTCGGGATCGGCACCTGCGGCGAACCACTGGAGCATGACCGGAATGAGCGTGCGCTGGATGGCCGCTCGCCGGGAGACTCCGCCGGTCAACGCCCCGATATGCACCAGCGCCCCCCGTGGGTCGCGGAAACCGATGGCCGCCAGTCGTGCCTCGGCTTGCGCGCTCGTCAGGTTGAGGCCTTCGCTCGGCAGGGCGGCGACGGCGCTCAGGAGCGGACGATAGAACAGTCGTTCATGGAGGCCGCGCACACGGTGCTTGATTGCCAGCCAGCGATCTTCCAGCTCCGCAGCCCCGGATGCCAGGCCCGTTGCACGCGCGAGAACCCGAACGTCTCCTTCGTCGCGCGGCATGAGATGGGTTCTGCGCAGGTGGCGGAGCTGAAGTCGGTGCTCCATCAGGCGAAGGGTGCGGTAGTCGCGGGAGAAGTCGGCGGATTCGACGCGACCGATGTAACCCTGTGCTGCGAGTGCGGCCAGCGCCGGAAGCGTTCCGGCCTGCCTCACACGGTCGTCGAGCTGCCCGTGCACGAGCTGGAGCAGCTGCACGGTGAACTCGATGTCGCGCAGGCCACCCGGGCCGAGTTTGAGCTGGTACTCGACCTCATCATCGGGGATGTTGTCGGTGACGCGCTCGCGCATCCGCTGCACAGACTCGACGAAGTTCTCACGCGACGCGCTCGCCCAGACCTTGGGCGCGAGAGCCTCGATGTAGCGGGCACCGAGGCCGGTGTCGCCGGCGAGTGGACGCGCCTTCAGCAAAGCCTGGAATTCCCACCCCTTCGCCCAGCGATCGTAGTAGGCGAGATGCGACTCGAGGGTGCGTACAAGCGCCCCGTCTTTTCCCTCCGGCCGCAGGTTCGGGTCGACCTCCCATAAGCTCGGCTCGAGTGCGGGCGCGTCGATGCCGCGCATCATCAGGATGGCGAGGCGGGTCGCGATGTCGACGGCGCGACCCGAGGACACGCCCTCGTCTTCGTCGCCGTCGGCCACGAAGATCACGTCGACGTCGCTCACGTAGTTCAGTTCGTGTGCGCCGGCCTTGCCCATGCCGATCACGGCGAAGCGCGTCGCACGCACCTCGGCTTCGGGAAACCGGCCGGGGCCCGATCCGCTCGCCATGCGTCGGGCCACGGCGAGCGATGCCTCGAGCGCGGCGGCGGCGAGGTCGGAGAGGGTCGCTGCGACCGCATCCAGACCGTCGACCGGATCCGCCTGTTCGAGGTCGAAACTTGCGATCTGCGCCAGGCGGCGGCGATAGCGCACACGCAGCTGCGTCCACGCGGCCTCGTCGACCTCTGCGGCGAACCCGTCGACGGCGCCGACGGCATCCAGAAGGTCGGCGCGGAGCACGTCAGCAGTCGGGAGCGCCTCCACCTGGCGGGACAGCGACGCCAGCTCGGCCGGCTGCCGGAGGAAGAACTCGGCGAACCCGGTTGACGCTCCGATGACCCGGAGGATGCGCTGGGCATCGGCCGCTCGTTCGAAGAACGGTCGTGCCTGGTCGGGTACCCTCCGCAGAAGCGTGAGCGCCTCGATCAGTGCAGCGTCGGGCTCGGCAGACACCGTGAGACTGGCAAGCAGGGAATCACTTGCGAGGCCTGTCAGCTCGGACAGTTCTTCGAGCCGTTCCCCCGCCTTGCCGAGATCGACGAACCCGGCTCGCGCCAGGGACGTCAGGGTGAGCTGCTCGCGCGTCATCGGACGGGACTGCCGGGTGCGGCGGGCCTAGAGGATTTCGAGGTTCGTCTGCAGCTCGTACGGGGTGACCTGCGCACGATAGGCGTGCCACTCCTGCCGCTTGTTCAGCAGCACGTAGTTGAAGACCTGCTCCCCCAGCGTTTCGGCGACGAGCTCGGAATCCTCCATCAGCGAGATGGCGTGGTCGAGGCTCGCGGGCAGCTGGTTGTAGCCCAGTGCGCGGCGTTCGGCGTCGCTCAGAGCCCAGACATTGTTCTCAGCCTCTGGCGGGAGCTCGTAGCCTTCTTCGATTCCCTTGAGTCCCGCGGCGAGCATGAGCGAATAGGCCAGGTACGGGTTCGCCGCAGAATCGATCGCACGATACTCGACGCGAGAGCTCTGGCCCTTGTTGGGCTTGTAGAGCGGTACACGCACGAGCGCGGACCGGTTGTTGTGACCCCAGCACACGAAACTCGGAGCCTCGTCGCCGCCCCACAGTCGCTTGTACGAGTTGACGAACTGATTGGTCACCGCGGTGATCTCAGGCGCGTGCCGGAGGAGACCGGCGATGAACTGCCGACCGATCTTCGACAACTGGTACTGGGCACCCGCTTCGAAGAACGCGTTGGTGTCGCCCTCGAAAAGCGACATGTGCGTGTGCATGCCCGAACCCGGGAAGCCCGACAGCGGCTTGGGCATGAACGTCGCGTAAACGCCCTGCTCGATCGCCACCTCTTTGATGACCGTGCGGAAGGTCATGATGTTGTCGGCCGTGGTGAGGGCGTCCGCGTAGCGCAGGTCGATCTCGTTCTGGCCGGGACCGGCCTCATGATGGCTGAACTCGACGGAGATGCCCAGGTCTTCGAGCATCCGGACCGAGCGCCGGCGGAAGTCGTGAGCGGTGCCGCCGGGAACGTTGTCGAAGTACCCGGCCGAGTCCACAGGGTCAGGACCTTCAGGCCCGAACTGCGAGGACTTCAGCAGGTAGAACTCGATCTCGGGGTGTGTGTAGAACGTGAAGCCGCGGTCGGCGGCCTTCTCGAGGGTGCGCTTGAGCACGTTGCGCGGATCAGATACCGAGGGCTGCCCGTCTGGCGTCGTGATGTCGCAGAACATGCGGGCGGTCGGGTCGACCTCGCCACGCCACGGGAGGATCTGGAAAGTCGTCGGATCGGGATGCGCGAGAAGGTCGGACTCGAACGCACGGGTGAGGCCCTCGATCGCCGACCCGTCGAACCCGAGACCCTCGGCGAACGCGCCCTCGACCTCTGCCGGCGCGATAGCCACCGACTTGAGGGTGCCGACGACGTCGGTGAACCACAGCCGCACGAACTTGATGCCACGTTCCTCGATCGTGCGAAGAACGAAGTCGCGCTGCTTGTCCATCCTGCCCCTTTCGTCAGCCCTCCTAGGTTACTGGTTGGACGACCCAAATCGCGCCGAACCGCGCCACCGGTGGATCGTTAGACTGAGCGCATGTCAGACCTTTCACCGGGCCCATCGCTCCCCGACCTGAAGCGGGTGCGCACCAGGCACTTCCAGGCAGCCAAAGAGCAAGGCATCAAGATCACCGGGCTCACGAGCTACGACCAGCTGACGGCCCAGATCTTCGACGCAGCCGGGATCGATTTCCTGCTCGTGGGCGACTCGGCGGGTAACAACGTACTCGGCTACGAAACGACTCTCCCGGTCACGATCGACGACCTCATCCCGCTCACGCGCGCTGTCGCCGGCGCGGTCAAACGGGCCTTCGTGATCGCCGACATGCCGTTCGGGTCGTACGAGACCGGTGCGCTCGAGGCGCTGCACACCGCCATCCGTTTCATGAAGGAGACCGGCGCCCATGCGGTCAAGCTCGAAGGCGGCGTGCGCAGCGCGGAGCAGATCGGACGCATCGTCGACGCGGGCATCCCGGTGATGGCGCACATCGGGTTCACGCCCCAGAGCGAGCACGGGCTGGGCGGTCACATCATCCAGGGCCGCGGAGCGGGTGCCGAGCAGCTGCTCGCCGACGCGCATGCGGTCGAAGACGCCGGTGCGTTCGCCGTCGTCATGGAGATGGTTCCCGCCGAGGTGGCCGCACGGGTCACGGCCGAGCTGCGCATCCCTACCATCGGCGTCGGTGCCGGGCCGCACGTCGACGGCCAGCTGCTCGTCTGGACCGACTGGGCGGGCTTCAGCACAGGCCGCATACCCAAGTTCGTCAGGCAGTATGCCGACCTCAAGGGCATCCTCTCCAACGCGGCGACCGCATACAAGGCCGACGTCGAAGGCGGCGCTTACCCAGGTCCTGAGCATTCATACGAGTAGGGCGCACTCAGAGGAGCAGAGCGCCCACCTGGGCGGCGTTCGCCGACTTAGCGGTCGTCGCGAGCGTCCTCTTCAGCCCACTTCGCGCTGTTCTCGCGGAGTTTCTCGAGTGCGTGCTCAGCTTCGACACGGGTGTCGAACGGCCCGACCCGGTCGGGTGCCGGTGAAATGAAGCCCTGCTCCACCGCGCCGGTCTTCATGTTGTACCAGTAGCGATGCTCGGCATCCTGAGTGATGCCGTGGTTGTTCTCGGCGGTCATATCCTTGATCCTATGCCCAAGGATTCCGCCGGTCACCTCGTTCCGGGGCTCATCTCCCCGATGCGGTCCGTTCCCGGGAGCATTCCGCGACCGGAATACGTCGGGCGCCCGGGTCCGACGCCATCCGCGAGGGGCGACGTCTACACTCCGGCCGAGATCGACCTCATCCGCGAGTCGGGACGCATCGCCGCTGTGGCGATCGAACTCGTCGGCGCCGCCGTCAGGCCGGGGGTCACAACCGGCGAGCTGGACGCCATCGGCCACGAGTTCCTGATCGCGCACGATGCATACCCCTCGACGCTCGGCTATCGCGGCTATCCCAAGTCGATCTGCACCTCGGTGAACGAAGTCATCTGCCACGGCATCCCCGACGACACGGTGCTCGACGAGGGAGACATCGTCAACATCGACATCACGGCGTTCAAGAACGGGTTCCACGGCGACAGCAACCAGACCTTCATAGCCGGAACCGCATCCGAAGCCGTCACCGAGCTCGTCGACCGGACCAGGGAGGCGCTGAACCGCGGAATCAAAGCGGTCGCCCCCGGCCGCCAGGTGAATGTCATCGGACGGGCCATCGAGTCGTATGCCAGGCGATTCGGGTACGGGGTCGTGCGCGACTTCACCGGGCACGGGGTCGGGGCTGCGTTCCACTCCGGCCTGATCATCCCCCACTACGACTCGGCTCCCGCCTACGCCACCGAGATGCAGGTCGGGATGGTCTTCACCATCGAGCCCATGCTCACCCTCGGCACCAACGAGTGGGACATCTGGTCCGACGACTGGACCGTCACGACCCGCGACAAGAGCATCACAGCCCAGTTCGAGCACACGCTGGTCGTCACCGAGCGGGGCGCTCAAGTGCTCACGCTGCCCTAGAGGGTAGATTTTCGGTATGACCTCGCAGACGACCGCAATCGGAATCGACATCGGCGGAACGGGAATCAAAGGGGGTCTCGTCGACTTGTCGAGCGGCGAGCTCATCAGCGAACGGGTGAAGCTCCCCACTCCTGCTGGAGGCAAGCCGGCCGACATCGTCGAGACGACGAAAGCGATCGTCGCGCGGCTCGCGGCCGAAGATCCAACGGCGCCTGTGGGGGTCTGCTTCCCCGCGATCGTGAAACACGGCTTCACGATGTCCGCCGCGAACGTGTCCAAGAAGTGGATCGGACTCAACGCTGAGGAGCTCTTCGAGACCGGGCTCGGTCGCAGCATCCATTTCGTGAACGACGCGGATGCTGCAGGCTACGCCGAATCCCAGTTCGGCGCGGCCAAAGACAAGGCGGGCCTCATCATCCTCACGACACTCGGCACCGGGATCGGTTCGGCGCTCATCTACAACGGGGTCCTGATCCCCAACGCGGAACTCGGCCACCTCGAGATCGACGGGGCGGATGCAGAGTCGCGCGCCTCCTACGCAGCGAAGGAACGCGAAGAGCTGACCTGGGAGCGTTGGGCGAAAAGGCTGCAGCGTTACTACTCGCACGTCGAATTCCTGTTCACGCCAGACCTCTTCATCGTCGGCGGCGGCGTCTCGAAGAACTACCAGGAATTCATGCCCCTTCTCGATCTGAAGACGCCGATGGTCCCGGCGGTGCACCGCAACAACGCGGGCATCCTCGGCGCAGCTGCCCTGGCAAGGCCCGGCGCCGCCTAGCGGCGGGGCACCCATGACCGGGATGGGTTACTGCGTCACCCTCGACCCCACTTCCGACCCCGAGTAGTTGCCGCCCGAAGCGTTGATCGCAATAGATTGGCAACGAATCGCCTGCGGCATCCACCTTGTGGCAACCAACCACTCGGCCTCGAGACGCCGCCCAATTGGTTGCCACACAATGCGAGTTGCGCGGCGGGGGAGCGTAATACGTGGCAATCAATCGCCGCAGGGAAGGGTGAATGGGCCGGCTGGTACGCCGGGTTCTGTCCGGGCGCGTAAGCGCCGTGGACGGCCATCTATCTCGGGACTACGTTGCCGCAGCCCTCCAGCGGTCTACCCGGGAACTCGGCGAGCAGCCTCAACGTTCCCTGTCTGACCTTGCTCCGGGCGAGGTTTACCGAGCCGGCCGGGTCGCCCCGGCCGCTGGTGGTCTCTTACACCACCGTTTCACCCTTACCGCAGCGCCCGAAGGCGCGCGGCGGTCTGTTTTCTGTGGCACTGTCTCGCGGGTTGCCCCGGGTGGGTGTTACCCACCGCCCTGCTCTGTGGAGCCCGGACGTTCCTCGGCGGCCCGCCGAAGCGGACCGACGCGACCGTCTTGCCGGCCCATTCGCCTCTGATCTTACCGGTGCGCCTTTTGCGCACCACGCAGCAGCGGGTCGGATGCGCGTCAGAGGCCCGATTCTTCGTTGCGGATGAGGATGGCGCTGCTGTCGGGGCACAGCACGACGTCGTCGGGGGCTGCGCGCCGGATCACCGCGAGGTCGGACTCGGTCAGCTTGACGTTGCTGCCCATCGACACCCCCCGGACCAGGAGGGCTGCACCGATGCCGTAGCGCGCCCGCTGCTTCTCGTACAGCTCGACGAGTTCGGCCGGGATCGCACCGGCGATGGCCGCCCGGTCTTTCGCAAGCGCTTCGCGCTGGGCGTCGAGCTTGCCCTTCTCGTCGGCACGGGCGGCTTCGAGTGCGCCGACTCTCGCAGCAAGCACGGAACGCTCCTCGTCAATGTCGTTGACGATCGTCTCGAGCTCTTCGATACGTTCCATAACCGTCAACTCGATCTCTTCAAGGTCGCTGCGGCGCTTACGCAGCGCCGCGAGCTCCGTCTCGAGCGCCTGCACGTCTTTCACGGAAGACGTGTGCTGGAGCCTGCCGGAGTCACGCTCGATTCGCGCTTCGACCACCTCGACATCCGACTCGGAACGCTTGAGCTCGGTGCGCGCATCGTCGAGCTCACCCGTGCGGGCGATCCACCGCGACCGGATGGCATCGACTTCGGGCGCGATCGCGGCCAGCTCCGCCGTCTGGGGAAGGTTCGCCTCGGCGTGCTGCAGCTGCTGGAGACGCGTGTCGGCCGTCTGGAGTCTGAGCAGTTCGTTCTGGGCGGCGGGGCTGGCTTTCACGGGTTCCTGACCTTCGATCGTGTTTCGGTGGTGCTGATGCGGTGAACGGTGCGGATCATTGGACGACCGCGAAGTCCCACGGGTCAGTACGGGTTTCGCTCACAGTCACGGTGAGACCGGGCAGCGCTTCAGTGAGCTGTCGCGCGGCGGTCTCGAGCCACAGCCATTCGCTCGCCCAGTGCGAGACGTCGATCAGGGCCGGGCCTCGACCGATGCGGGCCTGCTCGCGGGCTTCGGATGCGGGATGGTGGCGCAGGTCGGCAGTGATGTAGACGTCGGAGCCGGTCACGGCATCCGCTGACAGCAGCGAGTCGCCCGCTCCCCCGCACAGGGCCACGCGGTGCACGGACTGGTTGTAGTCGCCGGCGACGCGCACGCCTCCGGCGGTCGGTGGCAGGATCTCCGCGAGCTCCCGGGCGAGATGCCCGAGTGAGATGGGCTGGGGAAGGACTCCGACACGGCCGATGCCGGTCACGCCGTCTTTCGCCGGCACGATGGGCGACACATCGAGAAGGCCGAGCCGGTTTGCGATGACAGAGGAAACGCCATCCGAGACGACGTCGGCGTTCGTGTGTGCCGCGAGAAGTGCGCAGTTCGCCCGGATGAGGCGAGCGAGAAGTGCGCCCTTGTACCGGTCTTCGGCGACGCTCGTCACGCCCCGGAGCAGAAGCGGATGATGGACGAGAAGGAGGTCCGCGTCGGCCTCGATCGCCTCGTCGACCGTGTCGCCGACAGCGTCGACAGCGAGGAGCACGGTGTCGATCGTCTCATCCGGGTCGCCCGACACCAGGCCCGGTGCATCCCAGCTTTCCGCACCGGACAGGGGCCAGAGGCGCTCGACGGCTTCACGAACGGCTGCAAGTGTGTGGGGCACGAATAGAGCCTACTTGCTGGCCACCGGGGCGTGACGGCGCAGGCTCACTCGGCCCGCTCCTGGCGCCGCACGCCCGGGATGCCGGCGACGATGGGGGTGATCAGTCCGAGTCCGAGCGCCACGAGTACTCCGATGTTGCTCATGCCGAGGTCTCCGTCGGGGTTGACGCCGATCAAGCGGTAGAGGAACCCTTCCCAGTGCAGCCACGCCATGCTGGAGCGCACGAGCCCGAGACCGATGATGCTGGCCACGACCAACATCGCCAGGTTCACCCAGTTCCAGTCGGGGTAGACCCCTCCGCTGCGCACCAGGGACTCCGGATGGAAGCGACGGGTGCGGATCATGACATCGGACGCGAACAACCCAGCCCAGGCAGCGACAGGGACGGCGAGGGTGGTCGGCAGTCCGAGGACTCCGGTGAAGTCCGGCACGACGGTGAGGAGCACGGTGCCGACGATCGCGATTCCGGCCGCGACGAGCAGAACGCTCCAGCGTCGTTCGAGGCGCAGTCCCAGTGCCTGGAGGCTGAAACCACCGGAGTAGATGTTGAGCACGATCGCCGATACCAGGCTGACCACGACCGCGAGGAGCAGCGGTACCGGGTACCAGGCCGGAAGCCCGAGCTGGGTGAACGCACGCACCGGATTATGGGCGAGATCGGTTGCGAGCCCCGGCTGCGATGCGGCGAGCAGGCCGCCGTAGGAGATCAGGACGAAGGGGGGAAGCGCGGCGCCGAAGGTCGCCCAGAGCATCGCGGCCGCACCGGACGACTCCGGGCGCTGGTAGCGCGCGAGTTCCGCGCTGCTGTTCGCCCAGGCCAGCCCGAGGTAGCTGAAGACCAGGACAGCACCGGTGACGACCTTGAGCCAGACGGCGTCCGGCTGCGCGAGTGCGACGCCGAAATGGACGGAGCGCCAGGTCACGGCGATCATCCCGACAATGAGCACGGCGGATGCGATGGTGACGACGAGCTGCACCCGCGCGACCAGCGCGTACCCGAAATAGGCGATCAGTGCGGCGATCACGATGGCGGCGATGAGGGCCCCGGCGGTGGGAATCAGCGGATCGACCACGACTCCGAGCGACGTGAAGAGAGACGCAACGGCCGTTGCGACGAGCCAGAGCAGTACAGCGCCCCAGAAGAGCCTGGTCACGAGCGCGAGGGCCGCGGGAAGCACGTTGCCCTTGATTCCGAAAGTCGCCCGCGAGACGACCATCGTCGGCTGCCCGCTCCATTTTCCAGCGAGCGTGCCGAGCCCCAGCGGGAGGAACGAGAGGGCGACGCCGATGAGTGTTGCGACGATCATCTGTCGCAGGCTCAGCCCGAACGAGAAGAGGAGCGCACCGACTCCGACACTGACGAGAGATGACGTAGCGCCGAACCAGAGCCAGAACATGCGCGCGGCGTGTCCCACCCTCCGATCGAGTGGGGTCGGTTCGAGTGATTCGCGTTCAGGCTGGAAGACGGGTTGCGGAACCGGCTCGCCGTCGAAGAGGACCTCTTCGTCCGCCCCGACCCGCGGGCTTGGCATGGGGGCAAGAACAGCGGCGGAAGCGGCGGTGATCCTCACATCGTCCGCGTCGTCCTCGAGTTCGGCGTCTATTCCGGCGCGGATCACCGTCTGTGCCTGGGTACTGGTCGGTTCTGCGATCGGCAGCGGGACGGAGTCAACGCTCAGAGGCGGAAGGGCGACAATGCTCTCCGCGGCGATCGCAGCGACCTCCGGAGCGGTCGGGGACGACTCGTCGGTCTGCGCGGCAGGCACCGTCTCGCCAGGCAACGGGACAAGGTCGAGGGGCTCATTCGACCCGATCGGCACCACCGGTTCGGCCGGCGACCCGGGTTGCGGCGGCCCGGACCCGGCGGGCGCGGCGTCAGCCGTGCTTTCAGGCTCGGTCGGCTCGGTCGGCTCGGTCCGGCTCACAGGTGGCGGCGTCGGCTCGCGGATGACCGGCATCACACCGGTGGCGATCGCGACCGGTGCAACCCAGCTGCTGAAGGTCGGTTCGGGCTCTGGCGCCGGCGGTGCAGGTTCGCGTGGGTTGAGGATGTCGTCGAAACTGTGCGCCGCTGCAATGGCAGTCGGCGCAGTCGCGTCATCCGGCTCGGCCTGCGCTTCGGGCTCCGGCTGCGCGGCGGGCTCGTTCTCGGGGGCGACCTCAGGCTCGGGCTCGGCGACAGGCTCGGGTTCAGCGACGGAGTCGGGTTCCTTCTCCGGCTCGGTTGGGACGGGCTCATCCTGGAACTGGATGGGGATGGCCATGGTCGCAGCCCGCACGGCGAGCACTTCTTCGAGCCTCTCGATCGCACTCAGAGTGTCGCCTTTCGTAGCGATGTCATCGTCGATCAGCTTCACCACCTGGTCGTCGCTCAGGATGACGACATCGGGCGGTGCGGATTCAGCGGGCGCAGATTCCGGCGACGCGGGCGGCGCCGGTTGCTCCGATTCCGGCGACCCGGATTCCTGCGATCCCCGCTCCGGCGACGCCTGTTCCACGGCTTGGGCCTCCGGCATCGCGATGACCGGCATGCTCATCGTCAGCTCTGAAACCTGCTGCTCGAGCGCGCTTGCGAGTTCGTCGTCGTCGTGAACCGGGGCGATGTGTTCGTGCGCGGGAGCATCATCCGATCGCGCTTCCGTGCCCCCGTCAGGCCGCTCTGCGGGCTGACCGACCGGTTTGCGGCGCACCGGTGGCGTGTACGTCGCCCGCCGCCGGCCGGGCTCGTACACGACGGGGACGTCGTCGCCGGCCTCATCGCTGCCCATGGGAAAAGCCTAGCGACGCCCACCGTCTGTGGAGCCGGTTCACCGCTCGTTTTCAGGCCGCTTGCGGCTTTGCGTGACGCCAGTCCGGGGGTGATGCGCGCGTCGCGGCTCTGCTCGTCGTACCATCTACTCGATGAGCGCCACGATCCTGACTCCGTATGAAGACCTGCTGCGAGACACCCTCGAGAACGGCTCCCCCAAATCCGACCGCACCGGCACCGGCACCCGCAGCGTCTTCGGCCGACAGCTGCGCTTCGACCTCGCCGACGGCTTTCCCCTGATCACGACCAAGCGCGTGCACTTCAAGTCGATCGCCTACGAGCTTCTCTGGTTCCTCCGGGGCGAGAGCAACGTCGGCTGGCTTCGTGAGAACGGCGTGACGATCTGGGACGAATGGGCCGACGGCCAGGGCGAACTCGGCCCTGTCTACGGCGTGCAGTGGCGATCGTGGCCGACCCCGGACGGCAGTCACATCGACCAGATCAGCCAGGTGGTCGAGACGCTGCGCACCGACCCGGATTCACGGCGCATCATCGTCTCGGCCTGGAACGTCGCCGAGATCCCGAAAATGGCGCTGGCTCCGTGCCATGCGTTCTTCCAGTTCTATGTCGCCGACGGCCGGCTTTCGTGCCAGCTGTACCAGCGCAGTGCAGACCTGTTCCTCGGGGTACCGTTCAACATCGCGAGTTACGCCCTTCTGACACACTTGGTCGCTGCGCAGGTCGGTCTGGAGCCCGGCGAGTTCATCTGGACCGGTGGTGACTGCCACATCTACGACAATCACATCGAGCAGGTCACCGAGCAACTGTCGCGCGATCCGTTCCCGGCGCCGCACCTGCGGATCCTCACCGAACGCGCCAGCATCTTCGACTACCGATTCGAGGACTTCGCCGTGGAGGGCTACCAGCACCACCCGGCCATCCGCGCCGCGGTCGCAGTGTGAGCGTCGCGCTCATCTGGGCCGAAGCCCGCGGAGGCGTCATCGGTGCGGGCGGGACCATGCCCTGGCACCTTCCCGAAGATCTGGCACACTTCCGAGCTGTCACCGGCGACTCCACCGTCGTGATGGGACGACGCACGTGGGAGTCCCTTCCTGAACGGTTCCGCCCGCTGCCGGGGCGGCAGAACATCGTCGTCACCCGTCAGGCTGAGTGGAGGGCTGAGGGAGCGTCGACGGCTCACAGCCTGGATGAGGCGATCACCGCATCCGGAACCGATGCGGACGCGACGATCTGGGTCATCGGTGGCGCGGAACTCTACGCATCGGCGATCACCCGTGCCGATCGCCTCGACGTCACGGAGATAGACCTCGACGTCGAGGGGGACACCTTCGCCCCGACAATCGGTGACGAGTGGACGGCAGCACACTGCGACCCCCCGACGGGCTGGCACGTCTCCCGCACCGGGCTTCGCTACCGGTTCGTGCGGTACGAACTGCCGAAGGCCGTCGTTACGCGGTAAGCCCGACGACGAGGTTGACCGTCGTGGCCAGGATCACGGTGCCGAACACATACGAGAGCAGTGTGTGCCTCAAGATCGTCTTGCGTACGCGAACGCTGGAGACGTTCGTGTCAGAGACCTGAAAGGTCATGCCGAGTGTGAACGAGAGGTAGGCGAAGTCGCTGTACTGCGGCGTCGCCTTCTCGTTGAAATCGATCGGCCGGGAATCGTCGTCGAAGTAGAGCTGCGCGTAGCGGAGCATGTAGAGCGTGTGGACCAGGATCCACGACAGCACGACACTCACGACGGCGAGCACGGCCAGTGCTCCGCGTTCGAAACCGTGCAGCGTGTGAGCCTGCACCAGGATGACCACGATCGCGACGACACTGGCGACGCTGGCGATCAGCAGGAGCAGATCGGAGAGTCCACGTCCCGGATCCTCGCGCTTCGCGTGGGCGACGGTCTCTTCAGGATCGTAGCCCCAGACGACGATCCAGACCCAGACGATGTAGATGACGCAGGCGGCCGCCCAGCCGCCGACGAGGGCGTACGACCAGGGGTTCCGGCTTCCGATCAGGAGGGCGACGATGATCCCGACGACGAATGCGATGCTCATCCGCAGCCGGGAGCGCCCGCGCACAGGTTGGTCGACTGAAGCCACGACCTGATGGTCGCATATCCTCCGCGCAATTCCCCGACGGCGCGCGCGCCGGACGATCAGCATGAACAGGTGCAGAAGCCGGGCGGATCGACAGAGGCGTCGGGGCCGTCGCGCGGCTACGATCAGAGCGTGACAGCAGCAAGCGCACCGACCGGAACCCCACTGAGCGAACGCACCACCGACGAACTCCGCGCGCTTCACGCGGACTTCTCGGCGCAGTATGAGGCCCTTGCCGCCCGCGGCCTCAAGCTCGACCTGACACGGGGCAAGCCGTCAGCCGAACAGCTCGACCTCTCGGGCGAACTCTTGTCCCTGCCGGGAGCCGGGAACTTCCGCGACCAGGCGGGAACCGACCTGCGCAACTATGGCGGCCCCCTCGGCCTTCCCGAGCTGCGCGCGATCTTCGCCGGTCCGCTTCGCGTTCCGGTCGGACAGCTCCTCGCCCTCGGCAATGCGAGCCTCGCCCTCATGCACGATGTCATCGTGCAGGCACTCCTGCACGGGGTTCCTGATGGCGTGCGCCCCTGGTCGGGCGAGGAGACCATCACCTTTCTTGCTCCCGTGCCCGGCTACGACCGTCATTTTTCGATCTGCGAGCGCTACGGCATCCGTCTGATCGCTGTGCCGATGACGGAGGAAGGGCCCGACGCCGAGGTCGTGCGGAGCCTGCTCGCGACGGACCCCACGATCAAGGGAATGTGGTGCGTCCCGGTGTATTCGAACCCGTCGGGCGTCGTCTACAGCGAGCGGATCGTCCGTGAACTCGTGTCCGCACCTGCGGCGCCCGACTTCCGTCTTTTCTGGGACAACGCATACGTCGTGCACCACCTGACCGATGCCCGCCCCGAGCCGATCGACGTGCTGGCACTCGCCGCCGAGGCCGGCCACCCCAACCGTCCGTTCATCTTCGCCTCGACGTCGAAGGTCACGTACCCCGGCTCCGGTGTCTCGTTCTTCGGCGGCTCGCAGGCCAACATCGACTGGATCGTGCGCAACATGTCGGTCCAGACGATCGGGCCTGACAAGATCAACCAGCTTCGGCACGTGCAGCTGCTTCGGGACGAGGCGGGCGTCGAGGCGCACATGGCGCGCCACCGCGCTATCCTGGAGCCGAAGTTCGACGCTGTCGATGCGATCTTCCGGGAACGGCTCGCGCCCTTCGGCGCAGGCACCTGGACCAAGGCGGCAGGCGGCTACTTCGTCAGTCTGGATGTGGCCGACGGATGCGCGAAACGGGCGGTCGCGCTCGCCGGCCAGGCAGGCATCGCGGTCACGCCCGCCGGGGCGACGTTCCCGTACGGCGACGATCCACGCGACCGCAACATCCGCATCGCCCCCACTTTCCCCGCACTGGACGAGCTGCGCGCTGCGCTCGACGGGTTCAGCACCGCGGTGCTGCTCGCCGAGACCGAGGCACTGCTCGCGCGCTGACCGGAGAGCGCCTAGGCCAAGGCCTGCATGGCCACGGCGCGGACCGGTGCCCCGTCGGCTCCCTCGAAGGCGAGCGGGAGCAGGCTGATGAACGGCTCGTCGAAGTCGATCGCTGTGAGATTGGTGAGGTTCTCGCTGATGATCCCGTGGACGCCTGCGATCAGGTGGTGCACGGGAAAGCCTTCTCCGGGGTGCGCATCGTCGGGCGTCTCATCGATGTTGATCGCGTCGATGCCGAACGTGCGCACGCCGGCGTCGATCATCCGCCGGCACGCTTCGGCGTCGAGGAACGGGTTGTCGAAGTACGCCCGGGTTCCGTAATGAGCGCTCCACCCCGTCTTCAAGAGAACGATGACACCAGGAGAGAGCAGATGTGCGACCGGTTCGACATGCGCCCACGTGATCCGGCCGCGCGGCCCGAGGCCGGTCGCGTCGACGATGACGCCGGTGCCCACGAACCGGTCGAGCGGGATTTCGTCGATGGACGGCGCGCTGTCGACGAAATGGTATGGCGCGTCGACATGGGTGCCGGTCTGCGATCCCATGTGCACGCGCAACAGGTTGAAGCCGTCCCTCGCGATCGTGGCATGAACTGAGAATTCAGGGACGGGGTCGCCCGGGTAGATCTGGGTTGCGTCTCCCACGACCACGGAAAGGTCGACCACCCGGTTTATCTTCATAATCAAGAACCTTTGCACATCAGGCAGATCGGAGCATCGGATGATCGACTGGGTACTGGTCTCGAACCTTGCGACCGCGGTCGGAACCTCTCTTCTCGCCGTCGCGACCTTCGTGGCCACGCGGTCGGCCAACCGATCAGCGCGAAGTGCCGAGCGTGCGCTCCTCGAAGGCCTGCGCCCCATCCTTCTCCCCTCGAACTGGAGCGACCCCGCGCAGAAGGTCCGCTATCTCGAGGGCAGATGGGTCATCGTGCGCGGCGGTCGGGCATCCGTCGAGCTGACGTCGGAAGCCATCTACGCTGTGCTCTCGCTGCGCAATGTCGGCAGTGGCCTGGCCGTACTCCACGGGTGGTACATTCCGGACGACCCACGCGCCGAACACGCCGACCCGTCCGAGTTCTACCGTCTTGCCCGCGATATCTACGTGCCGACCACCGACCCCGGGTTCTGCCAGATCGCGATCCGCGACCGCGAGTCGCTGTTCTCGCAGCGCATCCGCCGCGACCTCGCCGGCGAGGACCAGTTCGTCGTCGACGTGCTCTACAGCGACGCGGAAGGCAGCCAGCGCGTGATCTCCCGCTTCCTCGTTTCGAGGGGGCCCACCGAGCACGCCGATGAGGGAGAGGAGTATGCGCTCACCGTTTCGCGGCACTGGAACCTCGACCTCCCGGCCCCGCGAAACTGAGAGAATCGGCGTCGATCAGGCGCGTCGGGCTTTTCCAACGCGCCGTGCATTGTCCACCTCGCGTTCAGTTTCTGCTGATGGGATTGGCTCATGAGCAAGCCGGCGCTGGCAGCACGGATCGCGGAGTACCCCCGTCCGAGCCATTTCCTGGTCCACCTGAGCGACACACACCTCATCACCGGCGACGGCCTGCTCTATGACTCGGTCGACGCCGACGCCCACCTCCGCCAGATCTTCGACGAGTTCGAGCAGGCGGGTGCGCGACCGGAAGCCGTCGTGTTCACGGGTGACCTGGCCGACAAAGGCGACCCTGCGGCCTACGCGAAGCTCAGGTCGATCGTCGAACCGGTGACGCAGCGCCTGGGGGCACAGCTCATCTGGGTCATGGGCAACCACGACAACCGGGCAGCCTTCCGCTCGGAGCTGCTCGATCTGGCACCGTCGATGGCGGCCATCGACCGGGTGCACGACGTGAACGGACTTCGGGTGATCGCACTCGATTCGACCGTGCCCGGTGAACACTACGGTGAGGTCACCGGCGCCCAGCTCGACTGGCTTGCCGAGGAGCTCGCGATCCCGGCGCCGCACGGAACGATCCTCGCAATGCACCATCCGCCGGTTCCGAGCATGCTCGACCTCGCCGTCTCCGTCGAGCTCCGCGACCAGGCGTCGCTGGCCGAAGTGCTCGAGGGCTCGGATGTGCGCAGCATCATCGCGGGCCACCTCCACTACTCGACGAACGCGACTTTCGCGGGCATCCCGGTGTCGGTCGCCTCGGCGACCTGCTACACCCAGGACCTCAACGTCCCCGTAGGCGGAACCCGCGGGCGTGACGGCGCACAGGCTTTCAACCTCGTGCACGTGTACGGATCGACGGTGTTGCACTCGGTCGTGCCGGTCGGCCACTATCCGACTGTGTCGTATGTCACTCCAGAGGAGTCGGCGGAGCTGCTGCGGCGTTCGAAGATCTCGATCCCGCCGGCGATTCCCGCCGTTCCGGTCGGACGCTCGACCTCAGCGTCGAGCGAACCTCCCACCACCCCGATCGGCATTCTGGCCGGAGTCTGAGGCACCGCCTCAGGCGACGCTCTTCTCCCAGGGCGCGGCAATCGGGAAATACTTCTCGAGAAAATCGAGCACGAGCGTCGCGCGCTCTTCCGCAGAGACCTCGGGAAAGCTCCCGTCGTTGAGGCAGAAGAAGTCGTAGTCACGCGCCTTGAGCATCCCGGGCAGCGATGCCAGGTGCGCCCGCGACGTGGTGTCGACGTAGCGGACACGGGCCGCCTCCTGCTGCACTGCGCGCCCCGTGATCAGCGAGAAGTAGTGGTACAGCGAGTTCGTCACCGAGATGTCGGTGGCGGCGCGGAAGGCGCTGCGCTGGGTTCGTGCGAAGTCGTCGGCGAACTCCCGTTCGAGCTCGAGCAGGACGCTCTTGCGCAGCGGTGTCGCGGCATGCTCGAGGTGACGGGTGATCACGACGCCGAATCGATCCCACAGCAGCTGTCTGTTGACCCGCGCAGCGTTCTCGAAACCGCTGCGGGCCGGGTCGCTCTCCCCCAGCCCGATACGCGTGGTCGCCTCGATGAACTTGGTGACTCCACCCGGAGAGAAGAACATGCTGGGCTGCACAGGACGGCCGAAGAACATGTCGTCGTTCGAATAGAGGAAGTGCTCGCTCAGCCCGGGGATGTGCTGGAGCTGGCTTTCGACGGCCTGCGAATTATGGGTGGGCAGGGCGCTCGGGTCGCTGAAGAACTCCTCGCTGGGCACGATGGTGACCGACGGATGCTCGGCAAGCCATGCCGGACGGGGCGAGTCGGTGACGATGAAGATGCGCCGCACCCACGGTGCGAAGAGATAGACGGAGCGCAGGGCATACTTGAGCTCGTCGATCTGGCGGTAGCGGGCTTCGGAGTCGTCGCCCTCACCGACCACGTAGCTCTTCATCCGCTTGGCGCGCTGCCGCTGGAATTCGATGTCGGTGCCGTCGACCCAGGAGAAGACGAGGTCGATGTCGAACCGGACATCCGAGGCGTGCGGGTCGAACATCCCCCGAAATGTCAGCCACGTTCGTCCGTAGAGTTCGACGGTCGTGCGGATCGCCTCCGATCGCGGCAGCAGGCGACGCGTGAGCGAGTTCTCGACAGGGCAGTCGATGACATCGTCGCCGAATCGCCAGAGCTGCAGCTCGACGCCGGTCGATGCTCCGTAGCTGAGACCGCCGACCGGGACGATACGAGGACGGTAGAGGCGGAAGATGCGAGCTTTGCGCTTCGACGACAGGGCGCCATCGGCGACGAGGACCGGGCGCGCCTTGCGGTCGTCGATCGTCTTCGAGTACAGCGGTTCGTCGGCGCAGGCGCGCGCCAGCGCCGTCTCTACGCGACCCTTGAGCGACTGGTCGACAGCGATCACTGGACGCTCGTCATTGCCGCGCACCAGCAGGTACTCGATGCCTGCCGCGGTCAGGATGTCGCCGATGAACAGCAGGTCGGTGACAAGCGCCTGGTGGGGGGTGAGCTGGTTGTTGACCAGGCGTGCAACACCCTTGCGGATGACCACGTCGGGTCGGTTGTGCGTGTTCGGCCACGAGCGTGGCGTGGCACCGTCGCCGCCGCTCGGCCCGAATTCTCCGTCCGGCTCAGTCGCCGGTTCCAGGGCCAGGTTGTGGGTCGCTGCGCTGCCAGTGGTCATGTTCCCCGATCGAAATACGTCGCTCCAGCCGGCCGGAATCGCCAGTGAAGTCGCCGCGACATTCGCGACCGGACTTCGTGATCTTACACCGGTGAAGGCGAAGCAGCAGTCGTACTCTGGCCGACCGAGTCAGCGGGCATGTGTGAGCTGTGCATCGATGTACGGCGCCAGAGCGCGCGAATAGTCGGCACTCAGATGCGAGTAGTCGCGGTAGACGATGACCGAACCGACCTGCGGGTAGCACCAGGTCGCATCGCAGAACTGGTGTAGCAGCGACAGCTCGGTGATGCCATGGGACGCCATCTGGTGAGCTGCCCTGGTGATGTTCATGTTCGCCGGGATCCCCTGTGCGAGCGGTACCGCACATGCCATCGGCTGTGCGGGATGCTGTGCGAGGCAGTCCGGCACGTAGGCGCCGGACGTGCGGGGCACGTCATCGAAGACGTCCACCTTCTTACCCGCCGAGATCCAGCCCTTCCACACGTCCTCGAAGCCTTGGGTTGCGGGGTCGGCCATCGGCCGGTCCTTCGGCGCGGTGAATGTGTATGCCGACGAGAACGACGCCGTGAAGATCCTCGAGATGCTCGGGTCGTCCAGCAGCTTCGTGTTCAGCCTGGCCACCCAGTCCGAACAATCCTTCTGGTGGGAGGCTGTGCTCTCGTTGGGCAGCACCCGGAGCGCGAACGACACAGGACACGAGGCTTTCGCGAACGTCACGACATGCCAATTGTGGGTTCTCGCGAGTGCCTCGATGGCCGGGAACCAGGCAACGGCGTGCGAATCGCCGACGATGGCGACGGTGGCAGCGGCATCCTTCACGGACGCTCCCAACGTGCAGGAGACGAGGTTCGAGCCCTGGTAGTCCGCCTGGCATCCGGGATAGCGGGGGGTGTGGTTCTCAGAAGCGACCTGCGCAGGCGACGGATTGGGGGAATCCTTGCCGGTCACGGGACTGCACTTGTTGTACGGGTTGAGTGCGCCAGGGCCGTAACACGGTTCGGCCCGGGCGGCCGCGTCGAGCGGGACCGACCCCGTCGGAACCATCACGAGGGCGATGCACATCGCCGCGACGGCAAGCATGGAACTCAGGGCGAAGGCATAGGTGCGTCGATTCGTCCTCAGCAGGCGCCCCGTGCGAAGGGGATCTTCGAGCAGCACCTTCGTTCCCCAGGCGAGAACAATCGTCGCGGCAAGGATGCCGACGCGACTGAGCGTGCCGAGGTCGTGACCAAGGATGTACGGCAGCACGATGATGAGCGGCCAGTGCCATAGGTAGGCGCCGTAAGAGATGTCGCCGACGAAGGTCATGGGACGGATGCTGAGCAGCCGCCAGGGTCCGAACGACACGCCCGGGCGGCAGAACATCAGCACCAGCGCTGTGCCGACGGTGGGAAGGAGCGCGGTGTACCCGGGGAACGGGGTGCCGGCGTTGAACGTCAACAGTGCCGCTGCCACCATCGCCAGGCCGGCCCACGACAGGGCCGCTTTCACCACCGCCGGCAATGGCCGGATGGTGATCAGCGCCACCAGCGCACCGACCGTGAACTCCCACACGCGGGCCGGCGTGACGAAATAGGCTGCTGCCGAGTCGATGGACGTGATGTACACGGAGTAGCCGAGCGAGAGCACGCCGATCACGCCGAGCCCCCACACCAGCACCGTCTTCGGAGAGCCGAGCCGGCTCGGCTTCCTTTGCGCCGAAGCCTTGCGGAGGAAGGCGCCCAGTGCGAACAGGCCGACCAGGATGAGCGGCCAGAACACATAGAACTGCTCTTCGACCGACAACGACCAATAGTGTGTTGCCACCGTCGACCCGGCGTGCAGTGCCGAATAGTCGACAGCGTCTGAGGCGAGGACCCAGTTCTCGACATAGAACGCGCTGGCTGCGACCTGTCTCGCCGTCGGCTCCCATACCGTCGCAGGCGCCCAGATGAAGACCGCGATGAGCGAGACAGCCAGCACGAACAAGGCCACGGGCAGCAGACGCCGGATGCGTCGGCCCCAGAAAGCAACGAAGCGGATGCGGGACAGGCCTTCGAGTTCCCGGAACAGGTGCGACGAGATGAGGTAGCCGGAGATGACGAAGAAGATGTCGACACCGACGAAGCCACCGGGCAGTCGGGCAGGCCACAGGTGATACAACACGACTGCGAGGACCGCGATCGTGCGAAGCCCCTGGATCTCGGGACGGAATCGGTTCGCGGCAGTCCTGGGGAGGTCAGCAGCGACCGACATCGTTGTATTTGCTGCAGCCACGAGTGCACATCCTAATCGACGCGCGGGGTTATGCTGCCGCCATGAGCGACAGCGAAGTCTTCACGATCGATATCGCGCGAAGCCCGGCGGACGTCTTCGCGTACGGCACCGACCCCAGCACGTTCGGCCGATGGCAGTCCGATGTGGTGGATGCCCGCATGCTGAGCGGGACACCGTCCGCGGTGGGGTCACGCTTCAGCACCACACGCAAGATCGGTCCGTCGGACCGCACGATGAATCAGGAAGTCGTCGAGGCCGACGTTCCGGGGCGCTGGGTGGTTCGCGGCATCGACGGCCCCATCCGCCCGAACATGACCGTCACCATCGAGCCGCTCGACGGGGGCGCCGGGTCGCACGTGACCTTCGACCTCACCTTCGAGGGCCACGGGATCGGCGTCGCGCTGCTGCCGATGGTTCGATCAACGGCGCGCAAGAGCGCTCCGGAGAGTTATCGCAAGCTCAAAGAGCTGCTCGAATCCGGCGCATGACCGGCCTGCCGCTCTGATCACGAGAGCTCTTTGCGCATGATCCAGCGCACACGGCCGCCGCTGTGGGCCGCCGTCTCGGCGGCGCGCTCGAAGCCTGCGCGCTCGAACAGCCGCGTCGTGCCGACATAGCCGGAGATGATGTCGACCCTGCCGGGGGTATCGGTCTCGATCGGGTAGCCCTCGACGACCTCGGCACCGTGCGCGCGGGCGTGCTCGACGGCACCCTCGAGCAGCACGGTCATCAGGCCCTGTCCGCGGAACGTCGGGCGGACCACGAAACACACCGCCGCCCAGGCATCACGTTCATCGAGAAACGGGATGGTGCGCGAATGCATCAGCCGGCGGTAACTGGAGCGCGGTGCGATCGAACACCAACCGGCCGGCACGCCATCGACATAAGCGAGAACGCCCGGCCCGGGCTCGCGGGAGCACTCGTCCTGCATGTAGAGGGGCCGCTCGAGGTTGTTCAGCCGCGTGTCCCGGTAACTCATGCACCAGCATCCGCCGCCGCCCGGCTTCTTGACGCCCACGACCTCGTAGAAGCCGTCATAGTTTCCGACCGCGCTCACGACCTGGACGCTCATGGCTCGAGAGTACCGTCGACGACCGACGCCGTGGCGGCGGAGTAACTGTGGGCCCTACCGGGATCGAACCGATGACATCCACGGTGTAAACGTGGCGCTCTACCAGCTGAGCTAAAGGCCCTCATCGCCGAAGCGACGAGTCAATGATACCGGGATGTGCGAGGCGTCAGGCGACGTGGGCGGGCAGCTCGTCGAGGGCAGCCCGGTAGGCGTCCAGCGACCGCGCTTCGCCCGGTGCCGTGATGAAGCTCGCACGGATGATGCCGGCCTCGTCGATGAGGAACGTCGCGCGGTTGGCGAACCCCCGCTCGGGCAGGAACACGCCGTACTCCTTCGCGACCTGTCCGTGCGGCCAGAAGTCGGCGAGGAGCGTGAAGTCGTAGTTCTCCTGCTCGGCCCAGACCCGCAGCGCGTACTTCGAATCCACGGAGATGCCCACGAGTTCGACGTCGTGGCTCCGGAACAGCGCGAGGTTGTCGCGAAGCTCGCAGAGCTCGCCTGTGCACGTTCCCGAGAACGCGAGGGGGAAGAAGACGAGTGCGACCGCCCGCTTTCCTCGGTAGTCGCTCAAGCGGAACGTCTCGCCGAACTGGTTGACCAGCTCGAAATCGGGTGCCTGGGTGTCGTTCTCCAGTGCCAAGGTGCTCTCCTGTCGGTGCCTGTTGCCGCGTGTCGGAGCCGAGGCTCCCGAACGCACGATCACACAGCTTAGACCTGTCCGCTCCTACATCACAGCGAGCGGTCCACAGGACGATCGAAGAATGGCTAGGCTGGCAGATGGTGCCTCATTCCTGTCGCAATCCGACAGCGAAGCGCCCCAGACACGATCTATCCGACACAAGAAAGAGGTCGAGGGTGACTGTAAACGACCAGGACCCGTACTCGGTGAATAACATCGATTCGGACCCGGAGGAGACCGCCGAATGGCAGGAATCCCTCGACGCACTGGTTGCAGCCCAGGGACACCAGCGGGCACGCGACGTGATCCTGAGCCTGCTGAAGCGCTCCAAAGAACTGCACCTGGGTGTGCCGATGGTTCCGACCACCGACTACATCAACACGATCTCGCCAGAGAACGAGCCCGAGTTCCCGGGCGATGAAGAGATCGAGCGCCGCTACCGCGCTTGGATCCGCTGGAATGCGGCCATCCTCGTGCACCGCGCACAGCGCCCGGGCATCGCCGTCGGCGGCCATATCTCCACCTACGCGTCGAGCGCAGCGCTCTACGAGGTCGGCTTCAACCACTTCTTCCGCGGCCACGATCACCCGGGCGGCGGAGACCAGATCTTCATCCAGGGCCACGCCTCCCCCGGCACGTATGCCCGTGCCTTCCTCGAGGGCCGGCTCAGTGCCGACCAGCTCGACGGCTTCCGCCAGGAGAAGTCCCACGCGCCCAACGGCCTCTCGTCGTACCCTCACCCGCGACTCATGCCGGAGTTCTGGCAGTTTCCGACCGTCTCGATGGGCCTCGGCCCGATCAACGCGATCTACCAGGCCCAGCTCAACCGCTACATCACCAATCGCGGCATCCGGGATGCGAGCGACCAGCACGTCTGGGCGTTCCTCGGCGACGGCGAGATGGACGAGGTCGAGAGCCGTGGACAGCTCCAGGTCGCCGCGAACGAGGGCCTCGACAACCTGACCTTCGTCATCAATGCCAACCTGCAGCGACTAGACGGCCCGGTGCGCGGCAACGGCAAGATCATCCAGGAGCTCGAGAGCTTCTTCCGTGGCGCCGGCTGGAACGTCATCAAAGTCGTCTGGGGTCGCGAATGGGATGAACTGCTCGCCCGCGACACGGACGGCGCGCTCCTGAACCTCATGAACGTCACACCCGACGGCGACTACCAGACCTACAAGGCCGAGAACGGCGCTTATGTGCGCGAGAACTTCTTCGGCCGCGATGAGCGCACGCGCAAGCTCGTCGAGGATTACACCGACGATCAGCTCTGGAACCTGAAGCGCGGCGGCCACGACTACCGCAAGGTCTATGCAGCCTTCAAAGCGGCCAGCGAACACAAGGGCCAGCCGACCGTCATCATCGCCAAGACCGTCAAGGGCTACGGCCTCGGTCCCAGCTTCGAGGGGCGCAATGCGACCCACCAGATGAAGAAGATGACGCTGGACAACCTCAAGACGTTCCGCGACAGCATGCGCATCCCGATCACCGATGCGCAGCTCGAGGAGAACCCGTACCTCCCGCCGTACTACAACCCGGGCGAGCAGGATGAGGCCATCCAGTACCTGCACGAGCGCCGTCGCGCCCTCGGCGGCTACATCCCCGAACGCCGCACGAAGCACACCCACGTGTCGCTCCCGGACGATTCGGCCTACGCCATCGCCAAGAAGGGTTCGCACACCCAGGAGATCGCCACCACGATGGCGTTCGTCCGCCTGCTCAAAGACCTGCTGCGCGCGAAAGACTTCGGTCACCGCATCGTTCCGATCATCCCTGACGAGGCGCGCACCTTCGGTATGGACGCGTTCTTCCCGAATGCGAAGATCTACAACCCGAACGGTCAGCACTACACCTCGGTCGACCGCGAACTGCTGCTCGCCTACAAGGAGAGCCCGCAGGGCCAGATCATCCACGTCGGCATCAACGAGGCGGGCGCGCTCGCCGCGTTCACCGCAGTCGGAACGTCGTACTCGACGCAGGGCGAACCGCTCATCCCGGTCTACGTCTTCTACTCGATGTTCGGCTTCCAGCGCACCGGCGACGCGATGTGGGCTGCGGGCGACCAGATGGCGCGCGGCTTCATGATCGGCGCAACCGCCGGCCGCACGACGCTGACCGGCGAAGGCCTTCAGCACGCCGACGGTCACTCGCTGCTGCTCGCATCCACCAACCCTGCCGTCGTGTCGTACGACCCGGCTTACGGTTACGAGATCGGTCACATCGTGCGCAGCGGTCTCGACCGGATGTACGGCGGAGACCACCCGAACCCGAACGTCATCTACTACCTGACGGTCTACAACGAGCCGCTCGTGCAGCCCGCTGAACCGGACGGCCTGGATGTCGACGGCGTCGTGCGCGGAATCTACCGCCTTCGCGAAGGCGACGTGGCAGGCCCCAAGGCGCAGCTGCTCGCTTCCGGAGTCTCTGTACCGTGGGCGCTCGAGGCCCAGCACCTCCTCGCGCAGGACTGGGGGGTGTCGGCCGATGTGTGGTCGGTCACCTCGTGGTCTGAACTGCGTCGCGACGGGCTCGCCGCGGAAGAGCACAACTTCCTCAACCCCGACCAGGAGCGTCAGGTTCCGTATGTGACGAACAAGCTGGCGGGGGCGCACGGTCCGTTCGTCGCCGTGTCCGACTTCATGCACGCGGTTCCCGACCAGATCCGTCCGTTCGTACCCGGCGAGTTCGCCACGCTCGGCGCAGACGACTTCGGGTTCTCCGACACGCGGGCCGCCGCACGCCGCTTCTTCAAGATCGACGGCCCGTCGCTCGTCGTGCGCACACTCGAACTGCTCGCTGCACGGGGGCAGGTCGACCCGAGCGCGCCCATCCGGGCTATCGAGCGGTACCGCCTGCACGACGTCAACGCCGGCACCACCGGAACCGCCGGCGGCGAGAGCTGACACCGGGCCGGGCACCAGTGCCTAAGACGAAAGAAGAGACGCTCACCTGGCTTCGCAAGATCTCCGGTGAGCTGGCGACAGCAACGCTCAAGCGCCTCGAAGACACCCTGCCGTGGTACCGCGACATGCCCCCTGGGCGGCGGTCCGCGGTGGGGCTGGTCGCCCAGGCCGGCATCTCGTCGTTCATCTCGTGGTTCGACGACCCGCGGTCGACGCCGTGGATCGCCGCTGACGTGTTCGGCGCCGCCCCCCGCGAGCTGCTGCGCTCGGTGAGTCTGCAGCAGACCCTGCAGCTCATCAAGGTCACGGTCGAAGTCGTCGAGGATCGGGTCAAGAACGGGGGCGAGGCCCTGCGTGAGGCGATCCTGCTGTACTCACGCGAGATCGCATTCGGTGCGGCCGACGTGTACGCCCGGGCTGCGGAGGCACGAGGCCTGTGGGATGCGCGCCTCGAGGCACTCGTCGTCGATTCGATCCTCACGGGCGAATACGACGACGAACTCCCGAGCCGCATCGCGGCCCTCGGCTGGCACGGGCACGGCGAGGTCAGCGTGCTGGTGGGCACGGCGCCCAAGATGCTGGATGTCGACCAGCTGCGCCGCACGGCTCGGCACATGTCCGCGGATGTCCTCATCGGCGTGCAGGGAAGCCGCCTCGTTCTCGTCATCGGTCGCGCGTGGCCCAGCAACTCGACGCCAGACGACGCGATCGGCGCGACGCCGCTCGTCAGTTTCATGGAGATCGCGACCCAGCTCGAACCCGGCTTCGGTGCGGGCCACCTGGTGCTCGGACACGAAGTCCCGACGCTCGTCGATGCGTCGAAGAGCGCCAAGGCGGCACTCGCCGGTTTCGCCGTGGCCAAAGCGTGGCGTAACTGCCCACGCCCTGTGCACGCCGACGACCTGCTGCCGGAGCGCGCGCTCGCCGGCGACGGGCTGGCCCGCGCCACGCTGATCAACCGCATCTACCGGCCGCTGCAGTCGCACTCGACGGAACTGCTCACGACGCTGTGGTGCTATCTCGACAACGGGCGTTCACTCGAGGCCACGGCACGCGAGCTGTTCGTGCACCCGAACACGGTGCGCTACCGGCTCAAACGTGTGTCAGAGGTGATCGGCTGGGATGCGACGGGCGCGCGCGAGGCGCTCATCCTGCAGGCTGCACTGATCGTCGGCTCCATCGCCGAGCCGGACTCCCCGCGGCGCGCCTGAACGGCCCTCGCCCACTCTGCCGAGACCATTGGTGTTCCCGCCATTGAGGCGCTGATAACCGGAAGAATCCTGTTCTCGACGAACGTTACGAAGGATTTGAGTGACCAGAGGATTTGAGTGACCAGAGGCGACGCGGACGTTGAGATCGCGGGCGACGAACGCAGTGGTGAGCGCGGCGCGGTGTCGCGCCGCACGCTCATCGGCGTCGGCGCGGGCGTCCTCGGCCTTGCCGCGCTGACCGGCGCGGCGGGCCTCGCGGTGGAGAACCGGCTGCTGCCAGGGCGCGCGAGCATGCACAGACTGCTTGGCCTGAACGGTCCGGCGGGCACCGTGCCATCTGTCGCGCCCGGCACGTTGATCAGCGGCTCGTTCACGTCGAAGGCCAGGCTCGGCGCGACCTGCGGCTGGGCGATCAGCTATCCGCCCGGCTCCAGCCCGGGCGACAAGCTACCGGTGCTCATCGCCCTGCACGGCTACTCGGACGACCACACCAACGCTTTCGGAACGGCTCATCTCGGCCTCGACCGTTTCCTTGCGCAGGCCGTGAAGAGCGGCACACGCCCGTTCGCGATCGCTTCCGTCGACGGCGGCGACACCTACTGGCATCGTCGAGCATCCGGCGAGGACGCGGGTGCCATGGTCGCCGAGGAGTTCGTGCCGCTCCTGGCCGGCCACGGGCTGGACACCACGCGGTTCGCGCTCTACGGGTGGTCGATGGGCGGCTACGGCGCGCTGCATCTGGCTTCACAGCTCGGTCCGGAACGAATCTCATCGGTCGCCGCCGTGAGCCCAGCCCTGTGGCACACGGCCGGCGAGGCCGCGCACATCGCGTTCGACGGCGCGGACGATTTCGCCGCGAACACGCCGTTCGGGCATGAGGCCGCGCTCGCGGGAATCCCGGTGCGCATCGACTGCGGCACAGGCGACGGCTTCTACCCTGCCGTGCGCGACTACGTCTCCGGGCTCACCCCGCGTCCCGCAGGCGGCTTCACCTCCGGGGGCCACGACTCCGGATACTGGCGTCGCCTCGCCCCCGCCGATCTCGCCTTCACCGCCGCGCATTTCGCCTGACCCGACTGCCGTCCCGACGACGAACTAGACTGAACGACGGCCGTTCCGGCCTCCTTTGTCGATATCGGCACAGGTTTCAGCGAATACTTCGTATGCGTTCGACACAGCCGCAGCGCGGCGGATTGGCAGACTAGTACGGTGATTGTGATCGTGTGCCCGGGCCAGGGCTCCCAGACCCCCGGTTTCCTGACCCCGTGGATCGCAGAATCCACCTTCCGCGACCAGCTCACCGGCATCTCGGATGCGGTCGGCATCGACCTGGTAGCGCACGGCACCGTCAGCGACGCGGACACCATCCGTGACACCGCAGTCGCCCAGCCCCTCATCGTGGCCGCTGGGCTCCTGACGCTGTCGGCGCTCCTCGCCGACGGACGGCGCGAGCGCGTCGGCGGCATTGCGGGTCACTCGGTCGGCGAGCTGACCGCTGCAGCCGGGGCCGGCATCCTGAGCGAGACGGATGCTGTGGCCTTCGTTCGCGAACGAGGCGCGTCCATGGCTCGCGCAGCATCCGAGACACCGACGGGCATGAGCGCCGTGATCGGCGCGGACGAGACGGAGCTGCTCGCACAACTCGACGCGCTCGGTCTCTACCCGGCGAACTTCAACGGCGGCGGCCAGATCGTGGTCGCCGGCGCACTCGATGCGCTGGCCAAGCTCAGCGAGAACCCTCCGGCACGAGCCCGGGTCATTCCGCTCCAGGTCGCCGGCGCGTTCCACACCCGGTACATGCAGCCCGCGGTCGACCACCTGACGACCTTCGCTGCGTCCCTGACCGCGACGGATCCGACGCTTCCGATCTGGACGAACCGCGACGGTTCCCGGGTCGAATCCGGCAAGACCTTCGTCGACCTGCTCGTCGGGCAGGTCTCCTCCCCCGTTCGCTGGGACCTCTGCATGGATGCATTCGCTGCGGCAGGCGTCACCGGCATCATCGAGGTGGCCCCCGCCGGCGCCCTCGTCGGTCTCGCGAAACGCGGCCTCAAGGGCATTCCCGCGGTCGCAATCAAGACACCGGACGACCTCCCCGCAGCTTTCGAGCTGATCGACCAGCAGGCCTGAGCAGGACGGAAGACACACCGATGACCCACCCGACCCTCCAGCAGTCGCACGGCCCGCAGTACACGCGCATCCTCAGTATCGGAGCGGCGCGCGGCGATATCGTCGTGCCCAACGACGACCTCGTCGGTCCGATCAACTCGTCGGACGAGTGGATCCGGCAGCGCACGGGAATCATCACCCGCACGCGCGCGAGCCACGACGTGCTCGCCGTCGATCTCGCAACCGAGGCGGCGAAGGAGGCCATCGCGAAGTCGGGCGTCGACCCGCAGCTCATCGACGCGGTGATCATCGCGACCATCAGCAACGGCCAGCAGACCCCGTCGATGGCGGCCGTCGTCGCCGACCGAGTCGGCGCGAACCCCGCTGCCGCCTACGACATGAACGCGGCCTGCGCCGGGTACGCGTACGCGATCGCGCAGGCGGATGCACTGATCCGCGCCGGTGTCGCCCATTATGCGCTCGTCATCGGAGCCGAGAAGCTCTCCGACGTCGTGGACCCGACCGACCGCTCCATCTCGTTCCTGCTGGGCGACGGCGCAGGCGCCGTCGTCATCGGTCCGAGCGAATTCCCCGGGATCGCGAAGACCATCTGGGGTTCGGACGGCTCGAAAGCCGGTGCAGTCGGCATGGACGGCACGCTCACCCAGTTCCGCGACGGTGAAACTCCGTGGCCGACCCTCCGCCAGGAAGGCCAGACCGTCTTCCGCTGGGCGGTCTGGGATATGGCCAAAGTCGCCAAGCAGGCGCTCGACGCCGCCGGCGTCACCCCCGACCAGCTCGCGGCATTCATCCCCCACCAGGCGAACATGCGGATCATCGACGAGTTCGCGAAGCAACTCAAGCTTCCCGAAACCGTCGTCATCGCTCGCGACATCGAGACGACCGGAAACACCTCGGCCGCATCGATCCCCCTCGCCACCCACAGACTGCTCGAAGAGCATCCCGAACTCAGCGGCGGACTCGCCCTGCAGATCGGATTCGGGGCCGGACTCGTCTTCGGCGCGCAAGTCGTTGTGCTGCCCTAAACTTGTCAACGGTCAAACGACACCCCTCAAGGAGAAAAACAATGGCATTGTCCACCGAAGAAGTTCTTGCCGGCCTGGCCGAACTCATCAACGACGAGACCGGCATTGCAACCGACACGGTTGAGCTGGACAAGTCGTTCACCGACGACCTCGACATCGACTCCATCTCGATGATGACCATCGTCGTCAACGCCGAGGACAAGTTCGATGTGAAGATCCCCGACGAAGAGGTCAAGAACCTCAAGACCGTCGGCGACGCCGTCGAGTTCATCGTCAAGGCGCAGGACTAGAACCACACGTACGGGCGGCCGACCCAGCTGATGTTCGGGTCGGCCCCTGTCCGTTGCCGCCTGCGAGCCAGTCGCACGCGGTGAGTACCTATTACGGAGAGTTGCCGTTATGACCAAGAAGATCGTCGTCACCGGTGTGGGCGCGGCATCGCCGCTCGGTGGCACCGCCGCAGAAACGTGGCGAGCCCTGCTCGCCGGCGAGTCCGGGGCTTCGACCCTCGAACACGAGTGGGTGGAACAGACCCAGCTCCCGGTGACGTTCGCCGCGCAGGCGAAGGTCGCAGCATCCGAGGTGCTCGAGCGTCACGAGATCAAGCGGCTCGACCCCTCCAGCCAGTTCGCGCTCATCGCGGGCCGCGAAGCATGGGCGGATGCCGGGGCACCCGAGGTGGAACCCGAACGTCTCGCCATCGACTGGGCCACCGGCATCGGCGGGGTGTGGACCCTGCTCGACGCCTGGGACACCCTGCGCGAGCGCGGGCCGCGGCGCGTGCTCCCGATGACCGTACCCATGCTGATGCCGAACGGCCCGGGTGCTGCGATCGGAATGGACCTGCACGCGCGTGCCGGCATCCGCACCGTCGTCTCCGCATGCGCGTCGAGCACCGAGTCGATCGCCAACGCGTACGACCACCTGCAGCAGGGCCTCGCCGACGTCGTCATCGCCGGCGGCTCCGAGGCGGCCATCCATCCGCTGCCTATCGCATCATTCGCCGCGATGCAGGCGCTCTCGAAGCGCAACGACTCCCCCGAGACGGCCTCGCGTCCGTATGACGTCTCGCGTGACGGCTTCGTGCTCGGCGAAGGTGCTGCCGCCCTGGTCCTCGAGACCGAGGAGCACGCCAAGGCCCGTGGCGCGAAGATCTACGCTGAACTCGTGGGCGGTGCCGTCACGAGCGACGCGTACCACATAACTGCACCCGACCCCGAGGGTTCGGCTGCAGCCCGTGCGATGATCGCGGCGATCCGGAACTCCGGCGCGACGCTCTCCGACGTGAGCCACATCAACGCACACGCGACGAGCACGCCGGTCGGCGACATCGCCGAGTACAACGCTCTGCTGCGCGTGTTCGGTGAAGCCCTTCACGGTATTCCTGTCTCCGCCACGAAGGCGTCCACCGGTCACCTGCTGGGTGGTGCGGGGGCGATCGAAGCGTTCTTCACCGTGATGGCGCTGCACGAGCGCATCGCGCCGCCGACGATCAACCTCGTCGAGCAAGACCCCGACATCCCGCTCGATGTCGTCACGGCGCCGCGTCCGCTCGGTGACGGCGACCTGCTCGCGATCAGCAACTCGTTCGGCTTCGGCGGCCACAACGCCGTCGTCGCCTTTCGCTCCGTCTGACCTCGCTCGCGCGGCGCGGTCGGGCACAGGCAAAAGCAGCCGAACATCGCGGTTCAGGGTGTTTTTTCCTGTGCTCGACGCCGCGAAAGCCAGTCTGGAGAATCCCCGACTGGGAAGCCTTCCAGTCGGGGATTCTTCGATCACCACCTTCGGGCGGCAGCGCTTTGTGCCTGATCCTGCCCGCTGGTGGGAGCTCTGGGGGTGTCAGCCCACTTTGTGCAGCCAGACGACGGGTGTCACGTCGCTGGCGTGACGGAAGGCCTCGAGTTCGTCATCCCATGCCTGCCCGAGCGCGAGCCGGAGCTCGCGATGCAGTTCGCGCGCGTCACCGCCCGCGACTTCCATGGCGTACCGCACCCGGTCTTCAGGGATGACCGTGTTTCCGGCACTGTCGGTCTGCGCGAAGAAGATGCCGAGGTCGGGCGTGTGCATCCAGCGCGCACCGTCGGAGCCGGGGCCCGGGTCTTCGGTCACTTCGAAGCGGAGGTGTTCCCAGCCGCGCAGCGCAGAGGCGATTGCCGCGCCGGTGCCCTGCGGGCCCTCCCAGTAGAACTCTGTGCGGTGGGCACCCTTGAGTACGGGCTGCGCCTCCCAGGTGAAGTTGACGGCACGACCCATCGCGCGACCTGCTGCCCACTCGATATGCGGGCAGAGCGCGCCAGGAGAGGAGTGCACGAAAAGCACTCCCCGAGCTGTTGGTGCTGCCATGGTGTCCTCCGTTCGGTTTGGTACGTCTTCCCCAACGACCAGTGAACGGATGCCTGCGGCACCGATATGAAATTGTGCGGCCGAAGCCGCTTGGTTGAATTATGCCGTACAAGCGCGCGGAGTTACAAGATTGTGATTCGGCGGTTCGGACCGGCGCAGGTAATAGCATGCTCAGTAGAGATATAGGAGGCCGCCCGATGTCTGTGCAGAACGCTTTCCTCGCCCTGCTCTCACTCGGCCCGGCGTACGGGTCGCAGTTGCAGGCCGAGTTCCTCAGCCGTGCCGCGCATCGGCGGCAACTCAACGCCGGGCAGGTCTATTCGACCCTCGACCGGCTGACCGACCAGGGACTCGTCGAGCCTGCGGGCACCACCGACGACGGGCTCCCCCTCTACGCACTGACAGATGCCGGCCGTGTGCAGGCGGTGGCGTTGCTCAGCCGGGGCCCCGAGGACTCCCGCCCGGACTGGGACGAGATGCAGGACCAGGTGCTGGTCGCTGCATCCATCGAAGCGGCGGATGCAACTCAGGTGGTCGCCGACTACCGCCGTTCGTTCACCGAGAAGATCCGCGAACTCGAGCACGACGCCGACACGCGCGCGGTGCTGGCCGCGAACCGGGCCGCGGAACTCGGCGCTCGTGCCGCGATCGAGTGGCTCGACGAAGTGGCTTCAGCCCTGAAGGACGACCCCACAGTTCTCCTCCAGGAGCGCAGCACGGAACGCCCACGTCGCGGACGGCCCCCCGTCTCCGAGGCGGTCGTGGAGAACTGATCCGCGATCAGTGCAGCAGGTCGCCGGCCTTGTTGAGAACGTTCTTCTCGCCGGCTTCGATCTTGACCGCGAAACGGTTCTGCTTGGGCGGCAGCGGGCAGTTGAAGTTGTAGCTGAAGGCGCACGGGGGCAGCACCGCGAGGTTGAAGTCGAGCGTCACCGTGCCGTCGGGGTGCGGCGCAAGAAAGAGGAACCGCCCGACGGAGTAGGTCGACTCCCCGTTCGTCGCGTCGGAGAAGACCAGCTGCAGCGCCCGACCCGCCTTGAACGCGGCCAGGTTGTACTCGACGCCGTCTTTCTCGAAACGGATCTCACCGGGGATGACCATGTCGCGCGTCTTGCCGTCGTCTTTGAGGTGCTCGAAGCCGACAGTCATTCCGCCTTCGATGGGCGTGAACTGCGCCTGGATCACCCATTCCGGGTTGTAGTCGAACGAATCGATCGACCCGAACTCCTGGATGGCCTCCGAGTTCGCATCCCACACGCGCAGCGCGTACTCGCCTTCCTCGCTGGCGATCACAAACCCGGTCACGGTGTCGCTGAACACGATGTCGCCCGGGGCCGGATCGTCTTTGCCGCGCACCACGACATCGCCGTCGACCAGTTCGCCGTCCACGCGGATGCCGTCTGCAGCGGCCGCGGTGAGCTTCAGCCCCGACTGGCCTTTCGGCAGCGGCGCCCAGAGACCGGGCACGCCCCAGACGCTCTGTGCAGGCGCCTCCGGGTCGCCGGAGATCCACTGTGTGTTCACGAGCGCCAGGTTGCCTTTGGGGGCCGTAACGGCCTGCTGGCGACGCTGGTGGTACGTCGCGAGAACATCGCGCGGGTCTGCGGGTGCGGTTGCGGTCTCAGTCATGGTGTCCATCCTCTTTCACGTCTCATGCCCTAACCACATTCGACACAGGTTTATTGCTACTTCGCTTCCGCGTAGGTGTCGACCACCGCTGCGGTGACCGGGAACTCGACGGGGAAGGTACCGAAGAGCAGCCTTCCGGCCTCCTGCGCCGACGCGGCGACCGTCGCCGCGACCTCGTCGGCGATGCGTTCCGGTGTGTGCACGATCACCTCATCGTGCAGAAAGTACACGAGATGCGGCCCCTGCTCCAGCCGGGTCGCCGGCGGTGTCATCGCGATGAGGCGTTTGCGCAGCTCAGCCATCCAGCACAGCGCCCATTCGGCCGCGCTCGCCTGCACGACGAAGTTGCGCGTGAAGCGTCCCCAGTCTCGCGCCTGGCTGCGCGCGCGGCGTTCGTCTGCTTCAGTGGAATCCGGCGCGGATGCGCTCCCCTGCGTCTGCAGCCACGCAGCTCCCGGGCGCGGTGAGCTTCGGCCCAGGCGGGAGGTGACGATGTCGCCGCGCTCCCCCGCGCGTGCGGCCTCCTCGACGAGCCGGATCGCCCGCGGGAAAGCCTTGGTGAGCCGGGGCATGAGCCGCCCGCTCTCCCCGGTCGTCGCACCGTACATCGCACCGAGCATCGCGACCTTCGCGTGGGCGCGCTCGTCGACGGCACCCGATGCCACGATGCCTTCGTACAGGTCTTTGCCCCGACCGGCCGCGGCCATGGCCGTATCGGCCGACATCCCGGTCAGGATGCGAGGCTCCAGCTGGGCAGCGTCGGCGACGACGAGCTTCCACCCTGGGTCCGCGACCACGGCTCCCCGCACCTGCCGCGGGAGCTGGAGCGCACCGCCGCCCCGCGTGGCCCATCGCCCAGTGACGACACCGCCGGGAATGTAGTCGGGATGAAACCGGCCGTCGCGGATCCAGCTGTCCATCCAGGTCCAGCCGTTCGCGCTCGCCAGTCGAGACAGCTTCTTGTACTCGAGGAGTGGGGCGATGGAGGGATGGTCGACCTTCTTCAGTTCCCACGACCGCGTCGAGCTGACGATGAGGCCGGCGCGCTTGAGCGCACGAAGCAGGTCGGCCTGGCTGTCCGGGTTGAGCCCGGGGACATCGAGCGCTGTCCGCACCGCGGCCGCCAGGGCTTCGAGCTTCGCGGGACGCGCTCCCGGCATCGGTCGCGGACCGAGCAGGTCGGACAGGAGAGCGTCGTGGAGTTCGGTGCGCCACGGAAGCCCGGCGTACTGCATCTCGGCAGCGATGAGCGCTCCGGCCGACTCGGCCGCGAGCAGGAGGCGCAGCCGCCCGGGTTCGGAGCTGGTCGTGAGCGCATCCTGCTGGAGCCGGAACTCGGCCAGGACCGCGTCGCGGTCGGCATCGGGTGACGGCTCCGCGACGTCAGGGTCGCCGTCGAGGTCGAAGAGCACTGCGGTGTCGACGGGAGCATCGTCGATCGCTGCGATCGCATCCCATCCGGTCGGCGGAGCCAGCGCGAGCGCGGACCGCGCGCTCAGGGTCGACAGGCGCAGGATGCGGTGGCTGAGTGCCAGGTCGACGCACCGGTCGATGCGCACGCCCTCCGCGAGCAGCGCCGGGTACCACGCACGCGTGTCGTTCCAGACCCAGCGCGGTCGACGCGCCTCGGCTTGAGCCACGAACGAGCCCAGCGCGCCTGCGTCGATCTCACGCGCACCGACTTCGCTCCCGTGGTCGTCGAGTTCGACGGCTACCGCGCGCTCGCCGGCGAGACGAGCGAGAACGATGTGCACTGGTCTATTCTGCGGCCTGCCACGGACATCCCGTTGCGCTCCTACCCGAAAGTGAGGATAATTCACTTCAGATGTACCCACTCGCAGGAGGCGACGACGATGACAGTGTACCTGTACGACAGCAAAGGCGCTTTCGTAGGTTTCCGCACCGAATACGACGGCCGCTACCTCTACAACCCCGATGGCGAATGGATCGGCTGGTTCGCCTGGTCGAACGACGACGTCGCCACCCGTGACGGAAGCTACCTCGGCACCGTCGTCGAAGACCGGCTGCTCTGGCGACTCGAGCCGACGCACCACGTCGACCCCGGATATCCCGGTGCGCCGCGTTTCCCCGGCCGCGCAAGCTATCCCGGCAACGCCGGGTACTACGGCAGTGTACCGGGATTCATCGACGTGCCGAGCCACCTCCTGACCCCGCGCAACGCCTACCGGACGCCGCTCGCCTCCTGACTCAGTCCGACAGGCTCGCGATGCGGGCCCGCAGCTCCGGCCACGCCGCACCGAAGCCGGGGTGGAGTGGCAGTTCGGTGACCTCGCCGACCGGCACCCAGCGCAGCTCGATGCTCTCGACGTCGACGATGTGGGGCTCGAACGGGGCGGTCGCAGCGACGACGACCGTCGTGTACGACCAGAATCCCAGGTCGAAGACGCTCGTGAAGAGCAACTGCAGGGCACCGGGAGGAACATCCGCCTCCTCAGCCGCCTCGCGCAACGCGCCCTCGACCGCTGTCTCGCCTTCGTGACGCGCGCCGCCCGGCAGGCCCCACGTGCCGCCGTGGTGGCTCCACTCGGCCCGGTGCTGCAAGAGGATCCCGCGGTAGCGGTCGAGTACGAGCAGGCCGGCCGCGCCGAACCGCCCCCAGTACCGCTCGCCGTTCGGGCCTTCAACCCATGCATCGCCCGAATTCACGTTTCCTACGTTAGTCGCACGAATCCGTCACGGCCTCCCGGCCGACAACGACCGTAACGCTCCAACGCTCGAGTGATCTAGAGTTCCGCCATGACGCAAGCACGCTGGCAGCAATTGACCGAGTGGCCACTCGCGATCGTGGCCGCGATCTTCCTCGCAACGTATGCGTGGGAGGTGATCGCCGACCTCCAGGGACCCGAAGCTTTAGTGGCCGAGGTGATCATCTGGACGACCTGGGGCGTCTTCCTCCTCGACTACGTCGTGAACCTCTCGCTCGCCCGCGAGCGCTGGCGATGGTTCTACACCCACCTGTTCGATCTCGCGATCGTCGTGCTGCCGATGCTGCGGCCGCTGCGCCTGCTTCGGCTGGTGACGATCCTCGCCGTGCTGCAGAAGACCGCGGGCTCGGCATTCCGTGGACGCGTGAGCATCTATGTCGCTGGCGCGGCCAGCCTGCTCGTCTTCACAGCTGCGCTCGCCGTGCTCGACAGTGAGCGGCACGTGCCCGGAGCGACGATCACGACCTTCGGAAACGCTCTCTGGTGGGCGTTCGTGACGATCACGACGGTCGGCTACGGCGACTTCGCTCCGATCACCGAGACGGGCCGTTTCATCGCCGTCGGCCTCATGGTCGGCGGAATCGCGATGCTCGGCGTGGTGACGGCCACTCTCGCGTCGTGGATCGTCGAGCGCGTGACCGTCACCGAGGACCACGCACGCGCGGCGACGCGGGGACAGATCAGGGTACTGTCGGCGCAGATCGCGCAGCTGCAGGACCTGCTTGAGAAGAAGTCGGCGTGAGCCGGATGCCGTCCGTTCGCAGCGCTGGCATCCTGCTCTATCGCCGCGCGGCCGACGAGGGCCTTCAGGTGTGGATCGCACACATGGGTGGCCCGTACTGGGCAGGCAAGGACGACCGCGCCTGGTCGATACCGAAGGGCATTGTGGACGACGCAGACGGCGACGACGAACTGCGCACGGCCCGGCGCGAGTTCCTCGAGGAGATCGGCACACCCTCGCCGGAGGTGCCTCACGAGAAACTCGGCGAATTCCGCCAGTCCTCGGGCAAGACCGTCATCGTGTTCACCGCGGAGGCGGACTTCTCACCCGCCGCCGTCGTCAGCAATACCTTCTCCCTCGAGTGGCCGCCGCGTTCCGGGCGTCTCCAGGACTTTCCCGAGATCGACGACGCCCGATGGTTCCCTCTCGAGACCGCCCGCGACAAGGTGGTCGCCGGGCAGGTAGCCGTGCTGGACGCCCTGCTGGCCCGCATCGCCGGCGAACGGGTCTGACCGCCTGTCCAACCTGCAGGCGCGCGGCCCGGTAGCGGCGCTGCATCGAACCGCGGCACCATACTGACTGTTGGGCGGGGTGGGCTCACCCCGCGTCACGCGACGGAACGGCGGGGATGATGGCTGATCTCGATTCGACGGGCAGGGTGCCGCTGGGCGACGGGCCCGGGGACAAGAAGCCGGGCACACGCGGACGCACAATCGCCATCATCGTCCTCAGCGTGCTTGCTGCGATCCTTATCGGCATCATCATCTGGCTCCTGGCGACGGCGAAGCCGTCACCGACGCCAACACCGAGCCCGACGCCCTCGGCCTCGCCGACGCCATCGGTCACGCCTTCGCCGACACCGACGCCCACGCCGACGACCACCAGCGGAGCCGGCATCTGCGGTCTCTCAGCGCTGACCATCACCCTTGGCGAAACGCAGGGCGGGGCGGGCAGCCGGTACGTTCCCATCGTTTTCACCAACAAGGGCAGCACACCGTGCACACTCAACGGCTACCCGACGGTGTCGTTCGTCGGCAACGGAAACGGAACCCAGATCGGGCCGTCCGCCATAAACGATTCGACGACCGCGCCATCCCTTCAAACGGTTCAGCCCGGCCAGGCCGTCAGCTCGCTCTTGCGTGTGGCGGTCGCCCAGAACTTCGCGGGATGCACCGCCGTCACACCCGACGGTTTCCGGATCGCCCCGCCCGGGTCGGCGACCTCGGCCTTCGTCGCAATGACGTCATTGCAGGCGTGCGACAACCAGAACATCCAGCTGCTCACGGTGCAGGCGGTCATCCCGCTGTCCTGAGCGGTCAGGCCTTCGGGCCGGTCGGGATGAGGTTGGCGAATTTCTGGGTGACATTCAGGTATCCGGCACCACCCGACAGCTGCTGGTAGCGGGCGAAACTGCCGATCGGACGCTTCTTGCCGGCGTCAAGATAATAGATCGACCCGTTCGGAGTGCGGATGAACGCCGTCGCGGCCACGCCTTTGTGCAGCAGCGCGCACGTGAAAGTATCCAGCGGAACGAACGCGATCGGATAGTCCGGCAACAGTGATGCGCCGATCGCGTGAACCGACCCGGCGGCGCTCACATACGACTGCGAACCACAGTGGATGCCGAACACGAGCCTCGTGGGCGCCGTCGGGTAGGCGTCGAGGCGTGCCTGTGTCGTGTACGTCAGCTTTGTGATGCCGGCCTCGTACGGGTAGGTGAGGTCGCTGAAGGCGACCTTGTTCGTCACGCCGTTGACCAGGTAGACGGTCGCATTCTGCGGTGTGCGCACCAGGGCGCCTGCCGTCAAGGCAACCGGGCCGAACTTCAGGCCGGCGATCACCTTCTGCGGAATGGTCACGATCGTGGGCGTCTTCCCACCCGCCAGAGCGATCAGCGACTCCCACGCACCCACGGGCAGGACCTCGGTCGGCATGGTCAGGTAGACCGTGCTGCCTGATGCCGACTTGATCGCCGATCCCGGCTGGATCGCGCCCTTGGCGGCGTATGAGTCCGCGAGCGTCTTCGAGACCGTCACCGGGTCGAGGGATGCGCCACCGACGCCTTGCGCCCACGTGTAGGCGCCCCCGGTGCCGAGCACGCTGATCGTCGGGTCACCGGAGACCTGCATGATGCCGGCGAACGGGGCCGTCGACGACGGGATCTTGGCAAGGCTCCCCGCCTGCAATGAACCGGCTTGCCGTGTCGAACTGCCCGCAAGGGCCACAGCGCTCGGATCCACGGCGTACTTGAGACCTTCCGCGAGGAGGTAGTACGACGACGTGCCGGTCTGCGCGACATACACGCTGTCGCGCACGATCGGGGCGCCGAACGGGAGATACGACACGGCATCGTTCGAAAGGCGGTTGGCCGGCGACGTCGGGACGGCCGCGGCCGCCAGCGATGCGGCGTCGAGCACCTCACGGCGCAGGCCACCGCTCACGTAGTACTGAACACCCGAGACGGTGTTGATGATGGGGCCGACCGCTGGACCGGTCACATAGGCCGCGATCTGGCCATCCGACACCTGCGCGTATCCGCTCGGATCGCACCTTCCGCCGTAGTCGGCCACCTGGGTGCACGACTGGAACTGCAGTTTCAACCCCGAGTCGACAAAGTACATCGCACCGCTCGGCGCACGCAGGATGCGGGTGACCATCTGCTGCGTCGCCATCGAGTCGAGGAAGGCCTGGGCGACGTAGGCCACCTTTCCCAGGGGCGAGAGTGCGGCCAGGACCGCAGCGCTCGGGATCGGGTATTTGTTCCCCCCGGAGATCAGGTACACCGTGGAATCGGCGACGGTGCGGACGATGCTCGATCCGAGCGAGAACGCCGTCATGGCCGAGTCGCTGCCGTTGAAGATGTCCTGGTCGCCGGGGAAAGTGCCCGCGTCGGCGTACTGCCAGATCGTGTAGTTCGACCAGCCGGCCGGCAAGGTTCCCGCGCCGTCGGAGATGCTGTTCGGGTAGCGTGCGATGAACAGGGGGTCGGCCGCGAACTGATTGCTGTTGCCCGTGCACGACGTCCACCAGTTGGTCGTCGAGTAGATCGCCGCCCACCGGCCGATCCTCGTGTGGATCGTGTTGACGAAGTCGTGGATCCACGCCACCATCGCCGCCTGGCTCAGGCCGTAGCAGGTCGCCCCGTACGGGTTGTACTCGATGTCGAGCAGCGGTGGCATGGTGCGGCCGTCGTTGGTTCCTGCACCGCCGTGGGCCATGAACCAGTTCGCCTGGACAGCGCCCGACGACGTGTTCGGGGTGGCGAAATGGTATGCGCCGTGCGCGAGCCCGGCGGCATACGAATCGTTGTACTGCTCGGCGAACTGGCTGCTCGTATAGTCGGTCGCCTCTGTCGCCTTCACGTAGACGAACCGCGCGCCGTTCGCCCGGATGGTCGCCCAGTTGCCGGCATTGAGAACCTGCCAGCCGCTGACATCGAGCCCCGGAACCCCGGGTGGGGCGCCCGCGACCAGCGGGGCGTCCAGTCTCGTCCCGGCATTCGGGGCGACGGAAGTGCCTTCGTACTGGCGAATCGTCGAGCCCATACTGTGGTTGCCCGCGGCGTTCATCGTTGCGAGCGAGGGGTCGGCCACGATCGGGTCGGGCTTCTGTGTCGGCGCGGGAGCGCTCGGAGACACCGATGGTGTCGGCGCGGGTGCGGTCGTTGTCGTTGTCGTTGCCCGCGCACTCGTGGCTGGCGACGGGGTCGGGGTCGCTGTGGGGGTTGCCGTTGGCGCTGGCGTTCCCACCGTCACGGGGTCTCCAGCGGCGGTGGCGGACGCGCTCGCCGACTGTGCCGCGCCGGTCGCGACGCCCGCGATGAGGGCGAGGACCGCTATCCCCGTCACAGCAGAACGCATGGATGGACGCATCGGTTAGCCCTTCGAGACCAGTTGTGTGGGCGGCCGGAATTGGCCATCTTGTCAATGCTGGTGAGTCTTCGGGCGACCCGTCGCACGACCCACGCTAATACCGTGTCGCAGAACCGGCCACCTTTCGCCGGTTGCGGAGTGTCGAATATGGTAGGCCCGTGAGCAACGAAGAGCAGTGGACAACGACCTATGACGGCCAGGACTACTCGTGTGAATTGAGTGAGGCCTCTACCTGGTCGATCGTGCGCAGCACGCCATACGGCACCGAGAGCGTCGGGCAGATCGTGGTGGAGGACGGCGGATACGTCGCCTACCCCCAGGACCTGCCGACCGATGGTGCACCCCTCGGGTTCGGCCCGTTCGAGACGTTCGCCGACGCCGCGAAAGAGCTGGTCAGCGGCAGGCCCTGAGGTCGGTACGCCCTGAACCCGCGGGGTCGGGCGCCCGCTTTGCCCGCCACGTCGGTACCAGACCGCCACCTCGTGGTGGACGGAACGTCCCGGACTGGCGGGGACACGTCGGGCCGACTCGTACGACAAGACAAGTAGGGCGGACGGGACTTGAACCCGTGACCGGCGGATTATGAGTCCGATGCTCTAACCAGCTGAGCTACCGCCCCTGGGACGACTACTCTTTCGTCGTCACGCGCGGCGCCGCCTCCGTCACCGGGTCGGCCACCGCCTCACCACGATACAGGCTTTCGAATGTGGAGAGCGTGCGCTGGATGTCGTGTGCCGCGACGATAGTGAGCGAACCGTTCTTGAGCACGTCGAGCTCATCCTGCGGCATGACCAGGATGCGTTCGATGCTGTCGGCGAGGGCCTGCGCGTTTCCGGGCTCGAACAGGTAGCCGTTCTCGCCGTCGTGCACCAGGTGCGGGAGTGCCATCGCGTTCGCGGCGACGACCGGCAGAGCGGACGCCATGGCCTCCATGGTGGCGATGGACTGCAGCTCGGCGATCGAAGGCATCGCGAAGATCGTGGCGCGAGTGTACGCCTGACGCAGTTGCTCATCCGTCACATAACCGGAGAACGTGACGCGGTCGGCGATGCCGAGCTGTTCGGCGAGATGCTGCAGGTTCTTGAACTGGTCGCCGCCGCCCACGATCTCGAGCTTCGCATCCAGATCGGCGGGCAGAAGGCTGATCGCCTTCAAGAGAACGTCGATCTGCTTCTCGCCGGTTACGCGGCCGACGAACAGGATGCGGTTCTCGGTGCGCGGGGAGAAGTCGGGGGTGTAGTTGTGCGCGTCGATGCCGCACGAGATCGCGTGCACGCCGCGGAGACCGGTGAACTTCTCCAGGAAGTCCGCAGCCTTGCGCGTCGGTGTCGTGACGGCTTCTGCGCGCCCGAAAGTGCGTCGCGCCGCCTTCCAGGCGAGCCCGATCGCCCACTCCTGGATCCACTTCGGAAGGAGGGTGAACTCGAGCATGTTCTCGGGCATGAAGTGGTTGGTGCCGATGATTCGGATGCCGCGCTTCTCAGCCTCGATCGACAGGCCGCGCCCGACGACGATGTGCGACTGGAAATGAACGACGTCTGGTTTGACTTCGTCGATCACGCGCGCGCTGTTCTGCCTGATTCGCCACGGGATCGCGAAACGAAGCCAGTCGTGGGGGTACCAGCGCCAGCTGTACAGCCGATGTGCCGTGACCGTCTGGCCCTCGTATTCTTCGGCCCACGTTCCGTGCCTGCGTGAAGCGGCGGGTGCCATGATGTGCACCTCGTGGCCACGCGCCACCAGGCCGGAGGCGAGTCGCTCGGCGAAGCGCGCAGCTCCGTTGACGTCAGGCGCGAAGGTGTCGGCGCCGATCAGGACCTTCAGGGGCTTCTTCGTACCCGAAGGTGAACCGGTGGGCACGGAGTTATGCGAACCGTTCGAATCGGACAAGTGGAGTGATCCCTACGTTTGTGGCCTTCGCCACCGGTCGACTGCTGCCGGCTGACGGATTCAATGGCCTAGTCTAAGCCGGACGAGGCGGCGGTGTCGGTAATGGGGGCGACGACGGCTTCCAGTGTCGCCGTCGGATCGGCGTTCTGGGGATGGTATTTCGCGAGCAGGAATACGCCGTAGATCGCGACGGCGCCGGTGACGACGAAGCCGATTCCCGCCCAGAGCGGAGCCTGGGACGCTTCACCCAGGATGACGATGCCGATGGTCACCGCGACGACCGGGTCGATCACCGTGAGCCCCGCGATGACGAGGTCGGGCGGCCCCGACGAGTAGGCGTTCTGCACGAAGTAGGCGCCGAGCACGGCGGCGGCCAGGAGCGAGAGAACGCACAACGCGAGCAGCCAGTCGATTTCCTGCTGCACAAGACGTGCGATGGTGACCTTCGCGAGCGTGGCGACGAAGCCGTACAGGACGCCTGCGGTCACGATGTACATGAGCGCCTTGAAACGGGCCCGGAGAAAGACGAAAGCCAGTGCGGACAGGACCAGCACGATGGCCAGGATGATCAGGATGAGGATGAGATCCCTGTCGGTGACCGGCAGCTCACGCGCGAAGAACGCAGCTATCAGCACGAAGGCGCCGACCCCGCCGACACAGAGACAGATCGCGATGATCGAACTGCGGTTGAGCTTGACGTGGCTCACCCGTGCGTTGAGGATGGCGGTGATGACGAGCGCCACCGCGCCGAGCGGCTGAACGACGATCAGCGGCGACAGGAACAGGCTCACCAGCTGGAACACGATCGCAAGGCCCAGCATGAGGGTGCCGATCACCCATGAGGGCCGCTTGAGCAGCAGGAACAGCTGCGTGCCGCTGAGGCCGCCACCGGCCATGTCGGGCGTGCTGGCCTCGACCTTGGCCACGCCGTGGTGCTGGAGCTGCGCGCCCACGGAGAGGAAGCAGGCACCGACAAGCGCAATGGGGATGCCGAGGAACTGTTTGGGCTCAAGGGCGAGTTGCCCCACCGCATCCGCCAAGTCCACGCTCACCCCACGACCATACCTAGTTTCGTGCCGATATTCTTGCTGAATGGCCGTCCTTCCGATCCGGATTTCCGGAGACCCTGTGCTTCACTCGCTCGCCTCCCCCGTGACCGATTTCGACGACACGCTGCGCACGCTCGTCGGCGACATGTTCGACACGATGGACGAGGCGCCCGGCGTCGGCCTGGCCGCTCCGCAGGTCGGCGTGCCGCTCCGGCTCTTCGTGTACGGCTGGACCGACGACGACAATGTGCTGCACCGTGGCGTCGCGATCAACCCGGTTCTCTGGATCAGCCCGTCACCGGCCGGTGAACCGGATGAGGACGCCGACTCCGAAGGGTGCCTCTCGTTTCCGGGCGAACGCTTTCCGCTCGTCCGCTCGCAGAGTGCCATCCTGCAGGCCGTCGACCTCGACGGCGATCCATTCGAAGTGCGCGCGGATGGCTGGCTCGCCCGCATCTTCCAGCACGAGTTCGACCACGTGAACGGCGTCATCTACGTCGACCGGCTCGAGCACACGTACGCGAAGGCGGCGTCGAAGGCATCCCGCCGCAACAGCTGGGGCACCCCAGGCCTCTCCTGGACGCCAGGGATCGACCACCTCGAGGACTGATCCTCCCCGGGCACCCAACCCCGCCGAGCCCAGGGAAAAGCACCTCAAATCACAAAGTTGAGGTGCTTTTTCCTGTGCTCGACGAAGCGGATCAGCGGGACAGGTTCACGCCGTGGACGCCGTTGTGATAGCGCAGCGCGGGGAACACGACCGACACGGAGAATCCGACACCGGGCACCGTACGCGCAGTGAGGATGCCGCCGAACAGCTCGGCGCGCTCCCGCATCTCGCTGATGCCGGCTCCTGAGATCGACTCCGTGAGCGCCCGCAGGTCGTCGTCGATCGTGTACTGGGTCGCTTCGGAGACCTGCTCGGCGTCGAGCCCGGCCCTCCGTGCGGCGGCCCGGATGCCGTCGTCGTCGACCGTGACCTGCAGACCGTCACCCGTCCAGCCGAAGCCGACCCGGACATCCGTGCCCGCGCCGCCGTGTTTCAGCGCGTTCTCGAGAGTCCCCTGCAGGATGCGGAACACGGCCAGTTCAGCGCCCGGCCGCAATTCGAAGCGCTCGCCCGTCTCGGCGAACGTCACCTGGAGCCCGGCTTCGCGCATGACGCGGAACAGGTCGCGGGCGGAGTGGAGGCTCGGCTGCGGAACGGAGACTGCCTCACCTTCACGCACCACCGACTGCACCCGCCGCATGTCCGCCAGGGCGTCCCTCGCATGGGACTCGAGCGCGGCTGTCGACCGGGCGGCTGCGGCGGGATCGGACTCGGCGGCGTAGCGGATGCCCTGCGCCTGGGTGACGAGGCGGCCCACCGACTGGATGGCGACATCCTGAAGCTCCCGGATGATCCGCATCCGCCCTGCCTGTTCGGCGAGTTCGAGCTCACGGTCGATGCGCGTCCACTCGGATTCGGAGCGCTCATTGCTCTGGCGGCGCCTGGCCGACCGGGCGACGAGCCACAGCACCAGGAAGACGGCGGCCCCGATCAGGGCGACGAGCGCGACGATCGCGGACCAGCCGTTGGACGGGCCGAACATAGTACTCCCTCTGGGCCGCGCGGGGAGCGTGCGGCCCAGAGGAGTCTACCCAGCGCCTCAGGACGGGTTCTGGCGGTTCGCCCGGAGCACTTCGAGGCGAGCCCGGTATTCGGTCTCATCGATGTCGCCCTGGGCGTACCGCTCAGACAGCGTCTGCTCGGCTGCTCGTGTTCCCGAGTTCCAGCCGCGCGGACCGTAGCCGGAGGCGGCAGCGCGACGCCACCGGCGACCGAAGAGTCCGAAGATCAGGAAGAACAGGCCGATCCAGAACAGCGGGATGAGGAAGAAGAACCAGGGGAACCCGAACCCGAACCAGGGTGTCGCACAGACGACGGCAGCAGTGGCGAGTGAAGTGAACATGGTGAGGGATCCAATCGTTCGGTGGGGATCCGCGGGGTGCGAATCGTTGACACCAGCCTCGCCGCCCAGGCTCGACCGCGAATCCGCCGGCCGGAGTGAATCGCACTACTCCCTCGGGAGCACGGGTGCGGGTGCTGCTACTGCCAGCCCGCCTGCACGAGGCCGGTCTCGTAGGCGACCACGACGAGGTGGACGCGATCCCGGGCATCCAGCTTGGTCATGATGCGGGAGACGTGCGTCTTCGCCGTCAGGGGGCTGAGGAAGAGTTCCGCGCCGATCTCGGTGTTGGTGAGGCCACGGCCGACCAGCGCGAGCACCTCGCGCTCGCGGTCGGTGAGCGCATCGAGAGCGGTCGTCTCCGGTGCGGGCTTCAGACCGCCTGCCACCCGTTCGAGAAGTCGCTTCGTGACGCCCGGCGAAAGCAGGGCCTCCCCGGCCGCAGCCACACGAACAGCGCGGATGAGATCCACAGGCTCGGTGTCTTTCACGAGGAACCCGCTCGCGCCCGCACGGATCGCCTGCGCGACATACTCGTCGAGTTCGAAGGTGGTGACGATGACGATGTGGGTCGAGGCGAGTGCAGGGTCCCCCACGATCTGCTCGGTCGCCCACAGACCGTCGCCGTCGGGCATCCGGATGTCCATGAGCACGACATCCGGCCGGGTCACCTTCGCCTGCTCGACGGCATCACGCCCCGTGGACGCCTCCGCGACGACGTCGATGTCGGGCTCCGCGGCGAGAAGGGCGTGGAACCCGGCGCGCACCAGGTGCTGGTCGTCGGCCAGCAGCACGCGGATCACAGTGACCCGCTGTCGGCCGGCTGGGCGAGTGTGCGGATGGGGATGCGCGCGCTCACCCGGAACCCCTCGCCCGGCAGGTTGGCGGCCTCGAATCGTCCGCCGAGCAGCTCGGCCCGTTCGCGCATCCCGAGCAGGCCGCCACCCTCGTTGTCGGCGTCGCTGTCGAGGCCGCGGCCGTTATCGGTGACGGTGAGCAGGTAGTCCCGGCCGTCTTCCTTCAGCTGGATGGCCACGACCGTCGCCTGCGCATGGCGCCCCACATTGGTGAGCGACTCCTGGACGATGCGATAGAGGGCCAGCTGTACTGCGGGAGCGGGAATGGTGGTGATGGTGTTGTCGAAGGTCACGTCGAGGCCGGCCCGCGTGTAGGTGGCGACGAGGATCGGGATGCGCGCAAGATCGGGCTCGGGGGATCGGGCGGCCTGCTCCCCTTCGGTGCGCAGGAAGCCCAGCACGCCGCGCACCTCTTCGAGCGCCTGGCCGCTGGTCGTCTTGATGGCCGCCAGTGCCTCCTTCGCCTTGTCGGGCTGGGTGTCGAACAGGTGCAGGCCGACCCCGGCCTGGACGCTGATCTGAGACAGCGAGTGGGCGAGCACGTCATGGAGTTCGCGGGCGATGCGCACCCGCTCGGCCTCTGCGGCGGAGACGCGGCGGGCGGCGACCTGGCGTGACACCTCGCGGTAGCGTTCGCGCCGGTTGCGGAGCGCCTCGCCGACACCGACCAGCAGGGTGAGGATGAGCGCGGTGATCAGCGGGCGGATGAGCGCGAGAGTCGTGCCCGCGACCAGCCAGGCGGTGAGCGGGCCGAGCAGGGCGAGTCCGGCAACGGTTCCCCACGCCCACGTACGGGCGCCACGCACGACGGCGCCCACGACAGCGAAAGCGAGGGGTACCGCTGCCAACGGGGGCCCGCCGCCGAGGGCGATGGCAGGCATGCACAGGACGCCGATCGCAACGACGACCGGACCGGGGTAGGTGCGCGCGAGCAGGAGAAGGAACGAGGAGGCGAACGCGGCGAGCATCGCGACGACCAGCAGCGGGCTCGGCCACTCGTGGAGGACGATCGCGACCCCGGGCAGCTGGAAGATCAGCGAGACGACGACCGGGATCCATCGTGCTCCTGGTGGCCTGCGGCCCTGCCAGCCGGGTGGTCCGCCCCAGCCGCTCGTGCCGCCGTCGGCCGTCTGGCTGCCTGTATCGCCACGTTGCCAGCGGGCGGGTCCGCCCCAGCCCGGCTGCTGCCCGGCATGGTTCGACCAGCGCTCTTCGGGCTGGCTGCGTGGCATCCCCCCATGCTAGCCAGCGACCCTGAACGTGTAATCGGCCGGGGAGCCCAACCTGGGATACTCCTGTGGGAGTAGGTCACATTCCCGCGCGGCGATATACCGGGTACCGTGACCGGGACTGCCGCCACAAAGAAGAAGGCCCGAAGAGTGGAGTCTCCGGGCCTCAGCTCCCCGACTTGGACTCGAACCAAGAACCTGCCGGTTAACAGCCGGCTGCTCTGCCAATTGAGCTATCGAGGAATGCTTGAACAGCGTAGCTACTTTATCAAAGGTTTCCGGTCCGCAAAATCGGCCGCATCCTCCGCGCGCGTCGCACGCCGTTCACCCGCAGTTTCAGTAGCCGGCAGCGGGGTCGACGATGCCGACGAAGTGTCCGCCGCCGAGGAACGCCTCGACATTCACCCGGATGCGCTCTGCCAGCAGCGGTGCCGTCATCTCCGGCGTGTCCGCTGAGTGCGGTGTGATCAGGCAGCGCGGTTCGTCCCACAGGGGGTGACCGTCCGGCAGCGGTTCCGGGTCGGTGACATCGATGCCGGCGCCTGCGATCCGGGCCGCAGCCAGGGCATCCAGCAATGCGTCGGTGTCGACGAGACCCCCGCGTGCGATGTTCACGAGGTAGGCCGACCCCTTCATGGCAGCGAACTCGGGCGCGCCAATGAGATGGCGCGTGCCCCCGGTGAGTGCGGCCGCGACGACCACGATGTCGGCATCCGGCAGGACGGCGCCCAGCTGGTCGGCCTGCACGGTGCGGCTGGCGCCGACGACCGGCTCCGCCGAGCGGCGAACGATGGTGACGTCGGCGTCGAACGGTTCGAGCAGTCGCATCAGTTCGAGGGCGATACCGCCCGCACCGATGATCACGACATTCAGTCCATACAGCGAGCGGCCCTCGGGCACGGTGCTCCAGCTGGTCGCGACGACCCGCTTCGGCAGCACGCGCAGGAGCGCGAGCGTCAGGGCGAGCGAATGCTCGGCGACCGGCTCGGCATAGGCGCCCTTGGCGCTCGTCCAGAGGAGGCCCGGCCGTGATTCCTTTGCCAGCACGTCGGCGAACGCATCGACCCCCGCATAGGGCAGCTGGACCCATCCGATGTTCGGATGCGCGCTCAGCGCCTCGCGCAGCTCCGCTTCGGCCGTGTACGAGAGCCAGATCAGCCCCCGGGTGTCATCCGAGAGTTCGGCGACTGTTCCGCCGCCGGATGCCACAGCATCCACGAACAGCCGGCTCGGGCGCGGGAGCACGGCGATGGGACCGGGCTCCGGTCGGTCGCCCTCCGGAAGCTCTGTCCCCTCTTCTGCCACGACGGCGCGATGCTGACCCGGCCTGCGGGGATGGGGTGTCATGCCTTGCCTTCCATGGTTCTTGTGCGCCCGCCGGACTTCTGTGGACGACGCTCCGTACGCTTCTGCGGAGGGTTGAGTGCCGTCGCGAGCCCGGCGACGAAAGGGTGCTCCGGGGCCGCCAGGACATCGTCGATCGGGCCGTAACCGACCACCCGCCCCTCGTGGAGGACCGCAGAGTTCGTCGTCACCCGACGCAGGACCGCAAGGTCATGACTGACCACGACCGCGGAGAACCCGCGGTGCTCCCCGAGCTGGGCGAGCAGGTCGATGACCGCATCCCTGACCGTCGCGTCGATACCGGCGGTCGGCTCGTCGGCGACCAGCACCGACGGCCCGAGCACGAGCGCACGGGCGAGCGCGACACGTTGCCGCTGGCCGGAACTCAACTCGTACGGGTACTTGCCGAGCACGCTGAGCGGCAGGTGCACCGTGTCGAGCATCGTCGCAGCCCGCTCCCCTGCCGCGCGCCTGCTGTAGCCGCGATCGCGCTCGAAGATCGGCAGGGCGACGTTCTCAGCGATCGTCAGCGTCGGCTCCAGCGTGTTCGCCGCCTCCTGCTCGAGGAACCCGACGTGGAACGTGATCTCGGCGATGTCCCGTTTTCGGGCCCGCCGCAGGGAGTGGCCGAGCACAGTCGCATCGCCGCCGGTGATCCTGGGGCCGGGGTCCGTCGCACGCTGCGGAATTCCCCGGCCGGACAGGATGCGGGCGAGCGTCGACTTGCCCGACCCTGTCTCGCCGAGTACGCCCAGGATCTCACCGGGCTCCACGCGAAGGCTTACCCCGCGCAGGGCGACGTGCGCGGCACTCGGCCCCCGTGCGGGATATTCGACCGAGAGGTCGCTGACGACGATCGCGGGAACTGAACTCACACCTCGACCCTAGGCGCTTTGCTCCTTCAGTGCGCGCAAGGCGGCCCGGCGCTCGGCCTGTTCGACCGGGTTCGGCACAGGAAGCGACGCCAGGAGGCGCTGCGTGTACGGGTCCTTCGGTGCACCGAGCACCTCTTCACCCGTTCCCTCCTCGACCAGCTTGCCGTGATGGAGCACCGCGATGCGGTCGGCGAGCAGGTCGACGACCGCGAGGTCGTGGCTGATGAACAGGGATGCGAACCCGAACTCCTTCTGCAGCTCGGCGAAGAGTTCGAGAACGCGCGCCTGCACGGAGACGTCGAGTGCCGAGGTCGGCTCATCCGCGATCAGCAGGGTCGGCTCGAGAGCGAGGGCCCGCGCGAGACTGGCCCGCTGGCGCTGGCCACCGCTCAGCTCATGCGGAAAACGGTCACCGTAGGCGCGAGGCAGCTGCACAGCCTCCAGCAGGTCGTCCACGCGCGCACGGGCTGCGGACGGGCTCGACGCCCGGCCGTGCACGACGAGGGGTTCGGCAACGCACTCGGCAATGGTGAGCAATGGGTTGAAGCTCGTCCCCGGATCCTGGAAGACGAACCCGATGTCGCTGCGCACCTTCTTGAACCGGCGCTCGGACACGCCGTTCATCTCGATGCCGAGCACCTCGAGCGAGCCGCCGGTAACCCGGGTGAGGCCGCCGATGGCCCGCCCGATCGTCGTCTTGCCCGAACCGCTCTCCCCCACGAGACCGAGCACTTCGCCCGCGCGGATCTGCAGACTCACTCCGTCGACCGCGACGAACCCGGGCCGGCCCAGCCGGCCGGGGTACTGGATGCGGAGGTCTGCCGCCTTGACGACCGGCTTCACGTCATCCCAGCCCTCGTGACGCGTGTCCGCGCGCTCCCGGGTCTGAAGGGATCCCTGGCCGATGTGCGGGACGGATGCGAGGAGCCGCTTCGTGTACGGATCCTGCGGCGCCGAGAAGAGCGTCTTCACATCCGCCTCCTCCACGACCTTGCCCTGGTACATCACCGCGACACGGTCGGCGAGATCGGCGACCACGCCCATGTTGTGCGTGATGAGCACGATCGCTGCACCGAACTCGTCGCGGCACCGGCGGAGGAGGTCGAGGATCTCGGCCTGCACGGTGACATCCAGCGCCGTGGTCGGCTCGTCTGCCACGATGAGCCCGGGGTTCAGGACCAGCGCCATCGCTATGACGATGCGCTGCTTCTGGCCGCCAGAGAACTGGTGCGGGTAGTACTTGTACCGCAGTTCGGGGTCGGGGATGCCCACCCGGCCGAGGATCTCGATCGCCTTCGCGCGAGCCTCGGAGTTCGACAGTTTGCCGTGCGCCCGGAGGCCCTCTTCGATCTGCCACCCGACGGTGTAGACCGGGTTGAGCGCGCTCGACGGCTCCTGGAAGACCATGGCGACATCGTTGCCGCGGACCTCGCGCAGTTGACGCTTGGTGAGGCGTACGATGTCCGCCTCCGTGCCGCCGTCACGACTGCGCAGGACGACCGCACCCGACGCCGTCGCCGTCTCGGGAAGCAGACCGAGGATCGTCTTGGCGGTCACGGTCTTGCCGCTGCCACTCTCGCCGACGATCGCCAGTACTTCGCCAGGAGCGACGTGAAGGCTGACGCCGTCGACGGCCTTCACAGCGCCGGCATCCGTCGAGAACGAGACGGCAAGGTTGTTGATCTCCACGATGTCGGTCATGGCCGAACCTCGATTCCGTGTTCGTCGAAACTCTCTCCGCCTTCGAGGCCGTCCAGGCCGCCTGGGCCGGCCGTGAGGGTGCCACCGGGTACCACCGAGGTCTCGGCGACCTCACCGGCAGCCTGGGCGACGGACCGGCGACCGCGCAGGCGCGGGTCGGCGAGGTCGTTGAGGCTCTCACCGACGAGTGTGATCCCGAGGACCGCGAGGACGATCGCGACGCCAGGGTAGAGGGCGGTCCACCAGATACCACTGGTCACATCCGACAGCGACTTGTTCAGGTCGTAGCCCCACTCGGCGGCGGCGGTCGGCTCGATGCCGAACCCCAGGAAGCCGAGGCCGGCGAGCGTCAGGATCGCCTCTGATGAGTTCAGCGTGAAGATCAGTGGCAGCGTGCGCGTCGAGTTGCGGAAGACGTGCCGGAACATGATGCGCGAGTTGCTCGCGCCGATCACCTTCGCGGATTCGACATAGGCTTCGGCCTTGATCCGCACGGCCTCGGAGCGGATGACCCGGAAATACTGCGGGATGTACACCACGGTGATCGAGATCGCCGCCGCCATGATTCCGCCCCACAGGCTCGACTGGCCGCCGCTGATCGCGATCGCGACCACGATGGCGAGCAGAAGCGAAGGGAAAGCGAAGATCGCATCCAGGATCACGACGAGCACCCGGTCGAGCCAGCCGCCGAGGTAGCCGCTGACGAGACCGAGGAAGATCCCGACGAAGATCGACAGGATGACCGCAACGATGATCACGAGGATCGCCGTCTGGGCACCCCAGAGCACACGCGAATAGACGTCGTAGCCGCCCACAGTGGTGCCCCAGATGTGTGCCGCACTCGGAGGCTGCTGCGATCCGAAGGGGCCGCTGGCATCGCGCAGCTGCGCAAAACCGTACGGGGCGATCAGCGGAGCGAAGATCGCGACGAAGACGAAGAGCGCCGTAATGATCAGGCCGGCGACGAGCATGCCGCGCTGCAGGCCCACGCTCTGCCGGAACTGGTGGATGACCGGGATGCGGTCGAGGAGACTGCGCTTGGGCACAGGGGCAGTGGTAGCTGCAGTGTCGGGCTGGGTTGCCTGGTCCGACATGTCAGTACCTCACTCTCGGGTCGATGATGGCCGCGATGACGTCGACGATGAAGTTCGTCAGGGCGACGATCACGGCGAGAAGGGCGACCATGCCCTGCACGGCCACATAATCACGGGACTGCAGGTACTGGACGAGCTGGAAACCCAGACCCTTCCATTCGAAGGTCGTCTCGGTCAGCACCGCACCGCTCAGCAGGATCGCGATTTGCAGTCCGATGACGGTGATGATCGGGATGAGCGCCGGCTTGTACGCGTGGCGCCGTACAAGGCGGTACTCGCTGACCCCGCGCGAGCGTGCCGAATCGACGTAGTCGGTGGAGAGCGTTCCGATGACGTTCGTGCGCACGAGGCGGAGGAACACGCCGGCCGTCAGCAGACCGAGCGTGATCGCCGGCAGAATGGCGTGCAGGAGCACGTCTCCCGTCACGGACGGGTCGCCGGTCAGGAACGAGTCGATGAGGTAGATGCCCGTCTTGTTCGGCAGTGTCTGCATCTCGAGTTCCGAACTGGTGGATGCGCGGCCCGCGACCGGCAGCCAGTTCAGCCAGATCGAGAAGATCAGTTTCAGCATGAGGCCGGCGAAGAACACGGGCGTCGCGTAGCAGAGGATCGCGAAGATCCTCAGTGACGCATCCCGACCTTTGTCGCGGTAGTAGGCGGCGACCATGCCGAGCGGGATGCCGACGATGAAGGCCACGATGAGCGCGTAGAAAGCAAGCTCGAGCGTGGCAGCGCCGTACGTAAGCAGCACATGGATGACCGGCTGGTTGTCGCTCAGCGTCGTGCCGAAGTTACCGGTGAAGACGTGACCGATGTACTCGAAGTACTGGATGATCAGGGGGCGGTCGTAGCCGGCCTGATGGATGCGCGCGGCCAGCTGCGTCGGGGTGAGCTTGCCGCCCAGCGCCGCAGTGATCGGGTCGCCGGTCGCACGCATGATGAAGAACACCACCGTGACCAGGATGAAGATGGTGGGGATGATCAGGACGGCCCGGATGGCGATGTAACGCCCCAGACCACCTCCTGATCCTCGCGATCTCTTTGTGGGAGTGGGGGTGGCCGCCGCGGGCGACGCGGGGCCGGTGACAGTCGCTGTCATGTTAACCAATCGTGAAGTAACCGAAAGCGAGGGGGCGACTCGCTCGCGCGAGCCGCCCCCAGCTTCGTCAGGCGATTCTAGCCGGTGGGCTTCAGCCCTTCGACATCGCTCCGTAGCGGAACTTGAACGAGCCGTCCAGAGTCTTCTGAGTGCCGTTCACGTTCTTGCCGGTGACCGCGACCTGTGCGCCCTGCAGCAGGGGAAGCGTCGAGAGATCCGCCGCGACCTTGGCCTGGATCTGCTCGATCAGCTGAGTGCGGGCGGCCTTGTCGGTCGTTCCGATCTGCTTGGTGATCAGGTCCTGAACTTCGCTGTTGCTGTAGTGGTTCACCAGGAAGTTGTCCTTCGCGAAGAACGGCGTCAGGTAGTTGTCGGCGTCGGAGTAGTCAGGGAACCAACCGAGCTGGTACTCGGGGTAGGTGTCCTTGACGCGGTCCTTGTTGTACTGGACGTACTCGGTCGACTGGATGTTCACGTTGAACAGGCCGCCCTGCGAGAGCTGGTCCTTGATCATGGCGTACTCGTCGGACGACGAGGGGCCGTAGTGGGAGGGCGTGTACTGGATGTTCAGCGTGACCGGCGTGGCGACGCCTGCCGCCTGGAGTGCGGCCTTCGCCTTGTCGAGGCTCGGTCCGCCGTTGCCGTCACCGTACAGGTCCTTCAGCACCGTGGTCGCGCCGGTCAGGCCGGACGGAACGTACGAGTACAGGGGGGTGTACGTGTCCTTGTAGACCTGCTTGGCGATCGCTGCGCGGTCGACGAGGTCGGCCGCAGCCTGGCGGATCGCCAGAGCCTTCTTCGGGTCGGCCTGCGCCGTCGTGGCGCCATACGGCATCGTGTTGAAGTTGAAGACGATGTAGCGGATCTCTCCACCGGGGCCGTCCACGACCTTGAGGTTCTTGTCGGTACGCAGGTTCGCGATGTCCGTCGCAGACAGTTGGCGGTACGCGACGTCGATGTCGCCCTTCTGGATGTCGAGCTTCATGTTCGACGGGTCGGTGTAGTACTTGACATCGACCTTGGCGTTCGCCGGCTTGCCGAGGAGACCCTTGTAGCCAGGGTTCGCCTTGTAAGCGACGAGGCTGTTGAAGTTGTAGCTCGTGATCGTGTACTGACCGGCGAAGGGATCGCCCTTGACGATGTCGGTGTCAGACGTGACCTTGTCGGGCGAGAACACCTGCTCGTCGACGATCGGGCCTGCGGGGCTCGAAAGCACCTGGGCGAAGGTCTGGTCGTTCGGCACCTTGAGGTGGAACACGACCGTAGTCGGGTCCGGTGCGTCGGTCGAGGCGAGGTTCGCGAGCAGGTAGGCGGGGCCGACCGGGCTGTTGATCTTGATCTGGCGGTCGAACGAGAACTTCACGTCGGAAGACGTCAGGTCATGGCCGTTCGCGAACTTGAGGCCCGGCTTGAGTTTCACCGTGTACTCGGTCGGCGATGTGAACGACGCGGACTCTGCGATGTCGGGCTTCACGTCGGAGGTGCCGTACGGCGAGTTCAGCAGGAACGGGTACACCTGGTTCATGACGGCGAATGAACCGTTGTCGTAGGAGCCTGCCGGGTCGATCGACGTGACCTTGTCGGTGGTTCCGACGGTCAGCGTGCCATTGCTCCCGGAGCTCGAGCTGTTCGCGTTTCCGGCGCAGCCTGCGAGCACCAAAGCCGTCGCCGCGAATGCGGCGGTCACGGCCAGAACGCGCCTGCCGCTGATGTGGGCGGATGTCATATCCGATTACCTCTTCCTGGTGTGGGGTCAGCCAGCCCGGTGGGCAGCGCTGTGCGCACCGCCGGACTGCGTTGAATTCTTGATAACACAGAATCGGCGTCTGCTTTTACCGTTTCGGCGATTCGTAGCGAGATCTTTACGTTGACGCAATTATTCGTCGCGCAGCTTGCGTCTGTCCGCTTCGATCTGCACAAGCTCCCGCTGCAGCGCGGTATATGCGTCGCGCTGCTCGGGGTCTGCGCGCTGCAGCCGCCCGAGCAAATCCGCCTTGCGCCGCAGCAGGTCGCGCTCGATGAGGGAACTTGTCACCCCGCGCACGTAGGCGGTCAGTTCCTTTTCGGAGCGTTCCGGGATGGGCGCGACACCCAGTTCCGTCACGAGCGTCGAGAACGGCGCGGGCACCTCCTGGGCCACCCGGGCCAGCCAATCCGGGGTGTCCATCGCGTCGAGGGTTGTCGCGATGCCGTCGCGGACCACGGCGAGGCTCTGGTTCGCGAAGGCCGTCTGGGTCGCCCTGCGTGTCAGGTCGACCCCCACGATCGCCGGGTACTGGAGCATCGCCATGAGGGCATCCCGTTCGAGCCGCGTTGCGTGGTCGGTCGGCAGCGTGACGAGGGACGGGCCGTCGATCGCCGCCGGTCGTGCGGGCGACCCAGAGCGCGCATCCGCCCCTCCCCGCGGTGCGCTCGACTGCGCCGTGGGGGCGCCGGCGCTCGCTTGCGCCCCTGTCGGCGTGCTGCTCGAACGAGCATTGGATACGGCCCTGGTGACCTCGGAAAGCTCAAGTCCCAGCATCCGTGCCAGCTCCCGGGTGTATCCGGGCCTCAGGGACGGGTCGCGGATGTCGGAGACGACGGGCGCTGCGGCCCGCAACGCGGCGACCCGGCCTTCGACGGTGTCCAGGTTGTATTGAGAAAGCACCTGTTTGATCATGAACTCGAACATCGGCTTTTTGGTATCGATCATGCGCCGGACCGCGTCGTCGCCTTTCGCGAGACGCAGGTCGCAGGGGTCGAGGCCGTCGGGTCCGACGGCGACGTAGGTCTGTGCCGCGAAACGCTGTTCTTCGCTGAAGGCGCGCATCGCCGCTTTCTGGCCCGCGGCATCCGGATCGAAGGTGAAGACGACTTCGCCGAGACCGGTGTCGTCTCCGAGTACGCGGCGCAACACCTTGATGTGGTCGACGCCGAACGAGGTGCCGCAGGTCGCAACGGCGGTGGTGATGCCGGCGAGGTGGCACGCCATGACGTCGGTGTAGCCTTCGACGACGACAACCTGGCGGCTGCGGGAGATCTCGCGTTTGGCGAGGTCAAGCCCGTACAGGACCTGGGCCTTGTGGTAGACGGGGGTTTCCGGCGTGTTCAGGTATTTCGGGCCGTTGTCGTCGTCGAGGAGCTTGCGCGCGCCGAAACCGATGGTCTGGCCTGTGACGTCGCGGATGGGCCACACGAGCCGCCCCCGGAAGCGGTCGTAGACACCCCTGTCGCCGGCGGAGACGAGGCCCGCGGCGGCCAGTTCGTCCTGGCTGAAACCGCGAACGCGCAGGTGTTTGGTGAGCTCGTCCCAGCTTTTGGGTGCGAAGCCGATGCCGAAATGTGCGGCGGCGTTGGCGTCGAAGCCGCGCTCGCCGAGGAACCGGCGCCCGACATCGGCCTCGGGGGCAGCGAGTTTCTGCGTGAAGAATTCTTCGGCGGCCGTGTTCGCTGCGAGGATGCGCGCACGGTTTCCGGCTTCGGGTGCGGCTCCGCCGTCTTCGTAGTGCAGCGTGAGCCCGACGCGGCCGGCGAGACGTTCGACCGCCTCGCTGAAGCTGACGTGGTCCATCTTCTGGAGGAAGGAGTACACGTCGCCGCTTTCGCCGCAGCCGAAGCAGTGGTACATGCCGACTTGCGGGCGCACATGGAAGCTGGGGCTGCGTTCGTCGTGGAACGGGCAGAGGCCTTTGAGCGACCCGACACCGGCAGGACGGAGGCTGACGTAGTCGCCGACGATGTCAGCGATGTTGGTGCGGGCTTTGACCTCTTCGATGTCACTCTGTCGAATTCGGCCGGCCATAGTCTGATTCTACTGAGCGGACCGACATCGTCGGCCTCGCGGATGGTGTGATCAGGGCCCCTGCTTCCGCCGCGGGCGGGTGTTCTCTGCGATCGCGATGATGGCGACGAAGACTTCGATCGCGACGCGGAGCAGCAGGATGGCGAGCGCGCTGCCGACGACCGTGATGATCAGGCCGAAGAGAAAGACGAACGCCCCGAGGAACGTGTGCGTCGCGATCGCCTGGCCGAGCCAGTAGATCAGCGCGAGGATCGTGCTCAGGCCGATCAGGACCAGCCCGACGATGTACACCGGTCCGGCAAGTTTGCGTGTCACGTAGCGGGTGAACGTCAGGTCGAAGAGCGCCGAGAAGAACCCGTCGTTGTCGAGCCGTTCCGCGAACACCTCAGTGATCGAGCGCGGGGGCGGAGCGGCCTGGTGCGCGGCCGGCGGCTCCTGCTGGCTCTGCGTTCCGTCGCGCGGGGGGTATTGCGGTTCTGTCGGCGGCTGTTCCGTCGGCTGGGCGGGCTGCGGTTCCGTTGGCAGGGTCGACACCGGCTGCTCTTCCACCGGGTGCGGCTCAGGTGGCTGAGGCTGCGCTGGGGCCGATTCCGGGACCGCTGCGACAGGCACCGCACTCGCGGCAGCGACGACTTCGGGGTTCTCCGCCGCGGCAGCAACCGGTAGCACTTCGGTCGCGTCGAGGTTTGGAAGGACTTGCGTCGGCGCCGTTTCGGATACCACGACGGGGCTGGTGCTCGCGGCGGGCTTTCGGGTGCGGCTGGTAGTCGCGGAAGGTTTACGCGGCGCTGCTTTGCGGGGGGCGGCTTTCGCCGCGGAAGGCTCCGGAGTTGTGGTCGGCGTCGGCGCGCTGCCTTCTGTGGCGTCCGAGCCCGTGTCGGGCACGTCGCCGTTCGTCGGCGGTTGTGGCGCGCTCATCGTTTCCTCCCGTTGGCCGTGTTTCTCAGCATCCAGCACAGCGAGCCGAGGCACAAGGCCCCGCGACGCGGCGCCGCTCGCTAATGCTGTACCAGCCGTTCGTACCACGCAAGAGCCGACTGGTCGGTCAGGCTCGCGACCTGATCGACGACGACACGTTTGCGGGCGCCGTCGTCGGCGGCGGCGTGCCAGTCCTCGGCGAACCCGGGGTCCAGTTCGTGTGGACCGCTGGCGAGCAGCACGTCGGCGAGCGTCACGAGCACCATGCGCTGTTGCACGTAGATGGGCTGGCGCGTGTTGCGTGACATGACGAACGTCGCCACGATGCCTTTCAGCACCGCGATCTCGGCCTGGATCTCGGCAGGAACGACGACGTCGGCGCCGTACCGGATGAGGCTTTCGCTCGAGGCGGCCTCACGGGTGGCGCGGGTCGCTGCACCGGCGAACCGCCCGATCAGCTGGCTGGTCAGGTTCTTCAGTCGTGCCTGTGCGCGCCGGCTCGAGTCCCATTCCTCAAGCCACACGTCGAGTGTGTCGAGGCGATCGAAAGCAGCGATCAGCTCGTCGTGGCTGAACTCCCCACCGATCCACTCGTACATCGAGGCGACCAGTCCCTCGTGATCGACCCTGCGCCCGAGCGCCTGAACGTCGATGTACCCGCTGACGACCGCGTCTTCGAAGTCGTGCACGGAGTACGCGATGTCGTCGGAGAGGTCCATGACCTGGGCCTCGATGCAGCGGACCCGGTCGGGCGCGCCAGCGCGCATCCATTCGAATACCGGCTGGTCGTCGGCATAGAACCCGAACTTGGCGCGGCCGCTCGGGTCGGAGACCGACGAGGATGCGGGCCACGGGTATTTACAGCTGGCGTCGAGGCTCGCGCGGGTCAGGTTCAACCCGTAGGCGCGACCGTCGTCGCCGAACACTTTCGGCTCGAGCCGCGTGAGGAGGCGCAGCGTCTGCGCGTTGCCCTCGAACCCTCCGATGTCACCGGCCCAGTGATTGAGCGCCCTTTCACCGTTGTGCCCGAACGGCGGATGGCCGATGTCGTGGGCCAGGCAGGCCGTGTCGACGATGTCGGGGTCGAGGCCGAGGCTCGTGGCGAGCTCCCGGCCGACCTGGGCGACCTCGAGCGAATGGGTGAGCCGGTTTCGGGCGAAGTCGAGCCCGGCGGTGGGGCTGAGCACCTGGGTCTTCGCCGCAAGTCGCCGCAGTGCGGACGAATGGAGGAGACGCGCACGATCACGCGCGAAGTCGCTGCGACGACTGGAGTGCTGCTCGGGAAGCCAGCGCTCACGGTCACCCGGCGCGTACGCCGGCGATCCGGGCTCGGCATGGCGAGTCTGGGTCACCGGCTACCCCCCACTGTTGTTGAGTTCGGCTTCGGCAAGTTCGACCTTCTGGTAGCCATCGAGTTCGCGGCTGGCGAGCCACCCATCGGGAAGGGCGGGGTTCTTGGGGGTGCCCGCGCGGCCGCGTGGGCCTTCCGCCCCTTCTCCCGGGTACGGCTGGTTCCAGTCCAGGGTGGCGAGCAGGTCGTCGAGATGCTGCAGGCTCTCGACGGTGGCGAGGCTCGCTCTCAGGTCTCCCCCGACGGGGTAACCCTTGAAGTACCAGGCGACGTGCTTACGGATGTCGCGGCAGCCCCGCTCCTCGCTGTCGAAGAACTCCACGAGCAGTTCGGCGTGCCGACGGAACGTCGCCGCGACCTGGCCGAGCGTCGGATGTGCCTGGACCGCCGCGGCGACCGCGGGGTCGAGTTCGCCGGAGCGGGCGTGGAACGCCGCCGCAAGGTCGCCGAACAACCACGGGCGCCCCAGGCAGCCGCGGCCGACGACGACGCCGTCACACCCGGTCTCGTCGACCATGCGGATCGCATCGGCCGACGACCAGATGTCGCCGTTGCCCAGAACCGGAGTGCCCGTGATCGTCTCTTTGAGCTTCGCGATCGCCGACCAGTCCGCATGGCCCGAGTAGAACTCTGCGGCCGTGCGTGCGTGCAGTGCGATCGACGCCACACCCGCGCCTTCGGCAGCCCTCGCCGCCTCGAGGTAGGTCAGGTGGTCGCTGTCGATGCCTTTGCGCATCTTCACGGTCAGCGGAATCGGCCCGGCAGCCCGAACGGCACCCTCGACGATCTCGCGGAACAGCCCGAGCTTCCACGGAAGCGCGGCGCCGCCGCCCTTGCGGGTCACCTTCGGAACCGGGCAGCCGAAGTTGAGGTCGATGTGGTCGGCACGATCTTCGGCAACCAGCATGGTGACCGCTTCGGAAACCGTTTTGGGATCGACCCCGTAGAGCTGGATCGATCGCGGCGTCTCCGACTCGTGGTGGGTGATCAGCCGCATCGACTCGGGAGTGCGCTCGACCAGGGCGCGCGACGTGATCATCTCGCTGACATAGAGACCGGCGCCGAACTCGCGGCAGAGGCGACGGAAGGCGGTGTTCGTGATCCCGGCCATCGGGGCGAGGACCACGGGCACGTCGAGGGCCAGCGGACCGATGGTCAGCTGGGGTGCGTGGCTTATCGTTGCTGTGGAAGACATCTCATGCAATTGTCCCAGAAAGCGGCTGCGGAAATGACTCAGGACCTACAGGCTGTGGATGGATCGAACGAGCCGGTCGTGAGCGGTCGCGCGAGAGCCGAGGCCGACGCGGCCGAGCGAGGGGTCGCCATCCGGATCACCGAGCGGCCCGCCGCGCGCAGCCTCGAGGAGGCGGCCGCCCTGCTCGGCCTCGAGCCATCGGGAATCGTGAAGACGCTCGTCGTCAAACGCAGCGACGGAACGTTCCTGTTCGCGCTCATTCCCGGCGGCCGCAAGATCTCCTGGCCGAAACTGCGTGCGCTCGTCGGGGTGAACAAACTTCAGCTCCCCGACGCGGCGGTCGCACTCGAGGCGACAGGATATGAGCGGGGCACGATCACGCCTTTCGGCAGCACCAACGCGTGGCCGGTCTACGCGGACAGCACCATCGCGGGACACGAGGTCGCGATGGGTGCAGGAGCTCACGGCTACTCCCTCTTCGTCGACGCCGACGACCTGATCGCCTCATTCGGTGCCACGGTCGCCGACATCTCCGACCCCGAGTAGGCCGGTTGTGCAGAATTCGCCAGTGGATGGCCGGCGCACCCACGAATTTCGCACAATCCAGCGCCTGTGGACGGATTCCGCAGGGTAGAGACGAAACCCGGCAGCATTGGTCGGATGATCGCCCGTCGGCCTCTGCCTGATTGCCGGAGGCGCCGCTTACGGGATGATGCAGGCGTCGCCTTCGCAGGCCGCAGCCGAAAGATCACCCAGCGGAATCAGGGAGAAACCCGCTGTGGCTGAGGGGGTTGCGGGCGCCGCGGGCGCCGTCCCGTCACTCTGGGTCACGCGCTCACCGCGGCCTTCTCCGTCCAGACCTGCTCGAGCACCTGTGCGAACGTCTGCGAATCCTGCGCTCCCGACACTCCATACCGGCCGTCGATCACGAAGAACGGAACCCCCTGGATGCCGTACTCGGTGGCCATCGCCTGGTCGGCGCGAACGTCCGAGAGGAACTCCTCAGTCTCGAGAGCGCGAACGACGTCGTCGCGGTCGAGCCCGATCTCGGCGGCGAGGTCGGCCAGATCCGCAATGCGACCGACGTGGCGTCCCTCCACGAAGTAGGCGCTGAACAGTCGCTCGGACATCTCCAGCTGTTTGCCGTGCGCCTTGGCATAGTGCAGAAGTTCGTGCGCCTTCACCGTGTTCGTGTGCTTGAGTGCATCGAAATCGTAGTCGAGCCCGACGGATGAAGCGATCCCCGTCACACGATCGAGCATGGGCTTCACCTGCCCGGCCGGAATGCCTTTGTGCACGGCCAGGAAGTCGATCTCGTTTCCATCGAAGTCGACCGGCGTCTCCGGCGACAGTTCGAAGCTGTGGTATTCGACGACGACACCGCGGTCGTCGCCCGCACCCGCGAACAGGCCGCTTCCTGCTTCGAACTTGCGCTTTCCGATGTAGCACCAGGGGCAGGCGATGTCGGACCAGATGTCTACTTTGATGGGTTCACTCACAACACTGCCAACCCGGCTGCCGAATTTTTCATTCCCGCACGTTTGCGAACAGCCTTGCGAACAGCGTCAGACGGATGGCGCATCCACCGCTCCCCCGAACCGCCGGTTGCGCCCGGCGTACAGTTCGATCGCCTGCCACAGGTCTGCCCGGGTGAAATCGGGCCACAGCGTGTCGAGGAAGACCATCTCGGCGTACGCGCTCTGCCACAGCATGAAATTGCTTGTGCGCTGTTCACCGGAGCTGCGAACGAACAGGTCGACGTCGGGCAGGTCGGGTGTGTAGAGGTGACGCTGGATGGTGCGTTCGGTGATGGCGGATGGTTTGAGTCGGCCTGCTGAGACATCCTCTGCGATCGTGCGGACGGCATCCGCGACCTCCGTCCGTCCCCCGTAGTTGACGCACATCGTCAGGGTGAGCACGTCGTTGCCGGCGGTGAGCCGTTCGGCGAACTGGAGTTCTTTGATGACGGACGACCAGAGCCGCGGCCTGCGACCGGCCCAGCGCACCCGCACGCCCCACTCGTTGAGCTGGTCACGCCTGCGATGGAGCACATCGCGGTTGAACCCCATGAGGAACCGCACCTCGTCGGGCGAGCGTTTCCAGTTCTCGGTCGAGAAGGCGTACACGCTCAGGTGCCGCACGCCGATCTGGATGGCGCCGGCCACCACATCCAGCAGCGAGGCCTCCCCCGCGCGGTGCCCTTCAATACGGGTGAGCCCGCGCGCATTGGCCCAGCGTCCGTTCCCGTCCATCACGATCGCGACGTGTCCCGGTACGGCAGCCTTGGGGATGGCGGGCGGGTAGACCCCGGTCCAGTCGAGCGGTCGGAACTCGACCGCATCTTTGTGCGTGTAGGGCTTGGGCGTCATCGGCTCCCCTGGGATGCGGTCGGTGGGATCTGGGTTTCGGCGCCCGGCTCCCGCCGTTCGCGCGACACATGCTGCAGGGAGCGGAGGCCGCGCTCCAGGTGCCATTGGGTGTAAGCCGCTACCACCCCGCTCGCCTTCGACCGGGTGCCGTCGCCGGCAGCTTCAGCCTGGTCCCAGTCGCCGGTCAACAGCGCGCCGAGCAGTGCGACGGTCTCCTCGTCGAGCCGTGGCGCACCCTGCGGTGCGCAGTCGTCGCACACCACCCCTCCGAGCTGCACGACGATCGCGGAATGGGGGCCGGGCGCACCGCAGCGGGAGCAGTCGAGAAAGCTGGGAGCCCATCCGGCCATCGACAGCGCCCGGAGGAGGTACGAGTCGAGGGTGAGCGCTGCACCGTGCTCTTTGCGGGCGAGCGACCGGAGTGCGCCGACGAGCAGCAGGTACTGCTGGAGCGAGCCTTCGGCTTCTGTGACCCGGTCGGCCGTCTCGACCATGGCGTTCGCCGCCGTGTAGCTGGCGTAGTCGTCGGCGATGGCCGCCCCGTACGAGCCGATCGACTCCGCCTGGGTGATCACGTCGAGGCTGCGCCCTTCGTAGAGCTGCACATCAGCGACCATGAACGGTTCCAGCCGCGCGCCGAACTTCGATGCGGTGCGACGCACGCCTTTCGCGACCGCGCGCACTTTGCCGTGCTGGCGCGTGAGCATCGTGACGATGCGGTCGGCTTCGCCCAGCTTGTGGGTGCGCAGCACGACGGCTTCATCACGATAAACGGGCACCCTCCAAGTATCCCCCGCCCGCCTGACAGAGCCGGGCTGCCGCGCATGCTACAAGTGGGGTATGAGCGCATCGGTCTTCGAGATCCCCCTCTGGGCGGACCTGGTGGCTGTCGGCGTCGGCTCGCTGCAGGGCGCGATGTTCGCGTCCGGTTTCCGTGACCGGCGGCTCGATCTTCTGGGCATCGCCATCATCGGCGTTGCGACCGGCGTCGGCGGCGGTCTGCTGCGCGACATCCTGCTGGTGACCCCGCCGGTGGCGCTTGCGACGAACTGGTACCTGCCGATGACGGTGGTCGCAGCCCTGCTGGGGATGCTGCTCGCCCGTGTCTTCCGGCGCGTCGATCCGCTGATCACGTTCCTCGACGCCCTGACGATCGGCCTGTTCGGCGCGATCGGGGCCACGAAGGCCTTGTCCCTCGGGCTGCCGGAGGTGCCGGCGGTCTTCGTTGGGGTGGTGTCGGCAGTCGGTGGCTCGATCCTGCGCGATGTGCTGCTGACGCTCCCGATCGCACTCATGCACGTCGGTTCGCTCTATGCGGTGGCGGCCGGTGCCGGCACGGCGACCCTGGTCATTCTGGTGGACCTGCACGTGCCCATCAGCGTCGCCGCGATCGTCTGCGTGATCGTGACCACGGTCATCCGCCTGCTCGCTGTGCGCTTCGGGTGGAGTCTCCCCGAGCAGCGCACGCTCAGCCGCATCCCCCGCCCGCGCTGGCCACGCCGTTCGACCCACTACCGCATCTCGAACCCCGACCAGTAGACGGCGGGAACAGGGTTCCTCCCACTTCGCGCGTCGCGAAAGGGGAAGAACCCTGTCCCCGGCGAATCCGCGTCAGGCGTGGACTGGCTCGGCCGGCACGAAATCGGGCGCCTCGAAGCGCACGGCGCGGTTCACCGCGGAGACGACAGCCTTGAGGGATGCCGTCGACGTGTCCGCGTCGATGCCCACGCCCCACAGGCGGCGGCCGTCGACCTCGAGCTCGACGTAGGCGGCCGCATAGGCCGACTCGCTGGCCGAGAGCGTGTGCTGGGAGTAGTCGTAGAGGTGCACGTCGACCCCGCGGTGGTTCAGGATGTCGAGGAACGCCGCGATCGGTCCGTTGCCGTGGCCGACATTCTTGGCGACCGTGTCGCCGTCGCGCAGGGTGACGGTCAGCTCGACGTCGCCGCTCAGGTCGCTCGACGTGTTCACGCTCGCCAGTTCGAACCGGCCCCACTTGTTCTCGGCGTCTTCGAGCGGCGCCGGCAGGTACTCGTCTTTGAAGATCTCCCAGATCTGCTCGCTGGTGACTTCTCCACCCTCAGCATCGGTCTTCGCCTGCACGACACCGGAGAACTCGATCTGCAGCTTGCGCGGCAGGTCGAGCGCGTGGTCGGTCTTCAGCAGGTAGGCGACGCCGCCCTTTCCCGACTGCGAGTTGACGCGGATGACCGCTTCGTAGCTGCGGCCCAGGTCTTTCGGGTCGACCGGCAGGTAGGGAACGGCCCAGAGCAGTTCATCGACGCTCTTGCCTTGCGCCTCGGCGTCGGCCGCCATCGCCTCGAAGCCCTTCTTGATCGCGTCCTGGTGCGATCCACTGAACGCAGTGAAGACCAGGTCGCCGGCCCAGGGGCTGCGCTCGTGCACGGGCAGCTGGTTGCAGTGCTCTGCGGTGCGCTTCACGGCGTCGATGTCGCTGAAGTCGATCTGCGGGTCGATGCCCTGCGTGAACAGGTTGATGCCCAGCGCGACCAGGTCGACGTTGCCCGTGCGCTCGCCGTTGCCGAACAGGCAGCCTTCGATACGGTCGGCGCCGGCCATGTAGCCGAGTTCGGCCGATGCGATCGCCGTGCCACGGTCGTTGTGCGGATGCAGTGACAGGATGACGTTCTCACGGTGCGCGAGATGCCGCGACATCCATTCGATCGAGTCCGCATACACGTTGGGCGAAGCCATCTCCACCGTCGAGGGCAGGTTGATGATGACCTTGCGCTCCGGGGTCGGTTCGAAGATGTCGAGCACCTGGTTGCAGATGTCGACGGCGAACTCGAGTTCGGTGCCGGTGTAGCTCTCGGGCGAGTACTCGTAGTAGATGGTCGTGCCGGGCACCATCGACTCCGCCTCGCGGCACAGCCGGGCACCGTGCAGGGCGATGTCGATGATCCCCTGCTTGTCGGTGCGGAACACCACATCGCGCTGCAGCACGCTCGTCGAGTTGTAGAGGTGCACGATCGCCTGCTTCGCGCCGACCAGGGATTCGTAGGTGCGCTTGATGAGGTGATCGCGTGCCTGCGTCAGCACCTGGATGGTCACGTCATCGGGGATGACGTTCTCTTCGATGAGGCTGCGCACGAAGTCGAAGTCGGTCTGGCTCGCACTCGGGAACCCGACCTCGATCTCCTTGTAGCCCATGCGCACCAGCAGGTCGAACATGATGCGCTTGCGCTCGGGGCTCATCGGGTCGATGAGGGCCTGGTTGCCGTCACGAAGGTCGACAGCGCACCAGCGCGGCGCTTTCGTGATCGTCGCATCCGGCCAGGTGCGGTCGGGCAGTTTCACCCCGAACTGCTGGTGATACGGCACGTACTTGTGGATCGGCATGGCGCTCGGCGCCTGATTGTTCTTCATGGTCTCTGATCTCCTCGCGAATGGAATTGAGCCAACGACAGACTCCGCGACGAGTGAGGCCTCAGGTTAGGACTCGTCGCGGCAGCTAAGGAGGAGCAGACCGTACACAGAAACAAAGGTACCACCTGTGAAGGCACTCGTCATCCGCGCCCACGGACGAGGGTCGCCGCCTGGCGCATCGAGATGCCCGGCAGATAGGCCCGAACGAGCGCGACACCGATCGCCGGAAGGGCGACAGGATCGGGGAACGCCATGATCAGCGGGTGGTACTCGGGCTGGAACTTGCGCTTGAACGCGAGGAGCGAGCGGAAGCCGTAGACAGGCTCGAGCGAGGCGCTCATGAAACCGAGCACGCGATCCATCACCGACTGGTCTCCACCCGCGCCGCGTGCGGTGTGCGCGAGCGGCGCGGCGGACAGGCTCATCGACTCGATTCCGTCATCGCGCATCCGGATGGCCGCCTCGGCGATCAGGAACTCCATCACGCCGTTGATACTCCCGGGCCGGCGCCGCATGAAGTCGAGGGTCCAGCCGACGACGACCCCGTCGCGGTAGCGCGGCAGCCAGCTCGTCACCGCCTCGACGCGTCCGTCCTCGCCGATGGCGAGCATCAGTCGCACGGCCGGGTCGCGGAGCTCGTCGATTCCGCCGAGCGTGAAGCCCATCTCGGGCAGGTCCTTCTCGGCGATCCATTGCTCGGAGATGTCGGAGAGCTGGAGTGCTGTAGCGAGCGGAAGGTCGTCGTAGCTGGTCCACACAGCGCGGATCCCGGCACGCTGCGCCCTGTTGATCGAAGACCGCACGTCTTGCCACTTCTTGCCGGTCATCTGCCATTGCTGCGGCCGCAGCACGGTCTCTTCTGCGACGACCATGGTCTCCCACCCCATCGACTGGAATCGGGCGGTCGCAGCGTGGTCGATGCTGTAGAAGACCGGGACCCAGCCGTTGTCGTCGCAGAACCGCGCGAATCGTCCGAGGGTGTCGTGGCCGGGCGCCGCGCCGAACGGGCCGCCTGTCGTCAAGGCGATGCGCCCGATCACGCGGTAGGCGACGGCGACATCGTCCACAGGGTCGAACCAGTAGGAGTTGCCCGGCCAGGTCGACATGAACGAGATGGCGTCGCCTCCCCCGGCCAGGAGTTGCCGGGCACGGGCGGCATCGCCCCCGCGGTTGCGCGTCGCGTCGTCGCGCATGACGGGTATGGCCGCTCCGACGACGATCAGCCAGAACGCCGTGCCGACGTTGTGGTAGACGATCGTTCCCAGCGGGGACGTCGGAAGGTAGCCGGCCGGTTCGTGCCGCAGGAAGCTGACCGGGATGAACCGTTCGAACACGTCGTTGAGCAGGTCGTCGACCCCGACAGGTCGCGTGAAGCCCGTCTCACGCAGGAGCCACCCGACGAGAACATAGAGCGCGGCGAGGGAGACGCCGGCGATCACGACCGTGAGCACGTACCGCCGCACCCGCGCCGACGATGCGAGGACGGGAAAATGCCGGCGCATCGCGATGAGCACGACGGCGATCACGAGCGGCAGCAGCGCCGAGATGACGAGATCCACGGTGAGCTCGGCGTAGCGCCCCGACAGGCGTGGGCTCGCGACGGCGCCCGGGAGGGGCACCAGGCCGAAGAAGACGGCGGAGAGCACAGACAGGAACACGTTGACGGCGACGGCGAGCCAGACGCCGAATCGCCGGCCGCGCAGCAGTCCGTAGGCCGCGACGACCAGCACCAGCAGCGGCAGCACCGAGACGAGGATCGGTCCGAGACCGTTGATGCGCTCGAGCGTGATGTCCCGCACGCAGGCCTGGGTCACGGCGAACGCCTGGCATCGGTCGACGACCTCGCCCGGTGCGGGCACATCGTTGGTGAAGAGCATGCCGATCGGCGCGAGCGGGCCGAAACGCGAAGAGGCCAGGAGTGCGATCACCGGTCCGAGGGCTGTGATGAGCACCGCGGATGCGAGTAGCACCCGGACTTCATGGTGTGAGCTGCGCGCCCAGGTGCGGGAGACACGACCGTCGTGGAGAAGCGCCCCGAGCCCGATCCCGACGAGCACCGCGAGCAACCGGTACAGGTCATCGGGCTGGCCCGAATAGAGCAGGAACATCACCGAGATGAGCACGGTCAGCACGCGGATGCGCCGACGCCAGAGTGCGCTCGCGAATGCGCTGCCGGCCGCGATGGTTCCGCCGATCGCGGTGAGCGGATCCATCGTGACGAGTTCGATCACGCCGTGCGCCCACAGCTCCCCGCCGCGCATCCCGAGCGCCTGGAGGGCGATGCCGGCCAGGGTTCCGACGATGGTGGTCGCTGCGAACGCCAGCGCTGTCCTGGCCGTACCCATGAGGCGTTCGGCCCAGCCGAGCAGCACCACGGCGAGTACCAGCACGGCGACGAGCTCGAAGAGACTGTCCGTGAAGAAGACGCTGGTCAGCGGGGTCCACCATCGGCCTGCCTCGACCACCGGTTCGAACCCCGTGCCGACCACCGCTCGAACGTGGATGCCGGGCCCCGTCAGAGGTCCCGTCACCAGGGCCAGGGTCAGGATGGCCACAACGACGGAGCTGGTGAACGGCTGGCCGGCAACGAGCCGGGCGATGCGGTTCAGCGCGCCCGCGAACCGGCCGGCGCCCTCGCCGCCCGTGCCGGTGGTCCCTGTGCCTGCGGCGCCGGCCCCGGTCGTTCCGGGCGTTGTCCCGCTCATGGCGCGAGCCCCATGTGTGGAAGGATCATCGGTATACCGGCCTTGAGTGCGTAGCGAACGGTGTTCCAGTCATGCGCGGTGCGGGGCGAGACGAGGGTCTCGGTGGTGACGCCAGCCCGCTGCGATGCGTGTTCGAGTTGCTGGGCGAACGCGGTGTACCGCGCGTCGTACTGGCCGTAGGCGAACACGATCAGACTGTTCCGGTAGGGGGCGTGAGCGGCGAACAGCGCCGTCGGGCGGGCCGCCGCCGCCTTGGCAGCGGAACCACCGAAGCCTTTCTGGATCGTGTCCGGACCCGCTGTCGGGTAGAGCTCGCTCGAGATCGCGAGCGCCGTGCCGAAGATCTCGGGATGCCCCGCCGCGAACTGGACGGAACAGGTGCCGCCCTGCGAGAATCCGTTGACCGCCCAGGAGTTCGGCGACGTCAGGACACGGAAGTGAACTCTGATCCAGTGGACCACATCGGTCACGATGTAAGTCGCCGAATTGCCGAGCGGCCCGTCGACGCACATCGGGTTGTGCTCGGGGTTGCTGAGCTGGTCGACCTCGACGACGATCGGCGCGATCCCTTTGTGAGCAGCCGCATAGGCGTCCATGATCGTTCCGAGGTGGCCTGCCGTGAACATGTCCGACGGCTGGCCGGGCTGACCGGACATCGTGATCAGTACCGGGAGCGCAGGCGGGTTCGCCGTGAGCGCAGCGGGCGGCAGGTAGATGGTCGCCGGCCGCGCGGGGAAATTCGACATGGTCGGCGGAATCTCGACGGACGAGATCCGTCCGACGCTCGCCATCTTCGCGGGCGGCGTCCACGAGGCCAGGGTGGGAATCGCAGACGTGTGCACCGCGTGGCCCAGCCGCCCGACGGTGACCACCTGGTACGGGTTGACCCCGACCGCATCATTGATGTTGCGGTAGGCGCCGAAGTCGACGTTGATCCCGGCTGCTCCAGTGACGACGATGAGCGGGACGGCGACGATCGCGATGGCCTTGCGCCACCAGGGCGAGTGCCAGAGGTTGACGACGACGAGGGCGAGGCCGGCACAGGCGAGGGCCACCCACATCCGCGTGATCGTGCTCAGGTCCACACCGAAGAAGTCGAGCTGGTCGACCAGGATCCAGCAGAGGACGATCCCGAAAACCGCGCCGGCGGCGATGGCGATGAGTGCGGTGACGATCCAGCGGAGGGTCGGCTTCCGCACCAGGAGAAAGACGATGAACGCCACGGCGACGATGTCGATCGTCGTCAGGAAGGGTCGCTGATCGATCCGTAAGGTCATGATCCAGTGCAGGCCCAACCCTCATCCTTTCGTTGAAGTGCGCACCTATTATGTGTCGTCCAGCTGATGGAAGGCCCCTCCATAAGGCGCGCTCAGGCAACTGGGAGCAAATGAGAACAGTTGCAGAAGAATCTGCGGTCGAAAACGCTGATTTTGTGCGCGAGACCTTCGATTTCAGCCGCTTATCGAACCTGAACGGGGCCAGGCGCACCCCCTGCGCCCGGCCCCGTCAGGAGTCTGAGAAAGTCTTCAGTCGACCGCGAGTGCGACGACCGGCGACACCCCGGTCGCGCGTCGCGTCGGAGCGGCCGACGCGACGATTGCTAGCCCTGCGGCCGCGACGGCGGCGATGACCAGGAGGCTCCACGGCACGACCGGGGCTACGAATCCGGCGCCGGGAAGAGACCCGAGCAACGCCTGGGCGCCCGCCCAGCCGTACACCGTTCCCAGCACGAGCCCGGAGAGCACGGCTGCGATCGTCAGCTGCGCGCTCTCAGAGAGGATCAGCGTGCGCACCTGGCCCGCGCTGAACCCGAGCGCGCGCAGCAGGCCGAGCTCGCGGGTGCGCTGGAGAACGCTGAGCGACAGGTTGTTGACGACGCCGATCGCAGCGATCACCGCGGAGAAGCCGATAAGTACGGAGAAGACGACCATCGTCACCGAGATGACGCTGTCGACGCCCTGAAACAGCTCCGGATTGTTCTGCTGGGCCAGCGCGATCATGTGCTGGTATGACGACGCCGCCACGACGAACATCGTGATGAGGGTCACGCCGATCACCAGACCGATCGTCGTGCGCGTGCTCCGCTCCGGGTTGCGCACAGCGTTCGCTGCAGCGAGTCGCGCCGGGGCGGAGCGGCCGAAAAGAAGGCCGACACCACGCAGGACCGAAGGCATGAAGAGGTGGGCGGCGAGCACGATGCCGGTGAACGAGAGCACGCCGCCCACGAGCCCGACCAGTACGCCGACCGGGGTGACGAGGCCGAGAGCGACGCCGCCTGCGAGCAGCACGACGCCGATGCCGATCAGGGCGAAAGCCACCCCATTGCGAACAGGTCGCCGGCGAATCTCGTCACCGGTCGGCTCCTGCGCAGCGCCGATCGCCTGGATCGGGGTGACGGAGAGCACCCGACGGCTTCCGACCCACGACGCCAGCCACGTCGTCAGCACGACGACGACCACCGGCAGAAGGTACGCGGGTTCGCGGAGCGGATATGCGATGTCGGGAAGCGTGCCGAGCGTGACGAAGATGCGCACGGCGACGATCGTCAGGGTGACACCGATGATCGCACCCCCGACGGCACCGACCACCCCCACGACGAACCCTTCGCCCGCCACCGCCTTGCGCTGGTCGCGCGAGCTCGAACCGATGAGCCGCAGAAGCGCGATGGTGCGCGTGCGGCCTGCGACGATTGTCGCGAAAGTGTTGGTCGTCACGATCGCCCCGACATAGACAGCGATCACGATGAACACGCCGGCGACGATCGACAGCGCAAGCTGCACGGAACCATGCCCGCCGACCCGGCTCTGCGAAACGTACGTCGCGAGCACGCCGGTCGCCGCGAGCAGCGCCACCCCGAACGCGGAGCTCAGCCCGGAGACCAGGATGCTCGCCCTGTGCTCGCGCGCGTTCGAACGCACGGCCGCGATGGCGCCGGTCATGCCCGCTGCTCCATACCGAGCATGTAGCTCGAGATCTCTTCGGGCGTCGACCGCGGGCGTTCGTGCGCGACCCTCCCGTCGGCGAGGAAGATGATCCGGTCTGCATAGCTCGCGGCGATGGGATCGTGGGTGACCATCGCAATGCTCTGCCCGTAGCTGACGCTGGCGGCAGCGAGCAGGGCGAGCACCTCCCGACCGGTGCGGGAGTCGAGGTTTCCGGTCGGCTCGTCGGCGAAGATCAGGTCGGGGCGGGTGCCGAGGGCACGCGCGATGGCGACGCGCTGCTGCTGGCCGCCTGAGAGTTCGTGCGGCCGGTGGCTGAGCCGGTTGCCGAGGCCGAGTGATTCGATCAGATGGTCGATCCATCCCCGTTCTTCAGCGGTCGGCTTTCGGCCGTCGAGCTCGAACGGAAGCAGGATGTTGCCGGACACGTCGAGAGTCGGCACGAGGTTGAACGACTGGAACACGAATCCGACGCGACGCCGGCGCAGTACGGTGAGTTGCGCATCCCCCAGAGCCGTGATCTCGGTCTCACCGAGCCAGACCCGACCGGCGCTTACCGTGTCGAGCCCGGCCATCACGTGCATCAGTGTCGACTTGCCGGACCCGCTCGGACCCATGATCGCGGTGAACTGTCCGGCCCTGATTCCGATCGAGACGTCGTCGAGGGCATGCACGCTTCCCGCGCCTGCTCCGTACGATTTGGTGGCGTTCGCGACGCGCGCGACCAGTCCGGTTTCCGAGTTGTCGATGTCCATGATCCGACGCTACGCATGCGCATAGACCGCCCGAATCGGGCGCAGGGCCGACACCGGCTACATCGTCAGGATGATTCCCAGGAGGTCAGGTCGTTCTCGAACGCGAAGACGACGAGCTGCACGCGGTCGCGGAGGCCGAGCTTTCCGAGGATGCGGCTGATGTGGGTCTTCACGGTCGCCTCGCTCAGGTACTCGGATGATGCGATCTCGGAATTGCTCAGGCCCCGGGCGGCGAGGAGGAAGATCTCGCGTTCCCGGGCGGTCAAAGACCCGTAAGCCTCCGGCCTGCGTTTCTCCGGCCGGGAAGTCGAGAAGAACTGGAAGAGCTCGCGTGTCGCGCCCGCAGCGATCACAGCGCTGCCGGCGTGCACCGTACGGATGGCCGCGAGCAGGAACTCCGGCTCCGCATCTTTCAGTACGAAACCGCTCGCGCCGCCGCGGATGGCGCGGGCTGCGGCTTCGTCGAGGTCGAACGTGGTGAGCACGATGATCCGGGGCGGCGGGAAAACCTCCTGTTCGGCAGCTTCGATGATCGCGGTCGTGGAGGCGATGCCATCCATCACGGGCATCCTGATGTCCATGAGCACGACGTCAGGGCGCGCCTCCCGCACCAGAGAGACACCCTCTCGCCCGTTCGCAGCCTCACCCGCGAACGCCAGGTCGGGCTGCGACGACACCAGCATGCGGATGCCCGCCCGGAAGAGCGCCTGGTCGTCGACGAGCGCCACGCGGATGCGCTCCCCGCTCATGCGCCCCCTCCCTGTCGCACGGCCGCAGGCACGGGCAGGAAAGCCGTGACCACGAATCGGTCGCCGCGCGGCTCGGCGCTCAGCCATCCGCCGGAGAGCACCGCGCGCTCCCGCATGCCCGGCAGACCGTGGCCGATGCGTTGTGCCTGACCGTCGGCGGGCATGTCTTCGCTGAGCGCATTCGTCACGGTGATGGTCACTCCATTCGGTTCGCCGACGAGGTCGACGGTAGCGGTCCTCGTGGTGTCGCCGTGCCGCAGGGCATTCGTGAGCGCCTCCTGGACGATCCGATAGACGGCGATCTGGTGAGCCGAACCCAGCGGCACATCGTCGCCCGTCCGGTGCAGCTCGATGGGCAGGCCTGCGGCGCGAAGCTGGTCGACGAGGCGGTCCAGGTCGGCAAGAGTCGGCTGCGGGCCCTCCCCCTCCGCGTGGCGCAGCTCGCCGAGGAGCAGCCGCACGTCGCCGAGAGCCTCCCGCGCCGTGGCCGCGATGGTCGTCAGGGCGTCGTCGACAGCATCGGGGTCTGTCGCGCGGGCGTATCGCGCACCATCTGCCTGCGCTATGACGACAGCGAGCGAGTGGGCTACCACGTCGTGCATGTCGCGCGCGATCCTGGTGCGCTCCTGCTCGACGACCACATCCTCCTGCGCCCGCAGTCGCTCGACCTCGGCTTCGGCCTGGGCCCGCCTGCTCGCGAGGGCGGAGCGCCAGGTGCGCATCAGGAGGCCGAGCACCCAGGACAGCCCGAGCACCGTCGCCGAGACGACGAACAGGAAGGCGAACTGGAGTGCGAGAGCTGCGATCCGGCCGGAGACCAGATTGAAATAGCCGGTCTGGAGGGCCGCGCTCACCGAGAGGTAGAGCGCAGCGACCACCGCGCCCACTCCGGCGGAGACGAGGCCCGCCCAGCGTACGACGCGGTCACCGTAGGCGGCGGTCGCGTAGAGGACGATGAGCACGCCGACGTCGCTGAACTCGACACCGAGACCTGACGTCATCTGCACGATCGCCGCAAACCAGGCCACGGCCAGCGCGATCGCCGGCGACATGCGGCGCAGCGCGACCGCGATGGTGAAACCGACGGTGACGAGGATCCAGGCTCGGGCGCTCCCCCCGGTGACTGCGCACCCGAGCGCGAAGACGACCGCGATCGCCACGTCGGTGACCAGTTGCCGTGTGGTGAGGCGGCGCACCAGCATCCCGGACTCCTGGCCCGGCTCGTCAACGGGCGCACCGCCGGACTGAGCCAGCCAGACCAGTACCGATGCACCGGCCGTCTGCTCGCTCGCCCGCTGCCGTGCCACTAAGTAGCCGACGAGCCACCCGATGCAGAGGCCGGCGGCGAGCACGAGCCACGTGAGGAGGAGTGCGACACCGTCGCTCGCGTAGAAGCCGCCGATCGACGGGCCGAAATGCGGAAAAGCGACCCGATCCTGCCTGCCGAGCGCGACAGCTCCGGCGAACCCGAGAAGCGGCGCACTGGCGAGGGCAAGCCACAGCACGACGGGCTTGCCGTGTGCTGCAACGCCGAAGAGCGTGAGCAACACCGCCGCGTACGCCATCCAGCCAAACGGCGCGGCGAGGTTGGACGGCCCGACGAGCGAGATGACCGCAGCGCACCAGCTCAGCCCGAGTGCGACGCCGGGCGCGATGCGCGAAAGCGCGACAGCACCGCAGAAGAAGGAGACCGCGGCGGCAGTCTGGACCTCGGCCACCGACCCGAAGAGCAGCCAGCATGCGAGCAGGACGACGGCGACCGCCGGCTCGAGCACCCAGCGGAGCGTGACGAATCGGTGAAGCACGACTCCACCGTACGGCGCGGCGACCGCGCTGGCGCCGCGCTTGCCCCCGATTGGCCCCGTCATGGCGCCGATTTCATCCTCGAGATGTACGAACTGTCAGAAGCCGAGGCGACCGAGCTGCTTCGGGTCGCGCTGCCAGTCCTTCGCGACCTTGACACGGATCGACAGGAAGACGTGCCGCCCGAGGAGCTTCTCGATCGCCGGGCGCGCCTGCGCGCCGATGTCACGGATGCGGCTGCCGCCCTTGCCGATGATGATCGCCTTCTGGCTGTCGCGCTCGACGAACAGGTTCGCGTACACGTCGACGAGGTCTTTGTCTTCGCGTTCGACGATGTCGTCGATGGTCACGGCGAGCGAATGCGGCAGCTCGTCGTCGACGCCTTCGAGAACAGCCTCGCGGATGTATTCGGCGATGCGGTCCTCGACGCCTTCGTCGGTGATCGCGTCGTCCGGGTAGAGCGGCGCTGACACCGGAAGCAGCCGGATGAGTTCGTCGGCGAGCGTGTCGAGCTGGGTGCGGTTGGTGGCCGAGATCGGAACGATCGCCTCCCACTCGCGCAATGCCGAGATCGCGAGGAGCTGTTCGGCGGTCGTCGTACGGCTCGTCGTGTCGATCTTCGTGACGATGGCGACCTTCCTGGCCCGCGGATACTCGTCGAGATGTTCGTTGATGAACCGGTCGCCCGGCCCGATCTTCTCGTTCGCCGGCACGCACATGCCGATCACGTCGACGTCGCCCAGGGTCGACTGCACGAGCGAGTTGAGGCGCTCGCCCAGCAGCGTACGAGGGCGGTGGATGCCCGGGGTGTCGACCAGGATCAGCTGGCCGTTCTTCTGGTGGACGATTCCGCGGATCGCACGACGGGTCGTCTGCGGCTTAGAGCTGGTGATCGCGACCTTCTCACCGACGAGCGCGTTGGTGAGCGTTGACTTGCCGACATTGGGGCGCCCGACGAAGGAGACGAATCCCGCATGGTAATCGTTCATGTTTCGTTCTCCTTCATGAGCGCATCCTGCGCGTTGATCAGTGCAGCGTCACGTTCGACGAGCACGGTGCTGAGTCGCTTGCGGCGGCCCTCTGTGCGATCGGCCGTGAAGCGGAGGCCGCTCGTCGTGACCACGGAGCCCGGCCCGGGGAGCCGGCCGAGGGCCTTCGCGAACAGGCCACCGACAGTGTCGACGTCTTCATCGTCGAGCTCGAGACCGAACAGTTCGCCGAGTTCGTCGACCGGGAGCCGGGCGCTCACCCTGTAGCGTCCCTCACCGACCTCCTCGACGAGCTCCACCTCACGGTCGTACTCGTCGGAGATGTCGCCGACGAGTTCCTCGATGAGGTCCTCCAGCGTGACGAGACCTGCGATGCCGCCGTATTCGTCGACCACCATCGCGAGGTGATTCGATTCGAGCTGCATCTGGCGCAGCAGCTGGTCGGCCTTCTTCGATTCGGGCACGAACAGCGCCGGGCGTGCGAGCTCGCCCATGGTGACCTCGTCCACACCCAAAGGGCTCTCGAAGCTGAGTTTCGCGACATCGCGCAGGTAGAGAACACCGACGACCTCATCCGGGTCGCCGTCGATCACCGGCACCCGGGAGACACCCTTGCTGAGGAAGAGCCCCATCGCGTTGCCGAGACCCGCCGAGGTGTCGATAGTGACCATGTCGGTGCGCGGGATCATCACCTCACGCACCACCGTCTCGTTGAACTCGAAGATCGAATGGATGAGCTCCCGGTCGTCCTCCTCGAGCACATCCAGCTCGGTCGCCTCGTCCACGATGCTGAGCAGTTGTTCCTCCGAAGCGACGGTCGCGGACCGCGCCAGGCCCGGTGTCACCCGGTTGCCGAGTGCGACGAGGCCGTTCGCGATCGGGCCGAGCAGCACGCGGATGAAATGCACCAGCGGTGCCGTCAGCCTCAGCAACATCTTCGAGTTCGCGCGCCCCACGCTGCGGGGGCTCGCCCCCACCAGTACGAAGGAAACGCCCGTCATGATGAGGGCGGCGAGCAGCAGGGTCAGCCACCACTGCTCGAAGATCATCGCGAAGGCGAGCGTCACCAGCACCGCCGCCGTCGTCTCGGCGATGATGCGCATGAAGTTGATGGCGTTGAAATGGGCGCCGGGGTCCGCTGCGATCGCGAGCAGGGAACGACGGGACCGGGAGCCCTCCGCCAGGTCGACGATGTCCGCCCGCGACTGCACCGAGATCGCCGCGTCGACCGCAGCCATGAGACCGCCGAACGCCACGAGCAGGAAGGCGACGATGAAGAAGACAGCGACGAGCATCCGCCCCCCTATCGTCGTCGTTCGTGCATGGAGAAGCCGACGAGGATGTCGCGCTGGATGCCGAACATCTCCTTCTCTTCCTCCGGTTCCGCGTGATCGAATCCGAGCAGGTGCAGGATGCCGTGCGTCGTGAGCAGCAGCAGCTCTTCCATCATGCTGTGGCCTGCGGTCTCCGCCTGGGCCTGGGCGACCTGCGGGCAGAGCACGATGTCGCCGAGCAGGCCGGCCGGGGTCGGCTGGTCTTCGGTGCCGGGGCGCAGTTCATCCATCGGGAAGCTGAGCACATCAGTTGGTCCCGGCTCGTCCATCCACTGCACGTGAAGCTGCTCCATGGCTGCCTCGTCGACGAGCACGATCGCGAGTTCCGCATCGGGATGCACGTGCATCGCCTCGAGCGCGTATGCGGAAAGGCGCTGCAGCGCGGCTTCATCGACCGTGATCGCGGATTCGTTGTTGACTTCGATGCTCACGGAAGGCCCTTATCGTCTCTTGGGAAGGCGGTCACGGGGAATGCCGGAACGGCGCTCCGCACGGTTGGCGAACTCGGCCGCCTGCTCGCGTTCGTAGTGCAACGCCTGCTTCTGCTCGTCGTAGACGGTGTAGGCGTCGACGATGCGGCCCACCAGGGTGTGCCGCACGACATCGTCGCTGGTGAGTCGGGAGAAGTGGATGTCGTCGATGTCTTTCAGTACGCGGGTCACGAGCCGCAGGCCGCTGGCCCCGGCTGGAAGGTCGACCTGGGTGATGTCGCCGGTCACGACCATGCGCGAACCGAACCCCAGGCGCGTGAGGAACATCTTCATCTGCTCAGGCGTCGTGTTCTGCGCCTCGTCGAGGATGATGAACGAGTCGTTCAGCGTGCGGCCACGCATGTACGCCAGCGGAGCGACCTCGATCGTGCCCGCCGCCAGGAGTTTCGGAACCAGCTCCGGGTCCATCATCTCGTTGAGCGCGTCGTAGAGGGGGCGCAGGTACGGGTCGATCTTGTCGGTGAGGGTTCCCGGCAGGTAGCCCAGGCGTTCGCCGGCCTCGACGGCCGGACGGGTCAGGATGATGCGGGTGACCTCTTTGCGCTGGAGTGCCTGCACCGCCTTCGCCATCGCGAGATACGTCTTGCCGGTACCGGCCGGGCCGATGCCGAAGACGATCGTGTTCTGGTCTATCGCGTCGACATACTGCTTCTGGCCGAGCGTCTTCGGCCGGATGCTCTTGCCGCGCGCCGTGAGGATGGCCTGGCTCAGCACATCCGCCGGGCTCAGATTGAGGTCGGTGCTCAGCATCTTGGCAGAGCTCGTGACCTCGGCCGGGCTGATCTCCTGGCCGTTCTTCACCATGACAAGCAGTTCCTCCATGAGTCGGCGGGCGGCGTCGACCTGCGACGGGTCGCCCGACAGTGTGATCTCGTTGCCCCGCACATGCACGCTGACCATCGGGTACTGCCGTTCGATCGTCGTCAGCAAGCGGTCCTGCGGACCGAGAAGGCGCACCATGGCGACACCGTCGATGTGCAGGCGCGCTTCGGCCTGGCCTTCGGGGGACGGGACGTCGCTACTGGGCAAGGGTTCCTTCCTCGAGCTGTCCGCCGAGCACATGTGCGTGCACGTGGAAGATCGTCTGTCCGGCACTCGCGCCGGTGTTGAACACCAGCCGGAATTCCCCGTTGGTGTGCTCTTCTGCGAGGGTGTTCGCGGTGGCGACGAGCTCGGCGAGGAGCCCGGGGTCGCCTGCGGCGAGTTCGACGACGTCTCGGTACAGCTCGGTCTTGGGCACGACGAGCAGGTGCACCGGCGCCTTGGGCGCGATGTCACGGAACGCGATGATGCGCTCGTTGTCGAACACCACGTCGGCCGGGATCTCGCCCGCGATGATGCGCGTGAAGATCGAATTCTCGTCCGTTGCCATAGGTCTATCTTAAGGGCTCTGCGTGTGCGATCGGAGGGTCACCAGCGCCCCAGTGCGGCGTTGAGCACGGCGATCGCCGCCGGCCCCGCGGTCGACGTTCGCAGCACGGTGTCGCCGAGCCGCACCAGCTCGGCCCCGGCGTCGCCGAAGCGCGTGAGCTCGCCGTCGGAGAGACCCCCCTCCGGCCCCACGACGACGACGATGTCCCGTCCGTCGGGACGGATGGCGGTGAGCTGAGTCTCAGCGGTCGGCTCGAGGACGAGCATCCGAACCGCCCCCGCGAGCCCCGGGAGCTGCTTCGACGTCAGGAGCTCGCCCACCTCGGGTACCCACGGCCGGATGGACTGCTTGGCCGCCTCCCGTGCGATCGCGCCCCAGCGTTCCCGACCTTTCGCCACCTTCGGTCCGTCCCAGCGGGAGACCGACCTTTCGGCGGCCCACGGGATCACCACATCGATGCCGAGCTCCGTCGACGCCTGCACCGCCAGTTCGTCGCGATCGCCCTTGGCGAGAGCCTGGGCGAGGGTGAGCAGCGGAGAAGGACGGTGCACGTGCTCGACGGCTTCGACCTCGATCGTCAGTTCGGATGGCGTGGCCGCGACGACCGGCCCGGTCGCCACCAGTCCCCGCCCGTTCCCGATCGCCACCACCTCGCCCGGCCGCGTGCGGTTGACCGTCGCCGCGTGTTTCGCCTCGGGGCCGACGATCGACAGCCGCTGGCCGACGATCGTAGCGACGAGATCCTCACGCAGGTAGAGGGAACTCATGGGCTGCTCAGACGTTGAGGAAACGGTCGCGCAGCTTCGCGAAGAGCCCCTGCTGGAACCGCGCCAGGGTCGGCGCCTCCTGCTTGTGCGTCGACGCGAACTGCTTGATCAGCTCCCGCTCCTTGTGGTCGAGCTTGGTCGGGGTGACGACCTGGATGCCGACGCGGAGGTCACCGCGTCCGCTGCCGCGGAGGTGGGTGATGCCGCGATCCTTCACCGTGATGATGTCCGCGCTCTGGACACCGGCCTTCAGTTCGACCTCGATGTCGCCGTCGAGAGCCCTGACCTTCGCGTGGGTGCCGAGGATCGCATCCGTCATCGCCACTTCGAGTGTGCAGAGCAGGTCGTCGCCGTCGCGGCTGAAGACGTCGTGGTGCTTCACCTTGATCTCGAGGTACAGGTCGCCGTTGGGGCCGCCGGCGGGGCCGGCCTCTCCGCTTCCCGGCATCTGCAGGCGCAGGCCCGTGTCGACCCCGGCAGGGATGTCCACCGGTACGGTGCGGCGGGCGCGAACCCGGCCCTGGCCCTGGCAGGTGACACAGGGGGTGACGATGACCGTGCCGAAGCCGCGGCAGGTGCCGCACGGGCTCGAAGTCATCACGTTGCCGAGCAGCGAGCGGACGGAGCGCTGGATGCTGCCGGTTCCGTGGCAGATGTCGCAGGTGACCGGCGCGGTGCCCGGCTGGCAGCACGAACCGTTGCAGGTCTCGCAGACGATCGCCGTGTCCACCTCGAGGTCGCGATGGGTGCCGAAGATGACCTCGTCGAGTTCGACCTCGACGCGCAGCAGCGCATCCTGGCCGCGCTCGCGGCGGGACTTTGGGCCGCGTCCGCCTCCGCCACCGCCGAAGAACGTCTCGAAGATGTCGCCGAAGTTGCCGAAACCGGCGCCACCCGGGAAGCCCGCCTGTGGCCCGAGATCGTATTGCTCGCGCTGCTGGGGGTCGCTCAGCACATCGTAGGCGTGGGTGACGAGCTTGAACCGCTCCGACGCTTCCGCGCTCGGGTTCACATCGGGGTGGAGTTCACGGGCCAGACGGCGGTATGCCTTCTTGATCTCGTCGGGGGTGGCGTCGCGGTCGACGCCGAGTACTTCGTAGTGGTCAGCCACGTAGGCAGTTCCTTAACTGTCGATTGCTAGTTCTCGCCGAGCAGCCGGGAGAGGTATCGGGCGACGGCGCGAACGGCCGCCATGTTGTTCGAGTAGTCCATGCGTGTCGGGCCGAGGACGCCCAGGCGGGCGATCCCGGAGGACGACGACGTGTAGCCGCTCGTCAGCACACTCGTCTCGGAAAGGCCGAACGGCGCGTTCTCACGGCCGATGGAGACGGAGACGCCGTGCTGGTCGGTCGCCATCTCGCCGAACAGACGAAGCAGGATGACCTGCTCCTCGATCGCTTCGAGCACGGGGTAGATGCTTCCGGTGAAGTCGTGCTCGGTGCGCACGAGATTCGCCGCGCCCGCCATGAGGAGCTTGTCCTGGCGGTTGGCCTCGATCTGCTCGACGAGCGTGCGGGCGACCGGCGTGATCATGTCGTGCTCCGACTCCCCCGCATCTTCGGCGAGGGTGCGCAGGCGCGCTGCCGCCTCGCCGAGCGTGAGCCCTGCGGTCGCGGCGTTCACGGCCGACCGAACCTGCGCGATCCGCTGGTCGTCCAGATCCTGCGGCACCTCGATGACACGCTGCTCGACCGCACCCGAGTCGGTGATCAGCACGCTCAGCAGCCGCTGCGGCGCGAGCGTGACGAACTCGATGTGCCGGATGCGGGAACGGGAGACCGACGGATACTGGACCAGAGCGACCTGGTGGGTGAGTTGCGAGAGGAGACGCACGGTACGTGCGAGCACATCGTCGAGGTCGACGGACTGCCCGAGGAAGACTTCGATCGCCTGGCGCTGGGCGTGGCTGAGCGGCTTGAGATCGGCGAGCTGGTCGACGAAGACGCGGTAGCCCTTGTCGGTCGGAACGCGGCCGGAAGACGTGTGCGGCGCGACGATCAGCTCTTCGTCTTCGAGCGCCGCCATGTCGTTTCGGATCGTCGCCGCCGACACACCGAAAGCGTGGCGCTCGACGATGCTCTTCGAGCCGACAGGCTCGCGGGAGGCCACGTAGTCCTGCACGATCACGCGGAGAACCTCGAGGCTCCGATCCGACACCATCTTCTCGTCGCCTCCTGACACCGATCTATTAGCACTCGTTTAGCTTGAGTGCTAATCATATCGCCTCGACACGCCATCGAATCATTGCACCCGCTAGTTTCACAGCGATAACTTATGCATGAGTTCGCACGATCGCCCGGATCGATCACATCGAGAGGTGCACGCGCCCACCGAGCAGGTCCGTAGTTCCAGTGGAATGAAAGGTACCGATCATGACCGACCCCAACCAGCCGCCCGTCGACCCGGCGGCGTCCGGCGTCCCGCCCCAGCAGCCCGTGCCGCCGCAGCAGCCGGTCCCCCCGCAGCAGCCGTACTCGGCCGTTCCGCCCCAGCAGCCGTACTCGAGCGTTCCACCGCAGCCCGGCGTGCCGCCCCAGCAGCCGTATGCGGCGCCCGCGCCGGGCGCACCGCTCACCGCCGCCGAAGACAAGCAGTGGGCATCGTTCGCGCACCTCGGCGGGATCCTCTGGTTCCTGCCGTCGCTCATCATCTTCCTGGTCTTCAAGGACCGCGGCGCGCTCACCCGCCAAGAGTCGAAAGAAGCCCTGAACTGGCAGATCACCTGGATTCTCGTCTGGCTCGTCTCCGTGATCCTCGGCTCGATCCTGTTCGCGACCCCGGCGTGGCCGATCGCGTTCGTCTTCTCGCTGCTGATCCCCTGGATCCTGTACATCGTGAACCTTGTGTTCTCGATCCTCGGCTTCGTGCGGGTCAACGGCGGCGGCGCATACCGGTATCCGTTCAACTTCCGATTCATCAAGTGATGTCTGACTCAACACCCCCGCCCGCCCAGCCCTACCAGCCTGTGCCGCAGATGAGTCCTGCCGACGAGCGGCTCTGGGCGACGCTCGTCCACATCGGCGGCATCTTCTTCGGCTTCATCCCCGCGCTGATCGGCTACCTGATCCTCAAGGACCGCGGGCCGTTCGTGCGCGAGCACACCGCGACCGCCCTGAACTTCCAGATCACACTCGCCATCGCCTACGTCGTCGGCTGGGTCCTGAGCGTGGTGGGTATCGGCCTGCTCATCCTGCTCGCCGTCTGGGTGGTGAACATCGTCTTCAGCATCATCGCGGCGGTGAAGGCGAACGCCGGGCAGCCCTACATCTACCCACTCGCGATCCGTTTCGTCAGCTAGCTCGACGCGAGAAGCCGGCGCACGACCGCATCGGCGAGAAGCCGCCCTCGCAGGGTCAGTTCCACTGATCCGCGCAGGGCGGCTTTCGCGTCGATGAGCTCGTCCGCGATGAGGCCGGCGACTTCGCGGCGTCCGTCGGCGTCGAGCTCGCCGGTCGCAAGTCCGTCACGGATGCGCGTGAGCAGCAGGATGCGCTCGACACGCCTCGTCTCGGCATCGAGAGTCTCGCGGCCAGCCGCGGGCGACTCATCCGCTGCGATCCGTCCCGCGTAGGCGGCGGGGTGCTTCACGTTCCACCAGCGCACGCCGCCGACATGGCTGTGCGCCCCCGGACCGACGCCCCACCAGTCGTGGCCCTGCCAGTACGCCAGGTTGTGCCGGGACCGGTGGGCGTCATCCGTGGCCCAGTTGCTCACCTCGTACCAGCCGTAGCCGGCCGCAGTGAGTCGGGCATCCGCCGTCTCGTACATGTCGGCCTCGAGGTCGTCGTCGGGCTCGCTCACGACACCCGACCGGATCTGTCGCGCGAGCTTCGTGCCGGGCTCAACGATCAGTGCATAGGCGGAGAGATGGTCTGGACTGCAGGCGATCGCGGAGTCGAGTGAGCGTTCCCAGTCGTCGAGGGACTCCCCCGGCGTTCCGTAGATGAGGTCGAGGCTGACCTGCAGCCCGGCGTCACGCGCCCACTCGACCACGAGCGGGACGCGATCGGGGTCATGGGTGCGCTCAAGAGTGGCCAGCACGTGCGGAACCGCGGACTGCATCCCGAACGACACCCGCGTGAAGCCGCCGTCCGCGAGACGGCGCAGATAATCGGCGTCGACCGAATCCGGGTTCGCCTCGGTCGTGATCTCCGCATCCGGTTCGAGGCCCCAGGCATCGCGCACCGCGTGCAGCATGGATGTGAGATCGGTCGACGGGAGCAACGTCGGGGTGCCGCCGCCGAAGAACACGGTCGAGACGGGGCGCGAAGGGATGCCGCTTTCATCGAGCGCGCGGCGGGCGAACGCGACCTCGTGGACCGCATGACCCGCGTAATCGCTCTGGGAGACGCCGCGCAGCTCCGTCGCGGTGTACGTGTTGAAGTCGCAGTATCCGCAACGCACGCGACAGAAGGGGACGTGCAGGTAGACACCGAAGTTGCGGGATGCGGCGCCCACGGAGGCCGAGGCGGGCAGCAGGCCGTCGATCGGCGCCGGGTCGCCGAGCGGAAGTGCGCTTGGCATCCGCTAGGCCGCCCTGGCCGGCAGGAGCGAGCGCAAGTACTTGTTCGTGTAATGCCGCTGGACGAGACGGAGGACAGGATACGTCGCGCGGTAGAAACCGTTCGCCGGGCGCGACAGTGCGCGCACGACGAACCAGACAGAGCCATCGTCGCGCTGCTCGACGATGAAGGCCTCCTCGCCGCTCTCCGGATGGCCGTGCAGAGTCCCGTAGGCGAAACCGACCCGGTCCTGCTCGTCGATCAAGTACACGACGCGCACGGGCGCCGACACGTGGATCGGCCAGAACGGGATCTTCAGGACGGCGGTCATCCCATTGACGATGTACGGCGAGCCGTCCTCGGCGAAGATCGCCTCCGACTGGCGGTGCTCCTGCAGCTTGGCCGGGCTGCCGTCAGGGTTGAAGATCACGCCCTCATACTGCACGCCGGTGCCCTCGCGAGCATCCGTGACCGTGATGCCGCTCCCCCGCTGCACGCCCCAGGTCATGAGCGAGGCGGCCGCCGTCTGGAACCGCTCCTCGCCGCTGCCGAGCCGCGCCTCGCGGATCAACGGGCGGTAGCCCTTCGGCGGGTAATAGAGGAGGTCGGGAGCCTGCGTTCCGCCCACCGCGCCGTACGTGACGGGCTGGTCGGTGAACGTGGAGCGGCGCATGCGTCAACTTTACGAGAGTCTCGGGCACGTGGCGCGCGTCGGCCCGTTGTCCGCGCGCTCTCCCCCCTTTGGGGGGTGGAACGCGACTGTGGCCCGTCGATCGGCTCCACTAGCGTTGGGTCACCAGATCAAAGGAACACGATGACGAAACGAGTGGGCGCGCTCGGCGCGTGTAGTGCGCTGGCCGTCGCGCTCCTGCTGAGCGGATGCACACAACCAGCAACACCAGCGCACACCGTCGCGGCCGCCGCCGCTCCGGTTCCTTCCTCGACGCCAACCCCGGTCGAGACATACCCCACGTGCGCGTCCATGGTGCCTGCATCGACCATCAGCTCGATCGACCCGAAGCTCGTCCTCCAGCCTTCGCGCGGCTATTCGATCGCGCCGCCATTCGCAGGAGCAGCACCGAACACCCGTGCGGAGTTCATGACGGCCGTCTATCCGCCGTCTTCGACGACAGTGCTGGCGGGCCTCCAGGCAGGCTATTTCAACTGCGCGTGGTCGGATGCTCAGAATTACTATCTGGGCGTCGCAGTGCTCCCTTCCGGGTCCGCCGCGTTTGATGGCTACAGGAGCGCGCAGAAATACGACATCGCATCCTTCGACGGACTCGACGAAGGCGACCGGTCCTACGGCGGATGCAAGAACGGTGACGGGCAATCCTGCGAGATCGAGACGCTTTCGGGCACGACCTGGATAGCCGCAGAGGTAACGCCATCCCAGGTGTCTGCTGCGACGGCCCCGGAGATCAGGGCACAACTGGAGTCGGTCATCCGCGCGTCGATCGCCGACGTGATCGCTGCCGGAACACTCGTCTCTGCTCAGAAGCAGGCCTCATCGCACTGGCAGGCGCTCGCCGACTGCTCAACCATCGTCAGTGCGATACGCACGATTGAGCCGTCGGCCACCAGCACGCTCGAAAAGCAGACACTCGACTTCACGGACGCCTACGACCCGCTGTTCAGGGCTGGGGTCGACCAGTCGGGTGCCTTCTCCTGCAGCAACAGTGCGGCGGACGTCACCGTGCTCCCCGGTGCAGAAATCATGGGGCCGCTGGTTTACACCTCGGATGCGACCGCACCGGTCGCCGCCAGCATTCCGGGTGTCCTCAACGCCCGCGACAGCTGCGTCGCCTTCGAGAAGTCACAGTGCTGGACCGAAGGCTTTGTCGACCATGCGCTGGTGACAGTGACGGGCCAGACCTCGCCAGCGGAACGCCACGCGATCCTTGCTGCCGTCGCGGCCGGTTGACCGCCCGGTCGCGCAGCGACCTACTTCTTGTCCTTCTTCTCGACGTCGCCCGAGAGCGCAGCGATGAACGCCTCCTGGGGAACCTCGACCCGGCCCACCATCTTCATGCGCTTCTTGCCCTCTTTCTGCTTCTCGAGGAGCTTGCGCTTGCGGGTGATGTCGCCGCCGTAGCACTTGGCGAGAACGTCCTTGCGCATCGCACGGATACTCTCACGGGCGATGATGCGCGCACCGATCGCGGCCTGGATCGGCACCTCGAACTGCTGGCGCGGGATCAGCTCGCGCAGGCGCCCGGTCATCAGCACGCCGTAGGCGTAGGCCTTGTCACGGTGCACGATCGCGCTGAACGCGTCGACCTGCTCGCCCTGCAGCAGGATGTCCACCTTGACGAGGTCGGCCTCCTGCTCGCCGGCCGGCTCGTAGTCGAGGGATGCGTAACCGGCAGTCCTGCTCTTGAGCTGGTCGAAGAAGTCGAACACGATTTCGCCGAGCGGCATCGTGTAACGGATCTCGACCCGGTCCTCACCGAGATAGTCCATGCCGAGCAGCGACCCGCGCCGGCTCTGGCAGAGCTCCATGATGACGCCGACGTAGTCCTTGGGCGCCAGGATCGCCGCTTTCACCATCGGCTCCTCCACCTTGGCGATCTTGCCGCCGGGGAACTCGCTCGGGTTGGTGACGGTGATCGTCTTCTTGTCTTCGGTCGTCACTTCGTAGATCACGCTGGGCGCGGTCGTGATGAGGTCGAGGCCGAACTCGCGTTCGAGGCGTTCGGTGACGATCTCGAGGTGCAGGAGTCCCAGGAACCCACAGCGGAAACCGAAGCCGAGCGCAACCGAGGTCTCGGGCTCATAGACGAGGGCCGCATCAGACAGTTTCAGCTTGTCCAGAGCTTCGCGCAGCTCCGGGTAGTCGCTGCCGTCGATCGGATACAGGCCCGAGAAGACCATCGGCTTGGGCTCGGTATAGCCGGGCAGCGCCTGCGTCGCCGGCTTCGACGCCGTCGTGATCGTGTCACCGACCTTCGACTGGCGCACGTCTTTCACACCGGTGATGAGGTAGCCGACCTCGCCGACCCCGAGACCCTTGCTGGGGGTCGGTTCCGGTGAGCTCACGCCGATCTCGAGGATCTCGTGCGTCGCCCGGGTCGACATCATCTGGATGCGCTCGCGCGGCGACAGCTGCCCGTCGACCATTCGCACGTACGTCACGACGCCGCGGTAGCTGTCATACACGGAGTCGAAGATCATCGCGCGGGCCGGAGCCTTCGCATCGCCGACCGGGGCGGGGATGAGCTCGACGACGCGGTCGAGGAGTTCTTCGACGCCCATCCCCGTCTTGCCCGAAACACGCAGGACGTCCTCCGGTTTTCCGCCGATGAGGGACGCGAGTTCGGCCGCGTACTTCTCGGGGTCGGCCGCCGGCAGGTCGATCTTGTTGAGCACCGGGATGATGGTCAGGTCGTTCTCGAGCGCAAGGTACAGGTTCGCGAGCGTCTGGGCCTCGATGCCCTGGGCCGCGTCGACCAGAAGGATGGCGCCTTCGCAAGCGGCCAGCGAACGGGACACTTCGTAGGTGAAGTCGACGTGGCCGGGCGTGTCGATCATGTTCAGGGCATACGTGCCGGCGTCGACCTGCCACGGCATCCGCACCGCCTGGCTCTTGATCGTGATGCCGCGCTCACGCTCGATGTCCATGCGATCCAGGTACTGGGCGCGCATATCGCGGTCACTGACGACACCGGTGATCTGCAGCATCCGATCGGCCAGCGTCGACTTGCCGTGGTCGATGTGGGCGATGATGCAGAAATTGCGGATGGACGCCGGATCGGTCGCGGCGGGCTCGAGGGCCTTCAGAGCTCGTGGTGACATTGTGGGCCAATTCTCCCATGCCGCGGCCCGGTCGCACGACGCACCCCGGACGACCGCGGTCAGGCGGCGGATGCTGCGTCAGGCCTCGAAGCGCTCGGAGCGTTCGACGACGTGGCCACGGCCATCCGCCCACCGGTACACCTCGGCACCTTCGATGAAGACGCGCTCCGCACGGCTGTTCACGTCGAGCGGGTCGCCGGACCACACGACGACGTCTCCGTCGAGTCCTGGCGTCAGTGCGCCCACCCGGTCGTCGATCCGCATGAACGACGCCGGGTTCACGGTCAGTGCCTGCAGCGCGATGTCGCGCGGCAGTCCTTCCTTCACCGCGAGCGACGCCTGGTGCACGAGGAAGTTGATCGGCACGACAGGGTGGTCGGTCGTGATCGCGACCCGCACGCCTGCGGCCGCGAGCGTGGCGAGATTGCGGATGGCACGGTCTCGCAGCTCCACCTTGGAGCGCGACGTGAACAGCGGGCCGAAGATCACCGGGATATCGCGCTCGGCGAGCACATCGGCTAGCTTGTGACCCTCCGTACCGTGGTTGATGACCAGCCGGTAGCCGAACTCGTCGGCCAGCCGGATGGCCGTGGCGATGTCATCGTGACGGTGCGTGTGCTGGTCCCATGCCAGCTCTCCCTCGAGCACCCGCGCGATCGTCTCCTTCGCGAGGTCGCGCGTATACGGATTCCCGGCTTCGAGCGCAGCATCACGCGCGGCGATGTAGTCCTGCGCCTCGACGAATGCCTGGCGGATGATCAGGGCGACACCGAGCCGGGTGCTCGGCGTCTTGTCCTTGGCGCCGTAGACACGCTTGGGGTTCTCTCCGAGCGCGGACTTAACGCTCACCGCGTCACTGATCACCTGCTCGTCGATGGTGCGGCCGCCCCACGTCTTGATGGCGACCGTCTGGCCGCCGATGGGGTTGCCCGAGCCGGGTTTCACGACGACGGACGTGATGCCGCCGGCGAGTGCGTCACGGAAGCCCTCGTCATCGATGTTGATCGCGTCGATGGCCCGCACGGCCGCGGTGTTCGGCGCGGTCATCTCGTTGGTGTCGTCACCGGCCGGGCCATTGGCCTCCTCGTCGATGCCGACATGCCCGTGCGCCTCGACGAAACCGGGAAGCACCCATTTTCCGCTGGCGTCGACGACGTCGATGTCGGCGGGGACGGCGACGTCACGGCCGACGGCGGTGATCCGGCCGGACTCGATGAGAACCGTTCCCCCGTCGACCGGATCGCCGGCGACCGGCACGAGGTAGGCGTTGACGATAGCGACGGATGCGGGGGCTGTCTTCATGGGTCGAGCCTACGCCGACGCGTTTCGGCGCACGCATCCCAGAGGTTCACCGACCATTCACACTGCGTTACCCGGTCCGGCGAACGGAGTTCGCAGCGCAGCGATTCGTTTACATACGTCAATCACCGTCGAAGGGAACCACTATGAAAGCTGGCACATCCATGCATCGCGGCACTCCGATCGGAAGAACCAATCGCACGGCACGTCGCGCCCTCGTCACATCCCTCGTCTTCGGTGCGACAGTCGCGACAGCCGTTGCGGGCGCACTTCCCGCTACTGCGCATGACGCGGACCACCATCTGGTGCCCGGAAACCTGCTGGTGAGCCGTACCGAGTACGTCGCAGGGGCAGACATCATCACGCCGGGAACAACCCTGTTGCCGGCAGGGTGCACGACGGCCTGCGTCACCGCGACCAACGACGGAAGCTACCCCGGCGTCTGGAACAACGAGGCCGTCGACCCCAGCTTCGGCGTGTCCTCGCCCATCTTCCTCGACCAGCTCACCCCCAGCGGGCAGCAGGTGAGCACACTGAGCGTGCCTGACCCCGTCAGGGACAACCGGGGCGCGGACTCCAACGGGCTGGTCACGAGCTTCCCGTCGAAATCCGAACTTGCGCTCAACCTCTCCACGAGCGGGCGATCCGTGACCTTCATGGGCTACGTCGCCCCCACGAATGCGCTGGACGTGTCCAACTCGAACACTCCGGGAGTCACTGACCCGACGAACCCGGTCGGCACGTCCTACTACCGCGCTGTTGCCCAGCTCGACGCCGATGGTCACTTCACGTTCACCAAGACGAACGCCTACAGCGGCAACAACGGCAGGGCCGCGATTCTGAACGACAACCCGGGTGCCGGTTTCTACTACACGGCCGGCAATGCGGGAAACGGCGGCAACCCGCAGCCCGCCGGCGTGATCGCCGGTGCGGGCGCCCAGTTCATCACCCCGGCTCACACGCCGGAAGGCGTTCAGGTTCCTGGCGCGCCCACCCCGCTCGGCAGCTTCAACATCACGCAGCTGGGCGACAAGGCGGACAAGGTCGGCAAAGACACGAACTTCCGCGGACTGACGATCTTCAACGATGTCGTCTACCTGACCAAGGGAAGCGGCGGCAACGGCGTCAACACGGTCTACTTCATCGACACCACCGGTAAGGCGTGCCCGAACGGTGTTGGCCTTCCCCAGCCCGGAGCAGCGCTGCCGACGAGCCCGCTCGCGTACGACCCGAGTACGATCCAGGCCAGCGGGCTGACCAACAACATGTGCATCCTGAATGGATTCCCCACTGCTCTCAAGTCGAGCACCTCCTTCCCCTTCGGCGTCTGGTTCGCCAATGCGAACACGCTCTACGTCACGGATGAGGGCAACGGCACCGCGACCTATGGTGGGGGCATCTACACCGCGGCCGCCGCGCAGCCGACGGCGGGCCTGCAGAAGTGGACGCTCGTCAACGGCACCTGGAAGCTCGCATACACGCTGGCCGCAGGTCTCGATCTCGGAACGCCGTACCAGGTCGCGGGATACCCCGCCGGAAACAACCCCGCAACGGGACTTCCGTGGGCACCGGCGACCGACGGCCTGCGCAACCTCACGGGAACCGTTCACCGCGACGGTACGGTGACGATCTACGGCATCACCTCCACCGTCAGCGGCGCAACGGACACAGGCGCAGACCCCAACAAGCTGGTGTCGATCACGGATGACCTCGCCAGCACCTCAGCTGTGGCGGGAGAGCACTTCTCCACCCTGCGTACGGCGCACGGCGGCGAGGCCCTCCGTGGCGTGTCGTTCACGCCGGGCACGGGCACGGGGGCCGACCACTAGAAACCCGGTACCCGTCTGGCCCTGCCGACCTGCGTCGGCAGGGCCAGACGTCCGTGAGGGCGCGCGTGATGGAATGCCACGCCGCTCCCAGCGTTACCCACGTCATGAGCATTCTCCTGACCGGCGCGACCGGCTTCATCGGATCATCCGTTCTGCGACACCTGATCGACGAAGGCCACGCGGTCACCGCACTCGTACGCGATGCGACCAAGGCCGCCCAGGTCACGGCCTCAGGCGCCACTGCGCTGATCGGGGACGCCCGCGACATCGACCTGGTCGCGGATGCGTCAGAGGCGAGCGACGGCGTCATCCATCTCGCCTCGTCGAAGGATGTCGACCACGACTTCATCACGGCCGTCTTTCGCGGTCTCGAGGGCAGCGACAAGCCGTTCATCCACACCGGCGGCATCTGGAGCTACGGCAACAACCCGGACATCACCGAGTCGTCCCCCGTCGACCCGCCGGCGCTCACCTCGTGGCGCGGGACCAACGAAACGCGCGTGCGTGCCGCCCTCGGCATCCGCACGGTCATCGTGTCGCCGGGCATCGTGTACGGCTACGGCAAGGGCGTGCCGAACGACATCGTCGGGGCGCCGGTCACGGACACCGACCCGCCCGCCCTTCGGCTCATCGGAGACGGAACGCAGCACTGGGCGACCGTGCATGTCGACGACGTCGCCGCACTGTACGTTCTCGCCTTCGAGAACGAGGTGGCAGGCACCACCTACATCGCCGCGATCGGACAGAACCCGACGGTGCTGGAACTCACCGAAGCCGCAGCGGCTGCGGCCGGGATCGCAGGCGGGGTTGCTGCTGAGTCGGCGGATGCGTCGCGCGAGCGCCTCGGTGCCGGGTATGCGGATGCGCTCCTCCTCGATCAGAAGGCGTCCGGAACGCGGGCACGGATCGATCTCGGCTGGGTGCCGAACCGTCCGAGCCTCATCGAAGAGCTGACGCGCGGCAGCTACGCGCCGCAGCGCGCCACGCTCGGCTGATCCGGCTGGGCGTTCGTGGTGAAATTGCCGGGAACGCCGTCGTGCTGGTAACGTTGTCTGTTGGCTTGCGTGTGGGTTCTGTCCGCACGATCTTGCCGCAAGGCGCCCTCTCTCGCTGAGCGGCACATCCGTAACTCACATCGAACGAAAGAACTCAACCACTCGTGGCAAACATCAAGTCGCAGATCAAGCGCATCGGCACCAACAAGAAGGCTCAGGAGCGCAACAAAGCGGTCAAGAGCGAAGTGAAGACCGCAGTTCGCGCGACGCGCGAAGCGATCGTCGCAGGCGACAAGGACAAGGCCACCTCGGCCCTCAAGCTCGCGACGAAGAAGCTCGACAAGGCGGCCAGCAAGGGCGTCATCCACAAGAACCAGGCTGCGAACAAGAAGTCGGCTATCGCCAGGCAGGTCGCAAGCCTCTAGATCTCCCCAGTGCCTTCGGGCACTGTGCGACAGGGCCTCCGTCTGAGACGGGGGCCTTTTCGCGTTCAGCGCTCAGCGCGAGCCGGCTCCGTGCTGCAGCCTCTCCGTCACCGGGTCAGGCGCGGCCGCGTGAACTGACGATGCGGATCATTCGTTCGAGCGCGAAGACAGGATCGCGTCCTCCGCCCTTGACACTCGCATCGGTCTCGGCGAGCACTTCGATGCAGCGGCCCAGCCCCTCGTCGGTCCACCCGCGCAGGTCGCGCTGGGCGCGGTCGACCTGCCAGGGGGCGAGCCCGAACTGCGAGGCGAGCTGGGCCGATCCGCCTCGTGCCCCGGACAGCTTCGCCATCGTGCGCACCTTGAGCGCGAAGGCCGCGACCATGGGTACCGGATCGGCGCCCGACGCGAGTGCATGCCGCATTGTCACCAGCGCCTCCCCGTGACGGCCCGCGATCGCCGCATCGGCCACCTGGAAGGCGTTGGTCTCCACCCGGCCGCTGTAGTACTTCTCGACGGTCGCCTCGGTGACTTCGGTCCCGATGTCGGAGATGAGTTGCTGGCACGCGGCGGCGAGCTCGGCGAGGTCGTCGGTGAACGCCGACGTGATCGCCCGAAGCGCACCGGGAGTGATCTTCTTACTTGCAGCGGCGAACTCCGCCTGCGCGAACTCGTACTTGTCGGAGTCGCGTTTGAGCTCGACACACACGACCTCCATGCCGTCGCCGCCGCCCGCGCGGATCGCGTCGAGGAGCTTCTTGCCGCGCACACCCCCTGCGTGCCTCAGCACCACGACCGCTCCGTCGGCGGGAGCCGCGAGATAGCTGAGCATCTCATCGAGGAACACGTCGGTGCACTTCTCGACGGCGTCGACGCGGATCAGGCGCGGTTCGCCGAAAAGGGAGGGACTGGCGAAGGTGAGGAGCTCGCCGGGCGCATAGTCGTTTGCAGCGAGGTCGCTGATCTCGAGACTCGGATCTTCGGCCTTGAGCTGATCGCGAAGCAACCGGATGGCCCGCTCGGCGAGGAAGCCCTCGGTGCCGGAGACGAGCACGACGGACTTCGGGCGGATGCCGTTCCAGGGGACCTGGGGAATAGCCGCCGCCGTGCGGCCTGCGCCCCCCGCCGCCTTGCCACCGCGTGCGCCTCCCGTGCTTCGTGCCGCCACGATCCTCCTTCGTCCGTTCCAGCATAGGTGCCGCCTCCGTCATCGCCGGCGCGGTCTGTCCACACCTCGATGCCGCCGCCGTTGGCCGACGGCGAGACCACGAGCACGCCTTGTCTGTCCGTGCGAAGGACGCGGGTCCCGCACCTGGCCAGCAGATCGAGAAGGGACCGCGTCGGATGCCCGTAGCTGTTTCCCGCGCCGACGGAGATCAGCCCGACCTGAGCGTCGAGGAGTTCATAGAGGCGGGGCGACTGGTCGGCAGAGCCGTGATGCGCGACCTTGACGACGTCGACCGGGCGCACCTGGCCGGTCGCGAGCATCGCATCCTGTGGCCGCTCGCCGAGATCGCCCAGGAAGATGGATCGGATCCCCCGTCCCTCGAACTCGACCGTCACGCTGCCGGGATTGCCGCTGGGGAGCTGGTCGACGGCCCCACCGCCGACCGGCCACAGGATCGACCATGAGAGCCCTCCGAGTTCACCGCTGACGCCCGTCGTGCCCTGTTCGACGAGCGCACCCCCCTGCCGGAGCTGCTCTAGGTCGGCTTCGTCTCGGGGTTCGACGGGGCGCCCCACGATCGCTCGTTCGACCTTGCCGACCACGCCCGCAAGACCTCCGGAATGGTCGACGTCGAAATGGGTCAGAACAAGCAGGTCGAGCGTGCGGATGCCGAACCGGTCCAGACAGGCACTGATCATTTCAGGATGACGACCGACGTCGACCAACGCGTGATGATCGCCGTCTCGCACAAGAACGGCGTCACCCTGGCCCACGTCGCACGCGGCGATCTGCCAGTTCGCGGGAAGGGCCAGCGTGTCCCCCCAGCCCCTTCCCACCAGGGACCCCGTATACACTCCCCCACCTGTCACGAGCGCGACTGTGGCGAGGACGGACAACCACGCTGAGCGCCGGCCCACTGGCGAGACGACGCGGATGCACACGAGGAGGAGCACAGCGGCCGCGAGAAGAAGGCCGACTCCCCCGCCGGGCCACGGCAGGCGATTCGCGGGGAGCTCCTGAACCGTGAGAGCCACCCGGGCGATCCATTCCGCCGGAAGCCACGCCAGCCAGCCGAGCGCTACTCCGACGGCAGGCAGGACCGGCGATACCAGGCAGGCGCCGAGGCCGAGGATCGTCGCAAGCGGTACAGCCGGCTCGACGAGTACGTTCGCCGGGACTCCGTACAGCGGAAGGGTCGCATCGAGCAGGATGAGCACGGGCTGACAGGCGAGTTGTGCCGCCAAGGGTACTGCGACGATCATGGCAAGGCCGGCCGGCATCCATCGTGACAACGCGGCCGTGAGCGGGCCGGCGAGCAGCAGGAGGCCGCCGGTGGCGAGGACCGAGAGGGCGAAACCGTAGTCGACGGCTTTCCACGGGTCGAGCAGGAGCAGCACGATCACCGCCAGCCCGAGGGCTGGGAGACCGCGGGACGGCCGGCCACCGGCCAGCGAGAAGAGGACGATCATCGACATGATCGCCGCGCGAACGACACTCGAGTCCGGTGTCACCAGCACGACGAAGGCCGCAAGCGCTGCGACTGCGATTCCGGCCCGAAGACGGCGTCCAGCGCCCGCGGCCGCCGCAATGGCGAAGACAAGCCCGGTGATAAGGGCGCAGTTCGAGCCGGAAACGGCGGTCACATGGCTGAGCGAACTCGTCTTCATGGCTGTGTCGAGCGCATCGTCGACGGCGCTCACATCGCCGATCACGAGGCCGGGCAGAAGCCGGCCGCCCTCGCCGGGCAGATTCGCCGCCAGAGAGCGGAACGTGTGGCGCAGACCTTCCGTCCAGGACAACCAGAAGGGTGCCTGGACGGACACCTTCGGCGCTTCGGCCGAACTGACGAGATAGGCGGCCCTGTCACCTGCCGATGCCGATCGGATGCGTCCCCGGACGTCGACCGTGTCGCCGAATCCGATCCCGTCGAGCGAAGCGGTGTCAGCGTTCGCGAAGAGGACGACCGGAACGCTCACCTCGTTCGCTCGACCACCCTCGGCGACTCCGACAGCGGTGCCGACCAGCCGCCAGCGGGCGAGAGGCCCCGTCGATCCGCTCATCGTGCGCGGTGCCGAGTCGAGCCTCACCTGGAGGGTGATCAGCTGACCGCCCCGGGCTGCCTGCTCCAGGGGCTCAGGACTCCGTCCGGGCGCGGAGACGGCGATCACTGACGACAGGAGCGCGACGGCGACGATGGAGAGTCCCGCCGTACGCCATGCCACCCGGACCGACGTCGCGACGGCCGCCCCGGCACCGAGGACGAGCGCGACCACCCAGCCCACAGCAGCGACGAATCCGGCCGCATCAGGACAGAACACGAGCGCCAGCGATGCGAGCCACCCGGCCGCGGAAGGCACGACGAGCCGCAGGTCCACCGTCATACGGTGATCAGGTCTTTGAGCCCGTCGAAGAGGGTCTGGCCGATCCCGGCGACCTTCATCAGGTCAGCGGGCGCGGTGAAGCGCCCGTTCGATTCCCTCCAGTCGACGATGCGCTGCGCCAGAGCCGGCCCGATGCGCGGAAGTGCCTGAAGGTCGGACACCGATCCGAGGTTGATGTTCACCGGCCCGGACCCTGCCGCGGTCTTCGTCTCGCCCCCGGCTACGGCATCTGGTACGGCCTCGCCTTCGCGCGGAACGACGATCTGCTCGCCATCCGAGACGGGCCGAGCGAGATTGACCCCGCCGGCGTTCGCGTCGGCGGTGAGGCCGCCGGCCGACGCGATCGCGTCGACGACGCGCGAGCCGGCTCGCAGCTCGACGATCCCGGGTCGTGCAACAGCACCGAGCACGTGAACGAGCAGCACGGGGCCGGGCGTAGCAGGACCATTCGCAGTGCCTGAACGAGCCTCCGCACCAGCGCCGGCGCCCACGGGCGCCCGGGTACCAGCCGCCTCAGAGCCGACGTCGCGGACTCCCCCACGCGGCGCGAACGTCGTCACGACCACCGCGACGACCATCGCCACCAGGAGGAGGATCACACCGGCGCCGACCCCGATGCGCACTCGGGCACCGCGCGACCCATTGCGCGCGTCCGCGGCAAGGTCGCTCAGTTCGTTTTCGGCTCGATGTCGCACCCCTGAACGCTACGGTTCGCCCGCTCACTCCGCGCTCGCTCAGCTCGCAATTGTGGAGGAAGCAGGCAAGCCGGCTCTTGTGGAGGAGCCGCCCCGATCAGCCGACGGGACGCGTCGCGATGTTCACCAGGCGCGGAGCACGAACGATGACGTTCACGACCTCCCGACCTCCGACGGAGCGCAGGACCGCCGCAGATGAGCGCGCCAGCCCTTCCAGCTCCTCCGTCGAGATCTTCGGCGAGACCTCCAGCCGGTCGCGCACCTTGCCGTCGACCTGCACGACCGCCGTCACCCTGTCTTCGACGAGGAGGTTGGGGTCGGGCTTGCGCCACTGCGCGAGCGCCACCGACGGCTCATACCCGAGCGTCGCCCACATGTCTTCCGCGGTGTAGGGCGCGTAGATGTTGAGCGCCATCGCTGTGACTTCAGCGGCTTCCCGAACGGCGGGATCCCCCGCACCTGCGCCGGTATCGATCACCTTGCGCGTCGCGTTCACGAGCTCCATCAGCCGCGCGACGACCACGTTGAACTTGAAGGCCTCGATCAGTCCGGGCGCATCTGCGAGGAACCGGTGCGTGATGCGCCGCAGGGCCGTGTCGCCGTCTTTCCAGAGCACATCCGGCGAGCTCGTCACGTCGTTGGCCACACGCCATGCCCGCGCCAGGAACTTCGCACTTCCGGCCGGAGACACGTCGGCCCAGTCGATGTCGTCCTCGGGCGGCCCTGCGAACGACATCGTCAGGCGCACCGCGTCGACGCCGTGTTCGTCGAGCTGATCCGAGAGCTTGACCAGGTTGCCTCGCGACTTGCTCATCGCCGATCCGTCCATGAGCACCAGGCCCTGGTTCAGCAGTGCCGTGAACGGCTCCGTGAAACTCAGGTAGCCGAGGTCGAACAGCACCTTGGTGATGAACCGGGAATACAGCAGGTGCAGGATGGCGTGGGTCACCCCTCCCACGTACTGGTCGACGGGCGCCCATTTCTCGGCCTGGGCCGGGTCGAACGCGCGCGTGTCGTCACCGACGGACAGGTAGCGCAGGAAGTACCACGAGCTGTCGACGAAGGTGTCCATCGTGTCGGTGTCACGTTTTGCCGCGCCACCGCACGCCGGGCAGGGAACGTTCACCCAATCCTCTGCAGCTCCGAGCGGGCTGGTGCCCTTCGGCTGCAGGTCGAGGCCTTCGGCCGGGGGCAGCAGCACGGGCAGTTCAGACTCGGGCACAGGCACTTCGCCGCACTCTTCGCAGTGGATGATCGGGATCGGCGTGCCCCAATACCGCTGCCGCGAGATCAGCCAGTCGCGCAGCCGGAAGTTCTTCGCCGAGCGTCCGAGCGAACTCGCCTGCAGTGCCTCGGTGACGCGACGGATGGCATTGGACTTGCTCAGCCCATTGAACGGACCCGAGTTGATCAAGCGCCCTTCACCCGTCAGTGCAATGCCCGTCTCGGCCGGATTCAGCGGCGGGAGGTCGTCGGGCAGGATGGCCTCTCCGGTCTCGGGATCGGTGTGGATGACCGGGATGGCGCCCGTGACCGGCTGGTTCGTGTCGACGACGACGCGCACAGGCAGGTCGAATGCCCGTGCGAAGTCCAGGTCGCGCTGGTCGTGAGCGGGAACCGCCATGATCGCACCGTGACCGTAGTCGCTGAGCACATAGTCGGCGGCCCAGATCGGCAGGCGCTCACCATTCAGCGGGTTGATGGCGTGCCGTTCCAGGAAGACGCCGGTCTTCTCACGGTCCGAAGCCAGGCGATCCATCTCGGTGGTGCCGCGCACCGTCTCGAGGTAGGTGTTGAACCGTTCCTTGACCTGGTCTGGCGCATCCGCCACCAGCTCGGCCGCCAGGTCGGAATCCGGCGCGACCACCATGAACGTCACGCCGTAGAGCGTGTCCGGACGGGTGGTGTACACCGTCACGGGCTCGTCACGGCCTTCGATCGTGAACTGCACGTCCGCGCCCATGGAGCGGCCGATCCAGTTGCGCTGCATGCTGATGACCTTGCTCGGCCACGCACCTTCGAGCTGGTTCAGGTCGTCGAGCAGCCGGTCGCCGTAGTCGGTGATGCGGAAATACCACTGGGTCAGCTTCTTCTTGGTGACCAGGTGGTCGCACCGCTCGCACCGGCCGTTGACGACCTGCTCGTTCGCGAGAACTGTCTGGTCGAACGGGCACCAGTTGACCTGGCTCGCCTTGCGGTACGCCAGACCCTTTTCGTACAGCTTCAGGAACAGCCACTGGTTCCAGCGGTAGTACGCGGGATCGCTCGTCTGCAGCACGCGATCCCAGTCGAAGCTGGGCGCGTAGCGACGCATGCTCGCCTTCTGCTGCGCGATGTTGTCGTTGGTCCATCCGTTGGGGTCGAGCCCACGTTTGATGGCCGCGTTCTCAGCAGGGAGGCCGAACGAATCCCATCCGATCGGATGCAGCACGTTGAAGCCCTGCTGACGCCAGTAGCGCGCGATGACATCACCCAGTGCGTATGCCTCGGCATGGCCCATGTGCAGGTCGCCGGACGGGTACGGGAACATGTCGAGCACGTATTTGCGTGGGCGCTTGTCTGCCGGGTCGTCGGTAGCGAACGGCTTCAGTCCGTCCCAGACCGGAAGCCATTTGTCCTGGATGGCGGCGAAGTCGTACTGCGCGCCCTCGGTCGGCGCGCTGGCTGAATCGTGCTCGTGTGCCACGTAACTCTCAATCATCGTGTTGATGGGCCCGTCGACGCTGAAGGTGGCCCGCATTCGCCAGCGGGCGACGCCCATCGTCAAGGGTACTAAACGTTCGGGGGCCGCATTCCGTTCCCCCGGGCCTCACAGCCCCAATGCAGCGATGAGGGCCGACGCCTTCACGGCGACCTCGTCGAGCTCCTCCTCGGGAACGGACAGCGCCGTGATCCCGCCCCCTGCTCCGATGGAAGCCCGCTCCGGTTCGACAACGATACTGCGGATGACCATAGCGAGATCGACGCTTCCGTCGAGGCCGAAGTACCCGAAGCATCCGGAGTAGATTCCACGCGGGCCACCTTCGAGGTCGTGGAGGATGCGCATGGCACTGATCTTCGGCGCTCCGGTCATCGAGCCCGCGGGGAAGCACGCCGCGACGGCATCCAGCGGGCCGACACCGTCGGCGAGGGTGCCTTCGACCGTGCTGACCAGCTGGTGCACCTGGGCGTAGCTCTCCACGGCGAGCAGGTGGTGGACTTCCACCGAACCGACGACGCACACCTTTCCCAGGTCGTTGCGCATGAGATCGACGATCATGACGTTCTCGGCACGTTCCTTGTCGCTGGCCTCCAGCTCTGCCCGCAGGTCGAGGTCACGCGAGATCGTCGCGCCGCGCGGACGCGTCCCCTTGATCGGTTTGGTGCGGATGCGGCGGCCGGGTGTGATCGAGAGGAACTGCTCTGGCGAGGCGCTCAACAGCGCGATGTCGCCGAACCTCAGGAGTCCACCGTGGTGGGTCGGGCTTTTGGCGCGCAACCGCAGATAGACCTCGACCGGGTCGACGCTCACCTCGACGGTCGCCTCGTTCGTCAGACAGAGCTGATAGGCGTCGCCACGGCGGATGGCCTCCTGGCAGTCGGCGATCAGCCGCAGGTACGTTGAGTCATCGTGGCGCCACTGCAGCACTGCGTCGGCCGGTGCAGAGACTGCGCGTGGCACGCGGGCACGCCGCATTCCGGTGACGGATGCTGCGAGCCGGGCGCGCAGAGCATCCGCCCACTCGGCCGCTCCCTCCTGGTCGAGCGCGATCAGTTCGACCGACCGTGCGGCATGGTCGAACACGACGGCGCGCTCGGCGAAGAGCATGGCCGCGTCTGGCGCCCGGGTCGGAGCCACGGGGATCCCGTTGGCCGCCGCGCCGTATTCGTAGCCGAGCCAGCCGATCCAGCCGAGGGTGAAGTCGGTGGCATCCCGGTGCCGCGGCGACAGGTCGCCGAACTCTGCCAGCGAGTCGGCGAGAACGTCGAGGATGTCGGCGGCTCTCGTCGCCGCCTCCCCGCCTGGCCGCCCGATGGAGACGGTTCCGTCGGCGACCGAACCGGTCGCGAATCGTGATCCCTCGGTCGCGGCGACGATCACGGATATGCCGGAATCGGCATCCATTCCGGCGTCCAGCCAGGCCACGTACGGCTCGCCCACGAAAGCAGTGAGGAAGGCGGCCTCCGGTTCCAGCCATTCGTCGACCGGAAATCGCAGGATTCGGTTGGCCACCGTACTAGCCTAGAGCGGCTCGGGCCGCAGCCGGGCGGCTACACAGCGGCGGGTGGCCAGACGCGAAGGAGGGATGTGCGAATGAGCGAAAATGGTACGAGCGAGATCTCTGCGCTCTTCGACTGGCACGAAGGTTCCCTCCGCCTGCTCGAGGACTGCGAACTCTTCGCTACACGTCTCGAGGTCGCCGACTCCTTCCTGGTGAGCGACGGCCGCGCGCTGGCGGTCGGAGTGCACCGCAGCCGCTTCATCGAGTCCGCGATCGCTCGTGGGTATCCCGACGAACGGGAACTCGACGCGTTCTTCGGGGATGCCCTCCAGCTGGTGCCGCGCGAGGCCGACTGGTTCCCCCGCCTCGAGGTCTCGTCGCACGATGGCGCCTACCAGCTGCATTTCCGGCTTCGGTCGGCCCCCGAATTGCAGCAGTCGGTCGTCGTGGCAACGCACCATGGGCCCGACCCCCGAACCGAGCCGACGATCAAGGGGCCGGACCTCGGGTCGATGCTGCGCCTGCGTCAGGAAGCCCAGCGTTCCGGCGCGCGCGAGGCGGTCATCCTCGACGGCGGGCTCGTCTCGGAGGGCTCGACCAGCAGCCTGATGTGGTGGCGGGATGGCCGGCTGCTGGTTCCTCCATCGTGGCTGCCGCGCATCCCGAGCGTCACCGCACGCTCGATCATGACTGTGGCTGCCGCGATCGGCGCGCAGGTCGGCGAGGAGGAGGCGACGCCCGAGGATCTCACCGGATGCGAAGTGTGGGCGGTGAACGCGCTCCACGGCATTCGCGTGGTCCGGTCCTGGATCGGCGGACCCGAGCTGGACGCCGATGGACGACACGCCGCCCGCTGGCGGCCCCGGCTCACAGCGCTGACACGCCCTCTGGACTGACCGGCCGAAGGCGTCCGTCCTCCATCCGCACCCGTTGGTCGACCAGCTCTGACGGAACGGCGACGTGCGAGATCAGGATGACGGCTGCGCCCGCCGCCGCGGCGACCGTGACGATGTCGCGAACGATCCGGTCGGCGACATCGAGATCCACGTTCGCCGTCGGCTCGTCGACGATGAGCACGGAGACGTCCGCGAGCAGTGCCCTGGCGAGGGCGATACGCTGCGCCTGGCCGCCGGAGACGAGCGAGCCCCGCTCCCCGACCCTGGCGTCGAGGCCGCCCCGTTCGTGCAGCCAGTCGGCGAGGCCGACCCGCCCGAGCACGGCTTCGAGGTCGGCATCGGTGGCGGTGTCGCGCGCGAACAGCAGGTTCTGCCGGATGTCGGAGTCGAACAGGTATGGCTGCTGCTCACAGAGCCCGACGAGGGTGCGCACGTCGTCCTGGGCGAGGTCTCGTGCCTCGACGCCGGAGACACGATAACTGCCGCCGTAGTCGATGAAGCGGATGAGCACGTGGGCGAGCGCGGTCTTGCCCGCCCCGGTCGGCCCTTCGATCACCATCCGCTCGCCTCGCCCCAGGCGCAGGGACACGTCGTGGAGGATCGGCTGGGTCGAACCGGGCCAGTGCGCTGTGACCCGGTCGAGCACGAGAACAGGATCGTCGCCGGTCGTGGCCGGCAGCGGGCTCGAGTCCACGCCATCCACCGGGATGCCGGCCGGGATGCCCACCGGAATGGTCCCGGCGATGCGCTCTGCACTCGCCACGACCTGTCGTCGCGCGCTCAGCGCGAGTGGCACCATACCGAAGACCTCGAAGATCGCCAGGGGCACGAGGGCGAGCACTGCCAGGGTCGGAGCGTCGAGTCGCTGCGCTTCGAGTGCCGGGATGGCCACGAAGAAGGCACCGACCGTGGCCGCGCCCGCGAGCACCGAGACGACCCCGGCGGTCAGCGCGGCACCGGATGCGCGCGAACGGATGGCGCGGGTCAGGGCCGCGCCCGCTGCGACCGCCCGTCCGTTCGCCTCCTCGAGCGCTCCGAACGCAGTGAGAACCGGGAGGTTTCCGATGAGATCGAGCACACGATCGTTGAGCTCCGCCCGGAGCGGAGCGATCAGCCGTTGCGCCTTCGATGCCACGGAACCGTTCACGAGGGTACCGACGAGTCCAGCGAGAACGAGTGCGATCGCGAGGATGAGCGCGTCGGCAGGCAGCAGTATCGCTAGGCCGACGACGGTGACGACCGACACGATCGCTGCAGTCACCAGGGGCTGGACCACGCGGAGGGAGCGGTTCTGGAGCTCGTCGACGTCGTCCGCCAGCGCGGAGAGAAGGTCCCCGCGGCGTGTGGTGCCGAGCCCGTCGGGTGCGAGCGGCACGATCGTGTCCACCATGCCGGCGCGAATCGACGCGAGTTGCCGGAACGCAGCATCGTGTCCGACCAGCCGTTCAAGGTATCGGAAGGCGGCACGGCCGAGGGCGAAGGCCCGCACCCCGACCACTGCGACCGAGATGTAGATGAGCGACGGCTGTTCGGATGCACGCGTGATGAGCCAGGCCGACACCGCCAGCAGGGCGACCGCTGAGCCCGCGCTCAGCACACCGAACGCCACGGCGGGCCAGATCTGCCGCAGTGGCGGCTGCGACCCGCGGAGAATGGCCCGGACCCGGGCGTCACGCATGGCTCAGCTCCCCCACTGCGACGACGGCGTCGGCCGCGTCGATCACCGCAGCGCGATGGGAGACGACGATGACGGTGCGTCCACCGGACGCGACCGCGCGCAGCTCCTCAACGACCCGGGCCTCCGTGATGTCGTCGAGGGCGGACGTGGGCTCGTCGAGCACCAGCACCGGGCAGTCCCGTTCCAGCATCCGGTAGATCGCACGCGCGACGGCGACCCGCTGCGCCTGGCCGCCCGACAATCCCGACCCGCCGACTCCCAGGAGAGTGCCCGGTGCGAGCTCGTCGGCGGCGGCCGTCGCGAGAGCCGTCACGACCCGCTCCTCGCTGTAGGCGTCGGTGCCGAGCGCGACGTTCTCGGCGATGGTCCCTGCGGCGAGGCCCGGCTGCTGTCCTGCCCAGGAGACGAAGTCGTTCGTGGCGCGCTGCCTGGACGGATGCTCGTGCCCACCGAGACGGATGTCGCCGTCGTATGCAGTGAAACCGAGCAGCGCGGCAAGCAGGCTCGATTTTCCTGCGCCGCTCGGACCGGCCAGCACGGTCAGCGACCCCGGCTCGAACCGGGCGGTGATCTCGCGCACCCCGCCGATGCCGGCGTAGTCGATCGAGACCGACTCGAAGACGACGGTACCGCGCGCAAATGCGGGATCGAGCACAGGCATCCGCCGGGAGATGTCGGCGACGCCGGCACGATCCTCGTCCAGGATCGCGAACGCGTCTTCCGAGGCGGCGATTCCTTCGGTCGCGTCGTGGTACCGGCTGCCGACGTTACGCACAGGGAGGAAGGCTTCCGGCGCGAGGAGCAGGACGAACAAACCGATGCCGAGCGTGAGGTCGCCGGACAGCAGGCGAAGGCCCACTTCGACGGCGACGACCGCGACCGACAGGCTCGCGCACAACTCGAGCACGAAGCCGCTGAGGAACGAGACGCGCAGCACGCGCATCGTGCGCACCCGGTATTCCTCGCTGATCGCTCGGATCCGCTCGGCCTGGCGGTGCTGCCTGCCGAACAGCTTGAGGGTGGAGAGACCGTTGACGACGTCGAGGAATGCGCGCGAAAGCCTGCCGAGCGTCGCCCACTGGCGCTGCTGGGCGGTCTGGGTCGCCCAGCCGACGAGCACCATGAACAGCGGGATGAGCGGGAGGGTCACGATGACGATCACGCCGCTGGTGGGATCGCTGATCAGCATGACCACGACGATCAACGGGGTGGCAACGGCCGTCATGATCAGTTGCGGCAGGTAGCGGGTGAAATAGCCGTCGAGTGCGTCCAGTCCGTGGCCAGCGGTCAGGGTCACCTCCGCGGTGCTGCGCGACGCGAGCCAGGAAGGTCCGAGGCGTGCGATCGCTGCCAGCAGGGCCGCCCTCAGCTGGCCGATCGAGCTGGCGCCGCCCCGGGTCGCCGTGAGATCGGCGAGCCAGAGAAGCAGCCCCCGAACGGCGATGACTATGGCGAGGGCGGTGAGGAGGCCGCTCAATTGCCGGATGCCGTCCCCGGCGATCGCGCGAACGATCACCTGCGTGACAATCCACGCGAACGCGACGATACACACCGTCTGTGCCAGCGCGATGACGGCACCGAGGGCGAGCGTCGCGCGCGCCGCCGACGCGTAAGCGAGAAGCCGCCGATCGAGGGGTCGCACGTGCTCAGCCGACCACGGTCTCCGCAGCATCCGCCGGGATGCTCGCCCGGGAGAGACGCTTGCGGAAGATCCAGTACGTCCAGCCCTGGTAGAGCACAACGAGCGGCAGGAAGATCAGGGCCGTCCAGCTCATCACGGTCAGGGTGTACGTCGTGCTCGATGCGTTCGCGATCGTCAGGCTGTTGGCGGGATCGGTCGCCGGCATGACGTTCGGGAAGAGGTTGGCGAACAGCGAGACCACGGCGAATGCGATCGTCAGGGCCATGAACAGGAACGACCAGCCCTCGGCGCCCCGCCGGTTCGCCAGCCAGGCGACGATCAGGCTCACCGCTGCCAGCAGAGTGAGGATGACGAACGCCACGCTGAAGTGTGCGATGCCGGTCCACAGGAGGAAGGCGGCAGCGACCACGATCGTGAGGATGCCCGAACGGGACGCGAGCCGCTGTGCACGGTGGCGGATGTCGCCCTCTGTCTTGAGCGAGACGAACACCACGCCGTGGGTGAAGAAGAGCAGAAGGGTGGTCAGCCCGCCGAGCAGCGCGTAGGGATTGAGCAGGTCGAAAAGCGTTCCCGTGTAGTCGTGATGTGCATCGAGAGCAACTCCCTGGACGATGTTGGCGAAAGCGACCCCCCACAGGAGTGCGGGAACAACGGAACCGACGATGATCATCCCGTCGAACCAGGCCTTCCAGCGCGAATCCGGTCGCTGGTGCCGGTACTCGAACGACACACCGCGCACGATCAGTGCGAGCAGAATCAGGAGGAGGGCGAGGTAGAACCCGCTGAAAAGGGTGGCGTACCACTCGGGGAAGGCGGCGAAGAGGCAGGCGCCCGCGACGATCAGCCACGTCTCGTTGAGATCCCACACGGGACCGATGGTGTTGATCATCACCCGGCGGTCGACGTCGTCCTTGCCGAGAAAAGGCAATGCCATACCGACGCCGAAATCGAAGCCGTCGAGAACGAAGTAGCCGACGAAGAGACCGGCGACGATCCAGAACCAGAGAATTGTCAGATCCATCACGTGCTCCTAGTAGACCGTCGTCAGCGGGGCGACTTCGCCCGACTCGTCCTGGTGGTCCTCGACAGGGTCGGGACCCTTCTGCGCCGCACGTTTGACGAGGCGGAACTCGACGACCGCGAGGATGCCGTAGATGAGCGTGAACGCGATCAGCGAGATGAGCACGGTCAGGCCGGTGACGCCCGGCGAGACCCCGTTGGAGGTCTTCATCAGACTGAAGACGATCCACGGTTGTCGGCCCATCTCGGTGAAGATCCAGCCCATGATCATGGCACCCAGCGAGAGCGGGAACGCCCAGATCGCGACCTTCCAGACCCACCGTTGCTTCGGGAGACGGCCCTTGCGGGTGACCCAGAGCCCGACGACCGCGACCAGGACGTGCAGAGCGCCGAGGCCGATCATCCACCGGAACGCCCAGTACGTGACCCAGATGACCGGGGTGTAGTCACCGGGTCCGTAGAGCTGCACGTACTGCGCCTGCAATTGGTTGATGCCCTCGACGGTGCCGTCCAGCGAGTGGGTCGACAGCAATGACAACAGGTACGGGATTCGGATGGAGAAGAGTTCGTGCACGCCGTCCGGTGTGCCCCACGTGAAGATCGAGAACGACGCGTCGGCTCCGGTGGCGGTGTGGTAAAGCGCTTCTGCCGCCGCCATCTTCATGGGCTGCGTCTCCACCATCACCAGTCCGAGCTGGTCGCCGGTGATGACCGTCAGCACGCCGGCGACGACCATGGTCCAGAGGCCGAACTTCAGCGCCGGCCGCATCGTGTCGAGATTGCGCCCCCGCGACAGGTGCCAGGCCGCGATGGTGATCACGAGGCCGGCAGCGACCATGAAGCACGCGACGAGCGTGTGCGGGAACGCGGCGAGGGCGACCTTGTTCGTCAGAAGCGCCCAGATGTCGGTGAGTTCGGCCCGTCCACGCGCGTCGTTGAGGGTGAAGCCGACCGGCCACTGCATGAAGGCGTTCGCCGCAATGATGAAATAGGCCGAGAGGATCGTGCCGACGGCCGTCGCCCAGATCGTTGCGAGGTGGACTCCGCGCGGCAGCCTGCTCCACCCGAAGATCCACAATCCGATGAAGGTCGCTTCGAGGAAGAACGCCGCCAGGCCTTCGAGTGCGAGAGGGGCTCCGAAGACGTCTCCGACGAAACGGGAGTAGTCCGACCAGTTCATTCCGAACTGGAACTCCTGGACGATGCCTGTGACGACACCCATCGCGAAGTTGATCAGGAAGATCTTCCCGAAGAAGTGCGTCAGCTGCAGGTAATGCACCTTGCCGGTGCGGAACCACGCCGTCTGGAAGATCGCCACCGTCGATGCCATGCCGATCGTGATCGGCACGAACAGGAAATGGTAGATGGTGGTCAGTCCGAACTGCCAGCGAGCCAGCAGAAGGGCGTCCAGTGCATCGTTCACGCGGTACTCCTCAGGAACACAGCCGAACCTCGGCCGCATCATCGACAGAGCTTCCGGGCAGGATGGTCATTCCTGTGGAGGCGGACGCTCGTGGCGTCCGCAACCAACCTACCAACGGGCCCGCCGCCGGGCCCAATCCGATGCCGGGCGTCGCGTTGCCAGTAGCATCAGGTCCATGCCGAAGAAGGGCTCGTACGCCAAGGGACTCGCCAAGCGCGAAGAGATCCTGACGACCGCACTCGAGGTGTTCGCCGAGCGCGGCTACCGCCGAGCGTCGCTGAGGGAGATCGCCGAGGCGGTCGGCCTGAGCCAGGCCGGTCTGCTCCACCACTTCAGCTCGAAGGAGGAACTCTTCGCTGAAGTCCTCCGCAAGCGCGACGAGGCGGACATGAGCGCCGTCACCGACCAGGCCGACCCGTTCCAGGGGATGGTCGACGCGATGCGGCACAACGCGGAGGTGCCGGGGCTCGTACACCTGTATGCGACGATTTCGGCCGAGGCCGCCGATGAGAGCCATCCGGGCCACGACTATTTCGTCGGGCGCTACCGGTTCTTCATCGACCAGCTCGCGCAGTACATTGCTGCGGCCCAACGCTCGGGTGAACTCGACCCTGGGCTGGACGCCCGTGAAGTCGCACGGCTGACGATCGCCGTCGCAGACGGCATGCAGGTGCAGTGGATGCTCGACGACACAGCCGACATGGCCGCCGCGCTCGAATACTTCTGGTCCCTGATCGGCAGGATCCGCCCGATCGCGGCGGATCCCGCCTGACAGGGAGCCTGACATCAGGAAGGGCGGCGACCCGGATGAACCGGATCGCCGCCCTTCGTCGGTCGCTCGTCAGCCGAGATTGTGGTCGGAGAGCCACTTCTTGGCAGCGTCAGCAGGCGAAACCTTCTGGGCACCCTGGTTCTCGCTGTTCAGCTCGATCAGGTCGGCGGTGGTCAGCGCCGCGGACACCTTGTTCAGGACGTCCTTGACCGTGCTGGTCACCTTCTTCGAGTTGATCAGCGGGAGCACGTTCTGGGCGAGGATCATGTGCTTCGGGTCCTCCAGCGTCACGAAGCCGTTGTCCTTGATGGCTGGTGTCGTCGTGTAGATGTCGGCAAGCTGTACCGCGCCGCTCTTCAGCGCATCGACCGTGGCCGGACCGCCGCTGTCGTTGATCGGCTTCAATGCAGCCGTCACGCCGTACTGGCTCTTGAGCCCGGGAATCCCGTAAGGCCGGGTAGCGAACTCAGGGTTCGCGGCGACCGTGAGCGCGACCTTCGCGGCAGCGAGGTCGGCCAGGGATTTCACGTTGTACTTCTCGGAGAACGCCTTGGTGACGTTGTACGAGTCGGCGTCCTGCGCCTGCGACTGGTCGAGCACCTCGAACCCGGCCGGCAGCGCCGTCTTGAGGGCCGCGTAGACGTCGTCGCTGGACTGCGCCTTGGCCGTCTTGTCGTAGAACTGGAGCAGGTTCCCGCTGTACTCGGGTATCAGGTCGATCGACCCGTCCTTGAGAGCGGCGAGATAGACGTCGCGCTGGCCGATGCTGAGGTTGCGGGTGACCTTGACCCCCTTCGCTTCGAGCGCCTGAGCGTAGATCTCTGCGACGATCTGGGATTCGCCGAACGCAGCAGACCCGACCGTGATGGTTCCGGCGGAGCTCGAGGAGGTGCTGCCGCTGTCAAGCGCATTGCCGGACGAGCACGCGCTGAGGGCGAGCAGGGCCCCCGCGGCGAGCACGCCTGCGGCGATGCGGCCTCTTCTTGATGCAAACATGATTCTTCCTTTTCTCTTTCTCTACTCGGTGGTGCTTTCCTGAATGGGCACACCTACCACCGCGCGAGGACGTGAGGTCTTCACACGGACATCTGTGACGCGGGACACGATGACCCCGCGAGGTACCACCAGTCGCTGGATGATCGCGAAGACACCGTCGGTCACCAGCGCGAGGGCGACGACCAGAATCGACCCCGCAAGCATCTCGTCGTAGGCGCGAATCGATAATCCGTCGATCAGGTACCGGCCGAGGCCGCCGACGGGCAGGAACGCTGCAACCGTCCACGTGGCGATGACCTGAAGCATCGCGGACCGGAGCCCGCCGATCAGCAGCGGGAGCGCGAGCGGGAGTTCGACTTTGCGGAGCACCTGGAGCTCGGTCATCCCCATTGCACGCGCGGCATCGACGGTGCCCTTGTCCACCGCATCGACGCCGGCGTACGCCCCGGCGAGCACCGGTGGGATCGCGAGGATGGTGAGGGCGATCAGGGGCGACGTGATGTCGAGTCCACCGAGTTCGAGTGCGAGGAAGACGACGAGACCGAGCGTGGGAATCGCCCGGAGCGCGCCCGAGATCGAAACGGCGATCCCCCGGCCGCGACCGGTGTGCCCGATCGCGAGTCCGATCGGGATGGCGATCACGGCAGCGATCAGGAGAGTCAGTCCGGAGTACCAGATGTGTTCCCACATCCGTGTCGGGATCCCGTCGGGTCCGACCCAGTGGGCGGGGTCCCCGAGCCACGCAAACGCCGCGACGAAGTTGATCATGCCTCTGTCACCGCCCGCAGCTGCTCCCGACGAACGGACCGCCTGCTGCGCCGGTCGACCCGGGTCCACGGCATCAGGAGGCGACCAAGCAGCAGGAGGATGCCGTCGAACGCGAACGCGATCGCCATCACACACAGGATGCCGACGACGACTTCTTCGGGGAAGGAGCGCTGGTAGCCGTCGATGAACAGGTTTCCGAGGTTGTTGACCCCGATCAGCGACCCGACGCTCACCAGGCTGACGGTGCTCACCGCGACCACGCGCAAGCCTGCCAGGAGCACAGGACCGGCCAGCGGAAGCTCTACGGACCAGAATCGACGCCAGCTCGAGAAGCCGACCGCGGTGGCGGACTGCAGGACGTCACCGGAGACGGAACCGAGCGCATCCGCCGTCGTTCTCACCATCAGCGCCAGCGCATAGATCGTGAGAGCGACGATCACGTTCACCGGGTTGAGGATCTTCGTGCCGATCAGCGACGGCATCGCGATGAACAGCGGGAGGGAGGGGATCGTGTAGAGGATGCCGCCGATCGTGAGGAGCGTTCCGCGCGACGCGTGGTAACGGTTGGCCACCCACCCGATGGGCAGTGAGATCACGAAGCCGAAGACGATCGGGGGGATGCTCAGACCGATGTGGGCGACGGTGAGCTGCCAGACCTGGCCGTAGTCGATGAGGCCGAAATTCGACCACAGCCAGCTCACGGCGCTTCCTCACCCTGCGCCGGAGCACCCGCGCCCATGAGGGTCGCGGCCTTTGCTTCGTGGGTGGATGCGCCGGAGAGCACACCAGCGGTGCGTCCGTCGCTGTCGACCAGGACCTCACCGGTCGACGTCTGTTCGATGTGGAGGGCGCGCTTGCCCTTTTCGGCGCCGACGAACGTCGCGACGAAGTCGTCTGCGGGATCGCTGAGGATCTCGGCGGGTGTGCCTTTCTGTGCCACGATTCCGCCCGTGCGGAAGATCACCACCTGCTCGCCGAGGAGGAACGCCTCGTCGATGTCGTGGGTGACGAAGACGACCGTCTTGTCGAGTTCACGCTGCAGATGGAGGAGCTCCTGCTGCAGGTCGTCGCGCACGATAGGGTCGACCGCCCCGAACGGCTCGTCCATGAGCAGGATGTTCGGGTCGACGGCGAGACCGCGCGCCACCCCGACGCGTTGCTGCTGGCCGCCGGAGAGCTGGCTCGGGTATTTGTCGGCGAGGGAACGATCCAGTCCCACCGTGTCCATGAGCTCCAGCGCATTCTCGCGGGCCACACGCTTCTTCACCCCGCGCAGAAGAGGCACGGTGGCGATGTTGTCCACCACCTTGCGATGCGGCAGCAGGCCGGAGTTCTGCATGACGTAGCCGATGCTGCGACGCAGGTGCACGGGCGCGAGCGTCGAGATGTCTTCGCCGTCGATCTCGATGGTGCCGCTCGTCGGGTCGACCATGCGGTTGATCATTCGCAGGATGGTCGTCTTGCCGCTACCTGAGGATCCGACCAGGACGGTGATCTTGCGCGACGGGATAACGAGCGAGAAGTCGCGGACCGCGACCGTTCCGTCGGGGAACTGCTTCGTTACCGATCGGAACTCGATCATCTGTGTGGCTCATTCCTCGAGAAAGGCTTCGGATCAACACGTGCCAGATGATCAACCCAAACACCATTCGGGGCTTTTGGCAAAAACCGATTGCATTTTGTGAAGCTGATCTCCAGCAAAAGCAACGCTTCCGCAGACCACCGACATTCCCGTCGGTCGGGAATCCGCACAGCTCGACCGACCGGCGGCGTGCCGGTCGGGAACGGTTCAGTTCGTCGCGTCCTCGCCGTACCGCTTGGCGAGATATTCGCGGATGACCTCGCGCGCCTCCTCGATGAACGCCTCATCTCCGTGTGGATCGATGAGGAACGCGCGTGTGATGAGCGAGTCGGCGATCTCGACCGCGACCTCCAGCCGGAAGTTCAGCTGGTCGCCGGCCGGGAGGCCGAACTCCTCGGCGAGGATGCTGGCGAAGCGGTGCGCGAAGAAGTCGTCGCCGAATCCAGCCTCTCCCGAGGCCGGCTGGCGCTGGGCATCGGTGAAGCGGATGATGCGGAATCCCGGCTCCGAGCGGAACATCTCGACGAACGCGTCGATGGCGCACTCCATGGCATCCCACCAGTGGTCCGGCGTCGCCTTGTGGATCGACTCGACCACAGCACTGCGGTAACGCTGCAGCGCTCGATCGCGGAGCGCCTGCAGGAGCACGATGCGGTCCGGGAAATACCGGTACACGGTTCCGATGGATGCGTCCGCCCGCTCGGCGACCATCGCGGTCGTGAGGCGGTCGAAACCGATCTCGTCCACAACGTCGGCGGCGGCGTCGAGCAGCGCGTCGATTCGCGCAGCACTGCGCTCCTGGATCGGCTCGGTACGAACGAGAGGTATTCCCGACTGGCTCTGGCCAGTGACGAGATCATTGATGGGCACTAGGGCTACTCCTTCTTTCCTGCATGTCCACAATACGGCGCTGCGGGTCCCCAGCCCTGCGGCGAGTCGACCGCCGCGTTGTTTGGATCATAAACCGGGAATCCCTCATTTTTGCTGTAAACCGTGTGGCGCGTCGCAGGAAACGCTCAGGCTGGGCGTCACCTCGCGCGCGTCAGGAGTCCGGAACGACAAGCCGTTCATGAGAAACTGGCAGATATGGCCCGTCCACCCGAGAAGCGCGTCGCGAGCGTCGAGCCCATCATGCATCGCGCAGCGCGCATCGAGGACGCCTTCCACGACTTCCGTGCGAAGCGCGCCCGCCGGCGGGGTTTCCTCTCCACAGTGGTCCCATACACCGGTTACGGCGCACCGACCTGGGCGCGCATCCTCGGGCGTGTCGTCCTGGCTCGCGATCCCCGGTCCGGCAGCAGGGCCGAACGCGCGAATCGCAGGCGTGAGGAGAGCATCCGTGGCTGGCGTTCGTTCGTCAGCGTGCCCGCGAACGATGTGACGGTCACGATCGAGATCGAAGGGATGACCCACGAGGTGCGCCCCGACCGGGGTGGCGTCATCGACACGGTGATCCCGGTACAGCTCGCACCCGGATGGCACACGGTGCGCATGTACACAGCAGATTCGAAGGATGCCGTCGAGTCCCCGGTGTTCATCGTCGACCCGTCGGCCACGTTCGGCGTGATCTCCGATATCGACGACACCGTCATGGTCACCGCTCTCCCGCGCCCGTTACTCGCATTCTGGAACACCTTCGTGCTCGACGAGCACGCGCGAGTGCCGACCCCGGGAATGGCCGTGCTGCTCGAACGGCTGGCCGCGACGCATCCGGGCACTCCCGTCATCTATCTGTCGACCGGCGCCTGGAACGTCGCACCGACGATCAAACGATTCCTTTCGCGCAACCTCTTCCCCGCCGGCGCGCTCCTGCTCACCGACTGGGGTCCGACGCATGATCGCTGGTTCCGCAGCGGGCGGGAGCACAAGGAATCCAGCCTGGTGCGGCTCGCCAGCGAATTCCCCGGCCTGCGCTGGCTCCTCGTCGGCGACGACGGACAGCACGATGAGATCATCTACGGCGAATTCACCACGAAGCATCCCGAAAGCGTCTCCGCTGTCGCCATCCGCCAGCTCTCCACCGGTGAGGCCGTGCTCGCCGGCGGTCGCTCGAAGGCCGAGAAGCATTCGGAGACGAGCGGGGTGCCGTGGGTCTACTCCCCCGACGGTGCCGGCCTCAGCGACCAGCTCAGCGAACTCGGCATCCTGACCTGACGCCCGTGTCGGAGGCAGCCGCGATACTGGTGGCATGCCGACGCACGCCAAGTACGCCGACCTCTACCGGTTCCGCCAGGCCGCCCACGCGCTGACCGCGCCACTCGTGTCGCCGCTCGCCGTCGCCGAGCGCATGCTCGCCGTGCAGGCACAGGACTTCGCGGCCGCATGCTGGGCGCTGGGGGTGAGGGCGCCCGGTGCGACGCACGCAGACGTCATCTCCGCACTGGAACGCGGCGAGATCGTGCGGTCCTGGCCGATGCGCGGAACGCTGCATTTCGTTCCGGCGCGCGAGCTCGGGTGGATGCTCCGGGTCACGACACCGCGCATGATCGCGGGCCTCGCTCTGCGGCACCGCCAGCTCGAACTCGAGGAGCACGATTTCGCCCGCGCACGCGATCTCGTCGTCGAGGCGCTTGCGGGCGGCAGGTCGCTCGGTCGCCCCGAGTTGATGGAACTGTGGGAGCGGAACGGCATCCGTACCGCCGGCCAGCGCGGCTACCACCTCATCTACTACCTGGCCCAGACGGGTGTGCTCTGCTGGGGCCCGCCCCACCGTACGCAGCAGTCCCTGGTGCTCCTCGACGAGTGGGCGCCGGACCAGCGACCCCTCGACGGCGACGAGGCACTCGCCGAGTTCCTCCTTCGGTACCTCGCCGGTCACGGGCCTGCGACGCTCAAGGACTACGTCTGGTGGTCCAAGGGGACGATGGCGGGCGCAAAGGCAGGGCTCACGCTCATCCGCGACCGTCTCACCTCGTTCGATCTCGACGGAGTGACGTACTGGATGACCGCTGAACTGGCCGACGCCGCCCCAGCCCGCGCTCCGCGCTCCCGGTCGGTGCACGTGCTTCCCGGCTTCGATGAGTACCTGCTCGGCTATCAGGACCGCACTCCGGTCCTCGCCCCCGAGTTCGCCGATCGCATCGTTCCCGGCGCCAACGGCATCTTCAAGCCCCTCGTCGTCTCGAAGGGCAGGGTCGCCGGCACCTGGCGGCGCACGGCGAACGGGTCGCGGGTGGCCGTCGAAGCGGAGCCCTTCGTGCCCTTCACCCCGGCCGAGCAGGCAGGCTTCGCGACGGGCGTGCGCGCCTACGGCCGGTTCCTGGGTCTGCACGGCGAGGTCGCCTGACGCCGTAGCCTTGAGTCGTGCGAATGCCAACGAGCCTGCGAGCATCGACACGCGTCCCGCTCCTCCAGGTGGCGAAGACGGCGATCGCAATGATTCTCGCGTGGGTCATCGCCGGCACCTTCCTCCCCACCCAGCTGCCGATCTTCGCGGCGATTGCAGCGCTCCTGGTCGTCCAACCCAGTGTCAACCAGTCGGTGGGCCGCGCGATCGAGCGGAGCATCGGGGTCATCGTTGGCGTCGGGATCGCCTACGCGATCGGAATCGTATTCGGCACGTCGAGCTGGATCGTGCTTCTCACCGTCGTCGTGGCGATCTTTCTCTCCTGGGCCCTCAAGCTCACCCCGGGCACGGCGAACCAGGTTCCGATCACCGCAATGCTCGTGCTCGCGATCGGCGCAGCCTCGCCGAACTACGCGTTCGCACGCATCGTCGAGACGGTGATCGGTGCCGTCATCGGGGTCATCGTGAACATTGCCATCGTCCCCCCTGTGCTGATCGGCCCGGCCCGCACGTCGGTCAACGCGCTCGGCAACGAGGCTGCCGCAACACTCGACCGCCTCGCCGCGGCGCTGACCGTGCCCCAGACCCAGGCACAGCTCGACGAGCTTCTCATCACGGCGCGCCTCCTGCGGCCCATGCAGGCGAAGACCGACGCAGCCCTGACACAGGCGCGCGAGAGCCTCACCCTGAATCCGCGCCAGTCCCGTCACCGAAAGGATCTCGACGCCGTCGACGAATTCTTCAGGCGCCTCGGGCCCGTGATCACGCGCGTGCTCGGCATGACACGCGCTTTCCACGACCGCTACGACGACAGCATCTCCCGGGAGCCGACGGTGCAGGCCATCGCAGACGAGCTGACCCGCGCATCCCATGATCTTCGGCTGCTGGCGCGCGAGCCCGACGCTCCGCCGTCGGAGCCCGACGCCGTGACGGCGGGGGTACCGGTGCTGACGGCTCCGCTGTCGGTCGTGGCGCCGAATTCGCGGCACTGGGTCCTGATCGGGTCGCTGGTCGAAGATCTGCGCCGCATCCACGACGAGATCACCGGAGACGACGCTCCCTGAAAACAGCTCAGGGGCCCCGAAAGTGCGGGACCCCTGAGAACATCGATTGTAGTGCGAGCGGACTAGTCCTGAGCGAGTACAGCCTGCAGCTCGAGCGTGATGGTGACCTTGTCACCGAGCAGCATGCCGCCCGTCTCGAGCGCTGCGTTGTAGGTCAGCCCGAAGTCCTCGCGGTTGATCTCGGTCTTCGCGGTAGCGCCGGCCTTGAAGTTGCCGTACGGGTCCTGGCCGAAGCCGCCGAAGTCGAAGTCGAACGTGACCGGCTTCGTGACACCTTTGATGGTGAGGTCGCCGTCGACGAGGAAGTCGCCGCCCTCGACGCGGACACCGGTCGAGACGAAGTCGATGGTCGGGTGCTCATCGGCGAGGAAGAAGTCGCCGGTGCGGAGGTGCGCGTCACGGTTCTTGTCCTTGGTGTTGACCGAGGCGACCTCGGCCTTGGCCGTCACGGACGACTCGAGCGGGTTCTCGGCGGTCACGAAGGTCGCATCGAAGTTCTCGAAGACACCCTTCACCTTGCTGATCATGAGGTGACGGATGCTGAAGCCGACCTCACTGTGAGAGGGGTCGATGGTCCAGGTGCCGGCCTTGTATCCGGGAATCGTGACGTTTTCAGACATAGTTTCTCCATTGTTCGACTCAGTGGGAGTTGTGGGGCGTCGCCGCCGATACATGTAAACGCATGGATCCGGGAGTTATTCCGGATCGCCGAAATTGTTTCGATCAGTCATTGCCGACGGCGAGCGAGCGCCTCAGCGTGAGCAGTTTCAGCGCATCCTCGTCGATCTGCGCCAGGCCGATCCGGCCCGCGTTCACCGCCGCGACGACCGCGTCGATGATGTGACCCGGGTCGACGCCGTCCTGCGACGGACTCGCCCCCAGCACGAAGAGCAGCATCGTGTTGCCCGCCGCCAGCGCACGGACCGCGTTCTCGCCCGGATCGCGGTACTGAGGTACGCCCGAGTCCTGCAGCATCCTCAGGTCGTCGGTGATGGTGACGCCGTCGAAACCGATCTCGTCGGCGAGAATGCGGTGCCACACGGCGGAAAGCGAGGCGGGCGCGCTGTCCACTGCGCTGTAGACGAGATGGCCGAACATCACGACATCCGCCCCGCTTCGCACACCGGCCTCGAAAGGCGGCTCGTCACGTTGCCGCCACTGCGCCAGCGACACCGGCGTCGTCGGGATGGAGAGGTGCGAGTCCGCCTCGACCTCGCCATGCCCGGGGAAGTGCTTGAGGGTCGAGAGAACCACCCCTTTCTGGCCCGCGACCGATGCTGCGACCCGGCTGGCGGCATCCGCCGGCGTCGTGCCGAGCACACGGTCGAAGATGAACGAATTCGGATCGGCGGTCACGTCGGCGATCGTTCCGAAGTTCAGGGCGATGCCGCCCGCTTTGAGAAGCGCCGCGCGACTCGCGAAGGCGGCCCGCGTCGCATCCGGAGTCTGCTCCTTCAGCTCCTCCGCCCCCGGCGCCCCGTCTTCGGGAAGCCGCTTGACGATGCCGCCCTCCTCGTCGGTCGCTGTGAGCACGGGAAGTCCGGGGTCGGAACTGATCTCGGCCGTCTCCGCCCGGAGCGTGTCCAGTCCCGGTGGGATGTTGTCCCCCATCAGGATCAGGCCGCCGAGCCCGTAGTTGCCGACGAAGGCACGGAGCGCCGCTCCGTCGACGCCCGGCCGGTGCAGCATGAGAAGGCTCGCGACCTTCTGCCTCAGCGTCATCGACGCGAGGCGGGCCTCGGCATATTCCGCGATCGGGTCGGGGGCCGCTCTCTGAGCCGTCGGCGAGGGTGAAGGGCGCGACGGGATGCCGGCTCCGCCCGATGCACAGCCTGCGAGCATGAGCGCGACGACTGCGAGGACGACCGCGCCGCGCTGTGCGCGACCACGTCTCCCCCGGTAGGTCGGATGCGCTACCACTGTCCGATGGGCTGTCACCTTCCGATGGTACGGGCGCAACCCGAACGCACCCTGCGGATCACCCCTTGACGGCGCCTCCGAGACCGGCGCTGCGCAGGAACAGCCCCTGGAACACGAGGAAGAGCGCGATCGGGATCAGCGTCGAGATCGCGAGGGCAGCCAGAAAGACGTCCAGCTCGATCGCCGACTGCAGCAGCGGCAGCCGGACGGAGAGCGGCTGCAGGCCAGGATCTCGCAGCACCAGCGACGGCCAGAGATAGTCCTTCCAGGCGGCGATGATCGCGAAGACCGAGACGACGCCCAGAATGGGCTTCGACATCGGCAGCACGATCGACCAGAACAGGCGGAAGGGACCAGCGCCGTCGGTGCGGGCGGCCTCGAAGACTTCGCGCGGGAGTGCGTCGAAGAACCGTTTCACGAGCACGACATTGAAGGCGTTCGCACCGGCCGGGAGCCAGACCGCCCAGAAGGAGTTGATCAGCGACGTACCGATGAGCGGCGGGTTCAGGATCGTCAGGTAGAGCGGGACCAGCAGCACGACGGCCGGGACGAACAGGGTGCCCAGCACCAGTCCGTACAGCACATTGCCGTATTTCGGTCGCAGCACGCTGAGTGCATAGCCCGCTGTCGTCGCGACCACGATCTGGCAGAACCAGGAGCCGGCCGCGACCCAGATCGTGTTCATGAACTGCACATCGATATGCACCGTCGACCACGCCGTCGACAGATTCGCCCAGTCGACCCCGTGCGGGAAGAGGGCCATCGGCGTCTGGAGCGTGTCGATCGTCGGGGTGATCGCCGACTTCGCCAGCCAGAGCAGCGGGCCGAGGCCCACGAGGATCAGCACGATGAGGAGCACGATGTGCAGGGTGCGGTTCGTCCACCGGATGTTCCGGCGCCGCCAGTCGGACGGTGAGAGGATGCTCCGGTCCGTGCTCTCGGGCGACGGCTTGTCGCGTCGCCTCCGCCGTGGTCGTTTGGGCGAGCCGCCCGCGACACCGGAATTCTCGATCTCGTCGGTCAGGACGTTCATGACCTCGGGCGTGTAATCGGTCGAGGTGGTCAATTCTGGCTCCAGGACTTGGTGAGGCGGAAGTAAACGAGCGAGAGCACGGCGAGGAACACCGCGAGCATCAGGCTGAGCGCCGTTGCTTCGCCGTACGCGCCCCCGAGGCTGTTCTGGAACGCGTAACGATAGATCAGCAGCAGCACGGTCACGGTCGAATTGACCGGGCCGCCCCCGGTGAAGAGGTACGGCTCGAGAAACACCTGCGCCGTGCCGATGATCTGGAGGATCAGGGTGATCAGGAGGATGCCGCGCAGCTGCGGCAGCGTCACGTGCCAGATCTTCTTCCAAATGCTCGCCCCGTCGACTTCGGCCGCGTCGTAGAGCTCGGGCGCGACCCCGGTCAGGGCCGCAAGGTAGATGATGATCGTTCCGCCGGCCGCAGCCCACGTGGCCTCCACCACGAGTGAGGGCATGGCCTGCGTCGCGCTCTGGATCCATGGCTGGGGCGGAATGCCCACCCAGCCGATGATCGTGTTGAAGACGCCCGTCGGACGTGCATCGTAGAAGAACTTCCACAGCAACACTGCGACGACCGGGGGTACGACGACCGGCAGGTACGCGAGCGCGCTGTACAGGCCTTTCGCCCGCTTCACCTCGCTCATCAGCACCGCTGCGATAAGGGGAACCGGATATCCGAGCACGAGCGCGAGGAGGGCGAACCACGCGGTGTTGCCTACGGACGTCCAGAACAGGGGATCGTTCACCACCTGGACGAAGTTGTCCCAGCCGACCCACGTCGGCGTCGACACGAGGTTCGTGTGCTGGAAGCTCATGACGACCGCCCGCACGATCGGGTACCACGAGAAGACACCGAAGATGAGGAGCATCGGCGCGAGGAAGACGAGGCTGCTGAGGCCCCCTCCACGGATCCAGGTTGCAGGGGTACGTCTGACGACTCTGCGCGAGGTCGTTCTCGGCCGGTCGATGGCTGTCATGGGTCTGCCTTTTCTTTTCGGTGCTGGGGTTCGCCGAAAGCGGCTGAAGGCTGGCGGGGCGCCGGGCGCCCCGCCAGCCTCACAGCGGCTGGTTACTTGTCTGCGTCGACCAGCGCCTGGATGTTGGTGTCCACGGTGCTGAGGAGCTTGTCGATGTTTGCGTTCTTGTCGGTCAGGACAGCCTGAACCACCGAGTCGAGCGCTCCGTAGAGCTCCTGCGTGTGCTTGTTCGGCTCCGGAACCAGGTTCGCGTCGAAGATCTTGTCGGTGAACGGCGCCGTGTTCTCGAGCGGGATGTTCACTTCGTCCTTGATCCAGGACAGCGTCTGGTCATACGTGGCCTTGTCGAAGACCGGGAGGGTCGGAACGCCGACCGGCTGGTTCGACGCGGCGAGCGTCTTCGCGTCGGCGACGGCCTGGTTCTGGTCGAGCAGCTTCTGCATGTAGTAGAAGTCGATCCACTTGACTGCGGCCTTGCGCTGGGCATCCGACGACTTCGGGCTCACGGCTGCGACGTTTCCACCGACGAGCACGCCGGCGTCACTCGAGTTCGCGATCGGCAGCATGGCCAGCCCGTAGTTCTTCGGGTCGAACTTGTTCTGCTGCACCAGCGAGGTGAGCACGTCCGAACCGCTCGGGTACATGGCCACCTGGCCGGAACCGAACGCCTGGTTCATGCCGCTCCAGTCGAACAGGAAGTTGCTTCCGAGCGAGTTGTCGGTCCAGCGCATGTCATGCAGGTACTGGAGGGCTTCCTTGGTGACGGGGTTGTCGGCGGTGACTTTCGTCTTGCCGTTCGAGACCGTCTCCATGCGTCCACCGCGCGCATACGTGGTGGTGGTGAGGATCCAGCCGCCGGTGTTGCTCTGCGTCATCTGCATGTAGCCGGCGACGCCGGGGAGCTTCTGCGAGATGGTCTTCGCGTCGGCGCGCACCTCGTCCCACGTTGTCGGCGGCTTGTTCGGGTCGAGCCCGGCCTTCTGGAAGAGCTCGCGGTTGTACGACAGCCCCATCGCGTACGGTCCGTACGGGATGCCGTAGATCTTGTCGCCGCTCTTGGCGACCGCGAGGATGTTCTCGTTGAACTTGTTCGCGTACGGCAGCTGGCTGACCTCGGCTGTGATGTCGGCGAGCTGACCGGCCTGGAGCAGCGATTGCGAGTCCGTGAACGGCACATTGAACACGTCGGGCAGGGTTCCGCCCGCGAGCTGCGTGGCGAACGTCGGTCCCGTCCACTGGTATTCCTCGGACTTGATCACGATGTCAGGGTTCGCCTTCTCGAACGCCTTGACGCGGTCGTCGAACGCCTTGAATGCCGACTTGTCGCTGCCGGGGATCAGGCTGGCGACAGTGATGTGGGTCTTGCCGTCGGCGCTGTCCCCACTGCCCGAGCTCGAGCAGCCGGCCAACAGACCGACGCCTGCGAGCGTGATCGCCGCGACTGCGGCGACCGTTCTTGGTGACCTCATTGTCAGTTCCTTTCGGAGTGTGTTTGTTGTTTCTGTGGGTTTGTCATTGCGGGTGGTGCGTTGTGCGTCGTGGTGGGGTTCCGCGACGCTCTCCGGCGGCTAGTGCTGTGTTCGTAGCCACGCCGTGGAGTCCGGGGGCAGAAGTCCGTATTCGAGTGGACTGCTGCAGAGCAGGATGGCCGTGTGCTCAGGGAGCGCTATCGGCGCATCCGAGAGATTGGTGACGTTGACGAAGTGCTCGCCACGGGCGAAGACGAGCACATCGTCCGGTCCGTCACGCCAGTCGAGCGGTCCGTCGCCGAGGCCGTCGTTCTTGCGTCGGATGCGCAGCGCCTGCCGGTAGAGCCAGAGCATCGATGAGGGATTGCTCTGTTCCGCTTCCACGGTCAGGTGCGCCCACGATTCGGGCTGGGGCAGCCACGGCTCGTCGGATGCGCCGGCCGGGCTGAACCCGAATGGCGGTCGGATGCCGCGCCAGGGAAGCGGCACACGGCATCCGTCCCGCCCGGGGTCGATTCCGCCCGACCGGAAATGCATCGGGTCTTCGAGCCGGCCGGCAGGGATGTCCTCGACCTCGGGAAGGCCGAGCTCGTCGCCCTGGTAGATGTAGAGCGAGCCGGGGAGTGCCGCGGTGAGTAGCGCAGCAGCCCGGGCACGGCGCTCGCCGAGGGCCAGATCGGTCGGCGTCCCGACCCTTTTCTTCACGAACGCGAACGATGAGTCTTCACGGCCGTACCGGGTGACGGGCCGGGTCACGTCGTGGTTCGAGAGCACCCAGGTCGACGGTGCGTTCACCGGCGCATGCGCGGCGAGCGTCTGGTCGATGGACGACCGCAGCTCCCGCGCGTTCCAGGGGCGGGCGAGAAAGTCGAAATTGAAGGCGGTGTGGAGCTCGTCGGGCCGCAGGTACATGGCGAACCGGTCGATGTCGGGGAGCCAGATCTCGCCGACCAGCACGCGTGTCCCCGGGTAGGAGTCGGCGATCGCCCGCCACCCGCGGTAGATGTCGTGCAGTTCGTCGCGATCCTGGTTGGGATGCTCGCCGGGCCCCGGATGCTCCGGCACCTCGGGCAGGTCCGCGTCCTTGACCAGCAGGGCCGCCGAATCGATGCGCACGCCGGCCACGCCGCGGTCGAACCAGAACTTCAGGATCGCCTCGTGCTCCGCTCTCACGTCGGGGTGGTTCCAGTTCAGGTCGGGCTGCTGCGGCGTGAACAGGTGCAGGTACCACTCGCCCGGCGTGCCGTCGCGGTCTGTGGTGCGCGTCCAGGTCTCGCCCGAGAAGTTCGACACCCAGTGGGTCGGCATCTCGTCGCCGTCAGGTCCGGTGCCCGGTCGGAACCAGAACCGCTCGCGTTCTGGCGACCCCGGGGCGGCGGCCAGCGCCTGCTGGAACCACGGGTGCTGGTCCGAGATGTGGTTGGGCACCACGTCGATGATCGTACGGATGCCGAACTGCAGCGCCTCGTGGATCAGCGCTTCTGCTTCGGCCAGCTTTCCGAATGCCGGGTTGATCGTGCGGTAGTCCGCGACGTCGTAGCCGCCATCGGCGAGAGGCGACTCGTACCAGGGCGTGAACCAGATCGCATCGACGCCGAGGTCCCGGAGGTAGCCGAGGTGTTTGCGCACACCGGCCAGGTCGCCGATCCCGTCGCCGTTGCCGTCGGCGAAGCTGCGGATGTAGATCTGGTAGATGACGGCACTCCGCCACCAGAGCGGATCGTTCTGCGGCGGCGCGGCGGCCCGCGCGACGGCCGTCTCAGCGGCGCCAGCGGACGCCGGTGATTCTGGCTGGGCGGCGAGCACGGGAAAATCCACTCGGAGTCCTTCTCAATCGGGCGACTCCCGGCCTTCGCGGTGCGGGGCGGGTCGACGGGTTCGTTCGGGGCGTTGGCGACCGCGTCGAACCTCTCGGCGCCTTCGTCGAACGCAAACGTAGCGTTATCGACAGATTGATGCAAGAACTAAACAGAACGTAAGTTATTTGCGTACTTTTGCGTTGCGTTGCGTGGAAATCAGCGCCTCGCGACCGGTCCGGTCGAGCCGCGCACGACCAGTTCCGGCTCGAAGAACAGTTCGTCCGAGATCGCAGAATCGCTCGAGATCTGACGCAGCAGGAGCTCGATCACGGTTCGCCCCATCGGCTCGATGGGCTGGCGCACAGTAGTCAGCGGAGGCTCGGTGCAGTTCATCAGCGCCGAGTCGTCGTAGCCGATCACCGAGATATCCCCCGGCACCGACAGCCCCGCTCGCCGCACCGCGCGAATCGCGCCGAGGGCCATGGGGTCGCTCGCACACACGATCGCCGTGACGCCGGCGGCGAGCAGCCGTGTCGCCGCCGCCTGCCCGGCCTCCAGCGAATAGAGGGAGTGCACGACCAGGTCATCGCGGAATGGCAGACCCCAGGACGCCACCACCCGCTTCGCGGCCGCGAGCTTGCGCTGCGAGGGGACGTGGTCCCGCGGCCCCAGCAGCAGGCCGATGTGCTCGTGGCCCAGCTGCCGCAGGTGGTTCAGCGCCTGTTCCGTGGCGACGGAGTCGTCGCAGGAGACCGTCGCGAAGTCCAGGTCATCCACCGGCGCGTTGACCAGAACGGTCGGAAGATTGAGGTCGGTGAGCCGCGCGTAGTGGTCGTGCGACGCATCCTGCTGCGCGTAGGCGCCCCCGACGAACACCACCCCGGAGACCTGCTGCTGGAGAAGGAGCTCGACGTAGTCGGACTCGGAGATACCGCCGGCGGTCTGGGTGCAGAGCACCGGCGTGTAACCGTTCTGCGCGAGTGCGCCGCCGATCACTTCGGCGAAAGCGGGAAAGATCGGGTTCTGCAGTTCCGGCAGCACGAGCCCGACGAGTCGCGCCCGCTCGCCGCGCAGCTTGCTGGGCCGCTCATAGCCGAGCACGTCCAGGGCCGTCAGTACCGCCTGCCTGGTCGCGTCGGAGACACCGGGCTTCTCATTGAGGACGCGACTCACGGTCGCTTCACTGACACCGACTTTTCGGGCCACTTCGGCCAAACGCTTCGACATGTCCCGATCATACGCAATTCGTTGCAAGATCACGCAAATTGTTTACATTGTGCGCGTCCTCGTGCCGTGGCAGCCGCCCCTCCTAGCATGTGACCATGCCCAAACCGGTCCGATCCCTGCTGCTTGCCAGCCATCCGGGACCCACCGCGGTGGTCACACTGGTCGCCGGCGTGCTCGGCTTCGGCCTGTCCTACGCTCCGGCCCGGCTCATCTTGCTGATGGCGGCGGTGCTCGCCGGTCAGCTCTCCATCGGGTGGTCGAACGACTGGATCGACGCCGGCCGCGACGCGGCGGTCCACCGGCCGGACAAGCCCGCGGCGCGCGGGGCGGTCCCTGTCGGGGCCGTACGCGCTGCCGCTTTCGTCGCGGCTGCGGTCATGGTCGTGCTGTCGCTCCTGCTCGGACCGCTGGCGGCGATCACGCACATCGTCGCGGTTGCGATGGGATGGGCATACAACCTGGGGCTCAAGAACACGCCCGTCTCGGTCCTCCCCTATGCCGTGAGCTTCGGGCTGCTCCCCGCGGTGGCGACCCTCGGGCAGCCGGTACCTCAGTTCCCCGCTCCCTGGGTGATCGTCGTCGGAGCACTGCTCGGCATCGCCGCACACTTCACGAACGTGCTGCCCGACCTAGCCGACGACCGCGACACCGGGGTCCGGGGGCTCCCCCATCGACTCGGCGCACGCACCTCCGGGTACGTCGCTTTCGCCTGCGTTGCCGCCGCGACGATCATCCTGACGTACGGCCCTGGCCCCGATCCGGGTCCGGCGCTGCTGGCCGGACTCGTCATCGGGCTGGTGATTGCGGCGATCGGCATCGTTCTTGTGGCGCGCACCAACACGACGCGTGTGCTCATGCGGCTGATCATGGCGTGCGCGCTCATCGACGTCGTGATGCTCGCGCTTGCCGGCCAGTCGACTGCACTCTGAAGCGTCCGATCCCCCAAGTTCCCAGCGAACGCAGGGGCGACACGAAACACCCGGGCAGCGCACGTTCAGCGGCTTTCGAGCGTACTCTGGTGTGGCCATGGCAACCGATCGACCAGCTGAGTCGGAACGCGCCCAACAGACAGGCACGCGCTCCGCAACGGTCACGCGTGCCGCGTGGATCTCGATCCTCTGTCTGACCGGCGCATTCCATCTCTTCCGCGGAGCACCGCTCGATGCACTGATCTTCTTCGGTGGAGCACTCGTGCTGACGGCGGACGCGCTGGGCTGGCTGGGTTTCGTGCCGCTGAACCGCGAGCGGCGCATCCGCCGTGTCCTGATCGCGGTGCTGATGGCCGTGGCCCTCCTGGTTCTCGCCCTCGCCCCGCTCTATGGCGGCGTCGAGACGGTCGCCCTCGTCGCGATCGGCATCGCTCTCATGCCGGTCGTCTGGTCGCAGCCCGGCAACCCGGCTCCGAGGGCGCGACCGGATGCGGTTCGGAGGTCGGCAGTCGCGTGGTCCGTCGTCGCTGTGGCGGGGCTCGCCTGGGAAGTCGGCGCGTACTTCATGGCCAGGCCGTCGCCCGCAGCCGAATATGCCTTCCCGCCGCTTTCGGACCTTGTCGACCCGTTTATCGCCTCCCCGATTGGCAGGGCCGTTCTCATCGCGCTCTGGCTTCTCGGCGGTTACGCGCTCATCCGGAGAGGGAGGTCGACATGACGAGGATCGTCACCATTGCCGGATTCATCGCCTGCGGCGTGGCCATGCTCGTGCTGGCGCTGACGTCGCGCCGGGAAGGCTCGCGGATGGCCAGCTTCGGCGAGCTCCTCGACGGGGTCATGCAGGACCGGGCAGCGCGCGTGACGATCGTCCTCTTCTGGTGGTGGATCGGCTGGCACTTCCTTGCGACGCCGCCACTGGCCGCCTGAGCGACAGGAACGGCACGCTTCAGCCGTTGCCCTTCGTGCAGGTCTGCTCGGCGGCGGTCTGACCGGAGATCGAATCCGGGAGGACGACCGGAGCGGGTCCCGATGGAGTCGGGGTGGGCGCCGGTGTCGGTGCGGGTGTCGGCGTCGCTCCCGGGGTCACGGGAGCGACGGTCTGGGCGGGGGTCGGCGTCGGGGTCGGCGTATTCGGGTTGAGCTCCGCCGCGCGACCGGTCGTTCCGGTCAGCTGCACCGGCTGGTCGTTGACGAGGGCGCCGTCGAGGACCTGGGCAGCTGAGTCCTGAGGGATCACACGGTTCACGTTGTCAGGATCCGTGATGACGGGGTATTGGATGAACGTCATCTTGTCGAGGCCTGTGTCCTTGATCGCGAGTGCGATCTGCACCATCGTGGTCGGGTTCGTCAGGGTGTCGGAGAGCGTCATGTTGGACGCCGCGGCCTTGGCCAGAGGATAGAGCTGGAACGGGTTGGCCAGCACGCCTCCGGAGACGATCTTGCGCGCGAGTGCAGACAGGAAGACCTGCTGGTTGCTGATGCGCCCGAGGTCGCTCCCGTCTCCGACGCCGTGCCGGCTGCGCAGGAACGACAGGGCCTCCGCACCGACGATGGTCTGCTGGCCCGCTGCGAGGTCGAGTGCCGGATTGGTGTACTTGTCGACGACCGGGGACGCCAGGCAGACCGTGACGCCGCCCACGGCGTTCGACATCGCGCTGACGCCGTCGAAGCTGATCTCCGCTGCAAACGGGATGGTCACGCCTGTGAGCTTCTCGATGGTGAGCACCACGCAGGACAGTCCGCCGCGTGAGAGCGTCGAGTTCATCATCCCTTTGTCGACCGAGTCGTACGAGCCGCCGTTCTGCGACGGGCATTGAGGGATGGGGATCATCATGTCGCGGGGAAAACTGACGACGGTGACGCTCTGGTGGTTCTGCGCGATGTGAAGAAGCATGGTCACATCGTTGTTTCCGGCTCCAGAGCTTCCGTTGAGCTCATCGGCGGAATTGAATGCTCCGCCCTGGCCGGTGCGCGTGTCGGTTCCGGTGAGCAGCAGGTTCACGCCGCCGTCGATGGCACCGACGCTCGGGATGGGCACGGCCGTCTTGCCCGGCGGCAGGGCGAGATGCACGCCCGGCTTGATCGTGCGGGCGACATCCCAGGCCGCGATGGCTGCGAGGGATCCCCCGCTGACGATCAGCACTCCGAGCGTCGCCACAAGGATCTTCGCGATGGTCGCAATGGGCCGGCGCTTGTGCAGGCGGCCGTGACGGATCGACGGGGGTCCGCTGGATCGCCTCCGCCGAACGGGCGCGCCGTCACTCATCTCTGGATTCCTTGCGTGGCTCTGAAGCGCCGAATCTGCGGCGCATGTGTCATGAAGACATCGCCAGCACTATATTCGATCGGGGCCATGTATTGACTGTAAACACCCGGCCGAAACCCATCCGGTAATCGCAGACTTTCCCGAGATCACTCAGAAAGCCCGGTCAGACTGATTTTACCCCCGCGATCGCCTCGTCGACCGTCGCATACGCGGGCGGGAGTCCCTCGCCGGCCTTCGCGAGGATGTCGCGCACCTGCCCGACGTCCCTCGCCAGCGCGACGTCGGGGCTCAGGCGACCGGGCGGGTGAAGAGGAAGGTCATGTCACGGCTGGTTTCGAAGCCCAGTTTGCGGTAGAGACCGATGGCTCCGTCGTTGCCTTTCTCGACGTGAAGGAACGCTCGCCTGCCTTCCTGGTGGATGCCCTGGACGACCGCGCGCACGAGACGGGCGCCCATGCCCCGGCCACGATAGCCCTCATCCGTGCAGACGGCGCTGACCTCGATCCACCCGTCGGGGCGCATGCGGCGGCCGGCCATGGCGACAAGTCGTCCTGCGTCCCGGATGCCGACATAACCGCCCAGTCGCACCGTTCCGCTCAAGAAGGGGCCGGGCCTGGTGCGTTCCGCCAGCGCAAGCATCTCAACGGCATCAGCCTCACCGAGCGCAACGATGTCGTCGGTTAGCCCGCCTTCAACGCCCGACTCGACGAACTGCATACCTTCGATGACCCGGAGCGCTTCCCAGCCCTCGGGCAGACGGATGCTCGTGCCGACGACGACGACTCCGTCCTCGGGCCCGAGAAGCGCGGCCAGGTCGGCCCACGCCTCGGCAGGGGGTTCGCTCGGCATCCCGCCGAAGACCGAGACCTCCGGGTCGTAGATGCGGGCGTGGCCGTGTACGCGCGCCAGCGACGTGTGGTCTCCGTTCAGCGCCGACCACACCGGGTTGGCGAGTACGTCCGTTTCGTCGTGCTCGGCGGTCACGGGCATGGCTCGAGGTGGAAGACCGTGGTCGCGGCAACGGTCACTCGCGTCGTCACGCGGCCTCCCTTGCGGTCATTCAACAATGCTGGCTCAGGGTATTGCATCAGCGGGTGACGGGACAATGTGCCATTCGGGACACCGATGAGCGTGATAGCCTCGTCGCGTTGGGAACGTTACCAATGCGTCTATCAGGGAAGATGTGATGGCTCAGATCAATCGGATTCTCGTGGCGAACCACACTCACCACGACATCGGCTTCAACGACTACCAGGACGTCGCCTTCCGTCAGCACGGCGAATTCGTCCGGGATGCCCTCGATCTCATCGAGGCGACGGCGTCACGCGAGCCGGCAAGCCAGTACCGCTGGGTGTGCGAGGTCACGGGTCCGCTTGTCCGGTATCTCAAGGAGGCCGGGCCGTCCGAGGTGGCACGCTTTCGCTACTGGCAGGAGCGCGGCGCGATCGACGTCGCAGCGATGCAGTACAACCTGACACCGCTGCTGTCGCCGGAGCAGATGCGATGCAGCCTCTATCCGGTACGGGTGCTGCGCGAAGAGATGGGCATCGACGTGCAGACCGCCATGCAGGACGACGTGAACGGAGTGAGCTGGATCTTCGCGGATCTCCTGCCATCGATCGGCATCGACTTTCTCACCATGGCGATCAACCAGTCGCGAGGCCGAGCCCCGCGACCGTTCCCTGGCGCCTTCTGGTGGGAGGGACCCGCGGGCAACAAGCTGCTCACCTGGAACGGGTTCCACTACCTCTTCGGCCGCAGCCAGGCCAAGCTCGGTGACTGGCGGTTCGTCGACGAGTCACTCCCCTCCTATCTCGACGCGCTCAACAACTCCGAATCGTTCCCGTACGACTTTCTGTACGTCGAATCCACGCATCCGATGCGCGTCGACAATGGGCCCCCCGACGTTCGCATGGCCGACTTCGTGCAGGAGTGGAATGATCGCGGACGGGAACCACGAATCGAGTTCAGCACGCCGCGCCTGTTCCGCGAGGAGCTGGCCGCGTTCGGCACCGACGAGCTCCCGACGATCCGTGGCGACTGGACCGACTGGTGGGCTGATGGAGCCGGCTCGAGCGCGTACGAGACCGGAGTCAATCGTGCGACGCACGAAGTACTCGCTACGGCCGAGGTCCTGGCCGCGTGGCTCGTCGCCAGCGGAAAGTCCCCCCAGTTCGGCAAGGATTTCGTCGAAAAGACCTACGAGGCGATGACCTTGTTCGACGAGCACACGTGGGGTGGATTCTCGAGCATCGATGCACCCGAATCGCTGTTCACCCGGGCGCAGTGGAACCGCAAGGCGAGCTTCGCCTACCAATCGGCGATGGACTCGCACGACATGCTCACCCGTTCGGCACGGCAGCTCGCCGACGCGCACGCAGACCGCGCCGTCGAGGGACGATTCGACCTCGGCGATCTGGGAAGCGACCGCGCCTACCCGACCGAGGACGAGAGCGAGCTGCTGGTTCTCAATCCCCTGCCGTTCAAACGCACGGTCAACGTCGAAGTACCCGAATTCCGCGCGGGGGGCGCTCCTGCCGGGATGCTGGAGAGCTTCTTCCCGAGGAACGTCCCGTGGGGTGGTCCGCCGGCGAGCGAAGTCGCAACCGTTCGCGTCACCGTTCCCGGATACGGCTACGCGTTCATCCATCCCTCGAAGGTTGCTGAGGCGGGCGATCTGGTCGCTGCCGGCTCCGTGATCGAGAACGCGTTCTACCGGGTGGAAGTCGATTCGCGCACGGGACGGATCTCGAGCTGGTTCGACAAGCAGCTCGAGCATGACTTCGCGGACACCTCCGACCTGGGCGGATTCGGAACCTACCTGCATGAGACGGTCGACAGTCCCGACGGCCGCGATGCTCTCTTCGTGAACGATTTCAGCGACTGGGACTTCGGGCATTGGGTGACGAACCCGCCGTTCGACAGGGAACCGGCCTCGACCGTCGAGTGCTCGCCCGCGCGGATCGAGGCGGGCAGCGCCATCATCGAGGTCTCGATCACCGGTCGCGGCCTACGACGGGCCACCTGCCGCATCAGCCTGCCGACGGAGACCCGGACGCTGCATGTCGACTGGCTCCTGGACAAAGAGCCGCAGACCGAACCCGAGTCGGTGTACATCCTCTTTCCCGTGAACCTCGAGGGACACGAGTACGTCGTCGATCTCAACGGAACGCCTGTGAGGCCCAACCAGGACCAGGTGCCGGGATCGGTCTTCGACTGGTACCCGACGCGTCGCTGGACGGACGTGAGCGACGGCACGCGTGGGGTGACCGTCGCATCCCTTGATGCACCGCTTGTGCAGCTCGGCGGCATCACGACGAACGCGGTCGGAGACAGCGTCGAGCCGGATCGCCCGGCGCTGGTGTCGTGGGCGCTGAACAACCACTGGATGGTGAACTTCAAGGCAAGCCAGGAAGGTCAGATCCCGCTCCGGTACCGTTTCACGACACACGACGGGAGGTGTGACTACGCCGATGCCAACAGGTTCGCACTCGAGGAATTCGTGACACCGGTGGTCCTGCGGGACTACAAGCCGACGGGCGCCGGGACCGGAACGCTCTTCGACATGCCGGATCTGCATGGGATCGAAGCGCACCTGAAGGTTGCCTCGTTCGGTGACGGACTGATCCTTCGCCTCAGGAACATCACCGGGGCGGGGAGATAGGGATACCGCTGGGGCCGCTGCGGTCGCACGGGACGCTTGCTGTCGTGGACGTGCTCGAGCAGCCCTTGGCCGCGGGCGACCTGGATGTGCCGCGCGAACTGGTGCTTCCCGCATTCGCAGAACGGAGCATCCGCATCGCGACGGAGTGATGCGACAGCATTCATCCCGCGCCGGCGCCGGCGATCAGCTCCGGGCAAGTGCCGGAGGAGGCGGCCGCGGCGACGTATTCGTAGTGCCAGATCTCATTCGCGTAGTTCGCGCAGAGGCCGAATTCAGAACCGAACCGGTTGAGCCAGTCCATTGCGTCAGCAGTCGCGACATCGACCGCTTCTCCCCGGACATGCTTCGACTGGTTGCCTCGCTTGACCCAGCGACTGGCTTCCTCTTCGCTCCCGTACTCGATCACCGCCTGGTCGAAAAGGAACTGCTGGTAGCGCTCGCTGCGCCAACCGTTCGTGAACGTGAACGTGACGTGTCGCTCGGCCGTTTAGCGACCATAAACGCAACTAACGGGTCGGATACTTGCGTTTATGGCCAGTCCCGGAATCGTATGTCGACCGTCGAAACAGATTGTCTTTCCGCCACGAAGATTGTCTGGTTCGGCGCAAGCGGTCGGAGGCTGCCGACCACTCCCCAGCAGCTGCTCGGTCGCAGCCAGCCCCTCATCAGTGCGGTCCGACACCTCACCCTTCGAGCTTGTAGAGTTCGACCTTGTCGACGCGGCCGGTCATCTCTGGGCGCGGCGGCCGGAGCGCTGCGGGTTTCCTGGGCACCGGCAACGTGCCCAGCAGGTGCTTGCCGATCTTGAATGCGGCGGGCCCGGACCTCTTATCGCGCCACCGGTAAATGGTCTGGACCGGTACCTGGAGGTACGCGGCCAGAGCTTCGATGGTGAGCAGAGGTTCGAGGTTCTCGGGCAGTGGGAGACGGCGTTGCGGTGGTCATGCGGGCATCTATGCAGTTGCTTGCCGTTAGTCCGTTTGTGGCGGGACGGCGCCGAAACCACACTTGCCGTTGTTCCGCGGTCACTCACGGTTGAAACTGTCCCGTAAATGCCCGTGCGGCCGAATCTGGCATCAGAAAACCCCGTCACTTCGTTGAAATGACGGGGTTTTTGGTGGATCTGAGGGGACTCGAACCCCTGACCCCCTGCATGCCATGCAGGTGCGCTACCAGCTGCGCCACAGACCCAGAATGCTGTTTACGATCGCTCGGAAACAACCTCCTCAGAGTACTACATTCGGCGCGCACGTAAAAACCGAGCGCACCGCTAAGGCGTCTGGGGACTACTCCGCCGACTCGTGGACGGGGAGCTCGAGAGGAACGACGGGGCAGTCCTTCCAGAGGCGCTCCAGGGCGTAGTACATGCGATCCTCTTCGTGGAAGACGTGCACGACGAGGTCGCCGAAATCGAGCAGGATCCAGCGGCCTTCGGCTTTGCCCTCGCGCCTCAGGGTACGGACTCCGGCCTCGTTGAGCTTGTCTTCGACCTCGCTCGCGATGGCGACGACGTTGCGCTCGGAGCGACCGGTCGCCAGAAGGAAGATGTCGGCGAGTGGCAGCGGGTTCGACACGTCGAGCGCGACCAGATCGTCCCCACCTTTCGAGTCGGCTGCACGTGCAGCGACCTGCAGGATCTCGATGGAGCGTTCGGAGGCGGTCATGCGCGGGCCGCCGGGACAACGAAACGAGTGACGAAAATGATCAGAAGACCTTCAGGATGTAGCCGGCGACGAGGAGTCCGACGACTCCGATGGCCAGGACGGCCGCCGTGATGGACAAAACGACGGGGAGACGCCCACCGCGCTTCTTGGGTGGAGTGATGACTCCGCGGGTCGACGTGTGGGTGCTCACTGCGCGCGACGCGCGGATCGGAGCGACGTCGGAGGTGTTGAACTCGTCCCCGTCCTGCTCGAACATCCTGTCCATGTCGGAGGTGTCGTAGCGATCGGGATGTTGTCCCGTCGATCCGAGACCACGGGGCAGGTCGATCGAACCAGTAACGAGGATTTCACCCGTGCTGGTCAGCGGACCCGTTGCGTCAGGCGCCGAAGGTACGACCGGCAGGATGAGGGCGTTCGTCGTCGTCGCGGCTCCGGACGCCCCGACACTGCGCGACAGAACCTGGTCGAACTGCTGGTTCTTGTCGTCGAGGTCGCCCGCAGTCGACCAGTGACCGACCGGCGGCTGGTAGGGCTGGCGTGACGACTCATCGACCGTTGCGCTCTGCGATGCTGGTGCGACGGGCGATGATGCCTGAGCCGCGGGAGCAACCGGCGTGAAAGCCGGTGGCGCCGGGGGGGCCGGCTCGACAGGCTGCGCGGCAGCAGGCAGGACCAGCGGCAGACCGAAGCTCATACTCTGTTCACGACGCGGCTCGTCGCGGACCGGCGCCTCGGTCGCCTGCGCTTCTGCATCCGGATCGGCGCCCGTAGGCGTCAGCGGTGCGAACGGCCACGCTGATGGAGCGGCGGGCTGCTGGGCGATCGGGAGGGCGGATGCGGATGCCCCTGGAATGTCTTCGGGCTCGGCTTGCGGCGGGTTCTGCGCAAACAGGGCGGCGAGAGGATCGGCGATCTGGGGCGTTTCGGCCGGCGCGGGCGGAGGAGTGAACGCGCGAGTCACAGGTGCGGACTGCTCTTCCACACCTTCGCGGCCTCCGGCGAACTGGTTCGCCTCCTCTGCCTGAAGCATCGCGCGAAGTTCACGACGCGTGAGAGTGCGCTCGGGCACCCAATCGGAGTCGCCGACCGGCGGATTCGTGACCGGCGGAGTCGAGGGCAACTCGGAAGCGGGAACAAGCGCGACCGGGGTCGTGACCGGCTCCACCGAATCCGTCGCGGGCATATCCCGGAAGAGAGGCGACTGCTGCGACGGCTGAGCGTCGGGCTGTGTCTGCTCCGGCTCCTGGGTCAGGATCGCGTCGAACGACGCGCCATAGGCGGGCAGGTTCGGGCGAGCGGGAGGAGCACTCGGCTCGCCGAACGGGGTCGGCGCCGCCTGCCCTCCGGCCGCAGCCGTGTCACGACCGGACGCGAAGACGAACGGTGTCGTGACCGCCGGGATCTCCCCGGCGGGGGTCGGTTCAACGGTGGCCGCCCGACGGGACGAGGCCGGCGCAGTTTCTGCGGGAGCTTGCAAGCGCTCCTGTTCCCGGGCCTGTCGCCGTGTCTGTGGCGGCTGGTCTTGCCACAAAGTCATGCCACACTCCGATACAGATGGTGTTTGGAGATGTACTGAACAACACCGTCAGGTACGAGATACCAGACGGGGAATCCCCTGCTCACCCGGCTCCGACAGTCGGTTGACGAGATTGCCAAGGCCGGAACCTCCAACAAGCTTACGTCCTGGTTTGGCAATCCTGAAATGGTCAGGTCATGTCCCGGGCGACTCACAGCGACGAAATGCGCGAGCGCCCACAGCTCGTTCACGTCGCGCCAGCTGAGGATCTGCGCGATCGCGTCGGCCCCGGTGATGAAGAACAGCTCGGCTTCCGGGCGGGACCGGTGGATGTCGGAGAGCGTGTCGATCGTGTAGGTCGGCCCCTCGCGATCGATATCGACGCGGCTCACCGTGAAGCGCGGGTTCGATGCGGTTGCGATCACCGTCATCAGATACCGGTGCTCGCCCGTCGACACGGCACCCTTCTGCCACGGTTGACCGGTCGGCACGAAGATGACCTCGTCGAGGTCGAACGACTGGGCGACTTCACTCGCTGCCACGAGGTGCCCATGGTGGATCGGATCGAACGTTCCACCCATCACGCCGATGCGTGGGCGGCGCTTCTCCGGCAGTACCATGCGATCCGGGTTCAGCGCCCGGACTCGGTGGGATGCGCGGACTCGGTCGGGTGCCCGGTGCCGTGGTGGGTCGCGCCCGGCGCGGTCGCGTGCTCGGCTGCGTGCGGCCCGGTGCGGTGGCTGTGACGGTTGGCGACATCACGATAGGTCCAGATGACGAAAGCCAGGACCGCGAAGATGATGATGGCGGTGAGGCCGAACCCCCACGGCGGCATGAAAAGCTGAGTCGTGGGCTCAGTCTGGGCCAGAAGGGCCGTCGCGAATGACATCGTGGTTGTTCCTTTCCTCGGCGCGAACGCCACCCCACAGTCTAGTGCGCCAACACTCCCAGTCCTGGCATAGTGCCCGCCCAGCCGCGTGTCAGCGGCGGCTCAGGCGCGGGTTTGACCTGATCCGCGCACGAGCCACTTGGTGCTGGTGAGCTCGGGCAGACCCATCGGACCGCGCGCGTGGAGCTTCTGCGTCGAGATCCCGACTTCTGCACCGAACCCGAATTCGCCCCCGTCGCTGAAACGCGTCGACGCATTGACCATGACCACGGCTGAGTCGACTTCGGCAAGGAATCGTTCTGCGTTCTGCAGGTCGTTGGTGATGATCGACTCGGTGTGCTGGGTCGAATACCGGCGGATGTGCGCCATGGCCTCGTCGATCGTGTCAACCACTTTCACCGAGACATCCAGGCTCATGTGCTCCGTCGACCAGTCTTCGTCGACTGCGGCGACGGCGAACGGCAGGATGGCGCGTGCCCGCTCATCCGCGTGGATGGTCACACCCGATTCGCCCAGTCTGTCGGCGATCAGCGGAAGGAGCCGGTCTGCGGCTGCGGCGTGGACGAGAACGGTCTCGACCGCGTTGCACACGCTCGGCCGCTGCACCTTGGCGTTGTGCACGATCTCGACCGCCCAGTCGTTTCGGGCGGATTCGTCGAGGAAGATGTGCACGACGCCCGCACCCGTCTCGATCACCGGCACCGTGGACTCGAGGACGACCGTCGAGATCAGCTCGGCGCTCCCCCGCGGAATGAGCACGTCGACGAGACCACGAGCTTTCATGAGCTCCGTCGCGCCCTCCCGGCCGAATTCGTCGATCGTCTGCACGGACTCCGCCGGCAGCCCGGCGGACGCCAGGGCGGACCGGATCACATCGACGAGCACGCGATTGGTGTTGATGGCCGCGCTTCCTCCGCGGAGGACTGCGGCGTTGCCGCTCTTGAGTGCCAGCGCAGCGATGTCGACGGTCACGTTCGGCCGCGCCTCATAGATCGCCCCGACCACCCCGAACGGAACACGCACCTGGGTGATCTGCACACCGTTGGGCAGAGCGCTGCCGCGAACCGCCTGACCGACCGGGTCGGTGAGCGCACTGACCTCGAGCACTGCATCCGCCAGGCCGTCGAGGCGCGCCTCGGTCAGCGTGAGCCGGTCGATAAGACCGGCCGAGAGACCGTTCTCACGTCCGTTCGCGAGATCGAGCTCGTTCGCTTCAAGGACGTCACGCGCCGACGCCCGGATTCCGGATGCGATGGCCGTCAGGCCGACGTCTTTCTGCGCCGTCGTCGCCGTCGCGAGCACGATCGATGCCGCCTTGGCAGCGGTGAGCTTGTCGAAGAGAGTTGCGCGGTCCAGCGTGGTCTCAGCCATGGGACAAGCTTACTGAAGCGTTCGATCCTGCTGGGCTGGCGCGAACCAGGTGCCGACGGCTTCGCCGCGGAGCGCATCCCTGACCATGGTGGTCGCCGTGAGGATGACCGCCGTGCCTTCCTCTGCGGCCTGGCGTGCAGCGGAGACCTTGGTCAGCGCACCACCGGTTCCGAGCCCCGAGAGACCGGTCGACCCGATCTCGACTCCCTCGAGCGGGTCGTCGAAGGCGACCTCATCGATGCGCACGGCACCGGGATCGTGCGGCGGCTTGGTGTAGAGCGCGTCGACGTCGGAGAGCAGGACGAGCAGGTCGGCCTTGACGAGGAGGGCGACGAGAGCCGCCAGGCGGTCGTTGTCGCCGAATCGGATCTCGTGGGTCGCGACGGTGTCGTTCTCATTGACGATGGGCAGGATGCGCAGGTCGAGCAGGCGTTCCATGGCGCGTTGTGCATTGACCCGGTGCGTCGGGGTCTCCATGTCACCCGCAGTCAGCAGAACCTGGCCCGCGACGATGTCGTAACGGTCGAGGCTGTCCTGGTAGCGGTAGATGAGCACGTTCTGGCCGACGGCCGCTGCCGCCTGCTGGGTGGCCAGGTCGGTCGGCCGGGAATCGAGCGCCAGGTACGGCATGCCGGTCGCGATCGCGCCCGAGGAGACCAGGATGACCTGGGTGCCCCGCCCGTGCGCTTCCGCGAGGGCATCGACGAGCGGCGCGATCTGTCCCGCGTTGTCACCGCTGATGGACGATGAGCCCACCTTCACGACGACGCGTCTCGCGGCGGGAACCTGGCTGCGATCCGCGATCGTCATTCCGGGTCGGTCTCCTCGCGTGAGATTTCAAAGCCTTCGTCATCGTGCCAGAGGCCCGCGTCGCGCTCCCGGAGGAGTTCCGCACGCGCTTCGGCTTTCGCGTCCATGCGCTCGAAGTACTCTTCACGGCGCTGGTTGCGCGTCGGTCGGCTGCTGGCATCGAGGCGGGCATCCGTTCCGCGTGGCGCGGTGAGCAATTCGGCGGTCGACGTCAGCGTCGGCTCCCAGTCGAAGACCACGCCGTTGTCGTGCCCGATGACGACTGTCGATCCGGCCACGGCGCCTGCCTTGAACAGCTCGTCTTCGACGCCCAGCTTCGCCAGGCGGTCCGCCAGGAAGCCAACCGCCTCGTCGTTTGCGAAGTCCGTCTGGGCGACCCAGCGTTCGGGTTTCGCTCCGAGGATGCGGTAGACGTTGCCGAACGAGCCGCCCTCGACCCGCACCACGAAGCCGCCCTCGTCGACCGGCTTCGGGCGGATGACGATGCGGGGCCTGATCAGTTCGGCGGCGGCGGCCTCTGCGCGAGCCCTCTCGACGACCTCGGCTAGGGCGAACGACAGCGGACGAAGCCCTTCGTGGCTCACGGTGGAGATCTCGAACACGCGGTAGCCGCGCGATTCGAGCTCCGGACGCACGAAGTCGGCCAGCTCGCGAGCATCGGGAACGTCGACCTTGTTGAGGGCGATCAGCTGTGGGCGTTCCAGGAGTGGCACCTGACCGTCAGGCACCGGGTACGCGGCCAGCTCGGCGAGGATGACGTCGAGGTCGGTGAGCGGGTCCCGGCCGGGCTCGAGGGTCGCACAGTCGAGCACATGCAGCAACGCGCTGCAACGCTCGACATGGCGCAGGAATTCGAGGCCGAGGCCCTTGCCTTCGCTCGCTCCTTCGATGAGTCCGGGGACATCCGCCACCGTGTACCGCACCTCGCCGGCCTGAACCACACCGAGGTTCGGGTGAAGGGTCGTGAAAGGGTAGTCGGCGATCTTCGGCTTCGCTGCCGAAATCGCAGCCACGAGGCTCGACTTGCCGGCGGACGGGTAGCCGACGAGGGCGATGTCGGCGACAGTCTTCAACTCGAGGTTGACGTCGCCCTCCCAGCCCGGAGTACCGAGCAGGGCGAAGCCGGGAGCCTTGCGTTTGGTCGACGCGAGCGCGGCGTTGCCGAGACCGCCCTGGCCTCCCGGGGCGACGACGAAGCGCATGCCGGGCTCGTTCATGTCGACGAGCTCGTTGCCCTCAACGTCTTTGACGACCGTGCCGAGCGGAACGGGCAATTCGAGTTCTTCACCCGTGTGGCCGCTGCGGTGGTCGCCCATGCCGAAGCCGCCGTTGTCGGACGAGCGGTGGGGATTGCGGTGATAGCCGAGCAGCGTCGTGACCTGGGGGTCCGCCACCAGAACGATGTCGCCGCCGTTGCCGCCGTTGCCTCCATCAGGCCCGGCCAGAGGTTTGAACTTCTCGCGACGAACCGAGACACACCCGTTACCGCCGTTACCGGCGCGCAGGTGCAACGTCACGTGATCCACGAACGTTGCCATCGATACTCCAGGTGCGCTTGTTTGCTAGGGACTACGGTACTGCGTGGCGAGGATTCGCCGTGGGCCTCAAACACGGATGGGCGAGCCGAAGCTCGCCCATCCGAAAAGCCGTGTGTGTCTGGTGCTGGTTAGGCGTCGACCACGATGTTGACGACCTTGCGGCCGCCCTTGTTGCCGAACTCGACCGCACCGGCGGCGAGGGCGAAGAGGGTGTCGTCGCCGCCACGGCCGACGTTCACGCCGGGGTGAAAGTGGGTGCCGCGCTGGCGGACGATGATCTCGCCGGCGCTGACGACCTGGCCACCGAAGCGCTTCACGCCGAGGCGCTGGGCGTTCGAGTCACGGCCGTTGCGAGTGGAGCTCGCTCCCTTTTTATGTGCCATCTGCTTCTTCTCCTAAGCCTTGTGTCGGCGCTACGCGATGCCGGTGATCTTGACGCGCGTGAGCTCCTGACGGTGGCCCTGGCGCTTCTTGTAGCCGGTCTTGTTCTTGAACTTCTGGATGACGATCTTCGGGCCGCGGAGGTCTCCGAGGACCTCGGCGGTGACCTTCACCTTGGCGAGCGACTTTGCGTCGGAGGTGATCTTGTCACCGTCAACAAGCAGCACAGCAGCCAGCTCGACGTTGCCGTCCTTGTCGGCCTTGATGCGGTCCATCGTCACGATGGTGCCGACCTCGACCTTTTCTTGCCGACCACCGGCGCGCACAACTGCGTAAACCACTTTTACGTACCTTTTCTCTGGGGATCCGCACCCGCGCTTCGAAAAGCTGCTGTTGCAGTTCCTGCTTTATCTTCAGGGAGTCACTGGTGAGACTGGAGTCCCGCTTTCGGCGCTCCACCTCTCAGAAAACCATGGCAAACGTGCGGGCTATGCCCAACACACACCAACGGTCAACTTTAGCTGATGGGTCCTTCCCGGTCAATTCGCGGCGCGGCGCGGACCCAGGTCCACGCTTTCGGGAACGGCCGGTTCCTACAATCATCCTATGACGGTGCTGATCGATCCCCCTGCGTGGCCTGCGCACGGCACGCTGTGGTCGCACGTGGTGAGCGACGAGTCTCTCAGCGAACTGCACGATTTCGCCGCCGCGAACGGCATCCGGTCGCGCGCGTTCGACCTCGACCACTATGACGTTCCGGCGGAGATGTACGACCAGCTCGTGAACGCCGGGGCGAGCGCCGTGACCGGCAAGGAGCTGGTCAGACGCCTGCGGGCCAGTGGACTCCGGATCCCGGCGAAGGACCGCGCAGCCCACCGGCCGCAGGGCTGATCAGTCTTCGGGCTCGGTACGCGTGACCTCGGACGCGATGACCCCGCCCGACAGCGATGCCGTGGTCACCCGACGGTTGCGGCTGCGACCCTGGCCCGGCTGCTTCGGCTGGGGCAGGGCGTCGAGTACAGAGTCCAGCAGCTGCTCGGCATCCTTCGCCTTCACACGGCGATTGTTCTTCGGCGCCGTGGTGACAGGAATGTCGAGGATCGCAACGGTCTCCGACGATTCGGCGGGAGGCGCTGCCGCTTCGACGGTGTCCGCGGCCGCACCGACGGATGCCGGGGTCTCCAGCTCGCCGGACGCTTCGTCGACAGGCGGGGCGACATGCTTGCCGTGAACCGTCTCGTCGGTGCCCTCGACGCTAGGCGCAGCATCCGCGCCGTGCTCGTCGTGTGCGTGGGCGAGGATCGTGCTCGCGGCGATCTGGGCGAGTGCGTTCTTCGCGTCATCGGTGATGGCGTGGGTCGCGCCGTTAGTCGTCGACGGCGCAGAACCGCCGCCGGCGTTCTGCTGGCCACCCTGCTGGCCGCCGCGGCCGCGGCGACGCTCGGTCGGCGCCTGCTGCGGCGGACGGTGTTTGACCACCGGCTCGTGGTGAACGATCACTCCGCGTCCGGCACAGACCTCGCATGGCTCGCTGAACGTCTCGAGCAGGCCGAGGCCGAGCTTCTTGCGTGTCATCTGCACGAGTCCGAGCGAGGTGACCTCGGCGACCTGGTGCTTCGTGCGGTCGCGGCTCAGGCATTCGATCAGACGACGGAGCACGAGGTCGCGGTTGGTCTCGAGGACCATATCGATGAAGTCGACGACGATGATCCCGCCGATGTCGCGCAGGCGAAGCTGGCGGACGATCTCTTCAGCGGCCTCGAGATTGTTCTTCGTGACCGTCTCTTCGAGGTTTCCGCCCGACCCGACGAACTTGCCCGTATTCACATCGACGACCGTCATGGCCTCGGTGCGGTCGATGACCAGCGAGCCGCCCGACGGCAGCCACACCTTGCGGTCGAGCGCCTTCTCGATCTGCTCGCTGATGCGGAACTCGTCGAATGCGTCACGGTCGCCCTTGTATGGCTCGACCCGGTCGAGCAGGTCGGGTGCCACCTGGCGGAGGTAGCTCTCGATGGTCTGGCGCGCGTCGTCGCCGGCGATGATGAGCTTCTGGAAATCCTCGTTGAAGACGTCGCGCACGATCTTGATGAGCAGGTCGGGCTCGCTGTGGAGGAGGGCAGGCGCCTGCACAGACTCGACCTGCTTGCTGATGTCGGCCCACTGTGCGGTGAGCCTGGTGACGTCGAGCGTCAGCTGCTCCTCGGTCGCACCTTCGGCCGCCGTGCGCACGATCACGCCGACGTTCTCGGGGAGCACGTCCTTGAGGATTTTCTTGAGACGGGCGCGCTCCGTGTCGGGCAGCTTGCGGCTGATGCCGTTCATCGAACCGTTCGGCACATACACGAGGTAGCGGCCGGGCAGTGATACCTGGCTGGTCAGCCGAGCGCCCTTGTGACCGACGGGGTCTTTGGTGACCTGCACGAGGACCCGGTCGCCCGGCTTGAGCGCGAGTTCGATGCGACGCGGCTGGTTACCGGTCTCGGCAGCCTCCCAGTCGACTTCGCCGGAATAGAGCACCGCGTTGCGGCCTCGGCCGATGTCGACGAACGCCGCCTCCATGCTCGGGAGCACGTTCTGCACGCGACCGAGGTAGACGTTGCCGATCAGCGATGCTTCCTGCGACCTTGCCACGTAGTGCTCAACGAGCACCTTGTCTTCGAGAACGCCGATCTGGATACGGCCGTTCTTCGAGCGGACGATCATCTGGCGGTCGACGGACTCGCGGCGTGCGAGGAACTCGGCCTCGGTGATGACCGGCCGGCGACGGCCGGCGTCGCGGCCGTCACGGCGGCGCTGCTTCTTGGCCTCGAGCCTGGTCGAACCCTTGACCCGCTGCGGCTCAGTGATCAGTTCGGGCTCGCGCGGCGTGCGTACCTTGACGACCGTGTTCGCAGGGTCGTCCGATCCGGGTCGGCCTTCGTCGCCCGGGCGTCGTCGCGCGCGACGGCGCACCGTGCTGGCCTCTTCTCCGTCGCCGTCCCGGTTGTTACGGGGCAGCGGCGGAAGCGGCTTGATGTCCGGTGCCTGGAACAGGATGGCAGTCGCGGGGCGCTGCAGCGGCGCCGGCGGGCTGTCGACGACCTGCGCGGCGGACTTCTGGGCTGCTGGCTCCTCGGCGTCGGGCGTCTCAGTGTCAGGCATGTCAGTGTCAGGGGTCTTGTCCACGGGAGCCTCCAGGGGGGCCTCGTCTACGGGCGCCTCGACCGGTGAGGCTGAATTCACCGGCTCGGCAACGGTTACTGAGCGGGTGCCCGCAGCGGCGGCGCTCCCGGTTTTCGCCGAGGCCTCGGCCGGGGCATCGGTCACAGCCTGCGGCTCGTCGATGGGGATCGAAGTCTTCTTCGACGACTTACGTGCCCCAAAGAGTCGCGTGCGCTTCCTCGATCCCGTCTCAGCGGATCCATCCGCCCCATTTGCCTGCGTGTTTTCGGTATTTTCGTTTTCCACCATCTCTGGTGCACTCCTCAACCGGGTGGGCGACCGCGCCACCTGCCCGGGTACTCTCCAGAGCGGAAACCACGCTGAGCGCCGTTTCCGCCAATCCTTTACACGTGCGACCGGCTCTTGGCTCTGATCACACTGTCTCAATGTCTGACTGTCGGTCACTCTGACCGACCACTGCTGGGCGTATCGACGCCCAAAAAGCCTTCTTTGGCGCCTCTCCGAGCGCGGCCCGGGAGACTTCCCCTCAATTATCGCACGACCGCACTCACGTCCGTGCGCACCCCGCCGTTACGTCCACGGTGATATGCCATAATCCGAGGGTGTCACTGACTGAGCCAGCCAAACGTCCGACTGTCCTCGCCATTTCGCTTATCGTCGCGGGGCTCATCGGCTTCTGGGCTGCGTTCCAGCTGACGCTCGACAAGTTCGCCGTACTGGCCAATCCACACGCCCAGCTGTCGTGCAACATCAGCGTGCTGGTGGGCTGCAGCAAGAACCTCGAATCGTGGCAGGGTTCGCTTCTCGGCTTCCCGAACCCCATCCTCGGCATCGCAGGATGGACGGCCACGATCTCGGTCGGCGTCGGCATCCTCGCGGGCGCACGTTTCGCGCGCTGGTACTGGCTGCTGTTCAACCTCGGCGTGGTCGCTGCCCTGGCGCTGGTGATCTTCCTGATCTACACGAGCATCTACCAGCTCTTCGTGCTGTGCCCATGGTGCATGCTCACCTGGGCTGTCACCATCCCCACGTTCTGGCTGGTGACCCTCTACAACCTGAAGACGGGCAATATTCCGGTTCCGGCATCCGTTCGCCGGCTTGCCGCCGCCTGGTACGGCTGGGTGCCGCTGATCACGCTCGCCTGCTACATCGTCGTCGCCGTCATCGCCCAGGTGCAGCTCGACTGGCTCCACCGCCTCTGACGACTCCGCGGGCGTCGCCGACGAAGCTGCGCTCCGGAGGTTCTAGAACCAGAGCGCCAGCCCCGCGCTGGAGCTGAAAGGATCGCACCGCGATCCCGCGACGCCAGCGCCGACGAAGCTGCGCTTCGGAGGTTCTAGAACCAGAGCGCTAGCCCCGCGCTGGAGCTGAAAGGATCGCACCGCGATTCCGCGACGCCAGCGCCGACGAAGCTGCGCTTCGGAGGTGTTAAAACCAGAGCGCGAGCTCCCTTTTCGCTGACTCCGGCGAGTCGCTGCCGTGCACGAGGTTCTGCTGCACCCGGAGGCCCCAGTCCCGGGCGAGGTCGCCGCGAATCGTTCCCGGAAGCGCAGTCGTCGGGTCAGTGGCCCCGGCGAGCGAGCGGAATCCCTCGATCACGCGGTTGCCCGCGACGCGGATGGCCACGATCGGCCCGCTCTCCATGAACTCGACGAGCGGCTCGTAGAACGGCTTGCCTTCGTGCTCCTCGTAGTGCCGGGCGAGGAGGTCGCGGTCGGCCTGCAGCATCCGGATGTCGACGAGCGCATAGCCTTTCGCTTCGATCCTGCGGAGGATCTCACCGGTCAGATTGCGCGCGACGCCATCGGGCTTGACGAGTACCAGGGTCTCTTCGACGGTGGTGGTCATTCTGTTTTCTCCGTTCCACTGGGGGATTCGTTATCGGTCTCTGGGTCGGGGTGGGCGGCGGCTTCTCGCGCGCGCCGGTCACGGCGGTCGAGCCTGCCGCCGACGATCATGCAGTAGATCCACATCGCAGCGAAGATGGCCCCCACGATGTAGAAGGCCGGGACGAGCAGCCCTGCAGCGATCACGATGACCTGGACCGCCCATCCGAGGATGATGCCGACGGGGTACCGCAGCAGGGCGATCGCAACGATCATCAGGATGACGAGTGCCGCTCCCCCGCCGAGCGCGACGGCGGCCGGCAGGCTCTTGAGCCCGAACAGGACGAGCGCGCCGAGAAAGACGACGATCAGCTCGAAGCCGAGCACGATCGAACCCAGGGATTCGCGCATCGTGCGGGTGCGGCGAGCACGTCGCGGAGCACGAACACCTTCGGCAGGCGTGCCCGCCTCCGCCTCGGCGTCGCCTGCGCCCGGCGTTCCGGATGCGTCGCTCATGACGCCGTCTTCCAGTCGCGTTCCGCAGCGATCGCCATCGCGTCGCCCACGAGCGTTATCGAACCGGTGACGACGACCGCACGACGCGGTTCCTCCGCCGCCCATTCCCGGGCACGTTCGATCGCATCCTCGAGGTCGGCGAAGACGTACGTGGATTCCACGTTCGTCGCTGCGAGCACGAGGTCACCCAGAACCTCGTGGTCGATCGTCCGCTCCGACCCGGACCGGGTGGCGTGGAATCGGGTCGCGAGCGGGGCGAGTTCACGGATGATGCCGACGGCGTCTTTGTCGGCGAGCACGCCGACCACGAAGGCGATCTCGTCGAAGTCGAAATAGGTGCGGAGCGCGGCAGCCAGTGTCGCCGCTCCACTCGGGTTGTGTGCCGCGTCGACCAGCACGGTCGGCTCGATGCCGATCAGCTGCAGGCGCCCCGGCGACGTGGCCTCGGCCAGACCCTCTTCGACGAGTTCGGGGTTGAGCGGCATCGTGCCGCGCCCCAGGAAGGTTTCGACAGCTGCGACGGCGACGGCGGCATTCTGCGCCTGGTGGTCGCCATAGAGCGGAAGGAAGATGTCGGTGTACGTCGCGGCGCGCCCGCGGATGGTCACGAGCTGACCGCCGACGGCGACAGCGGTCTGCACGACGTCGAAGGCAGCCGGCTGAACCGCGAGCGTCGACTCCGTCAGCTCGACCGCCTGTTCGAGCTCACGAAGCGCCTCAGGCACCTGCACCGCACTGACGACGTCGGCCGCCGGCTTGATGATTCCCGACTTCGTGCGCGCGATCTCGGCAATCGTGTTGCCCAGGCGCTTGGTGTGATCGAGGGAGATGGGCGTGAACACTGCGACCTGTCCGTCACCCACGTTCGTCGAATCCCATTCGCCTCCCATGCCGACTTCGATGACGGCGACGTCGACCGGCGCATCCGCGAAGCAGGCGAACGCGAGAACGGTCATCGCTTCGAAGAAGGTGAGCGGCAGCTCCCCTGCGGTCTCGAGTTCGCTGTCCACGATCTGCAGGTAGGGCTGGATGTCGTCCCAGTTGCGCGCGAGGGCCTCGTCGCCGATGGGCTGGCCGTCGATGGTGATCCGCTCGTTGAATCGCACCAGGTGCGGACTGGTGAACAGTCCGGTCCGCAGGCCGTACGCCCGCAGGATGCTCTCAGCGATCCTGCTCGTGCTCGTCTTGCCGTTCGTGCCGGTCACGTGGATGATCGGGTATGCCCTTTGCGGGTCGCCGAGCAGTTCGACTGCACGACGCGTCGCCGCGAGCCTCGGCTGCGGGCTGGCTTCGCCGAGTCGGGTGAGAAGAGCCTGGTAGACCGCGTCGCCCGCAGCGGTGAAGTCGTCGTTGTCAGACATCGATGCTCCCGTCCAGGCGGGTGACCGCCACGATGAATCGGCCGGAATTGGCGAACTGGCCGGCGGCGAAGTCCTGGTAGAACGCGGCGTCGTGCTCGACGACGCTCGCCAGCCATTCCGACGGGATCTGGCGCGCGAAGGCCCCGATCGACGGGTGGCTCTCCGGCCAGCTGAAGGTGGTCTCGAGCGCCAGCGTTTCGGCTGCGATGTCGACGTCGGTTACGCGGCTGATCGCCGCCGCATCCGCGTCGTCGAAGAACACCAGGTCGAGCCGGATGCGATCGCTCACGTCGAACCCCGCGGCGCGCCGGGTGTCCTGAACAGCGCGAATGACGTCGCGCGCAAGCCCCTCGGCCTCGAGGTCGGCCGTCGTCTCGGTGTCGAGGATCACGAAACCGCCACCGTCGAGCAGAGCGAGTGCCGTGCCGGTCGCGTCAACGGCCTGGGCGGTTTCGAGCACGAGGTCGAATTCGCCTGCGGCGAGCTCGATGCCGCCCGCCGTGACGACACCGTCGATCTCGGACCAGTCTCCGGCGCGGGCAGCCTGGATCACGCGCTGCACCTCTTTGCCGAGCCGGGGGCCGGCAGCACGCGCGTTGACCGTGAGCCTGCTGGTGATGCCGTAGTCGGCCGCGCTGGATTCGTGCACCTCGACCAGGTTCACGGCCTTCACGTTGAGTTCGTCGCGCAGGATCGACTCGAAGGGAGTCAGCGCCTGTGCGTTGTGCGCGACGACGGTGAGCCTCGCGAGCGGCAGGCGCACCCGCAGCCCCGCCTGCTTGCGCAGTGACAGCACAGTCGAACTGATCGCACGGATGCGGTCCATCGCGTCGACGAGTTCGTCGTCGGCCGGGAAGAGCCCCGCGTCCGGCCAGTCGGCCAGGTGCACGCTGCGCCCGCCGGTCAGGCCCTGCCAGATCCGTTCGGTGACGAGCGGAAGGAGGGGAGCTGCCACACGGCAGAACGTCTCGAGCACAGTGAACAGGGTGTCGAACGCCTCGCTGTTCTCACCGTCGTCGACGACGCCGGTCCAGAAGCGATCGCGCGAGCGGCGCACGTACCAGTTGGTGAGCACATCCGCGAAGTCGCGGAGCTTGGCCGCCGCAAGGGTGCTGTCGAGCGCCTCGAGGTCGATCGTGACCTCCTCGACCAGGTCGCGTGTCTTCGCCAGCAGGTAGCGGTCGAGAACGTCGGTCGAGTCGGTGCGCCAGCGGGCTTCGTAGCCTTCCGAGCCGGACCCGCCGCTGGCGTTGGCGTAGAGCGAGAAGAAGTACCACGTGCTCCACAAAGGCAGGAGCACCTGCCGGACCCCTTCGCGGATGCCCTCCTCGGTGACGATCAGATTGCCACCGCGCAGCACCGGGCTCGCCATCAGGAACCAGCGCATCGCATCCGAGCCGTCACGGTCGAACACCTCGTTCACATCCGGGTAGTTGCGCAAGGATTTGGACATCTTCTGCCCGTCGTTGCCGAGCACGATGCCGTGGCTGATCACGTTCTTGAACGCCGGGCGGTCGAACAGCGCGGTGGAGAGCACGTGCAGCAGGTAGAACCAGCCACGCGTCTGCCCGATGTACTCGACGATGAAGTCTGCCGGGTTGTGCGAGTCGAACCAGTCGTGGTTCTCGAACGGGTAGTGCGCCTGGGCGAACGGCATCGACCCGGAGTCGAACCAGACGTCGAGCACGTCGGGGATGCGGCGCATCGTCGAGCGGCCCGTCGGGTCGTCGGGGTTGGGCCGGGTCAACTCGTCGATGTACGGGCGATGGAGGTCGGGCTGGCCGTCCGTTCCGACGGGCAGCCTGCCGAAGTCGGCCTCGATCTCGGCCAGCGAACCGTAGACGTCGACGCGCGGGTAGGCGGGGTCGTCGCTCTTCCACACCGGGATGGGCGAACCCCAGTACCGGTTGCGGGAGATCGACCAGTCGCGGGCATTGCCCACCCACTTGCCGAACTGGCCGTCTTTGACGTTCTCGGGAACCCAGGTGATCTCCTGGTTGAGCTCGCCCATACGGTCGCGGATGTCGGAGACGCGCACGAACCAACTGGACACGGCCTTGTAGATGAGCGGGTTGCGGCACCGCCAGCAGTGCGGGTAGGAGTGCTCGTAGCTCGCCTGGCGCAGCAGGCGGCCGCCTTCGCGGAGCAGCTTGGTGAGTGGCTTGTTCGCTTCGAACACCTGGAGGCCGGCAACATCTTCGACGACCGGCAGGAATCGCGCTCCGTCGTCGACGGAGATGATGACGGGGATGCCCGCCGCCTCGCAGACGCGCTGGTCGTCTTCGCCGTAGGCCGGGGCCTGGTGCACGATGCCGGTGCCGTCTTCGGTGGTCACATAGTCGTCGACGAGTATCTGCCACGCGTTTTGCGTGCCGTACGTCGCTTCGTCCGCGTAGTAGTCCCACAGACGGTCGTAGTGCACGCCTTCGAGTTCAGAACCCCGGATGCGGCGGGTCACCGCTGCGAGGGCGTCGGCGGCCGAAGCGTATCCGAGGTCCTTGGCGTAGTTGCCGACGAGGTCGACGGCGAGGAGGTACTCCGCCCCGAAATCCTCGTGCTCGGGGTTGCCGGTGCCGTCTGCAGCGCCGTTCGGCCCCGCAGGCACGACGGCGTACTGGATGTCCGGACCGACCACCAGCGCGAGGTTCGTCGGCAGCGTCCACGGCGTCGTCGTCCAGGCGAGCGCGCGCACGGCGGTCAGGCCCATCGCCTCCGCCTTCTCGCCGACGAGCGGGAAGGTCACAGTGACGGTCTGATCCTGCCGCATCTTGTAGACGTCGTCGTCCATACGCAGTTCGTGGTTCGACAGCGGGGTCTGGTCGCGCCAGCAGTAGGGCAGCACCCGGTAGCCCTCATAGGCGAGCCCCTTGTCGTGCAGCTGCTTGAACGCCCAGATGACCGACTCCATGTAGTTGACGTCGAGCGTCTTGTAGTCGTTGTCGAAGTCGACCCACCGTGCCTGCCGGGTCACGTACTCGCGCCATTCGCGGGTGTAACGCAGTACCGAGTCCCGCGCGGCCTGGTTGAAGACGGCGATGCCCATCTCTTCGATCTGGCTCTTGTCGGTGATGCCGAGTTGCCGCTCCGCCTCGAGTTCGGCGGGCAGCCCGTGGGTGTCCCAGCCGAAGCGACGCTCGACCTTGCGCCCGCGCATGGTCTCGAACCGAGGGAACACGTCTTTCGCGTACCCGGTGAGCAGGTGGCCGTAGTGCGGGAGTCCGTTGGCGAAGGGTGGGCCGTCGTAGAAGACCCACTCCGGCGCATCGGCGCGGTTGTCGATGGATGCGCGGAAGGTGCCGTCCTTCTTCCAGAATTCGAGGACGTCCGTCTCGATCTCGGGGAAGTTCGGCGACGGCGTGACGCCGCGCGCTTCCGGCTGCTCGTCGCCGGGGTTCGACTTGGGGTACGGCATTTCTCTCCTGGCAGGTTCTGTGTCTGCACGAGGACGCCAGGCGCTCGAGGCGCGTGTCGCGGTACCACCCCGCTTGCCGCGCAATGCCCCCTTCGGCGTAGCGCGACCGCTTGTTCCTTGGCTGTGACGGGCCAGCCCCGTTCGGTTCTACTGGGCGCGTGCTGCTGCGCCGTTCTTCCGAAGACTCACCGGTGATGGCCGGGTCGACGTCTGTGCCTTCGATTCTAGCGGGTCGCCGCCTGACGATCGAGCATGGCCTGATAGCCGGAGCAGACGGGCGTGACCGCGTCGGCGACATAGGGTGTCAGGGCACCCCGATGGACCCCGGCACGCGCCCACACCCCCGCCGCCGCGACGGCCGCCCCGATCACCGCCGTGGCGATCGCCTGCGGTTCCAGCGTGCCGGGTTGCGTGCCCAGCCGGCGTCCGATGTCGACGCTGAGCTGGCGCACCACAGCGAGGAACCGCGAAAGCGCCGACGATTCGAGTTCGGCGCTCGTGCCCATCAGGTCGAACTGGGTGAGTGCGATCGGCACCCGTGACGGACTGAAGTCTCCGGCGAGCGAGAGGATCGCGCTGCGCACGGCAGTCATCACCGGCACCTCGTCGGGCACCGATAAGAGGATGTCGCCGAACTGGCGGAGCGCGTCGTCGACTTCGTACCAGAGCACGTCGCTCTTCGCCGGGAAATAGTTGAAGAAGGTGTTCCTGCTCACGCCGGCCCGCTGCGCGATCTGGTCGATCGTCGTTCCCGCATAGGTCTGCTCGAGAAAGAGCTCGGCCGCGGCCTCGGCGAGCATGGCACGGGATGACGCCCTCGGCCGGCCGGAGCCGTTGCGCGGGGCACGGGAATTGTCCGCTGCGCTCATGCGTTACCCCTCATGCCTATTATTGGACCCGATCCAAATACTAAGACCGCCACAAGCGACAAGAGACAAGGACCGTTCGTGAGTTCATCCGACACCCTGACGTTCAGCGAGACCGATCGTCCAGGGATCACCCCCGGCACCGCACGACGCGTGACCATCGCGTCGTTCGTGGGCACTTCGCTCGAATCGTATGACTTCTACCTCTTCGCGTACTTCAGCGCTTTCTTCGTCGGCCCACTCTTCTTCGCGCCGCTCGGCACGTTCGGCGAAGTACTCGCCGCGTTCCTGACGATCGCGGCCGGGTTCGTCATCCGCCCGCTCGGGGCCATCGTCTTCGGCCACCTCGGCGACCGCATCGGACGCCGCGCGACGCTGCTGATCACGATCAGCATCATGGGCGTGAGCACCGGCCTCGTCGGGCTCCTGCCGACCTACGCCGTCGCCGGCTGGTTCGGCGCGATCGCCCTCGTCCTTCTCCGGCTGATCCAGGGGCTGTCACTCGGCGGCGAGTGGGGCGGATCGATCCTGCTCGCGACCGAGTACGCGAATCCGAAGCGCCGCGGGTTCTACGCGTCGCTGCCGCAGCTCGGATCGCCGGTCGGCTCCATCCTGAGCGCGCTCGTCTTCATCGCACTCCCCCTCATGCTCACCCAGGCGCAGATCGCAGAGTGGGGCTGGCGCATCCCGTTCCTCACCGCGATCCCGCTCCTGCTCGTGTCGCTGTACCTGCGCTGGTCGATCGACGAGACGCCGGTCTTCAAGCAGCTCGTCGCGACGAACAGCCGTGACCGTTTCCCGCTCGCCGATGTACTCCGCAACTCGCCCGTGCCGTTCATCATCGCGATCGGCGCGGCCGTGCTCGGGATCGGGTCGTACTCACTGATGAACACCTACATGGTCAACTACGGCACGAGCACACTCGGTTTCAGTTTCAACGACCTCCTGATCGCCACGACGATCGGCGGCTTGCTGCAGCTGGTCACCATTCCGCTCTTCGGGGTGTGGGCGAACCGTATCGGCTCTGCACGCGTGGTGGCGATCGGGGCCGTCGGCACCCTCCTCATCACTTTCCCGATGTACTGGTTCCTGCAGTTCGCGACGTTCCCGATCCTGGTCGGAACGATGATCATCGGCGGCATCCTGCCGACCCTGTCCTGGGCCGGTCTCGGCGGCCTGATGTCCGACCTCTTCCCGAGCAGGAACCGCTACAGCGCGCTCTCCGTGGCGTACAGCATCGCCGCACTGCTGACCGCGTTCATCCCGGCGGTCACCCTCACCCTCGGTCACGCCACCGGTAACGCGTGGTGGCACCCCGGCATCATCCTGGCGATCATGTCGGTGATCACCCTGGTGTCTGCAGGCTTCGCGGTCCGGCGCAAGCCGATCATCGACGAGCTGCCGCTCCCCGCGCCCGCGGAGGCCGCTCCGGCGAACGCGTAGCCCGACCGATCACCAGCGTGCCCGTTCCGGGCGAGCGTGCCTGCCTCGCAGCGCACCGTCGTCCGGAACGGGCACGTTCGGTACGAGGCTCCGTGTGTCCGGTAGCCTTGGAACACCGCACACTCAGGCACCCCTCCATTGACACGGTGCCGCATATATCGATTCGGAGAACCATGAGCGCCGTCAATCCTGTGCCAGACAAGCCCGCCCTCGAGGGGCTCGAAGCGAAGTGGGGCGGCCGCTGGCAGTCCGACGGTGCATACCTCTTCGACCGCGCGAACGCCCTCGCCGCGACCGACCGTGAGTGCATCTACTCCATCGACACCCCGCCGCCGACCGCGTCGGGCTCGCTGCATATCGGCCACGTGTTCAGCTACACGCACACCGACATCGTCGCCCGCTATCACCGCATGCGCGGCCAGCACGTCTTCTACCCGATGGGCTGGGACGACAACGGCCTGCCGACCGAACGCCGCGTGCAGAACTACTACGGAGTCCGCTGCGACCCGTCTCTCCCCTACGACCCGGCCTTCACCCCGCCGTTCGAGGGCGGCGACAACAAGAGCTCCAAGGCGGCCGACCAGCTGCCGGTCTCCCGCCGCAACTTCATCGAGCTCTGCGAGCGGCTCACCGTCGAGGACGAGAAGCAATTCGAGGCGCTCTGGCGCTCCCTGGGCCTGTCGGTCGACTGGTCGCAGACCTACCGCACCATCGGGACCGAGGCGCTCCACACCTCGCAGCTCGCCTTCCTGCGCAACATCGAGCGCGGTGAGGCCTACCAGGCGATGGCGCCGACCCTCTGGGATGTGACGTTCCGCACGGCGGTCGCCCAGGCCGAGCTCGAAGACCGGGAGCAGCCCGGCACCTACCACCGCGTCTCCTTCCACGGAGCAGACGGCCCGGTGTTCATCGAGACCACCCGGCCCGAACTGCTCCCGGCGTGTGTGGCCCTGGTCGCGCATCCCGATGACGAGCGCTACCAGGCCATGTTCGGCACCACCGTCACCACCCCGGTGTTCGGCGTCGAGGTCCCCGTGCTCGCCCATCATCTCGCTCAGCCCGACAAGGGCACCGGCATCGCCATGATCTGCACCTTCGGCGACATCACGGATGTGGTGTGGTGGCGCGAACTCGACCTTCCGAACCGCGCGATCATCGGTTTCGACGGCCGCATCGTCTCCGAAGCTCCGTATGCGATCACCACCGACGCGGGCAGGGCGGCGTACGCCGAGCTGGCCGGCAAGACGATCTTCTCGGCCAAGCAGGCCGTCGTCGAACTCCTGAACGAGTCCGGGGACCTCATCGGCGACCCACGCCAGATCACGCACCCCGTCAAGTTCTTCGAGAAGGGCGACAAGCCGCTCGAGATCGTCTCGACCCGCCAGTGGTACGTGAAGAACGGTGCGCGCGACGAGGAGCTGCGAGCCCGGCTGATCGAACTCGGGCGGGGCCTCGACTGGCATCCCGACTTCATGCGCGTGCGCTACGAGAACTGGGTGGGCGGCCTCTCCGGCGACTGGCTCATTTCGCGCCAGCGCTTCTTCGGTGTGCCCATCCCGATCTGGTATCCCCTCGATGCGGACGGCAACCCGGTGTTCGACCAGCCGATCCTCCCATCGGTGGAGAGCCTTCCCGTCGATCCGTCGTCGGATGCCGCCCCGGGCTTCGACGAGACCCAGCGCAACCAGCCCGGCGGTTTCATCGGCGAGCACGACGTCATGGACACCTGGATGACGTCGTCCCTCACCCCGCAGCTGGCCGGCGGGTGGATGCGCGACGACGAGCTCTTCCGGGCCGTCTACCCGTTCGACCTGCGACCGCAGGCGCAGGACATCATCCGCACCTGGCTGTTCTCGACCGTGCTCCGATCGCAGCTCGAACACGGGGTCGCTCCGTGGGCGCACGCGGCGATCTCCGGCTTCATCGTCGACCCCGACCGCAAGAAGATGTCGAAGTCGAAGGGCAACGTCGTGACGCCGGTCGACATCCTCGAACAGCACGGTTCGGATGCGGTGCGCTACTGGGCTGCATCGAGCCGCCTGGGAACCGACGCGGCCTTCGATCCCCAGAACCCGACCCAGATCAAGATCGGTCGCCGCCTTGCGATCAAGATCCTGAATGCGGCCAAGTTCATCCTCGGCTTCGAGGCACCTGCATCCGCGCACCTGGACCTCGTGACCCAGCCGCTCGACCGCAGCATGCTGCAGCAGCTCGCGACCGTTGTGGCCGAGGCGACGGATGCCCTCGACGGGTACGACCACGCACGGGCGCTCGAGCAGGCCGAGACCTTCTTCTGGGCGTTCTGCGACGACTACCTCGAGCTGGTCAAGGAGCGCGCGTACTCGGAAGCCGGCCCCGGGCAGGTCTCTGCCGTCGTCGCCCTCCGTACCGCCCTCGCGACCCTGCTCCGCCTGTTCGCCCCTGTCGTGCCCTTCGCGACAGAGGAGTCCTGGTCGTGGTTCAACGAAGGTTCGGTGCACCACGCGGCCTGGCCGACGGCATCCGAGCTGACCGGCGACTGGGACGATGTGTCCGCGGTTCTGTCGTTCGCCAGCCAGGCCCTGACGGGCATCCGCCGGGCGAAGACCGACGCGAAAGCGTCGCAGAAGACACTCGTCGACCTCGCCGTCGTTGCAGGCCCCGACGACGCGATCGCAGCGCTCCGTCTCGCCGCCGACGACCTGAAAGCGGTGGGGCGAATCGCCGACCTGCGGCTCGAATCCGATGATGCGCTGGTGGTGACCGATATCCTGCTTGCGCCCGTCCCCCAGACCGAGGAGTCCCGATGACAACGACCGTTCGTCGCGTCGACGACGGTGAGTTCTTCACCTGGCTTGACCTGTACAGCGGATACGGCGAGTTCTACGAAACGCCGCTGACCGACGAGAAGGCCGTGCTGGTGTGGAGCTGGCTGACCGATCCCACACACGAGCTCGAGGCCTATTTCGCACTGAACGACGCAGGCGACCCGATCGGGCTCGCCCACGTGCGCGTGTTCGCCAGGCCGCTCGCCGGCAGCCGCGGGCTCTTCCTCGACGACCTGTTCGTCACTCCGGATGCGCGCGGCGAGGGCGCGGCCACGGCCATTCTCGAGTCGCTCAAGGTGCGCGCCCGAGACGAGGGACTGTCCGTCGTGCGATGGATCACCGCGGCCGACAACGACGCTGCACAGCGGGTGTACGATCGCGTCGCGCAAAAGACGGATTGGGTCACCTACGACCTCGTACCGTGACCGACGGTGAAACCTCACCGTCTCAAACATCGACCGTGGGCGCGCGTGCGCGATAGGGTCGGGAGCAGTAATGACTCTCAGCCTGCGGGGTTTGGCGACAGGAGGCACCAATGTCGATAACGGTTCGACCGGCCGCGGACGGCGATTTCTTCGCTTGGCTCGGCCTGTACGAGAAGTATGCCGCGTTCTACGAGACCGCTCTCACGGATGAGAAGGCACTCCTCGTCTGGAGCTGGCTGATCGACCCCGGGCATGAGGAGAACGCGCTGGTCGCGGTCGACGACGAGGCCGGCGAAGAGAACCAGCTGGTCGGACTCGTACATTTCAGGGAGTTCGCCCGGCCGCTCGAGACCGATCGCGGCCTGTTCCTCGACGACCTCTATGTCGATGAGCCGTCGCGGGGCCACGGAGCAGGCAAGGCGCTCATCGAGGCCGTGCGCGGAATCGCCCAGGAGCGCAAGCTCGGCGTCGTGCAGTGGATCACCGCGCCCGACAACGAGACGGCCATCCGCCTCTATGAGGAGCTGGGCACCCGCACACCGTGGGTGACCTACGAGATCGCGCTGTAGCCATGCAACTCGGCACGCGCTGGCCGGTCGGCGGAGACGCTCCGGAGTCGCTTCCTGAAGTGGTCGCCTACGCCGTTTCCACGGTTGAAGAAGAGCTGGTCGCGCTTGATGTCGACACGGTCACGTGGCGCTGGACGCTGACCTGGCTCGAAGGCAGGCCGGTCGTCGAGCTCGATGACGGCACGGTGATCCGCTACAACGCGACCGAGGATTCTGCAACGATCACCCAGCCTGTCGACCACGAACCCGACGAGTTCGACGAAGACTGAGCTCTAGCGGGGCAGCATCGGCAGGTCGCGTGCCGCCCTCTCACGGAGGCCCTCGAACACGGCCGTCTGGTCGGCGTAGCCGGCGATGGCGCGGCGTGCGGCCCTGTGGGCGCCCCATGCTGCGATGGCGGTCCCGGCACTGATCAGTGCACGGTCGACCCGGGTCGGAGTGGTCGACCGGTGGTGTGTGGTCCTGGAGTACGGGATGACGGTCATGATGCGTCCCCTTCCGTTTCGTTCACGTGTTGCGGTACCTGGGTACCGGCAGACAACAGGAGTCGGGACGCGATGAGCGCGAGCACGACGACGACCCCGCCGCCGATCACGAACGGAAGCCTGAGGTCGATCCGGGCGACGAAGCCGCCCAGGATCGTGGCGATCGGCGTGAGTCCCCAGCCGATCGTCCTGATGATTCCCATCGCGCGACCGAGCATGTCGGACGGCACAATGGCCTGGCGCAGGGCCCCCCACGGCACGTTCCAGACGGCGACACCGAATGCTCCGATCGCATAGGCGCCGATCGCCACGAAGAGATTGGCGGTCAGACCCACCCCGAGCAGGCCGACTCCACCGACGAGGACTGCGGTGAACATCACGCGACCCCGCCCGAACCGGCTCACGAAGATGCTCGAGGTGAGCGCGCCGATAAGTGCACCCACGCCTACCGCAGCCGTCACGACGCCGATCGCGGCCGCCGGCACGGAGAAGGTCTGCAGCAGGAGCAGCACGACGCTCCCCTGTGCGAACGCAAGGGCCGACGCCGTAATAGAGGTGACGACGATCATGTTCCGGAGGAAACGCTGGTGGATAAGGAACGAGACGACGGCGCCGAAGCTCGGCCTCAGCGCCTTACCTTCGCTGTCTTCCGCACGGCCGGACGCGAAACCACGCGCGGCAGCCGCAGGGATAGCCAGGGCGAGGAGGCCTGCGATGAGGAAGCCGCTGCCCGTCAGCCAGATCGGAAGGCCGATCGCGACGGCGAAGAGAAAGCCTGCGATCGGCGTCGCGATGAAGTTCTGCACGACGATCTCAGCCGACTGCATGCGGCCGTTCGCCCGATCGAGCTGGTCGCGCGTGACGAGGCTCGGCACCACGGTGGTCGTGGCATTGTCGAAGACGGTCTCGCCCATCCCGAACAGCAGTACGCACGCGTACAGCCACCAGATGGTGAGCTGGTCGGTCGCGATCAGGCCGGACAGCAGAGCGGCGACAGCGAACCGGAGGGTGTTGGCTACCGCCATCGCGATGCGCCGGTCGACGCGGTCGAGAAGCATTCCGGCAGGGATACCGAAGATCAGCCACGGAAGGTAGGTGACGGCGGTGAGCCCCGCGATGAGTGCAGGATCGCGCGTCAGGGTCGTCGCGATCAGCGGAACGGCCGTGCGCCCGAGTCCGTCGGCCAGGTTGCTCGCGATGGCGGCACTCCAGAGCCGGTTGAACCCCGCGCTGAGCGGAGCGCGCCGCGGCTTGTCCAGAACGGTAGGAGCGCTCATGCGTCGTCACTCGCTTCGTCGATCAGCGGGAAGGCGTTGAACTGGATCTGCGTACGGCGGGCGCCGGGCGTCTCCTGTTCTCTGTACTTCGCGGTTAGTGCCGCCAGAATCTGCTGGTATTCCTCGCCGAACGCCTTGAGCTGTTCGGGGGTGAGCTTGAGGTGGGCGGTTGACAGCAGCGAGGACTCCACCCAGTGCATCCCGAACGTGTCGAGACCATAGCGCATGAACGCCGACAGCCGCCGTTCGTTGTTGAGCTGCCATTCGCGCGAGATGAGTTCCGTCGCCTCACGGCCCGCCCTGGTCTCGAACGTCTCGGGCGACCCGATGGAGACTCCGCCGGGCATGATCTCCCACCATCGTTCACGGGCAGAGCCTTTGCCTTCGACCTCGCGGATGATGTTGTGTTTGGCCAGCTGGCGCAGGTGGTAGCTGGTTGCTCCGCTCGACTCCCCGAGGCGGGACGCGAGGCCGCTCGCCGTCAGCGGTCCGAAATCGGAGAGCTCGTTCATGATCTGGACCCGGAGCGGATGCGCGAGTGCACGCAGCGCGTCGATGCTGAGGGGCGGGTAGCGTCCGCCGGCCGGCTTCGGGTTCTCGCCTGAATCGCTCATGGCTCCAGATTAGCGATGCAAAGCTTTCTTTGCAAGTGTTTCTTTGCAATCATTCATTTGCAATGGATAGTTTGCAATGAAAGGTTTGCACAGCGCAATCGCCCGCGGTCCTAGGCTGGGGCAATGGCAGAATCGACCAACCCTTTCTTCGCACCGAGCACCCTCCCCTACCAGTTACCGCCGTTCGCGGAGATCCGTGACGAGCACTACCGTCCGGCATTCGAGCGGGGATTCGAGGAGCACTTGGCCGAAGTCAGGGCGGTCACCGCGCAGTCGGACCCGCCGACCTTCGAGAACACGATGATTCCGCTCGAGAAGGGCGGCCAGATCCTCCAGCGCGTAGCCGAGGCTTTCTACAACAAGAGCTCCTCCGACAGCAACGACACCACGAACGCGCTCGAAGAGGAGATCGCTCCCCTCTTCGCTGCCCATGACGACGCGATCAAGCTCGACCCTGCGCTCTACGCTCGGATCAAGGCGCTCCACGATCAACTCGACACGCTCGGCCTCGACGACGAGTCGACCTACCTCGTGCACCGGTACTTCACGGAGTTCACGTTGGCCGGCGCCGGTCTGAGCGACGAGGACAAAGAGAAACTCACAGAGTACAACCAGCGACTGTCCACCCTCACGACCCGCTTCGAGAAGAACCTGCTCGCCGACACGAACGACCTCGCCGTCGTCGTGGATGATGCCTCTGAACTCGACGGCCTCGCAGAAGGCGAGATCTCGGCAGCAGCGGAGGCCGCACGTGAACGAGGGCTCGATGGTAAATTCGTCATCACGCTCGTGCTCCCGACCGGGCATCCGTTCCTTGCCGGGCTCACGAGCCGGGGGCTTCGTGAGCGCATCATGACTGCGTCGCGTTCGCGCGGCATCCGCGGTGGCGACAATGACAATCGCAACCTGGTGCTCGAGATCACCAGACTGCGGGCCGAGCGTGCCCGCCTCCTGGGCTTCGACACCCACGCAGCGTATGTGACGGCCGACGAGACGGCCAAGAACCCGCAGGCCGTCGCCGACATGCTGGGCCGCCTGGCCCCCGCGGCGGCGCGCAACGCGCGCGCCGAACAGGCGGACCTTCAGCAGCAGATCGGTGACGGTGACGCCCTCAAGAGCTGGGACTGGGCCTTCTATACCGAGAAGGTGCGACAGGCGAAATACAACGTGGACGTCGCTGCGATGCGGCCATACTTCGAAGCCGAACGCGTGCTGCGCGACGGCGTGTTCTACGCAGCGACGCGACTGTACGGCATCACCTTCGCCGAGCGCGCCGACCTTGTCGCCTACCACCCGGATGCGCGGGTCTTCGAGGTCACGAACGAAGACGGCTCCCCCCTCGGCCTGTACATTCTCGACCTCTACACCCGCGACTCCAAGCGCGGCGGCGCATGGATGAATCCCCTCATCTCGCAGTCCGCCCTGCTCGGCAACCCGACCGTCGTCGTCAACAACCTGAACGTGCCGAAGCCGGCAGCCGGTGAGCCCACCCTTCTCACCTACGACGAGACCAACACCCTTTTCCACGAGTTCGGTCACGCCCTGCACGGCCTGTTCGCCCGCGTCACCTACCCGAAGTTCGCCGGCACGAACGTCTTCCGCGACTTCGTCGAGTTCCCGAGCCAGGTGAACGAAATGTGGATGCTCTGGCCCGAGATCCTCGAGAATTACGCCGTCCACCACGAGACCGGCGAGCGGATGCCCGACGAGCTGGTGGACAAACTGAATGCCTCGTCGTCGTTCAACGAAGGCTTCAAGACGAGTGAATACCTTGCTGCCGCCCTCCTCGACCAGGCCTGGCACACGATCACGGCCGACGCCTCCGTCGCTGACGTCTCGGCGTTCGAAGCTGATGCGCTCGCTCGCGTCGGACTCGACAACCCCGCCGTCCCGACACGTTATGCCAGCACCTACTTCGCGCACACCTTCTCGGGCGGCTACGACGCGGGGTACTACTCCTACATCTGGAGCGAGGTGCTCGACGCCGATACGGTCGAATGGTTCAAGGAGAACGGCGGACTGAAACGCGACAACGGTGACCGCTTCCGTATGCGGCTTCTCGGGGTCGGCGGTTCGAAGGATCCGCTCGAGGCGTACCGGGATTTCCGGGGCCGGGATGCGGTGATCGAGCCGCTCCTGAAACGGCGCGGACTCGACAGCTGACCAGCCGCCACACCACAGGGGTAACACCGACGAATGGGGCACCATGACGGATCAACCGGCATCGAATACCGATCTCCCTCTTCGGACGCTGGTGAGGCTGGCGATCCCAGCGGTCCTGATCGGCGTGGTGTCCGCGCTCGTTCTGTGGGCCCTTGACGAGGTCTCCGCACTCGTCGACGACGGCGTGTGGACGAACCTGCCGAAGGCGCTCGGCATCGACGGTTCGTCGGGGTGGTGGATCTTCGGCGTGCTCACGCTCACGGGTCTTGCTGTCGGCCTGGTCGTCCGGTTCGTGCCGGGTCATGGGGGCCCGGACACCGCGACCACCGAACTCATGGCACCGCCGCTGAGGCTGGGCGTGCTCCCCTCGCTCATCGTCGTCACCGTTCTCGGCCTGGCCGGGGGTGTCAGCCTCGGCCCCGAGAACCCGATCATCGCCATCAACGCTGCGCTCCTGGTCGCGCTGATGGCACGACTGTGGCCGCGCATCCCCAGCAACCTCATCATCCTGATCACCGGGGCCGGAACCATCGGCGCTCTCTTCGGCACACCGGTGGCGGCGGCGCTCGTCTTCACGGGAATCGTGGCGGCACTGAAGACCGGTGGTGCCCTCTGGGATCGGCTCTTCCTTCCGTTGGTGGCCGCAGGGGCGGGGTCGATCACGATGACGCTGCTCGATCATCCGACCTTCCTGGTGCCGATGCCCGCCTACACCACGATCCAGCCGGTGGATCTGCTTTCCGGCCTGATCATCGGCGTGGTCGCGACCGCCATCGGGCTGGTCGCGGTGTTCCTGTTCCCGCTCGTGCACCGGTTCTTTCACCGCATCGGAAATCCGGTCCTGTACATCACCCTTGGCGGCGCCGTACTCGGCGTCCTCGGTGCGATCGGCGGCCCGATCACACTGTTCAAGGGGCTCGCGCAGATGAGTGAGCTCGTGCAGGGTCGCGCCGAGTTCTCGGGTTGGCAGCTTCTCGGGATCGTCGCTGTCAAGGTGGTCGCTCTCGTCGTCGCCGCGTCCGCGGGCTTCCGGGGTGGGCGAATCTTCCCGGCGGTTTTCATCGGTTCGGCGGTGGGCGTCCTGGCGAATGCGGTGGTCCCTTCCGTTCCGCTGGCTGTGGCGGTGGGGTGCGGAATCCTCGGCCTGACGCTTGCAATCGCCCGGGACGGGTGGGTGGCGCTTTTCGTCGCTGCTGCCGTGACAGGCTCGGCGGCAATGCTTCCGCTGCTGTGCCTGATCGTGTTGCCGACCTGGCTCATGGTTTCGCGGGCACCGTTGATGCTGATTCCCGCGGCCGAACCGCCTGTTGCCGATAAGCCTTCGCCGTCGCCGACGAGTGCGTGACTCTCAGGGTCAGGCGGATTTCTCTTCGCGACGGGGGCGGTGAGGGACAATCGTCGGTGCGGCGTTCTCGAGCACCGCTTCACGGGTGACGACGACGCGGGCGACTTCGCTGCTCGAGGGAACCTCGAACATGATCGGCCCCAGCACCTCTTCCATGATCGCCCGAAGACCGCGCGCTCCCGTCTTGCGGAGCACGGCGAGGTCGGCGATCGCCTCGAGGGCCGAGTGCTCGAAATCGAGTTCGACGCCGTCGAGTTCGAACATGCGCTGGTACTGGCGCACGAGAGCATTCTTCGGCTCGGTGAGGATCTGCATCAGCGCGCTCTGGTCGAGCGGCGTCACCGTGGTCACGACGGGGAGCCGGCCGATGAATTCGGGGATGAGACCGAACTTGTGCAGGTCTTCGGGAAGAACCTCGCTGAAGAGGTTCATGTCGTCACCCTTGCTGTGCAGCGGGGCGCCGAAGCCGATGCCCTTCTTGCCCGCGCGCTGGGAGATGATGTCTTCGAGACCCGCGAACGCTCCGGCGACGATGAACAGGACGTTCGTGGTGTCGATCTGGATGAATTCTTGATGCGGGTGCTTGCGACCGCCCTGCGGCGGGACCGAAGCCACTGTGCCCTCGAGGATCTTGAGGAGCGCTTGCTGCACGCCCTCACCTGAGACGTCGCGCGTGATCGACGGGTTCTCGGCCTTGCGGGCGATCTTGTCGACCTCGTCGATGTAGATGATGCCGGTCTCAGCCCGCTTGACGTCGTAGTCCGCGGCCTGGATGAGCTTGAGCAGGATGTTCTCGACATCTTCGCCGACGTAGCCCGCCTCGGTGAGCGCGGTGGCATCGGCGACCGCGAACGGAACGTTGAGACGCTTCGCGAGGGTCTGTGCGAGGTAGGTCTTGCCACAACCGGTCGGGCCGATGAGGAGGATGTTGCTCTTGGCGATCTCGATGTCGTCGATCGTGTCGGCGGACGTGATCGTCGACCGGGCACGAACCCTCTTGTAGTGGTTGTAGACGGCGACGGCCAGTGCCCGCTTGGCGGCTTCCTGGCCGATCACGTACTCCTCGAGGAAGCCGAAGATCTCTTTCGGCTTCGGAAGGTCGAACTCGCTGCTGGCTTCTTCGCCGGCCTCGGCGAGACGCTCCTCGATGATCTCGTTGCAGAGTTCCACGCACTCGTCGCAGATGTAGACGCCCGGACCGGCGATGAGCTGCTGGACCTGCTTCTGGCTCTTGCCACAGAAGGAACACTTGAGCAGATCGGCGCTTTCCCCTATGCGAGCCATCCGTCACCCTCCTCCTTGGGTACTTTCTCCGAGCCTAGCCTGTGCTTGCGACAAAGATGGGCACCCGTGCCGCAATTGGTCTTTCGGCGCGTTCGCCGTCAGCGATTCGCGTCACAGCAGGTGCCGGAGATACCGCTGCGGGTCGCTGAGGTAGAACTTCCAGTGCCGCACGATCTCCAGGTCTTCCCACGTGCTCTCACGGATCCCCCACTCTCCTGTCTCCAGCAGGCGGGCACCCGGCAGCGAGGCGAGAATCGGCGAATGGGTCGCACAGAGCACCTGTGTTCCCCGCTTCACCATCTCGTTGAGATTGGCGAGCCAGCGCAGAGTCGACTCGAAGGACAGGGCGGCTTCGGGTTCGTCGAGCACGATGAGCCCGGCCACGAACTGCGGGTGATTGAGTTTCGTCTGAAGCAGCTCATTGAACGACTCGCCGTGACTGAGCGAGTGCAGCACGGCATCCGGACCACCGAGCGCTTCGAGGTAGGTGTAATAGCCGTGCATCGTCTCAGCGCGCAAAAAGAAGCCCCATCGCGCGGCTGTTGGGCTCCTTTCGACCAACAGCCATTCGCCCAGGGGCGATTCCGACGCACGCGTCACGTGGGAGCCCTGATTGCTGCCGCCCTCGGCCGGCAGCCCGTACGCAGTCGCGATGCCCTCGACGAGCGTGGACTTGCCGCTTCCGTTCTCGCCGACCAGGAATGTCACACCGCTCGCGAGTTCGAGCCCCTCGAGCAACACCTGGGCGACGGCCGGGATCGTCGCCGGCCAGACGTCGGGGTCCCACGGAGCATCCTGGTACGCCCTGACGCGACGAACGGGGCGATCGTCGTCCAGACGATCGCCCCGTTCGGTCATGCCGGAGACTCTACTTGACGAGTGCCGGCAGGTTCTTACGGCTGGTCAGCACCTGGTCGATGAGACCGTACTCGAGCGCCTCTTCGGCGGACAGGATCTTGTCGCGGTCGATGTCCTTGTTGACCTGGTCCTGCGAACGGTTGGAGTGGCGCGCGAGCGTCTCCTCCAGCCAGGTGCGCATGCGCATGATCTCGTTCGCCTGGATCTCGATGTCCGACGCCTGGCCCTGGCCGGCTTCGCCGACGGCAGGCTGGTGGATGAGGATGCGCGCATTCGGCAGGGCGAGTCGCTTGCCCGGCGTTCCGGCTGCGGTCAGCACGGCTGCTGCAGATGCAGCCTGGCCGAGCACGACCGTCTGGATGTGCGGGCGGATGTACTGCATCGTGTCGTAGATCGCCGTCATCGCGGTGAACGAGCCACCGGGCGAGTTGATGTACATGACGATGTCGCGGTCGGGATCCTGGCTTTCGAGCACGAGCAGCTGGGCCATGATGTCGTCAGCTGACGCGTCGTCGACCTGCACTCCGAGGAAGATGATGCGGTCCTCGAAGAGCTTCGCGTACGGGTCCTGGCGCTTGTAGCCGTAGGCTGTGCGCTCCTCGAAGCTCGGCAGGATGTACCGCGAGCCCGGGGCCTGGATCCCGTTGAACGCTTGTCCGCCGAAAGTGGGGATGTTCATGTCTTTCCTATTCCTTCCGGTGGTCTCTACTTGGATTCCGAGCCGGCCGTGCCGCCGCCGCCGACGACTTCGGTCGCGGTCTCGCGGATGTGGTCGACGAAGCCGTACTCAAGCGCCTCCTGGGCGGTGAACCACCGGTCGCGGTCGCCGTCGGCGTTGATCTGCTCCACCGACTTGCCCGTCTGGGCGGCGGTGATCTCGGCGAGGCGCTTCTTCATGTCGAGGATGAGCGCTGCCTGGGTCTGGATGTCGCTCGCGGTTCCACCGAACCCACCGTGGGGCTGGTGGAGGAGAACACGCGCATTCGGCGTGATGTATCGCTTGCCCTTGCTGCCCGCCGTCAGCAGCAGTTGCCCCATCGACGCCGCCATGCCGATTCCCACGGTGACGATGTCGTTCGGTACGAACTGCATCGTGTCGTAGATCGCCATGCCCGCGGTGATCGATCCGCCGGGCGAGTTGATGTACAGGTAGATGTCCCGCTTGGAGTCCTCTGCCGCGAGCAGGAGCAGCTTCGCCGCGATCTCGTTGGCGTTCTCGTCACGCACCTCCGACCCGAGCCAGATGATGCGGTCCTTCAAGAGTCGGTCAAAAACACTCGGTTGCATGCCCGATTCGGCCATGTCTCGCTCCATTTCGTTGTCGCTTCGGAATCGAATCTATAGGAGCGGCGCGGCGGAATCCGCGCTGTTCGCCGTGGGCAGATAGCCGCGCCGGCCATCTGCCCACGCCGAACCAACAAGCACAGTGCGGTGGGCAGTGAACAGCACAGGCCGCTTCGCGGCTCCAGTCTTTCTCAACCCTGAGCCCCATCTCCGGCCGGCCCGGTGACGAGTTCGGCCGCGTACGCCGCGACGGCCCGGCGGTAGAGCGGGAGATGTGACGCGAGCGCTCCGAGGGCGACGGATGCGCCGGCCACCGCATCCCCTCCGCTCACGAGCGCGAGCGCGAGGAAGGCGCGCACGGCGTCAGCGAGTTCGTCGTCGGGACGCTGGGCCAGCTCGTCGCGGAGCAGCGTGACGCTTTCGTCGGCGCGGCCCAGGTTGCGGAGGGTGCTGGCCAGCTGGATGACCGCCTGCGCCCGGTGCGGGGAGGTGAGCCCGAGAGCGAGGGCGCGGCGGTAGAGGGGTTCGGCATCCGCTTCGAGGCCCGCGTAGTCGCGGGCTCCCGCCGCCTCGAATGCGGCGCGGGGGTCGTCCACCGGTCGTTCGGCGACGAGCTCATCGATGCGTTCGACGACGGCATCCTCGCCGAGAGCGCCCGCCTGCGTCCATACCGCGTTGACCCGCGCATCCCAGTCGTTCATCGTTGGCGTCCCGTCTTGTCGTCTATTTGTCAAGAATGGCTAGTGCCACTGGGTTGCACTGACCGTCTTTGACAACTACAGCGGCCGGCTCATGCAGAACGGGCCGGACATCGTTCGATGCCCGGCCCGTTCACGCTTGTGTACTGCTACTTCTTCTTCGACTTCTTGGCCGGCTTCTCAGCCTCGGCGGCCTCTTCTTCAGCGGCTTCTTCCGCTTCGGCAGCGTCGGCGGTCTCGACGACCTCTTCGAAGATGTTCTCGCTGTCTTCGTCACCGTTGTCGACGGCCGTGAACTCGGCCAGGTCGACCTTGTTGCCGTTGGTGTCGGTCACGTCGGCACGGCCGAGAACGATCGCGAGGGCCTTGTTGCGGGCGACCTCACCGACCATCGACGGAATCTGCCCGTTCTCGCTGAGCACCTGAACGAACTCGTTCGGCTCCATGCCGTACTGCGCCGCACCCTGGATGAGGTACTGCGTCAGCTCGTCCTGGCTGACCTTGACGTTCTCGGCCTGGGCGATCTCGTCGAGAAGGATCTGCGTGCGGAAGGTGCGCTCGCTCGACTCGGTGACCTCGGCGCGGTGCACGTCGTCTTCGAGGCGGTTCTCGCTCTCGAGGTGACGGTGCACCTCGTCTTCGACGAGCTTGGCTGGAATCGGCACCTCGACGAGCTCGAGGAGCTTCTCGACGAGCTGGTTGCGTGCATCCGCGCCCTGACCGAAGGTCTTGGAACGCTCGACCTGCGTGCGCAGGCTGCTGCGGAGCTCGCCGATCGTGTCGAACTCGCTCGCGATCTGGGCGAAGTCGTCGTCGGCCTCGGGAAGCTCGCGCTCCTTGACAGCGGAAATGGTTACCGTGATCTGGGCGTTCTCGCCCTCGTGGTCTCCACCCATCAGCGGAGCCTCGAACGTGGTGGTCTCCCCCGCGCTCAGTGAGTCGAGTGCCTCGTCGATGCCCTCGATGAGCTCGCCGGAGCCGATCTCGTACGAGATGCTGTTGGCGGTGTCGACCTCCTGGTCGCCGATCGTGGCAACCAGGTCGATCTGGGCGAAGTCGCCGGTCCTGGCCGGGCGGTCTACCGTGACGAGAGTGCCGAAGCGGCTGCGCAGGCCGTCGAGCTCCTCTTCCACGTCATCGACGCTGACCTCGGCCGCGTCGACCGTGATCTTGAGGTTGTTGTAGTCGGGGAGCGTGAGCTCGGGGCGCACGTCGACCTCGATGGTGAGCAGCAGGTCGCCGGAGAAGTCCTTCTCGTTGGGCCACTCGGTGATGTCGGCCTCGGGGCGACCGAGGGTGCGCAGCTCGTTCTCTTCGACGGCCTGGCGGTAGAAGCCGTCGAGGCCCTCGTTGACCGCGTGCTCGAGAACGGCGGCCTTGCCGACCCGCTGGTCGATGATGGCCGGCGGAACCTTGCCCTTGCGGAAGCCGGGGATGTTGACCTGCTCGGCGATGTGCCCGTAGGCGTGGGTGATGCTGGGCTTCAACTCCTCCGGCGTCACCGAGATGGTGAGCTTCGCGCGTGTGGGGCTGAGCTTTTCGACCGTGGTCTTCACGTGTTGGGTTCTCCTGATAGTTGAACGATGGTCTTTGCGGAGGTTATGAGGTTGGTCGGGGCGACAGGATTCGAACCTGCGACCTCCCGCTCCCAAAGCGGGCGCTCTAGCCAAGCTGAGCTACGCCCCGGGTTCGTCGACCTCAACCCGCCGGTCCGTTACCGCGACGCGAACGAACTCGTCGGGGGCGAAAGACCACGCGCAAGTCTACTGCACCGGCATGGAGCCCGCTGACCCACGGCAGCGTGGTGGTCAGAGCGCCCAGTGAACCTGTACTACGATGTTCGGGTGCCCGGCCGAGCCGGCGCGGGGATGTAGCTCAATGGTAGAGCCTCAGTCTTCCAAACTGATTACGCGGGTTCGATTCCCGTCATCCCCTCCACAAAAAGCCCGATTTACCGGCTGTTTCCTTCTACTGCGTCGCATTAAGCCAACCGGGGATGCCGAAAATCCAGTTCTCTGACCACGCGCTCGGACATCTCGGCACTCGGTTTCTACGGTCACGCCGACTCGCTCCGCAAGATGTCCGAGGCATGGCGCGAGATCGAGATCGACCTAGCGATCGACGCTGCTCAGTAGCGGCTCGCCGACTTGTATCGGCGCTCAGCTTGGCGTGTTCATCAGCAGCACGCCTACGACGATCATCAAGCCAGCCCCGACGAACATGACCCACGGCGGCACAATTGATCGCGGCTTCCCTGCAGCCTCGCGCTTGTCGGCCATACGCCGGTCGAATCGTCGTGCATATGGCATCGCAACGTAGTACAGAACCCACACAAGCAGGACGCCAGCGACTACGAGCCAAGCAACAGGCGGCATTCCGACTTCCTCCCGATATCGTCTCAAAACCTAGCGCACACGATCACGCACACGTTCGCCACGAAGGCCGACGGGAACGATTGGCTGATCGAGGAGCAGAGCGCACGGCATCCCGGGAAGCGGACCTTCCGCGAGTTCGCCGGCCGGTCAAACCGGGACCGACCAAGCCTTCGCGCTGCTCCTGCTCATCTGGCAGCGATCCGATCGGGCGAGCCACCCACTGAGTAGACAGAGTGCTTCCCATTAGGTGAGCAGAGAGCTAGGCGCTACGTGGGCAGAGAGGCGCCAACTCACTGCGTTCATATTAAGAGAGAAGTTAAGAGAGAAAGCGAGGAGAGAGAAGAGAGAAGCCGAGAGAAGATCTAATCCAACAAGGCGACTCACGTACACGCGCGAGGTCGAACGATCGACAGACCGAAGACTCGTTCTCTCACTCGCTGGATCGAAAGCTCATCTCTTCGGAATCGATTCCGGAATCTCTCGCCGACTCAGCTCCCTGGGTTCGCCGAGCGCCCGGTCTTGCGTTCGGCTGACGTCGTGCGTGCGCACGCCCCGCCTGCTGGATTTTGGACCCGCCCGGCCGCCCGACACACCTCAAGTGGACGAGCGGACAACCGAAAACCGGGCGCATTGACTGTATATCTGCGCCTCGATTGGGGGCCTTGATGCGGCCTTAGTGAAGCGCCAGTCGCGAATACGATTGACCTCCGTGAAGAACGATGAGCAAACGGTTCCGAGTTCCCTCCCAGTCCTGCAAACGCGAAGCCGCGTGGAGCGTGAGGTGGTTGCCAACTGGCTTGCCGTTTCGGCGCTTGCGCTGGCGGCGTTGGCAGTTGTCAGTGGGTTCGTGACGTTTCTCTCCATTGCGACCGAGGGCGTTTTCGACCCGTTCCAATATGGGCTGGTCGTTCTGCCACTCCTTAGCGTCACCGCCGGGATTGTCGCGTTAGGACTGAAGACCCGGCGCAGAGCGCTGGCTGGCGTCGCGATCGGAATGGGGATCGTGGTCTTTCTGATCCCGGCTGTCTTCTTCGTAATGGCGCTTATCGCGAGCACCCAAGGCCAGGGTTAGCCGACGCTGGCCTTGGGTGCATTGTCGCGCGTTCCTCTGCGGTCCAAACATCTCCAACGACAGAACAGGCGACCAGAAGAGTGACCCAGACGAACGACGACGCATTTCCGCATACCCAAAAGAGGCTGTGGCAGCGCCGATCCGTTCAGGTATGGCTCGCGATTTTTGTTCTGGTCTGGGTCAACGTTTGGACAGGCGACGGTATCTGGGCACCGATCTGCAACCTCAGCGGCGACACGGACGACAGCTGCCCGGTGTCGTGCTGGTATCCCGCGATCGTCACCGGAGCCAACCCTGCGCAGGCAGGAGCGATCCGATGCTACCTTCAAGCACTTTCCGACGAGAGTCCGAGCGAGATGAAGAAGGCCATCCCCGCTCCCGACTGGACGGGTGACCCGACCGTGACACCGCGGGCGTTCCGTTACGCAGCGGACGCACGAAGCGGAATCGTGACCGTCGACGTGCAGCAGAACGATTCTGCCTCCGCCTTCGCACGCGCCACGATCCACTACGCGGATGGCAAGACGGACGAGGAACCCCTTGCGATCATCAACCCGACCGCATGGGATGGATGGCGCATGGAGGGAGTCAACGGGGGTTAGTTGTGTCGTTGGCGCGTCAGGGTATGGCGGAGCGCTTTGGACCATAGCCGAACTCTAACGTTGCGCACGAACATCGCGACAGTCAGCCGCCGACCTGTGCCTATGCGTCCTTCGCATTGGTGATGAGTGCGGCGGTCGACTGACCTTCAGACCAGAAGCCCCACCTCAGCCGGTGGCGGCCTCGCGCGGTCTTCTCCTGCCGTTCCTTCTGAGCGCGGCATCACTGTCGGTCCGTGCCATTCCGGTACCGTCGGCACATGGACTGGCGTTGGGTTGTGGCAGGACTGATCGTCGTCGGCTTCCTCCTCACGGCGGGAAATTTGTTGGGTGCATTCGTGAGCGTCAGGAAGCAGGTGTCGACAGAGGAACAGCGAATCTCCGACTCGAAGGCGCTATCCGAAGATGAGCGGGCTGACATGGCTGCGCGAACGGCTGAGCAGGAACGCGATGTTGAGCACAGTGGCGCCATCCAAGAGAAGTACAACACGTTGTATGACCAGCGGGGATTGATTCGGCCGTCCTACGACAACCTCGTCTATCTCTCGGCTTACGAGTCCAAGCGCATCGTGGGGCTGACCCTCGACTCCACTCGCGACAACTTGATTTGGGCGGGCGTCGGTCTGTTTGTCTCCACGATCGCTGGCGTATGGTCGCTCTGGCTTTAGCCTACGAATCGAGTGGAAAAGCCCTTGACTGTGCTCATTCGCGTTACTCCGGGTCACTCCACCGCCAACCGAGTCACGAGGCTTGAACTGTTGCCTAATCAGGAAAGCACTGAGCAAGACGGCTCATGCCGGTGGGCTACGAAGCGATCTGGTGTGCGTCGGTTGCTGGGTCTGGAGCGTCTTCCAACCTGATTACGCGGGTTCGATTCCCGTCATCCTCTCCAAAAGATGCTCTAGCGAAAATCCTTGGGTGAATTGCGCAGTTGCCATAGGTGAGTCACGGCGTTGCCACAAGCAGCCGTGAGCGCGGCGACCGGGGCGACCCAAACGATCTGCGAGTCAGTCAAGCCGACGAGCGGACCAGCGATTGGGAATACCGCGAGAATGACGGCTGCCAAGAGCGCGCTGGTAATCAAGATGCCTTGCTTGGTGGGACTCGTCCGCTCTCGTGCCATGTTGGCGAGTTTTGTCTGTGACTGCGGTCTGCCCACGGGACGGGGAAGAGAACTCAGTGCCGGGCGACGCGCAAGTCAGTAGTTGGCTCGCCTACGAGGTGGCGAGAGCAGCCGCAATCCACCAGGCGATCAGGCTGAGCACGATCCCGGCCAGCGGATAGATGAACGCGAGTCGCCGGCGACGGAGCGCGACGATCCCGCCGATCACGCCGATCACAGTGAGCACCGGCGGTACGAAGACCCCCAGGAAGAACCCGAAGGCATGCGACCCGGTCGTGTCCCAGAGGAAGACACCGAAGAAGAGCGCGATCGCAAGACCGATCGAGCCGAGGATCAGCAGCACCGTGACGACGAGGTCGACGAGGTGAGCGCTTTCGGGCTTCGCAGGTTCGGTGGACACAGGGAAACCGTAGCGTCAGCTTCCGTGCCCCGTCCAGCATGACGATTCGATGACCGTGCGGGCCTTATGCGGGCCGGGGATCCGTGGCAGCATGCACTCATGTGCGTGAAGCCCGGGGGGCAGGCGTGACGACGCCGCCGACATCGGCGGCGATCGACGCCGTGATCAGCACCATGGATGCGGTGCGCGCGCCGCTTGCAGCATCCGACGGGATTGCGGTCTTCCTCGACGTCTACCGTCAGGTGACCGTGCTCGTCGCCCAGCGGGTCATGGACGGCACCTTCCAGGACCCCGCTTTCACGGCAGCGCTCGATGTCGTCTTCGCGGGCATCTTCCTTGACGTTCCGCAAGCGATCACGGCGGGCAAGCCGGTTGCCGGGGCATGGGCACCGCTGGTCGAGGCGCGGTCGGTGAACCTCTTTCCACTGCAGTTCGCACTGGCCGGGATGAACGCCCACATCAACCACGACCTGGCCGTCGCAGTCGTCGACACCTGCAAGCAGCGCAACCGCGATCCGGAGTCCGGATCGATCCACGCCGACTTCGACCGCATCAACGGTGTGCTCGCCGAACTCGTGCAGCCGATACGACAGGAGTTCCTCGACAAGACGGTCGTGCAATACGGCGCTCCGGTGGCGCCGCTGGCGAACATCCTGACGAACTTCTCGATGGACAGGGCGCGGGATGCCGCCTGGGCATCGGCGCTGACCCTCTGGGCGGTGCGCGACGTCCCGCTGGTTCCCCAGATAACGGAGCAGACCCTGGCGAACACGGTCGGCCTCGTCAGCCGCCAACTGCTGACACACTTCCCCCTGCCGCCGCTGTAAGGCCGCGACCGATCAGAGGCTGGCTTCCCAGCCGTCGTACTCGCCGCCGTGGATCGACGCGGCAAGGCCGGCGAAGAACGCGCGAGCGTCGCGGATGGCCTCAGGCGTGACGACGGCGTCGCGGCGTTCGGCGATCACGATCCATTCTTCGCCGGCGGCGGCGGCCCCGACGCGCTGGAGCAGCCATCCGTGGTCGACCGCCGCGGCGCACGCTGCACGCGCACCGCGCTCGTCGGCGAAGTAGAGGTAGTGCACCCAGTGCCGCGGCGCGGTGATGTCGCTCTTCTTGGCGATCAGCGCGAACAGCTCGTCGTCTTCAGGATCGCCGGTCGTCGGCATCGGCGCACGCCTGGAGAAGAGACCCATAGGTGGAGCGTAACGAGACCAGCGCCGGGCCAGTAGCGCCAAAAAGGGAGGACTACAACTAGTCTCACCCCACGTCGGGTGACAGCCTCATCGCTGCAGGAACGCAAGCACTGCGAGCACCCGACGGTGGTCGTTCCCGGAGTCTTCAAGACCGAGTTTCTGGAAGATCGCCGTCACGTTCTTCTCGACCGCGCCGACCCCGATGACCAGCCGGGATGCGATCCCGGCGTTGGTGCGCCCTTCCGCCATCAGCTGGAGCACCTCGGTCTCGCGCGGCGTGAGCGATACCAGGGGGTCGGTGCGCCGCACGAGCAGTTCGCGAACGACCTGCGGATCGAGCACCGTTCCACCGTCGGCGACACGGGTGATCGCATCCTGCAGCTCATCGAGCGAAGCGATGCGGTCTTTCAGCAGGTAGCCCATCCCTCCGTCGCCGGCGGAAAGCAGCTCCTGCGCATACGTTCCTTCGACGTACTGGCTGAGGAGGAGCACACCGATGGCGGGATGCTCGGACCGCAGCCGGATCGCGGCGCGCACGCCCTCATCCCGGAACGTGGGCGGCATGCGCACGTCGAGCACCGCGACGTCCGGCGCGAGGCGCGCGACCGAGGCGAGCAGGGCATCCGCATCGCCGAAGGCTCCGACCGTCTCGAAGCCTGCCTCGTCGAAGAGCCGCACGAGTCCCTCACGCAGCAGCACGGAATCATCGGCGACGACGACACGCAGTGCCGGGGGATGCGCTGGCATCCCCCCAGCATATGGCTCAGTTCGCGGGGTCTTCCGTCACCGGGATCCGCGCGCCGATACGCGTGGGACCGCCCACCGGACTGTCGACCACGAGGTCACCGCGCAGCCCTCTGGCACGCTCGTCGAGTCCGCTGAGTCCATGATCTGCCGTGAGCTTCGCTCCCCCGTTACCGTCGTCGGTGACCCACACCTCGAGTCGCCGGCTTCCGTCCGGCTCGCCGGCAACAGCCACCTGCAGGCGGGCGGATGCCGCGCCCGAATGCCGGGACACGTTCGTCAGCAGCTCGGCGGCGATGAAGTAGGCGCTGCGTTCGATCTCCGGCGGCAGCCGCAGGTCGGGGGCGAGCCCGTTGTCGAAGGTGACCGTGACGGCGCTCCGGGCGACCAGGGAGTCGAGGGCGGCGACGAGCCCGCGGTCCTGCAGGATCGGCGGCGCGAAGCCGCGTGACAAAGCCCGCAGCTCCTCGAGGGTGTCCTTCGCCTGCTGGCCGGCTTCGGCGAGGATCGTTCGGGCGCCATCGGGGTCGCTGTCGAGTTTGCGTTCGGCGGCGGCCAGGTCCATCTGCAGGCGGATGAGGCGTTGCTGCGGCCCATCATGCAGGTCGCGTTCCAGCCGGCGCAACGACTGGTCCTCTGCGACGACCGCGGCTCCCCGTGACGCAGAGAGGTCTGCGACCTCCCGCTGGAGCGCCTCCGACCGCCACTGGCCGAGCACGCCCCGGGCGACGACCTGGTGCATCAGCGTCATCGCATGGGTGATGAACGGCAGCGTGACGAGAAGGATCGCGCCGAGCGCGAACTCCATGATGTTGTCGCCGACGATCGGGTCGAACGGCGCCGTGGAGCCCGGGACCATGAATTCGTAGATGACTTTGGAAAGGTAGATCTCGCTGTTGCCCTGCGGGATGAAGCGGTCCCAGAACCAGTAGGTGACTCCCCCGAGCCCGGCCGACACCCACACGATCGTGAACACCCAGCTGATCATGCTGATGACCGGGTTGATGACCATGGCGTGGAGCAGGTACAGCCAGTAGTGCCCATTCGCGTATGGGCCGAAAACGCCGCGCCAGAAGGTGATCGGCTTGCCGCCCGGGTTCCAGTCGGGCCGGGCGATCTGCGGTTGCCCGGCCCACCGCAGGCGCACGAGTTCGAGCGTGCCGAAGCCGCGCGCGATGTAGAGGGAACCGGAGACGAGGAACACGCCGATGTAGATGATGAGCGTAGCGACGCCGGCCCACAGCACGCCGTTCAGGATGCTGAACCCGACGTAGGCGATCGGCATGGTCAGCACGAGGAACCCGAGCTCGCGGGGAACTCCGCGCCAGAGCGCGCCGTAACCGAGGCGGGCCGGTTGCTGCGGTCGGGTGCTGCTCACAGCATCCAGAGTGTCAGACGGCTGGTCTGTGGAGAGCGATTCGATGGTCATGGGTCCAGCCTCGCGACATCGGGAGCCCGTGCGAACCGGGCTCGCCTCCGAATCGGTCCGGGGGTTAACCCACGCTCTGCGGACGGGCGACTTAGTGCAGCCTCTGCTTGGTTGCGGAATGTTCCCCGCCGCGTAGCGTTGTGGTGGATCGAAGCGAAAGGACACCCCATGACTGAGACCGTCACCGTTCCGCAGAGTGTTTCCAACCCGGACGTCGCTGCCGGGGTCGCGCAGTTCCTGAGCCCCGTGGTGGTCGACCTGACCGCGATCGTCGTCAATGGCAAGCAGGCGCACTGGCATGTCCGCGGTGCGAACTTCGTCGGCGTGCACGAGTTGCTCGACACGATCGTCGCCCACGCGCAGGGGTGGGCCGACACGGCCGCCGAGCGCATCGTCGCCCTGGGACTTCCAGTGGATGCACGCCTGTCCACCGTCGCCGCCACGACGTCGACGAAGGAGCTCACCCCAGGCTTCCGCCAGTCGAACGACACGATCACCGAGATGATCGCGCAGCTCGACGCTGCGCTCGCGTCGGTGAACACTGCGGTTGCTGAGCTCGACGAGCTCGACCAGACCAGCCAGGATGTCGCCATCGAGATCGCACGCGGCCTCGACAAGGACCGCTGGTTCCTCTTCGCGCACATCAGCGAGTAGCACCGGTCGTTCGGCCGGCTAGTACGCGGTAGTCCGGCAGCGCGTCAGTCGAGGGCGCGGTGGGTGAAGCGGCCGCCGAGCAGGGTCGCGGCCACGGGCATCCGTCGCAGTTCGGCGAGGGTGCACGCGAGCGGATCGCGTTCCACGATCGCCAGGTCGGCGACCGCGCCGACGGCGACGCTCGTTCGAACGGATGCGCTGATCGCGACCTCGCGTGACACCGCGTTCTCCGGGTGCCACGGTTCCCGGTCTCCCCTGGTGCGCGCGACGGCCGACGCGATCGACGCCCACGGGTCGAGTGGCGCCACCGGGGCATCCGATCCGAGTGCGAGCTTCACCCCGGCGTTGTGCAGTGCCCCGAACGGGAACGCGCGACCTGTTCGTCCCGCCCACAGCCGGTCGGCGACGTCCCGGTCGTCCATCGCGTGCTCGGGCTGCACGCTCGCCGTGACGCCCAGGCGGGCGAACCGGGCCAGGTCATCGGCCGCCAGCAATTGTGCATGTTCGATGCGCCCGGCGCAGCCGACCTCCTCGAACGCGTCGAGAGCGAGGTGGTTGGCGTGGTCGCCGATGGCGTGCACGGCGGGCACGATCCCGGCGTCGTCCGCGAGGGCCATCAGGGCGACGAGTTCGTCGGTGGGAACTGTCAGGATGCCGTACGGGTGCGCGCTGCCACCGGAGCCGGGATAGGGGTCGAAGCAGTACGCCGTGCGCGTGTTGAGTGAGCCGTCGGTGATGATCTTGAACGGTCCCACCGTCAGGAGGCCGGAGCTGCCGTCGACGACCTCGCCGGTGCGCAACCCGAGGTCGATCGCGCGACCGAGGTCGGCGGCGTAGATGCCGAACTCGACACGCAGGGCGTCCTGACCGGCGCGGATCCGTCGCAGCCAGACGTCGCGGTTCCACGCCATCTCGAGATCGACGATGCCGACGATGCCGCGCTCGGCCGCACGCTTCGCGGCCTCGTCGGCCCAGGCGTCCGCGTCGGTGTCCGAGTCGTCGATGGATTCGAGCGCTGCGACCACGGCGAACGCGTCGTCCTCGCGAAGAACCGCCTCGCGCGACCCGGCCGCGAAGCGGAGTGCGGCGGCAGAGTTCAGCCAGCACGCATGCAGGTCGCCGGCGATCAGCATCACAGGCCGGGAGCCGGCCGCGTCATCGAGGAGCTCCTTCGACGGCTCGTCGGGCCAGCCCTCCGACCGGTAGCCGAAACCGACCAGAACGTCGTCGCCGGGTCGGGAGGCGGCGGCAGCGGACACGAGCCGCGCCGCTTGGTCGGCCGAACCGGCAGCCGACACGTCGATGCGGCGAGAAGTTCGCGCCCACTGGGTGAAGTGGACGTGGTTGTCCCAGAGACCGGGAACGATCCAGCGGCCATCCACCGACAACTGTTCGACTGCGCCCATGGGCGCGCGACCGGCCGGCGTGACAGACATGATCATGCCGTCGTCGACGATGAGGTCGACCGGCCCGTCATGGCCGGAAATTCGTGCGCCGCGGAGACCGAGTGTCATCGGCGCATGCGGTCGCGCACGCGGCGCATCTCCTCCGCGAGCGCCTCGCTCGAGTACGGGCCGTCGCCTTCGAGCTCGGTGATGATGCGGTCGACGGTCTCAGTCGGCTTGTTCTGACTCATCTTCGACTTCGCGACGATACGCGTCGGCGTCAGGCGCACTCCGACCGTGCCGCTGGAGATGCGGGCTGCGTATTCGGTGTTCTCGGGCGTGCCGTTCATGCGGCGCGGTTCGGGCATCCTGTCTTCGAAGTGGTCGACGAGCGACGCCAGAACTTCGAGGTTCTCCTCGTCGCTCAGGATCTCGGGCACACCGCTGAGGTGCACGACGATGAAGTTCCAGGTCGGAACAGCCGGCTTCGGGTCGTACCAGCCCGGCGAGATATAGCCGTGCGGGCCCTGGATGACGAAGAGCACCTCGTGCTGCCCCAGCTCGTGCAGCTGCTCGTCGGGCCGCCCGACATGCGTCACCAGGGACAGTTCCTCCCGTGACTCGTCGATGAGCACCGGATAGTGGGATGCGACGAGACCGTCGGACGTGTTGCTGACGATCGTCGCCCACGGGTTCTCACGGATCACCCGCGCGATCTCTTGAGGGTCGGCGAGGACGAAGCTGGGATTCTGGCGCATGGGTCAATTCTGGTCGACCGGGCACCAATAAAGCTTCCGGCCACCCAGTTCTTCCATGAGAATGTGCGTTCCGCACACGCGGCAGGGAAGTCCTTCGCGCTTGTAGACCCAGTGCCGGTCGTCACGCGACGCCATCGCCTTTCGGAACGCGTCGTCGTCCAGGTCGTCCATCGTCATCATCTGGCCGGTCTCGAAGCCGATGCGCAACAGGTGAACCCAGTCGCGCCAGAGCGCACGGGCAGTTTCTTCGGTGACCAGCTTGCCCGGCGTGTGCGGGTTCTGGCGCGCGCGGAACAGCAGCTCTGCGCGGTAGACGTTGCCGATGCCGCTCACGACGCCCTGGTCCATCAGGAGCAGGGCGATCGCAGTCGGCTTCTTGCGAACCGTGGCGATGAACCGGTTCTCGGCCTCGACGCTGTCGTCGTTGAGCGGATCAGGGCCGAGCTTGGCGATGACGGCGTCGACCTGCGCCGGGTCGAGAACCTCACAAGCAGTCGGTCCGCGCAGGTCGGCTACGGCCGTTTCGGTGAGCAGCCGTACCCGCACCTGGCCGATCGGCTCCGGCGGGAACTCGGTGATCTCATCCCCGAGCTTCTCCGACTCAGCCATCCGCAGCCGGGTGCGCCGCGGAGCGCCGATGCTGTGCAGCGAGTTCTCGCCCGCGCTGTCGAACACCGTTCCCCGTTGGTTCGTCTGGCCCATCCGGCCGTTCGCTGACGCGATCGTCGGGTCGATGCTGATCTCGCCCGCGAAGTCCCACGCCCCGTAGAGTCCGAGGTGCACACGCAGCCAGAGCCCGTTGTCGAACTCGAGGAACATCTGCTTGCCGACGGCTTTAGCGTCGATCATCGTATGGCCGTCGATGACCGACGCCCCCTCGGCGAAGCGCCCCTGGGGAGACGACACGGCGATGCGGTGTCCAACGAAGTTCTGGGCGAACTGACGGGCGATGCGGTGGACGGAGTGACCCTCAGGCATCGGAGGCTCCTTTACGCGTCGACGTGCTTGCCCGCGATGGTGCCGGTCGCCTCGAACTCGGCGAGTTGCGCGATGCGGCGCGCGTGGCGCTCTTCGAACGAGAACGGTTCGGCGATGAACGTGTCGATGAAGCCGGTCGCCTCTTCGATCGTGTGCTGGCGCGCACCGATCGAGATGACGTTGGCGTCGTTGTGCTGGCGGGCGAGTTCGGCCGTGCTGGTGTTCCAGACGAGAGCCGCGCGGATTCCCTGCACCTTGTTGGCCGCGATCTGCTCTCCGTTGCCCGACCCGCCGAACACGACACCCAGTGCCTGCACGCCCGCCTGCTGGTCGGCGATGACCCCTTTCGCCGCGTTGATGCAGAACGCGGGATAGTCGTCGATCGGGTCGTACTCGGCCGGGCCGTGGTCGATGACTTCGTGCCCGGCGTCGGTGAGGTGATTCTTGAGGTGCGTGCTGAAGTCGAGACCGGCGTGATCGGTGGCGATGTGGATGCGCATTCGACCAGTTTATGAGCGACAGCACGAGACCATTGATCTTCTCGGCCAATAGGAGCAGAGTCGAATACAACGGTCTAATTGCGCGGAGGCGCCTGATGCTCTCATCGTCGGATCCAGAAGTCCTCGTTCCCATCCTCTCCGCCGGCAAGCACCGCAATCCCCGACGGGGAGCGTGCTTCATGGAGTTCGCCTCGTACCTCGCGGGCGAACGCTGGAGCGACCATCCGTCGTGCACCCACCCGGGCCTCGCGAACCTGGCCCGAGCGGTGAACGACACGATCTCCAACAAGGCACGCAACACCCTGGCACCCCTGATCCCGTCGGTGATCGGCCTGACGACGAACGATCCGCGACTCGAGATCATCATCGCCTTGCACGTCGCGTCGGCAGCACTCCCGATCGCTTCGGAAGCCCGGCAGGACTCACTGGCGGTCGGAGCGATCGTCTGCGACGCTGTGCTGACCCGGATGGGCGGCGCACCGAGCGGAACGGAGGCGCCGATCGCAGAGGCGCTGCATTCCGCACCCAGCGCGGAAGCCTGGGCTCGCGAATTCCTCGGCCGCTACCAGACGAAGCTGCCGGAGTCGACGACGCCACGTCAGACCCAGGCGCTGGTCCTCAGCGCCGTCGACGGGATCGCGCACGCGTTCGTCGACGACCGGGATGAGCGGCTCCGCTCGCTGCTGACGTCGACGATCGACGTGTCCAAGCGTTTCATCTCGCTCGGGCAGCCTGCCGAGTCGATGGCGCGTGAGCCGATCGGTTCGCCCTCCGCAGCCTGAGTCCGTTCGATCGGGTTCGTCGGCGTATCCACGTCGACCTGGCTGGTCTGCGCGTCGCATAGGGTGGTGTGTTGGATCCCGTCCACCCGCCACAAGCGCATACCGAAGGAGTCAGCGTTGCCCGGAGAGAACCTCACCCGTGTCGAAGCCCAGGAGCGCGCTGCGCTCATCCGCACCTACAACTACGAGGTCGCGCTCGACCTGACGACGGGGCCGGAGACGTTCCGCAGCACGACGACGGTGCGCTTCGGCGCCGCCGACGGCGCCTCCACTTTCATCGACGCCATCACGCGTGCGGTGCACTCGGTCACCCTCAACGGCGTCGAACTCGACCCGGCCACCGTCAGTGACGGTGTGCGCATCCAGCTCGACGGCCTCCAGGTCGAGAACGAGCTCACCGTCGTAGCCGACGCGATCTACACCAACACGGGCGAAGGCCTGCACCGCTTCGTCGATCCGGTCGACGGCGAGGTGTACCTGTACAGCCAGTTCGAGGTGCCGGACTCCCGCCGCATGTTCGCCGTGTTCGAACAGCCCGACCTGAAGGCCACGTTCCAGTTCACCGTCACCGCGCCCGAGCACTGGCAGGTCGTCAGCAACTCGCCGACGCCGGAGCCGGTCGCCGCGCACGCAGGCACGAAGACGTGGACGTTCGCCCCATCGCCGGTCATCTCCTCGTACATCACCGCGCTCATCGCCGGCCCGTACGACGCGGTGCGCAGCGAGCTGACCAGCCGTGACGGCCGCACCATCCCGCTCGGCGTCTTCGCCCGCAAGAGCCTCGCCGAGTTCCTCGACGCCGACTACATCTTCGAGAAGACCCGCGAAGGCTTCGCGTTCTACGAGGAGAAATTCGACTACGCGTACCCGTTCGAGAAGTACGACCAGCTTTTCGTACCCGAGTTCAATGCCGGGGCCATGGAGAACGCGGGCGCCGTGACCTTCACCGAGACGTATGTCTTCCGGTCCAAGGTCACGGACGCGATCAAGGAACGCCGTGTCGTCACCATCCTGCACGAGCTCGCCCACATGTGGTTCGGCGACCTCGTCACAATGAAGTGGTGGAACGACCTGTGGCTGAACGAGTCGTTCGCCGAATACGCGTCGACCCTTGCGACGGCCGAGGCCACCGAGTGGCACGAGGCGTGGACCACGTTCGCGGCGATGGAGAAGAGCTGGGCCTACCGTCAGGACCAGCTGCCGTCGACGCACCCGATCGTCGCCACGATCAACGACCTCGAAGACGTGCAGGTCAACTTCGACGGCATCACCTACGCCAAGGGCGCCTCGGTGCTCAAGCAGCTGGTGGCCTGGGTCGGACAGGACGACTTCCTCGCCGGGGTGAGCGCCTACTTCAAGGAGAACGCGCACGGCAACACCGAGCTGCGCGACCTGCTGGTGCAGCTCGAGGCGAAGAGCGGCCGTGACCTCACCGACTGGTCGAAGAAGTGGCTGGAGACCGCAGGCGTGAACACGCTCCGTCCGGAGCTCGAGGTCGATGCGGATGGTGTGATCACCGCGTTCTCGGTGCTGCAGTCCGCGGCGCCCGACTACCCCACCATCCGTCCGCACCGTCTTGCGATCGGGTTCTACAACCTCGTCGACGGCGCGCTCGTGCGTGAACACCGCATCGAGCTCGACGTCGACGGCGAACGCACCGATGTCGCCGAGCTCGTCGGTCTCGCGCGACCCGACCTCGTGCTCCCGAACGACGACGACCTGGCCTACGCGAAGATCCGCCTCGACGCGGACTCTCTCGCCGTCGCCATCGAGCACCTCTCGAAGATCGCGAGCCCGCTGGCGCGGTCGCTCGTCTGGGGTGCGGTGTGGGATGCGACCCGCGACGCGGAAACGAAGGCGAGCGACTACGTGCGCCTCGTTCTCGGCAACATCGCATCGGAGACCGAGTCGACGACCCTGCGCACCACGCTGAACCAGCTCGCCCTCGCGGCCGGCGCCTACGTCGCGCCCGAGCGCCAGAAGGCCACGACCGAAGAGGCGGCGTCAGCCCTCTGGTCGCTCGCCGAGCAGGCGGAGTCGGGAAGTGACGCCCAGTTCCAGTTCGTGAAGTTCTTCGCCGCCCTCGCGTCGACGGACGAGCAGCTTGCCGTCGTCGCGGCACTTCGCGACGGATCGACGAAGCTCGACGGCCTCGAGGTCGACACCGACCTCGCGTGGGAGCTGCTGACCGCTCTCGCGGCGGGCGGCAAGGCCGGCACGGCCGAGATCGACGCGGCACGCGCAGCGGACAACACCGCAAACGGTGCGCAGTCTGCGGCGCAGGCGGCCGCCTCGATCCCGACCCTCGAGGGCAAGCAGGCCGCGTGGGATTCGGTCTTCGGCTCGGATGCGCTGCCGAACACGATCGTGCGGTTCACCGGCCTCGGATTCCAGCGTGCGTCCGACAAGAATGTGCTCGCTGCGTTCATCCGCCCGTATTTCGACGCCCTACAGGGGATCTGGACCTCACGTAGCTACAAGATCGCCGAATACCTGGTGGCCGGCATGTACCCGGCGCCGCTGGCGAACATCGAACTGCGTGATGCGACGCGTGCCTGGCTCGACGCCAACCCGGAGCCGGCCGCGCTGCGCCGCCTGGTCGTCGAGAATCTGGCCGGGGTCGAGCGTGCCCTCGCCGCCCAGGCCAAGGACGCCTCGTAACAGACGACTGCACCGGGGATGCGGTGGTACTGCGGTACCACCGCATCCCTGTTTAAGAGGACCCATCGGCCGATTCGGTGCGAGGCAGCCGTCCCTAGGCTCGCAAGCATGATCCAACTCGAACGACTGACCAAGACGTACGGCGCCAAGACCGCCGTCAACGACATCAGTGCCACGGTGCAGCCGGGCAAGGTGACCGGATTCCTCGGCCCGAACGGCGCCGGCAAGTCGACCACGATGCGCATGATCGTCGGGCTCGACCGGCCCACCCACGGAACAGCCCTCGTCAACGGCAAGCGGTACGCCGACCACCGGGCGCCCCTCCACGAGGTGGGCGCGCTGCTCGACGCGAAGGCGGTCCACACCGGCCGCACGGCCTACAACCACCTGCTGGCCATGGCCGCCACGCACGGCATCGCCCGCACCCGCGTGCACGAGGTGATCGCCATGACCGGACTCGAAGCGGTCGCGAACAAGCGCGTCGGCGGCTTCTCGCTCGGAATGGGCCAACGACTCGGCATCGCGGCGGCCATGCTCGGCGACCCGGCCACGCTCATCCTCGACGAGCCGGTCAACGGCCTCGACCCAGAAGGCGTTCTCTGGGTGCGCCAGTTCGCCCGCCAGCTCGCCGGCGAGGGCCGCACCGTCTTCCTCTCGTCTCACCTGATGAGCGAAATGGCCCAGACCGCCGACCACATCATCGTTCTCGGTCGCGGTCGCATCCTGGCGGATGCCCCCGTGCAGGACATCCTGACCGGCGCGACCCGCAACGCTGTGCGCGTGCGCACACCGCAGCCCGATCTGCTCGCCAACCTGGTCGCCGGCCCTGACGTCACCGTCACCGGCATCGAAGCCCAGCTCCTCGAGGTGGGCGGCCTCACGTCGGCACAGGTCGGCGAAGCCGCAGCCCACGCCGGCATCGTGCTCCACGAGCTCACCCCTGTCAACGCTTCGCTCGAAGAGGCCTACCTCGCCCTTACCCAGGACGACGTCGAATACCGTACGGAGGTCTCCCGATGACCACTGCAACACTCACCTATGACCGCACGGGAGCGACCGGCCGGGTCACATTCCCGCGTGTGCTCCGCTCCGAGTGGATCAAACTCCGCAGCCTGCGCTCGACCGTCTGGTCTTTCGCCATCGTCATCGCCGTCTCTGTCGGCCTGGCGGTTTTGCTGGGCCTCGGAATCCCCGCCGCGACGGGCGCGGTACCGGCCGACGTCCAGGTGAGGGGGGTGCTCCAGGCGTCGCTCTTCGGAACATTCTTCGGCCAGCTCGTGATCGCCGTGCTCGGCGTCCTGGTGATCAGCGGCGAATACTCGACGGGGATGATCCGGTCGACCCTGACGGCTGTCCCCCGCCGGTTGCCTGCACTGTGGGCGAAAGCCGTCGTGCTGTTCGTCTCGTCATACGTCGTCGGTGTCGTCGCATCCACTCTCGCATTCCTCGCCGCCTCGCCGATCCTCGCGTCCAAGGGCTTCCACGCCTCCCTGTTCGACGGTGACGTGATCATGCCCATCCTCGGCGGCGCGCTCTACCTCGCCATGGTCTCGGTCTTCGCCCTCGGGCTCGGAGCGATCCTGCGGGCGAGCGCGGGAGGTATCGCCGCGGCGCTCGGTCTCATCCTGCTGCTGCCGATCGTCTTCACGATCGCCCCACTGCAGTGGATGCACGACTGGGCTCCGTACCTGATGATGAACGCCGGCCTCTCGTCGTTCGGTCTCGGCAGCTTCGGTGGCCCGAGCCCGCTCGACACCGGGCAGCAGATGCTCGTCGTCGCCGCCTGGGCCGCAGTGTCGCTGACCGCGGGTGCGATCCTCCTCAAGCGCCGGGACGCGTAAAGTCCAGAGCATGACGCAACACGACCTCTCCCTCGGCGGGCCGGCTTCGCTCGCCGAGGGAGACTTGCGTCTGCCCAAACCGCCCGGAGTGATCCGGCAGTTCTGGGCCCGTCACCCCTGGCTCGTCGACTCCCTCATCGCCGGGTTCTACCTTCTCGGTGCCGTCGGGTCGTCGTTCGCGCAGCGGAGTGGGGCAGCCACGACGGTCGCCGGCGTCGTCGTTCCGCTCGCCCTCGCGGTGCTCTGCGCGGTCGTCCTGCTGTTCCGCCGCTTCCGACCTTGGGTGGTGCTCGGCATCGGCCTCGCATCGATGTTCGCCCTGGTCCTGGTCGGACGCGACTTCGACTTCCTCGCCTCCCTTTTCGGGCTGTACGCGGTCGCGGTCTACCGCTCCACCCGCGAGGGCTGGATCGCCTACGGGGTACTCTGCGCGGTCACCGCCCTCGCGGGAGTCACCTTCGCGGCACTTCACGGCAACAGCGACGTTGCCCCGCTCGCCGCTCCCCCGGTCAACGCGTTCATCCAGGTCGTGGTGCTCGCCCTGCTCGTCGTGGTCATCGCTATCAACATCGGCAACCGGCGCCGTTACCTGCAGGCCCTCATCGACCGGGCCGGACAGCTCGCGCGCGAACGCGACCAGCAGGCCATGATCGCGACAGCGGCCGAACGCGCCCGGATCGCGCGCGAGATGCACGACATCGTCTCGCACAGCCTCACCGTGATGATCACCCTGGCCGACGGCTCCGCCGCCCTGACGGCGACCGCGCCGGACCGGTCGGCAGACGCCATGCGCCAGGTCGCGGAGACCGGCCGCTCCGCCCTCGGTGACATGCGGCGGATGCTCGGCGTGCTGAGCGAAGACGACGACACCGATGCGGCGCGCGAACCCCAGCCCGGCGCGAACGACCTCGCCGCGCTGGTGGAGACGTTCCGTGCCGCCGGCCTGCCCGTGCGCTTCCGCACGACCGGCACCGCCCCCGAGGACACGGGCCAGCAGCTCACCGTCTACCGCATCGTGCAGGAAGCGCTGACGAACGTGCTGCGCTACGCACCGGCCGCTTCGACCGTGGAGGTGGTGATCGGCTACTCTCCCGAGATCGTGACCGTGACGGTCGAGGACGACGCGACGGTCCATGCGCCTGCCGGGCAGGGGGCGGGCAGAGGACTGCTCGGCATCCGTGAGCGGGTCGGCCTGTACGGTGGCACCCTCGAATCGGGCCCTCGCGCATCCGGTGGCTGGCGGCTCCATGCCGAATTTCGCACCCTGACGACAGAGGAACGACGATGACCGACACCGCGTCCGCCGAAGACGGCCGCCCCATTCGCGTGCTGATCGTCGACGACCAGGCGCTCGTGCGACTCGGCTTCCGCATGGTGCTCGAGGCCGAACCCGATCTCCATGTGGTCGGCGAAGCCGGCGAAGGCGAGAGTGCGACCAGGCTCGCCGTCGAGGCAGCGCCCGACGTGATCCTCATGGACGTGCGCATGCCGGGGCTCGACGGTATCGAGGCGACGCGCCGGATCGTCGCAGCCAACCCGGCAGCCCGCGTCATCATCCTGACCACGTTCGACCTCGACGAGTACGCCTTCGGGGGCCTTCGTGCCGGCGCGAGCGGATTCCTGCTGAAAGATGTGCGCCCGGCCGAACTGACACAGGCGATCCGCTCGGTTGCGGCCGGCGATGCCGCTGTGTCCGGACGTGTCACCCGTGCGATGCTCGAGCTCTTCTCCGATCGGCTTCCGGCAAGTGGGACATCCCGCGCGGGAGCGGACCCGACGGACGTGCTGACGCCGCGCGAACGGGAGATCCTCCAGGCGATCGGCGAAGGACTGTCGAACGGAGAGATCGCCCAGAAGTTCTACCTCACCGAGTCGACGGTGAAAACGCATGTCGGACGGGTCCTGGCCAAACTGGGCCTGCGCGACCGGGTGCACGCGGTGATCTTCGCCTATGAGAACGGGCTCCTTGCACGCTGACGACTCAGGTGCCGCCCAGAGCAGTCTCGATAAGCTTGCACTCGTATGTTGATCACCAAGGAAAGTTTCTGGACCAGCGTCGGAACCTGGGCGGCTGACGCCGGCTGGGTTCTCGCGCAGATCACCGGCATCATCCTCGGAGCATTCGTGCTGGCGTGGATACTCCGGGTCATCATCCGGCGGGTCGTGCGGCAGATCGTCAACGGCGTCAAGAAGACGCAGAACGTGCAGGACACGCAGGCGCTGGTCGCGTCGCCCCTCGCTGCGGTCAGGGTGGTGCAGCGAACGCGCACCATCGGCACGGTGCTGAGCAACGTCGTCAATGTCACCGTCGGCATCATCGCCGTCATCCTCGTGATCAACACGGCGGCCCCGACCGCGCTCGGCTCCCTCGCGCTCCTCACGGCCGCCCTGGGCGCGGGGCTCGGTTTCGGCGCACAGAACATCGTCAAAGACGTGCTCAACGGGCTCTTCATGGTGATGGAAGACCAGCTGGGGGTGGGCGACATCGTCGACCTCGGGTCGGCGACCGGCGTGGTCGAGGCCGTCGGCATCCGGGTCACGCAGGTGCGGGACGTCAACGGCACGCTATGGTTCGTGCGCAACGGCGAGATCCTGCGTGTCGGCAATATGTCGCAAGGCTGGGCGCGTGTGGTCATCGACCTTGCGGTGCCGTACGACTCGGATGTGGAGTCGGTCCAGGCGAAGATGCTCGAGACGGCCAATGCGCTCGCTACGAGCCCGAAATGGCGGTCGCGCATCCTCGAGAAGCCGGAGATCTGGGGCCTCGAATCGATTTCGGACGATGCCCTCGTGCTCCGCCTCGTCATCAAGACCCGCACGACCGCTCGCGATGACGTGTCACGGGAGCTGCGGATCCGGCTCAAGGAGGCGCTCGACGAGATGGGCGTGAAGCTGCCGTCACTGAACACCATCGTGCTGAGCGGCTTCGACGGTGCCGCGAGCGTCACCGGTGCGCGTCCGCCGCGTACCAAGCCGGTCGGCGTCGTCGAGGCGCAGCCCAGGGGCCGCAAGGCGCGCGCGACACGCAAGGCCGCCTCGTCGAACTCGTCCGCTTCTCCTGCCGCCGCTTCTCCTGCCACCGCTTCGGCTGCCGCACCGGACCCGCGGTCGATGCCCGTGGTCGACCCGACCGTGAAGCTTCCTCGAACCGAGGCCAGGCCTCCCGTGAACCCGGAGAAGTGACGTGACCATCCCCCTCGGTCCCATCGAGCCGACCAGCGAGACCGCGTCGGCAGCTGCGGCACCCGTGGCGCCAAGCCCGGTCGTACTCCGGTCCAGTGAGAACGGCCCGGGCGTCGAGGGCACGTTCTACGACCTTGTCGGCGGCCACGAGACGTTCGACCGACTCGTCGCCGCCTTCTATCGCGGGGTCGCCGCCGACCCGGTGCTGAAGCCGATGTACCCCGAAGAAGACCTTGGCCCTGCTCAGGAACGCCTCAGGATGTTCCTCGAGCAGTACTGGGGCGGCCCCGGCACCTACAGCGAACAGCGCGGGCATCCGAGACTGCGGATGCGCCACATGCCGTTCAAGGTCAACCCGGATGCGCGGGACCGGTGGCTGACGCACATGCGCGAGGCCGTCGACTCGCTCGACCTTCCGCCACTGCAGCACGCGACGCTCTGGGACTACCTGGAGCGTGCGGCCCACGCGATGGTCAACACCTTCGAGGAGTAGCACCCCCGAAAGAAGGGGCACACGGCGTTGCTGCGGCCTGTGTCGGGCCGGAAGGGCTTCGCGATACTGCACAATGGGAGTCCAGTGCCGAAGGAGACACCCGAATGACCCAACCCGCCGAACCCCACGCCATCATCGTCGGAGCCGGACTCGCCGGCATGGTTGCAGCAGCCGAACTCGTCGAAGCCGGCAAACGCGTGACCATCCTCGAGCAGGAGCCGGCCGCATCCTTCGGCGGGCAGGCATGGTGGTCGTTCGGCGGTCTGTTCCTGGTCGATTCCCCCGAGCAACGCAGGCTCGGCGTTCACGACTCACTCGACCTCGCGCGCCAGGACTGGTTCGGCAGCGCAGGCTTCGACCGTGACGAAGACCACTGGCCGCGTCAGTGGGCCGAGGCCTACCTCGACTTCGCGGCGGGCGAGAAACGTGCCTGGCTGCACGAGAAGGGCGTGCGCTTCTTTCCGATCGTCGGCTGGGCCGAGCGAGGCGGGTACACCGCCGGCGGCCATGGCAACTCGGTGCCCCGCTTCCACATCACCTGGGGCACGGGCCCCGGGGTCCTTGCTCCGTTCATCCGTCGCGTACGCGAAGGGGTCGACTCGGGTCTTGTGACCATCCTTCACCGCCACCGGGTCGACGAACTGATCGTCGAAGGCGGCACCGTCGTCGGGGTGCGCGGTGCCGTTCTCGCGGACGATCCGGCTCTGCGCGGGGCACCGAGCAACCGCGACGCCGTCGGCGACTTCGAGCTGCGGGCACCGGCTGTCGCAGTCACGAGCGGCGGCATCGGCGGCAACCACGACCTCGTGCGCAAGAACTGGCCCGAGCGGCTCGGCACGCCGCCGGAGTTCATGCTCTCCGGCGTGCCGGCGCACGTCGACGGGCGGATGCTCGGCATCACCGAGGCGGCGGGCGGTCGCCTGATCAACGGCGACCGGATGTGGCACTATGTCGAAGGCGTCCAGAACTGGAACCCGGTGTGGGCGAGGCACGGCATCCGCATTCTCCCCGGGCCCTCCTCGCTCTGGCTGGACGCAGAAGGAAACCGGCTCCCCGCGCCGCTGTTCCCCGGGTTCGACACCCTGGGAACGCTCGAGCACCTGCGCACGACCGGCCACGACTACAGCTGGTTCGTGCTCACCGAGAAGATCCTCGAAAAAGAGTTCACGTTGTCGGGAAGCGAACAGAACCCCGACTTCACGAACAAGGACTACCGGCTGCTCGCCAAGCGCGTCGCGCCCGGCGCACCCGGCCCGGTCGAGGCGTTCAAGCAGAAAGGCGCCGACTTCATCGTCGCGCAGACGCTGCCAGAGCTGCTCGAGGGCATGCGGCGGCTCTCCGACACCGAACTCGACGTCGAGCGGGTCGAACGGCACATCCGTGAGCGCGACCGCGAGATGGACAACACCTTCACGAAGGATGCGCAGATCACCGCGATCCACGGTGCACGTACCTACCGCGGTGACAAGCTCATCAGGGTGGCGACGCCGCACAAACTGCTCGACCCGAAAGCCGGGCCGCTGATCGCCGTCAAGCTCCACGTTCTCACGCGCAAGAGTCTCGGCGGCATCGAGACCGACCTGAGCGGCCGGGTGCTCGGGGCAGACGGCCAGCCGATCGCGGGCCTCTACGCGGCAGGCGAGGCGAGCGGGTTCGGCGGGGGTGGAGTGCACGGCTACCGGGCGCTCGAGGGGACCTTCCTCGGCGGGTGTCTCTTCTCCGGGCGCCAGGTGGGGCGCGCGATCGCCCACGGCTGACGCGATCGAGTCGGCGCGAACTCCCCTGTCCGACGCAGACTCGGGTGAGTTACTGACGACTCGGCGCGAGCCCGGCTCCGGGACGGGCTAGGCTCGCAGCGTCCAGGCCTGGCGGCGGATGAGGATGTGGCCGCGGCGCGTCGTCAGCCGGGTCCACGGCCCGGTCTCGTGGATCGTGATCGGCTCCCCCTGAGCCAGGAAACCGAGGCTCTCGGCCGCGAAGGCGGCGCCCGCGGGAACATACTCGAGCCCGTCGATCGGCCGCCCCCACACTTCTGCGCGCACCCGCTGCACGAGCTGCTCGCCCGTGCCCGAAGGGATCGCCTCGGCGACCTCCGCGATGCCCACCTTCGCGGTGGGCTCCAGGATGTCGGCACTGGTCTCGCCGACGGCACGCCAGCCACCACGGGGCGGAGAGATGCCAGCCCACGTGACGGTGCTCACCTCGAGGGGCATACGCACCTCGACCGGCCCTGAGGGGGCATCCGGTACAGCGCCGGCAGCGCCGAGCGTCTCGGTGATGCGCGCAAGGCGGTCCAGAAGCGACCGCATGGGCACCACCGCATCGAAGGCGATGCCGGGCTGGATGGCGAACGTGCGCAAGCCCAGCACAGTCGGCGTCTGGTCGAGAAGACCGCGTGGATAGAGGATGGCCGTATAGACGGCGAGGACGCCAGAGCCGCCGATCAGGCGCACCGAACCGTCCTCAACACGACCGGCACGCGACAGGTACACCTGAAGATCGGACACCGCGAGGGAATCCACGAGAAAGAATGACTGGCTCACTGCTGTCTAAACTACCAAGGGACACCGATACGGAGGCACCATGACAGAGCCCCTCGCTTCATTCCTCACCGCGCTCGACCTGACCGACACCGGTGCACGAACAAGCGAGGACATCTTCACGGGTCCGTCACAGTGGATGCCGCTCGGTCGCGTCTTCGGCGGCCAGGTGCTCGCGCAGTCCCTCATCGCAGCGATGCGCACGGTTCCGGATGAGCGGGTCGTGCACTCGATGCACGGCTATTTCCTGCGACCCGGCGACGTCAACCTCCCCATCACGTTCTCCGTCGACCGCATCCACGACGGCCGCTCGTTCGCCACACGGCGCACCCAGGCCTACCAGGACGGACTGCCCATCCTGTCGATGATTGCGTCGTTCCAGGACGAAGACGAGGGACTCGACCACCAGACCGACATGCCCGACGACCTGCCGGAACCCGAGTCGCTGCCGAACTCTGCGGCCTCGCTCGCCCACATCGACCATCCGGTCGCCCAGTACTGGGCCAGCGACCGGCCTTTCGACATGCGCCATGTGCCGAGCCCCGTCTACCTCACCGTCGAAGGTGAGCATGTCGCGCACCAGGCGGTCTGGATCAAATCGGTCGGACCGCTCCCCGACGACCCCGACCTGCACCGTGCGGCCCTCGCCTACGCCAGCGACTACACGATCATGGAATCGGCGATGCGCCGTCACGGCATCGCGTGGTCCACCCCTGGCCTGAAAGCGGCGAGCCTCGACCACGCAATGTGGTGGCACCGGTTCGGCCGGGTCGACGAATGGCTGCTGTACGTGCAGGAGTCACCGAGCGCGACCGGTGGACGCGGGCTCTCGCTCGGCCGCATCTACAGCCGCGACGGACGACTGCTCGCGAGCGTCGCCCAAGAAGGCATGATCCGGGTTCCCGGGCGGTCCTGACCGACTGGCGAGGTGCGGGCCCTGTGCCAGAGGAAGCCGAATCGTAGGCCGGGGTCCGCACCTCAGTCATTCAAAGGTGGTCTTGAGGAGCACCTCACCGGTTGCCGCTCGGATGTCGATGGACGCGATGTCTGCCACCGGAACGCTCGTCGTCGCCGTCGGAGACACCGTCGTGCCGGCGGACGCCGTCCAGCTCGAGACCTGCGTCGACGCGCCCGCCCGGTCGGTAACCACCATCGTGTACTTCCAGGGTCCTGTCTCGCTGGACCCCTCCCATTCCGCGTATGTGCAGTGCGTCTCGATGCGCGTGCCCCACGGCTCCGAGACGAGCCGCACATCCGCGCTCAACGGATTGGGCTCCACCTGCGACAGAGTGACGTGGGTTCCGACAGCCTGAGAGTGGCTCGGGGTGAGCAGGCCGGGCCCGACGACGGCGGTGACGAACGCCAGCACCGCCGCGGCCGCGAGAACGGACCCCGCCGTCCACCAGCGCACGCGGGCGCGGTGGCGGCGAGCGGCGTGCACGAGCCGGGGAAGGGCATCCGGTGCAGTGCCCACCCGCTCGTCTCCCTCGCCCGCCACAGCGGCCGCGGGTAATGCCGCCGTGGCAGGAACCAGGGACAACGCCTGCTCGTCCGGAACACGTGCCAGCAGGCCCGGAAGTCCCGCAAGCTCGTTCACCGAAGCGGTGCACGCGTCACACGACGCGAGGTGGGACTCATAGGCGCGCCGATCAGCCGGGGACAGCGCACCGAGAACGTACGCGCCATCCCAGGTCGCGAAATCGTCGTGGCTGGTCATCTCTCGGTCACCCCCCTCTCCTGAAGAGCGAGCCTCAAGGCTCGCAAACCGTAATGGATGCGCGACTTCACTGTTCCCTCAGGAATGTCCAGTTCTCGCGCGATCTCAGCGATCGAACGGCCGCCGTAGTAGGCGTGCACGATGACCGCGCGGTGCTCCAGCGAAAGCTCGGCCAGGGCATCCGTCACCAGCCACGACTCGAGGAGAGCATCCGCTTCGTTGCCGGTGCTCGTCTCCGGAAGCGTGTCCGTACCGATCTCGTGCGTTGCATGCGCGCTGCGCCGGTCGTCGATCACGAGATTGCGGGCCACTGTGAACAGCCAGGCCCGCGCCGACGACTGCGACTGGTCGAGGATGGCCGGCCGTCTCCACGCGCGCAGCAAGGTCTCCTGCACCACGTCATCCGCCATCGCACGATCGCCGGTCAGGTGAACGACATAGCGCCACAATGCCTGCGCGTGCTGATCGTGCAGCTCGCGCAGGAGTCGCGCGTCATCCTGCGGCATGAACACCTCCACCAATGACACGCACTGCAGGGCCGGAAAGTTCATCACCCATCGTGAACCGTTCACACACACGTCTCGTGCATAACCGTAAGAGCTAAACTACGCCGCAACGAATGGAGCACGCATGAACGAACCCACGCCGCTCACACGCCGATCCGTGATCACGATCGGTGGGGCCGGTCTACTCGGGGTCGGGGCGCTCGCCCTCGCCGCCTGCACGCCCCTCGGCGCGGGTTCCGGAACGGGAGGCGCGGCCGACGGCGGATCGGGCTCCGCTGGCGCGTCTCCCGTAACCCTCAAGCTTTCCGACATTCCGGTTGGAGGCGGGACTTCGGCGTCGATGGGATCGAATCCGATCGTCGTCGCGCAACCGACAGCGGGCAAGGTGGTCGCGTTCAGCGCGATCTGCACGCACGCGGGCTGCACGGTGGCGCCCGCCGGCAAAGAGTTCGACTGCCCGTGCCATGGGTCGCGCTATGACGCTTCGACGGGCGCGGTCATCCAGGGTCCGGCACCCTCGCCCCTGACGAAGCTCACCGCCACGGTATCCGGGAACACCGTCACCGTCTCCTGACCCGACCCGCGTTGACGGGCTCACCGGGCTCACCTCTGCGCGAGTTGACACTCGTTGTCGCCGCACATCGCTGTCGGGCGACAACTACCGTCAACTCGAGCCCATGGGTGGGACGAGGGGGGCGAGGGGTGTGGGAGGACGGGGGAGGTCAGCCGCGTTTTGCGAACTGGACGGGGTCCTGGAGGTAGGGGGTCCAGGCGTCGCGTTCGCGGTCGTTGATACGGCGGGGACGCTGGGTTGCGGCATCCACCAGCACGATCGTCGTCGCGGCGCGCGAGTACAGGGTGTGGGGTTCCATGCCCTGGGGCGACCACACCTCGTAGCAGACTTCGAGGCTCGCACCGCCGAGACGGCCCAGCCACAGCTGCACGTCGAGCGGTTGACGCAGATACGGAATCTGGGCCAGGTATTCGATCTCCTGACGCGCGATCAACGTCAGTGTGTCGGCGCCCGGGCGCCCGTCGAGCACGGCCGTCGTGCCACCGACCGCCTCAGCGTGGTCGCTTACCCAGAACGCCTGGATGCGCGCCTCCTCGAGGAGACGCAGCATCGCGGCGTTGTTGACGTGCCCGTAGGCGTCGAGGTCGCTCCAGCGGAGCCCGATCGGGACGTGCAGTTTCATGGTCGGCAGCCCTCGGCGGTCGCTGGTCAGTCGCGAGTGAGCTTGCGGTAAGCAGAACGGTGCGGCTTGGCCGCATCGGGGCCGAGGCGCTCGACCTTGTTCTCTTCATAAGCCTCGAAGTTGCCTTCGAACCAGTACCAGTTGGCCGGGTCGTCGTCGGTGCCCTCATACGCCAGGATGTGCGTTGCGATGCGGTCGAGGAACCACCGGTCGTGGGTGATGACCACCGCGCAGCCGGGGAACTCGAGGAGCGCGTTCTCGAGGCTCGACAGGGTTTCGACGTCGAGGTCGTTGGTCGGCTCGTCGAGGAGCAGCAGGTTGCCGCCCTGTTTGAGCGTGAGTGCGAGGTTCAGACGGTTGCGCTCACCGCCGGAAAGCACGCCGGCGCGCTTCTGCTGGTCGGGTCCCTTGAAGCCGAACGTCGAAACGTATGCGCGGCTCGGAACCTCGGTCTTGCCGACCTGGATGTAGTCGAGACCGTCCGAGACGACCTCCCACAGCGTCTTGTTCGGGTCGATGCCGCCACGGCTCTGGTCGACATAGGAGATCTGCACGGTCTCGCCGACCTTGAGGTCTCCGCCGTCGAGCGGCTCCAGGCCGACGATGGTCTTGAACAGCGTGGTCTTTCCCACACCGTTCGGACCGATCACCCCGACGATGCCGTTGCGCGGCAGCGTGAAGGTGAGTCCGTCGATGAGTTGACGGTCGCCGAAGCCCTTTTCGAGGTCCTTCGCGTCGAGCACAATCTGGCCGAGGCGGGGGCCCGGTGGAATCTGGATCTCTTCGAAGTCGAGCTTCCTGGTGCGCTCCGCTTCGGACGCCATCTCTTCGTAGCGGGCGAGTCGCGCCTTCGACTTTGCCTGTCGGCCCTTCGCGTTGCTCCGCACCCAGTCGAGTTCGTCGGAGAGGCGCTTGGCGAGCTTCGCGTCTTTCTTGCCCTGGACGGCGAGACGTTCGCGCTTCTTCTCGAGGTAGGTCGAGTAGTTGCCTTCGTACGGGTAGAGGTGGCCGCGGTCGACTTCGGCGATCCACTCGGCGACGTGGTCGAGGAAGTACCGGTCGTGGGTCACGGCGAGAACGGCACCGTGGTACTTGGCGAGGTGCTGTTCGAGCCAGAGGACGCTTTCGGCGTCGAGGTGGTTGGTGGGCTCGTCGAGCAGCAGGAGGTCCGGCTTCTGGAGGAGCAGCTTGCAGAGCGCGACACGACGCTTCTCACCACCGGACAGGGTGTTGACCGGCCAGTCGCCGGGCGGGCAGCGGAGCGCGTCCATCGCCTGCTCGAGCTGCGAGTCGAGGTCCCACGCGTCGGCGGCGTCGATCTGCTCCTGGAGCGTGCCCATTTCGGCGAGCAGGGTGTCGAAGTCGGCGTCGGGGTCGGCGAGCGCGTTCGAGATCTCGTTGAAGCGGTCGACCTTGGCTTTGATCTCGCCGACGCCTTCCTGCACGTTTTCGAGGACGGTCTTGGTCTCGTCGAGCACAGGCTCCTGCATCAGGATGCCGACGGTGTAGCCGGGCGTCAGCTTGGCATCACCGTTGCTCGGGGTGTCGAGCCCCGCCATGATCTTGAGGATGGTCGACTTTCCGGCGCCGTTCGGGCCGACGACGCCGATCTTCGCCCCGGGCAGGAACGCCATGGTCACGTCGTCGAGAATCAGCTTGTCGCCCACCGCTTTGCGGGCGCGCACCATCGAGTAAATGTATTCGGCCATACGAAAGAGTCTAATTGGGCTGGGCGACCCGAGCTGCTTACCAGTCGATGGGGCGCGTGTCTCCGACGAGGCAGTTGCCGGTCGCGAGGAGTGGGGTCACTTCGCTCTGGTAGCCGCCGCTGCTCTGGCCGTTCTGGCCGACCAGGCAGCCTCCGTTGAGACGGACCGAGAACTGGATCGAATTCGCCTTCAGCCCGATGGTCGTCGTGTCGACGGTCAGCTGCATGTCGGCCTTGTGAAAACCGGCCGCGACGAGCGCGTCGATGAAGTCCCGCCCGACGGCGGCTGGATTCTTTGCCAGCACCGCGCGATTCACGTGGTCGAAGAAGGCCTTGTTGTCTGCTGCGCTGCCGGTCGGATCGAGCGTCAGCACCGTCGGCGACGGGGTCGACGACGACGGTGCTGAGGGCGAAGACGAAGACGCGGTCGGCGAGCTCGTCGGCGGCACGGCCGGAGGAGAGACGCATGCGGCGAGCGCCGAGGCGACGAGCCCAAGACCCGCAATGCCGACGATCGAGCGGCCACGGAAGCTTTGTCGAGGTACGTCACGTCTCCCCGGCATGGCGGCTCCCTGATGCATCGGCCCACATCCTTTTTCGAGAGTCTAGGGTGCGCTCTCTGTCTCATCGGTCTGACCTTCGGCGGCGTCGAGCGGAAGCTCAGAGGTGAGCTCGCCGGCTGCCCCGACCTCGTCATCCGACAGCACTTCAGTAGATGCCGTGAGAAGCCCGCCCGCCGGTGCCGGTTTGTCGGCGTCATCCCACGCCGTCGAAGAGGAGCCGTCCGCCGGCTCGGCTGCGACCTGGCCTTCTTGCGGACCTGACCGTTTCAGGGTGCGGGAGTAGGTCGCCGTGCCCCAGGTGAGGTCGTGACCCACAGCATCCGCATCGATCTCCACGACCGTCCCGCTCCGGTCGCCGCTCTCCCAGTCCCTCACGGACAACCGGCCCGAGACGACGATGCGGTCGCCCTTCGCGACGCACGCTGCGATGTTGATCGCCAGCTGCCGGAACGCGGTCACCGTGAACCAGTTGGTCTCGCCGTTCTCCCACGACTGGGTGGACCGGTTGAACTTGCGCTGGGATGCCGCCAGCCGGAAGCTCGTGATGGGCAGCCCCTCGCTCGTCACGATGTGGTTCGGAACAGTGGCCACCAGGCCGCGGGTGGACAGGGAATCATTCATCGGATGCCTCCTCGAGTTCGTAACGCCTGAATCGGCGCCTGAGTTCGAGTCTCGACGGCGGCAATGGCGGAGAGGCATCCAGACCGTCAACCGGTGGATAACTCCGACATCAGCCAACCTGTGGAGGACTGGCCGCCCTTTCATCCGGTCTCCGGCATTCTCCTACGATGAAGACATGACATACGCCCCCGCTGCGGACCGCTACGACTCGATGACCTACAACCGCACCGGACGGAGCGGCCTGAGACTGCCGGAACTCTCCCTCGGCCTCTGGCACAATTTCGGCCACGAGCGTCCGATCGACACCCAGCGCGCGATCGTGCGCCGCGCGTTCGACCTCGGCATCACCCACTTCGACCTGGCGAACAACTACGGGCCTCCCGCGGGAAGCGCTGAGGCCAACTTCGGCCGCATCTTCAACGAAGACCTGCGCCCGTTCCGCGACGAGATCATCGTCTCGTCCAAGGCCGGGTATTACATGTGGCCCGGTCCGTACGGCGAGTGGGGATCGCGCAAGAACCTCCTGTCGTCGCTCGATCAGAGCCTCGGCCGCCTGGGCCTCGACTACGTCGACATCTTCTATTCGCACCGCCCAGACCCCGACACCCCGATCGCAGAGACGATGGGCGCTCTGGCGACCGCGGTGCAGCAGGGCAAGGCCCTCTATGTCGGAGTCTCCAACTACGACCCCGAGCAGACCCGCGCCGCGGCTGCAGCGCTGGCCGAGCACAAGGTGCCCCTGCTCATCCACCAGCCTCGTTACTCCATGTTCGATCGTCACATCGAGAACGGACTCTTTCCCGTACTCGACGAACTCGGCGTCGGCAGCATCGTGTACTCCCCGCTCGCGCAAGGGATGCTGACCGACCGCTACCTCGACGGGCACGTTCCGAGCGACTCCCGGGCCGCCACCAGCATCTTCCTGTCGGAGAAGCAGCTGAGTCCGGCCTACCTGGAACTCGCCAGGGCACTCAACGACATCGCGGCGGGCCGCGGGCAGACACTCGCGCAGCTCGCTCTCACCTGGGTCCTCCGTCACCCGCAGGTGACGAGTGCACTCATCGGGGCTTCGAGCGTCGCCCAGCTCGAACAGAACGTCGCCGCGCTGGACGCGCCTCCACTCACGTCCGACGAGCTCGCAGCGATCGATCCCCTCGCCGTCGACGGCACCGAGCACTTCGCCTGACCCGGCTGACGGTCGGACGGTTGGACGGAAGGACGGACAGGCGGACAGGCCAGTCTGCGACACTGCGGGCGCGCATCCAAGCGATCCGGACCCGCGCAGGTACCATCCGAACATGCAGTGGTGGAATGACTTCGTAGACTGGCTTCTTTCGTCCGGCGCACAGCCGGCGATCTTCAACGCGGTTGTGCTCGCGGTCGCCGTGATCATCTCCGGGTTGCTGGCAGCCTGGATCGCCAGAGGTGCGATCAAGGGCCTGCTCTCCCGCACGGACCGCCAGCAGAAGGCGTCGGCCATCGCGGCCCTCGTCGATGCGGCGACCGAAGCATCCGTATGGAACTCCCTGACCCCCGGCGAACAGGTCCTCTCCGACCGCGCGGTCGGCCAGGCCGACATCATGGTGCGCCTCCTGCCCATCAAGGGCTCAGGCATCGCGGCCAACTGGGCCGGCCACCAGCTCGCCGAGCTCAAGCGCAGCTCAGCGACGTTCGGCTACCAGCTCGACCCGGCCGTCGCCGAGTTCCGCGATCGGCTCATCGAGTGGCAGAACAACCCGTCGCGCGCACGTCGCATCTTCCAGGGCGACCTCGAGCGCTGGCGGTTCGAGAACTCGGACACCGAGCGTGCGTTGCTCGCGCAGCAGGATGCGTGGGTCGCCCAGCAGCACCACGAACAGCACGCGGGCGCGCCGGCCGAGAAGGTGCCGGAGCCAGCATTCCGCGCCGAGCCGGCCGCGGCGTCCGCACCCGGCGTTGCCGAGGAGAGCACGGACACCGCACCGACCCAGCGCTACACGCCGGTCGGCTAAGGGTTCATCACGAGGGCGGGGCCGGTGGTCGATTCCACCGGCCCCGCCCTCGTCTGTACCGTCGGCTCTACTTCGAGTAGCCGCCGCGCTCGTGCCACCACTCGTCGAACATGCTCACCGGAACGCGACGCTTGTGTTCGGTCGCGAGATAGCGGTTCTCGATGGCCGAAGCGACCTCGTCGGTCACGTCCTTGCCTTCGAGGAAGTCATCGATGTCCGCGTAGCTGAGGCCGAGATTGTCCTCGTCGGTCTGGCCCGGTGTGTGGTCGAGCAGGTCAGCGGTCGGGGCCTTGAGGTAGAGGCGCGACGGAGCATCCAGAAACTCGAGAAGCGCCCGACCCTGACGTTTGGTGAGTCCGGTGAGTGGGAGGACGTCTGTTCCGCCGTCGCCGTACTTGGTGAAGAAACCGGTGACCGCCTCGGCAGCGTGGTCCGTGCCGACGACGAGGAGGCGGCGCTGCCCGGCGATGGCGTACTGCGCAATCATGCGGGCGCGGGCCTTCGCGTTGCCTTTGGTGAAGTCCGACATGGTCTCGCCGCCCATCGCATCCGGATACTCGGCCTCGAAGCCATCGACACCGCGCTGGATGTTGAACGTGACCGACCGGCGCGGCTGGATGAAGCTCAGCGCGAGCTGCGCATCCTCCTCGTCGCGCTGCACGGAGTATGGGAGCCGCACCGCGATGAACTCGGCCTCGATCCCCTCCTGAGCGAGCCGCTCGACGGCGAGCTGGCTGAGCCGCCCGGCGAGCGACGAATCCTGTCCGCCGCTGATACCGAGGACGAAACCGGATGCGCCGGTCGCCTTCACATAGTCCACGAGGAAGCCGACCCTCTTCTCGACCTGATCTGCAGGATCGATTGCGGGGCTGACGTTGAGTTCTTCGATGATGAGAGCCTGGAGGTCACGCATAGCAGCAGGGTAGTACGGGCCTGTTTCGGCTGTGTGAACACGCCGCCCGACGTAGACGCGCCACCGGGGCGGCAATAGCATCCGTGTCATGATCGACTCACTGAACGCGCTGATCATCGTGCCGTTGCTCGCAGCCGCGGCACCTCTGCTGGCGAGCTGGATCGGCAGGGTCGCGAAGATACCGCTGGTCGTCTTCGAGATCGTCCTGGGGCTCATCGTCGGTCCGAGTGTTCTCGGCTGGGTGCCACACAGCCAGTTCGTGGATGCGCTGGCCAATTTCGGCCTCGCCTTCCTCTTCTTCATGGCCGGCAACGAGATCGACTTCGCCGCGATCAAGGGTCGCCCGCTGAACCGGGCGGGGCTCGGCTGGCTCATCTCGCTCGCTGCGGGCGTCATCCTCGGGATTCTGCTCGCGCCGACCGTCGCGGCCGGGGTGTTCGTCGGGGTAGCGCTGTGCTCGACGGCTCTGGGCACCCTCATGCCCGTGCTGCGTGACGCGGGCGAGCTGTCCACGCCGTTCGGCCGCGCGGTGACGGCGGTCGGCGCGGCGGGCGAGTTCGGGCCGCTCATTGCCATCTCACTTTTCCTGAGCGGCCGGCGACCTGGCGTTGCAACGCTGGTGCTCATCGGGTTCGCCGTCGTCGCCGCGCTCGCGATCTTCCTGGCATCCCGCGGCACCCATGCACGGTTCCACCGCCTCGTGACGGCGACCCTTCACACCAGTGGCCAGTTCGCTGTGCGTTTTGTCGTCCTCGTGATCGTCGCCCTCCTCGGGCTCAGCATCGCGCTCGGACTCGACATGCTGCTCGGTGCGTTCACGGCCGGTGTCATCTGCCGGATCCTGCTGAAGGGAGCAAGCGAGGCGGATGCGAAAGTCATCGAAGGCAAGCTCGAAGCGGTCGCCTTCGGCTTCTTCGTGCCGATCTTCTTCATCAACACGGGGATCACGTTCAATCTGAAGGCCCTGGTCACCGACCCTCATGCGCTCCTGCTGCTGCCGATCTTCCTCGTGCTCTTCCTGATCGTGCGAGGCATCCCGGGGACCTTCGCGCTTCCCGTCGGGTCGACGTGGGCGGACCGGCGTGCGATGGTTCTGTTCAGCGCCACCGCGCTGCCGATCATCGTCGCGGTCACGAACATCGGCCTGAAGGAAGGCGATCTCAAGCCGGGCACCGCCACGGCGCTGGTGGGGGCCGGGATGCTCTCCGTCCTGGTGTTCCCGCTCGTCGCGCTCGGACAGCGCAGACGCTCCTCCGACGGCGGGATCCTTCCCCCGGACTCGGACGTCGACGTTCCGACCGAAGCCTGAGCTTCAGGGTGTCCGCGTCAGCGTGCGCCCGATGATGGCCGCCGTCAGCGCATCCACGGGTTCCCTCGGCGCCAGCGGGTTCGACAGCAGGGTGAAGTCGACGTGTCCGAGTTCCGGCAGGCCGAAACGGTTCGTCACCTTGACGAGGTCGGACGGGATGAGCGTCTGCGGGAACACCGCGACCCCGATGCCCGCGCGAACCGCCGCGAGCACGCCGTTGACCTCGCGGGTGTTGCAGGTGATCCGCCAGGTGCGGCCGGCCGCCTCGAGTGCATCGATCGCGATCTGGCGGCTGATGCTCGGACCCTGGTAGGCGATCAGCGGCAGCGGCTGGTCCGGGTCGATCAGGGTCTTCTCCTGGCCGACCCACACCAGGGCATCCGTCGCGACCACGGTTCCGTCGGTCGTGCCGGGGTTCTGCTTGATGAAGATGAGGTCGAGGTGCCCCGACTTCAGCTTGCGGTGCAGTGGCCCTGACTGGTCGACCGTCAGCTCGAGATTGATCTGAGGATGCTGCTGGCGGAAGTGCCGCAGGATGCGCGGCAGCTGCGTGATCGCAAGGTCGTCGGCCGCCCCGAAACGCAGGCGACCACGCATCGCCGAACCGCTGAAGTAGCTGGTGGCCTCGGCGTGGGCAGCGAGGATGGCGCGCGCGAAGCCGGCCATCGCATCCCCGTTGTCGGTGAGGCGCACTTCGCGGGTGTCGCGGGCGACCAGCTGCCGTTTCGCCGCCTGCTCGAGGCGGCGCACCTGCTGGCTCACGGTGGGCTGGCTGATGCCCAGACGGGCGGCCGCCCGGGTGAAGCTGCGTGTCTCGGCGACCGCGAGGAAGGTCTGCAGGAGGACGGGATCGAACATGGGAGCATCCATTCGATAATCCAATAGGAGTTATAGGTTCAATTTAGCCGGAGAATGCTCGCCCGGGGCGTAGCGTCGAAGAGTCACCGCGACACCACTCATACGAAACCGCATCCGACACTCGACTCGCAGGAACGACAGTGACACCGCCTCACACCGCAGCAGCCCCGCCTACCGGCCCCATGCCCGTCCTGAGTGCACGTCCGCCCTGGCGTGAGACGCTCATCTCACTGAAGGTGCCGAACTACCGCAAGTTCGCGGGGTCGAACCTCGTGGCCAACACCGCCGTGTGGATGCAGCGCATCGCAATGGACTGGCTCGTACTGCAGCTGTCCGGAAGTGTCGCCGCCGTCGGCGTCACCGTGGCAATGCAGTTCACCCCCATGCTCCTGTTCGGACTCTGGGGAGGCGTCATCGCCGACCGTTACCCGAAGCAGCGCCTGCTCATCTGCAGCCAGTCGGCCGCGGCGGTTCTCGCCGCCATCCTCGCGGCCCTGACACTCACCGGATCGATTCAGGTCTGGCACGTGTATGTGATCTCATTCGTGCTCGGCCTGGTCACGGTCATCGACAACCCGGCGCGGCAGGTCTTCGTCAACGAACTCGTCGGGCCGCACTACCTGCGCAACGCGATCAGCCTGAACTCGTCGATCTTCCAGCTCGGCGGCCTGATCGGCCCGGCCGTCGGCGGCATTCTGATCACCGCCGTCGGCGCCGGCTGGTCGTTCGCCATCAACAGCGTGGCCTGCCTCACGGTCGTCGCGGCGCTGCTCTCGCTCAACCGATCCCAGCTGCACGCCGCTCCCGCAGCGCCACGGGGTAAAGGCCAACTCGCCGAAGGCATCCGCTACGTGCGCAGCAAGCCGGTGATCTTCTGGACCGTCATCATGGTGGCGGTGCTCGCCGTCTTCGCGTTCAACATGCCGGTGTTCCTCGCGGCGTATGCGAACAACGTGTTCGATGTCGGCGCCAAAGGCTATGGGTTCTTCAATGCCCTTGTAGCCGCGGGTGCGCTCACCGGTGCGATCGCATCGACCCGCCGCACGAGCATCCGGCTGTCCATGGTCGTGGGGACGGCTGTCGGCCTCGGCGTCGTGCAGGCGATCGCCGGGCTGGCGCCCAACGAGATCAGCTTCAGCGTGCTCCTCGTCGGGATGGGGGTCGCCAACCTCCTCTTCATCACCGGTGCGAACTCGCTCGTGCAGATGTCGTCGAACGTGCAGATCCGCGGTCGGGTGATCTCGCTGTACATCCTCGTGCTGCTCGGCGGGCAGGCGATCGGCGGCCCGCTCATGGGATGGGTGGTCGAGCAGTTCGGGCCGCACATCGCTATGGCGATCTCCGGACTCGTGCCGGCGGTGGCGGCCGTGGTCATCGCGGCACTGATCGCGCGGAGTGCGCAGCTGCGGCTGCGGTTCAGCCTGCGCGGGGTGCGGCCGCAGGTCACCATCGTCACGCGCGCGGGCAAGACCGTCGAACACCTGTGAGGGGCTGCTCCACCGCGATTGGTTGCCAATAGTTCGCGGCCTGATCGCAGGGAACCGTGGATTTGTGGCAACCGATCGCATCGGCACGCCACTGGCAACCACTCGCAGCAAACGGTGCCCCCGGCAGGAATCGAACCTGCGACCAAGAGATTAGAAGGCTCCTGCTCTATCCGCTGAGCTACGGGGGCGCTCAACCGCCTCAACGATACCGGATGGGGTCAGATCGCTTTCGCGGCCGCCACCAGAACCTGCTGCAGTGTCGGCACCCCTTCCGCCCGGAACACCTCGACCCCGTCGGCGTTGTTCACGATCACGGTCGGCGTGAGACGGATACCGTCGGCCTCCGCCGAATCGATGTAACGGGCGACGTCGCGCTCGGTGACCCGCGCTTCCGGCACGAGGCGTTCCACCTCGGCGAGCACCGCTCTCGTCTGCATGCACGGCTCGCAGAAGGCCGACGTGTAGAGCCTGAGTTCCATCGAATCCTCCCGGCATGTGACGCGCAGGCAAACCCTCGGTGTCGCGCTTCCTCTGTTCAGTGTACGGCGGGCGAATAACGGGAGACGAGTGCACGGCGGATGCCCCGTGCGACCCCGTGCGCGCCCGTGCGCCACGAGAATTTGTTGCGTGAGCGGAGCCGCGTGGACCAGATACGTCGCCCTGGGTGATTCGATCACCGAGGGGTTCTGCGACCCTGCGCCTGCGAGGATGGGCCCGGCCCCAGGCGTCGAGTGGCTGGGGTGGGCAGACCGTCTCGCTGTGATCCTGGACGGGCACGCACGGCTGGGCCGGACATCCTTCGAGTTCGCGAACCTCGCGGTGCGGGGCGGCGGATCTCGCACGTCGTCGACGACCAGATCCCGCGCGCGATCGCCCTGCACGCCGACCTCGTGTCGGTGATGGTCGGCGGCAACGACCTGATGAGTCCGAAGGCCGATCCGGATGCGCTGGCCAGGCAACTCGAGGATGGCATCCGACACCTGCGGGAGGCCGGCGCGAGCGTCTTGCTCGCGAACTGTTTCGACCCGCAGTTCGCGTTCTTCCTGAAGCCGTTCCGCGGTCGCGCGGCGGTTTTCAACGCGGACATCTGGAGCATCGCCCGCGCGAACGGTGCGAGCGTGCTCGATGTATGGGGCATCCGCGAGTTCCAGCAGACCTCGATGTGGGCGGCCGACCGCGTGCACCTGAGCACGCTGGGGCACCGCCTCCTCGCAGCGCGCGCCGCTCATGTGCTCGGCATTCCGTACGCCGAGATCGCTGCGCGCTCGGCACCTGCACCGGATGCCCAGGGCTCGCAGCCCGACACGCTTCCGTTCCGCACCTGGATGCGCGTCTACGCCATCCCGTGGGCCGGCCGGCGACTGAGGGGTGTCTCGGCAGGCGACGGGTTGAGCCCCAAACTGCCTGTCCCGGCCCGCGTCGGAGCCCCACAGTAGACTTTCGGCATGCCTACTTCCTCGGATCGACTGGTCTGGATCGACTGCGAAATGACCGGACTCGACCTCGACGTCGATGAGCTGGTCGAGATCGCCGTGGTGATCACCGACTTCGACCTGAACGTTCTCGACCCCGGCCTCAGCCTCGTGATCAAGCCGGATGCGTCGGCCCTCGAGAACATGAGCGATTTCGTTCGCGAGATGCACACGACCTCGGGCCTGATCGAGGAGATCCCGAACGGCATGAGCCTCGCCGAAGCCGAGTACGAGGTACTCGAATACGTGCTGAAGTTCGCACCGGGCGCCCGCACCGCCCCTCTCGCCGGCAACACGATCGGCACCGACCGCTCGTTCATCGCCAAGTTCATGCCCCGGCTCGACAACCACCTGCACTACCGCAACGTCGACGTCTCGTCGATCAAAGAGCTGGCGCGACGCTGGTTCCCCCGCGTGTACTTCAACGCCCCCGCAAAGAATGGCGGCCACCGCGCGCTGGCCGACATTCTCGAGTCGATCCGCGAGCTCGACTACTACCGTTCGGCGGCTTTCGTCGGTGAGCCCGGACCCACCACCGAGGCGACGCAGGCCGTCGCTGCGAGCGTGGTGGAAAAATGGGCGCCGCGGATGTAATAGAATCTCCTAGTTGCCTTGCTCGACACAGCAGTGTCAGTCAGGTCGCATGGTGGGTATAGCTCAGCTGGTAGAGCGCCTGGTTGTGGTCCAGGAGGTCGCGGGTTCAAGCCCCGTTACTCACCCCAATTGTTCGGTGAGCCCCAATCACCAGCCAAGGCGTGCCCGTATTGAGGCCGCGACCTCCGCGGCGCTGCGGTTCGTCGTGTCGAAGACTTCGTCATCGCACTCCGCCTCGTCGAGGATGTGCTCGAGTTGGACGGCGCGGTCCAGGTGCCAGTCGATGGCCTCAGGGTCGCCTGCGTGCCGTTGCAGCAGCCGCGCCTTCACGACGTCCGGATCAACGACTAAGCGTGCCACGAACATCCGCTCGCTCTGCACGGCCGCCCGGTATCTGGCGAGTTCTGAACGAACCTCCACGACACCGGCGAGAATGATCCGTTCAGCTCCGGCCTCACGATAGTTGGCCACGAGGACGGCGAGGTTTCTCAGCTCGAGCTCATGGTTGAACGGATCGCCTGCGGGTGCCGGCCAGGACCGACGGATGTCGTCCAGGTCGATGATCGCGTTGTGAACGCCAGACTGACTGACCTGCTTGCTCAGCGCATCCGCCGTTGTCGTCTTACCCGCGCCCACCGTTCCGTTGAGAAAAACGCATTCGAATATCATCGCGGGCCAGCGTAGCCCGGTGTCCGGTGGTTCACCGGAATCCGGATGATGCGCGCTACTCTCAAGCAGTGCCCAGCCACCGCCTCCGCTCGTTCCTTCTCGCTGCGTTCACTGCGTCCGGTCTTGCCATCGGTCTCTTCGCGAGCGCCGTCTCGCCCGCCGCTGCGGCCGGGAACGATCACGGCACACTGCGCGCCGACACCTCCGACTTCACGTTCGACTCGTTCACGGCCGACTACACCCTCGGCCGTACCGCGGACAAGGTGTCCACGTTGCGCACGGTCGAGACGCTCGTCGCCGAATTCCCGCAGGCCGACCAGAACCATGGCATCGTCCGGGCCATCCCGCTCACCGACCAGAACACGAACCTCGACGTCTCGATCGTTTCGGTGACCGATGCGACCGGGGCGAGCATCCCGTTCGAGCGCTCTGACCAGAACGGCTTCGCCCAGGTGCGCATCGGCTCTCCCGACACGTTCGTGCACGGCAAGCAGACGTACGTCATCACCTACACGCAGCGGAACGTGGTGCGGTACTTCGCCGACACCGGTGACGACGAGTTCTACTGGGATGTCAACGGCACCGGATGGAACCAGCCGTTCGGTGACGTCACGGCCCACCTGCACCTCGACAGTTCGCTCTCGCAGGCGCTGACCGGCAGCGCCGCCTGCTATGTCGGCGCTCTGGGAAGCACCGACCGCTGCACGATCAGCTCAGCTCCCGCGGCCGGCGGCGGGTCGGTCATCACGGCCGGCCACACGAATATCGGCCCTCAGCAGAACATCACGATGGCGGTCGGTTTCACGGCGGGAACGTTCGCGACACCGCCGGACCCCCGTGCTGCATTCCCGTTCGCCGTGCTCCCCTGGATTCTGCTCGGCCTCGCCGTCGCCATCCTGATCTCGGTCGCTGTCGCCCGGCTGTTCGTCTGGCGCACGCCGAAAGGCCGGGGCATCATCATCCCGGAGTACGCTCCGCCTCCCGGCGTATTCCCGGCGCTGGCAGCCCAGTTCCTGAGACGCGGCGAGCGGGCCATCCCCGCGCAACTGATCGGGTTCGCCGTGAACAGGGTCGCGGCCCTCATCGACCATTCCGACGCATCCGTCGACAAGCAGTTCGGGCTGCGCCTGCTGGTGCCGTCCGCAACCGTCGCCGACCCCGACGAGCGCGCCATCCTGACCCGCATCTTCGTCAACGACGAACCCGGAACGGAAGTGCTGCTCGACCCTGACAACCACGCCCTGGGCGACCGGATGGCCTTCCTCGACGCCGAACTGGCTCGCGTCGTCGATGCGCGCGGCCTTCGCGGCCGGGCGAAAAGCCGCCTTCCGCGCATCCTCGGCTCCGGAATCGTGCTCGTCCTGGTCGTCTGGCTCCTGCTCATCTGGTGGGCCACCTCGCAGAACGGCACCACAGACATCCTGTCGTGGGGCCTGTGGGCGGTCGTCATCATCGCCGCGCTCGTCTTCTGGCTGGCGCGCGTGCCCGACCTGCTGACCGCGTACGGGGTGGAGGTGCGGGATCACCTGCTCGGGCTGCGCGAATACCTCACGCTGGCCGAGGCCGAGCGTTTCCGCGTGCTCCAGAGCCCCACCGGCGCAGAGCGGGTCGACGTGACCGATGGCTCGGCCGTCGTCAAGCTCAACGAAAAGCTGCTGCCGTACGCGATCGTCTGGGGAGTCGAAAAGGAGTGGATGCGCGAACTCGCCCACTCGTACGCGGCCACCAACACAGAACCGGAGTGGACGGTGGGACCGATGAACGCGAACGTGCTGGCCCTGCAGATCGTCGCTTTCAGTTCGATCTACGAAGGTGCGCCCTTCGCGGTCACCCCACCGCCGTCGTCGGGCACCGGAAGTTCGTTCGGCGGATCGGGCGGGGGCGGGTTCTCCGGCGGCGGAGGAGGCGGCGGGGGCGGCGGCGGCTGGTGAATTCGGCGTGGCCGTCGCAGGGTCGGGCGGAGTACCGTTCAGCTATGGATGTGACGATCGCGCAACTGGAAGGCGGACCGTTCGACGGGCGCACCTGGGATGTCACGGAATACGCGCTGCAGGCTGAGCTCGTCGACGAGAACGGACGTACAGCGACCTATCTGGAGACGGCCAGGCGCACCGCAACGGGACTGGTGATCTGGACCGTCGACGTCGACTGACGGCGGCCCACGGCCGTCACGGCGCCAGGTTGCGGAACTGGAACTGTAGTCGCGTCGAACTGTCGACCGGCAGCACCAGGGTCGTGTCGTGCGGGTTCCACGTGTTCGGCACCAGGAACATGTGGTCCCCGCCGACGATCAGAAGACGCAGCCCTGTGTAGCGGAACCGGAACTTCTGGCTGTCCGAGGGCGGCAGCGCGATCTCGGTGACGCGTGACTCGGCGGGGAGATACAGCCGGTCCTGGGTGTCGACGATCACACTCGGCAGCGTGTCGAGCCGGCGCGCCTGCTGCTGTGCCAGCCCAAGACCCGACCATTGGGCGATCGTCGCCGTCGCCCAGAACACGCACGCGGCCGTCGCCACCCACAGCAGGACGACCACTCCGACCCGCGGTCCCGGCCCCGTCCGGTCGCGCCGCGCGACGAACCGCAGGGTCGCCAGGCTGTATGCGGTGACCGCACCTCCGATCGCCAGGACGAGTGGGGTCACCAGCGGGTAGTACGGCCAGCCGGAAAGCAGGGGGTAGGCGAAGAGCAGGATGAGTCCAGCACCCAGGACGATCAGGCCGACCAGCAGGGCGCGCCGCATCGCTCCCACGAAGCCGGGGCGGTGGGAACGCCGGCGAATGATCGCGTGCGCGCCGACGAGCGCTGCTCCCAGCAACGCGAGAACCAGGAGCGGCACCAGCAGGGGCTGGGGGCTCCGCGCGACATAGTTCTGCGTGGTCAGGCCGATCAGGTCGACGTCGATGCCGAAGTAGTCGTACTGGGCGCGCGACGAGACATAGCCGAAATAGAAGAGAAGAGCACCGAGCAGCGTCGCGGGGGCGATGACGCTCCCGAGCACGTTCACCCAGCGCTCGACCTGTGGTGCAGCGGGCGGGCCGCTCTCATCGGCCTCCTTCGCGGGTTCGGCCTCATTCGCGGACTCGGCCGTCACGCGGCGGCCCCGCGGGGGTCGGCCGGTGCGCTGCCCGCGCCCTGGTTGGTCGGCGGCGGGTCGAGTGGGATGCTCAGGCTCTGCTCGTTCGCGACGGCCGCGAGAAAGGAAGCGCAGCCGGGTGTCTGCCCGTCGACACACGTCACGTCACCGGCGATGCTGACCGCAGGCTCGGTTCCCGTCGAGTCCTGTGACCCTGTCGGTGCGATAGCGAGATCACAGGCCTGGTGGCCGGCGTCGAACACGAAGCCGATGCACGCTGGATGGTCCCCCGCGCAGCCCTGGTCGGCGAGCCCATAGACGTCTGTGCTGAAGGTCGCTCCGGTGATCGAGATCTGCACGTCCGGCGGAATCTTCGCCGCATCCTGCTGCACGATCCAGTTGATCGTCACGCACGTGTCTGCGAAGGTCGACTGATCCTGCGTTGTGTTGCCGCCGATCGGGAGCTGTGCGAGCTCGACCGAAACCCCGTGCGCCTGGGTGTCCGGTGAGGGGGCCGCCGTCCCCGTGCTCGGAGCGGAGGTGTTCACACCACCCGGGTTGACCTCAGGAGCGGCTTTGCCCACGCATCCGGCCAGGCTCGCAACGCACACGATGACCGCGAGGACGACGCTGAATGCGCTCCCCCGATATCCCCTAGCATCCATGACAGCCTCCGACTGGAGGGGTGGCGACGAGCCGCGCAGCCCGCCACCGGTGACCTGAGTATCCCGCAACCGGCAGCGGGCGGCAACCGCAGGCGGCGGCGTGCCTCCGTCAGGCCGGCTGGGCCGAGCCGGCGAAAGCCCGCCGGTAGCGGGTGGGCGCGATCCCGACCTCCTGGTCGAAGTGATGCCGGAACAACGTCGGGCTGGTGAACCCGCAGCGCGCGCTGATCTCGTCGATGGACATGCCGGTCGTCTCGAGAAGCAGCCGCGCGTGCAGGACGCGCTGGCGGTTCAGCCACTGCATCGGCGAAACACCGGTCTCGGCGCGGAACCGCCGTGAGAAGCTGCGCGTCGACATCCGGGCGCGCTGGGCGAGAGACGGGATGGTGTGCTGCTCGTCGAGCCGGGACGTGAGGTACTCGAGAATGCCGGCCAGCGCATCCCCCTCGCCTTCGGGCACCGGCCGGTCGATGTACTGCCGCTGACCGCCGTCCCGCTGCGGGGGCACGACCATGTGCCGAGCGATCGTGTTCGCGACCGCGCTGCCGAGTTCGCGGCGCACGAGGTGCAGACAGGCATCCACACCGGCCGCCGTGCCTGCGCTGGTGATGAGGTCGCCGTCGTCGACGAAGAGCACATCGGGGTCGATGCGGGCAAGCGGGAAGCGCTTCTTCAGCGCGTCGGCGTACCGCCAGTGGGTCGTGCAGGCGCGTCCGTCGAGCAGCCCCGCTGCACCGAGTACGAAGGCTCCCGAGCAGACGCTGAGCAGGATCGCTCCGCGGGCGGATGCGCGACGCAGCGCCTCGAGCACCTCCTCTGGGTAGTCGTCGCGGATGCGCGCGGCGGGAACGGCGATGAGGTCGGCGTCATCCATCGCCTCGAGCCCGTAGGGCGGGGTGATCGACGCGCCGGTGGGATTGTTGATCGGCACACCGGGTTCCACGCCGCAGACGCGGAAGTCGAAGACGGGGAGGCCGGCGTAGCTGCGGTCGAGCCCGAAGACCTCGCAGACGACCCCGAACTCGAACATCGCGAAGTCGTCGATCAGGGGTACCGCCACGGTTGTGATCATTCCTCGAGTGTAGTGGCCGAATGTTTGCGAAGATAGTCTCAAAGCCATCTGGTGACCGAATATGTATGTTCGTATCGTTAATGCCATGACACAGGGAACGCTCACACTAGGACATGGCCACCGTATGGCGACCCGCGAGACGCAACGGACAGCATCCCCCGAACGCCGCCATCCGATCAGCGACTTCCTCTCAGCCGCTATCCGCGCACGCGGCGGCGAATCGACCCGGGACACGGAGCGGATGTTCCGCGACCTCCAGGCGGCGCAGGGCGCGCGCGAGTCCGGCCGCTGAGCACTTGCGCACACGGCGGACCGCGTGCGCAGACCGGGCGCGCTGGCATCGCGCGGGCGACGAGACTGCGCTTACCGAAATCTTTCGATCCAGCTCACAGGATCTGCAAAGACTTGCAGTGATTTACGCAAGAATTCGATAATTTCGTGACATTTCCCCGGTAGACCTTGCGCGTTCAGCCACGCGGGTCATACAGTCGCCTCACTCGACCGGCGCTCGCTGCGCCACGAGTGTGCACAGGCGCACATGAACCGCGAGAGGAACGAGTCAACGATGACACGGAGCAGCACTCGATTCACGGCGAGCCGGTCCGCGGCAAGCAGCTCGGCAGCCAGCCGGTTCCCGGCGAGCGCCGAGGGCCGCCGACCACGCTGGGTCACCGCAGCCGCTGCCGGGGCGACCACGCTCGCGGTCGCCATCAGCATCGTCGCGGGCACCGGGGCGGCCGTCGCGCAGACTCCTGCGCCCGCTCCCTCGGCGACGCGGGCCGCGCTGGACCCGGCTCTGGTCGCCGGCCGGGGAGCCGACCTCGGCTTCGTCGAGCAGGAAGCCGAGAAGGCTGCCACCACCGGCACGGTGATCGGTCCTGACCGGACGGCGTACACCCTGCCCGCAGAAGCATCAGGTCGCTCGGCCGTCAAGCTCACCGCCGGCCAGTACGTCGAGTTCACCCTCCCCAAGGCCGCCAACGCGATCACGGTGCGCTACAGCATCCCCGATGCCCCCGCGGGCGGCGGAATCACCTCGCCCCTGAAGGTGACGGCTGCAGGCGTCTCGAAGACGATGTCGCTGACATCGCAGTACTCCTGGCTCTACAACCAGTACCCGTTCTCGAACGATCCGGGCGCGGGCCTGCTCCACCCGGACTGGTGGATCACCGAATGCGGGTGCGTGCCGAGCCAGACGACACCGGCTCCGGTGATCTCGACGCCGTTCCGCCCGATGCACTTCTACGATGAGCAGCGGCTGCTCCTCGGCCGCACCCTGAAGGCCGGAGACACCGTGCGCCTGACCGTGCCCGCAGGCGCTGCCGCCGCGTGGACCGTGATCGACCTCCTCGATTCCCAGCTCGTCGGACTGCCGAAGATCGACATCGTCGCGGCGAACGTGCTCCTTTTCGGCGCCGACCCATTCGGCAAGCGCGACTCAGCGCCGGCGTTCGACAAAGCGATCGCTGCAGCGAAGAAGGCGCACCTGAAGGTCTACGTTCCGCCGGGCGTCTACCAGGTCGACCGCCACATCATCGTCGACAATGTGACGATCGAAGGCGCGGGCAGCTGGTACACGATCATCACCGGCCATCAGGTGACACTGTCGACTCCCGCGCCCGACGGCTCGGTGCACACGGGGGTCGGGTTCTATGGCAAGGACGCTTCGGCGGGCGGCAGTTCGAACGTGCACCTCTCCGGGTTCGCGATCGTCGGCGACGTGCGCGAGCGCATCGACACCGACCAGGTCAACGGCATCGGCGGGGCGCTGAGCGATTCGACCATCGACGGTCTCTACGTCGACCACACCAAGGTAGGCATGTGGTTCGACGGGCCGATGAACAACCTGAAGATCACGAACAGCATGATCGTCGACCAGATCGCCGACGGGGTGAACTTCCACACCGGCGTGACGAACTCGAGTGTTTCGAACACATTCGTGCGCAACACCGGTGACGACGGCCTGGCGATGTGGTCGGAGACGACGGAGGATGCGAACAACACGTTCGATCACGACACCGTGCAGACGCCCACGCTGGCGAACGGCATCGCCATCTACGGAGGCACCGACAACACTGTGTCGAACAACCTGGTCGCAGACCCGCTTCGTGAGGGCAGCGGCATCCAGGTCGGTTCGCGATTCGGCGCGCAGCCGTTCACCGGTCACCTCTGGATCACGAACAACACGACGGTGCGGGCCGGAACGTACGAGCTGAACTGGAACATCGGGCTCGGCGCGATCTGGTTCTACGCACTCGAGCGCAACATCGATGCCGACATCGAGGTCGTCGGCGACTCCTTCCTCGACAACACGTACAACGCGATCATGCTCGTCACCGACTTTCCGGTGAAGGACCAGTTCTCGATCACGAACGTGCATTTCAAGGACATCAGGGTCGACGGCACCGGAACGTCGGTGCTGAGTGCGCGGTCCGCAGGTTCCGCGACCTTCGAGAACGTGGATGCCCGCAATGTCGGCGCGGTCGGCATCAACAACTGCGGGTCGTTCAACTTCACGCCCGCGGGTTCGGAGTTCTCGGTGGTCGACCTCGGCGGCAACGACGGAGGCGGTACGACCGGCCCGTGGTTCGCGCCCTGGGAACTGCCGAACACGATCACCTGTGACGACCGCCCGACGGTCGTGGTACCCCCGGCGCCGTCGACGTGGTGACGCGGGCGGGATCCCGCTGACCGGGCTATCGTGCTGACCAGCCCCACCATCGTGACACGCGCGCACGCTCCCGCGAATGTCGGTGGCAGCGCGCATCATGGTGTGCATGAGGCTCGAAATGTGCGAACGCTGCGACGGAACGGGTGCCGACCCCACCCAGCCCTACCGGGTAGACGACGTGGCGCTCTGCGTCGAGTGCGGCGGTGACGGCTGCCACCGTTTCGTCGAGGAGGAGCTGCAGCTCACCGCCTGACCTCCGGGTCCACGACGGCCGCGCGGTAGCCTGAATGCGTGGATACGCCGGCTGCCGACATCGACGTCGATGAGACGCTCGTGCGGTCGCTGCTCACAGAACAGCATGCTGATCTCGCCGACCTGCCTCTTCGCCTTGTCGCGAACGGCTGGGACAACGCGATCTACCGGCTGGGGCTCGAATACGCCGTGAGGGTCCCGCGCCGCACCATTGCAGCGCAGCTCGTCGAGCACGAGAACACCTGGCTCCCCGTGATCGCTCCCCTCGTCCACGTGGCGATCCCGGTTCCCGTCCGCACCGGCGCGCCGAGTGATCGTTTCCCGTGGCAGTGGAGCGTCACGCGCTGGGTCGACGGAGAACTCGCGGCCGACACACCCTTCGACGAGCACGGCACGCTCGCCGTCGAGCTCGCCCGCTTCGTTCGCGACCTGCACGTCGAGGCTCCGGCGAACGCCCCCGCGAACCCGGTGCGCGGCGTGCCGCTCCAGACGCGGGCGGATGCGGTGGCCGGCCGATTCGCCTCCGGCCTGGTCCCGCACGCCGCGGCCCTCGCCGCCGTCTGGCAGTCCGCGCTGGACACGCCACCCTGGGCGGGGCCTCCGCTCTGGCTGCACGGCGACCTGCATCCGGCGAACATCATCGCCAGGGGCGGCCGGCTGGCCGCCGTGATCGACTTCGGCGACATGACTTCCGGCGACCCGGCGACCGACCTCGCGACGGCGTGGCTCACCTTCGACCCCGACGGGCGCCGCGCGTTCACGCGCGAGCTCGCCTACGACGGCGCGACCTGGTCTCGGGCGCGTGGATGGGCGGTCACGATGGCCACTGCAGTCCTCGCCAACTCCGCCGACGCACCGGCCATGCGCAGGGTCGGCCTGCACGCCGTCGAACAGCTGCTCGAAGACCAGCCCTAGCCGGGCAACGGAGCCGAACGGGCGACGAGACGCTCGATCGCCGCGAGCGGGATACCGATCCAGGTCGGCCGGCTTCGCGATTCATACACGGCCTCGTAGACCGCCTTGTCGAGTTCGAAGGCGTCGAGCAGGATGCGGTGCGCACGCACGTCGAACCCCGACGACACGATGTAGCCGTCGACATACGAGCGACGCGCCTCGCCTGCCCAGTCACGCGCATCCGTCCCGTCCGTGTGCGCAAGCGAACCAGCGACATAGTCGAACGAGCGCAGCATCCCGGCGATGTCACGCAACGTCGAGTCGGGCCGTGACCGTTCATCCATCGGGCGCAGCGGCTCGCCTTCGAAGTCGATGAGCATCCAGCCACGGTCGGGCGACAGCAGCGCCTGTCCCAGGTGGAGGTCTCCATGGATCCGCTGGAGCCGGGGCAGGTCGCCCGATGCGGCCGTCGCGTACACGGCGGTGATGCTCTCGGCGAAGCGCGCGACCCCCAGTACTTCCTTCGACGCGACGCGGAGCCGCGCACGCATGCTCACGAGGGCGTCCTCGACGTCCTCCGCACCGGTAGGAGTCGTCGCGAGCACCCTTGCGAGGGTGGCGTGCACCTCGGCTGTCGCAATCCCGAGATCATAGGCGCGGTCGGCGAAGCTCTCCCCCGCAGCTGCAGCGCGCAGGGCGACGCGCCACGCGTCATCGAGCCCTGGCAGGAACTCCTGGGCGAAAGCGAGGTGCCCGATAGCGGTCCCGCTCGCGCGCCCGGGGTCGGGCCAGGTCGCGGTGAGGTAGCCGACGAGAGGCGGAGCGCGGTGCGATCCTCCCTGGGTGAGCGCCGCCTGGGTGGTCACATCCGGGTTCTCTCCGTGGTGGAGCACCCGGAACACTTTGGCGATCACGAAAGGCAGAGGACCGCCATCCATGTCGTAGACGATCGAGGTGTTCGACTGCTCGCCACCGAGCACGCGGGATCGCAGGATCCCGCCGGACGCGCCGAGTGTGGTGCCGTCTGCGCGAACCTGATCTCCGGGAAGGTGTCGTTCGTGGCTGATCGCGTCCAGGAGGGCCGCAGCGAAAACGGGATCGTGCGGGCCGTCATAGAAACAGTCGCCGCCTGCCTCGCCGATCAGCGCCGCCGATGCGGCCGGCTCGATCGCCGTCCGCACCACGACGGGAACCTGGTAGAGCACCGGCACTTCCGGCGCCTCGTCGAGCACCAGGTGGATCAGGCAGCGGGCCCCGGCGGCCGCGGTGGCCAGGTGGACGGTTCCGATGATCCGGATGCGCGGGCTCTGGCCCTTCGTCGCATACCATCGCTGGCGCACCATCCAGACTGCGAGAAGGGCGGCGACATCGTCCATGTCTGAACCATACGCCGATCGGGCGAGAGGGTGTTCGCTGCGCGCGGCGTGGGCGGGTCAGGGCGCGATCGCGCTGCGTTGCTCGAGCAGGGGGCACGCGAACGGGTCTTTCTCGCCGAGTCCGACGCGGTTGATATAACGCGTCACGATTCCGTACGACTCCGCGAGGCCGGTCTGGGTGTACGGCACGTCGTGTTCGGCGCAGAACTGCGCGACGGTGGGCGCTGCGCGGCGGAGATGCGGGCGCGGCATCGACGGGAACAGATGGTGCTCGATCTGGTAGTTCAGTCCGCCCATCATGAAGTCGATGAACAGATTGCCGCGGATGTTCCGGCTCATCAGAACCTGTCGTGTCAGAAAGTCGAGTTTGACGTCCTTGCCGATGATCGGCATCCCCTTGTGGTTGGGTGCGAACGACAGCCCCATATACATTCCGAAGACGCCGAGTTGCACGGCCAGGAAAGCCGCGGCCACGCCGGGTGACAGCACGAAGAAGACGAGCGCCAGGTAGGCGACGATGCGCACGACGAGAAAGACGATCTCGACAGGCCTGCGCTGCATCGGGGCCCGCATGAAGACCCGGCGCACGCTCGACGCGTGGAGCGAAAGCCCTTCGAGAAGGAGCACCGGATAGAAGAACCAGCCCTGATGGGAGATGAGCCAGCGCACCATCGGGTTGGTGTGCGCTGTCACCTGGGCCGTGGTGAACGAGACGACCGGCAGGTCCAGGTCGGGGTCGACACCTTCTTTGTTCGGGTTCGCGTGGTGGCGGGTGTGCTTGTGCTGCCACCAGCCATAGCTCATGCCGACGAACAGGTTGCCGATGACCAGACTCGTCCAGTCGTTCCAGCGACCGGACCGGAAGATCTGGCGATGGGCGGCGTCATGGCCGAGAAAGGCGATCTGCGTGAAGACGAATGCGAACACGACCGCCGTAAGCAGCTGCCACCAGCTGTCACCGACCAGGACGAAGGCCACGATGCAGGCGCCTGTGACGAGCGGTACGGCAGCGAGTTTCGTCCAGTAGTACCCATAACGGCGACGCAGGAGGCCCGACTCCCTGATCGTGCCTGCCAACTCGACGTAGACGTCGGTCGGCCGCGCTTTACGGGCCCCTGTCGGGTTGACGATTGTCGTGCTCATAAGTGCCCCCGGTGCGGTCGATCGTGCGAACCGCTGCCGGGGTCTCGAGCAACACGACAATTCTAGCGAGCCGCTCGACGCAACCGCCGCAACTCACAGCACGCACTCGGCGTAGACGCAGGATCGAAGAGGGGACTACCGTCAAGAGGCTCGATATCAGATGGTGAGCCGGCGATCCACGACGCGTTCGGCCACGTCGCGAAGGCGCTCGTTGTTACGCCTCGCGTAGTTCCTCAGCACCTGGAACGCCTCATCGACCGGCACCTGACGGGTTTGCGCGACGATCCCCTTCGCCTGTTCGATGAGCACACGGCTGGCGAGGGCGTGCTCGAGCTGCTCGGTGAGCAGGCGACCGTCGCGGATCGCGCGCTCCTGCAGGATGCCGATGGTGGCCACATCCGCCAGCGCCCGCGCGACCGCGGCGTCTTCACCGCTGAGCGCTCCCACCGAACTACCGAAGAGGTTCAGCGCTCCGATCGTCGAGGTGCGCAACCGGAGCGGAACCGCGAGCACCGAGCGGAAGTCCGAGGCCTCCGCAGCCTCCCGGAACCGGGACGGTCCGGTTTCGCGGATGTCGTCCACGGCAACCGCGGACCCCGTGCGGAAACTCTCGACGCACGGCCCCTCGCCCCAGTCGACCTGGACGGCCTCGACCCGCTCGCTGCGCCCGTCGGACGAGGCGATCGGGTGGAGCCCGCCGGCCGGGTCCGAGAGCACGATCCCGGCCGCAGCGACCCCGAGGATGGCGACGCACTCCTCGACGAGGGTGTGCAACAGGTCGACGACGTCATAGCCTGCGACCAGCGTGTCGGCAAGCGTCACGAAGGTCGTGATGAGGTGTTCTTCACGGCCGTTCCTACGCTCGCGCGCATCCGTCGACATAAGCCAATTGTAAGAAGTTCGCCTCCCGCTGAGCCGGGAATCCCCGAACGTCATACATGAGACTCCCAGTGAATGCGCACCTTTTTGCCATGGGTTCTGCCCGGATCGCCCAGATCGGCCGCATACCGTATCAGGGTTGGTGGCACAGTAAGCCGCCTCGTCGCGTATGCACAATCGCGCCGGCCTCCCCCAGACCAACCCGACCCTGGCCGACTGACGATCTTCCGCGGCGCCCAGCCCGCCGGTCCGCGCCCTCATCAGGGCGGAGACGACCATGCCTGCACTCGGCCCACGGCCTTTTTCAGAGCGGCGGGGAAGTTCCTAACTAGGAAGTACATGCTCAGCTCCACCTCATCCCTCCTGTCCGTCAAGCACATCATCCAGGGCATCGCAGCAGCGGCACTCACCGCAGCAGTCGTCGTGCCCACCGTCATCACCCACAACGCCCAGACCTCGGAGCGTGTCGCAGCGGCGCACGAACTGTCCGTGTCGACGGGGATGCACCACGACCAGCTCTCCATCTACGCCGGCATCGTGCGCGACCGCCTCGACGCCGAAGCTGCCAAGACGATCTCGACCGGCACCCAGGCCGTGAAGGCGAACAGCACCACCGTCAGCACCGCGGCGGCAAGTCAGGCGATCACGCAGCTTGCGAGCTACGAGAAGCTTCCGGACACGACGGTCCGCGCGCGCATCGATGTCGCGAACGCCGCGATCCACACGGTCTCCGTCAAGGCGGCCCAGGTGCGCCAGGCGGCCCAGGCGGCCGAGGCCCGGCGCCTCGCGAACACACCAGACGGCGCACGCGCCACCGCACGCACTCTGATGGCGCAGAAGTACGGCTGGGGCGACGGCGAGTTCCAGTGCCTCAGCAGCCTGTGGCAGAAGGAGTCCGGGTGGTCGTACACGGCATACAACCCGGGCGGCGGCGCGACCGGTATCCCGCAGGCGCTTCCCGGCAGCAAGATGGCCAGCGCCGGTTCTGACTGGCAGACCAACGCAGCCACACAGATCACGTGGGGCCTCGACTACATCGCCCGTTCGTACGGTTCCCCGTGCAGCGCGTGGTCGCACTCCCAGGCCATGAACTGGTATTGATCCGCGCCTGAACGCACTCCGCAGGGGAGTCCTGGATTCGTCCGGGGCTCCCCTTCGTGCCGATTAGACTCATCACGGCCGACAGAGGAGAGCAATGAGCGAGACGATCATCCAGGGTGCCCACCTCGTGGGCAGCATCAATCTTCCGGATGCCGGAACGACCTTCCGTGTTGTCAGCGAACACCTCGGCGACCGTCTGAAGCGCATCCCCGACGGCGAAGTCGGTGAGCGCTTCTACTGGATCCAGTTCCAGGCCAAGCGCTTCGATACGATGGCGGGCATTTCGCGCATCCCTGTCGAGCCCTTCTACATCCGTGACACCTTCGACGGCCGCCCGTTCACGATCGACGGCGGCGTGGACGCTGACGACCTCGTCTTCCCCGACCTCGGCTATGCGGATGCTGCCATCGAGTCGTACCGCACGTTCGCGGAACTGCGCGACCAGGGCGTGATCGCCGCAGGCACCCGATTCCAGGTCTCCCTTCCGACCCCGGCCGCCGTCGTCGGAGCGTTCGTGGTCGCCGACGACCGCGCCGCGTTCGAGCCCGCCTACGAGCGGGCGCTCTTCGCGGAGCTCGACCGCATCCTCGACGTGATCCCCCACGACGACCTCGCCGTGCAGTGGGACACGGCAGTGGAGTTCGCCCTGCTCGAGTCGGCGAACATCCGCTCCCACCACGCGATCACACCGTGGTTCGATGACGTTATGGGCGGCGTCGTCGAGCGCGCTGCCCGCCAGGCCTCGCGTGTGCCGGAGGCGGCCGACCTCGGCTACCACCTCTGCTACGGCGATGTCGAAGAAGCGCACTTCGTGCAGCCGACGGATGCCGGCTACCTGGCGACTTTCACCTCACGACTCCTCGCGTCGAGCCCGCGCACCGTGAACTGGGTTCACCTCCCTGTACCGATCGAGCGTGACGACGACGCATATTTCGCTCCTCTCGCCGACGTCGAGCTGCCGGAAGGCACGGAGCTGTACCTCGGCCTCATCCACCACGAAGACGGCGTCGAAGGCGCGCTGCGCCGCGCGCGGGCGGCCGCGACCGCCCAGCCGCACTTCGGAATCGCCACCGAATGCGGGTTCGGCCGCGGCCCCAGCGAGCGTACCGCTCCCCTGCTCGACCTGCACGCTGCCGTCGCCGACCCCTGGTCGTAGCCGATGCTCGACCTCGACGCGGACGCGTTCGAAGCCCTGGTCACAGACGAGCTCGACGAGCTGCCCGATGACATGGTCGATGGGCTGGACAACGTCGTCTTCGTCGTCGAGGACCGCCCGGAGGACGGAACGCTCGACCTGCTCGGACTGTATGACGGGATCGCGCTGACGGAGCGCGGCCAGTACGGTTTCGGCGAGATGCCGGACCGCATCATCCTGTACCGTGAACCACTGCTGTCGATCTGCGACACCATCGACGAGCTGCGCGACGAGATCCACGTGACACTCGTACACGAGATCGCCCACTTCTACGGCATCGACGACGACAAGCTCCACGAGCTCGGCTGGGGCTGAACTCCCCGTCGAGAACCGGCCCGCGCGCTACTCGTCGTCGCGGATGGCCTCCACAGGATCGCTGTCCGGAGCATCGAACGTATAGCTGACGTGAAGCTCCCCCTGGATCTCGCGCGAATCGCCCGCGTTGTACCAGAACAGCGACTCGAGACCCTCGACCGCTGCGACCGCGCCGATGCGGTCGTCGTAGCGGCCGCCGATCAGCACACGCCGATCGGTCTCTCCGGCCAGCGGACCGTCGACGTATTCGACGACGTACTCTTCGCTGACCCGCTCTGCATCACTCATGGCGACAACGTTAGACCCGTTGCGGTCACGCGTCGCGCGTGACGAGCGGCCAGTCGGTGACGTCGAGCACGACGTCCGCCTGCTCGATCGGCGTCTCAACGGCCACATAGTCGTCGAATTGGGCCTGCCAGTGGTCCCAGTGCGCGTCGAAGCCGCCGTTGTCCCGGCGCAGGGCACGGTCTTTGCGTACCCGATCGTCGGCGGTGAGCCAGATGCGCAGGTCTGCGAGAGGTGCGTTCGCCCGCGACAGGGTTCCGCATCCTTCGACGACCAGCGGGACCGACCCGTCGACGACGGTCCACTCGTCGAGGCGCCCGATCGTCCAGTTGAACCGTTGCCAGCGGGCATGCGCGCCCGCACGGCGCGGCGCGAGAAGTTCGGTTCCGAGATTCACGCTTCCTTCGGCCAGCCCGCCCCAGCCGGGATACAGGTCGTCCATGCGCACGAGCGTGGGCTGCAGGCGACCAGGCCACCGAGCGACGATCACGTCGGCGAGAGTGCTCTTGCCCGCCCCCGCCGGGCCGTCGATGAGTACGACGGATGCATGCTTTGCTGCGCGACCGGACGCATCCGCCGCCCTCACGCGCTCGAGCAGCGCCTCGACGTCAGAGCGTTCCGACAAGGTTCCAGCTTCCTGCGGCGATCGCGACCCCGGTCGCCAGCAACGCCACTGCGACGCCCAGGAGGACGACCATCCAGTCCCGGATGCGGAACACGGACGGACGCGCCCAGGTACGCAGGGTGGGCGCACCGAACCCGCGCGCCTCCATCGCCGTCGCGAGTTTGCTGCCGCGACGGATCGAGAGAACGAGAAGGGCGAACGCCTGCCCCAGGAATCGCCGCACCGCACCACGATCGGCCACCCCGCGGGCGCGACGCGCGAGGCCGAGTGCACGCCAGTCATCGATGAACAAGCCGACAAGGCGGAGGCCTGCAAGCCCGCCGAGAACGAATCGTGCCGGAAGCCGGAGCACCTCGGCCAGACCGTCGGCGAGGTCGGTCGGATCGATCGTGACGAAGAGCAGCACCGCCGGGATGCCGATGGCCAGCACGCGCAGGGTGGTCGCCGCCCCGAGGGCGATCGAGCCGTCGCTCACCTCGATGAGCGACCAATGCCAGTAGACGGTGCCCGACGAGACACCGTAGAGAACCGTGGTCAGGCCCGCGAGCGGCGCGGCGATCCACACCGGAGCCGTACGAACGACGATGAGTCTCGGCGGGAGCCCGACGAAGGCGAGCAGCACCAGTTCGGCGACCAGTGCGACCGCCGCCGACACCCAGTCGATCGTGAGGAGGAGACCGAGGGTGACGGCCAGCGAGAATCCGAGCTTCGCGACAGGGTTGACGCGCGCCAGGGGCCCCCGCCGGTACGGGGCGATGACGGTCACGACGCCCTCCCGGCGCGCGTCGGAGCCGGTTGGTCGGCATCCGATACCAAGCGCAACTCGCCCGCCCCGATCGCCGTGATGAAGTCGATGTCGTGTGTCGCCGCGACGATCGCGTGCCCGTCGTCACGCAACTCGGCGATGAGCTCGACAAGGCCGGCCCAGGTGAGGGCGTCCTGACCGAACGTCGGCTCGTCGAAGACGAGGACGGTCGGGCGGGTGATCAGGGCCGTCGCCACGGACAGACGGCGCTTCTGGCCGCCCGACAGGGTGAAAGGGTTGGCATCGGCGACCTCGGCGAGCCGGAGTCGCTGGAGGAGTTCGTCCACCTGCTGTGCGAGCTCGGGCGGATGCGCACGGAGAGCCCGTGGCCCGACCCGGAGTTCGGCCCGCACGGTGGCTTCGAGCAGCTGGTGCTCCGGGTTCTGGAAGACGTTGCCGATACGGGTCAGAAGCTGGGCCGAGCTCCAGCGGGAGGGGCTTGCGGCGGCCCCCGCAGCAAGTGCCGGCGCCGCCACCAGTGATCCGCCGGCGGGAGGGATGAGCCCGCCCAGGGTCAGCGCCAGCGTCGACTTGCCGACACCGTTCCTGCCCGTCAGGGCGGTCGCCGAGCCCGCATCGATTCGCACGTCGACCGTATGCGGGAGCGGCTCCCCCCGCCCGCGCCGCAGCACGAGCGCGGATGCTTCCAGCAGTGCCGCCCGATCGGCTGCATTCCTGGCGGGGGGCGCGGCCGGTTCGTCGTGCGGAAGCCAGACTCCCGCACGACGCAGGGTGTCGGCGTTGTCGGCCAGCACAGCATCCGGTGTCCCGTCGGCCAGGACACCGCCGCCCGCTGCGAGCACGATCACCCGGTCGACGAGGTCGCGCCAGACCGAGACGCGGTGCTCCACGACGACCAGCGTGGCGCCCGTCGCAGCGATCGCCGCGCCGACCGCATCGCGTACCTCCAGAACGCCCTCCGGGTCGAGGTTCGCTGTCGGCTCGTCGAGCAGCAGCAGTCCCGGCTGCATCGCAAGGATTCCGGCGAGAGCGAGGCGCTGCTTCTGCCCTCCCGAAAGCGTTGACGTCGGATGGTCCAGCGGGAGCCCGAGCCCCACAGCGGCGAGGGATGCGCGCACCCGCCGCCAGGTCTCGTCCCGGGGAACGCCGAGGTTCTCGCACCCGAATGCGACATCGTCGCCCACGCGCGCAAGGATGACCTGGGCATCCGGATCCTGGAGCAGCAACCCGCTCCGCCCGCGAACGGAACCCGCCGGCTGCCCGTCGACCAGGAGTCGCCCGTGCGTCTCGCCTTCATCGTCGCCGCCGAGCACGCCGGCCAGCCCGGCGAGCAAAGTACTCTTGCCCGACCCGGAAGCCCCGAGAAGCAGCACCCGCTCCCCCGGCCTGATGCGCAGCGACACCTCGCGCGCAGCCCACGCCGCGCGCCCTCCGTACCGCCAGCCCCAGCCTTCGCTCGCGACCGACGCGGGTCGGGCATCCATGCTCTGGATGCTCAGGCCCGGCCCGCAACGGACCGGCCGGCGGCGAAACGGCTGAGCGCACCGGTCTTCGCGAGCGCCCGCACGACGAGCCACGATCCCAGCCCGCCCACGATGATGCCGGAGATCGTGGTCGTGATCGTGTAGATGATCGCGAATTCCGGCTTGGCTCCCGGGTAGGAGACCGTGAGGTCGAGGACGGACTCGGCCAGCCCGGCACCCGCGCCGGCCAGCAATGCGACGTACAGGCGCCAGTTCGCATAGAGGAAGAGCGCGAACACGATCTCTGCGCCGAGGCCCTGGACGAATCCGGAGAGAAGCGTCGTGAAGCCCCACTGGGTGCCGAGAAGGGCGGAGACGACAGCGGCGACCAGTTCGGTGAAGATCGCGGCGCCCGGCTTGCGCACGATCAGGGCGCCGAGAACCCCGGCGAAAAGCCAGGGACCGTTCAGGATGCCCTGGAGTCCGGGGAGCGCCGCAGTCACGGGCGCGCTGATGGGCGTCCAGGCGACACCCCACGCCCAGAAGATGACGCCGCTCGCGACGGCGACGACACTTGCGACGACGATGTCGACGACACGCCACTTGAAGGTGCGCGTAGGTCGACCGGTGGTAGATGCGATTGTTGCGTGCACTGTTCGTGCCCTTTCACTCGAGGAAAAGAGGGCACGGGATTGAGAAATGCTGCCTCCCTGCGCTGGCATGATCCAGATCAGGTTCGACGGTCGAAGCTTGAGAAGCTTCCTCTCAGCCCGGCTCACCGGACTCCCGTGTTTCGAGGAACAGTCTAGTGGTGCTACCGCTTGAGCGCGCGGATGATGCGGGTCCAGACGAGGCCGGACACGAACACGAAGGGGATGCCGACCGCGATCAGGGTGATGATGTTCGGTCTGAAATGCAGGCCATCCTCATCCCTCACATATGCACCGAGGGGAATACTGTAGCCGCCGCCACCGCCACCGCCCGCGCTCCGGTCGTCCTCGCCGCCCATGGAGCCGGACCCGAAACCGTACTGCACGAGTGCGACGGGGATGAGCGTCACCCCGTCGAGTTCGATCGGGTCCCCGTAGACCGACCGGATGCCGTTGGACGTCAGTGTCTCCGCAAGTCGGAGCGAGGTGTTCGTCATGCTGCCACGCTACCCGCAGGCGCGGTCGGTGAACAGGGCGGTTTCACGCATCGCACAGCCTGCGTCCAGCGTTTGCGGACCCTTCTCACCAGAGAGCACGGAATAATCGTCGGGTGTCGAACGCCAGAGCTGCCCGCGGAACCCGCGGCATCACCGTGGGCGTGCTGGCACTCCTCGTCGGCGCGCTGATCCTGTGGCACGGCCTGCTGCCCGATGTGGGCGGAAGCGCCTCGCTGATCGAGACGTTCCTGCCGTGGCTGGGCGGAATCATCCTCGTGCTCGGCGTCGCTGCGCTCCTCCGCTTCTCCCTCCTCGGTGGCCTGTGCGTCGCTGTCGCGGCGGCCGTCTGGTCAGTCACCTTCGGACCGTCGATGCTCCCGGGCATGGCGACGGGAGCCACGTCGCTGACCGTGGCCAGTGAGAACATCCACGCGCAGAATGCGGCTGCCGGCGCGATCGCCGCAGACCTCGCGGCAAAGCACCCGGATGTGATCGCCCTGCAGGAAGTCGACGCGGCGTCCCGGGCGACAGTCGCCGCCGCACTCGACGCGAAGTACCCGTATTCCGCCGTCGTCGGCACGGTCGGCGTCTGGAGCAGGATTCCGATCTCCGGCGAGAAAGGGCTCGACCTCGGGCTCGGCTGGGATCGCGCCCTCTGGGTCGACCTCGACACCCCCGGCACACCGACCAGGGTCTACGCCGTGCACCTTGCGTCGGTTCGCCCAGGGCAGTACCAGCAGCGCGACACGATGCTCTCCACCCTCGCCTCGACGGTGAAGAACGACCACTCGGCCCGCATCCTCGTCGTCGGCGACTTCAACAGCGCATCGACCGACCGGGCATTCGTTCCCCTGACCAGGGTCGTTCACGAGGAGTCTCAGAGCGACCTCGGTTTCGGGTTCACCTGGCCGGCGAAGTTCCCGGTTGCGCGTCTCGACCACGCCCTCACCCGCGGCCTCACCACGGTCACCAGTACGGTCCTTCCCGACAATGGGAGCGATCACCGAGCGATACTCGTCGGGCTGCGCTGACCGGACGACTCAACTGCCGTGGCTCAGTCGTCGGGCAGTGCGCGCGGGTTGGCGGTCTCGCCGACGGTACGGCCGGTGGACTTGACGAGGGATGCCGGGCCGATCATGCCGCGGCCGAACCGCGCACTCACCTGGTCGAGCGTGCGCTCCGCATCGCGCCACTCCTCATCCGGATCCCACAGGGCGAGCCTGCTGCCCCCTGCGTCGTCGAGTTGTTCGACGCGCACCCCGATCAGGCGGATCGGCGTTCGCCCCAGTCCGAGCCCGTCGTAGATCGAGGTCACCTCCTCGAAGATCCGGCGGCCGACATTGGTCGGCTCGGCCAGGGTGCGGGAGCGGGTGACCGTGCGGAAGTCGGAGAACCGAAGCTTGAGGGCGACCGTGCGCCCCACGAGCTCATGCTTGCGCAATCGCGCACCGACCTGGCTGGAGAGCCGCAGCAGCTCCTGCCGGAGTCGCACCGGGTCTGAGATGTCCTGTTCGAACGTCATCTCGTGTCCGACGCTCTTCTCGCGGGAGGTGACGACGACGCTGCGAGGATCCAGGCCATTCGCAAGGTCGTGCAGCTTGCGGCCCGACGCGTCGCCGACGGCGCGCTGCAGCACATGAAGCGGGGTATCCGCCAGGTCGCCGACCGTGTGCAGTCCGAGCCGCAGCAGCGATTGCTGGGTGCTCTCGCCCACGCCCCACAGTGCGCCGACCGGCAGCGGGCGCAGATAGGCGAGGGTTTCGGATGCCGGAATGACCAGCAGGCCATCCGGCTTCGCGCGCCCCGATGCGAGCTTGGCGACGAACTTGGTCGATGCCGCCCCGACGGAGCAGGTGAGTCCCGTCTCGTCGCGCACTCTGGCGCGGATCAGCTCGGCGATCCGCCGCGGCGAGCCCAGCAGCCGGCGCGCACCGGAGACGTCGAGGAACGCCTCGTCGATGCTGAGTGGCTCGACCAGCGGAGTGATTTCGGAGAAGATCGTCATCACGCGCTTCGAATAGTCGCGGTACTTCTCCATGTGCGGCGGCAGGATGACGGCGTTCGGGCACAGCCGCAGCGCCTGAGACACCGGCATGGCCGACCGCACACCGAACCGACGTGCCTCATACGTGGCGCTCGTGACCACCGAGCGCGGGCCCGGATGCCCGACGATCGCCGGCCTGCCGCGCAGCTCCGGATGGTCGAGCAGTTCGACGGCGGCGAAGAACGCGTCCATGTCCACGTGCAGGATGGTGGCCGTGGCGTCGTCGACAGCATCGGTCGTCACACGCCGATCGCTGCCATCCGCTCGTCCCACCCGACAAGCTTGCCACGCGCGCCTGACTACGGGCCCGAATGCCCGAACGTTCGGATCGTGTAAGGCGTGCGACCCGATGCTGCGTGCCGCTCGATTCGCCCCTCCCGGGCGTTTATCGTGAGGTGTGACCGACGAACGTGGGCTGGTGCTGCTTGTCGAGGACGAGACGGCCATCGCCGATCTCGAGCGCCTGTACCTGACCCAGGCCGGCTTCAGCGTGCACACGGAGCGCGACGGGACGAACGCTCTGGCCCAGATCAGGCGACTCAGGCCCGCGGTGGTGATCCTGGACATCGGCCTGCCCGGGCTCGACGGGATCGGCGTGTGTCGCGCGCTCCGCGACGCGGGCGACTGGACCCCCGTGGTCTTCGTCACCGCCCGCGACGACGAAGTCGACCGAGTTCTCGGACTCGAGCTCGGCGCGGACGACTACGTCACCAAGCCCTTCTCGCCGCGGGAGCTCGTGGCACGGGTGAAAGGCATCCTGCGCCGCACCTCCCTTCCGCCAGGCGGAAGGGTCACCGTGGGCGGTATCGTGCTCGACCCGGAGCGACGCCAGGTCGTCAGCGACGGGGAGCAGGTCGAGCTGACCGCCACCGAATTCGACCTCCTCGCCAAGCTGATGACCCAGCCCGGACGGGTCTTCACGCGCGAGCAGCTCCTGTCGTCGGTCTGGGGCGTGGCCGACTACAGTTCGAGCCGCACGGTTGACGTGCACATCGCCCAGCTGCGCGGCAAGCTCGGGCCCGACTGCCCGATCCGCACGGTGAGGCGCATCGGCTACGCGATCGAAGACCGCTGATGCGCCTCGGCCGCTGGATCCGCTCGCTCGGTGGGCGCATCCTGCTCGTCACCGTCGGCGTCGCCGCGGTCGCGGTCCTCGTCACGGCCGTCGCTTCGCTGCAGCTCGTCCAGAACGCCACGACGGCTCAGGCACGAGCTCAGCTCTCGCTCCAGGTGAAGGCCCTGGCCGACCGGCCGCTCGCGACCCTGCGCGTGCTCGCCGACGAGGAGACGGCGGCCTCCAGCGGCATCCTCTTCGGCCTGGTCGGCCAGGACGGAGCGATCACTGGATCGGCGGCCGGCATCGTTCCTCCACGCATCGGGCGTCAGGTCGCGGCGGGCCGCACCGTCTCCACCACCGTCCAGCGCCGAGGGAACTCCTACGTCGTGGAAGGCAAGCCGCGGGCCGCGGGCGGGGGCGTCGTCGCCGTACGGCAGGTCGACGAGATCAACCGCGCGGGCCGTCTCGTCATCGGCCAGATCCTTCTCGCCCTCGCGATCGGACTGCTCGCCGCGGCAATCGCGGGCGTCCTTCTCGCCCGGCGGATCACGAGGCCGCTGCTCGAAACCGCAGAAGCGGCGCGAAGACTGGCACAGGGAGAACGCGGGGTCACCGTCGCGAGCCAGAACATCCCAGAGGTCGACGATGTCGCGCATGCCCTGGGCACGCTCGACGAAGCGCTCGTGACGAGCGAACACCGACAGCGCGAGTTCCTGCTCTCGGTCTCGCATGAGATCCGCACACCGCTCACGGCAATCCGCGGCTACGCCGAAGCGCTTGCCGACGGTGTCGTGCCACCGGAGGACGCACCGGATGTCGGGGCGACACTCGTCAGCGAGGCCGAGCGTCTCGACCGGTTCGTGGCAGACCTGCTCGAGCTCGCGCGGCTCGAAGCCGACGACTTCGCGATCGACAGGCACCCTGTGGACCTGCGTGAACTGGTCCAGCAGACCGAGCGGGCGTGGCAGGGCCGGTGCCTCCAGCTGGGTGTGGCGCTTTCGGCCGAGATGCCAGGCGGAACCCTCGTCGTGACCGCCGACGCCCTCCGGCTCCGCCAGTTGATCGACGGACTGGTCGAGAACGCGCTGCGCGCCACACCGCCGGACGGCCGGGTGGTCATCGGAGTGCGTGCGGATGGCCACGGGTTCGCGATCGACGTGCGCGACAGTGGCCCCGGCCTCACCGACGACGACGCGACGCGGGCCTTCCAGCGGGGCGCCCTGCGCGCCAAATACCGGGATGTCCGCCCCGTCGGCACCGGGCTCGGCCTGTCGATCGCGGCCCGCCTCGTCGAGCGGATGGGCGGGTCGATCTCTGCAGGCTCCGCGCCGGAAGGCGGTGCCCGGTTCACCGTGGAATTACCGGGCACGCAGAGCGAGTAGCGTTTCGGCTATGGAATTCAGATACCTCGGAAACTCCGGCTTCAAGATCTCGGAGATCATCTACGGCAACTGGCTGACCCACGCTTCACAGGTCGAGAACGACGTTGCGAAGCAGTGCGTGCAGGCAGCCCTCGACGCGGGAATCACCACTTTCGACACTGCTGACGCATACGCCAACACGGAAGCCGAGCGCGTCCTCGGCGATGCGCTCAAGGGCCAGCGGCGGTCATCCCTCGAAATCTTCACCAAGGTGTACTGGCCGACCGGGCCGAAGGGCCACAACGACGTCGGGCTGTCCCGCAAGCACATCATGGAATCCATCGACGGTTCCCTCGAGCGGCTCGGCACCGACTACGTCGACCTCTACCAGGCGCACCGCTTCGACTACGAGACCCCGATCGAAGAGACGATGCAGGCATTCGCAGACGTGGTCCGCGCGGGCAAGGCCCTGTACATCGGGGTCTCGGAGTGGAACGCCGACCAGCTGCGCGCCGGTCACAAGCTCGCTCGCGACCTCGGCATCCAGTTCATCTCCAACCAGCCTCAGTATTCGATGCTCTGGCGCGTGATCGAGCCCGAAGTCGTCCCGACGTCCGCTGAGCTGGGAATTTCACAGATCGTCTGGTCGCCTGTCGCGCAAGGCGTGCTCACCGGCAAGTACAAGCCGGGAGCCGAGGCGCCTTCGGGCAGCCGCGCGACGGATGAGAAGGGCGGAGCGAACACCATCAAGGGGTTCATGCGGGAGGACGTGCTCACCGCGGTGCAGAAGCTCCAGCCGATCGCCGACGAACTCGGCATCACCATGGCGCAGCTCGCCGTCGCGTGGGTGCTTCAGAACCCGAACGTCGCCGGTGCGATCGTCGGCGCTTCGCGTCCGGAGCAGGTCGCCTCGAATGCCGGGGCCACCGGGGTCACCCTCGACGCCTCGGTGCTCGCCCGCATCGACCAGGCCGTCGGCGATGTCGCCGAAACCGACCCCGCCCAGACCGTCTCGCCTGAGCGTCGCCCGGCCTAGCGGCGGACGACCTCGAGCACAGACGACCTCGAGCACAGACGACCTCGTGCACAGACGACCTCGTGCACAGGAAAAGTCACCTCATTCGTGAAGAATGGGGTGACTTTTCCTGTGCTCGGCCGAGGCCTGCCTCAGACGAGGGCGGCGATCACCGGGGTGAACCAGTCGCGGAAGGCGGTCGAGTCCTCCCGGAGTGACGTACTCACGACGACGGTGTGCGGTGCGACGATCCACGCACCGGGCTCCACCAGTGGCAGCACGTAGATGTCGAGGCGAAAATAGCCGGCCTGACGACGCAGCTCGTGCTCGCGGTCGCGCACCACATCGACGATGTCGGCCGCGCGTCGCGAGTGCTGGAGCAGACTCAGCTCGGCATACTCCGCGTGGCGCTCCGTCGTCCAGGCGACCGCTTCTTCGTAGTGCTCGGTAACGAGGTCCTGGAGTTCGATCGCCCGGTCGAAAACCTCGAAATGCGGCGGTCTCACCAGCGAGACGATGGGGCGCCGCTCCCGCTGGAGACTGAACTCCCACCAGGCGCGCCACTGCTCGGCAAGGGCCGCGCGGTCGGGAGTCGAGACATGCCCCTGCACCGTCGGGCGCGGAAGCGGATGCGCCCCCGACGCCGGGTGCATGACGCGCGCAACAGGCGGGAACACCCGCGGGATCGGCGGTCGCTCGACGTTGGCGAGACCCGCGAGATCGCGGAGCGCGAGGGCCATCAGCAGGTCCCAGGGACAGTCCTCGGTGACCTGCCATCGGAGGGTGCCCTCGACGAACATGGTGTCAGCTTAGATTCACCCTCTGACAGCCGCCAGTGCACATTGTCCGCCCGGCTGTCAGGCTGACCGGAGCGCATCGGCGGGGGCAAGGCGTGCAGCCCGTGCCGCGGGGTAGATCCCGGCGATCGCGCCGACGGCGATCGTTGCGAGGACGGCCAGCCCGGCGACCTGGACGGAGACCACCGGAGGACTCCCCTGCGCCGTGGCGACGATCCAGATCACGGCCGCGCCGATCGCGACACCTGCGACACCGCCGCACGCCGACAGGAGGATCGACTCGAGGAAGAACTGCACGGCGACATGACGGGACCGAGCCCCGAGCGCCCGCCGCAGTCCGATCTCGGTACGGCGCTCGAAGACGGCGATGACCATGATGTTCGCGATTCCGACGCCTCCGACGAGGAGCGCGACGCCGGCAAGGGCGATGAACAGGTCGACGAACGCGTTGCGTGCTTCGAGGCGGGCGGCCAGCACGTCGGACGGCCGGCGAACCTCGACCTGGTCAGGGCCATCCGGCGCCGCGGTGAACGGGAGCACGGCCGCAACGGCCTCCGTGCGATCCGGGTCTGTGCGCACGTAGATCCGCGTCGGTGCCCCGTCGAAGCCGAATTCCGCGGTCGCACGTGGAAAGCTGACGAGGGCCGCATCGTCGAGTTCGGGCGCGACCGCGATCGGGCCGAGGATTCCGACCACCGCGAAATAACGACCGTTGATGAAGACCTGCGTCTGCGGGCCGAGCACATCGATCCCCAGGTTCTGTGCCGCGCTGAAGCCGAGGACGACCTCGGGATATTCGCTCGCCATCCGGCCCAGGTACTGCCCGCGGATGAGGTGCCCGTCGAGCGCCGTCAGCAGGGAGTCCTGCGCCGCGACGACACTGATGCCGGAGGTGTCGATGGCCGCGACCGCAGCGCTGCGCCGCACCGTCGCGCCCGGCACGGTCCCGACCGCCGTCACGTGCTGGACGGGCGGGATCGCCGCGATCATCGTCTCGGCGGTCGGCTCGAGCGGCGTGACGTTCCCGCTGAAGGTCTGTCCCGTCGCCACCGTCAGGAGGTTCCCTTCCGCTCCGAGTTGCGCCAGCAGTCGCGCCTGGGACGAATCCGAGAGGCCGAGCACGGCGACGAGGGCCGCGACGGCCACCGCGATCCCGAGTGCCGAGAGGATCGAGCGCGTCCGGCGAGCGGCCAGCCCTGCGGCTGCGAGACGGATCGCTTCGCCCGCTCGGATCCGTGAGCGGAGTCGTTCGGTGCCGGTTTTCGCTCGCATCATGCGACCGCCGAATCGTCGACGATCCGACCGTCGTGCAAGACGACGCGACGGTGCATGGATGAGGCCACGCGGGCATCATGGGTGATGACCACGACGGTCGTGTCCGGGCCCGCGAGCCCGCGCAGGAGTTCGATGATGGACTCCCCGCTCGCGGAATCCAGATTGCCGGTGGGTTCGTCGGCGAGCACGATGGCGGGGTTCCCGACGATTGCCCGCGCGATCGCGGCGCGCTGCTGCTCGCCCCCGGAGAGCTGCGCAGGGCGATGGGCGCCACGATCGCCCAGGCCGACCCGCTCCAGAGCCTCGCGCGCCGCGGACCGGCGCTCCTTCGTCGCGACGCCCCGGTAGAGCAGGCCTGTCGCGACGTTGTCGACGACGCTCAGATGGCGGAGCAGGTTGAACTGCTGGAAGACGAAACCGATCCGGTTGGCGCGCAGCGCCGACAGGGCGTCGTCCCCGAGGGTGGAGGCATCGATGCCGTCGATGATCACGCTTCCGCTCGTCGGAACTTCGAGTGTCCCCAGGATGTTCAGCATCGTCGACTTGCCCGATCCGGACGGCCCTGTGATCGCCACCGTTTCTCCCGTTTCGATACGGAGGGAGACATCGACCAGCGCATCCACCGAGGTGGGCGGAGGGTAGGACTTGCTCACTGCAGCGAGCACGACGATTTCATTCATGGCGCCGGCACCTCGACGACGTCTCCTTCGCGGAGCCCGCTCGACGTCACCTGCACGAGCGTTGACGCGAAGAGCCCTGGCGTCACCGCGGTCAGCTGCCGGGAGCGACCGTGTTCGACGTAGACCGCGTAGCCGCCTTCGCTCAAGGCCACCAGTGCCGTCACGGGCACGGCGAGCACGTTGCGGACCGTCTTGTCGGTCACGTTGACCGTGACGGGCGCCTGGTCAAGTCCGGCGGCGGCCGCTGGACGGTCGAGCGTGATCGAGACCGGCAGGGTCACGTCTGGTCGTTGACCCCCTGAAGACGGCTGGCCCCCCGAGCCGGATGTGTCACTGTTCGCGGTGGCGACGCCCTGGAGGGCGGCCACGTGACCGTTCAGCACCGTACCGGAAGGAAGGATGATCGAGACCACGTCCCCTCGGTGCACCAGGTACGTCTGCGAGGTGGAGACCTGGGCGATGACCCCGACGGAGGATGAATCCACGGTGAGCACCGGACCGCCCGGCTGCACGAGCGATCCAAGGGCGACCGCGGCCGACTCGACCCGTACGGCCGACGGCTCGAACACGACGCTGCCGAGAGCGACGGCCCCCGTCTGCGCCTGGCCGGTCGCGCGCTGCCAGCGCACCACTGCTTCGCTGGTGACGGACGTGAAGGTGTCGTCGACCGTGAGGTCGAGGCCGGCGGCGTAACCCAGGGCGACGAGATTCTGTTCGAGCTCGGCGACATCCGGGCCATCCGTCATGCCCGGCCGGAGGTCACGCCAGGCGGGTCGCGCACCGTAGAAGAGGGTGACGGGCGAGCCGTCGACCTCGAACAGCGACGAACCGCGCTGCTCGATCGTCCCCGGTACCGGCAGCACTGTCACCGTGCCGCCGGGCATTCCACCGAACACCGGGGTCGGGAGGCCGTGCCCCAGCGTCCCCGACAGCTGGGTCGAGCTCGACAGGGTCGTCCGCTTGACGACGGCGGTGGCCACCGGCACGGTGGTCGAGGGTGTCGCTCCCGACGCCGGCCCGTGCAGCATCAGGAAGCCGGCGAGCGAACCACCGACGACCACGGCGGCAGCGACGACGATCGTGAGAACGGCGCGCCTAGCCATGAGCAAGGGCGCTCAGCGACGACGCCCTGACCTCGGCGTCGAGCAGCTTCCTGCAGGCCGTGAACGCCCTCTGGAGCGATGGGTCCTTCTTGCCGAGCGCTCCGTTGTTCGGGATCTCGTCGGCGGTCAGCCCGAAGCCGTGACCCGGGGTGAACGCCGTCGAACTCTTCGGGTCCCGGTAATCGGGCAGACCGTTGGCGCGCAGGCACTGCGCGGCCTTGACGCCGGCTGCGACGAGGGCGGGCGGGGCCGGCGCCTCGTCCGCGGGCGAGAACCCGGCCGCGGTGATGAGTGACGAACATGCCTGCTCGATCGCCTGGCCCTGCGCGTCGCTCAGGTTCTGGATGCTGCGGGAGTCCGTGTAGACGTGACCGGACGAATCGACGACCGGGTCCTGGTAGCCGGGGACGCCGTGCGAGCGGATGCAGTCCGCCGCCGCGTGCAGCTTGTCGGGCTGGACGTGGCCGGATCCGGCGGCGTGCGACGAGCCGCCGCCGAGGTGGGGCACGTCGCTGGACGTGCCGGCAGTGCATCCGGTGAGCAGTACGACGAGCGCGCACACCGCAGCAGCCGTGACGATGATCTTCATGATCGATCTCCTGGTGCTCGAGCTGTCGACCGGAGGCGAGTCCATCCGGTCCTGCCTCCGGTTTAGAGCGTCACCGGTTACACGAGCCGAACAGGCGGTGTTAGACCGTTGTCACCTCGCCGGACGCACAATGGAACCGTGCGGATACTCGTCGTCGAAGACCACCAGCTGTTGGCCGACCGGATAGCGGAGGGGCTGCGCGATGCCGGCATGGCCGCGGATGTGGTCTATGACGGCAGGAGTGCCCTGGAGCAGGCGGATGCTGTGGCATACGACGTCGTCGTGCTCGATCGCGACATCCCGGTCATCCACGGCGATCGCGTGTGCCGCGAGCTCACCACGGATGACGGCAGGACGCGGGTGATCATGCTCACAGCCTCCAGCGAGATCTACGATCGCGTCGCCGGCCTCGAACTCGGCGCGGACGACTACCTCTGCAAGCCGTTCGCCTTCGAAGAGCTCATCGCCCGGGTGCGCGCGCTCGCCAGGCGCGAGCCGTCACGGCCTGCCATCGTCGTGCGCGACGATCTCACCATCGATCGGGCACGCCTGCGGGTCTCGCGCGGCAGCAGCCCGGTCGTCCTCACGCACAAGGAGTTCGGCGTGCTCGAATACCTCGCTGCGGCGGATGGCGCCGTCATCAGCGCGGAAGAACTCCTCGAGCACGTCTGGGACATGAACGCCGACCCGTTCACGAACACGGTGGCCGTGACGATCGCCCGGCTGCGCAAGAAACTCGGTGAGCCGCCGCTGATCACGACGGTCGTGGGGGCGGGTTACCGGCTATGAGACGTCTTCGGCTCACCGCTCGCGCGCGCCTCACCATCCTCTTCGCGGCACTGTTCGCCTTCGGGGGCACGATCCTTCTGCTGATCACCTATGCTCTCGTCGCACAGAACGTCCAGGTCGCCGACATCAACAACCCGGCATCCGATGCGAACTTCCTGAAAGCATGCGCGAACGTGGGCTCGTCGACAGCTCCCGTCGATGACAACCTCAAGTTCAAGTGCGCCACGAGCGTCAAGCTCGGGGCGGCCGCCGCCGCCAACATGCAGCGACGGGCGATGCTCGACGACCTCCTGCTCTATGCAGGGATCACACTGGTCGTCACGACACTTCTCGCGGCCTTCGTGGGCTGGCTGATCGCCGGGCGCATCCTGAAGCCCGTTCATCGCCTGACCGAGGCGGCGCGGAACGCGAGCGAGAACAACCTGAGCCAGCGCCTCGACCTCTCCGGGCCGCACGACGAGCTCCGCGAGCTGGCAGACACGTTCGACGCCATGCTCGATCGACTCGAGTTCGCGTTCGTCGCCCAGCGCCGGTTCATTGCGAACGCGAGCCATGAACTGCGCACGCCGCTGACCGTCATGCGCACCACGCTGGACGTCGTGCTCGCGAAGCGGTCGCCGACGAATGCCGAGCTCGTCGAGATGGGTGAGGACGTACGCGCGGAGGTCGCCAATGCGGATGCCCTGATCACGGCCCTGCTGACGCTGGCGCAGAACGACGGCACGCTCCCCTCGGCCGAGCCGGTCGACCTGGGCGCGGTCGTCGAAGGTGTCGTCGAGCGTTCGGACTTCGGTGAGCTGACACACGAGGTGCAGGTGCAGAAGGCGATGGTCGAGGGCGATCGCCGCCTGCTGGAACGACTCGTGTCGAACCTCGTGTCCAATGCCATCCGCTACAACGTCCCGGACGGTGATGTCCGCGTCGAACTGACCGCGTCGGAGGGTGCCGTCACGCTCCGCGTCGTCAACACCGGCACGACTGTCGCGCCGGACCGCGTGGAGGAGATCTTCCAGCCGTTCACCCGGCTCGACGAGCGTGTCGGAACGGAGGGTTTCGGACTCGGCCTCGCCCTCGTCGAGACCATCGCGACCGCGCACCGTGGAAGCGTCGGAGCGACCGCGCTGGACGAGGGCGGGCTGGAGGTCGTCGTGCGGCTGCCCGCAGCATCCGCCCCCGCTCCAGTTCCTGCTGCCGTCCCCGCCCCCGCCGCACTCACGGACGCCTGACGCGAACCAGCCCGCCCGGTACGTTCCCGCCGTGTCGAGCGGGAGGGTTCGTACCGAACGGGCCGGGTCAGTGTGACGGACTCTTCAGCGCTGCGGATCAGCGTGCGGGCGGAGCCGCCGGGTCGTGTGCTTCGGCGTCCGATGCCATGACCTCGAGTTCGAGGTCGGCGAGTTCCGCGTCCAGCGGGTCGAGCTCCTCGCCGAACCCGGCGTCCAGGTTCACGTGGGTCGCACCGTCGATCTCGAGGGATTCGGCCACGACATCGCGCTCGATGGTCGTCGCGAGCGGCTTCTCCTTCACGAAGAACAGCACCACGACGGCGATCAGCACCAGCGGGACCATGTAGAGGAACACCGGGGTGAGCGCATCGTTGTACGCGCCGACGATCACGTCGTGGATCGGGCCGGGCAGCGACTTCACAAGCGACGGGGTGAACGAGTTGCTGGAGCCGCCCGAGCCTGCGCCTGCCGGCATCCGGTCGCTCAGCAGCTGCGTGAGGCGTGAGACGAACAGGCTGCCGACGATCGCCGAGCCGAGCGAGGCCCCGATCTGGCGGAAGTAGTTGTTCGACGCGGTCGCCGTTCCCACCTTCGAGACGGGGAACGAGTTCTGCACGATCAGGATGAGGATCTGCATGCTCATGCCGAGACCGATGCCCATCACCGCGAGGAACGAGCAGAGCAGCCACACCGGCATGGTCGGGGTCATGGTCGACAGGAGCACCAGGGCCACCGCGACGATCGAGGTGCCGACGATCGGCAGCCACTTGTAGCGGCCGGTGCGGCTGACGAGCTGACCGGAGACGATCGACGTCAGCAGCAGCGCTGCCATCATCGGGATCATCAGCAGGCCGGCCTGCGTCGCGTTCGCACCGGTGACCATCTGCAGGTAGGTGGGCAGGTAGGCCAGTGCTCCGAACATCGCGACACCGATGATGAGACCGGCGATCGTGGTGAGGTTGAAGTTGCGGTCCTTGAAGAGCGCAAGCGGCATGATCGGTTCGGCTGCCTTGCGCTCGACCAGCACGAAGGCGACGGCTGCGACCACGGTGCCCGCGATCAGCGAGACGATGGTGACCGAGTCCCATGCGTACGTGGTGCCGCCCCAGGTGGTGACGAGCACGAGGCACGTGGATGCGATGGCCAGCAGGCCCATTCCGGCCCAGTCGAGCTTCGGCTTGCTGTTCGAGCCCTTGGGCAGGCGCAGGAAGATGACCGCGGACAGGATGGCGAGGATGCCGAGGGGGATGTTCATCCAGAAGGCCCAGCGCCAGCCGATGCCTTCGGTGAACCAGCCGCCGAGGAGCGGGCCGGCCACCGACGACAGGGCGAAGACGCCACCCATGATGCCCATGTACTTGCCGCGCTCGCGGGCGGGCACGACGTCGGCGATGATCGCGTTCGACAGGATCATCAGGCCGCCGCCGCCGAGACCCTGTATGGCGCGGCCGACGATCAGCGAGGTCATGTCTTGCGAGAGGCCGCCGACGACGGAACCGACGATGAACAGCGCGATGGCCGCAATGAACAGGCCCTTGCGGCCGATCAGGTCACCGAGCTTGCCGTAGATGGGCAGCACGATGGTCGAGGCGAGGATGTACGCCGTGGTGACCCACAGCATGTGGTCGACGCCGTGGAGTTCGCCGACGATCGTCGGGAGCGCCGTGCCGAAGATGGTCTGGTCGAGCGATGCGAGCAGCATCGTGACCATGAGGCCTGCAAAGACCAGGAGGATGTTGCGCTTCTGAGGCGCAATGGTTTTCGTGTCTGTCATTTCAGTTTCTCTAGTGCCTCTCGGATGAGCGCGTTCGCGCGCTGCTGGAGTTCGTCACGGGCCTGGGTGCCGCCGGCGGCGATGAATTCTTTGACGGCGATCTTCACGGCGCCGGCACAGAACGGAAGGATGAGTTCGGCGAACGCGATGCGCTGCGCCTCGGTGTCGCCGGCGAACTGCGGATAGCGGCCGACGATGACGGCGATCGCATCGACGAGCTGCTGCCCCATTCGGGTGAGCTGCGCGAGCTGTCGGCCGAGCAGTTGCGGGTACTTGCGCGCCAGCTCCATGCGACCCTGCCGCAGCTCGTGGTCGGGAACCGTGGGGCCGATGAGCGCGAAGATGAGGCCCACGATCGACTCGGTGAGGTCGGCGTTGCCGAACTGTTCGAGGTGAGCCGCGAGTGCGGCTTCGTCGATGTCAACGTCGCGCACACCGAGGATCGCGTCTTCTTTGGTGTCGAAGTAGTTGAAGAACGTGCGGGGCGAGACCGGGATCGATTCGCAGATTGCGTCGACCGTCGCGTTCTCCATGCCGACCTCGAGGGCGAGGGTCACGGCCGCGCGTTCGAGCTGCTGGCGTGTCTCGGCACGCTTGCGCTCGCGCAGGCCAGGGGTTTCGGTGGATGTCACCCCTCTATAATTGCGCGTTCGGCAATTTTGCACAACTGAAACTATTCAGAAATGCACCAATCTCGGCGAATGTTCAGGTTCGGGCGTCCAGCTCCTCCAGAATCCGCTGGACGGTGCGCCAGTTGCGTGCCGTCGCCGCCGGGTCGAGCTGTCGCCAGAAAGCAGCGGGGAGCTTCGTCTTCGAGACACCCAGCGGGCACCACTGGTAGATCGCCTGGCGGCCGACCGCCACCACCTCCGGCGCGATCGTCTCCGCATCGGGCACGTCGAGCCTGCGCGGCATCGGCTCAGCGCCCAGGAACGTCACCACCTGTTTTGAGAAATCGTCGCCGGCATCCAGAAGCGGGTTCTCCGCCGCGATGCGCCGGAACTCTTCCTCGGCAATGAGCATGACCCGTGCGGACACTCCCGACCGCGCGGTGAGCTCCCGCTCCACCGCCTTCACCCGCTCCCCCGCACCCGACCCGTCGGACGCCTCGAAGACGACGTTGCCGCTGCGCAGGAGCGTGCGAACGCCCGTGAATCCGACCGCCTCGAACGACGCCGCCAGGTCCGACATCGCGACAGCGGATGATGGGCCGACATTGATGCCTCGGACCAGCCCGACGCCGAGCTTCAGCCGCGCGGCCACGAGTCGTCACTGATCGGCTCTGCCGCCACAAGCCTCGACTGCGGGATCTCCGCCTGCTCGAACGGGCCACGGCCGTCGCGCCGGTATTGCGGCGCGTCGAAGGCGACCACCCAGACCGGTCCGGACGGGCCGGGCACATTTGCCCCATCGGGCCGGGCGGTTCCCGTCGAGACGATGACCCCGGTGGGCTCGCCCTCCCACGCGTCGAGGTCTCCCCACGCCGCCTCCGGCACGTGCACCTGGACGCCGACCCCGAACGGATGATCGTGCGGGTCGTGGACCTGACGAGTTCTGCTTCTCCTCATGGCGCCCATTGTGCCACCGCGAACCGGGCACGATTCGAGGTTCTGCGCGGGTCCTTCGCACCTCAGCCGATCGCCGGGCGGGAACGTGCGCCGCGATCGGGGTCGAGCATCCGTCGCAGTGTGAACCGCTCGGCGACCGTCCACGCCGTCGACGTCAGGATGTACACCGCGGCCGCCAGCGGCACGAACGCTGCGAAGACGACCGTGACGTACGGGAGGAATGACATGGCCCTCACGAAGCCCGTGGGCGCGCCCGATCCCTGCGGGAGCGGAAGAGCGAGCACGCGGCGCGAGACCGTGGTCACCGCCACGATCAGCGCCAGCACCACCAGATACACGACGATCGACGGCCACACCGTTCCCACGGCCCCCGCCAGCCCGACGAAACTCGTACCGAGCGGCGCTCCGAACACGTGCTCGGCCAGGAGGGCGTTGGCGTGGCCGGTGATCTGCACGTGCGTGAACAACGCGTAGACCAGTGAGACCACCGGGATCTGCAACAGCAGCGGGAGAAAGCCAGCGAACGGCGAGGCTTTCTCGGCCGCGTACAGCTCCATGGTCTTTCGGCTGAGGGTCTCGCGGTCCTTGCCGTGCTTCTTCTGCAGGTCGGCGAGCTTCGGGGCGAGCCGCCTCCTGGTGAATTCGGCGCGCACCTGCGAGCGGCCGACCGGGATCAGCACGGCGCGCACGAGCATGGTGAGGATGACGACGGCGAGCAGGCCGCTCGCCGCGCCGACGACGGGTTCGACCGCCGCGGAAAGGGTCGTGACGAAGCGATATGCCGCGTCGAGGATGGCCGCAATCGGGCCGAAAGAAAAGAAGTCCATGAGAAATACGTCCCTGCGTCTACGGATGGGTGGGTACCGTATGACCGCACGGGCGCACGCGAACAGGGCCCGGCATCCGGGCGTTCTGGAGCGGCGCTACGCGGCCTGGAGGGACTGCGCCGGCGCTCGCGGGCGAGCGTGCCCGTCGGCGTCGGGGTCTGACTGGCTGAGCAGTTCGCCGCGGTCGGCAGGCTCGATCGGATGCGCGAGCCCATCGCCGACGACCAGGGATGCGGCAAGCGCCACCACGTAACGCACCGAGGCGGCGACGAGAAGCGACGCCAGTCCGATCGCACCGACGGCGCCGGCGATCGCGAGCGCGGTGCCCGGTCCGGATGCTCCGCGCAGAACCTCCAGCGACCCGGCGACGAACCGGGCCAGAAGGTCGAGGAACTGCAGCATGCGGTAGTTCTCCAGACGATAGGGCGACCGCACATCCGCGGTCCTTCGAGACGATACCAACCCGGAGCCCGGAGCGACAGGATGTTCGCCTTGGGCGCAGCGGACAGCCGGGAGGAAGATGGGGGCATGACTCGCGTTGCCATCGTCGGTGCCCACGGTAAAGTCGCGCAGCAGCTGATGCGCCTGCTCTACGACAGGGGCGACGAGTTCGTCGGTGTCGTGCGCAACGAGGATCACGGCGAAGACGTCTTCCGCCTGGGCGGGGAGGGCGCGCTCGTCGACATCGAGTCCGCGTCTGCGGAGCAGCTCGCGATACCGTTCGCCGGCTGCGATGTCGTGGTCTTCAGCGCGGGAGCCGGCCCCGGGTCGGGCGTCGAACGCAAGCGCACTGTCGACTATGCGGGCTCGGTGAAGTCGGTTCAGGCAGCGATCATCGCCGGCGCCCGCCGGTTCATCCAGGTCTCAGCATGGGGTGTCGACAACCCGGTGGCGCAAGACGCCGACGAACAGTGGGCGGCGTATGTCGCGGCCAAGCGTGACGCGGATGCCGTACTCCGGCAGTCAGGACTCGACTGGACCATCCTGCGCCCCGGAGCGCTCACCTACGAGGACGGCACAGGGAGAATCCTGCTCGGCACGACCGTTCCGCGAGGTTCGATCCCGCGCGAGGACGTCGCGGCGCTGATCGTCGCGTGCATCGACGAGCCACGGTCGATCGGCCGCCAGTGGGAGGTCATCAGCGGTGACACGCCGATCGCCGAGGCGGTGCGCGGCGCGTAGGCTCGGTGCGTGACTACGTACGCAGAGCGGCCGTGGACGGCCTGTTACGCCCCCGGTGTCCCCGACGACGTCGAACTTCCTGAGGGTTCCCTCGCCCACCTGATCGACGACTCCGTCGCAACCTACGGAAAGAACGTCGCACTCGAGTTCTTCGGAGCGACAACGACCTACTCCGAGCTCGGCGACCAGATCGCGCGCGCGGCCGAAGGCCTTCGACGCCTCGGCGTCGGCAAAGGCGATCGCGTCGCCCTCGTGCTCCCGAACTGCCCCCAGCACGTTGCGGCCTTCTACGCCGTTCTGCGGCTCGGCGCCATCGTGGTCGAGCACAACCCTCTCTACACACCGCGCGAACTGCGGCACCAGTTCGAAGACCATGGGGCGCAGGTCGCGATCGTCTGGGACAAGGCCAGCGCGACCGTGCAGGACCTGCCCGCCGACCTCGGCGTCACCACCGTCATCTCCGTCGACATCACCCGCGCGATGCCGGTCTCGAAACGCTTCGCCCTTCGGCTGCCCGTCGCCGCGGCACGCAAGGCGCGCGATCAGCTGACCACGCAGGCGCGGGGCACGATCACCTGGGAGAAGCTGCTCGACAACCGTCGCATCCCGGCGACGCATCCCCGCCCGGAGGCCTCTGACCTCGCCCTCATCCAGTACACCAGCGGCACCACCGGCGTGCCAAAGGGCGCCATGCTCAGCCACCTGAACCTCGGTGTGAACGCCGCCCAGGCGCGGGCGTGGGTTCCCGCGATCGAGCGCGGCAGATCCGTCGTCTACGCGGTACTGCCCTTGTTCCACGCCTACGGTCTCACCCTCTGCCTCACGTTTGCCATGAGCATGGGATCGCGCCTCGTGCTGTTCCCGAAATTCGACCCCGACCTCGTGCTCGATGTGGTGCGCAGGCGGCCGCCGACGTTCCTCCCGGCGGTTCCTCCCATCTATGAACGCCTCGCCACGGCGGCGAAAGCGAAGAAGGTGTCGCTCAGCGGCATCGACATCGCGATCTCCGGGGCGATGAACCTGCCCGACACGATCGTCAGCATGTGGGAGAAGGAGACCGGCGGCTATCTCGTCGAAGGCTACGGACTCTCCGAATGCTCGCCGGTGCTCATGGCGAACCCGGTCGGGAGCACGCGCAAGGCCGGGACCGTCGGCCTTGCCCTGCCGAGCACGGAGCTGCGCGTCGTCGACCCGGAGAATCCCTCCACCGACCGCGATTTCGGCGAAGAGGGCGAACTCGTCGCCCGCGGGCCGCAGGTGTTCTCGGGGTACTGGCGCAAGCCCGACGAGACGGCCAAAGTGCTCGACGACGATGGCTGGTTCCGCACCGGCGACATCGTCACGATGGACGACGAGGGCTACGTGCGCATCGTCGACCGCATCAAGGAACTCATCATCACCGGCGGCTTCAACGTGGCGCCCACCGAGGTCGAGGACTGCCTGCGCACCGTCGAGGGCGTTGCAGATGTCGCAGTCGTGGGCGTGCCGCACGGGCGCGGCGGTGAAGATGTCGTGGCCGCTGTCGTCATGAAACCGGGCGCGTCCTTCGATGAGACCGCGATCCGCGCCTTCGCCCGCGAGAACCTCACTCCGTACAAGGTGCCGAGGCACATCACTCAGGTCGACGAGCTGCCGCGCTCCCTCATCGGCAAGGTCGTGCGCCGCCAGGTGCGCGAACAGCTGATGACGAAGGCGGAGTAGCGTTCGCGAACTACGCGATCGGGAACACGAGCAACGAACCCGTGGCGGTCGCGACGACCTTGCCGGACGCATCCGTCACCACCCCGTCGGCGAACGCGACACGATTGCCCGGCTTGGTGACCGTGCCGACGCAGGTGAGCGGTCCCGCATTCGCGTGCACCGGCCTGAGGTAGTTCACCGTGATACCGATCGAGGTGTAACCCTGGCCCTGCGCGAGCGTACTCTGCACTGCGCAGCCGAGCGCCGAGTCGAGCAGAGTGCACACCAGCCCTCCGTGCACCGTTCCGATCGGGTTGTAGTGCGACTCGTCGGGGGTGCACTCGAACGTCGCCGTGCCGACCTGCGCATCCACCAGCGTCATGTTCAGGTGAGACATGATCGGTGGCGGCGGCAACTCCTGCCCGATCAGCGTCTTCAGGTAATCGAGACCGGACATGGTCGGCATCACTGCGACACCGGGCGCCGGATCCTCCCACTCGATCACCCGGCGGCGGGTGCCACCGGCTGACTCGGTTCCCTCAGGTTCGCTCGGCGGAGTCGTACTCATGCAGACAGCCTATTCACGGTCCTGACATCTGCCGCGCGATACCCCATCACTCCCGCTCGTCCGGCGGCTTGGCGTAGTGGGTGTCGGATGGCGGGAGCACCGCCGGGGTCTCCACCGGTTCACCGGTCTCGGCGTTGATCGCCGTCTGCCCGGGAGGCAGGTTCGACAGGTCGGGGGCGATGACCGTCGCGAAGGTCCCGGAGTCGGGAAGCCCGAACCCGACCAGGCCCCCGTCGACCGACGCGAGCACAAGGTCGTCCGAGCGCATCGGAAGCGTCTTGCCGCGGAAGAAGTCGGGCCTGACGAGCCACCAGATGAACATCAGCACCAGGCCGATCAGGAGGCCGCCGACACCCACGACCGCTTCAGCGCCGATACCGAAGATCGTCACGTTCTTGCCGTTGTCGTCGACCAGCCAGTCGGGGGCTGCGAACTGGACGAGTCCATAGACGAACACAGCGAGCAGGATGAGGCCCCCGACGAACGGGAAGACTCCACGGAAGATCACAGTCCGGAACGACCTGAACATCGTCTTGCGGTAGAACCAGACGCAGACGAAGCCGGTGAGCCCGTAGTAGAAAGCGATCATCAGGCCGATCGACCCGATCAGGGCGTTCAGCAGGCTGAAGCTGATCGCTGAGAAGATCAGGTAGAACGCCGCCGAGATGATGCCCATGCCGATCGTCGACCAGGTCGGCGTCAGGTACTTGGGGTGGATCTTCGCGAACTTCTCGGGGATCGCCTTGTAGACCGCCATCGACAGCGCGGTGCGCGCCGTCGGGAGGATGGTCGTCTGCGTCGAAGCAGATGCGGAGGTCAGGATCGAGAACCCGAGAAGCGTCAGCAGGATCGATCCGACGGGCCCTGAGCCGAACAGTGTCGGCCCGATGGCCGCGAAGACGTCACTCGAGTTGGCCGGGTTCGCCAATCCGATGCCCTTGTCGCCGACCCCGGCGAACGCGATCGCAGCGACCGTGACGATGGCGTAGGTGAGGAGCAGGAGGAGCGTGCTGATCACAGCCGCGCGGCCGGGCGTCTTCTCGGGGTCCTTGGTCTCCTCATTGATCGAGACCGCCGTGTCCCAGCCCCAATAGATGAAGATCGCGGTCAGCATGGCCGGGGCGATCGTCTGGCTGAAGTCGAGCCCGAACGGGTTGAACCAGTTCCACTGTGGGATCAGCGAGTACGGCTCACCGTTGCCCGTATAGACCTTGACGAGCGCGAACCCGGCGAAGAACAGCAGGATGATCACCTCGAACCCGAGCAGGACGTACTGCACGCGCGCCGAGATCTCGATCCCGCGATAGCAGATCCACGTCATGACGGCGATCCACAGCAGGCCGGCGATGAGTGTTGCGATCTCATTGTTCGCCAGCGCCGCCACTCCGGGCAGCCCGAAGCCCCCGATGAAGGTGAACGTGTACGACCCGGCGATCTGCGCCAGGTTCGACATGACGATCACATCGGCGACGATGATGCCCCAGCCGCCCATCCAGCCGGTGATCGGGCCGAACGCCCGTGTCGCCCAGGTGAACGTGGTGCCGCAGTCCGGCTCGGCCTTGTTCAGCTCCTGGTAGGCCACCGCGATCAGGTACATCGGGATGAACGCCAGGAGCACGATCCCGGGCGCGTGAACACCCGCCGCGAGTGTGCCGCCGACGACGATGAACCCCAGGCTCGCTGCGAGGCTGTAGGCGGGCGCCGTCGAAGCGACACCTACGACAACGCTCGAGACGAGACCGAGCGCGCCGGACTTCAGTCCCTTGCTGTCCACGGAATCGGGGTTGGAATCGGGGGGAACAGTGGTCGTCATCGGGTCTCCCAACACTGCCGCCGGCATGCCGGCCGAACCTGGTCGCGAACGGCTGTTCAACGGTGAACAGCCCGACGAGACATGTCTACGCCTTTTCGTCAGTTCCTGCACGTACCTGTGGAGTCGGCATGGCGCGCAGAGAAAGGGCATAAAGTCAGCACTACGGAGTCGTTCGACTCTCGATCAAGGGAGTCACCATGTCTGACAAGTCACCGAAGAAGAACAGTTCCAAGACCGCCGCGAGCAAGTCCCTGAAGGAGAAGCGGCTCGACAAACGCACGAAGTCGGATGCGAAGGCACATCTCGACGCCGTCTCCGACATCAAGAAGCGCTAGCGCCCAGCCGTTCCAGCCGCCGCCGTGCGGCGATCTCTCCTGCGCTCCTCGGGCCGAGCATCCTGCCCGCCCCGTGCAGCACGAGGGACGTCGCACCGGCGACGGGCAGTCGCAGCGGACCCAGATGCGCTTCACGCAGGCCCAGCAGTTCGCGATACGGCGGCTCGAGCGAGTGCACGGCACCGGCGAAGAGCACGGCATACGACGGCCGCAGGGTTCGCCGAAGCGGGGCGCGACGCACGAAGCGCACGATCTCGTCAGCATCCGCCCCACCCCTGAGCTCGGGGAGAAAGGCGGCGAGCTGCGCCTTCAGCTCGGCCCGGCTGCGCGGCGGGTCGGGAACCATCATGAGCTCGCCGGCTTTCGCCCACTCGCGCACGTATCCGTCTGACCCGCCGGGCACCGGCTCTCCCCAGAGCTCGTGGGCGGTGAGGAACGAGTCGGTGAACGCCAGGTGCACCCAGCTCAGCAGGTGCGGATCGTTCGCCGCGTAGGTGCGGCTGGCACCCTGGGCATCCACGTAGGTGCCGACGACGCGCTCGTGAAGCCGCAGCACCCAGTCGGAGCCCTGTGCGGCCTGTGCCGTGTCGCCGTAGGTCACGGTGTGGATCCACCGAATGGTGCCACCCAGCCGGCCGAGCGGGTCCTCGCGGTACCGCGACCAGTCACGCACGCCCGCCAGTGCCCCCGGGTGGAGTGCCTGCATGAGCAGGGCCCGGATGCCCGCGACCAGCGTCGGCATCGCGCCGTGGATGGTCCACGCGGCACTGTCGGGGCCGAAGAACCCGACGTCGTCACCCTGCTCGAACTCCTGCACCCACCCGGGCACACCACTGCGCTGTCCGGCAAGCGTTTCGAGCAGCCGCACGCGGATGGGTTCGGTGAGGCGCGTCATCCGGTCGGCACATCCATCGCGAGCGCCTCGATCACCTGCGCCCCGGGAAGGCCGCCGAGCAACGCACCGGGCAGCAGGAGTTTCGACCTGCGCACGCCGGAGCCGATGATGACGACATCCGTCGCCGTCACACGGCTGTCCACGTACACCGGCCAGTCCGCCGGGAGCCCGATGGGGGTGATGCCCCCGTACTCCATGCCTGTGAGCTCGACGGCCCGATCCATCGGCAGGAACGAGCACTTGCGCACGTCGAGCAGCCGTTTGACGCCCGAGTTGATGTCGGCACGCGTCGTCGACAACACAACGCACGCGGCGATGCGCTCCACGCCCTCTCGCTTGCCCGCGACGACGACGCAATTGGCCAGGGTTCCGGCGTCGAGTCCGAAACGGGCCTGCGTCGCGGCCGTGTCGGAGACGTCGGGATCGATCTCGACGACGCCGATCTGGTCGAGCAGCCCGGCGCGGTCGAGTACAGCGGCCGTCGGCGCGCTGAGCAGGTCAGGACGCGTGGATGCGGGCACCGTGGTCAGGCCGCCGAGCGTGAAGACTCCCATGCCCTGATTCTGCCAAACTCAGGCGGATGCGCGCTCGAGCACGAGCTCGCGCACCCGGGCCGCGTCGGCCTGCCCCTTCATCGCCTTCATGACGGCGCCGATCACGGCACCGGCAGCCTGCACCTTGCCGTCGCGGATCTTCTCGAGCACATCCGGCTGGGCGGCGAGAGCCTCGTCGATGGCTGCGATGAGTGCGCCGTCGTCGGAGACGACCGCGAGTCCGCGCGCGTCGACGACCTGCTGCGGCGAGCCTTCGCCCGCGATCACCCCTTCGAGCACCTGGCGTGCCAGGCGATCGGTGAGCGTCCCGTCGTCGACGAGCGCGGCCAGCGAGGCCACGTGCTCCGGCGAGACCAGGGTCTCGGCGGCGACGCCCTGCGCGTTGGCGAGACGGGCGATCTCCCCGGTCCACCACTTGCGTGCTGCCGCGGGCGAGGCGCCGGCGGCAACCGTGGCTTCGACGACGTCGAGCAGGTCGGCGTTCGCGACGTCCTGGAACTCCAGGGCGGTGAAACCCCAGTCGACGGCGAGCCGCTTGCGACGCGCCGCGGGCGGCTCGGGCAGGGTGGCCCGCAGTTCGTCGACCCATTCCCGCGACGGGGCGACCGGCACGAGGTCCGGCTCAGGGAAGTACCGGTAATCGTCCGCATCGCTCTTCGGGCGTCCGGCACTCGTCGTGCCGGTGTCCTCGTGCCAGTGCCGGGTCTCCTGGATGATCGTTCCGCCGGCCGCGAGGATGGCCGCCTGGCGCTGGATCTCGTAGCGGACTGCCCGCTCCACCGAGCGCAGCGAGTTCACGTTCTTCGTCTCCGTGCGCGTACCGAGTACCGATGAGCCGCGGGGCCGGAGGGACACGTTGGCGTCGCAACGCACGTTGCCCTCCTCCATGCGGGCGTTCGAGACGCCCAGCGCCTTGACGAGCTCGCGGATGACGGCGACGTATGTGCGGCCGACCTCCGGTGCGTCCGCTTCCGCGCCTTCGATCATCTTGGTGACGATCTCGACGAGCGGAACGCCGCCGCGGTTGTAGTCGACCAGCGAGTAGTCCGCGCCCTGGATGCGGCCCGTCGAGCCGCCGACGTGCGTGAGCTTGCCGGCGTCTTCCTCCATGTGCGCGCGCTCGATGGCAACCGTGACTTCACGACCGCTCTCGAGCTCGATCGTGATGCTGCCGTCGTAGGCGATGGGCTCGTCGTACTGCGAGGTCTGGAAGTTCTTCGCCGTGTCGGGGTAGAAGTAGTTTTTGCGCGCGAACCGGCTCGTCTCGGCGATGCTGCAGCCGAGAGCGAGGCCGAGGCGGATGCTCGACTCGATGGCCTTCTTGTTGACCTGTGGCAGTCCTCCCGGGAGTCCGAGGCAGGTCGGGCAGGTGTTCGTGTTCGCACCCTGTCCGAATGCGTTCGAGCACCCGCAGAACATCTTCGTCGTGGTGTTCAGTTCGACGTGCACCTCGAAACCGAGCACCGGCTCGAAGAGCTCGAGCGCCTTGTCGAAGTCCATCAATTCAGCTGCGGCCATCAGACGGCTCCCTCTTCGCTTGCGAACATCTCGGTCGCCGACAGGTCGGGCGCCTGGCTGAGGAGCGTGTGGCCCCACTGCTGCTCGAGGAGCTGCTCGAGAGCCGCGCCGACCGTGTAGAGCCGGGCGTCTGCGCGCGCAGGCGCCATCAGCTGGAGGCCGACCGGCAGCCCGTCCTCGGGCGCAAGGCCGATCGGAAGGCCCATCCCGGGGACGCCGGCGAGGTTCGCCGGGATGGTCGTGATGTCGTTGAGGTACATCGCCATCGGATCGGCCAGTTTCTCGCCGAAGCGGAAGGCTGTCGTCGGCGCGCTCGGGCTGACCAGCACGTCCGCTTTCTCGAATGCGGACGCGAAGTCACGCTGGATGAGCGTGCGCACTTTCTGGGCGCTTCCGTAGTAGGCGTCGTAGTAGCCCGCGCTCAGCGCATACGTGCCGAGGATGATGCGGCGCTTGACCTCGGGTCCGAACCCGGCGTCGCGGGTGGCCGCCATCACGCGCTCCACGGTCACCGGGCCGTCTTCGGGGGTGACGCGCAATCCGAAGCGCACCGAGTCGAAACGGGCGAGGTTGCTGGAGGCTTCCGCCGGGAGGATCAGGTAGTACGCGGCTACCGCGTACTCGAAGCTGGGAGCGGCGACTTCGACGATCTCGGCGCCGGCGGACGCGAGCAACGCGAGCGACTCGTCGAAGCGCTGCTTCACGCCGGCCTGGAATCCGTCGCCGGCGAGTTCGGTGATGACCCCGACGCGGACGCCCTTGAGCGCGCCGCCTGCGAGCCCGACGCGCGCCGCGGCCGCCATCGAGGGCCAGGCGTCAGGCAGGGAGGTGGAGTCGAACGGGTCGTGGCCGCCGATCACGTCATGCAGGAGCGCTGCGTCGAGCACGGAGCGGGAGACCGGCCCGACCTGGTCGAGGGAGCTCGCCAGCGCGATAGCCCCGTACCGGCTGACGCCGCCGTAGGTCGGCTTGACGCCGACCGAGCCTGTGACGGCTGCCGGCTGCCGGATGGACCCGCCGGTGTCCGAGCCGAGCGCGAGCGGCGCTTCGAACGCGGAGACCGCGGCAGCTGACCCGCCTCCGGAGCCTCCGGGGATGCGCTCGAGATCCCAGGGGTTGCGGGTGGGGCCGTACGCCGAGTGCTCGGTCGAGGAGCCCATGGCGAACTCGTCCATGTTGGTCTTGCCGAGGGGCACGAGGTCGGCCTCACGGAGCTTGCGCACGACGGTCGCGTCATAGGGCGGCAGCCAGCCTTCGAGGATCTTCGAGCCCGACGTGGAGGGCATGTCCTTGGTGGCAAGAACGTCCTTGATCGCGATGGGAACGCCGGCCAGCGCAGACAGCTGCGCGCCGGCGGAGCGGCGCGCGTCGATGTCGGCAGCGGTGGCGAGGGCTGCATCGCCCGCAACGTGGAGGAAGGCGTGCACGTCCTCATCCACCGCTTCGATGCGGTCGAGATGGGCGCGGGTCGCCTCGACCGAGGAGATGTCGCGGGTCGCGAGCAGGTCGGCGAGCGTGGATGCCGGGAGTCTGGTGAGGTCCGTCATGGTCTACTCCTCGTCCAGGATCGGGGGAACGCGGAACCAGTCGCCATCGCGGTCGGGAGCGCCGGAGAGCGCCTGCTCGACGGTGAGACCCGGCACGTGCACGTCTTCGCGGAAGACGTTGGTGAGCGGAAGCGGGTGGCTGGTGGCGGGTACATCCGGCCCGGCGACCTCGGTGACCTTGGCGACCGCGTCGACGATCTGGCCCAGCTCGGCGGTGAGGCTCGTGATCTCTTCGGGGCTCAGGTCGATCCTGGCGAGGTTCGCCAGGTGCGCGACCTGTTCGGCGCTAATTTCGGACATGGGTCTCCGTCTGCTGCGTCAGTGTGTGGATGGATCAATCCTATTCGAGCCGAAGCGGCCGGTCACCGCGCGCAGAGCAGCCCGACGAGCCCTACTTGCCCGAGGCCGTCGTCTGGGTGACGTGGGCCGGTGAGGACGCGCCCATGACCAGGTCCCCCATGTCGATGCCGATCAGGGCGAGGTTGCGCATCGACTCGCTTCCAGCAGCGAAGTACTCGTTGTGACCGGACGATCCGATGAGCTTGTCGTCCGTGATGGGGTCGATGCCGCCGGAGACGCCCATCTTGCGTGCGCCGTAGCTCGCCGCCCCCGGGTCGCTGCCGAAGAACGCACTGTGGACGATCGGGTCCATCTGCGCCTGGCCGACGTAGACGTTGCCGTCGTTCACGCTCAGCTGTGAGACGGACTGGGCATCGCTCCCGGGGGAACCGAGGAGCGCGAGCGCATCGACGGAGACGGTGTGCCGCTGGAGGGCGAGGAGCACCGCCGTCGAGCCGTACGAGTGGGCGAAGACGCTCACGAACGGCATGTCCGTCTTTCTGAGGGTCTGAAGGCCCTGGAGCGCCTGTTCGATGTTGTCCGCGCCTTGCGTGGCGAGGTCGAGGCCGCCGATGTTCATGAGTTCGGGTGTCTGGTAGCCGATCCAGGCGACCGTCGCCACGCCGGGTGTCGCCTGCGCTCCTCGCGGCCCGAGGACCCGCTTCAGCCACTGGGTCTGGCTGTCGTAGAGTTCCTGTGCCGTCTTCGCCCAGTCGACGATCTGCTCGTCGACCGACATGTACATTCCGGGGACGAGGTAGCTGACGAAGTGTGCTTTGGACAGGTCGCCGATGACGATGGCCGCCCGGGCGTCCGATGAGGTGTCGAGCGAGATCAGGGTTCGCTTGACCCCGTCATGCCTCGACAGGGCGCGCTTGACGTTCTGGAGCGTGGCGAGGGTGCGCTGCATCCCGAGCCGTGTGGCCTTGCCCTGCTCAGACGCAAGGCTGGTTCGCTCCTGCGCGATCGTCCTTTTCAGGTCGAGCACGTTGGCGCGTCCGCGCACGTCGTATGGGATGCCTTCGAGGTTGCCGACGACGTGAGGGGCCGCATGGATGAGCGACGCCTGCGTGCGAGGATCGATCAGGCGCCAGAATCCCGCGATGTCGCTCGCCCTGGGCGGATTCGCGACCATCGCGTCGAGGGCGGCATGGTGCGAACTGACGAATGCGGGAACGTCCGGCGCTGCGATGCGGCTGAGTGCCCCCAGCGTCGCGGCTGCGAGGAGAGCCTGCTGCGTGTTCCCGGCGTGTGCGTCGCCCACCGCGGAGCGCGCAGCCGTCTCGTGCGCCAGCGCGGCGACGGATGACACGGGAGCCAGGTGGGTGCTCGTGTCGGCGGGCACGACTCCGGCCCCGGCCACTCCTCCGAGGACCGAGGTAATTGAAAGTATTGCTGCAAAGCCGACCAGCACTCCGTCAGGGTCCCTCCGAGAGCGACGAGCAGAGCCTTTGCATCGCCCCTGGCGAGGCGCGCCCTTCGATGCTATCGGTCGGAAAACCTCAGCCAGATACTCGTTCTACCCCCTGTTAGGGAGTAGAACACGCATTTTAGCAGGGTCAGAGCGCTTCTGGCCCACCCTCGAGCAGCCTGCGGAACCCATCGGCATCGATCACCGGGATGCCGAGTTGCTCCGCTTTGGCCAGCTTCGACCCCGCGCCAGGACCGGCCGCGACGAAGTCGGTGTTCTTCGAAACACTCGATGCCGATTTGCCGCCCGCTGCGATGATCGCCTCCTGGGCGCCCTCGCGGGTGAAACCCTCGAGCGAGCCGGTCGCGACCACCGTGAGTCCGGCGAGGGTGCCCCCTGCCGCTTCGGCCGCCCCAGGGCCCGGATGACCGGGGATGGCGGACTGCACCCCGGCGGCCGCCCAGCGCTCCACGATCTCACGATGCCAATCGACGCCGAACCAGTCGACGACCGCATCGGCGATGATGCCGCCGACGCCGTCGACCTCGGCGAGTTCGTCACGGCCGGCGGTACGGATTGAATCGACTGAGCCGAAATGGTCGGCGAGGGCGCGCGCGGCAACCGGGCCGACATGACGGATGTTCAGGGAGACGAGGATGCGCCAGAGCGGCTTCACCTTCGCCGCCTCGAGGTTCGCGAGGAGTTCTTCAGCATTCTTCGAGGGAACGGAGTCTTCGGTGCCCGCGAACCCGGACGACTCCGGGTCGTACGGACCGTCTTTCTTCTGCCGTCGGCGCCGGAACGGTGTGTCGGTCTTGGGCTCCCCCGCATCGGTGAGCCGCGGAAGGCCGGTCTCGGGATCGCGCACAACGACCTCGACGGGGAACAGGTCGGCCATGGTCAGGTCGAAGAGGCCCGCTTCGGTGCGAAGTGGCGGCTCCGTGGGCTTGAGCGGCTGGGTGAGCGCGGCGGCGGCGACCTCGCCCAGTGCTTCGATGTCGAGGGCGCCACGGGAGCCGATGTGCTCGACCCGCCCCCACACCTGCGCCGGGCAGAACTCGGAGTTCGGGCACCGCAGGTCGACGTCGCCCTCTTTCGCCGGAGCGAGGCGGGTACCGCAGACCGGGCAGTTCTCGGGCATGACGAACTCACGCTCGGTGCCGTCGCGCAACTCGACGACGGGACCGAGGACTTCGGGGATGACGTCGCCCGCCTTTCGGAGCACGACCGTGTCGCCGATGAGCACGCCCTTCGCCTTCACAACGTCCTGATTGTGCAGCGTGGCCTGTCGCACCTCACTGCCGGCGACCCTGACCTTCTCCATCACGGCGAAGGGAGTCACGCGCCCGGTGCGCCCGACACTGACGACGATGTCGAGCAGCTTGGTGTTGACCTGCTCTGGCGGGTACTTGTATGCGATCGCCCAGCGCGGGGCGCGGCTCGTGGCGCCGAGCTCGTCGTGGAGAGCGAGTTCGTCGACCTTCACCACGACCCCGTCGATCTCGTGTTCGACGCTGTCGCGGTGCTCACCGTAGTAGCGGATGAACGCGGCGGCCCCTGCAGCGGCATCGACGACGCGATAGTGGGTCGAGGTCGGCAGACCCCACTCCTTGAGCAGGTCGTACGTCTTCGACTGGCTGTCGACGGGCGGGTTCGCCCACGCGCCGATGCCGTGCACGAGCATGTGCAGCCGCCCGAGTCGCGCCCGCATGAGGGCGAGCTGTATGTCGTTCTTGCCTTCCGCCTTCTGCCGCAGCGAGCCGCTCGCCGCGTTACGGGCGTTGGCGAAGACCTTCTCGCCGAGCTCCGTCTGCGCAGCGTTGAGGGCCTCGAACTCGGCGACGGGGAAGAAGACCTCGCCGCGCACCTCGACCAGCCGCGGATGACCTGTGCCGGCGAGCCGTGTCGGGATGACCGGTATGAAGCGGATGTTCTCGGTCACGTCTTCGCCGACCACACCGTCGCCGCGGGTCGCCGCCGAGACGAGCCGCCCGTTCTCGTACCTCAGGTTGATGGCGAGGCCGTCGATCTTCAGTTCGCACAGGTAGTCGACGGGGCGCCCTGCATCCCGCTCGACCCGTGCCGCCCATGCTTCGAACTCGTCGATCGAGAACACGTTGTCGAGGCTGAGCATGCGCTCGGCATGCTGAACAGGCGCGAACAGCGTGGTCTGCGCTCGACCGCCGACCGTCTGGGTCGGGCTGTCCTGGCTCTGCAGCTCGGGGAACAGCCGCTCGAGCTCCTCGAGACGGTGGATCATCCCGTCGTATTCGAGGTCGCTCACCAGCACGGTGTCTCGCTCGTAGTACGCGTCGCGCAGCTCGAGGATGCGCTCGGTCAGCTGCTGGGCTTCTGCCCTGGCCCGCGTGGGGTCATCCGTGTCGTCGTTCACCACGCTCCCAGCATACGGACAGCCGCCGACGCCGGACGCTGCCGACAACCGCTTCGCTCAGCCGACGGGTACGGCGCTGACGGTGCGGTCGATGGTCGCCTGCCCCAGTACGCGGGTTCCGACGTACACGACGGCAGTCTGGCCCGGGGCGACCCCGTTGAGCGGCGTGTCGGGCGTGACCACCAGCTCGTCGACACCTCCCTCACCCGGGCGAACGACAGCCACCGCGGCGACGGGGTCTGCGTGAGCACGGATCTGCACTTCGCAGGCGAAGGGCTCCCCCGGGTTCTCGGGCGGGCGGCCGGCCCAGGTGAAACGCGAGCCGGCGATCTCGGCGATGTCGAGCGCCTCCTTGGGGCCGACGACGACGGTGTTGTCCTTGGGCCGCACCTCGAGCACGAATCGCGGCTTGCCGTCTGCGGCGGGGAATCCGATGTTCAGGCCCTTGCGCTGGCCGACCGTGAACGCGTGCGCGCCCTCGTGACTGCCGAGCCGGTTGCCCTCGCGATCGAGGATGTCGCCGGTCTCTGCCCCCACGCGCTCCGCGAGCCAGCCGCGGGTGTCACCGTCGGGAATGAAGCAGATGTCATGCGAATCCGGCTTGTTGGCGACGCTGAAGCCGCGAGCGGCCGCCTCGGCACGCACCTCGGCCTTGGACGGCGTAGCGCCGAGCGGGAACATCGCGTGTGCGAGCTGCTCGCCGGTGAGCACGCCGAGCACGTACGACTGGTCTTTCGCCCACGCACTCGCGCGGTGCAGTTCGCGGTTGCCGTCGACATCCGTCACGATGGCCGCGTAGTGGCCGGTGCAGACCGCGTCGAATCCGAGGTCGAGCGCCTTCTCGAGCAGGGCGGCGAACTTGATCTTCTCATTGCAGCGCATGCACGGGTTGGGCGTGCGCCCGGCGGAGTACTCGGCGATGAAGTCGTCGACGACGTCGAGCTTGAAGCGCTCGGAGAAATCCCACACATAGTACGGGATGCCGATGATGTTCGCTGCGCGCTGCGCATCCATCGAATCCTCGATCGTGCAGCAGCCGCGGCTGCCGGTGCGCAGGGTTCCCGGCATGCGGCTCAGCGCCAGGTGCACGCCGACCACGTCATGGCCCGCCTCGACCGCACGCGCCGCCGCCACCGCCGAGTCGACGCCACCACTCATCGCTGCCAGAACTTTCACCCGACAAGTCTACGGCGCTGCTGCTGGCCGCCCGCCGAGAGCGCCGGAGGCGGTGGGCGGGCTCAGCGGCCGAGCCGCGTCGCCCGTTCGGCGAGCCCCGCCCTGGCCGCCTGTGCGTAGGCTCCGGGCAGCGCCCCGAGCACCGCGTCGACGTCGGATTCTGTCGTGGTGCGCCCGAGCGTGATGCGCAGCGCACCGCGTGCGTCTTCACCGGAACGGCCCATCGCGATGAGCACGTGCGAGGGCTCCGGGATGCCGGCCTGGCAGGCCGACCCGGTCGAGACGGAGATCCCGGCGACATCGAGCAGGAAGAGGAGGGAGTCGCCCTGCGCGCCGGGGAAGACGAAGTGCACGTTCGACGCGACACGGGCCGGATCGCCTGCGGGCATCCCACTCAGGACGGCCTCGGGGACGGCCTCGGCGACACCGCGGATGAGGCGGTCACGCAGGCGTTCCAGGCGCGCGCGCTCCTGGTCCAGGTCGCGCACCGCGCGCTCGGCCGCGACGGCGAACGCCACCGCCGCTGCCACGTCCTGCGTCCCGCTGCGCACGTTGCGCTGCTGGCCGCCGCCGTGGACGAGCGGGACGACGGTCGCAGTGCGGCTCAGGACCAGCGCACCGATACCGACCGGCCCGCCGATCTTGTGCGCGGACACGCTCAGCGCGACCAGGCCGGCTGCGCCGCTGCCCGTCTCCCGCCGGAGGCTCGCGAAGTCGATGGGAAGGTGACCGTACGCGGCCACGGCGTCCAGGTGCACGGGTACGGCGTTGCGCTGCCCGATCCTCGCGAGCTCGGCGACCGGCTCGATCGTGCCCACCTCGTTGTTGACCCAGAGCGCCGTCCCCAGCGCGATCGACGTGCTGTCGCGGGCGAAAGCGCGCTGCGCTGCATCGACGTCGATGAGTCCGCGCCCGTCGAGCGGCAGCCACTCGACAGACGCACCCTCGTACCGTTCGAGCCATTCGAGCGTGTCGACGGTCGCGTGATGTTCGCCGCCGGGCGCGAGAACACGGTGCCGCGGGGGCTGTGCTGAGTCGTTGCGAGCCCAGTAGAGGCCCTTGAGCGCCAGGTTGATCGCTTCGGTGCCGCCCGAGGTGAACACGACCTCGATCGGGTCGCATCCGAGCGTGACGGCGACGGTCTCGCGGGCCTCTTCGAGCATCCGCTTGGCCTGCTGCCCCTGGCTGTGGATCGACGACGGATTGCCGACGACGCTCATCGCCTCGGCATACGCGGCGATCGCCTCCGGCAGCATCGGTGTCGTCGCCGCGTGGTCCAGGTAGACAGCCACTGCCATCACTCCCCTTGCGTTCAGCCTGTATTCACTACTCTAGATCGCATGACTCCTGCCGATCCCCTGCGCAACCTCGGCGTCCGAGTGACCTCCCACGGCGGCGAGTTGCGTGTCTGGTCGGAGAACGCGGATGCGATGGAACTCTGCCTGTTCGACGACAAAGATGCGAACTGGATGGTCAAGACCACGCGCATGACGAAGGATGCGAACAACGTCTGGGTGGGAAAGTCGCGGTCGCTCACCCCAGGGCGACGGTATGCGATCCGGGTATCCGGCCCGGTGAGCGCCACGAACACGTTCAACCCGGAGACCCTGCTGATCGACCCGTACGCCCGCGGTCTCGTCCACACCGGATCGAACGGATGGCTCTCCTACGTCGTCGAGGACGGCTTCGATTGGGGCGACTCCCGCAAGCCGCAGACCCCGCTCGACCACACGGTCGTGTACGAGACGCACGTCAAGGGAATCAGCAAGCTCAACCCCGACATCCCCGAAGAACTGCGCGGCACCTATGCCGGTCTCGCGCATGAATCGACGATCCGCTACCTGCGGGAGCTGGGCGTGACGGCCGTAGAACTGCTGCCCGTCCATGCGTTCGTCTCCGAGCAGCGGCTGATCACCCAGGGACTCACGAACTACTGGGGCTACAACACGCTGAACTTCTTCTCGCCCCACGCTCCGTACGCCTCGCGTGCGGCGCAGGCGGCCGGACCGGATGCCGTGCTCTCCGAGTTCAAGGGCATGGTCAAGCTCCTGCATGAGGCCGGACTCGAAGTCATCCTCGACGTCGTCTACAACCACACGGCAGAAGAGGGTCTCGGCGGCCCCCGCTCCAGCTTCCGCGGTATCGACAACGCGAACTACTACCGGCAGGACGAGCACGGCGCATACATCGACGTGACCGGCTGCGGCAACACGGTCAATTTCGGTCACGATGTGCCGGTGCGCCTGGTGCTCGACTCTCTCCGGTACTGGGCGAACGAGGTCCAGATCGATGGCTTCCGTTTCGATCTCGCCGCCACGCTTGGGCGCGACGCCGACGTGAACTACTCGCCCGATCATCCGCTGCTCCGTGGAATCCTCGACGACCCCGCTCTCGCGAACGTGAAGATGATCGCCGAGCCGTGGGATGTGGGCGCCGGAGGCTGGCAGACCGGCAACTTCTCGCTCGGCTGGTCGGAGTGGAACGACCGCTACCGCGACCGCGCCCGGGCCTTCTGGCTCGCCGACATCTCCGAAGCGCGCGACAAGGGCGCCGCCCCGACGGGCATCGGTGGATTCGCAACGCGCCTGGCCGGTTCGTCGAACACCTTCTCGCCGGAGCGCGGTCCGCTCGCATCCGTCAACTTCATCACCGCGCACGACGGGTTCACGCTCGCCGACCTCACCTCATACAACGCCAAGCACAACCTCGGCAACGGTGAGAACAACCGCGACGGCACCGACAACAACCGTTCGTTCAACCACGGCATCGAAGGCCAGACGACCGACGAAGCGATCCTTCTCGACCGGCACAAGGCGATGCGCAACCTGCTGGGCACACTGCTGCTGTCGGCCGGCATCCCGATGCTCACCGCCGGGGACGAGTTCGGCCGCAGCCAGCGGGGAAACAACAACGCCTACTGCCAGGACAGCGAGCTCACCTGGATGAGCTGGCTCCGCACCCGCGACCAGCGCGAGCTGCTGGCGACGACCCAGCGCCTGCTCGAGCTCCGCCGCACCAACCCGGCCCTGCGCCCCAGCAGGTATGCGGTCTTCGGCGAGACGACGAAGAACGCCAGCCACATGGACTGGTTCGATGCGACCGGTGAGCTGATGGACGACGAAGACTGGAACTCGCCGGAGAACCGGACTCTGCAGTACCTCGCTGCGAGTACGCCCGACAAAGAAGAGTTCAACCGCATCCTCCTCATCGTGCACGGCGTCGAAGACGACGTGACCGTCTCCCTGCCGGTCGCTCCCGGCGTCGAGTCATACAACCTCCTCTGGGACAGCGCGACCGAGGTTCCGATCGAGGAGGACCCGACCGAACTCGCGCCGGGGTCGGCCCGATTGGTCGGCGGAACGTCGATGCAGCTCTTCCGCGCGAACGGTCCCCGTGTCGTGGCGGCTCCGGGAGCTGCGCCGAGCCCGCATCCGATCACGGACCCTGTGCCGAGCTGATGGCGAGACGCACCACTGCTGGAACGCCGGCGACGGTAGCACTCACCGCGGCGGGCATCCCGTTCGCCGTTCACGCATACGACCATGACGCGTCGGTGACGTCGTTCGGGCTGGAGGCCGCTGAGGCACTCGGGATCGAACCGGAACGCGTGTTCAAGACCCTTCTGGCCGACACCGACACGGGTCTGGTCGTCGGCATCGTGCCTGTGGACGGCAAGCTCGACCTGAAGGCGCTGGCGACCGCGGTCGGGGCGAAACGCGCGGTCATGGCCGATCCTGCCGTCGCCGAGCGACGGACCGGTTACGTGGTCGGCGGAATCAGCCCGATCGGCCAGAAGACGCGCCTGACGACCGTGCTCGACGAGACCGCGGAGCTCTTCGACACCGTGTTCGTCTCCGGCGGCAAACGCGGGCTCGACCTCGAGCTCGCCCCTGCCGATCTCATCGCCGCGACGACCGCGACCGTCGCCCCGATCGCCCGCCCGTAATCGGCCCGAGAGGCGTCCGAACGCTGTTTGGTCGCCAAACTCTTCGCGTCGTGCGCGGGATATTGGCAACCAAGCGGGCCTCGATCAGGCGGCGATCGAGACCAGGCCCAGTTCGGCCGAGCTGAGCAGCAGGTCGTTGCGCGGCACGATCCGCACGGTGTAGCCGAACGAACCGGGGCGGCTGAGCTTCACGGTGCCCAGGTATTCGACGGCACCGCCGAGCGCCGACACGCTGTCGACCTCGAGGTCGCGGATGCGCACGTGGGTCAGCTCATCGCCGCTCTGGCTGCGACCATAGACGACCTGCACCGCGACGTCCTCCGGTTTCAGTCCGTTGAGCTGGATGCGCGCACGCAGGTGGAGTTCATCGCCGACCTGCGGGGTCGCATCCACGCCACCGGACTCGACGTGCACGACCGCGACGCCGGGCCAGGCCGCACGCACGCGCGCCTTCCATGCGGAAAGTGCACGGGCGCCCGCGTAGCCGTCGTCGCTCACGCGCCGCTCGAACCCGCTCGCCGGGATGTACATCCGCTCGACGTATTCGCGCACCATCCGGTCCGCACTGAGCGAGGGCGACAGCGTCGCGAGCGTGTGCCTGATCTGCCCCACCCATGCCTCGGGGACTCCATCGCCGTTGCGCTCGTAGAAGCGCGGTGCGATCTGGTTCTCGATCAGGTCGTAAAGCGCTTCCGCCTCGAGGGCGTCACGCTCGGCGCCGTCTCCGGCCGCATCCGCCGACGGGATGGCCCAGCCGTTCTCGCCGTCGAAGTACTCGTTCCACCAGCCGTCGAGGATCGACAGGTTGAGCGCGCCGTTGAGGGCGGCCTTCATGCCGGAGGTCCCGCACGCCTCCAGCGGCCGCAGCGGATTGTTCAGCCAGACATCCGTGCCCGGGTACAGCAACTGCGCCATGCCGATGTCGTAGTCCGGCAGGAACACAATGCGGGTGCGGATGTCCGGCTCGGCCGCGAACTGCACCAGCTTCTGGATGAGCCGCTTGCCTTCCTCGTCTGCTGGGTGGGACTTGCCCGCGATGACGATCTGCACCGGCCGCACAGGATCCAGGAGGATGGCGCGCAGCCGGTCGGGGTCGTGCAGCATGAGCGTCAGGCGCTTGTAGGTGGGGACCCTCCGCGCGAACCCGATGGTCAGCACCGACGGGTCGAGCAGGTCCGACATCCAGGCGGGCGCGACGCCGCCGGGATTCTGGCGCTCCCAGGCTTCCGAGACACGGCGGCGGGCGTCGCCGACGAGCTGCTCGCGCATCCGGGTGCGCACCGACCAGAGGTCGAGGTCGCTGAGACCCCCCGAGGCCCAGTCGGCAGCGGTCGTGTCGGTCGTTCCGAGCCGATCTTCGGCGAGCGCCCGCAGCATCGGGTCGGTCCAGGTCGGTGCGTGCACACCGTTCGTCACCGAGTCGATCGGAACCTCGTCGACGTCGAATCCCGGCCACAGTCCGCCGAACATCCGGCGGCTGACCTGACCGTGCAGTTTGGATACGCCGTTGGCGTGCTGTCCAAGCCGCAGTCCCATCACAGCCATGTTGAAGACGTCGGGCGAACCGCCCGGGTAGTCCTCGGCCCCCAGTGCGAGAACGTCGGCCACCTGCACGCCGGGAAGCAGATCGTTCGAGAAGTAGCGTTCGACCAGCGGCCGCTCGAACCGGTCGATGCCGGCTGCGACGGGCGTGTGCGTGGTGAAGACGGTGCCGGCACGCACGACCTGGAGGCCCTCGTCGAAGGTCAGCCCTTCGCCGATGAGGTCGGAGATGCGCTCGACACCCAGGAATCCGGCGTGGCCTTCGTTGGTGTGGAAGACCTCGGGCTCTGGCACGCCGGTGAGTTCGGCCCAGACTTTGAGCGCGCGGACGCCGCCGATGCCCAGCAGGAGCTCCTGCAGCAGGCGATGCTCTCCCCCGCCGCCGTACAGGCGGTCGGTGACCGAGCGCAGCGCATCTTCGTTCTCGGGGATGTCCGTGTCGAGAAGCAGGAGGCGGATTCGGCCGACCGCCGCCTGCCAGACTCGCGCGTGCAGCGCACGGCCCTCGGGAAGCGCGAGTGTGATCTGCACGGCTGTTCCGTCCGGCTCCCTGAGCACGGCAAGCGGCAGCCCGTCCGGATCGAGCACCGGGTAGCTCTCCACCTGCCAGCCGTCGGGCGAGATCGCCTGCGAGAAGTATCCGGACCGGTAGAAGAGGCCGACCCCGACGAGCGGGACCCCGAGGTCGGAGGCGCTCTTCAGATGGTCGCCCGCCAGAATGCCGAGTCCACCGGAATACTGAGGGAGGGCGGCAGCGATTCCGAATTCGGGTGAGAAGTAGGCGATCGACCGTGGAGCCGAGCCGTCGAGGCCCTGGTACCAGCGCGGTTCGCTCAGGTAGGCGTGCAGGTCGTCACGCAGCCGGTTAGCCCAGTCGACGTACCCGTAGTCGTTCGCCAGCTCGTCGAGACGCTCAGGATGCACGGCGCCGAGCAACGCGATCGGGTCATGCCTGGTCTGCTGCCAGAGCTCGGGCGAGATGCGGGCGAACAACTGTCTTGTGGGTTCGTGCCACGACCAGCGCAGGTTGCCTGCGAGCTCTTCCAGCGCCCCGAGCTGCTCGGGGAGGACTGCGCGAACGGTAAACCTTCGGATCGCCTTCACGTCCAACAGCCTAGGCGAGTCGCATGGGCTGCGTGCAAGCGCTTGCGCCGAAGGGTGCCAACTCGCGGGCCCGCGCGGTACGGTCAGGGGGTGGGAAAGACTGCGGAGAACCAGAAGGCGGGCACAGACACCCGCGCGCATGCTGCACCGGCCGGCGACGGGGCGGCGCCCTCGTCGTTCGCCCCGGCGATCGGCCGCATCCCCATCCTGGCCCTGAGCCCCCAGGTCGACGACGGTGCGTGGCCGGCGAAGGCGTTCAGCGGCGAGGTCATCCCGTTCCGGGCGACGGCGTTCCGCGAGGGCCATGACCTGATCGGCGTCGATCTGCTGCTCCTCGACCCGAACGGGGCCCAGACCGAATACCGGATGAAGGCGATCGCCCCCGGCACGGACCGCTGGGAGGTCCTGGTCCAGCTCGAGACCGAGGGGCTCTGGCGGTACCGCATCCAGGCATACGGCGATGAATACGCGACGTGGCTGCACAACGCGACGGTGAAGGTCCCCGCCGGTGTGGATGTCGAGCTCATGTTCACGATGGGACACGGGCTCCTGGAGCGCGCCGCCGCCGACAAGCGCAGGAGCACCGCCGAGCGTCGTCACATCGGCGAGGCCGCCAAGGTGGTCGCCGACACGTCGAAGACGCCGGAGGAGCGCCTTGCCGCGGCCACGGATGCCCGCGTGGTCGGTGTGCTGGACGCCCGTCCCGTGGTCAGCCTTCCGACCCTGTCCCCCACCCGCAGCATCCTGGTCGAGCGCACGCGCGCGGGCGTCGGCAGCTGGTACGAGTTCTTCCCGCGGTCCGAAGGCGCGAAGAAGCAGCCCGACGGCTCGTGGAAGTCGGGAACCTTCCGTTCGGCGGCGAAACGGCTGCCCGAGGTCGCCGCGATGGGCTTCGACGTCGTCTACCTGCCACCCATCCACCCCATCGGGCACGAGTTCCGAAAAGGCCCGAACAACACGCTCAACGCGGGGCCGAACGACCCTGGTTCGCCGTGGGCCATCGGGAGCGCCGAAGGCGGTCACGACGCGATCCACCCCGACCTCGGCACGGAGAAGGACTTCGTGTTCTTCGTCGGCAAGGCGAAGCAGGCCGGGCTCGAAGTGGCGCTCGATCTCGCGCTGCAGGCGGCACCCGACCACCCCTGGGTGAAGAAGCATCCGGAATGGTTCACGACGCTGCCCGACGGGACCATCGCCTACGCGGAGAACCCGCCCAAGAAGTACCAGGACATCTACCCGATCAACTTCGACAACGATCCCATCGGGCTGCGCGACGAGATACTGCGCATCGTGCTCTACTGGATCTCGCTCGGGGTGCGCATCTTCCGCGTCGACAACCCGCACACGAAGCCGATCGGCTTCTGGGAGTGGCTGATCCACCATGTCAACGCCGACTACCCGGATGTGGTCTTCCTCGCAGAGGCGTTCACGAGGCCGGCGATCCTGCACACGCTCGCGAAAGTGGGTTTCCAGCAGTCGTACACGTACTTCACCTGGCGGAACACGAAGGATGAGCTGGCCGGGTTCCTCGACGGCCTGGCCCACGACACGGCCGACTTCCTGCGGCCCAACCTCTTCGTGAACACGCCGGACATCCTCACGGAGTACCTCCAGTTCGGCGGCCCGGCAGCCTTCAAGATCCGGGCGGCGATTGCGGCGACCGGTGCGCCCACCTGGGGCGTGTACTCCGGGTTCGAGTTGTACGAGAACGTGGCACGCGCGGGCGCGGAGGAGTACATCGACAACGAGAAGTACGAGTTCCGCCCGCGTGACTACGCCAGGGCCCAGAACCTCGGCAAGTCACTTGCCCCGTACCTGACGATGCTGAACCGGGTCAGGAGCGAGCATCCCGCCCTGCGCCAGTTGCGCAACCTTCACGTGCACGAGAGCGATGACGACGCGATCCTCGTCTACAGCAAATACTTGTCGGGATCGTTCACCCGCAGCGGCAAGCCGGACGCGATCATCGTGGTCGCGAACGTCGATCCGCATTCCGTGCGCGAGACGATCGTGCACCTCGACGTCACGCAGTTCGGCGTGCCGCCCGGTGGCCTGTTCGAAGTGAAAGACGTCGTCACCGGGGCGAAGTGGACCTGGGGCGCCGACAACTACGTGCGGCTCGACGCGTTCACCGAGCCGGTCCACATCCTGACCGTGAAGGGGACCCCCTGATGAGCCCGATCCCCGAAGGGGCGGCAGCGATCGCCCTGCCGACACTGCACGACTCCCTGCTCGCCGCGGTCGCTGCCGGCAGCCACCACGACCCGCACTCGGTGCTCGGCCAGCATCTCGTGCGCGCAGAAGGCATCGACGACCCGATCACGGTCATCCGCGCCCTCCGCCCCCTCGCAAGCGAGGTCGTCGCCGTGCTCTCGAACGGCTCCCGTGTCGAACTCGGCCATCTCGCGCACGGCATCTGGCAGGGATTCAGCCTTCTCGGTCCCCAGGATTACGTGATCGAGACGCACTACGCCAATGCCCCCTCCTGGACGGCGGACGATCCGTACCGGTTCCGGCCGTCGATCGGCGACCTCGACCTCCACCTGATCGGCGAAGGCCGGCACGAACGGCTGTGGGATGCGCTCGGCTCGCACTACAAGGCGCAGTTCGGCGTGTCCGCCGAGGCGGTAGGGACCGGCTTCACCGTCTGGGCGCCGCACGCCCGCGCGGTGCGCGTCGTCGGCGACTTCAACGACTGGGACGGAACCCAGCACGCCATGCGCAACATGGGCACGACCGGCGTATGGGAGCTCTTCGTTCCGGGCATCACGCCCGGCACGATCTACAAGTACGACCTGCTCGGGCAGGACGGCAACTGGGTGCGCAAAGCCGACCCGATGGCGCGGTATACCGAACGGCCGCCGGCAACGGCATCGGTCGTCGGCGAAACCCACTACGGCTGGAACGACGGCGAGTGGCTCACCTCGCGTTCGGCGCACGACCCGCACAACGGTCCGATGAGCGTCTACGAACTCCACGTCGGCAGCTGGCGGCCCGGTCTCGGCTATCGCGAACTCGCAGACCAGCTCATCGAATACGTGACGGAGCTCGGCTTCACGCACGTCGAGTTCCTGCCGCTGGCCGAGCATCCGTTCGGCGGATCATGGGGCTATCAGGTCACCGGCTACTACGCCCCGAGCAGCCGGTTCGGGCATCCGGACGACCTGCGCTACCTCATCGACCGGCTGCACGGCGCGGGCATCGGGGTGCTCGTCGACTGGGTACCCGGCCACTTCCCGAAAGACGACTGGGCTCTCGCCAGGTTCGACGGGCAGCCCCTCTATGAGCATTCCGACCCGCGACGGGGCGAGCAGAAGGACTGGGGCACCCTCATCTTCGACTTCGGGAACTCGCAGGTGCGCAACTTCCTCGTCGCGAATGCGCTGTACTGGCTCGAGGAGTTCCACGTCGACGGGCTGCGTGTCGACGCCGTGGCTTCGATGCTCTACCTCGACTACTCGCGCGAAGAAGGCGAATGGGAGCCGAACAAGTACGGCGGACGCGAGAACCTCGAAGCGATCAGCTTCCTCCAGGAGGTCACCGCCACCGCGTACAAACGGAACCCCGGCACGGTCATGATCGCCGAGGAGTCGACCAGCTGGGGTGGTGTCACCCAGCCCACCTCCAGCGGCGGGCTCGGTTTCGGGTTCAAATGGAACATGGGATGGATGCACGACTCCCTGCAGTACATCCACGAAGATCCGATGTACCGCTCCTACCACCACAACGAGATCACCTTCTCGTTCGTCTACGCGTTCAGCGAGAACTTCCTCCTCCCGATCAGTCACGACGAGGTCGTGCACGGCAAAGGGTCCCTGCTCAGCAAGATGCCGGGCGATCACTGGCAGCAACTCGCGAACGTGCGCGCCTTCCTGTCATTCATGTGGGCGCACCCCGGAAAGCAACTGCTGTTCATGGGGCAGGAGTTCGGCCAGCCGTCGGAGTGGAGCGAGGAGCGCGGCCTCGACTGGTGGATCCTCGACCAGCCGACCCACCGCGGGCTCTTCGACCTGGTCGGCCAGCTCAACCGCGTCTACCGGGACAACGCTGCACTCTGGGCGCTCGACAACGACCCGGCCGGCTTCGAATGGATCGACGGCGGCGACGCGGCCGGCAACGTCGTCTCGTTCCTCCGGTGGGACGACGACGGCAATCCGATCACCGTGCTGATGAACTTCTCCGGCAACCCGCACAGCGACTATCGCGTCGGCCTTCCCTTCGCCGGACAGTGGGAGGAACTGCTGAATACGGACGCGGTCGCCTTCGGGGGCTCGGGGGTCGGAAACCTCGGGGCAGTGGAGGCCGTCGACGAGCCGTGGGGTGGAAGACCTGCCTCTGCGCTGGTCACCCTTCCCCCGCTCGCAGGGCTGTGGCTCAGACCGTCGCGCTGAGCCATTTCTCGAAGTCGATCCCCTCGATCGCTTGATCGGGAGCCAGGTTGTCGCCGGCACGCCACGACGCGCCGAGCGCGCCGGGCTGGCGCACACCGGCGATCACGGCGCGGGAGCCCGTTGCGGCCTTCCAGGCCTCGGCAAGCGCGCGGGACGACTGGATGCGCGGCCCGCCGACCGTACGGGTCGCGTTCGGGGGCCCACCGCCTTCCGCCGCGTCGACGAGTATCCGCGCGACGTCGGGTACCGCGATGGTCTGGAAATGCACCTTCGTGAAGGCCGGAATCACCCCGATCCTGGCGCCGGACGCGAAGATCGAGGCCAGGAAATCATGGAACTGCGTTGTGCGCACGATGCGGGTCTCGATCGGTGAATCGTGGTAGGTGCGCTCCTGGGCCGCCTTCGCCCGGTAGTAGGAGTACGCGGACCGGTCTACGTTCGCGATGGAGAGCAGAACGGCATGGCCCACCCCGAACCGTGCGGCTGTATGCAGGAGGTTCTGCGATCCAGCGATGAACGTGTGACTTGCCTCACGTCCGACCCCGTTCGATGCATCGATCAGCACATCCATGCCCTCGACCGCTTCTTCGAGTCCGTCGCCGGTGATCAGATCGACCGTCGCGTAGACGGCGCCGGGCACATAGGCCGTACTGTCGTCATCCGGAACCCGGCGACTCGCGACGACCACATCATGCCCCCGCTCCACCGCTTCGGCCGCGATCGCACGGCCGGCGAGACCTGTCCCACCCACGACGAGGACGCGCGCCATGCGGAGCCTCCCGGGGTCTGGTCTGGCGTGGGGTCAGTACAGAAGCGACGCCAGCCTAGCCCGGGCCTTCATCACACGCGGGTCGTCCACACCGACGATCTCGAAATAGTCGAGCAGGCGGGCTCGCACCGAGTCCCGCTCCGGGCCGCCGAGCTTCGGGAAGAGCGTAAGGAGCCGATCGAACGCGTCGTCCACGTGTCCGCCCGAGATGTCCAGGTCGGCGACCAGCTCCTGCGCTTCCGCATCGTCGGGGTCCTGGGCCGCAGCCGAACGGATCTCGTCGGCCGTCCTGCCCTGGAGACGTGCGAGCAGGCTCACCTGGGCCAGGCCTGCGACAGCCATCGTGTCGCGCGGGTCCTGCGCGATCGCGAGCTTGTACTCCGCGATCGCCTCGTCGAAGTCACCCCGCTCGATCGCCTCGTACGCTTCGGCGTGGTGCGGCGGCAGAGGTTCGGGCTGCGGCTCGGCTGCAGCGTCGGCCTCCGCGGGTGCTGCACCGTCACCCTCGACGGTCACCCGGCCGGTCACACCGTTCTGTGCGGCCAACTGGAGGAGTTGTTCGAAGACGTCGCGGATCTGCGCCTCCGGCAGCGCGCCGGCGAACAGCTGCACCGGCCGACCGGCGATCACCGCTGCTGCCGCAGGGACGGACTGAGCCTGGAATGCCTGCGCGAGCTGGGGGTTCGAATCCACATCGACGGTGACGAGGACGAACTGTCCTGCATAGTCCTGGATGACCCGCTCGAGAACCCTCGACAGCTGCTGCGACGGCTCTGCCCACGAGGCAGCGAGGTCGACGATCACCGGTACGGTCATCGACAGGTCGAGGAAGTCGTTGAAATTGGCGTCGGTGCCCTCGAAGAACAGGCTGGGCAGCACGAGCGCCTGCGCCGGCGAATCCGGGTCAGCACCGGATGCAGCGGCAGGGCCACCCGACGTCGCCGCGCGATTCACCAGGGACGAAAGGTCGACCGCTCCGCGCAGGTGGGAGGGAGGAATCTGGCTCATTGAACCTCCTTGGCTGAGACGAGGCCCTGGGCGAACCCGAGCAACGTGATCTTCTGGTCGGATCCGGCCGGCGGTACGTAGAACGCCAGCTGGTACCCGTACGTCGAGGCGATGCCCTTCTTACTCGAGCTCACCCCGCTCAACGCAGCCGAACTGGCGCCCGCGTTGACCTCGGCCCCGGCTTCGACGACCTTGAGTGTCTCCGTCTCGTCGAGGTTCGTCCAGACGATAGCACCCGAATCATTCGTCGCCATAGCGATGGGCGTACCCGAGCCGACCTTGTTGCTGAAGGTGAGCGATGCGGTTTTGGGGATCGCCGCCTGCTTCTTCGTCTTGTATTCGAGACCGACCGACGGACGCAGGGTGTCGCCCTTGGCCTCGAACAAGTTGAAATAAGTGCTCTTCGGACCCTTCATCAGGATGTCACCGTAGGCGGTGGCGACCTGCTGCGGAGGGAGGAGGAGCAGCTTCGAGTCCGGCGGAACGACGGCCGCACCGATACTCGCCGGGGCGAGATCGGGAACCTTCGCCTTGGGTTCGAGGGACACGGCATAGGTCACGAGGTAATTCGACCGCGGGGTCTGCTGCACCAGGGTGATGGCCTGCGGCGCCTGTGTCTTGTTCGCACCCTGCACGACGGTGGACACCACGCGGGGCCACATGTCCGTCGCCTGGGGAAGCGTCAGCGCGAGCGGGCCGGCGGCGACGGCCGGGAGCGCTGGCTCGTCCGACTTCTTCGCGCGGATGGCGTAGTTCGCCTGGCGCAGCTCGAGGGCCGGGCCGGTGAAACGCGTAGCGATAGCTTTTGAGTCGAGCTTCGCATCCGCCGCCGTAGCGACGGCAGAGATCTTCGTCATGATCCGCTCGAGCTGCGGAACGGTCACCGCCGGGGGCTGAACGTCTTTCGCCTTGGGCAGTTCGGTGGTGATCGGGGTGGAGCTCGCCAGCGGAGCGGCCGCACCGAAGTGCGGCCAGTAGTCGCCCGAGCAGCCGGACAGGGCGAGCGCGCCGACCAGGACGACCGGCACGGCGACCAGGGCCCGACGCGCGGAACGGCGCCCCTTCGGAGTCGTCTCGATGGCCTTCGTCGGCTTGTACTTCGGCGCCTTCGGCAGCTTCGGCATCTTGGGTCCGCCCTTACGCCTCGGTCCGCGCGACCTGCGCAGTGCGTACAGTCCCCACAGGTAGAGCGCGAGCCCGATGATGAGCAGCACGCCACCACCGACGATCAGCGGTCCGGCCCACGGGGTGCTCGAGTCGAGCGGCCACACGATGCGGATCTGGTTCGGGGCAGGAGCCGTGCCGTCGCTCGCGATGATCACGCTCACGTTGTTGGGAACGTTCATGCGCGTCACGTTCGCATCAGGACCGGAGAACTGTTCGAGCCACAGGTCGGAGCCGGCGGGATTCGGCCCCTTGACCGGCTCCCCTTTCGCGGTGCCGGAGACCGGCGGCGGTGTCGTGGACGGCGCAGTGCCGGTCGACGACTGGGCGTCATCGGCTGGCTGGGGCGCCACGCTCTTGCTCGTCAGGCTGCCGCTCGTCGCGTCGTATTTCAGCGTCGCGTAGGACTGGTCGCCCAGCCACGCAGTGACATCCGCGGTGCGACCGTACGCGACAAGCTCGTTCGGGGCGCCGTCGACGTACAACGTCTGCTGCCCGGGGTGGGAATTGAGCACCGATCCGTCGACCATGATGAACCGCGGGGCGCCGCTGACGGTGGTCGCGGCCGACACCTGGGACGGCGGTGCGAACACCGTGCGCTGGGCGATGCCGGCGACGATCAGCACGGCGGCCACCACGAAGGCGACGATGGCGAGTACAAAACGCAAAAAAGCTCCTCCTGTGCTGCCCGTTCTCGCTGAGCGATTCCGTGGTGCGGCCGGACGGCGGTTGCCGCCCTCATCGGGTTTCTGGACCACACCAATCACAGCGGATACACCGCCGGTGAACGGCAACAAACAAAGTCACCCAACGATACCGGACGACCCTGAGAGCCCGCTAACCGTTGCCTGCGAGCACCGCAAATGCGACGCGCAGGCGTGGTCGGTAAGATCGGATCGGTTGCAGCGCCCCACCCCCCGAACGCCTGCAGTCAATTGACCAGGAGAGACAGTGGCGACCGACGACGAGAACTTCACCCAGGTATTCCGCGGATACGACAAGGATGAGGTCGACAAGGCCATCCAGGCGCTCCGCCGCGAGCTCATCAAGTCGAACACGCAGAGCGCGGAATCGACCAAGGAGATCAAACGACTGCAGATCCGCGTCGAAGAGCTCAACGCCGAGATCGAAGAGGTCGGCAGCCCGACCTTCTCGGGGCTCGGAACCAAGCTCGAGAACACGCTTCGCGTCGCAGAGGAGCAGTCGACCCGGCTGATCGCGCAGGCCGACATCGACGCTGAGAAGCTGCGCAGCGGCGTCGCTGCAGAGGTGGAGAAGATCAAGCAGGCGGCCGCACAGCAGGCCGAGCGCGTGCTCGCCGACGCGCGCGCACGCGCCGCGACGGCGCTCGAGGATGCCCGGATCGAGGCGGCCGAGCTCGTTGCGAAGGCGAAGGAAGACAAGGAAACGCTCACGCAGGACGCCATGCGGGAAGCTGCGGCCATCCGCGGTGCCGTCGCTACAGAGGCGGCCGACCTGCGAGCGACCAGTAAGCGCGAATCGGCCGCCGTGCGTGCCGAGGCCGAGCGCGAGGCTGCCGAGCTCAAGGTCGTCGCGACCCGCGAGGCCGCTGCCGCCCGGGCGGAAGCCGAAGACATCGAGCGTGAACTGGACCAGCGTCGTGCCGAGGCCACCGCCGACCTCGATGCCGCGCGCGCCGAATTCGAAAAGGAATCCGTGCAGGCCCGCCAGGCTCTCGCCCGCGACATCGAGCAGACCAGGGTCACCCTCGAGGCCGAGACGCTCGAATCCCGAACGGCGCTCACCAACGAAACACGACAGGCGCGGGCCGACCTCGCCGCCGAAACCGAGCGTGCACGGGCCACCCTCGCCGCCGAGACCGCCCAGACGCGCGCAGACCTCGCCAACGAGGTCCAGACGACGAAACTGGCGCTGGAGACCGAGGTCGAGCAGACGAAGCGGGCTCTCACCGTCGAGGTCGAACAGACCCGCACCGCGCTCACGGCCGAGGTCGAGCAGGCCAGGAGCGCCCTCAACGACGATGTCGTGCAGACCAGGAGCGCGCTCGCAGACGAGGTCCTGCAGACCAAGACGGCGCTCTCGACCGACGTCGAGCAGACGCAGGCGAATCTCGCCGCCGAGGTCACCGCCACGAAGAGTGCTCTCGCCGCCGAGGTCGAGCAGACGAAGAGCGCACTCACCACCGAGGTCGACGAGGCCAGGCGCACCCTCGCACTCGACGTCGAACAGACCAGGAACGCGCTCGCCGCCGAGGTCGACAGCACGAAGAGCGCACTCGCGACCGAGGTCGAGGAGACGACGACCTCGCTCGCCGCGCTGGTCGAGAAGACGAAGGCCGACCTCGCCACCGAGGTGACGACGACGCGCGCCGACCTCGAGAACGAAGTCACGAAGACGCGCACGGAACTCGCCAACGATGTCGCGACGGCCAGGGCCGAACTCGAGAACGAGGTCAGCACGACCAAGGCCGAACTCGAGAACGAAGTCAGCAGCACCAAGGCTGCCCTGGAGAACGAGGTGACGACCACCAAGGCCGCCCTCGAGAACGAGGTCACAACCACCAAGGCCGCCCTCGAGAACGAGGTCACAACCACGCGTACGGCGCTCGAGAACGAGGTCTCCACTGCCCGGTCGAGCCTGGCGGCAGACGTCGACAAGACGCGGGCCGACCTCGCCACCGAGGTCGAGAAGACGCGAACGGAACTCGAGACCGAGGTGCGCACGACGAAGAACGCGCTCGCCGCCGAAGTCGAAGAGACCCGCAACGCACTCACGGCGGAAGTCGACGGTACCCGTGCGGCACTCGCCGACGAAGTCCTGCAGGCGAAGACGGCCCTCGCGACCGAGGTCGAGCAGACGCAGGCGAACCTGGCCGCTGAGGTGACTTCGACGAAGAGCGCACTCGCCGCCGAGGTCGACCAGACGAAGAGCAAGCTCGCCACCGAGGTCAAGCGGACGAAGAGCCGCCTGGCGGCCGAAGTCGAAAAGAAGACCAGCGCGCTGACCGAAGAGGTCGACACCACCAAAGCCGCACTTGCCGACGAGGTCGAGACGACCAGGGCGACCCTCGCCGAAGAACGCGAGACGACGCGACTCGAGCTTGCCAATGAGCGCGAGCAGACGCGCATCGCGCTCACCAGGGAGGCCGAGGACACCCGCGTCGCCCTCGCGGAGGAGACCGAGCAGGCCCGGGTCGACCTCGAGAAGGATTCGTCTGAGGCGCGGGCGCAGCTGGCGAGCGACATCGAGCAGGCACGAGCCGACCTGGCCGACGAGATCGCGTCGACCCGCTCGGCATTCGCCGCAGAGAGCACCGAGGCAAGGGCGGCACTCGAGGCCGAACTTGCGAAGGTGCGCAAGGATGCCCTCGACGCCGCACGGGCCGGATCGCGCGAACTCGAACAGGCACGCATCGATCTGGACGTCGAGCTGAAGGCTCGCCGTGACGAGGCCGAGAAGGACCACCTCGCGCGGCACCAGGAAGCTGTGGCCCAGATGCAGAAGTACCTCGACGAAGCGAACCAGCAGCTCGCCGAAGCCATCAAGCGGATGACCGAGAAGCGCGAAGAGGCCGACGCCATCGAAGCGGAAGCCCGCGCAGAGGTCAAGGCCGCGCGTAAAGAGGCGGAGTCGACGGCGAAGAAGATCGTCGGAGACGCCGAGAAGCGGGCCGCAGGCCTTCTCGACGACGCCGAAAAGCGCACTGAACGCCTCGTGGCGGACGCAGAGGACCGGCTCGCTCAGATTAGGATCGAGCGAGAAGCCGTCGCCGGCTACTTCGAGAACCTGCGCGGTGTACTCCAGCAGGCTGAGAAGGTGACGGCGGACGACAACGGTTAGACCACGGGGAGGTCCGGATGAAGATCCAGAACGCGTTCAGATTCGGCCTCATCGGAACCCTCGGCGTCGGCCTCGGCCTCCTGATCCTGATGTCGATCGTCACTCTGTCGACGATCCTCACCTACATCGGGGCTGCGCTCTTCATCGCCCTCGGCATCGAACCGCTGATCGCGTTCCTCGAGCGGCGCAAGTTCCCCCGGTGGGCGGCACTGGTGACCGTGCTCGTCGTCATCATCGGCGCGTTCACCGCCCTGATCTGGGCGATCGTGCCCATCGCGGTCAGCCAGGCGACGCAGCTGGTCCAGGGCATCGTGACCTGGGTGCAGAAAGGCGACGCCCAGAAGTGGTTCGAGTCGCTGCAGCGACAGTTCCCGACCATCGTCAACCAGGAGAACATCAACAACGTCGTCCACTGGCTGCAGAGCAATGTCGGCAACATCACCAACGGCATCGTGCAGACGGGTCTGGGCATCGTGAGCGGATTCTTCGGGGTGATCGTCGTGATCATCCTCACGATCTACTTCACGGCATCCCTGCCCAGCATCAAACGAGCCAGCTACCTGCTGGTTCCCGCCTCGAAGCGCTCCCGATTCGCCGACCTGGCCGACCAGGTGACCGACTCGGTCGGCAAGTACGTCGGGGGCCAGGTGTCGCTTGCACTTGTCAACGGTGCCCTCAGCGCGATCTTCCTCACGATCATCGGTGCGAGGTTCCCCATCCTCCTCGCATCCATCGCGTTCTTCTTCTCGCTGATCCCTCTCGTCGGAACCATCACCGGTTCCGTCATCATCGTCGCCCTCTGCCTGCTGTCCGGCTGGCCGACCGCCCTCGCGGCGGCGATCTACTACCTCGTCTACATGCAGGTCGAGGCATACGTGCTCAGCCCCCGCATCATGAACCGCGCCGTGCAGGTCCCAGGCGCCGTGGTGGTCATCGCAGCGCTGGCCGGCGGCTCGCTCCTCGGCATCCTGGGCGCCCTGATCGCCATCCCGTTCGCCGCGTCCATCCTGCTCATCATCAAGCAGGTCGTGATCCCCCGGCAGAACGAGCTCTGACCCCGGGAACAGTCAGGCCCCGGGAACAGTCAGGCTCCGGGCTCAGACGGGCCCGACCACTCGGTCGGCAGCGGCAGCGCGGCCGGGTTGACGCGCTTCACGATCTCTGTGAGCACCCGTCGCGTCTGCGCCTCCCCCACCCACAGGTGTTTTCCGCCTTCGACGTTCACGAGTTCGATCTGGGGAACGGCGGCGAAACGCTCGGCGGCCGCCTCGGGCCGCAGGTAGTCGTCATGCTCCGGGATGAGCGCGACCATCGGCCGGCTGTCACCCGCCCACGCCGACAGCTGCGCGGGTGTCGCCCGGTGCAGCGGCGGCGAGAGCAGGATGACCCCGTCGACCGCCAGCTCCCGCCCGTACATCAGGGCGAGCTCGGTTCCGAACGACCACCCGACCAGCCACGGATGCGGGAGCCCGCGCTCAGCGACGAAGTCCATGGCCGCGACGACATCGAAACGCTCTCCGACGCCGCCGTCGAACTGTCCTCCGCTCGTACCACGAGGGGATCGGGTCCCCCGCGTATTGAAACGCAGCACAGCGATGTCGGCAAGCGCCGGGAGGCGTGCAGCCGCCTTGCGCAGGATGTGGGAGTCCATGAACCCCCCACCGGTCGGAAGCGGGTGCAGCGTCACGAGTGTCGCGACAGGCGCGCGTTCGAGCGGGGCCGCGAGTTCGCCGACGAGCGTGAGCCCGTCGCTCGTGCGGAGTTCGATGTCCTCGCGGCGGGCCGGGAGTTCGACGCCCCCTCTGATCTCGATCGTCAACTGATCCTCCAGCAGTGGGTGTGCCAGTGCCTCCTGGCGGCGATGTCAGCAGCGTCGCCCATCAGACCATCCGCACGCCAGGTGACGAGGTGTGCGACGCCCGGCTCGATCTCGAGGCCGCACCCCGGGCAGATGTAGACCTTGACAGCCTGCACCGGCGAAACCGGCTGAACGTTCCACGCGAAGCCCCGGCGCACCTCCGTACGGCGCCAACCCTGCGTGGCACGCGACAGATCGAGAGCCTCGTCTTCGTCCTGGCTGGGCTTTCGACCTCGGGGACGGTTGCTGCGCGGCATGGTTTCAGTCTAAGACGGGAGCCGTCTCAGACCTGGTCGTCGCGCTGGGAGAGCCGGGACTCCTCGAAGTCGAGCATCATCTGCGCGTGGAGGAGCACCCGCGACGAATAGCTGCCTCTGCTGCGGGCGTCGAGCAGGGCGCTGCGCTCGGCCTCGAGCACCTGCTCCCTGAGCGCCTGGTACTGCTGGTGAGGACCGAATGCCGGATTCTCCGAGCCTTCCTGCTCGGCTCGCTCCCATTGCGCCTCGACGCGCAGCATCGTGTCTTCCCGCACCCGCTCGACGACCTCGGCGTCGTAGGTGCGTCCAACCGTCACCTCGTCATCGGGATGATCGATGGCGGCCAGACCGGCCTTGCTCATCTCCTCGAGCAGCCCGGCCAGTTCGCGCCGGTCTGCGGCGGCGTCCGAACCCGTGATGTCCAGTCGGCGGATCAGCCACGGCAGTGTCCCGCCCTGCACGAGGAGTGTGACGAGCGCGACGGTGAAAGCGATCAGGATGAGTGGTGAACGGTACGGAGACTGCGGCAGCGACTGGGCGGCGGCGAGGGTTACGACACCTCGCATGCCCGCCCAGGTGAGCACGGCTCCCCCGCGCCAGCCGATCGGCGAAACCTGCATATCGGTCACATCGGCCTCACGCCGTTCGAGGTAGCGGGTGAATCGATTCCAGCGCCGTTCGGCCCGTTCATCCTGCGGCGGTCGCTTCTTCCGTTCGGTACGTACGCGCTCGAGACCGTCGGAGATGCGCTCTTCGACCTCTGGAGCGCGTTTCTGGCTTGCTTTGAGGCGCCAGATGATCGGGATGATGAACAGGGCGCGGACGACCAGCAGCACAAGGCAGAGCAGCAAACCGATTCCGAACGCGCCCCAGACGCCGAGCATGCTGCCCCTGGCGTGAGCGATGATCGCGTTCAGCTGGATGCCCATCAGGAGGAAGACGCCGTTTTCGAGGAGGAACTGGATCGTTCGCCAGTTGATCTGCTCGCTCAGGCGCGCCTGGGCCGTGAACGATCGCGCAGCCCGGTGCCCGGTGTAGATCCCCGCCATGACGACGGCGAGAACGCCCGACGCTCCTAGCGACTCCGCGGGGATGAACGCGACGAACGGGACGACGAAGGAGATTGCCGTCTCCAGCACCGAATCCTTCAGCTTCGCCCGTACCCAGACGTTCACCACTCCGACGAGCAGTCCGACGACGACCGCGACGACCACGGAATAGAGAAACGCGCCGCCGACCGCCCACAGACTGAGCGAGGCGCCGGTGGCACCGAGAGCGGCCTTGAGGAGGACGAGTGCTGATGCGTCGTTGACGAGGCTTTCGCCCTCGAGCACGGCGACCAGACGCGCAGGAAGACCGAGGCGCTTCGCGACGGCAGTCGCAGCGACCGCATCCGTGGGGCTGACGACAGCGCCCAGGGCGATGGCGAGGCCCAGGTCCAGCCCGGGCAGGATGGCGTGCAGCAGGAAGCCCACGACGAACGCCGTCACGATGACGAGGAGGACGGACAGCAGCGAGATGGTGCCGAGATTGCGCCGGAAGTCGGTGAACTGCACCTGCACGGCATTCGAGTAGAGCAGGGGCGGGAGCACCAGGGTGAGGATCACCCACGACGGCACCGCGCCCTGCGCCGGCAAACCCGGCAGGAACGATGTGGCCACGCCGACGATGACGAGTACCAGTGGCGCTGCCACCCCGAGCTGCTTCGAGAACGCGGCCACCGCGACGACGGTGATGACACCGACGACAGCGATCAGCGCGATCTCCATGGACCTACGCTACAAGCCGACGGGCTTGAGGCTTAATACCAGCCGGTGCTCTGCGAGTGGTCCCATGCGCCGCAGGGCGTGCCGTACCGCCCCGTGATGTAGCCGAGGCCCCAGGTGATCTGCGTGGCAGGGTTCGACTGCCAGTCCGGGCCCGCCGACGCCATCTTGCTGCCGGGCAGGGCCTGCGGGATGCCGTACGCACCGCTGCCCGCATTGTACGAATAGACATTCCAGCCCGATTCGCGGTTCCAGAGCGAGACGAGGCAGTTGTACTGGTCGTCACCCCAGCCGCGGGCATGGACCATCTGGTAGGCGATCGCCTGAGCCGAGCCGGGATCGGGCGTGCCGGCCGCGGGTGCCCCGCCACCGCCACCGCCACCGGCTGACGACGACGACGTCGACGGAGCGGCGGGCTTGATGACCGGCTTCGGCTTCGGCTTGGCTTTGACCGAGACTGCTTCACGAGTCACGGTGGTCGTGTAAGACCCCTCGACGGTCAGCTGCTGGATCGGCTGGGTTCCGAAGCGCGAGGTGGTCGGACTGAACGTCGCTGCGGTCGCGCCCGAGTACGGGTCGACCACGTTGACCAGCAGAAAGCCGACGGCAGCGGTGAAAGCGAACGTCCAGAGGCTCGCTCGCGAGCGCACATGGGGTCGCCTGACAGCCACCCCGACCGGATTGGACGGCGTGAGTGGCACTAGTTCGGCTTCTCGTCTACCCACGATCACAAAACCATAACGGACATCCGCGTGGATACCAAAGTGACGCGAACAGTTTCAGCGAACGGCCAGCATGACGTCGGTGACGCTGTCGAGGAGCAGATCGACCTGGATTTCCTTGTAACCACCGCGCTGCGGCCGGAATGTGACCGTGCGGACCTCGTCAACGCTCATCGGCCGCGCGTCCTGAAAATAACGGACCAGACGGCCGGCGAATTTGTCGACATCCGCCCGGTTGTAGCCGAAAGTCAGGATGCTCGTGCGGGCGAATCGGTGCCCGACGGGCCGGTCGAGACGGTTCAGGATGACCTGGGCCGTCGTCCGCGCGTCGTCGTACCACGCACTGTCGCCACGCTGGTTCCGCGCAACCTCCCTCTCGCGCGACGCGAATGCGTCCTCGAGACGTTCGAGGGCGGAATCGACGTGCGAGGTGGAGTAGCCGCCTTTCTGCATCGTGAAGGCCGTGTGGCGAATATCGGCCGCGGTCAGGAGGGTGACCCCGTCTGGGTCTGCGTCGTAGGCCCGCCTCGCCTGCTGAAGGAACTCTTCGACCTGGTCGGGGTCGTAGCCCAGCTTGGATTTGCGGGTGCGGGGAAAGGTGCTCACTCCCCTATTGTGCCAAATGCTTTATCTGAAGATGAGGAAGAGCGCGTACGTGGCCGCTGCGGACGGCAGGATCGAGTCGAGGCGATCGAGGAAGCCGCCGTGCCCCGGAAGCCACGAGCTCATATCCTTGATTCCGATATCGCGCTTGATCAGGGATTCTGCAAGGTCACCGAGAGTGGCGGTGACGAGGAGCACAATGCCGAACAACACGCCGAACCACCAAGGCTCGCCGATCATGAAGATCGAGAGCAGGACGCCCGCGATGATGCTGGCCAGTGCGGCTCCCGCAAAACCTTCCCATGTCTTCTTCGGGCTGATGGTGGGTGCCATGGGATGCCGGCCGAAGGAGAGGCCGGTGGCGTATGCACCGGTGTCGATCGCGATCACGAGTATGAGGAACGCCAGCGTCCACCACTGGCCGCCGTCCTCGGCCAAGAGCAAGGCGGCGAAGCTGCCCAGGAAGACCACGTACAGCTGGATCAGCGCTCCGGACCCCAGGTCGCGCAGCAACAGTCTTCCCGTCACGCTGGGACGCTTCACAGCGGCCTCGATGAGCCGCCACACCGTCACGAAGACGATGCCGGCCGCGAGGGCCACGAGCTGGCCACCTGAGTGGCCGTAATAGGCGGCAGGGATGATCGCCACGGAGGCGATCATCGTCGGGATGCGGGGCACGTCGCGCCCCGCAGCGCGCAGCGCTTGCGTGAGCTCGAATGCAGCGAACACGATGGTCGCAGCAGCGACCAGCATGAACAGCTCCTTGATCAGGATCAGGCTGAAAAGCATGAGCAGCCCGAACGCGAGCCCGATCAGGATCGCCAGGATCAGGTTGCGGCCGGTGCGCGCCTCGATACGCTCATTGGTCGCGTCGAGCTGGGCCTTGCGAGCCTGCATCTGGCGTTCGATATCGGCACGTGTGGCCTTCACCTGCGCCCGGAATTCCGCGCGCGACGCCCTGCCGCGGTGTGGCGGTACGGGCGGACCCGGTTCCCCCGGTGGAGCTTCGGTCATAGCGGCGCGCCCTAAACCTCGAGGAGTTCGGCTTCCTTGCGCTTCAGAGCCTCGTCGACAGCGTCGACATGCGTCTTCGTGATCTGCTCCAGCTCCTTCTCGCCGCGCGCCACGTCGTCATCGCCGACCTCGCTCTTCAGCGCGTCGAGGTCGTCCTTCGCCTTGCGCCGGATGTTGCGGATGGCGACCTTCGCGTCTTCGCTCTTGCCCCGCACGATCTTCACGAACTCGCGCCGGCGTTCCTCGGTGAGCTCAGGAAGCGTCACACGCACGATCTCGCCGTCATTGCCGACATTGGCACCGAGGTTCGGCACGTTCACGATGGCCTTCTCGATCTCTTTCAGGGCCGACTTGTCGTACGGCGTGACGAGCAGAACACGCGCCTCCGGGTTCTGGAGCGAAGCAAGCTGCGCGAGAGGGGTAGGCGAGCCGTAGTACTCGACCAGGATCTTCTGGAACAGCACGGGATTCGCCCGGCCCGTGCGCACGGTCCCGAAGTCCTCCTTGGCCGACTCGACGGTCTTGCTCATGCGCTGGCGGGCGTCGGAAATCACATCCGCGATCACGGTCACTCCTTCAATCGGTGGGCGTCAGTCAAGCTTACCGTTGCGCTCAGCGCACGCCGGCGCTGAGCAGCGTGCCGATTTCGGCGCCGAGAATTGCCGCTGTCACGTTGCCGGACGGCTCGATCCCGAAAATCCGCATCGGCATGCCGTTGTCCATGCACAGGCTCAGCGCTGTCGAGTCCACGGCCCGCAGATTCTGCTGCAGTGCCTCCTGGTGCGAGATCTGCTCGATCATGCGCGCGTTCGGGTTTGTCTTCGGGTCGTCGTTGTACATCCCGTCGACACCGTTCTTGGCGACGAGCACGATGTCGGCCTCGATCTCGAGCGCGCGCTGAGCGGCGACCGTGTCGGTGGAGAAATACGGCAGACCTGCGCCGGCGCCGAAGATCACGACGCGGCCCTTCTCGAGGTGCCGCTCTGCCCGACGCGGGATGTACGGCTCGGCGACCTGCGTCATCGAGATCGCCGACTGCACCCGGGTCTCGGCTCCGGCCTGCTCGAGGAAGTCCTGCAGGGCGAGCGAATTCATCACCGTGCCGAGCATGCCCATGTAGTCGGCGCGACCACGGTCCATGCCACGCTGCGAGAGCTCGGCACCCCGGAAGAAGTTGCCTCCGCCGACGACGATCGCCACCTCGACGTCGGTCGCTGCCTGCGCGATCTCGCGGGCGATGGAGCTGACGATGTCAGGGTTGACGCCGAGCTGCCCCCCGCCGAACGCCTCACCGGACAGCTTGAGAAGGACCCGGCGCCTCTTGTGCGATTCCGACATAGGTGTTCGAGTCCTTCCGTTCCGGTTTTTCTAAAGCTAGCTGCTGCGGGCAGAGAAAAGGAGTCCGGATCGAGATTCGATCCGGACTCCTTCACTTCATCGTCAGGCGCCGACCTTGAATCGGGCGAAGCCCGAAACGGTCAGTCCCGCGTCCTTCAGGACGGCGCTGATGGTCAGCTTGTTGTCCTTCGCGTAGTCCTGCTCGAGGAGCGCGACCTGCTTGAAGTAAGCACCGAGGCGGCCCTCGATGATCTTCGGCAAGGCGGCCTCCGGTTTGCCCTCGTTGCGCGAGATCTCCTCGACGATGCGCCGCTCGTTCTCGACGGCGGCTGCCGGGACGTCCTCGCGGGCGAGGTACTCGGGGTTCGCGAACGAGATGTGCTGCGCGATGCTCCGAGCGGTCTCTGCGTCGTCACCCGAGTATCCGACCACGACGCCGACCTGGGGGGGCAGGTCTTTGGAGGTCTTGTGCAGGTAGATCGCGAAGTGCTCGCCGGTGACGACCGCGACGCGGCGCAGCTCGATCTTCTCACCGAGGATGGCTGCTTCGTCGCTGATCAGATCGGCCACGGTCTTGTCGCCGGCCGGAGCCGCGAGGCCCTCCTCGACGGTGGTGGCGCCGGATGCAGCTACGGCGTCGAGGACCTTGTCGGCCAGGGCGATGAACTTCTCGCCCTTCGCGACGAAGTCGGTCTCGCAGGCGAGCTCGATGAGCGTCGCAGTGCCGTCGTTCTCCTTGGCAGCGACGAGACCCTCGCTCGTGGAGCGGTCGGCACGCTTAGCGTTGCCCTTCGCACCCTTGAGGCGCAGGATCTCTGTGGCTTTCTCGAGGTCGCCGTCAGCTTCCTCGAGCGCCTTCTTCGTGTCGACCATGCCCGTACCGAGCTGCTCGCGCAGTGCCTTGATGTCAGCGATGCTGATGTTTGCCATGTGCTTCTGAGAACCTTCTGTCGAAAATGTGCGGAGTTGAGCCGGAGTTACTTGGCTTCTGCTTCGGTCTCGGCAGCCTCTGCCTCGACCACGGCCTCGGTCGCGTCGTCGATGGCGACGGCCTCGGCGGAATCGGCCTCGGTCTCCTCGACGGCCTCTTCGAGAGCCTCAGCCTCGTCGGTCACCGTGCCGAGCTCGGCCTTGGCTTCCTTGAGGTCGGCGTCGACGGACTTCGAGGTCTCGGGGCTCGACTGGAGCTCCTGGCCGGACGCTCCGAGAAGCTCCGCCTCCCACTCGGCGAGCGGCTCAGCCGGCTCTGCACCCTCTTCGGGCTTCTGGTGACGCTGGATCAGGCCCTCTGCGGCAGCGTCGGCGACGATGCGCGTGAGCAGGCCGACGGAACGGATGGCGTCGTCGTTACCCGGGATCGGGTACTGCACCTCGTCGGGGTCGCAGTTGGTGTCGAGGATGCCGATGACCGGGATGCCCAGCTTCTTGGCCTCGTCGATCGCGAGGTGCTCCTTCTTGGTGTCGACCACCCAGAGCGCGCTCGGGGTCTTCGTCAGGTTGCGGATTCCGCCAAGCGACTTGTGCAGCTTGTCGAGCTCACGCTTCTTGATGAGGAGCTCTTTCTTGGTGAAGCCGCTCGTGGTGCCTTCGAAGTCGAGCTCCTCGAGCTCCTTCATGCGCGCGAGACGCTTGGAGACCGTCGCGAAGTTGGTCAGCAGACCACCCAGCCAGCGCTGGTTCACGTAGGGCTGGCCCACGCGCGTCGCCTGCTCGGCGATAGCGTTCTGGGCCTGCTTCTTCGTGCCGACGAAGAGGATGGTGCCGCCGTGGGCGACCGTCTCGCGGACGAACTCGTAGGTCTTGTCGATGTAGGCCAGCGACTGCTGGAGATCGATGATGTAGCTGCCCGAACGCTCGGTGAGGATGAAGCGCTTCATCTTCGGGTTCCACCGGCGGGTCTGGTGTCCGAAGTGGACGCCGCTGTCGAGCAGCTGGCGCATGGTTACGACGGCCATTTGCCGTACTCCTGTTCCGGCACGCCGCACTGTATGCGCGCATGCCAATCGGTTTCAGCGACGACCGGACGGCCGCCACTCCTGGTGCCCGGCGCGCATCCGCCACCGCTGTTTCCAGAGATGGACCGTGTGGATGCGACGCGGCGCTGCATTCAGCGCAGTGGGCACGCGTAGTCACCCCGACAAGCGGGATGCTCCATGAATACTACCATCCGCCGGGGGGGAGCTCTTTCGCCCGGCGTCGCCCGTCCGTCGGCCCTACCCGATGCTGTCTCCTGAGCTGGTCACGGAGACCCCGCGCGATTTCCGGGCGTTCGCGAAGAGGGTCTCCGCGTGCTCGAGCGCCATGCCGTTCGTCTCGGGGATCTTGAAGAAGACGAAGATGAACGACAGCGCGGCGAAGACCGCGTACATCCCATACGTGAAGGTGAGCGAGAAGTCTGCGAGCGGCGGGAAGGTGACCGTCACGAGGAAGTTGGCGATCCACTGCGCGGCAGCGGCGACACCGAGGGCCTTCGCACGGATCTTCGTCGGGAAGATCTCACCCAGGAGCACCCACACGAGCGGACCCCAGGACGCGCCGAAGCAGACGACGAACACGTTCGCAGCGATCAGCGCGATCGGTCCCCACGGGTTCGGCAGGGACACGGTGCCGTGCACCTTGTCGGCGAAGCTGAAAGCAACGGCCATCGTCCCGAGCGACACCGCCATCCCGATCGAGCCGGTGAGCAGGATCGGTCGTCGCCCGACCCGGTCGACGAGCAGGATGGCCACGATCGTTACGAGGACGTTCGTCACCGACGTGATGACCGTGATCAGCAGCGAACTCTTCTCAGTGAAACCGACGGCACGCCAGAGGGTCGTCGAATAGTAGAAGATCACGTTGATGCCGACGAACTGCTGGAAGACGGACAGGATGATGCCGATCCAGACGATCGGCTTGAGGCCGAATGCCTTTCCGCGCAGTGTGGCCTTCAGGCCTTCCTTGTCTTCGGCGATCGACCTCTCTATATCGCCGATCTGCCTGTCGAGGTCGCTTTCGGGAACCAGGTTCGCGAAGACTGCCTTCGCTTCGTCGCGATGGCCGGTCGCGAGAAGGTAGCGCGGAGACTCCGGCAGGGTGAGCGCGATGATTCCGTAGACGACGGACGGGATCACGCCGACGAGAAACATCCAGCGCCAGGCTTCGAGGCCCAGCCACAGCTGGTTCGATGCGGAGCCCGCGATTCCGGCGAGCAGGGCATCCGAAAGCAGGGCGATGAAGATACCGATGGTGATCGCGAGCTGCTGCAGCGACGCGAGCCCGCCACGGGACTGCCGCGGCGAGATCTCGGCAATGTAGGCAGGAGCGACGACGGACGCGATACCGATTCCGAGTCCGCCGACGATGCGCCAGAATCCGAGATCCCAGGCGGAGAATGCCAGGCCGGCGCCGATCGAGCTGACGAGGAACATCACAGCGCCGAGGAGCATGACTTTCAGCCGCCCCCACCGGTCGGCCAGCCTCCCCGCGATGAACGCGCCCACCGCGCACCCGAGGAGAGCGATGGCCACAATGAAGCCCGTGACGAAGGCGTTGAGGGAGAAGTGGCCCTGAACAGAGTTCACCGCACCGTTGATGACAGACGAGTCGAACCCGAAGAGGAACCCGCCGACCGCCGCTGCGAGTGCGAGACCGATCACCTTGCGCCGCATGGCGGGGGTGGGCCTGGCGCCTTCCCACTCTTCGGTCCCGCCAGTATGTGAGGACGGCTTTTTACCCTGTTGATCTGACATCGGTGCCCCCTTCGGTCCGTTGTTTCCGCATACGGTACCCCTGCATCGGGCGTGGGTCAGTCCCTCTCTCCCTCCCCAATCCGACGTGCCCGAGTCGGTTTCCACAGAAGCGCGGGCAGCGCCGGTTCGATCCGTGGACGTTCGTGAGGATGGGCTCATGAGCCGACATTCCGATCCCGCGCGTGCCGTCGTGACCCATGGGGCCGCCATTACTGTGCTGATCATTGTGACCCTGGCTCTGCCTTCCGCTGCCGTCGCTCGCGCGCCGAGCGCTCCCCCGGTCCAGGTCGAGCGGATTGCGATGGCTCCGGCAGGCGCAGCGCGCTGGCCCTGGCCGATCGCACCGCCCATCGTTGTGGGCCGGAGTTTCATCGCTCCGGCCACCCCGTATTCTTCGGGCCATCGTGGCATCGACCTCACCGTCAGCACCGGGGCCGACGTACGTTCGCCGGCGGATGGTGTGGTCACCTTCTCCGGTGTCGTGGTGGATCGGCCGGTACTGACCATCGATGTCGGCGATGACCTTCTCGTCAGTTTCGAACCGCTCGACGCTGTCGTCGGGAGGGATCATCGTGTTGCGCGGGGCGAGGTCGTCGGTCACGTCGCTGAGGGCGGCCACTGCGAGTCGGGCTGCCTTCACGTCGGGGTGCGGCTGCACGGTGCGTATGTTTCGCCGTTGCTTTTCTTCGACCGGCTGCCGCGCGCGGTCCTCTTGCCGCTGCGCTGAGCACTTCAGGCGCGGGGATGAGCGATGCGATAGCTCTCTTTCAGCCGTTCGGTGGAGACGTGCGTGTAGATCTGGGTCGTTCCGAGGCTGGCGTGGCCGAGGAGTTCTTGTACCGCCCGCAGGTCTGCACCCCCGTCCAGAAGGTGTGTCGCTGCCGTGTGGCGCAGTGCGTGGGGACCTGCCGGTCCTGCTCCCGGGAGGCCGGCCAGGAGGGAGGCGACGAGTTGGTAGACGGCACGGGTTCCGAGTCTGCTGCCGCGGTCCCCGAGGAGCAGCGCCGGTCCGGATGCTGCGGTCGCGATCGCGGGGCGCGCGTTGCGGAGGTAGTCGATGACGGCGGTGTGCGCCGGTACGCCGAACGGAACGACGCGTTCTTTGGATCCTTTGCCGAGGACACGCAGGGTGAGACGTTCGAGGTCGACGTCGTCGATGTCGAGACCGGTGAGTTCGGATACACGGATGCCCGTCGCGTAGAGCAGCTCGATGACGGCGAGATCGCGCTTCGCCGCCGGGTCTCCCGTCGCGCTGCGTGTGATGAGCGCGTCGAGCATTCCTGCCATCTGCTGTCGATTGATCACCCGGGGAAGAGTCTTGTCGGGCTTCGGCGAGCGCAGGCGCGCCGCGGGGTCGTGCGCCCCGCCGCCGGTGCGGGCGACCCACGCGCTGAATCCTTTCGCGGAGGCCGACCGTCTGGCGAGCGTTGCTTTGGCGAGTCCCGCCTGGGATGCGTTCCAGAGCCAGTCGCGGAGCAGGTCGAGGGTGAGATCTTCGGTGGTGCCGATGTTGCGCGTACCGGCGAAAGCGATGAGCGCCGCCAGATCTGACCGGTAGGCGCGGACCGTCTGCGGCGAGTAGCCCCGCTCTGCGGTCAGGTGTATCGCGTAGTCCTCGACCGCCCGCTGAAGCTCCACGTGCCCAGCTTGCTCTGTGAACGGCACTCCGTCTCGGAGCGACGCTCCGCACCTGGCGTTTCCCCGCATTCACCTGGTCTCACCGCGTGCCGGGCGGCGCCTTCAGCCACCTCCCGGCTCGTTCCCGTGCGAGGCCTTCGACGTCGAGGGTGCCGAGCGTTGCAATCACGTCGCGCGGCGACATGCCGGTGATCACGGAGAGTTCGGCGACGCTTCGCGAGGCCCGGGCGCTGAGGGCGTCGATAATCCTGAGCGCCTCAGGGGCGAGGGATCTTCCGCCACCCGAAGACTCCTTGTGCGCCGCTCCGCTGCCTTCGGTGGGGCTCCACAGACCGGAGAGTTCGGCGATCTCATCGGCGTTCGTCACACATTCCGCCCCGTATTCGCGGATCAGACGATGGCATCCGGCAGAGGCCGGCGATGTCACGGGACCGGGAACCGCTCCCAGTGGGCGGCCGATCGTTGCCGCGTGGCCCGCCGTGTTGAGAGAGCCGGAGCGCCGCCCGGCCTCGACGACCACTGTGGCTGTACTCGCGGCCGCAATGAGTCTGTTTCGCATAAGGAATCGCCATTTCGTCGGCGACGACCCGCACGGCAGCTCTGCGATGAGGAGTCCGCGTTCGGCGACCCGCTGCAACAGGTCGGTGTGACCGGCGGGGTAGAGCCGGTCGACACCTCCGGCGAGGAAGGCGACTGTCGTCGCGTCGCTTGCGAGACTCGCCCTGTGCACCGCGCCATCGATACCGTACGCACCGCCGGATACTGTCGAGAGCCCCCGGTCGGCGAGGCCGGAGGCGACTTCCATGGCCACGTGCTCCCCGTAGCCTGTCGCCGCGCGTGCTCCGACGAGGGCGACAGAACGGCGGAGTTCGCCGAGACGGCCGAGCTCGCCCCGCACCCAGAGCGCGATCGGTGCACCACTGCCGAGGTCGGCGAGTGACGCCGGCCACAGGTCGTCTTCCGGCGTCACCAGCGCGGCGCGCACGCGAGCGCCGGACTCGAAGGAGCGTGCGGCCGCGGTCAGCGACGCGCGGGGGTGCCATCGCTCAAGTGCGTTTTCAAGGCGTCCCACGAGCATTTCCGTGGCCGCTGGGTCGTGCTCGCTCACCTCGGCCAGAATGTCGGGGGCTGACCGCCGTTCGACGATGGCGCGAAGTGCCTCCACCGGACCGATCGCCGCAATCAGAACGCCGGCGTCGGAGTCGCCCGGTTCGGCGAGTGAGGTCAGTACGGCACGAGCGAACCGGGTTCGCGTCGTCGACGCGTCACCGGAGGACGCACCAGGCGCCGACACCGCACCTTGCCGCCCCGACTGCGGCGGAACGACGCGCGCCACGTGGGCGGTCAGCTGTTCGGCCGTGAGTCCGAGGTACGTCATGCTTCCATCCCCCGTCGAAGGAAAAGAGCGGCGCCGACATGGTGCGCCGTCGGCGTCAGGGCGGTATCGAGATCGGCGAGCGTCCACGCAAGGCGAAGAGTGCGATCGAAGCCGCGCATCGTGAGCGCTCCCCGCTCGAACGCGCGGTCGAGCGATCTCGTGGCGGTCTGGGGAAGTCGCCTCGGGCCGGTCCTCAGCCAATTTCCGGTCACCTGGCAGTTGCGAGTCCACGGCGTGGCGGCCAGTCGCTCTGCAGCCACAGCCCTCGCCTCCACGACCCGCCGCCGGATCGCTGCGCTGGTACCGGACCCATGGTTGCCCTCCCCGGCGGTCGCCCGTTGGTCGTCCCGCGCGCGCGACGCCCGAATCGCCGCAACACCCAGCCGACGAACGGTCAGCCGGATGTCGACGCGGTCGAGGAGCGGCCCGGACAGGCGAGCAAGGTACCGTCGTCGCGCGATCGGAGTGCAGGTACATTCATCGTCGGGTGAGCCGTACCGCCCGCACGGGCACGGATTCGCCGCGAGGACCAGCTGGAATCGTGCGGGAAACGCCGCGACGCCGTTCGCCCGGTGGATCGCGATGGTTCCGGACTCGAGCGGCTGGCGGAGCACGTCGAGCACCCGTGCCGGGAACTCGGGCGCTTCGTCGAGGAAGAGCACGCCGCTGGTGGCGCGCACCACCGCACCCGGAACGATGCGCCCACTTCCGCCACCGACGATCGACACCGCCGAGGAAGTGTGATGGGGCGCCTCGAACGGTGGACGGCGTACGAGCTCCCGCCCGATTGGCGCTCCCACCAGCGAGCGGATCGAAGTCACCTCGAGGGCTTCATCGTCGGTCAGGTCGGGAAGGATCCCGGGCAGCCTGGAAGCGAGCATTGTCTTGCCCGCGCCTGGCGGACCGATCATCGACACGTGATGGCCGCCTGCGGCCGCCACGGTGAGCGCCTCGACCACGTCGTCGTTTCCAAGGACGTCGCCCATATCGAGGCTCGTGTCGTCATCTGCACGATGGTCGGCCGATCGGGAAAGCCCGACCGCCTCTGACGGCTCGTGCGAGAAGCGGCCGCCGTGCCAGATCGCCGCATCGCGGAGCGACGCGACGGCCGTCACCCGGATCCCGTCGACCAGCTCGGCCTCTTCGGCATTCGCTGTCGGCACCATGACATTCGCAAACCCCGCGCGACGTGCTGCGGCGACCGACGGAAGGACCCCAGGGATCGGCCGGAGCCGCCCGTCGAGCCCCAGCTCGCCGAGGTGGACCACACCGGCGACGGACTCGACCGATACGTCTCCCGCTGCGGCGAGCGCAGCCACGGCGATCGCGAGGTCGAACCCAGAGCCCTGTTTGCGAAGAGCCGCGGGCGAGAGGTTGATGGTGAGTTTGCGTTGGGTCAACGGGCACCCCGCGTTCACGGCGGCGGCCCGCACCCTCTCGCGGGATTCGCCGAGAGCGGTGTCGGGCAGTCCGATGAGGACGAACGCGGGAAGCCCCGCGGCGATGTCGGCCTCGACCTCGACGACATGACCGTCGAGCCCGTTGAGTGCGACGGCGAACGTTCGGGCAACAGCCATCAGACGGCACCGCTCACGTGTTCGATGGTCGGCCGTGGGCTCCACGCATCGAGGATCGCGATCACGTCGATGCGAATCTCCCCCGGCGTCGGATTCGCCCGGCACCATTCGGCCGCGAGTCGTCTCAGCCGCCCGGCCTTGACCGCGGTTATCGCCTCGAACGGATGCCCGAACGCCGTCGACGTGCGCGTCTTCACCTCAGCGAAGACCGTTGTCGTACCCTCCCTCAGGATGATGTCGATCTCACCTGCCGAACACCTCCAGTTGCGTTCGATCACGGCCATTCCCCGCTGCTCGAGCCACGTCGCCGCGATGTCCTCGCCGCGCCTGCCCAGGTCGTCTTTGTCTGCCATTGCTGCCTCCGCATCCAGCTTCGCGGCATCCCCGGGGCGATGTCCGGGTGCACAACCGATCTGTGGATGAGCATGCTCGTATCCCCGATGTGGAGGAGATTCGGTGTCGCACGACGCCGGTCAGAGCGGGAGGGGCCGCCAGCTCAGACTGCGATCGAACAACGCCAGAGGGGTTCACGAGCAGGAGCCGCACCGGTGAGCCGGAGGTCGGTGGCTATCGGTACGAACGCCACCGAGATCATCGTGGTGTTGATCGGGTTCAGCCCCGGCCCGATGAGGACGGCGCGACGAAACATGGCCCGAATCCGGCAGGATCCGATCCGGCCGCTTGGCTCACTCGTCGAGTGCGAGCTCTTTCGGCAGCTCGAAGTCTTTGCTCGACAACTCTTCGATGTTGACATCTTTGAACGTGAGCACACGGACGGACTTGACGAATCGATCGGAACGATAGACGTCCCACACCCAGACGTCGTTCATCGTCAGTTCGAAGTAGAAGTCGTGCTCGGTGTCGCGACGCAGGAACTCCACCTCGTTGGCAAGGTAGAAGCGCCGCTCGGTCTCGATCACGTACTTGAACTGTGCGACGACGTCGCGGTATTCGCGGTACAGTGCCAGCTCGACCTCACGGTCGTAGTCGTCGAACTCGTCTTCATCCATCGTCCGACAAGTCTATGCCGGATTCACTCGACCTGTTCGAGCGGAACGTCGCCCTTCAGCCAGCTGAGCCGGTGATAGTCCGACGGGCCGAGCAGTTCGATGGCCGCGAAGTGGGCCCGACTGGCGTAGCCCTTGTTGGATGCCCAGCTGTAGCCCGGAGTGACGACATCCCGGTCGATCAGCAACCTGTCACGATGGACCTTGGCGATCACGGATGCGGCGGCGACCGACGCGCAGTCCCGGTCGGCCTTGATCCTGGTCACCACGTCAACGCGCGTGTCGAGCGCCGGGTTGAGATAGTCCCAGTTGCCGTCGAGCACGAGGATGCTCGACCCGACGGGTGCGCCCATCGCCTCGAGGCTTTCCAGGGCACGCCTGCCGGCGAGGCCCAGGCACCTGCTCAGGCCGAGCGAATCGATCTCATCGGCGGAAGCCAGACCGACGGCCGAATAGAGAACCCACTTCGTGCACAACGGTGCGAGCGCTTCGCGGTGCGGCTCGGGCAGCAGCTTGGAATCGCGGAGACCCTTGGGCATGCGCCTCACCCCCTGGTCGATCACGACCATTCCGACCGCGACCGGGCCGGCAAGCGCACCGCGCCCGACCTCGTCGCAGGCGATGACCGACTCGACACCGCTGCGGAACAGCGAGCGTTCGAATCGCAGGGTCGGGTCTGCGGGCATTACTTCTGGCTGTCCTCCACCCCACGGAACACGTCGGGATAGTCGTCGAGCCAGGACCAGCGGCTGACCGGCCAGCTGATCACGAACGCGCGGCCGACGACGTTGCTGATCGGCACGAATCCTTTTCCGGGGTCATTCACATGGTACCGAGAGTCGGCGGAGTTGTAACGGTTGTCACCCATCACCCAGAGCGACCCCTTCGGTACGGTCACGTCGAAGGTGATTCCCGACACCGCCTGCGAGCCCGCGGGCAGCAGAACGTACGGCTCTTTCAGCGGAACGCCGTTGACGCTCATCTGGCCGAGCGCGTTGCAGCACGTCACATGGTCGCCGGGGAGCCCGATGACGCGTTTGATCAGGTGATCATTGCTGTCTGGCGCAGAGAGTCCCACGAACGACAGCGCAGCATCCCACGCAGCAGCTACAGGGTTCTGGTTCGTCGGCACCGACGGCGGTAGCCAGCCGCCCGGATCGCGGAAGACGACGACGTCGCCGTGCTGAATGGGGACGAGGTTCGGCTCGAGCTCGTTGACGATGATGCGGTCGTTGATCTGGAGCGTGTTCTCCATCGATGCCGACGGAATGTAGAACGACCGGACGACGAACGTCTTGATCAGGAAGGAGACGAGGACCGCCACCACGAAGATGATGAGGATGTCACGGACGAAGAGCTTGACGCTGCGCTGCTTGCTGCGCTTGTCTGCCGCGACGCGTTCTGTACGCGTGGACAATGTGTCTTCTGTCATTTAACCGCCTGAGCTCCCGACCCAGTTTATGGGATCGGGAGCTCAGGATTCGCCGTGAGCCGACCGCGGGTCGGCGGCGCGGGTCTAGTTCTCGCGCTTTTCCTTGATCTTCGCCTTCTTGCCACGAAGCTCGCGCAGGTAGTACAGCTTCGCGCGACGAACGTCACCGCGCGTCACGACCTCGATGTGGTCGATGATCGGCGAGTGCACCGGGAAGGTACGCTCGACGCCGACCTGGAAGCTGACCTTGCGGACCGTGAAGGTCTCGCGCACGCCTTCGCCCGAGCGGCCGATGACGACGCCCTGGAAGACCTGAATACGAGAGCGGCTGCCCTCGACGATGTTGACGTGGACCTTGACGGTGTCGCCCGCGCGGAACTCCGGGATGTCCTGCTTGAGGGACGCGGCGTCCAGCTCATCGAGAATGTGCATGTGTGTTCGCTCTCTGTACCCGCCACAGGTCGAGGACGGACTTGGGGACGTCGTACGGGGCGCACGACGGCCGAATTGTCAGTTATGGGGTGACCACGAAGAATGCTGGCTCCCCTGTGGCAGAGCCTGGCCGCGGCACAAACAACTATTCTGCCATGAACAGCCAGTCTTTACCAAAGCGGGTCCGGCGCAGGCTGATCCGCCCGCGAATCACTCGTCGTCGCGGCGTTCCTCGATGACGATGTACTCGCCGCCATCGACGGACCCGGGGTCCGGTCGACCGAACTGCTGCTGCTGGGCCGCCCGTTCGTAGGCGTCGAACGTCATTTGCACGCGGGCACGCGTTTCGTTCAGGAGTTCCCAGAGGGAGACCCAGAACGTCGCCAGCCCGACCAGGATGCCGAGGACGGCGATCCACCCCGACACACCGGGAATATAGAAGCCGAACGCGATGATCGCGATGTGCCATGCCGCCAGCAGCCCGACGTCGGTCCACGAGACGGCCCTCTGCTCCCTCACGCTGCCGCGGGCTCGGATGATGCCGCCGATCGCGAGCATGGCGATGAAAAGGATCGGGCAGGCGATGAGCAGGCCGAGGAACGCCCAGCCCCCGCCACCGAAGGCGGCCCAGCCGATGAGCAGCCACGCGGGAAGGATCACGGCCGACGGAAACAGCCACCAGAAGAACGCCCTGCGGAGGATCACGGCACCAGATTATCCCCGCCCTGCTGTGCGGCGGCTGCGGGTTCGCTGACGGCATGAAAAACTGTATCCATGATCGAGTTGAGGACGCCGGCCGAGATCGAGGCCATGAAGCCCGCAGGCAGGTTCGTGGCCGAGGTGCTGCGCACGACGAGCGCGGCGGCGAAGGTCGGGGTCAATCTGCTGGAGCTCGACCGGATCGCGCACGACCTCATCCGCTCGGCTGGTGCCGTCTCCAGCTACATCGACTACCACCCTTCGTTCGGCGCGAGCCCTTTCGGCAAGGTGATCTGCACATCGGTGAACGACGCCGTGCTGCACGGACTCCCCCACGACTATCGGCTGCGGGATGGCGACCTGCTCAGCCTCGATTTCGCTGCGGCAGTCGACGGGTGGGTGGCGGATTCGGCCGTCAGCTTCGTCGTCGGCTCACCACGGCCGGCTGACCTGCGACTCATCGACACGACCCGGCGCGCGCTCGACGCGGCGATCGCAGCCGCACACCCCGGCAACAAGATCGGCGACATCTCCGCGGCCATCGCGGCGATCGCCCATCCAGAGGGCTACTCGATCAACACCGATTTCGGCGGACACGGGGTCGGCCGCACCATGCACGGCGATCCCCATGTGCCGAACGACGGTCGCGCCGGCCGCGGCTACCCGCTGCGCCCCGGGCTGGTGATCGCGATCGAGCCGTGGTTCCTCGAGACCACGGACAGGATCGTGACGGATGCAGACGGCTGGACGCTCCGCAGCGCAGACGGTTCCCGGGGCGCCCACTCCGAGCACACCATCGCAATCACCGAGGACGGCCCCGTCGTCCTCACCGCCCGCGACTGACGCGCCCCCACCGCATCCGTCGAGCACACGGAAAAGCACCTCATTCGACGCATGTGACGTGCTTTTCCCTGTGATCGACGAGCGAGCGACTCAGTCGAGCAGGTCGGGACGCACACGTCGCGTCCGGTCGAGCTGTTGCTCGTGGCGCCACGCGGCGATCGCGCCGTGGTTGCCGCTGAGCAGCACGGGCGGCACCTCGCGGCCACGCCAGACGGAGGGCTTCGTGTAGCTCGGGTATTCGAGCAGCCCGTCTTCGTGCGACTCCTGCACCAACGATTCCGGGTTGCCGACGACACCGGGGATGAGGCGCCCGATCGCTTCGATCATCGCCATCGTCGCGACCTCTCCCCCGTTGAGCACGTAGTCGCCGAGACTCATCAGCCTCACGCGGGCGCGTGATGCCGCGTCGTCGAATACCCGCTGGTCGATTCCTTCGTAGCGTCCGCATCCGAAGACGAGGTGCGATTCGGCAGCGAGCTCTCGTGCGGTGGCCTGCGTGAACACATCGCCGGCCGGTGACGGGAAGATCACGAGCGGGTCGCCCGGGCCATCAGCGAGGATGCCGTCCAGCGCCTCGCCCCACGGCTCCGGTTTCATGACCATCCCCGCTCCGCCTCCGTATGGCGTGTCGTCGACGGTGCGATGCCGGTCGTGCGCGTGGTCGCGCAGGTTGTGGACACCCAGGTCGATGATCCCGGACTGCCTGGCCTTGCCGAGCAGCGACAGGTCGAGCACATCGAAGAACTCGGGGAAGATCGTGACGATGTCGATGCGCATGGACGCCAATTCTAATCGGCACCTCTATTGCGGCACGACGGCGAGCTCCCGGTCGCGGGGAACGAGCGGGATGGCGGCGAGCGGGCAGAGCGCGACCGATGCGAAGGCGAGCGGGAACCCGACGAGGGTGATCAGACCGCCGACCGCAGGCCCGACGAGGGATGCCGCGAGGAACTGCCCGGTGTTCTGGGCGCCCAGCGCACGGCCCGACCAGAAGGGGCCGGCGATTTCGGCGACCGAGGTATACGCGAGACCGTTGTCGGCGACCGTGACGACGGCAGCGACGATGAGGATCACGGCGGCCCACGCCGCGCCGAGCGATGCCGCGACCGCCATGAGCAGCATGACGGCGGCGGCAGAGACGGCCACCCAGCGCAGCGGACCGAGCCTGCTGCCGACCCTGTCACTGAGAACACCGACGCCGATCCGCCCGACGGCTCCGACGAACTGGCTGGCCCCGATCACGAGACCGGCGGCGACGGTAGGGAAGCCGAGCTGGGTCACAAGCCACACCAGCCCGAAGGTCGATACGGCGAACTGCGGCACGACCAGGAGGATCGAGACACCGTGGATGCGCCACAGCAGCGACGTCGAGCGGTACGGATTCCAGCCGGCGTGCGGATGCGCTTCAACCTCGCCGGACGCGTTCCGTTCCGGTCGCGGCGGGTCGACGATCCAGATCGCGCAGAGCACCGCGGATATCCCGGTCAGGACGGCCGGGACCACCATCGCGGCAGCGATGCCCGCGGTGGATGCGAGCACAGGGATGCTCACGGCCGCGATGGCGACCCCGAGCGGCTGGCACATCTGGCGGATGCCCATCGCCAGTCCCCGACGCTCGCGCGGGAACCAGCCGACCACCACGCGCCCGCTCGCGGCGTTCGGGCTGGCGGAGGCCATTCCGCCGATGAGGAGGAAGAAGCCGAGGCCGATGTAGCCGCTCGCAAACATCGCGCCGACCGCAGCCAGGGCCGTCACGGCCAGTCCCGATGCGATCACCCACCGTTCGCCGATGCGGTCGCTGAGCGCTCCCCACGCGATGAGGGTCATGACCATGCCGAGTGTCGGCGTCGATGCCAGCAGGCCCGCCTGCGCAAGGCTCAGGCCGCGTTCGGTGTGGAGAAGCGGAATGAGGAACGCCGGCGTGCTCACGAACACGGTCGAGCTCGCCTGGGCGACGACGCCGAGGGTGAGCATGAGCCACGGGCGGGCGGTTCGTGTGCGGGTGCTCGTCAGAGTCACGGCGGCTCCTTCCGGCTGAATGGGATTCTTCGGTATACCCTAGCGGTATACCACTCCGGTATACCAAAGAGAAGGTCGACAGATGCCAGAACAGACCCACGTCTACGATCGCCTGCGCTCCGAGATCCTCGACCTCGAACGGACGCCCGGCGCACGGCTCACCGAACGCGGCCTCGAGTCGCAGCTCAGCGCATCCCGAACGCCGCTTCGTGCAGCGCTGATGCGCCTCGAGAGCGAAGGCCTGGTCGAACGCGTCGGCCGGGCCTGGCAGGTCTCACCGATCGATCTCGGCGAGATCGGCGCGCTCAGCGAGCTGCGGGGCGCCCTCGAGACCGCTGCGGTTCGCCTCAGCTGCGACCGCGCCCCGGCCGATGCGATCACGTCCCTGCGGACCAGGCTCGGGGAGTTCGACATCGCCCAGCCCAACGACGCGGGCGTACGGGCCGGCACGCATTTTCACGTGGAACTCGCGAGCCTGTCGGGCAACCACTTCTTCGCCGACGCGGTCGCCTCGGCGATGACCCGTCTCGCACGCACCCGCTGGCTCGAAGTACGCACCGAAGACGCGCGCCGGCTGGCCTGGCAGGAGCATCGGGAGATCGTCGACCTCGTCACTGCGCGTGACGCGGACGCCGCGGCGGACCGCATCCATCACCACATCGTCGCGACCCACGAACGCCTTCTGGCGTCCCTCGACGCGGATGCACGGACCCTTCGCGCACGCGGACTCGCGGTGGTGCGCTGAACTGGAATGCCCGGCCGGCTACCGGGTGTCGAGCGCAGAGATTTCCGGATCATCGAGGATCCGGCCAAGGGTGCTCCGCCCGAGAGCGCTCATGCCAGGGTTCGACTCCCGGTAGTACCAGTCGAGGCCCATGGCTTGCACGAATGCCCACGCCGCCCCGCGCCGCCACTCCACATCGCCGCACTCCAGCTCGCCGCGGAATGTCGCACGAGCATCGATGTCGAGCATGTGCCAGGCCGCGACGAGATCCAGCGCAGGGTCGGCAGGTCCGAAACCACCGCAGTCGAGGACCCCGACAAGATTCTCGCCCGTGACGAGGAGGTTGGCGGGGATCAGGTCCTGATGGCTCATCACATCGGGGCCCGCCGCCGGCAAATCACGGAAGACGGTCCAGAGGGCCCTGAGCCGACCGACCGGGAGCAGGCCCTCGCTCTCTCTGAAGCAGACGTTCATCCACTCGTCGGCGTCAGGTAACCGTCCGCCGCGGCCGCCACCTGTGAAGCGGCGACCGCCTGTCTCTGCGGCGCGGAGCGCACGCAGGAGAGTGACGAGGTCCTTTGCGAACCACCGCGACTCTGCCAGGCCACCGGGTGTCGCGACCTCGCCGGGGAGCCAGGTCTGTACCGACCACGGCAGAGGATAGCCGTGGCCGGGCACTCCCATCGCCACGACAGCCGGCGTCGGGAATGGACAGCAGACCGCCAGGTCGAGCATCGCCGACGACTCCCGGGCAAGCTCTCTGGCCACGTCCGCCGGGTCGCCGGAACGCAGCGGGAAGCGCGCGGCGAAGTCAGTGCCGATGCGATAAATGGCGTTGACGGTGCCGTCGGTCGCGACGTGGCGGATCGCCGCGTCCCGCCACTGCGGGAACTGTTCGAAGACCAGCCGCCGCACCATCGCTTCGTCGATGTGCAGCTGGGCAGCGTGCATCGCCAACGCGGACTCCGGCACTCTTTCGTGACGCTAGTCGGCGTCCTTCGCGGCATCTTCCGCGGAAGATTCGACGTCTCCGGCGGATTCGTCCACGACCGAGCGATCGTCGTCGTCGTCATCGTCATCGTCGTCGGGCAGTTCTTCGAACAGTCCGGTCGGCGGGGTCAGGGTAACCGTTCCGGCCGCCAGGTCGACTGCAGGCACGATTGCCTTGACGAAGGGAACGAGTACTTCGCCGTTGTCTGTTCTGATGGCCAGCAGATCCTGCGCAGGCAGGTGATCGACCCGGGCGACGAGCCCGACCTTCACGCCGTCGCGAAGTGCGGCCAGCCCGACCAGTTGGTGGTCGTACCAGGCGTCTTCCTCTTCAGGAAGCTCCGTCGGGTCCTGGTTGACCCAGAGGATCGCCTTGACAAGGGTCTCGGCTTCGCTGCGATCGTCGACGCCCTTGAAGAATCCGACGGCGTGACCGTTGTACCAGCGGAGCTCAGTGAGTTCGAGGGTCTTGCCATGCCACTTCGAGCCGGTCGGAACCTGCAAGGTGAACACTGCGCCGGGCGTGAACCGCTGCTCGGGAGTGTCCGTGTACAGCTCGAGTTTGAGGGCGCCCTTCAGCCCATGCGCCTTGGTGAGGCGACCGACCCGAAGTTGAGTCTGGGCAGGCTTGTCGGCCGACACCTCAGTAGTCGGTGTCGACGACGTCGACGCGCACGCGACGTCCGTCGGCGAGCGCGGCGACGAGCGTACGCAGCGCTTTGGCGGTGCGTCCGGCTCGGCCGATGACCCGCCCGAGGTCCTCGGGGTTCACGCGAACCTCGAGGACCTCGCCGCGGGGCGAATTCTTTGCTACGACATGCACGTCGGCCGGGTGATCGACGATCCCCTTGACCAGGTGCTCGAGAGCGGGACCGAGCAAGGCTACGCCTTCTCGCCGTCGGCGGCGGATTCGGTGATCTCTTCCGCAGCCTCGACGACCTCGGCCTCGGCGGCCTCTTCGGCCTCGACCTCAGCTTCGACGACGGCCTCGGCCTCTTCGACGACGGGCGCCGGCTTCTCGGCCTTGGGCTTCAGAACCGGCTTCTTCTTCTCGTCAGCGACGAAGCCGACCTTGGCTTCCTTGGTCTTGACCGTGTTCACCGCGTTCTTGTCGCCCTTGAAGGTGCCCCAGTCGCCGGTGAGCTTCAGCAGCGCGGTGACCTGCTCGGTCGGCTGGGCGCCGACGCTGAGCCAGTACTGTGCACGCTCCGAGTTGACCTCGATGAGCGACGGCTCCTCGGTCGGGTGGTACTTGCCGATCTCTTCGATCACGCGGCCGTCGCGCTTGGTGCGCGAGTCGGCTACGACGATGCGGTAGTAGGGCGCGCGGATCTTGCCGAGGCGCTTCAGACGAATTTTGACAGCCACAATTCTCCTGTGTTGTATGAGGTGTTTGAACGAACTGACTGCCGTGAGCGTGGGGGCACACTCGGCAGGAGGTCTATGGGGTTCTCTCTCGCCTGATTAGAGGGTCGGGCGGAACAGAACTCAACTAGCTATTGTGTCAGATACACCGGGCTTTGAATAATCGGATGAACGGAACGACCAGATGCAGATCGATTTCGCAGCATCTGAGCGGTCGACCGTCGGCATCGAATGGGAGCTCGCGCTCGTCGACGGTTCGTCCGGGGACCTCGTCCAGATCGCACAGGAGGTGCTCGAAGCGCTCGGGACGCCCGACGGCCGGGAGCATCCCCAGATCACGCACGAACTGCTGCTGAACACGGTGGAGCTCGTCAGCCGGGTGCACCATACCGTTCCCGAGGCTCTCGCCGACCTGAACGAGCTGATGGAGATGGTCCGCGCAGTGACCGACCCGCTCGGTGTCGAACTCATGTGCGCCGGCACGCATCCGTTCGCCCAATGGTTCGACCAGAAGGTCACACCGAACGAGCGCTACGACCGCCTGCTCGACCGAACGCAGTGGTGGGGTCGGCAGATGATGATCTGGGGCATCCACGTGCACGTCGGCATCGATGACCGCGACAAGGCGCTGCCGATCGTCAACGGGCTGCTCACCTATTACCCTCACCTGCAGGCGCTGAGCGCATCCAGCCCGTTCTGGGGCGGGGCGAAGACCGGTTATGCATCCAACCGTGCGCTGATGTTCCAGCAGCTGCCGACGGCCGGCCTGCCCTGGCAGTTCGGCAGCTGGGCCAATTACGAGGAGTATGTGCAGGATCTGGTCAACACGGGCGTCGTGAGCGACTACAGCGAGGTGCGCTGGGACATCCGGCCTTCGCCGCGCTGGGGCACTGTCGAGATGCGCGCCTGCGACGGCCTCTCGACGGCTGAAGAAGTGGGTGCGGTCTCCGCGATCATCCACTGCCTCGTCGACCGGATGTCGGGGCAGATCGACGACGGTGTCGAGCCGGGCAGCCTGCAGCCCTGGTTCGTGCGCGAGAACAAGTGGCGCGCCGCGCGCTACGGGATGGACGCCGAGATCATCCTCAATCCGGCCGGCGACGAGCGACTGGTCGCGGATGCCCTGCGCGACCTGGTCGTGGAACTTGCGCCGACCGCAGACCGGCTGGGATGCCTCGAACAGCTGGAGTCGGTCGACCACATCCTCGCTCGGGGCGCGAGCTACCAGCGGCAGCTCCGGGTCGCCGAAGACAACGGGGGCAGCCTGCAGGCGGTGGTCAGTTCACTCACCCACGAACTGCGGAACGGACTTTCGGGCTGATGAGACGGAGTGACGACGACCAGCGCGTGACACACCGCAGGGCTCACAGCATCCCTGCAGTTTCGGAGATCTACGCTCGCTCCGTGCGTATGACGAGTCTTCCCCGGCGACTGCTCGTTGTCGCGGCCGGCGTGGCCACGCTGGCCGCGCTCAGCGGCTGCGCGGCGGTGACGGCCGAGCGGTCGGTCGCTGCCGAGGCGAAGGTGGCATCGGCCCCGCACACATCTGCCACCGTCACGGTCGTCGCCATCGGCGATTCCATCGAGCACGGCCGCGGCGTGCTTCCGGCGCAGGCCTGGCCGGAACAGGTCGCCGCCAGCCGCAAATGGGCTCTCGACGACCTGGCCATCAACGGTTCCGGCTTCGTCAAGGCGGGAGCAGGCGGCTACACGTACAGCGCCCAGATCGAAATCGCCATCAAGCTGGATCCGCGGATCGTGCTGATCTCCGCGACCAGGAACGATCTTCTGATCAATGAGCAAGCACTACGCACGAAGACCGTGCAGCTCCTCGACCACCTCCGCGCTGCGCTCCCGCACGCCACGATCGTCGGCACGAGCGCTGTGTGGGGCGACACCCCGGTTCCCGCACGCCTCACCGCTGACAACGCGCTCACGCGGCAAGCGGTGACCGACGTGGGTGGCACGTACATCGACCTCGGTATTCCGCTGGCCGGACATCCGGCGCTGCTCCAGCCCGACCACGTCCACCCGAATGCGGCCGGCCAGACCGTCGTGGCCGGTGTCGTCAACCGCGCGCTCGACGCAGCGCACATCACGGGCTGACCCGGACCGCTCTCTCGAGCGTGACGCCGACGTCAGCGCCCGAGGAACTTCTGAAGCGACGCCAGCTCTTCCTCTGTCGGTCCGCCCGGCTTGGAGGCAGCGCCCCCTCCGAGCCCGAATCCCGAACCGCCTGCTGAACCGGCAGGCTTGACCCCGGTCGCCAGCGCAGCATTCTCGGCTGCACGCTTGGCCGGGTTGCCCGAACGCGAGCCCTTCTTCTTCGGCTGCTGCTTTCCGCGGCCTCCGGTAAAGCCGGCTCCGGGGATCGGCCCCATGCCGGGGACGTTCGGCACACCGCCCTTGGCGACGGTCTTCATCATCTTGGCGGCCTGCTCGAAGCGGTTGACGAGCTGGTTCACTTCGGTCACCGTCGAGCCCGCACCCTTCGCGATGCGCAGACGTCGCGACCCGTTGAGGAGCTTGGGGTTCGTGCGCTCGGCCGTGGTCATCGACTGGATGATCGCCTCGGTGCGCACGATCTCGCGCTCGTCGAAATTGTCGAGCTGCTGCTTCATGGCGCCGGCGCCCGGCAGCATGCCCATCATCTTCTTGATGGAACCCATGTTGCGCAGCTGCTGCATCTGCTTGAGGAAGTCGTCGAGCGTGAACGTGTCGGTCGCGAACTTCTCGGCGACCTTGCGCGCCTCGTCTTCGTCGAACGCTTCCTGCGCCTGCTCGATCAGGGTGAGGATGTCACCGAGGTCGAGGATGCGGCTGGCCATGCGGTCGGGATAGAACGGCTCAAAGTCGTCGAGACCTTCTCCGGTCGACGCGAAGATGATGGGCCGGCCGGTGACCGAGGCGACGGACAGTGCCGCGCCACCGCGGGCGTCGCCGTCGAGCTTCGTGAGTACGACGCCAGTGAAGTCGACGCCGTCCTGGAACGCCTTGGCCGTTGCGACCGCATCCTGGCCGATCATCGCGTCGATGACGAACAGAACCTCGTCAGGGTCGACGGCCTTGCGGATGTCACCCGCCTGCTTCATGAGCTCGGCGTCGACGCCGAGGCGGCCGGCCGTGTCGACGATGACCACGTCGTACTGCTTGGTCTCGGCGAACTTCATCGCCTCTTTGGCGACCTTGACCGGATTGCCGACGCCATTGCCGGGCTCGGGCGCGAACACAGGCACGCCGGCCTGCTCGCCGACGACCTGCAGCTGTGTGACGGCGTTCGGGCGCTGGAGGTCGGCTGCGACCAGCACCGGGGTGTGGCCGTCTTTGGCCAGCCACTTCGCGAGCTTTCCGGCGAGTGTCGTTTTGCCGGCACCCTGGAGACCGGCCAGCATGATCACCGTCGGCGGCTTCTTCGCGAACTGCAGTCGTCGCTGCTGGCCGCCGAGGATCGCCACGAGTTCTTCGTTGACGATCTGAACGACCTGCTGGGCCGGGTTCAGCGCCTTGTTGACCTCATCGCCGAGCGCGCGCTCGCGCACCTTCGCAGTGAATGACTTGACGACGTCGAGCGAGACGTCGGCGTCGAGGAGAGCGCGACGGATTTCGCGAACGGTGCCGTCGACATCCGCCGGCGAGAGCTTGCCCTTGGTGCGGAGGTTCTTGAAGGTGTCTGCGAGCCTGTCAGACAGGGTTCCGAAAGTAGCCATGGTCCAGCCAGTTTAACCGGCGGATGCTGAGCGTACGCGCGCGTTCAGCCCACGGCGCACTTCGGGCCACTCCTCGGCGAGGATCGAGAACATCACCGTGTCGCGAACGGTGCCGTCAGCACGCCGCATGTGACGCCTCAGCACCCCCTCGAAACGCGCACCGAGGCGGTCGATCGCCCGCTGCGAACGCTCGTTCCGGATATCCGTCTTGAGCTGCACGCGCCCGGCGCGGAGCCGGTCGAAAGCCTGTCCGAGAAGCAGGAGCTTGGTCTCCGGATTGACCGCGGACGCCCAGACGGCCGGATGGTAGCCGGTCGATCCGATCTCGAGTCGCGCATCCGGAGCGGCCACGTCGAGATACGACGTCTGGCCGACGACCGCGCCTGCCGGCAGCCCCCGATACGGGACCGAAAGGCGCACGATCCACTGGAATCGCGGGCCGGGTTCCAGCGCGTCCCGGAGCCGTGCCCGCAGCGCGTCGACATCGGCCGGACGGCCCGAAAGGTGCCCCCACACGGTGTCGTCGTCGAGAGCCGCGAAGAGCTCGCGGGCGTCCCGATCCGGGTCGTGCACGCCGGTGAGCGTCACGATACCTCCACGCAGCTCGACCCCCGGATCCATCGGCCACGGCATCTCCGGCCACGCGAGATCGTCGGGCCGGCTGTCCAGAAGCGGCTGGAAGGCGCGGCCCGACCGGAACAGCTCCCCCATCAGCCCTGCATCTCGACGGCGACGACGTCGCCGCGGATATCGAAACTGACGACCAGCACAGCGTCCGTGTCGTCCGGGCTGATCGAGTAGTCGAATGTCGCGAAGACATCGTCCTCATCGGACCGCTCCGGGAACAGCGCGATGCGCATCAGCTGCAGGGACCGCAGCACGTCGACCTGGATGTCGCCCGAGTTGTGCACGAGCAGGTCGAGAAGGCTCTCCCCCATCTCGTCCACCTGCTGGTCCACGTAGTTGACGGTCTCCGACTGTCGCTCGCTCAGCTGTGCCACCAGTGCATCCCTGGCCCGCGCGTCGAACCCTTCGAGGGCGTGGAGGAGGGCGGCCGCGGCGTCGAGCGAATACTCCGTGACCCCGGACTCGGCATCCGCCTGCAGGTCGACTTCGACCGCCTGGTCGCCGAGTTCCACCGTGTCCTGCCAGGCAAGGCCGCCGCTCGCGGTCTCGTCGATGATCCCGAAATACTCGTGTTCGATCGCCATCGGAGCCTCCTAGCCGATCAGCTGCTGTGCAAAGACGTGCGGGGTGAAGCCGGTGAGGTCGTTGATGCTCTCACCCTGGCCGACGAGTTTGATCGGGATACCGGTCTTCTCCTGCACGGCCAGTACGAAACCGCCCTTCGCCGAACCGTCGAGCTTGGTGAGCACGAGTCCCGTCACCCCGGCGTGCTCGATGAACGCCTCAGCCTGGGCGAGACCGTTCTGCCCCGTCGTGGCGTCGAGCACCAGCAGCACCTCCGCGATCGGTGCCTGCTTCTCGAGCACACGCTTGATCTTCGAGAGCTCGTCCATCAGGCCGCCCTTGGTCTGCAGACGGCCCGCAGTGTCGATGATCACGATCTCGATGCCCTCCGCCTTGGCGCGCTCCACCGTCTGGAAGGCGACGGATGCGGGATCCTGGCCCTGCTGCTGCGGGCGCACGATCTCCGCGCCCGCGCGCTCCGCCCACGTCGCCAGCTGCTCGACGGCCGCAGCACGGAACGTGTCGGCCGCACCGACGATGACAGTGCGGTCGTATGTGCGCAAGAACTTGGCGAACTTGCCGATCGTGGTCGTCTTGCCCACGCCGTTCACCCCGACGACCAGCACGATCGCCGGACGATCCGAGAGCTTCAGGGTCGGGTCGAGCTTCGACAGGCGTTCCTCGAGCGTCTCGCGCAGCATCCGCTGCAGGTCCGCCGGATCGGTGGTGCGATAACGCTCGACCTTGGCGCGGAGATCGTCGACGATCGCCTCCGTGACATCCGGTCCGAAGTCGGCCGTGATGAGTGCTGTCTCGAGGTCGTCCCACGTGTCGTCGTCGATGGTCTTCTTCGCGAACATGCCGCGCAACGCGCTCGACAAGGACCACGGGGTGCGTTCAGCCATGGATTCACCCTAGTTGCTCGGGGGGCGCCTCTTCCTGCGATGAGGTCAGGAGGGCTACGTTTTCGACATGGGAGACGTTGGAGCAGCAACAGCCGGTGACGCGATCTCCCGCATCCTCCTCTTCCTCGACATCGAACTCCGCGAACAGCTTGACGCCGTGCGGCGCGATGAAACGGATGCTGTGCACCAGGCGCGCATCCGGGTCCGGCGCATCCGCAGCGTACTCGCCGTGTACCGGCGCCTCTTCGACCGGGACCGGACGGAGGACCTCCGACAGGGCCTGCGTGAGCTGGGTGTCGCCCTCGGAGCCGCGCGGGACCCCGAAGTGCGCGCGAAGTCGACAGAGGACCTGCTGCAGGCGCGCACCGCGCCGGCGGTGATCGACGCCGTCGAAGCGATGGCCGCAGAGTTGCTCAGCGACCTTGGCGAGGCTCGGAGCGACCTGCTGCGGCTGTTCGAGACAGAGGAGCACGCGGACCTCCTCAACACGTTCACGCGCTTCGCTGCGGCTCCGCCTCTGCACCAACGCGCCGGGGGGCCCGCGCGTCGGACCTTCCGCAAAGCACTGCGGCGCGAAGTCGGGCGCGTCGATGAGAAGGCCCGGGCGGCCGCCGATCTCCGCCTCGCGGCCCTCCACGAACTGCGCAAGAAGGCCCGCCGCCTCCGCTACGCGGCCGACGCGGTGTCGAGCGAACCGATCGGCATCCTGGGGGCCCGGACGCGACGACTGGCGAAGGCCGCTGAGACAGCGCAGGAGGTGCTCGGCGACCACCGTGACGGCATCCTTCTCGCCCAGCACCTGCGACACACGCTGGCCGGACACACGCTCGGCCGCTCGGCGGCGACCGGCGTGGGGATCTTCGCTGCGCGGTGCGAAAAGCAGGCGTACAGGGAGCTCGGGCGCCTCGATGTCGCGCTCGACGGCATCCGGGAGCTGTACGCCTAGAAAACGGCGTGCCTAGGAGGCCTGCTCCTGGGCGACGCGCTGTCCGACGACCGCAGACACGCCGTCCTGGCGCATCGACACACCGTAGAGCGCGTCCGCGATCTCCATCGTGCGCTTCTGGTGGGTGATCACGATGAGCTGGCTCGACTGCCGCAGGTCTTCGAAGATCGTGAGTAGCCGGCCCAGGTTCGCGTCGTCGAGGGCGGCCTCGACTTCGTCCATGATGTAGAACGGGCTGGGCCGCGCTTTGAAGATCGCGATCAGCAGGGCGACAGCGGCAAGGGACCGCTCCCCACCCGACAGCAGTGAGAGCCGCTCGATCTTCTTGCCGGCCGGCCTCACCGACACCTCGATCCCTGTGGTCAGCATGTTGTCCGGATCGGTGAGCTGGATGCTGCCGGAGCCGCCGGGGAACAGCACGGGGAACACCTCGGCGAACGCAGCCCTCGTGTCCTCGAACGCACTCTGGAAGATCGACTGCATCTTCTCGTCGATCTCCTCGATGATCGTGAGGAGGTCGCGACGCGTGTTCGTCAGGTCGGTCAGCTGCTCGGTCAGGAACTTGTGGCGCTGCTCGAGGGCGGCGAATTCCTCCAGCGCCAGAGGGTTGACGCGGCCGAGCTGTGCGAGCTTTCGCTCCGCCTGCGCAAGGCGCTTCTGCTGCTGCTCCCGGTCGAAAGGCTGCGTCGCAATCGCCGCCGGCTCATCAGAGTCGGTGGCGGCCTCGGCGCCCTGCTTCACATCCACCGGAACCGGCACCTCTGGCCCGTACTCGGCGACGAGCACGTCTTCGACAAGCCCCAGCTCGCTGCCCGCCCGCTCGAGCAGGCTCGACAGGTGCAGTTTCTTCTCGTAGATCTGCAGTTCGAGGCCGTGGACGTTCTCGGTGATCGCCTGAAGCCGTTCCCTGAGCGCGCTCTCGTCGCGGCGGAGCGTGGCGAGCTCCTCGTTCTGGCTGGCCCGCTGGGCCTCCGCAGTGGCCAGTTTGACGCGGGCCTGGGCGACCGAGCGATCGACCGAGTCGAGCACGGCCGGGAGGGCATCGATCACGAGGGTCGCGGCATCGACCTGGCGCCGGCGGATGACCGCACGCCGCGCAGCCTCTTCAGCCGCCGCACGCTCGGCCTCCAGCTGCCGGGCGACGGCCTCACCTCTGGCCTGCTCGGCGCGCACCCGTTCCTTGGCCGTCTCGACGGCGAGACGCGCCTCGACCTCGGCCTCGCGTGCCGCCTCGAGCTCGCCGTACAGGGCATCGCGGGCGCTGACATCGAGGATCGGACGGGGACGGGCGCGTGCCGTCTCGAGCTCGCTCTTCGCCTTCTCGGAAGCCGCCTCCGCATCCGCCACGCGCTCGCCGGCGAGCCCGAGCGCGACGCCGAGTCGATCGAACTCCGCCGACGACGCCTCGAGCTGCACCTTGAGACGGTTCAGTTGCTCGGTCTGCGCGGCCAGCTGCGAGTCGAACTCGCGCAGCGCTGCGAGAGCCACAGCAGACTGCTCCTTCGCGACCTGCAGCACGCCGCGCTGCTCAGCGAGCGCAAACTTCGCCCGGTCGATCAGCGACGTCACCTCACCGAGGCGCTCCTGCGCGGCGTCGCGATCCGCGATCAGTTCGATGCGGCTCTGCTTGGCCCCGGAACCGCCGCTCAAGACGAAATCGGTGAGCACCTCGCCTGCGCGCGTGATGATCGTCACCGGCGCACCCAGGTTGCGTTTCGCAAACGCTGCGGAGGCGGCACGCGCTGCATCCAGGTCGTCGGCGATCGCGGTGAACGAGAGCACGCCGAGAACCCCACCCGGTGCCTCGACCACGGAACGCGCGGCGACGACGCCGCCGACCCCGGTCAGGTCGATGTCGGGCGCGCTCGCGTCGGCGATGATGACTTCGACCCGGCCGAGGTCGTCTCCGGACGCGTGGGCGACCGCCTCGAACGCTGCGTCGCGGTCGTGCGCGAGTACGGCATCCGCCAGCGAACCGAGGGCCGCCGCAACCGCGGCCTCATACCCCGGGCGCACGCGGATGTGTTCGGCCACGAGTCCGCGCACCCCGGCGAGCCTGGCATCGACCAGTGCGGCGGAGCCGTCCTTCTGGTTGAGTGCGAGCGACAGAGCACTGGTGCGTGCGGCGAGAGCGTCGCGCTCCCGTTCCAGGACGTGGAGTTCTTCGCGCAGGCGCTCGATCTCCCCTTCGGCCTCGAACACATCGGCCTGGGCGAGCTCGTACGCCTCGTCGAGGTTGCCCTCGCTCGCGTCCGAGACGGCCGCCTCCGACTCGCGCTCGGCGAACGCGGCCCGCGCTTTCTCTTTGCGGTCCGTTGCGGCGTCGAGAGCGTTCTGCTGACGCAGCACCTCGCCGCGTACGGCCGCCAGCCGCGATGCGGCGGCATCGGCCTGCCCGGTGAGCTTGGTGATCTCGAGGTCATGCCTGGAGACGAGGGCGCTCTGTGCGGCGATCTCGTCATCCACCGAATCGAGGGCGGCCCGCGCGGTGCGCGTCTTCGCCTGCGCTGCAGCCCACGCGGCCTCAGCCTGGGTGACCACGACGCGAAGACGATCGACTTCGGCCCTGGCATCCTCGACCATCTGGGGGGTGACGCCGGGAGCCGCATCCTGCGCTTCGGCCTGCGAACCGAGCAGAGCCAGGCGCTGGTTCGCCATCGTGTATAGGTTGCGAAGTCGCTCCTGCACCGATTCGAGCCCGAAGGCGGTGCGTCGGGCGACATCCACCTCGTCGCCCACCTGGGCCTGCTCGAGACGAGCGACCCGCAGCTGCTTCTGCTCGAGCTGCTCCTGCAGCACGATCCGCTCGCTGTGCCGTTCGCTCTCGGTACGTCCGTGCGCGTCGAGTGCCGAGCGCAGGGTGACCACGTCGTCGGCGAGAAGCCGGGCGCGGGCGTCCCGCACGATCGCAGCGATCGACTGGGCCTCACGCGCGATCTCCGCCTGGTGCCCGAGCGGCTTGAGCTGCCGACGGATCTCACCGGCCAGGTCGCTGAGCCGGGTCAGGTTGGTCTGCATGGCGTCGAGCTTGCGCAGCGTCTTCTCTTTGCGCCTGCGGTGCTTGAGGATGCCCGCGGCCTCCTCGATGAAGCCGCGGCGGTCTTCCGGGCTTGCGTGGAGCACGGCGTCGAGCTGACCCTGGCCGACGATCACATGCATCTCGCGGCCCAGCCCGGAGTCGCTGAGCAACTCCTGCACATCGAGGAGGCGGCAGGCCTGGCCGTTGATCGCGTACTCGCTGCCGCCGTTGCGGAACAGGGTGCGCGAGATCGTGACCTCGGAGTACTCGATCGGGAGCGCGCCGTCGGAGTTGTCGATCGTCAGGGTCACTTCTGCCCGGCCGAGTGGCCCGCGGGTCGACGTGCCGGCGAAGATGACGTCTTCCATCTTTCCGCCACGGAGGGTTTTCGCCCCCTGCTCCCCCATCACCCAGGCCAGTGCGTCCACGACGTTGGACTTGCCCGATCCATTGGGGCCGACGACGCAGGTCACCCCGGTCTCGAAGGCGAACGTCGTCGGCTGTGCGAACGACTTGAACCCTTTGAGCGTCAGGCTCTTCAGATACACCTGCCGCCCTTTCGTTAACACTTACCGCCGGATGTCTTCGACCAAATTACCCGACCCGCGCCCCCGCGCCGCGCAGCCCACGCGCCCCAACCCCGGTCGAGAACAGGGTTTTTCCCGTTATGGCACGCATAAACGGGAACAACCCTGTTCTCGACAGGCGGCGTCAGCCTACGCCGAGGTAGGCCTCTTTGATGGCGGGGTTGGCGAGGAGTTCTTTGCCGGTGCCCGAGTGGGTGATCGAACCTGTCTCGAGCACGAAGCCGCGATTGGCGCGGGCGAGCGCCTGGTTCGCGTTCTGTTCGACCAGCAGCACGGTGGTCCCCTGCTGGTTGATCTCCGTGATGATCGAGAAGATCTGCTTGATGAACTGCGGGGCGAGCCCCATCGACGGCTCGTCGAGCAGCAACAGCCGGGGTGCCGACATCAGGGCGCGACCGATCGCGAGCATCTGCTGTTCGCCGCCCGACATCGTGCCGCCGACCTGCGTGCGGCGCTCGGAAAGTCGCGGGAACAGCGAGAACACGCGGTCGAAGTCGGCATCCATGCCGCTGCGGTCCTTGCGGCCGAACGCGCCCATGTCGAGGTTCTCCATCACGGTCATGCCGGGGAAGATCCCCCGGCCTTCCGGCGCCTGTGAGATTCCCTTGACGACACGGATATGCGCCTTCATCTTCGTGATGTCCTCGCCGTCGAACAGCAGGCTGCCCTTCGACGGATTGAGGAGACCGGAGATGGTCTTCATCGTCGTGGACTTTCCGGCGCCGTTGGCCCCGATGAGGCTGACGATCTCGCCCTCGTCGACCGAGAACGACATGTCGTGGATGGCCTCGATGCGCCCGTAGGAGACGCTCACGTTCTTCAGCTCAAGCAACGTCATCTTCAGGCTCCCCGAGGTAGGCGGCGATCACGCGCGGGTCGTTGCGGATTTCGACGGGAACGTCGTCGGCGAGCTTGCGACCGAATTCGAGCACCACGATGCGGTCGGTGACGCCCATCACCAGGCGCATGTCGTGCTCGATCAGCAGCACCGTGTACCCGTCTGCGCGGATCGTGCGGATGAGCTCCATCAGGTCTTCTTTTTCCGCCGGGTTGAATCCGGCGGCCGGCTCGTCGAGGCAGAGGAGCTTCGGGTCGGTCGCGAGCGCGCGGGCGATCTCGAGCCGCCGCTGGTACCCGTAGGGAAGTTGGCGGGATGCCGTGTTCGCCAGGTCGGCGATCCCGACGAACTCGAGCAGGGCCATCCCGCGCTCGATCGCGGTCTTCTCCTCTCGCGTGTGCCGTGGAAGGCGCAGGAGGGCGCCCGGCACGCTCGTCCGGTGGCGGGCGTCGAGTCCGACGACCACGTTCTCGAGCGCGCTCATCTCGCCGAAGAGGCGGATGTTCTGGAACGTGCGCGCAAGTCCGAGGCGCGTGATCTTGTGCTGCTTCTGCCCTTTGAGCGATTTGCCTTCGAGCAGCACATCGCCGCTCGTCGGCTTGTAGACACCCGTCATGGCGTTGAAGCAGGTCGTCTTGCCTGCGCCGTTCGGTCCGATCAGCCCGAGGATCTCGCCGCGTCTGATGTCGAACGACACGTCGTCGAGCGCAAGCAGGCCACCGAACTTCACGGTGAGATTCTTCACTTCGACGAGCTTGTCGCCGACTTCGACCGCGATTTCGCGGTCGGGGGCAGCCGCTTCGGCCACATCGAGGTCGACGTTCAGCTCTGCGAGCTCCGAGGGGTCGGCTCCGGCCTCCGTCAGGTTGTCGGTCTCTTCGGTCATGCTGCACCTCCCTTCGATGCGTCAGCGGCCGGTTGCGGCGGCGGAGCGGATGCAACCGGCTTCGCCTTCAGGTACTCGAACGCATGACGCCCGTACGCGAGCAGCCTCTGCTTCGCCGGAATCAGTCCCTTCGAGCGGTAGATCATCAGCAGAACGAGTGCGACGCCGAAGATGAGGTATTTGTAGTCGGCGATGGCAGTGAAGCGCAGCGGGATGTAGGCCACGATCGCGCCACCGAGAAGTGCTCCGACCTTGTTGCCCGAACCGCCCAGCACCACCGCGGCCAGGAACAGGATCGATGTCTGCACGTCGAATTTCTGGTTGTTCACGAAGCCGACCTGCCCGGCGAACAGTGCCCCGGACAAACCGCCGACGGATGCGCCGATCGCGAACGCCCACACCTTGTATTTGAAGGTGGGGACGCCCATGATCTCCGCCGCGTCCTCGTCTTCACGGATGGCGATCCACGCGCGGCCGACCCGGCTGCGCTCGAGGTTGCCCACCAGCAGGAGCACGATGATGATGACCACCAGGGTGAGCCAGTACCACGGGATGCCGTTCGAGTTGGAGAATATCGGGACGCCGCTGGCGTCGTTCCCTGGCGGGTGGCCGACGTTCTGGAAGCCGACCTGACCCTTCATCGCAGGGATGATGGTGGCGAGGATGCGCACGATCTCTCCGAAGCCGAGCGTCACGATCGCGAGGTAGTCGCCGCGGAGGCGGAGCGTCGGGACGCCGAGGATCACCCCGAACGTCATCGTCACCGCCATCGCCACCGGGATGGTCCACAGGTACGGGATATGCGTGAACGGCGAGTCCGGACTCGTCAGCATCGCCGCCGTGTACGACCCGACCGCGAAGAACGCCACATACCCGAGGTCGAGCAGTCCGGCGTAGCCGACGACGACGTTCAGGCCGACCGCGATCAGGGCGTAGACCGCCATGGCGAAGCACGCGAGGGGCCAGTCGTTGCCCGGCTCTGTCGTGAGAGGGAAGAAGTTCAGGTAGGGAAGGGCGAAGGCGATCGCCACCACGATGAGCATCCACAGCCACTGGACGGCGCGGGGCAGACCGTTCCACCGGTCACGCAGCGGCTGGAAGAACCCGCCGCGCTTCTTCGGCGCCGCCTCGGCTTTGTCGAATGCCTGCTCGCTGCGGGCGTCGGGCAGGACACGAGGTCCGTCGTTGGTGCTCATGCTCTGCTCCTCCCCAGCGACGTGCCCAGGATTCCGGTGGGTTTGATGAGCAGCACGAGAACCAGGACGACGAACGCGACGACGTCGGTCCACTGCGAGTCGCCGAGCAGGATCTGACCGTAGTTGCCGATGACTCCGAGGAGCAGGCCACCGAGCAGCGCGCCCCTGACGTTGCCGATGCCGCCGAGGACGGCCGCCGCGAACGCCTTGACGCCGAGGATGAACCCGCCGTTGTAGATGACGCCTGATGGCACGAGCATCACGTAGAAGAGGGCCGCCGCGCCGGCGAGAAGGCCGCCGACGACGAACGTGATCACGATGATGCGCTCTTTGTTGACGCCCATGAGGGTGGCGGTGTCTGGATCCTGGGCGACAGCGCGGATGCCGCGGCCCGTGCGGGTGCGGCGGATGAACATGTCGGTGAGCACCATGAGCACCACCGCAGCGATCACGATGATGAGCGACTGGATGTAGATCGTCGTGTTGAAGACGTTGAACACCGGGATGGCCCGGAACATCGTCACGGACGGCTCGGCGTTCGCTCCGCGCACAAGGAAGATCGTGTACTGGATCGCAAAAGACGCACCGATGGCCGTGATGAGGAACGCAAGGCGTGGTGCGTTGCGTTTTCGGAGGGGCCGGTAGGCGACGCGTTCAAGCAGGAAAGCCGCAACCGCCGACGCCAGCATGCCGACGATGAGCGCGAGCAGGAGGTCGCCCACGATCGCCGGGACCGAGAGGTTCGGGGCCGATGGGCCGAAGCCGAGCGCCGAGAGCGTGATCACGACGCCATAGGCGCCGATGATGAAGACCTCGGAGTGGGCGAAGTTGATGAGGTTGAGCACGCCGTAGACGAGCGTGTAACCGACGGCGATGAGGCCGTAGATCGCCCCGAAAGTGAGACCGTCGAAGGTCGCACTCCAGAAATTCTGTACGAGGGCGTTGACATCGAAGTTGATCCACGAGTTATCGAGGACCGGGTGGAGAATCAGTGCTTCGAGCATTCAGGTATCCAGATCTTGACGAGCACGGATCGACTTTGATCCGAGTGGATAGCGGCCGGGAGTGATGGGATGCCGCGGACCACGGCGGGCCCGCGGCATCCTCATCTCATTCGGCTATCCGATGGTACCGATCGGGACGATCTTTCCGTTGTCGACCTTGTAGCCGTAGACGGTCGGCGCCTGCAGCTCACCTGTGGAGTCCCACTTGTAGTGCTTGCTCAGGCCGTCCTTGTCGTAGGCCTTGACGAAGCCGAGCAGGTCGGCACGGGTGGTCTTGCCCTGGTCGATGCCGGACAGCAGCACGGTCGCTGCGTCGTAGCCCTCGATCGAGTAGGTTCCGGGCTCCATGCTGAACGCCGTCTTGTACGCGCTCTCGAAGCTCGGGATCAGCTCGCCGGGGATGCAGGGGCAGGTGAAGTAGGCGTTGGACGATGCGTCGCCGGCCAGCTTGATGAACTGGTCGTCCTTCACACCGTCAGGGCCGACGAACGTGCCCGTGTAGCCCTTGTTCACCAGCTGCTGGTCGAACGGCGCACCCTCGGCGTAGTAACCCGAGTAGTAGACCGCGTCAGGCTTCGCGTTGATGATCTTGGAGATCACTGCCGAGAAGTCCTTCTGTCCGGTCGTCACCTTGTCGGTGCCGATGAGCGCGCTGCCCAGTGCCGTGGAGGTCGTTCCCGCCAGACCGATTCCGTAGTCGGAGTCGTCCTGGACCAGGTAGACCTTCTTGGCCTTCAGCTTGTCGGTGAGGAACTTCGCCGCTGCCGGGCCCTGCACGGCGTCATTGCCGAGGCCGCGGAAGAAGGTCGTCCAGCCGTTCTTCGTCAGGTCGGGGTTGGTCGCCGACGGCGTGATGTGCACCAGTCCCTGCTGCTGGAAGATGTTGCCCGTCGCCTTCGACTCGCCCGAGAACGGGAGGCCGACGACGCCGATGATGTCCTTCTCGTTGACCGCCTGGGTAACCGGTCCTGTCGCCTTGTTCGGGTCACCTTCGGTGTCAAACTTCTTGAACGCGACCGTGCATCCGCTGTTCGCCTTGTTGTGCTGGTCGATCGCGAGCTGAACACCGTTGTAGATGTTCACACCGAGCTGTGCGTTCGGGCCTGTCTCCGCGCCGACATAACCGATGGTCAGACCCTTCGGGCAGGTCGCCTTGCCGTCGCCCGCGGGAAGGACTGCGCCCGCCGGGGTTTCGATGGAGGTGATCGCCGGAATGTTGACCTTCGAGTTGTTGCTGGTCGATCCGCCGGTCGATGCCTGGTTGGCACAACCCGCGAGGAACAGGGCGACCGACGCTGCGACGGCCACTCCCGCTAGTGCTTTCTTTCGTAACATGTGATTCTGCCTCTCGACGTGAATCCGTATTGAGGCCACGAGCTTGCGGCCTCGTCCCACGAATATGTGCCCTGAGCCTACAAGGAATGACGGCCTGTTCATCGTGTTTCCACGCGCAGATTTACACGATCGAAACCAAACGGACAGGGGGTCTTTTGCCCGGGTATGCAAGACGATAGGCTGGTCGGCTCGGTACCTCCGTGGGCGCGTGAGGAGGACGCAGGTGGCAGCCGTACCCGGCCTCACCCTCTCCGAACTCGTTGTGCCCGAGCGGATCGGCGGCGCCGCTTCCGCGGTGTTCGAAGAACTCGTCGCCATGGTCAACGGCATCTCGGTGGAGCTCTGGGGTAACCACGACTTCGTCTACTCGGCCGAAGCCGAGCTTCCCGCCTTCCGCCCGCAGGGGTTCCTGGAGCGCATCACGTTCTTCGCCCGGCTCGACGGGATCATGGTGGGCAGGGTCATAGCCGAGTTCCCCCTGGAGCCGGACGCGGTGACGGCTACCCTTCTGGTCGACGTCGTGCCGGCCGCGCGCGGCCGCGGCATCGGCTCGGCCCTCCTGGCGAAGGGCGAGGAGCTGGTCGCCGACGGAGGACGTACCACGATCTCGACGTACACCGAGTATCCGGCAGCCAGTCTGCGCGCCGGTTCCCCGCTCATCCGCCCCGCTGTCGGCCCGAACGGGGTGCCCGCGGATTCACCGGACACACGATTCGCGTTGTCCCACGGCTACCGCCTGGGCCAGATCGAGCGTTCGAGCGAACTGCCGCTCCCGATGCCGGCTGACCGGCTGGCCGCTCTCGTGGCCGAGGCGACTGGCGCAGCGGGATCCGACTACCGGGTCTTCGGGTGGTGGCGCCACGCCCCTGACGAGTTCGTGGCCGGCTTCGCGGACCTCCGCGCCCGTATGACCCGCGACGTTCCGCAGTCGGGAATCGCCCTCGACGACGAGGAGTGGACGCCCGCACGGGTGCGCGAACTCGAGCAGCTGATGATCGATCGGGGCGAACCCTTCCTGTGCACGGTCGCCCAGCACGTTCCGACCGGACGGCTGGTCGCGTACACCGACCTCGTGGTGCCGGAGGGTGGCGGCAAAGTGGAGCAGCACGACACGCTGGTCGTGAAGGAGCACCGTGGGCACCGGCTCGGGATGCTCGTCAAAGCCGCGAACATCCGTCGCCTCGCCGAACTCGACCCGGCCGCGACGCGCATCCTCACCTGGAACGCCGACGAGAACGAGTACATGCTCGCGGTCAACAATGCGTTCGGATTCCGCCTGCACGGGCTGGTGGGCAACTGGCAGAAGACGATCGCCTAGACCCTCAGCGGGTGCGGAGCCTCTGGCAGTACGTGCAGAGGTGCGATGAGCGGTTCATGAACTGTTCCCGCACGATGGGGCGTCCGCAGCGCGGGCACGGTCGACCCTCCTGGCCATACACGTTGAGGCTGTGCGAGAAGTAGCCGGACGCGCCGTTGACGTTGACATACTGGGCGTCGAAGCTCGTGCCGCCCTCCGCCAGCGCGCGGGCGAGCACGAGCCGGATCTCGGCGAGGAGCACGCGGATGCGCACCCGGCTCAGACTGGCCGCGGGCTGCGCGTAGTGCATTTTCGCCGCCCACAGCGCTTCGTCGGCATAGATGTTGCCGATGCCGCTTACCACGGTCTGGTCGAGGAGCGCACGCTTGATTCCGGTGTTCTTGCGGGCGAGTGTCGCGGCGAAGCGTTCGTCGTCGAAGGCAGGATCGAGCGGGTCGCGGGCGATGTGCGCGACCTGGGTCGGGACGAGCGCATCGTCGGCCCCGAATCCGCCTGGGAGGCCGTCGGACGTGGGCACGAGAGTGTCGACGGCCATGGAACCGAAGATCCTCTGGTCCACGAAATCGACCAGCAGCTCTCCATGGCTCGGATTCTCGATGTGGAGGCGGATGCGCAACAGGCCCTCGCCGACAGCGCCGGGTTCGCGCAGGAGGATTTGCCCGCTCATCCCCAGGTGGGCCACGATCGCGCGGTCGGGGTCGTCTGTCGAGCGCGGCGCGAGGGGTATCCAGAGGAACTTCCCGCGCCGTGCGGGGGCGCGCATGACGCGGCCGGTGAGCAGCGTCTCGAAATCACCGGCGGCGCTGTCGTGCCGGCGCAGCGAGCGGGACTCGTACACCTCGACCCCGGTGATGGTCGCATCCGTTACTGCGGGCTCGAGGCCCGCCCGCACGACCTCAACTTCGGGAAGCTCTGGCACGTCTCGAGGTGAGTTCGGTCCAGGCCGACAGGGCTGCGGCCATCTCGGCCTGCTTTTTGCTGGTGCCTTCGCCGGTAGCGACGACGAGGCCTGCGACCTCGACGGTGGCGTGGAAGAGCTTGCTGTGGTCTGGTCCGGTGTTCGTCACCGTGTATTGCGGCAACCCGGCCCCACGATGCGCTGCGGCCTCCTGGAGGCTCGTCTTGGGATCCATCGCCGCACCGAACCGCGCGGGGTCGTCGAGCAGCGGTTCGACGAGTCTCAGGACGAGGGCCGTCGCGGACTCGCCACCGACGTCGATATAGGCCGCGCCGATGATCGCTTCGACGGTGTCCGCAAGGATCGACGCCTTGTCGCGTCCGCCGCTCTGGTCTTCACCGCGACCGAGCAGCAGGAACTCGCCGAGCCCGATACCGCGCGCGACCTCCGCAAGGGCGACGGAACTGACGAGGCTTGCCCGCCGCTTGGCGAGGTCGCCTTCGTCGAGGTCCGGGTTCTCGCGGAAGAGCTTGACGGTGACGGCCTGCCCGAGGATCGAGTCGCCGAGGAACTCCAGGCGCTCGTTGTTCGGGATGCCGCCGTGCTCGTATGCGTACGAGCGATGTGTCAGCGCAAGTTCGAGAAGCTCCGAGTCTATGTCGACTCCGAGCTTCTCGAGGAGGGCACTCCTGTCGGGGTGCGCGCTCTGCATTGCGCCGTCTTCGCGTGCGCGCTGACTAAACGTCGGCGACCTTGCGACCCTTGTACTCGAGGAACAGTGCGGTTCCGGCCGAGTCCTCGACGACCTTCGCGCGGTGCGGAAGGCTGTAGGTGACCTTGCCGTTCTCCACGGTCTTGACGAGCGTGGGGACCTCGGCCTTCCACTGCGAACGACGAGCGTGCGTGTTGGCGCGTGACTTCTTCCGCTTCGGAACAGCCATGACTATCTCTCTTCTCTGTCTGCAGGGCTGGCGTGGCCAGCACTGGTGTCTTCGGAAGCCTGGAAACCGGCAAGCGCAGACCATCGCGGATCTGCGATTTCTCGTGGCTTGTGGTCCGGATTCTCCGCCAGCCGTTCCCCTGTCTCTGGGTCGAGACCGGGGCAATCTGGCCGGCACACCGGCTGAAACGGTAATGAAAGCACTACCGCGTCCCTGATCAGAGGTTCAAGATCCACGTGGTCGTCGTGAACCTCAAAATCAAAAGCTTCGTCAGAAGAATACGCGAAAAGTTCTTGGAAATCGACTTGGACCGGCACCTCGATGTCGGTGAGGCATCGTCCGCACACCCCGACAGCCGTCGTGGAGAGCTCTGCACTCACCAGGATTCCCTCGTGCATCGACTCGAAACGCACATCCGCATCGATGGCTGAGCCCTCGGGAACGCTGACGAGACCCTCCCCCAGTTTCGCCCCGACGGGGAAGCTGATCGCCTGCTCGCGCATCTCGCCGGGACGGTGCATGAGGTCATACACGTGCATGGTGTACGGGGTTGTTCTGAACTTGGTCACGATGACCGATTCTACGCGTTCGTCGCGCCCACTCCGGCTGTCGGCGACCACGAGGCGGGGATGAGGGAGACGGGAGCGAGAACGGCCTTCACCCGAAGCGCACGACCGGCGGCGGACTCGAGGCCCGAGAGCGCCTCCTGCAGGTCGTCCGGCACCCCGCGGGCGATGTACCTTCCGGGTGGGCCGAACGACTCGCGTTCGACGGCGGTCAGTAGTCTCCCGACGGCGGCCGCGCGCCCGTCGGCACCGATGGCATCCGTCAGCCGCTCGGCGAACGCACGTGGTGTCTCCGTGTCGGGGACGGCCCAGCCGAGGTCGCGCGCAGTGTCGCGGAGCTCATCCCACGCCAGGCGCGCGAGACCCCACTCGTCGCGGAGTTTTCGGAACCGGGTGCGCCGGCGCACCCGGCGGAGGAATGCGGGAGTGAGCAGGAGCGCGATGACGAGGAGGGTGACCCCGAACGCCGACGCGATCGGCTGGACCGGGTTGGCCGACGCGCCGGTCGCGCTGTTCGGGCCGTTGGTGATCTCGGGGGCGAGGGATGCATGCCCCGCGGCTGCCGATGACGACGGGTTGGCACTCGACGTGCTCCCCGAAGCCTGCGGCACGGTGTACGTCGGGATGACCCCACGGGAGACGGTCGGCTCGAACGGCACCCATCCGACCCCGGCGAAGTACAGCTCGGGCCAGGCGTGCAGGTCGTCGCTCGTCACGGTGTAGATGCCGGGGTTGTTGACACTCCCGCCGTTCGAGGTTCCGGGCAGGTAGCCCTCCGTGACACGGGACGGAATGCCGAGGGTCCGCGCCATCAGTGCCATCGCAGACGCGAAGTGCACGCAGTACCCGCTCTTCACCTCGAGGAATTTGGCGATCACCGCTCCGCCGTCGCCGTCGTAGCCCTGCTTGAGTGGGGTCTGCACGGAGTACACGAAACCGTTGTTCCTGAAATAGTTCTGCAGGTCGACCGCCATGTCGTATTCGCTCGTCGCCCCCTGCGTGGCCTTGATCGCAGTCGCCTTGATGATCGGTGGCAGCGTGGTCGGCACGAAGAGGTCACGGGTGATGGAGGCAGGGACGAAGCCGCCCGCCGCCTTCAACTGATCGGCCGTCGGCTGGAGTTGCAGGCTCGTTGCGGTGTATTGCTGCCCTTCCGTCGACGTTCCGACGCCGCCGATGGTCAGGTCGTCCGGATCCCACGACCAGGTGCCGTTGAGTCCCCGAACCCCCTTGACCGGGAACGGCACCGGGAGCCACCGGCTCTGCATGTTGGCGATCTGGATGCTCGTGCTGGCCCTCGTGGTCTTCACCGCATCCGACAATCCGGTGACCGGACCGATCGAGTTGCCGACCGGGAGTCGCTTCGTGTCGCGCTCGCGGTGCTTCCACACCGTTCCGGTGAACTCGTCGAGCGAGGCGAGTTTCAGGTACTCCGGGCTGCTCGCCGTGGTCGTGTAGGTGAGGACCTTGACGGCTGCGGGCCGGCGGAGGTCGCGCCCCAGGTCGATCAGGGGCGTCACCGTGCCGCCGATGGAGATCCCGCCGGCAGTGAAGGAACTCGCGCCGCCACGATCGAGCCCGGGCGCCGTGGCAGACAGGATCAATGCGACGATGATCGACCCCGCGGCGATAGAGAGCGATGCCGTCGGCCGGGGCGTCCCCTGGTGCCGTGTGCGTACGTCGGCGCGCATCAGGTAGAGGAATGCCGCAGCCGACTCGGCGAGTGCGATCGGAGCGACGCCGTCGCCGAGGAGCGCGGCCGGTACGACGAGTACGGCGATGATTCCGAGCGCCGAGAACGCCGGGATGCGAAAAGCGATTGCGGTCGTGTCGAGGAAGAGTGCGACGAGGCATGATCCCGCGACGATCAGGAACATGAACTCGGGAAGCGGCGGGGCCGGTGTCCCCTGCTGGTAGATCGAGAGCATCGCCTGGTCGTAGAGGGCTCCGAACTTGCCGAAGGTCGCCGGAGTCGGAATGATGCCGAGCAGCCCGGTGCCTCCGCCGAAGCCGACGGTCATGATCATGCCGAACTCGACCACGAGCAGCAGCGGCACGATCTTCGGTGGGATGCCGAGCATCCGCAGTCCAGCTCCGCCGACGAGGATGAGCGACGCGGAGAACAGCATCAGGAACCACCAGCCGAAGCCGTCGATCAGGCCGATCAGCGCGAAACTCACCGCGAGGATCATCAGGAGAAGCGCGCTGGTGAGCCTCCAGTAGCCGGTCTTTCGTACGACCCGGACACGGGCGGGCGCCGCTGCGACGCTAACCACGCTGCACCGCCGTACGATGCCGGCCGAGCGCCTGCTGCCACGCGGCGACCGTGCCCTCAGCGCTGCTGAACGGAACGCAGATCCAGCCGGCGTCCGCAAGGGTCTCGGCCACTGCGGGGTCGGCGCTTGCCCCGACGAAGGCGACCGCCGGGTCGCACATCGGCCGGAGCGCGGCCAGCGCCCCGACTTCCTCACTGGAGCCGGCGAGCAGCATCGCGAAGACAGGAACAGCGCGACCGCTGCGCCGAAGCCCGGCCGACAGCTCCGCAACCGCATCGTCGCGATATTCGGTCGTCTGATCGATGCTCGCAAGGTCAGCGAGCAGAAGGCGGTCGGCTCCCCCGAGATCGTAGGTCGGCGTGGTGCTCCCCAGTGTGCCGGAGCGCCCCGCCCCGGTCCGTCCGCCGAGCTGCCGCGGTGCGGTCTCGACGATGCTCACCACGAACTCCTCGTCGAGCAGGTGCACACCGACCGACGCGACGAGCTCGACGAGCTCTTCGAACTCCGCGTCTGCACGCTCGGCGGCCCTCGGTGCCAGGAAACGATCCTGCTGGTGCGCCACGTGGGTGTCGAAGAGGATCCATGCCTCGGGGTTGCTGCGCTGCTCTTCCTGACGCACCATGAGCTTGTCGTGCCGCGCCGTGGCCCTCCAGTGCACCCTGCGCAACGGGTCGCCCGGACGGTATTCACGGGCGATCAGCTCGTCGGCGCTCGGGATGCTGTGCCGCAGCAACTCGTGCTCCGTGCCCTCGCTCCGGGCGATGTCGAGCTCGCCGCGCGCGAGGGCGCGCACGCACGGGGTGACGATGAGCTGGCGAGGCTGCCCGACCGCATATTCCGCATAGGCCAGGCCGAACGGATCGGTGCGGCTCACGATCAGCGGACCGATTCCGTGGGACCCCCGGTGAAGTGCCCGGACGTCCTGGCGCAGGGTGACGGTGTCCTTGGCGCGGTGGATGGCCGGCTGGTGCGTGTCCAGGCGAGGGAACGGAGCCGAGGGCTGCACCTCCAGGCCGGTCGGGGCATATTCCCTCCAGCGCGCGGGCGGACTCGGCCGCGGCGATTCGTTGCGCGCGGTCGTCGACACCGTCGCCGTCTCGCCGACCGCCACCACATCCGGCTGGAAGGTGCGCGTCACGCTCAGCCGCGGGCGATCCACCGTGACCGAGATCATTGCCGCGAGCGGCACCGTCACGAGGAAGAGCCCCAGGAACAGCACATCGGACCGACCGAACGTCAGTGCGGCGATGAGCGCGGCCACCCCGACCCCGAACAGCGTCCAGCCGCGCGCGGTCGGCCGCGGTTTGCGGACCGGTGACGACGAACGCTGGCGCCCGGGCATGGTCGGCTAGCTCGCCGAACCCGATCCGACCGGAACGGGCGTCGAGGCGACGATCCGCCGTACGATCTCCGCGATGACGGGTGCGCTCTCGTGGTGGTGACCGAGCGCCCGGCTTGTCGGCAGCAGGCGGTGCCCGAGCACCGGCACGGCCAGCACGTCGATGTCGTCGGGAAGTACGAAGTCGCGGCCGTCGAGCGCTGCCTTCGCCTTGGCGGCGCGCACGAGCTGCAGCGTTGCACGGGGGCTCGCGCCCAGGCGGAGGTCCCTGTCGTCGCGTGTCGCCCGCACCAGGTCGACGGCGTACTGCTTCACCGGGGCCGATGCGAAGACGCTGCGTGCCGTGGCCATCATCGCCTTCAGCTGGGCGCTCGTCACGACCGGCCCGATGCGCGACAGCGGACTGGACGTGTCGCGAGTGTTCAGCATCGCCAGCTCGGACTCGTCGTCGGGGTAACCCATCGCGATGCGAGCCATGAACCGGTCGCGCTGGGCTTCGGGGAGCGCGTAGGTGCCTTCCATCTCAATCGGGTTCTGGGTCGCGACCACGATGAACGGTGAGGTCAGCCGGTAGGTGGAGCCGTCGACAGTGACCTGCCGCTCTTCCATGCACTCGAGCAGGGCAGACTGCGTCTTCGGGCTCGCGCGGTTGATCTCGTCACCGATGACGATGTTCGCGAAGACCGCGCCCGGCTTGAATTCGAAGCGGCGTTCCGCCTGGTTGTAGACCGAGACACCCGTCACATCGCTGGGGAGCAGGTCGGGAGTGAACTGGATGCGGCTGACCGTGCAGTCGACCGACTTCGCGAGCGACTTCGCGAGCATCGTCTTGCCGACGCCCGGCACGTCCTCGATGAGGAGGTGGCCTTCTGCCAGCAGCACGGTGAGCGCTGTCTGGACCGCCTCGTGCTTGCCGTCGATGACGGACTCGACGTTCGCCGTGATCTGCTCGGCTGCGCGCCGCAGCTCGTCGAGACCCATTTCATCGGATTCGCCGAGCTCAGTGATATCGCTCGGCGCGACGGACGAGTCCGTCGGCTGGCGCGTCGGGTAGCTGTTCATGTCTCCTGCAGATAGTCGTAGACGGCGGCGGGAACGTACGGGCTGACGTCCCCTCCCAGGGCTGAGACCTGTCGGACGAGCGAACTCGACACGTGTGCGTTGGCGGGATCGGGCAGGAGGAAGATCGTCTCGACATCCGCGAGATTGCGGTTGACGATGGCCATCGGCGTCTCGTAGGCCACATCGATCTGGGAACGGATGCCTTTGACCAGAACTTGCGCGCCGACATCCGTGCAGTAGTCGACGAGGAGGCCGACACTCCACGACGCGACGATGATGTTTCCCGCGATCCCCGCGTCTTCGATGGAGCGCTCGATCAGTGCGACCCGCTGCGCGATCGGGAGCAGCGCCGCCTTGTCGGGGTTGTGCACCACGAGCACGTGCACTTCATCGAACAGCCCCGCAGAGCGCTCGATCACATCGAGATGACCCAAGGTGACCGGGTCGAACGAGCCAGGGACTACGGCGATCCTGTTCATAGATTTCCAGAATAGCTGTGGAACCCCGGCATTCGTTGTGAATCTGTTACCTGCGCGCTGGAGCTCTGAGGATCGCATCGCGATCCCGCGACGCCAGCGCCGAGCGAGCTACGCTCGCGAGGTCACCCTTTCCCGAGGAACTCGCGCTCCTGCTCATCCAACCTCCGCGCAAGCGCCTCCGCCAGCACCGGATGCCCGGCCAGGCCGTCCGGGGACTCGAGCATCCCCTGCGCCGCCGCCCGCGCATCCGCGATCAGTGTGCCGTCTTTCGCCACCCGCAGCAGCCGGAGCGATGACCGCCCGCCGGACTGCCTGCTGCCCAGCACGTCGCCTTCCTGGCGCAGTTCGAGGTCGATCGTCGCGAGTTCGAAGCCGTCGAGCGTCGCGGCGACCGCGTCGACCCGCTCGCGCGCAAGGCTGCCCTGTTCGGCGTGCGTCACGAACAGGCACAGCCCGGGAACGCCGCCACGGCCGACGCGGCCGCGCAACTGGTGCAGCTGGGAGACTCCGAACCGGTCGGCGTCGAGGATCACCATCGCGGAGGCGTTCGGCACGTCGACGCCGACCTCGATGACGGTCGTGGCCACCACCAGATCGAGAGTGCCGTCGGCGAATGCCCTCATGATCTCGTCTTTCGCGTCGCTGGGAAGGCGCCCGTGGAGCACGCCGATGCGCGCGTCCGCGAAGAGCGGGTCGGCCCTGACCTGGGCGGCGATGCTTTCGACGGATGCGGTGGGCACAGCCGGCGCTGAACCCGCGTCTTCGGCTTCCAGCCCTTCGCCGTCGTCCTCAGCGTCTTTGCCCGAGATGGCCGGGCACACGACGAACACCTGGCGGCCTTTCGCGATCTCTTCGGCGGCACGCTCCCAGATGCGGCGCTCCCAGCCGGGCCGGTCGGCCAGCGGCACGACGAAGCTCTCGATCCCCTGGCGGCCCGCGGGAAGCTCGGCGATCGTCGAGACGTCCAGGTCTCCGAAGACGGTCATGGCGACCGTGCGCGGGATCGGTGTGGCAGTCAGCACGAGGACGTGGGGCGGCGTGCCCGCCTTGAGCCGGAGGGCTTCGCGCTGGTCGACGCCGAAGCGGTGCTGCTCGTCGACGACGACGAGCCCCAGGTCGAAGAAGGTCACCGCGTCGCCGAGCAGTGCGTGGGTGCCGACCACGATGCGCGACTGGCCGGAGACGGTGCGCAGGAGCGCCTTCTTGCGGTCAGCGGTCGGGAGCTGGCCGGTGAGCAGCGTCGGCATCAGTTCGGCCGCGAGGTCGGGCCCGAGCACTTTCACGATCGAACGGAGGTGCTGCACGGCCAGCACCTCGGTCGGGGCGAGCAGCGCGGACTGGCCGCCCGAGTCGGCGACGGCGAGCATCGCCCGCAATGCGACGAGGGTCTTGCCGCTCCCGACCTCGCCCTGCACCAGCCGGTTCATCGGCGCGTCCTGCGCGAGGTCGCCGGCGATCGCCTCGCCGACGGTGGCCTGATCGCCCGTCAACGTGAACGGGAGGGCCGCATCGAACCGCTCCAGGTAGCCGCCGGCGACAGGCCGCCGCGGCTCCGCATGCTGCTGCCTCGCCGTTGCACGCTGCTGCAGCAGGGCCGCCTGAAGAACGAACGCCTCCTGGAACCGGAGGGCGTCGCGCGCCCGCTGCCAGTGCACATCCTTCTCGGGCCGGTGGATGAGTTCGAGGGCCTCGCGGAACGGCAGGAGCGACCGCTCGACGACCAGCGCATCCGGCACGGGGTCCGGCACGTCGCCCAATCCGTCGAGCACGAGCGCGATGGCCTTCTGAACCTGCCAGCTCGCGACCGTGCCGGTGGCCGGGTAGATCGGGATCGGGGTCTCCGCCCAGGAGCGCGCGCTCTCCGCATCCGCTCCACGCTCATCCGCTTCGAACAGTTCGTAGTCGGGATGCGCGAGCTGCAGCGCGCCCTTGTAATCGGAGACTTTGCCCGCGAAGATGCCCCGCACGCCGGGGTGCAGGTCACGCGCCCGCCAGGCCTGGTTGAAGAACGTCAGGGTTAGCACGCCTTTGCCGTCGGAGATGCGCACCTCGAGGATCGACCCCCGCCGCGCGCGCATCGGCCGCTCGCGCACCTCCAGGACCTCCGCGACGATCGTCACGTTCTCGTCGACAGGGAGCTGGGTCAGCGCCGTCAGTTCGCCCCTGCGGGCATAACGCCGTGGGTAGTGGTTGAGCAGGTCGCCGACGGTCTGCATGCCGAAGGCCTTGGCGAACGCGTTCGAGGTGCGTCCGCCGAGCACTCCGGAGAGCCGGGTGTCGAGCGACAGCACGCCGTCGACGGCTGCGACCGGTGTTGCGCTCATTCTTCGATCGTAGGGGGCGCATCCGTCAAAGCAGCGATCTCGGCCGCGACGTCGGGGTTCTCCGGTCGCTCGGCCGCGAGGCGCGTCTGGATGGCGAGTGCCTCGTCGGTGCGGCCGAGCTGCCGCAGGCAGCGCGCGACCGTCCACTCTCCCATGAATCGCTGGTCGCTCGTCCCGTAGTCGCGGGCGGCGACGAGCGCTGCTGCGAACTCCTCGAGCGCCGACGCTGCGTGCCCCGCGTCGAAGTGATGCCAGCCGAGGTTGTTGTGCAGCGCGATCAGCCAACGTTGTGTCCGGTGGTCGTCGACGGTATGCAGCTCGTGCAGTGCAAGCCGCGTCCAGTGATCCTCCCTGCCCGCATCCGACAGGGCGAGCATGTGCATCGCGTCCACCACGAGGAACGGGGAGTCCGCGGCGCGGGCGGACTCGAGAGCCACGGCGAACAACGGAACGGCCGCTGCCGCATCGCCCGACGACAGGCGGATGCGCCCCCGCTCCAGGTCGACGCGCGCGGCCAGAAGGGGTCCGACCGGCGGGATGGCATCCAGCACGGCATCCGCCTCGTCGAACCGTCCCTGCAGTCCCAGGGCTCGCGCACGCTGGGTTGCGAGCTCCGCCCGAACGGCATCCCCTCGCGTCTCAGAGTCCTCGGCCGCGCGGAACCGCCGCTCGGACTCGGCAGCATCGCCGTGATCCCAGAGTTCGTCGAGCTCGGCCTGGCCGAGGCGCACATCGGTCACCTCACCATCATCACCCCGCGAGGCGCCCGCCGATAGGCTCTATGCACCATGACACGCATTGTCGCCGGATTCGCCGGGTCCCTCGGTATCCAGGTCCCGAAATCCGGCACACGGCCCACCAGCGACCGCGTGCGGGAGGCGATCTTCTCGGCCCTGGAGTCCCGTGATGCGATTCGCGGCATGCGAGTGCTCGACCTGTTCGCCGGGTCGGGGGCACTGGGTCTCGAAGCAGCGAGCCGTGGCGCCGCGGCGGTCACCCTGGTCGAGCGCAGCAGCGCGGCCGCCCAGATCTGCAGGCGCAATGCCGCGGCCGTGCTGAAGGCGGCGCCGCGGGCCGCGAAGCCGGCCATCGATGTCGCCGCGACCACCGTGCAGTCGTTCCTCACCGCATCCACGGGCACATTCGACCTGGTGTTCGTCGACCCGCCGTACGAGCTCTCCGACGGCGAACTGGTCCACGCGCTCAAGACCCTCGAAGCCAGGCTCTCACCGGAGGCGATCGTATGCGTCGAGCGCAGTGCGCGAACCGGCGAGCCGGAGTGGCCGGCCGGCCTGGTGCTCGACCGCCGCAAAGACTACGGAGAGACTGCGGTGTGGTGGCTCTCAGCCGCGTAACGCGTCAACCGCTGTGCCCGTCCCAGCCGAGGTAGGGATCCCACCCACCGAGTTCGTCGTACGGGCGCCCGTCGACCAGCACGCCGTTTCCCTCCACCACCACGCCGATGCGCCGGAATCCCCCGGGCAGCCCGACGCCGGGCGCGAAGGTCGCCAGGAGACTGTGGTCTTCGCCACTGGCAAGCGCGGCACGGGGATCTGCGCCGAGAGCCGACGAGTCGATCGCGATCGCGACACCGCTCGCATCGGCGACCCGGCGGGCGTCGAGGGCGAGCCCGTCGCTGAGGTCGAGCATCGACGTCGCGCCCGCGCCTGCGGCGAGCGGGCCGTCGGCGATCGGCGGATGCGGTCGCAGCTGAGCGAAGATCACCTCTGAGTGATCGCGGCGCAGTTCCGCCGCCCGCTCCGGGCTGGGTACGCCGTGCGCGTCCACAGCCGACCGGAAGAGCATCCTGAGCCCTTCGCCTGCGGCCCCGAGCGCACCCGAGACTGCGACGACATCCCCGACCCGCGCGCCGTCGCGAAGCACGGGGGTGCGCCCTTCGAGGTCGCCGAACGCTGTGACGGCGATCGTGAATGTGCTGGACACGGAGAGGTCGCCGCCGACCACACCGCAGCCAGGAGCAAGGGCAGCGCAGGCCTCACGTAAACCGTCGGCGATCGCCTCGAGGTCGGAGACCCTTGTGTCGGCGGGTGCGGCGATCGCCACGACGAGGGCGGTCGGCACAGCGCCCATCGCCGCGATGTCCGACAGGTTCGTCGCCGCGGCTTTCCAGCCCAGGTCGTACGGCGCGGACCAGCCCCACCGGAAGTCCGGCCCGTGCACCATCATGTCGGTGGTCACGACATATCGGCCGTCCGGGGCGGCGAGCACGGCCGCATCATCGCCAGGGCCGACCAGGGTGACAGACGATTCGGGCAGGCGAGGGAAGATCCTGCGCAGGGTCTCGCGTTCGTGCACCGACCCGAGGGTGCCGTCGGGGTCCGTGCTCCCAGCCATCGTCATGCATCAAACGGTAGCCTGAATGCGATGTCACTTCGTCCCGCCGCCCTGCTCGCGGTCATCCTCGCCGGCGCAGGGCTGGTTCTCACGGGATGCGCGCCGATCGTCTCTCTCGACCCTGCCGCCGACGCCAACAATCCCGGCTGCGCCGAGGTCTCCGTGCGCCTCCCCGACACGGTCGCCGGGGCGCAGAAACGCGAGACCGACGCCCAGGCGACGGGCGCCTGGGGTGACCCGGCCGTGGTGCTGCTGAGGTGCGGCGTGCCACCGATCGGACCGACGACGAAACCGTGCGTGAACGTCAACGGCATCGACTGGGTGCTCATGACCGATCCGGCCGCGAAGACCATCGTCTACCAGACCTTCGGCCGCACGCCGGCGACAGAGGTCGTCATCGACCACGTGAACGGCGTGTCCGATGCAGCCGTGCTTCCCGAGTTCGCGAGCGCGATCTCCAACATCCAGCAGACCCAGAAATGCCTGGACACGCTCGACACCGAGACGTCGACCGCTACGCCAGGTCCGGCGCCGTCGAAGTAGACGCCGGCGCTCAGGCGGCGGCGCGTGCCAATGCGACGGCGATCAGCTCGTCGATGAGCGCCGGGTAGCTCAGCCCGGACTCCTGCCAGCAGCGCGGGAACATCGAAATCGGCGTGAAGCCGGGCATCGTGTTGATCTCGTTGATCACAAAACCGTCGGCGGTGAGAAAGAAGTCCACTCGGGCCAGGCCTTCTCCCCCGATGGCGTCGAAAGCGCGGATCGCCAGTCCCTGCATCGTCGCCAGCTCGTCGCCCGTGAGATCGGCCGGGCACACGAGGTCGATGCCGGGTGCATCGAGGTATTTCGCCGCGAAGTCGTAGAACTCGCGCCCTGTCATCACGATCTCACCGGCGACGGATGCGCGGGTCGCCTCACCCGGGCGACCTCCGAGCACAGCGACCTCGACTTCGCGTCCGACGAGGCTGGTCTCGACCAGCACCTTGTCGTCTTCTGCGAAAGCGATCGCGAGCGCCCCATCGAGTTCCGCGGGCTCGGAGACCTTGCTGACGCCGACGCTGGAGCCGGCGCGGGCCGGCTTGACGAACACCGGCAGGCCGAGCTCGGCGACCGAGGCCCGGACGGTATCCCGGTCTGCCGCCCATTCGTACGCAGAGACGGTTCGCCAGGGCGCAACGGGAATCCCGGCATGCTGCAGCACCGTCTTGGTGAAGTGCTTGTCCATTCCGAGCGCGCTCGCCAGCACCCCGCTGCCGACATACGGCAGGTCGACGAGCTCGAGCATCCCTTGGATCGTGCCGTCCTCGCCCCACGGACCGTGCAGGATCGGGAAGACCAGATCGACGTCGCCGAGCGAGCGCCGGGTGCCGTCCGCCTCCGTCACGGTGAGTTCGCGTGTCTCAGCGCTCTCCGGCCAGTGCAAACGGGTGCCGTTGTCAGGCACGACAGGCATCGCTTCGGGATTCAGCGCGAAGAACGCCGCATCGTCCGGCTGAAGGGTGAAGGCACCGGACTTCGTGATGCCCACCGGGATGACGTCGTATCGCTCGCGATCAATCGCGGCGAGCACTCCCGCCGCTGTCGCGCAGCTGATCGAATGCTCGCTTGAACGACCCCCAAACAGAAGAGCGACTACGAGTTTGTCCGTCATCCATGGTCCTTTCACCCTGGGGTTCGTCCGAATCCGTGGTGAGATGCGGTGCGATGTCTTTCGGTTCGAGCGTACCGGCGAGCACCTGGCTCACCTGCCGCACGATGGGCATCTCGACGCCGCGCGCCTCGGCGAGCGTGAGGATGGGCGCGACGGATGCGAGACCCTCAGCGGTCTGGTTCATCTGCTTCACGACCTCCGTGAAGCTGTAGCCCTGGCCGAGCAGCCTTCCCGCGGTGTTGTTGCGGGACAGCGACGACTCGCAGGTCGCGATGAGGTCGCCGAGACCTGCCAGACCGGCGAGCGTCTCCGCCTTGGCGCCGTAGGCGACAGCGAAATCGGTCATCTCGACCAGGCCCCGTGTGATGATCGAGGCCTTCGTGTTCTCGCCGTACCCGACGCCGTCGACGATTCCGATCGCGACAGCGATCAGGTTCTTCAGCACACCGCCGAACTCCGTACCGATCACGTCAGTGTTGACGAAGCTGCGGAAGTAGCGGTTCGTCGCGGCCATCGCAACCGCCTGCGCTGTTTCCAGGCTGGCCGAGGAGACCACCGCGGCCGTCGGCTGTTCCTTCGCGATCTCCAGCGCAAGGTTCGGCCCAGAGGCCACGGCGATCAGGTTCTCATCAATGGGGAGGCCCTGGGCGATCACTTCGCTCATGCGGAGCCCAGTGCCCTTCTCGACACCCTTCATCAGGCTGACGACGACCGTGGACGGGCCCAGGTGCGGAGCGATGGCGGCGAGATTGTCCCGCAGCGACTGGCTGGGGATCGACACGTACACCTGCTCGGCTCCCGTGAGCGCCTCTGCGAGGCGGGATGTCGATCGCAGGTTGCGCGGCAGGTTGATACCGGGCAGGTAGTCGCTGTTGCGGCGGCCCTCGGTGATCTCCCGGGCGAGCTCCGGGCGGCGTGCCCACAGCACGACGTCGGCCCCGCCGTCCGCGAGGATCTTCGCGAAGGTGGTGCCCCAGCTTCCTGCACCGAGGACGGCGACGCGGCGGGGAGGAACGACCTTCTTATCGCTAGCCTTCAAAGCGGCCGGTCTCCTTCTGATCGTGCTCGGCGGGATTCCAGCGCTGTGCCGGGGGCTCCTCGCCGCGCAGGTCGGCGAGCAGGGCGGTGATGCTGTCCATGATCACGGTCGTCGCCTCGTTGAGCGTGGCTGCATCGAGGTTGCGGCCGCGGAATGCCGAGAGGTCGACCGGGTCGCCGATCTTGACGGCGATCTTCTTGGGCGGGAAGAAGCTGATCTTCTTCGAATACCTCGCCATGACCTGCTGCGTACCCCAGTGGGCGACGGGGATCACGGGGATGTCGTGTTCGATCGCCATCCGCGCAGCTCCCGTCTTGCCGCGCATCGGCCACAGGTCGGGGTCGCGTGTCAGCGAGCCTTCGGGATAGATGATGACGAGCCCGCCGGCATCCACCAGCTTCTCCGCCGCCATGAGCGAGGCGTTTCCGCGCGCGTTGCTGCGTTCGACGGGGATCTGCCCTGACTTCCGCAGGACCCAGCCCACCACCGGGACCCGGAACAGGCTGCCCTTCGCGAGGAACCGCGGCAGGCGGCCGAGCTTCCACACGACGGCGCCCACCATCACCGGATCGATCTCGGTGTAATGGTTCGGCGCCACGACATAGGCGCCGGTGCGCGGGAACTTCTGCCGGTCCGTGACCGTGAAGCGCGCCATGAGCCCGATGATCGGAAGGACGAGCCCCGCGAGCACCCAGAAGATCGAGGGTCGCGCCCTCTCCGAGCGCGGCTTTTTCAGGGGCTTTGTTGTGACAGACGGCTCGGTGGATGACGGTTGGGCGGCAGGCTTCTGCTCTGAAGACGGTTCGGGCACGAACCTATTATCCTTCGAGAACGAAGTCGGCTCCCAGCAGCTCGAGCTTGGTGATGAAGTTCTCGTATCCGCGGCTGATGATGCCGACGTTGCTTACGGTCGAGGTGCCTTCGGCGCTGAGCGCTGCGACCAGGTGGCTGAATCCGCCGCGCAGGTCGGGAACCTCGATGTCCGCGCCGTGAAGGCGAGTGGGACCGGTGATCACCGCGGAGTGATTGAAGTTGCGCTGCCCGAAACGGCACGGGTGGCCGCCGAGGCACTCCTTGTGGATCTGGATGGTCGCGCCCATCTCGACGAGCGCGTCGACGAAGCCGAAACGCTGCTCGTAGACGGTCTCGTGCACGATCGACACGCCGTTCGCCTTGGTGAGGGCGACGACGAGCGGCTGCTGCCAGTCCGTCATGAAGCCGGGGTGCACATCCGTCTCGATCACGACCGGCTTGAGCTCACCACCCGGGTGGTAGAAGCGGATGCCGTCGTCGTGGATCTCGAAAGCACCACCGACCTTGCGGAACACGTTCAGGAAGGTCAGCATCTCGGGCTGGCGGGCGCCACCGACGAAGATGTCCCCGCTGGTGGCGAGGGCCGCTGCGGCCCAGCTGGCGGCCTCGTTGCGGTCGAAGAGTGCGGTGTGGCTGTAGCCCACGAGGTGGTCGACGCCCTCGATGCGGATCACGCGGTCGGTGTCGACCGTGATGATCGCCCCCATCTTCTGGAGGATGTTGATGAGATCCATGATCTCGGGCTCGATCGCAGCGCCCTTGAGTTCGGTGATGCCCTCGGCACGAACGGCGGTGAGCAGCACCTGCTCGGTCGCGCCGACGCTGGGGTACGGGAGCTCGACCTTCGCGCCGTGAAGCCCGTTCGGTGCGGTCATACGGATGCCGCTCGGGAGCTTGTCGACGATCGCTCCGAACTTGCGCAGCACCTCGAGGTGGTAGTCGATGGGGCGGTCGCCGATACGGCAGCCGCCCAGGTCGGGGATGAACGCCTCGCCCAGACGGTGCAGCAGCGGCCCGCAGAACAGGATCGGGATGCGGCTGGAACCCGCGTGCGCGTCGATGTCGGCCATGTGGGCGATCTCGACGTTGCTCGGGTCGAGGATGAGCTCGCCTTCGTCAGTGCCGTCGGTCACCTTGACGCCGTGGATCTCGAGCAGCCCACGCACGACACGGACGTCGCTGATATCGGGAACGTCGCGCAGAACACTCGGGCCCTCACCCAGCAGCGCCGCGACCATCGCCTTGGTGACGAGGTTCTTCGCACCCTTCAGTTCGATTCGGCCGCGGAGCGGGATCCCTCCGTTGATCGTGATCCGATCGCCTTTGAGTCCCACATGCGCCCCTGCGGCTTGTGCGTCCTGAAGAAGTGAGTTCACTGCGTTTTCACCGGTAACGTTTTGGGCCGCCAGCTCTCGCGGCGGGCTTCGAATTCTGTGATGTGCGCTTCGTCACGCAGGGTCAGGCCTATGTCGTCCAGGCCTTCGAGCAACCGCCACCTAGTGTAATCATCGATCTCAAATGAAACCGTGAGGTCACTGATGCTCGCAGTCTTGGCAACCAGATCGACGGTGGCATCTATTCCCGGATTCGCTTCGATCGCCGCCCACAGTCGCTCGGCATCCGCTTCGGTGATCTGCCCGGTGAGCAGTCCCTGCTTGCCCGAGTTGCCGCGGAAGATGTCCCCGAAGCGCGGGCTGAGCACGGCGGTGAAACCATAGTCCCGCAGTGCCCACACGGCGTGTTCCCGCGACGAACCCGTTCCGAAGTCCTGCCCGGCGATGAGGATCTTGCCGGCGCGATAGGGCTCCTGGTTGAGCACGAAGTCCGGGTCCTGGCGCCAGGCGTAGAAGAGCGCGTCGTCGAAGCCGGTCTTCGTGACGCGTTTCAGGAAGACGGCTGGGATGATCTGGTCGGTGTCGACGTTCGACCGCTTGAGCGGAACAGCGACACCTGTCAGGGTCGAGATCTTGTCCATCAGGCGTTCACCTTCTCTCCTGCGTGCGAATTCGTGAAGCCATTCTGCGGCGAGTCGCCACCTTCGTCACCCTCGAGGTCCCACGGGCCGGAAAGGGTTCCCCGGATCGCGGTGGCCGCAGCGACCACCGGCGACACCAGGTGCGTACGTCCGCCCTTGCCCTGCCTGCCTTCGAAATTGCGGTTCGAGGTGGATGCGCACCGTTCGCCCGGCGCCAACTGGTCGGGGTTCATTCCGAGGCACATCGAGCACCCGGCGAATCGCCATTCCGCGCCGAACTCTTCGACGATCTTGTCGATTCCCTCCGCCTCGGCTTCGATGCGAACGCGAGCGCTCCCCGGCACGACCATGACGCGGACACCGTCGGCCTTCTTGTGACCCTTGATCACGGAAGCGAAGGCCCGCAGGTCTTCGATCCGGCTGTTGGTGCAGGAACCCATGAAGACGGCATCCACCGGGATCGCCTTCATCGGCGTGCCCGCCTCGAGAGCCATGTATTCGAGCGCCCGCTCGGCGGCCGCACGCTCGTTCGGGTCGGCGATCGCTGCCGGGTCCGGAACGGACTCGCTCAGCGAAACGCCCTGGCCCGGGTTGGTGCCCCACGTCACAAAGGGTTCGAGCTCGTTCGCGTCGAGGAACACCTCGGCGTCGAAGACCGCATCGTCGTCGGTGGCGAGAGTCTTCCAGTACTCGAGGGCGTCGACCCAGTCCTGTCCGTGCGGAGCATGCGGGCGGCCCTCCAGGTAGTCGAAGGTCGTCTGGTCGGGCGCGACCATGCCCGCGCGTGCGCCGGCCTCGATCGACATGTTGCAGATCGTCATCCGCCCCTCCATGGAGAGTGCGCGGATGGCGCTGCCGCGGTACTCGAGCACGTAGCCCTGTCCGCCGCCGGTGCCGATCTTCGCGATGACGGCAAGGATGATGTCCTTGGCCGTCACTCCCGGGCGCAGCTCGCCCTCGACCGTGATCGCCATCGTCTTGAACGGCTTCAGTGGCAGCGTCTGGGTCGCCATCACGTGCTCGACCTCGCTGGTGCCGATGCCGAACGCCATCGCGCCGAATGCGCCGTGGGTCGAGGTGTGGGAGTCACCGCAGACCACGGTGATGCCGGGCATGGTCAGCCCGAGCTGCGGGCCGACGACGTGCACGATTCCCTGCTCGATGTCGCCGAGCGAGTGCAGGCGGATGCCGAACTCCTCGGCGTTGCGCCGGAGTGTCTCGATCTGGGTGCGGCTCGTCAGGTCGGCGATGGGCCGGTCGATGCCGATGGTCGGCGTGTTGTGGTCTTCGGTGGCGATCGTGAGGTCGGGGCGACGCACCGGCCTGCCCGCCATCCGCAGTCCGTCGAATGCCTGCGGGCTGGTCACTTCGTGCACCAGGTGCAGGTCGATGTAGATCAGGTCGGGCGAACCGTCTTCGCCCTTGACCACGCGGTGGTCGCGCCACACCTTCTCAGCGAGGGTGAGGGGGGTACGCGTCGTTTCGGTCGCGCTTGTCTGGACGATATTGCTCATGTCTGCGATTGCTCCTTGCTTGCTTGGTGGTCAGCCAACGACAAACTCCGCGACGAGTGAGGCCTCAGATCAGGACTCGTCGCGGCAGCTAAGGAGAAGCAGACCGTACAGCACGTGGGCAGTTTATCACCGGCCCGCCTCAGCCCTGCGTACCCACGACGATGACCGTTACATTGTCGCGCCCACCTGCGGCGACGGCGGCGTCGACGAGTTCGCGGGCCGGGTCGGTCGACGGGTCGGCCAGCGCGTCAGCGAGGATGCGGGCGATCTCATCGTCTGTCAGTTCCCGGGTCAGCCCATCGGAGCAGACCAGGAAGGTGTGCCCGTCTGAGGCCGGGACGGTCCACGTGTCCGCGTCGACATCGTCCTCCGCGCCGAGCGCGCGCGTGATGATGTTGCGCTCGGGATGCGAGTCCATCTGCGATGCCGTGATGAGCCCCGCCTCAAACAGCTCCTGCACCGCCGAGTGGTCGACACTCAGCTGCGCGAGTGTTCGGCCATCCCAGCCGTACAGCCGCGAATCGCCGACGTTGATCCCCAGCAAGGCGGGACCACTGTCGGTGACGACCTCGACGAGACCCACCAGGGTGGTGCCGGCGACCGCGGCGCCGATGTCGTCCGGGAGCGAAAGGGCGCGCACTGCGGCGTTCGCGTCGGCGATCGCCGCGAGCACGGCATCCGGATGCGCCGGCGCGCCCTCAGGGAACGCCTCGTCGAAGATGCGGATGGCCGCCTGGCTGGCCGCATCGCCGCGCGCATGCCCGCCCAGCCCGTCCGCCACGAGGAAGAGTGGGGGTCGCGCGATGAAGGAGTCCTCGTTGAGCGCGCGCACTCGGCCGACGTCCGTCCGTGCCCAAACGCGCGAGATGGCGGTCATCGACCCGTGTTCTCCTCGTCAGCCGTCTCATCGGCCGCGTCGTCGCCATGCATGGCTTCGGCGACGCTGACACCGGTGATACGGAGTTTCACCAGGCTTGCAATCGTAGCGACAGCCATTGAGATGAGGATGACAGCGAGCGAAGTCCACGTGCTGATCTCGGGTGCCCATTCCACTGGATGTCCCCCGTTGATGAACGACACCTCGTTCGTGTGGAGCGCGTGGAAGACGAGCTTCAGGCCGATGAAGAAGAGGATGAACGCGATGCCGTATTTGAGGTATTCGAGTCGGTCGAGCAGATGGCCGAGCAGGAAGTAGAGCTGACGGAGCCCCATGAGCGCGAACACGTTCGCTGCGAACACGATGAACGGGCTCGTCGTGATGCCGAAGATCGCGGGGATCGAATCGAGTGCGAAGAGCAGGTCGGTCGTGCCCAGCGCAAGGAAGACGATGATCAGCGGCGTGAACATGCGGCTGCCGCCCACGGTGGTGCGCAGTTTGAACCCCTCGTACTGATTCGACACCTTCAGTCGCTTGCGCATGAACCGGACGAAGGCGTTCTCCTCGTCCCGGTCGGCCTCGTGTGAGCTGAACGCCTGGTGGACGGCCGTGTAGAGCAGGAACGCGCCGAAGAAGTAGAAAATCCAGCTGAAGCTCTCGATGAGCTGGGCGCCCAGAACGATGAAGACGCCGCGGAACACGAGCGCGATCAGGATGCCGACCATCAGGACTTCCTGCTGGTTCTTCCTGGGCACCGCGAAGCGCGACATGATCAGCACGAACACGAACAGGTTGTCGATGCTCAGGCTGTACTCCGTCAGCCATCCGGCAAGGAACTGCCCGGCGTGCTCTGCGTCGCCGATGAGGTACATCAGCAAAGCGAACACGAGCGCGAGCGCGATGTAGAAGACCACCCAGAGTGTGGACTCCCGCGGACTCGGGATGTGCGGGCGCTTGACGACGATCAGCAGATCGGCGAGCAGGATCAGGACCAGCACGATCGCTGATCCGATCTCGAACCATGCGGGAAGAGCGAGCTCCACGGAAAACCTTTCGAAGGGTGCCGGAAACGGCCCGAAAGTCTCTCCCGCATCCACCAGTTCGGATGCCGCCGTGCCCGGGATCGTGTGGACGATCCGTGATGACGTTCACGGCGCGGGCCCTCGGCGGGCCGTTCGGGATACTCCCCTTCGCGAATTCGATCCTATCGGATCGCCTCGGTCCAGGTCAGCCGAGCAACCCACTGGGATTACTCGATCTGGCGCACGTCCCCTGGCAACCGCTCGAGAAAGTCCTTGAGCGCTCGTAGGGTGCGACGATTCTCGGATTTGACGGCCGCGACGACCATGACATGCGCTGCTGTGATCAGCCCGCTGGTTAGGATCGTGCCGGTTCGGAGAACCCGAGTTCCGCCGTCGATCGGCATCAACTCGTATCGGCTGGTGATCGCAATCCTGCTGCCTCCGGACCGACGGGGGGCGGCGGCCTGGTGGAAGACCAGGAGTCGGTCAGGCTCGCACTGGAGTACTACGCCTTGCGCAGTACCGATCAGGCTCGCGTCGATGTAGCTCGCACCCGTTCCGACCGGTTGGTTCCGCTCGGCGGTGGTGCGCGAGCGGGAAAGCCAATCCCGGTAGCCGTTCAGATCCGCGAGGGTTGCGTACACACGCTCCGGGCTTGCGTTGATCTGGATCATCAGAATGCTGTCGGTCACGAGTCGGAGCTTAAACCACCCAGTTTTTCGACGAGCTGGAGGATGCGTTCGCAGGCCGCGCGCGGAAGCTTCTTGATCTGCCGTGTAGCTGCCGTCGTGAAGTCGATCCTGTATGTCACGAATCGAGGTCGCTACGCAGTTCGTCCAAGCTCACGCGGCCGCCGTCGTCTTCAGCCTTCGCGTTGCGGTAGGCCTCGACCTCCTGGGCCATCTCAAATGCCTCGAGTGCTTCGCTGACCACTACGGCAGCGAGCTTTCCGTTGCGCGTTACTCCAACGCGCTCGCCGCCGTACATTGCGCGTCCGAGCACGTCCGCTAGATGACCGCGCAGCTCGCGCGCCGAGACCTCGCTGGTGAGTGTGTCCATGAGGTAATACTGGCGCTTAAGGACATTGTGTACGCAAAGTACCTTTTGAGGAGCCTTCGATGGTGACCCGGACGCTGATGCGATCGCTGCCAAAGTGTTGCCACGGAGCAGATTCACTGACTCGGCCACGACGAAATGAAAATGCCCGGACACCAGTGATTGACTGGTATCCGGGCTGTTGGTGACCCCAGCGGGATTTGAACCCGCGTTACCGCCGTGAGAGGGCGACGTCCTAGGCCGCTAAACGATGGGGCCGCTTTGCAACTCATCGAGTATGCCATACGCCCGGGGCGGCGACCAAACCGAGAGACCCCCCGGAAGGCAGGGAGCGCTCAGACGAGCATGCGCAGCGACGCCGGGACCAGCGAGATTTCAACGGGAAGCACGCCGACACGTTCGCCGTCCGCGTAGGCGACCACCCCATCCGCACTGAGCTTCACCGAGCGCACCCGCTGGAACGAGACCTGGGGAAGCGTCGTATGCGTGCCCTGGAATACTTTCGGGAAAACGCGCAGGAAGGCCAGCCGCGACATGGGCGCCACGACGAACAGGTCGAGATAGCCGTCGTCGAGCTCCGCGTGCGGGACGATGTGCATACCGCCACCGAGCGAGACGTTGTTCGCGACCGAGATGAGCAACGCGCTCCGACGCGAGACGACACCATCCGCCTCGATCTCATACTCGATCGGCTTCATCGTCGCGAGTTCGCGCAGCATGGCGAAGATGTAGCGCGAACGTCCACGCGGCCGCGTCATGAGGTTCGCTCGTTCGTTGACGATCGCGTCGAAGCCGGCCGAGAGCACGCTCGCGAACCAGGTCGACAGCTCACCGTGCCTGACGAGGCCGGCGTCGATGATGCGCGGAGGCTTTCCGAGAGCTGCGATCAGCTGGTCGGTGGCGGCATCCGTGTCGTCGATCCGGATGCCGAGCCCGGCAGCGAGGTCGTTGCCGGTTCCGCTCGGAACAATTCCGAGCGGGATGTCGGTCTGCGCCACGATGTTGGTGCCGAGGCTGACCATCCCGTCACCGCCCACAACGACGAGCGCGTCGGCGCCCGCCTCGACCGCGCGGATGGTCTCACGGCGCAGCAATTCCACATTCGGTTCCGCCAGGGCGATGACCGTGTGGCCGACCTCGCGAAGCCGTTCGACGACGCGCGGCCCGACTTCGCGACGCTTCCCGAACGACGCCTGCGGGTTGATCGCCACGACGACGGTGAGGGGTGGGACGGCCATAGTCCACGATTATGTCGGACAGCGCCGCCGTTGCCCTCACGCCTCGGTAGACCATCCGTTCGGCGCGCCGCGCTCAGTCGAGCTTCGTGCGGCGGAGCAGCTGGGCGTTCAGTGCGACGACGATGGTCGACCCTGACATCAGCACGGCGCCGAGGGCCGGCGATACGACGAACCCGAGCCCGATCGTGACGCCGGCGGCGAGAGGGATCGCGATCACGTTGTAGCCGGTCGCCCACGCGAGGTTCTGCAGCATCTTGCGATACGTCGCCCGCGAAAGCCTGATGACTTTCGCCACCCCGCGCGGATCGCTCGACGCGAGCACGATCCCCGCGGACTCGATCGCCACATCCGTCCCCGCACCGATCGCGATGCCGACATCCGCTTGTGCCAGCGCAGGCGCGTCATTGACCCCGTCGCCGACCATCGCCACACGGGATCCGTCGCGCTGGAGCTGCGCCACGGCGCCGGACTTGTCGCCGGGGAGCACTTCGGCGAAGACCTCGTCGATCCCCAGCTGGCGCGCCACGGCGTTTCCCACGTCCCACGAGTCGCCGGTCAGCATCGCTACCCGAACTCCCCTTGCGCGCAGGGTTTTCACGGCTTCCACGGATTCCGGGCGCACGACGTCGGCGAGGGCGATGAGCCCGACGACCTCGTCACCGCGAAGGACGAACACCACAGTCCGGGCATCGCGGGCAGCATCCAGGGCGGCATTGACGAGTTCGGCGGTCGGGGTGAGCCGGCGCTCGGTGAGCACGCGCGGGGCGGCCACGACCACCGGCGCGCCGTCGACCACCGCCGAGACGCCTCGCCCGGCAAGAGCCTCGAACGCTGCCGCGCGCACGACTGCAATGCCGCGGTCGCGCGCTTCCGCGACGATGGCACGACCGATCGGATGCTCGGCCGGAGCCTCGACGGACGCGGCGAGCGCCAGCACATCGTCTTCGCTCTCCCCTTCGGCGGCCACCACGGCGACGACACCCTGGCGCCCTTCGGTGAGCGTTCCGGTCTTGTCGAACAGCACGACATCGATGAGGCGGGCATCCTCCATCGCGTGCCTGTCACGTATGAGCAGGCCGTTCCGTGCCCCCAGCACCGTCGAGATCTGTGCGACGAGCGGGATGGCCAGGCCGAGGGCGTGCGGGCAGGCGATGACGAGCACAGTGACGACGCGCTCGAGCACGAAGGCCGGATCGCCCGGGGCGAGGATGGTCCAGACGACGAGCGTGAGGGATGCCGCCCCCAGCGCGACGTAGAAGAGCCATGCCGCAGCACGGTCGGCCAGCACCTGCGTCTTCGACTTGCTCGCCTGGGCATCGGAGACCAGGCGCATGATGCCCGCCAGTGCCGTGTCGCCGCCGAGTTTCGTGACGCGCACCACCAGCGAGCCGCTGCCGGAGATGCTCCCCGCGACCACGTTCTCGCCCGCCGACCGTGACACCGGCTTCGACTCACCCGTCAGCAGCGATTCGTCGAGGTCGGATGCGCCCTCCACGATCTCGCCGTCGACGGGCACGCTGGAGCCCGGGCGAACACGCACCAGGTCGCCGATCGAGAGTGCACTAACCGGCACGGTCTCGAGGCGTTCGGTGCCCGGTCCGCCGAGCATGCGTTCGGCTTCGTCGGGCAGTAGCTTGGCCAGCTGCCCGAGCGCGTCCTGCGCACCCATGACGGCCGACATCTCGATCCAGTGCCCGAGCAGCATGATCGTGATCAGCGTCGCCAGCTCCCACCAGAAGTCCATTCCGGACAGTCCGAAAGTCACGGCCAGGCTGTAGCCGAACGCCACGACGATCGCGAGCGAGATCAGGGTCATCATGCCCGGCTGCCGGTCGCGGAGTTCCGCCACAGCCCCGCGAAGGAAGACCATACCGCCGTAGAGGAAGATCGCGACGCCGAAGATCGCCGGAATGTATTGGCTGCCGGGGAATCGAGGCCCGTCGATTCCGAGGATCTCCTGGAGCCCGCGAGAGAAGACGAGCGTCGGGATCGTCAGCGCCAGGGACACCCAGAACTTGCGGCGGAACACAGCTGGGTCGTGGGCCGAATGGTCGGCGTGCGACCCGTGTTCCGCGTGCGGGTCATGGTCGCCGTGGGCAGCATGATCGTGCGCGGATTCGTGCGTCGCGTGGGTCATCTCGTTCATATCCACGCTTCAACAGTACCCCTAGGGGGTATATTCCTCAAGATTTGCACGAGAGGGTGGATGGGTGTTTGCTCAAACCATGAAGCTGACGAAACTCGAGCACGCCGCCCTGATCCTCGAAGAAGCCGGAAAAAAGCTCTTCCTCGACCCCGGATCATTCACGACACCACTCACGGACACCGCAGGGGCCGTGGCCGTCGTCATCACGCACGAGCACGCCGACCACTGGACGCCGGAACAGCTGGGGCGCATCCTCGACATGAACCCGGGCATCCCGATCTACGGGCCCGCGGGCGTCGCATCCGCCGCCACCGGCATCGACGTGACCGTCGTCAACGCGGGGGATGTCGTGACGGCCGAGCCGTTCACGCTCCGCTTCTTCGGTGGCCGGCACGCCGTCATCCACTCGAGCATCCCGGTGGTCGACAACCTCGGCGTACTCATCAACGACGAGCTCTACTACGCCGGCGACTCCTTCACGATTCCCGAGGGAGTCGATGTGGATGTCCTTGCCGTGCCCGCGGGCGCACCCTGGCTCAAGATCGCCGAAACCATCGACTACGTGCTCGCAGTGAAACCGAAGCGGAGCTTCCCCACTCACGAGATGGTGCTCTCGCGCGGCGGCAAAGACATGTCAAACGCGCGCATCGCATGGGCGACGGAAGAGAACGGCGGCGAGTTCTTCCCGCTCGAACCGGGCGACTCGCTGGACCTCTGACGCGCTGGAGTCAGCGGCCGTGCTCGGCGAGGATCTGGTCCACGTCGATGCGCTTCAGGAGCGCAGGCCAATCGATCGACCGCGCCTCGCGCTCCTTGTCCTCATCGGCGAGGATGCGGCCGTTGCGTTCGACGACGATGCCGAGCGGCAGCATGCGGTTCAGTTCTGCGAGTATCGCATCGTCGACCGCTTCCGTGTCGAAGTCGGCACCGACCTGCGCGTAGTAGTCGCTCGAAAGCGTGTAGGAGACGATTCCTGCTTCGACCTGGCTCATGACGCGCAGTCTAACGCTGTGCCTGGTGCTGGTGTCAGACTTCGACACCGCCGTCGCGGGCGAGTTCGGCCTGCGCCGATTCCCCGATCTCCAGCGTGACCAGAGTGCCGCCCATCGTGTCGAACTGTTTGCGGACCTCGCCGAGGGCTACCTGGGTGGCGTAGACCACGACGGCCCACCGTCCGGGGCGCAGTGCCTTCGCGATCTGTTTGCGCACGTCCCCGTCGACCGTGTCGTCGCTCGACTCCATCGTCTCGAACACCGCGCCTATCGTGCCCCCGACGGCAAACCCTGCGACCGGGGTAGTGACGAGCGCGCCGAGAATCTGGCCGAAGGCAGCAGCCTCGGTCACGTCGAGGGGTGCGGCCGGGTCGTGGGGCGCGCTCCTCAATTCGATATGGCCATCCCTGCCGACCGCGATCCAGGCGGCGTCTGCCAGTCGGAGGAGGGCGATTCGATGCAGTTCGAGCACCTTGTCGAATGCCACAGTGGCGTCTGCTTCTTTGTCGAAGCCGAAGATCATGAGTGTCGACATCGCGGGGTCCGTCCATCCGATTGTGAAGGTGCTGGAGAGCGACCGTACGCGCTCCACAGCCCCACGGCAAGGGGTGGACACGACGACTCCCGACACACCGTCCGGCCTCCGACGGGATCGCCGGTGCGAGCGCACAATCGGTGCCATGAAGACGTTGATCATCTGCGAACGGTGTGACGGCACGGGTGCCGACCCCGACCAGGACGGCACCGAGGTGCTGGCCTGCGTGGAGTGCGGAGGCGACGGCTGCCACATCACCTATTTCGCCGAATTCCAGCAGACGGCGTAGCAGTCGCTCAGCCCCGCCGTCGTGCGCGGCGGCGCTGGCGCCACGTCATCGCAGCGCGTTCGGCGGCCTCCCGCTCACGAGCCTCGGCCCCGTCCCTGTAGCGGCGCTCCCGCCTCTCACGCCATGCCACGACTTCCGCGTCGACATCGCGAACCGGCGTGACCACGGGCGGCCCGCCCTGGAGCTGACGTCTGGCCTCGACGACCCGCAGGTTGAAGTCTTCGAGCAGTTCTCTGACGGCGCTCTCGGATGGTGCGGCGTCCATGCGTTCCTCGAGGTTCGCATCCTCGGTGCGGAGCGTCAGCGCAGGAGGGCCGAGCCCAGTCAGGCTCTCCCGTTCGATCTTCTTGCGGATCCACCAGTTCGGATCGTGGATCTCGTGCAGGTTCCGCAACGGTTTGCCTGCGCCGGGCAGGTTGTCGAAGTCTCCCCTGCGCATCGCCTGGGCGATCGAGATCTCGACGTACTGCGTTCGCTGGTCCATTGTTGCCTGGCCCGACGTGTTCGTTTCGTCGTCGTCGCTGTCACTGCCCGGATGCTCGACGCCGGCGAGCCGGTCGACCTGGTAGCGGGCGACGTTCAACCGGGAGTCGCTCCGGTTCTTCTTCGCTGCCACAGCATCCAGCCTAAGTTTCTTGCGGCATGGTCGTCGAGTGCCAGGCGATGCGGTCCGCCCGCCCCTGTATCGGCATCGCCTTCGGCAAGGATGCAGGGATGCTCGTCCTCGGCGTCTTCCTGCCCTTCGTCTGGGCGTTCATGCCGGGCGCCAGCGAGGTCTACCAGCCCCAGCGGCTCGCCCGGCACGGCGATGCGCCGCCGCTCGAAGGGTACGGGTCGGGCCCGACGGTCTGATCGTCAGCGTCGCGGGCGGGTGACGATGAGGACGATGACACCGACGACGGCCATCACCAGCAGCACCGCGCCGAGGATCGTGAGCGCCTGCCCTGTGACCTTGTCCCCCGATACGACGAGGATCTGCCCGCCGTAGATGGCGACCGGGCTGACGACGATGAGCACGGGCACGCACACCCACAGCGCCATCCGAGCGGCGCGAGACGCCCGATCGTCGTCCGGTCGAGTGGCCATAAGGCGACGATACCCGGTTACAACTGCCTGACGGGAGCGCCCTCCGTCAGTTCGAGGATCTGGGCGGCGGACAGAGTCTCACCGTCGTGCCGCCACATCGTCGCCCCGTCGATGGTCACCTGGGTCGCCACATGCGACTCGCCGTCGGATGTCTGCCAGGTGATGAACTGAGAATCGGGCAGCCCGTCCCGCATCGCTCTGGCCCGGTCCCCCACCGTCCCGCGGTTCTCGACGACGAGGCCGTAGATCGTGAAGGCGTAGATGCCCAGCCCGAGCAACGCGAGCAGCCCGGCGACGGCTGGATACGGTTTGTTGTCGCTCACAAGCAGAAGGATGATTCCGACGATGATGAGGGTGGCGACAGCGAGAAAGGTCAGCCTCAACCACAGCGACGTGGTGGGTTTGAAGAGCTCGCTGATTTTCACGCTCTCATTGTGCATGACACGACTGTGAAAGCTGAGCAACCCATCATTACTCGATCGAACCGGTTACCGGATCGTCGGGATACGCAACGTGCACCCTGACGACCCTTCCCGAGTCGACAAGGATGCCCCGACCGACCGGGAACTCATTCCGGGTGACGCGCGGAAACGGAGTGCGGAAGAGCGCGAGCCCGTCCGACTCCTCCGGCTGCAGCACGAGCCCTGCCCGCGCTGTCTTGAGCTCCGCAAACAGCTGCCACGCGGACGGCGCGGTGACCGTATCCGCCTCGGCAAGGACGGGCACCCCTGCTCGCCGTGCGGCCTTGATAAGTCGCGCCACCTGCGATTCCGCCGGCGACCCCTCGAAGTCGCCGACGCCTTCGACGACGATCAGCATCGACGCCGCATCACCCGCCGACGGCCGCTCCAGGATCATTGCAAGACGCGTCGCAAGGGCTTCCGCCTCGTCCAGCCCGGCCGACGCATCCACCCAGTCAGTTGTGTCAACCAGGGCGCTCCGTCGGCTAGCCAAGAGGTAGGGCTCCAGCTCCGGATGCGTGTCCCTTGTCGCGCGGATGGCGGTAGTCATCGCTGTGGTACGCCCGGACCCAAAGGGGCCTGTAACCACGAAGAGACCGTCAACAGGTATGCCGATCGGCTCCAGGCTCTCGTCGCTGACCCCCAAGGTCGGGCGACCAGCGACGGACGGCGGCAGGTCACAAGCAGGAATGTGTGAGGCGAGGCGCTCGATCGGCTTCGCCTCCGTTATGGATGCCGCTCGCAACGTCGCGGCAATCGCCTCGATCCGCGCAGCCTGCACCCCGAGCTCCGCACTCCCGCCCGGCACCGCGATCTGCACCTCGTGCCCGCTCACTACGGCGCGGCCCGCTGGCGCGTCATCCAGCACATCCGCCTCCGCACCTGCGGCCGCGTAGTCCGACTCCCCCGCCAGCCGCATAACGATTCGCGAGCCGATGTTCGCCGTGAGAGTCGTCGGAAATGCGCCGGCCCTGTCCGCCGTCATCACGAGGTGCACCCCGAGCTGACGCCCTGTTGCCGCCACGGTGAGAAAGCGGTCGAAGAGATTCGCACCGGCCCGGAACTCATATTCGGTCCGGAATCCGCCGAAACCGTCGAGCAACAGGAGCACCCGTGGCGTCGGTCGGCCCGTCGCCGCACGGTACCCGGGCAAGGATGCGACCCGCGCCTCCGCGAAGGCCGCGGAGCGTTCGGCGATGGTCGCCTCGACGTCCTTGAGCATCCGGGTAACGCATTCGATGTCCGCGCCGGGAATGACGGACGACACGGTTGGCAGAGCCTCAAGCATGTTCAACGCGCCGCCGGCGAAATCGACCGCATGCACGATCACTGGATGCTCGGCGGCAGCACCGGATGCACTGGCCGCGATCGTGCGGAGCAGAGCGCTCTTGCCCGCGCCGCCGGTTCCGATCACAGCAACGTTGCCGACGGCGTCAAGGTCAAGCATGCATAGCGTCTGGCGCTGCGCCTCCGGCTCGTCGATCAGTCCGACCGGGATCCGTCCGCCGTCCGAGCCGGGAAGCAGGGCGAGGTCGACGAGGTCCGGAAGCTGGTCGAGCCACGGTCGACGAGGGATGTCCAGGTTTCGCGCGTCCGCGGCTCGCGCAATGGTCATGGCGAGCCGCTCGATGTCGCGGGAACCCTGCGGGCCACGCGCTCCGCGATCCGGGGGCGCCCACGCCTGGCCCGGGCCGAACGGCAGGTCCTGAACCTGCACATCCCGCGTACCACTGGCCTGCTCCGTGCGCCCGCCCAGGTATGCCGTCTGGAAGTCGAGTACACTTCCAGGCCCGAGCTTCGCGGCGGCGCGGCCGGGGATGCCCGGGTCGAAGCCGGCCGCGTCCGTCACGCCGAGAACATCGGAACTGTCGGCCTCGTCAGCCATGCGAAGGGCGACGCGCAGGTTGGTGTTCGCGCGCAGGCTGTCCTTGATCACGCCCGACGGACGCTGCGTCGCCATCACGAGGTGCAGGCCGAGCGAACGGCCGCGCTGGGCCACATCGATCACGCCATCGACGAACTCGGGGACCTCCGACGCGAGCGCGGCAAACTCGTCGATGACCAGGATGAGGGCAGGCGGCGCATCCGGATCGCTTCGCTTCTCGAGCACCTGCAGGTCTTTCGCCCCTTTGGCATTGAGCAGCTGCTCGCGATACCTGAGTTCGGCGCGCAGCGAGGTCAGAGCTCGTCTCACAAGGTGTGGCGTGAGGTCGGTGACCAGCCCGACGGTGTGCGGGAGGTCCACGCACTCGGCGAAGGCGGCGCCACCCTTGTAGTCGACCAGCAGGAAGGTCACCCGGTCGGGCGAATACTCGGAAGCGATCCCCATAATCCAGCTCTGCAGGAACTCGCTCTTGCCCGACCCGGTGGTCCCGCCCACGAGTGCGTGCGGGCCGTGAGCTCGGAGATCGAGGGCGAACGGCTCCGTCGGCCCCTGGCCGACAACGGCGCGGATGCCCCCGGCCTCACGCGGCGTCCCGGTGATCCAGCCGCGTGTCAGGCTGTCGTTCTTGAGCCATCGCTGCACGATCGCGGAGGCGTCGCTCGTCACCTTGCCCTCGTAGAGGTCGACGAACGGCACGTTGCGTGGAAGGTCTGTCTCATCGAGCACACGGGCACCTGTGTCGTCGACAGGCGCAATTGCCCTGGCTGCCGTGTCCGCCGCGATGGAGTCGACGCGTTCGAGGGTTTCGAGGGGAATGTCCTGACCGGACCGTACGAAGCCCACGCGCCCGCGCCCTGTCGTGTCCTCGACAGCGAGATAGGTGCGGCACACCACAGGGAGGCCCTCGACGGTCGGGGCGATCCACAGCACGAACACCCCGTAGTCGGGACCCTCATTGGCCAGTGCCACCAGACGCGAACGATCCGCCGGGGACTCGGGGGTCACGATCACGAGGATCGCCGGCGTCGCGGGGAGCTGTTCGACCGCGCTCCCGTGTGCCGCGTCGAGCTGACGCAATTCGTCGAGGCGCGATCGAATCCGCTCGCCACGTCCCGAACCGGCGGCCCGGCGCGCAGCGATCAGACCTTCGAGCTCTGCCAGCAAAAGGCTGCCGCCCGCGTAGTCGGCGACAAGTCCGTTCGAACGCACCGGGCTGTACGGCGAATCGACATGGGGCAGCCATTTCAGCCATTCCCAGTCTGTGGTGGTCTCGCCTGCGGCGAATCCGGAGATCACCAGATCGGCGGGAGAATGCAGGCCGGCGAGCTGTACGACCAGCGCTCGGGCCGCATCCCGAGCCTGAAGGCCGTCGCCCGCGATGCCGATCGCTCCCGCCCGCTCGAAATTCTCCGCAACGGGCACCGGGCCGACCTCGGCGAACTCGTCGACGAGGTCACGTGAGCGATTCCAGTCGTCGAGCTCCCCGCCGTTCTTCGAGGGCGCCTGCACGTTCGTCCTCGACGGCAGCCTCCCGGCGCCGAACCGAACCTCCATGAACGTCGTGTGTTCCGGGGTCCTGGTCCAGAGAAGGGGCGAGCGCGAACGCATCGCCTCCGCGATGCGGGCGGTGTCAGGTGATTCGGCGTTCCGCGCGGCGATCTCGTGCTCGCGGGCGCGTTCGAGACGTTCGCGAGCATCCGCCAGCCCATCCTCGAATCCGGCTCGGGCCGCTTTGCCCTTGCGAGAACCCTGGATGCGGTTGTCGAGCCAGGTGCCGACCATGATCAGCGGCGAGAGCGCGACGAACAGCAGCGTGAAGATCTGGTGCGTGAGCATGAAGATCGTGACCCCGAGCAGAACGGGGCTGATCAGCACGAGCAAGGGCAACCGGGCGGGCTGCGGCGGGGCTGGAATCTCGGGTAGCGTGATCGTCTCGCCCCGGTAAGCGGGCTCGACGCGCGGCGAACGCGAGAAATCGCTGCCTGCGTGAGCGACCGACGCCCGCTTCTGCGCCGGGAGCGTGACCACCTGCAGTTCCGACCCTCCGACCTGCACACGCGATGCGCCCGTGACGATCGCCCGCTGCACCAGGGCTCCGTCGACGTGTACGCCGTTGGCCGAGTTCAGGTCGGCCACGGTCACGGTGTCTTCGACGGTGAGGGATGCGTGCCGTCGCGACACTTCCGAATCTCCGGTCAGGAACACCGCGGCAGACGGGTCGCGCCCGATGACGTTCGCGCCGTGCGTGACGGTGAACTCGTGACCGGCCTCGGGGCCCGACAGTACTCGGACCACGGCGGCCGGTGCGTCGTCGCGCTCGTCACCCGCACGCCGTTCGGCCGCCGTCACCACCTCGACCCGGCATCCCGAGCGCAGGCTCGACTCGTGCACCTGCGCACCGGCGTTCAGGACCCGTCCCTGCCGTCGCCCCGGAAACTCGACTCTGAGTGTCAGCGGCGGGGTCCCATCCGGAGCTCCCGGACGCTCCGCCTGCAGACATCCAGCAATGTCGGCGATAGTCGCCGTCACGTCCGCGGTGACCACCACGTCGCGCTCCTCAGGGCCCTTGACCACCGTTAGCTTCAGCTTCACGTACTGCACCCCCAGACTCAGCCGCGAGTCTAGGAATCCGTGTGCTGTGTTCAGCGTCGCCGCCCGAGATGTCAGTAGTTGGATGCGCAGGTTTCGGTGACGCTGACAAATGCACCGATCGCCACCGATGTGCCGCGCAGCGATATGCATCCGACGGGTCTCGCGATAGAGGAGTTGACGGCGAGTCGATCGCGTTGCGCGGATCGGACGGCGCTGTGGGTCAGGGAGGAGCTTCGCCTGGACACACAGAGGCACGAACTTGGTCGTCTCGCGTAATGATCGGCCACCGCCGACCTCTTGTTAGTAGGTAGCTGAACCGTCGTCATTGGCATGCCAGTTCGCGGACTCGGTTACCGAAGCCCGCGTACTCCGCGGTATGTGTAAGTGAGAGGAGGTGGTCAGTCATGTCGGTCAAGAACATCGTTGAAGAGATTGCTCATGTCGAGCAGGTATTCGGAACCAGCAGCGCTGTCTGGCAGCACTAGCCGAATAGTGGGGGCGGGGAATCCCGCCCCCACCCAAGTTCTGACGGAGGAATCAGATTGACTGCCATTGATAGTGGTCCCGTTCTTGTCGCCCGAAAGATCGTGAAGGCTTCGAGGACAACCGGCTCGGTGCCGAACGCAATATACAGCCGCGCTTTGATTGCGTCGCTGCCGCACGTGCCGGTCGAAAGACCTCATTTCGCACCCAATTACGGAAGTGACCTAGGCGTGCGCTCCAGTTCGGATCCACGTGAGTACTTCGCGGGAACGGTCGAGCGTATGGGCATCCGCGCAGATATCGATTTGGCCGCGACCATTCGCGACGTGTCACAGGGGTGGGCTGAGGAGACGCTCACGGACACGCAATTGGCAGCGCACATGGATTCGCTGATCTCATTCGTCGGTTCATGGCATTCGGCGGCGGAGCTGGGTCGCCATGTTCTGGATTCGAATCGACCAGTGCTTTCGCATCGTGCGTTGACGTACATCGCCAGTGCGCAATCCGCGATTGGTTCGGATGAGGCCGGCAGATTGTTCCAGCTTGCGGGCGAAACCCCCGACGCGACTCTGCCTGACAAGGCGATGGCCGGCGTGAGAAGAGCCGCCTGGCTCATCAAGCGCCGCGGCGACCTCGTCGCAGGTAGCGTTCAGCTCGCAGAGACCATTCGCAAGATTTCCGAATGGGCCGACGATTTCTTGATATCCGCAGCCGATCGCTCGGTTCTTTCAGCAGTCTGTCTCAACCTGCAGGCTCTGAACCTTGCGCGGTCGCGGGATTTGAAGTCTGCACTCGAGACACTTCGACATGGAAATGAATTGATCCGGGCCGACGAGTTGGTCACGGTGGGTGAAGATGCGCGGAGACGCTACGCAGCGCAGATCTCTGTAAACATCGCGCAGGTCTACTGCAAGTCAGATATGGTGCCAGCTGCAGTCGCCCTCATGGCCGAACATTGTGAATGGGTGCGGGCCAACCATGTCGGCTCTGTATCCGAAGCTCTCGCCATTTACGGATACGCCCTCTATCTCAACGAAGACTACTCACTCGCCGAGACTGTCCTGGCCGAGTCGACCGCACTCATCGCAGAAGAGGGTGCCCCGTCACGCCTGATGACGGCCAGAAAGATCAGGGCAGTTTGTCTGGACCGGATCGGGAGGTCAAACGAGTGCTCGGACCTCGTCCGTGCCATTGAAGCCGATCCACTCGGCATCGATGGATTTCGCTGGGGCGACTCATGAACGCGACCGCCTTGACCTTTGAAAGCGTGTCTCGCGTCTTCAGCAGTGCATCCGGTTCGCGTGTTGCTGTTGACAACCTTGACCTCACGTTGAGTCGCGGGGAGATCCTGGGCTTGCTCGGGCCCAACGGGGCGGGCAAGACGACGACTGTCAAAATGGCTGCGACCTTGCTTGAGCCCAGTTCGGGAAGCATCACGGTCGCGGGAGTCGACGCTGCGCGGTATCCGCGCAAAGCGCGCGAAAACACCGGCCTTGTGCTCGGCGGGGACCGTGGCTTTTACATGCGGGCGACCGCTCGCGAGAACCTGCGGTTCTTCGCCGAACTGCAAGGCGTGAGTGGTCGTCGCCGCAATGCGCGCGTCGAACGGGTCTTGAAGACGGTGGGCTTAGCCGACCGTCAGAACGACAAGGTCGAGTCATTCTCCCGTGGCATGCGGCAACGCCTTCATATCGCGCGGGCTCTCGTCAACGAACCGACAGTTGTCTTGCTGGATGAGCCGTCCATTGGTCTTGACCCCGAAGCGGCTCGTGACCTTCGCGAGCTGGCGGAAAGCCTTCGCGAATTCGGCTGCGGAATCCTACTGACCACGCACTACATGGCTGAGGCGGAACAACTCGCTGACCGGCTTCTCATCTTCGACGCGGGCAGAGTCGTCGCGGAGGGAACGGTCAAAGAGATCGCAACCGTAGCTGGAATGTTCGCGGTGACAAGCTACCGAGCCGACATTTACGACGCTGAATCCCACGCGGCTGTGTCCGCACGAACCGATGTGTTGACGGCAACCGCACACACCGCCGCCGGACGCGCTTTCGTCGACGTCACGTGGTCCAGCCCGAATGCCTCCGAAGCGGCAGTCGCCGAGGTAGGGCATGTCCTGGTCGGCGCCGAAACAATCGGAACCCGCACCGCGACACTGGAGGAGGCCTACCTCGCCCTCCTGAGCACGGGTGCAGGCCGTTCTGGTCAGGACTCCGATGACTAGACGGCCTTCTTTACCTCGAGGGGCGCGCTCGTTCGTCGTGCTCGCATGGTTTCACTCCCGCCAGCTGCTGCGCACCTCGTTTTTCGTACAGCTCGCGATAGCCGCCCCCATGAGTTTCGGTCTCCTACGCATTCTCGGGGCGTTCGGAGCCGGCAATGGTGTGCCGAACTCCCTCTGGCTGCAGTCTGCGATTGCCGGTATGTGGGCGACGACGACGACGGCAGTTGGGATCATCGGATACCAACGGTTTCAGGGCACCCTCGAGTTCCTTGCGATGAGCACATTGGCGCCATCGACCGTGTTTGGGAGCCTCGCGTCTGCAGCGGCTCTCATCGGATGGCTGGGCGCTCCGATCGGTATCGGTCTGCAGTATGCGTTTTCCGGCGCAGTGGCTGTGACCACAGCGCAGGGACTCGCGTTCATCTCGGCCACAGTCGCCTGTATCGCGTCGGCATGCGTTCTCGCCGCATTATTCGTAATGACTCGCTCCGCTGCCACATTCGAGCCAGTCCTTCTCGTTCCCGTCTGGCTAATGTCGGGCATTGTGATCCCGTTGGCCGTGCTGCCCGACTGGTTGCATCCGATCGCACTACTCCACCCACTCACCGGCGCGGTCATGGCGTCGACCCAACCCGATCTAATAAGCGCTGCTGTGTGGTCGGCAATCTCCGGGCTGACCTCCTTGGCGTGGTTATTCAGCTCTCGTATGGCCCTCCGCGTCGCACTAAGACGCGCGCGAGCTTCGGGTTCCCTCGCCTTGAGCTGAACGGCCGGAAAGTAGACACGTGTTCCCTTCTGCCCTACTGATTGCAGTCCGCTCACTACCAGAGCTTCAATCATGGAAGACCATCGCCATCAGAATCGGCGCCGTTCCGGTCGCAGCTGGTTTGTTCTACCTGGCCCTCGCCTCGGGTGGGGGGACGACTCGGGTCGGCTCCGGAGACGCTATCGCGGCCGCAGCCAGCGTCGGTGCGATCAATGCAGCGATCGCGGCGAACGTGTTGATCGCCCATGATCGATTCGAATCGACACTGCCCTACGTCACAATCGCATCCCGCGGGCGAACGCGAGCGTGGGCCGCGCGACTGTCCACCGTGATGGCGATAGGAATCGCGGCGTCGGTCGTTACTGTCATCGTGACACTCGCCGTCGCTGGCGAACTCCGGCCGGGTTGTACCTGGGTCGGTATTGTCGCCGTGCTGGTGGTGTCCAGTGCGAGCGCGATGGGGCTGGGATTCCTCCTTGGCGCGCTTAGCCTGATATTCGGCGACTCGCTGCTGCTCGCGAATATCGCTGAATACGTACTGCCCCTGATATGCGGCGCAGTGGCACCGTTATCAGTATTTCCTGACATCGTCGCGGATACCCTGCGTTGGATTCCGCCGGCAAGTGCGATAGAGGCCGGGCGACTCCTCGCGAACGAGGGAGCCGGGCCAGCCTTCTGGTCTGCGCTGGGAGCCGCCATCTGCAGCGGGGCCGCAGCCCTGACCGTCGGCCTTCTCGCGTGGCACTCCCTCGAACGACGAGCTCGCCGAGACGGAAGTATCGAAAGCCTCAGCATCTAGGTGATGGGGCTTGGGTCGACGAATGAGAAAGGAAAACACATGAGGACCGTTGAGTCGATCGAAACACAAATCGCCAGCGCAATCACCTGATGCGTGCAGTCCGGGAAGCGACCCCGCTGAGGAGTCGCTTTCCGCTGCTGTCCCCGTCTAACACCCACAGGAGGCCACAATGTCATCGAAACCGTCCAAATCGTCCGCCCCGCTCATCGCCGCGCTTGGCGGCCTTGTCGCTGTTGTCGGGGGGATAACCGCTGCATTCGCTGCCACTGGAGCATCCCCTGTTCTGGTTGGAGTGCTCGCCGGGCTCGCGTTGCTCCTCCTCGTGCTCGTCGGCATCCTGATCGGGACCAGGCGAAGTGACCAATCGCGATGACCGAGCCGACGTGTCGTTCTCGATCAGAGCAGGCGAGGTCGTCGGGCTCGTCGCGCCGACCGCTGCGGGGAGATCGACCCTTCCACGTCCTCCGCGACCCGATTTGTCCACTTCAACTCGGGTCCGCTAGCGCCAAACCATCGCGCCGACCGGCCGCGACGCCACGTCACGCCTTCGGGCACCGACCAGACCATTCTCGCTGCCGGCTCCTTCCGGTCCGGCGGTGCGTGGTAGATCGTCGTCATCGTTTCACCTCGGTGACCCCTAGCGACCACTGCAACTTGTTGGGCGCCTCGACTTGCACGGTGAACGAGTCAACGCCGTCCTGCACACCGAAGATGACACGTAAGGCTGACCCGGAAGCGCTGCACCGGTTAGGGAGGGCGCCGACGCCGGCGACAGTAACCGTGGCTGACCCCGCACCGAGGCAGTTGAAGTCGACGGCGATGCTGTTGCTGCCGTCGTGTTTGTATGGCCCGTAGATTCCGCCTCCGCGCTGGTCTTCAAGTCGGAGGAGCACGGTCCCGGTCAGCGACCCCAAGGGTTCGAGCCCTGGTGTCTTGGCCGAGACTGGCACGTCGGGGTTCGCAGGCGCCGGCTGTGGCGCCGTGCAACCGGTGATCACGAGCGCGAGGATCGCGGCGATGACGGCCAGGTTCGCAGCGCCAACTCTACGTTTCATCAATCCCTCTCGACGGTAGACCGCCGCATTTGGGGACGTGCCACCGTCGAAGGCGGTACGGCGCCGGTGGTCGAGAATCTATATGCCGGTGCGGTGATGCGCAATCGTTACGCCGCCGGATCCCGGTGGATTCCTCGGAAGCCGTAGATTCTGATCACTGCATAGACGGGGGAACACATGGGTCGTATTCGGGTCGGCGCACTCGCCGTTGGGCTGATCGGTGTCGTTGTTCTGAGCGGCTGTGCAGTTGCGCCCGCGGCCTCGACGAAGACATCCCCGCCGACCTCCGCGAGTTCCCCGCCAACGCCGACTCCGACGCCGGCTGCGATCGTCGCGCCAACGTCGCGGATCCCCCTCGACTGCTCCGCCATCGTCGATCCAACGGCGATCGCGGCGATCGAGCCGACGTTGACGTTAACGGCAACCGACCCGCTCTCACCTCCCTACACCCGGCAGGTCATGTGGGAGCAGGCGGGCAACCTCACCTGCTACTGGGACACCCCGGACAAGCGAACGGACTCAGCGACGCTGACGGTGTCCGGAGACGCGGCGGATGGATTGGAGGTCACCAAACGGTCCGATGTGCCGTCCCTCGACGTCGGCGACGCATCCTGGGGTGTCTGCGGACCTAAGGGTGCCGGTTGCGCGGCATCCGTCGTCGCGGGCGGCTACTGGTTCGACATCCAGATCGGCCAGATCACGAACAACAAGCAGAGTTCCATCGATGTTGTCCGCGCCCTCGCAGCATCCGTCGCCTCCCATCTCGCAGCCGCCGGTCCGGCACTACCGGCATGGCAGCCGCCGCCGACCATCTGGTCACCGGTCATCTCCTGCAAGGACCTCCGAGCAGCTCTTCCGATGACCGACGTCATGGCGCCTGGACCGGCTACCTCCGTCAACCAGTGGAACGGCCCGGGCGACGAGAGCCCGATCAACAACTGGACCACCCGTAGCGAAGCGTTTTACAACTGTGCGTGGGACTGGACTAATACACCAGCCAACGAAGGCACCCTCGTCGTACAGATCGTCCCCAGCGGGGAATGGGTGCTTCCCCAGCTCGAGTCATCACCTGGCGTCATGTCAACACCGCTCACGGTTTCTGGAGCGACTGCCTCCACGTACCGCTGTGCAGCCGACCGCGGATGCTGGGCCGACGCCATCATCGACCACAGCTGGGTGCAAGTCAGCGGAACCAGTACGGTCCTCCCCGACGAGCAGGTCAAGCTCACGAAAGCGATAACCGCGTTGGCGGCGTACGCGGCGTCGAAGAAGTAAATGGTCAGAACCGCTTGTCGCCCTTGCCAACGGCGATGACAACCCCACGGATCACAAGCGCAAGCGCAACAAGAAAAACCACTGCAGCGGTGACGTATTCGAACCAGCGAGTGACCTCCGGCAGGATGAGGAGCACGAGCGCCAGCACCGCAACGCCGCCCGCGATCATCGCGGTCCCAACCCCGCGACTGGAACCGACACTTGCTGGTGCATCCATCTCGCGCTCCGACCTCTCGCGATCTTCCATCTCACCCTCCACTATCACTCCCTGCTCAAGTCGAATGCGGCCTCCGTTCAACCGACCGTGTAATGACAGCGGTGAAGTGAGCATAACATATGTTATGAGAAAGTTTGACCCAAAAGTTTATGTCTCAACCGCATGATCGGCTGAGATCTCAATGGAGGAACGATCATTGAGAGCAGCGAATGCGCGGCGTGCCCCCAGTCCATCGGCTCGCTCGTGATGTCATCTACATCTTCAGAATGTCAGAGATCGAGGTTCGCCTGAATCGCTCTCTCGACAGCTCTAGGAGAGCCGTTTGAGCCGGCAGCGCATCAGCACCGCGTGAATGGTCGAGACCGGCATCCCCGACGTGCACGAGTACCCGTCGACGGTCGTCACAGGTAGCCGGACTGCAGTGTCGCGGAACGGGCGGCAGCCAGTCAGTTGCGAGCATTCGTGTGCTGCTCGCGTTATGGGGTGGACAAAGCGGTCTCTTGCAAAGTGAGTCGACTGACTTACGCCATCTGATCGAGAGGTGACAAATGTCCGTTCTGCACCGTCGCTTCATGGACATCGAGGTACACCGAAGCTTCATTCACCTCCTTCTCGCTGCAGCGCTGACGGCCGCCTACGTTGTCACGATGGTATTTGTCGCGAAATACCTGATGAACTGGTACGCCGGAATTGGCGCACTCGTCGTTGCAGGCGCCCTTTCCGTCAGTTTCCTCCCCCTAGTTCGTGTTATGCGTCGCTTTACGGACTACTTGATTTACCGCGACAATTACGACTTCCGGGGAGTTCTCAGCAAAATGGCATCCACAATTCCATCGCTTCAAAGCGCTGAGCAACTCGGCCACTTTGTGTGTGTCAATCTCACGGAAGCGCTAAATCTACAGTGGTGCCTTCTCAGATCCTCAACCGCGCCCGGACCAGATCCGTTCATCTTCGCAACGGACGCTGCTCCCATGGATGGGGACTTGGATGTTTACCAAACTGCCTTCAGGAACATCCGGCGAGTGCCTCTGGAGATAAATGCACGTGCTCTAGGCGAAATTGTCGTCGCGACGAAGCATTCGAGCGCGAAGCTCCGTCCCGTCGACCAGGATCTGCTGAATACGGTCGCGTATCAGGCGGCCGTAATGCTCGAGAACTTTCAACTGCTCGATTCGCTGAACGAGAGAATCCGAGTCCTGCAACAGACCGAGGCTAGTCGAAGGCTGTTACATCGCCGGCTCACGGAAACCGAGGAGGCCACCCGTGCAGCGATTTCACGCGATCTTCACGATGGAGCTCTTCAGTTAATGCTGCACGTCGTCCGTTTGAGTGAATCGGAGGCCAGTGCGAAACCGCCATCACCGGCTTTGGAGAACATCACGAAACTGGGTCGAGACATCGCGGCCGAGCTTCGGCGAGTATGCACGGATTTGCGGCCGCACGTTCTCGACCATCTGAACTTACCTATCGCGCTCGAATCATTTATCGCGCGCCAGGAAAGCCAGTTCGGTATAACTATTTCGCTGGACATCCAAGAAGAGCGCGAAGGGCTCTCCCAAAGCGTCAACAAGAGCGTGGAGCTGATCCTCTACAGGGTGATCAGCGAGGCGCTCTTCAATGTCATTCGTCATGCGGACGCGAATGCGATCAACGTTCGCCTCATGTATGAAGAAATGTCGGTGACAGTTGAAGTTCGCGACAACGGCGTGGGCTTCTCGGTCTGCGAGCAGGATCTTGTGCAGCTCAGTGAAGAAAGCCACATGGGCGTGATCGGAATGTTCGAACGGGTCAGGGGCCTCGACGGATCGCTTACGATCACAAAGGCCGCAGGGTCGGGAACCGAGGTAGTCGCGTCGGTGCCGATCGTCCGGGAAGCCATCGCGGCACACTGACTGTCGTGGCAAAACAAGAGGGAAACATGGAGCGACTCGCAGCCCGCATATTGCTGGTAGATGATCACCAGCTATTCAGAGAAGGAACGGCGAACCTACTTGCGTCCGAGGAAGGAATGCGGGTTGTCGGCGCCGCGAGTTCTGTGGGGCCAGCACTAGATGCGGTCGCGAAAACCCGGCCCGACATCGTCCTTGTCGACATCAATCTGCCAGACGAGAACGGATTCCACTTCTTGCGCGAAATGGCCAAGGATAGGTCTGCTCCAAGAGTGATCGTTCTCAGCGGATATGAAGATGTCGGATACATGCGGAGCGCATTCAAACTGGGCGCGTTCGGTTTTCTGTGCAAGTCCTGTAGCCGCCAGGAACTTGTCGACGGAATCCAAAAAGTGCATTCGGGACAGCTCGTGTTTACCCACGAGATCCTGGCCGAGCGCGGCCGTGCCGCAGTCCTGGCCCCAGCAGCCCCCACGAAGCGCGAAATGGAGGTTCTGTCGGCGATTCGGCGGGGCCTCAGCAACAAACAAATCGCATCTGTGCTCTACGTCTCCGAGCGCACGGTCCACTTCCACATTGGCAACGTGTTCACCAAGCTCAACGTGTCGTCGCGCATGGAGGCAGTGGTGAAGGCGCGCGAGTCGGGATGGATCACCGGCTGACGAAGGTAATCAACCCCATCGCGAAAGCGCCAAACTGGCCGCATGTCCGCCGAACGCAAAAGAATTCGAGACTGCCTTGCAAAGACTCTCGCTCCGGGCACCGGACTGTACAAAGTTGACTCGTGCATCGAGAGAGGTCACGTCATGCGCCGTCGGAGGGAGGAATCGATGATAGAGCGCGAGCGTTGTCGCGATCGCTTCGATCGCGCCCCCGCTGCTGAGGCCGTGACCGATTTGCGATTTCAAAGAGCTGACGGGAATGCGCTCCATCTCGTCACCGAACACCTGCCAGAGGGCGCCTAGCTCTACGGAGTCATTCAACGAAGTCCCGGTTCCGTGAGCATTTACATAATCAACTTCTTCGGGCGACGTCCGAGCGTCTTCGAGGCAACGAGTCATAGCAAGCACGGCACCGGACCCGGCTGGCGACGGTGCTGTCATGTGATAGGCGTCGTTTGAGAGCCCGTAGCCCAGAACTTCGGCGTAGATTCGCGCAGAGCGCGACTGGGCATGTTCCTCGGACTCGAGAACGAGCACCGCCGCATTCTCGCCAAGAACTGTCCCTAGTCGTTGAGCGTCTTCGGCAAACGGGCGACACACTTCAGCCAGCGCCCCAATGTTCGCGAAACCGCCATAGATCAACTCCGTAAGAGTGTCTAGCCCGCCAACGATTACGACGTCTGCTCTCCGAAGCCGGATCAGGTCGAGGCCAAGCCCGATGGCATTTGTGCCTGCCGCACACGCAGTAACCGCCGTCAGCGACGGGCCTTTGATGTGCCAGCGGTCAACGAGCGCCCGCGCTCCGCATTCGGACATCGAGCGCACTACCGACTCGTAGTCAACTCTTTCGGCATTGACAGACTGCCACTTCGCATGACTTATCTCATCCGATCCGAGCGTGGTGCCCAACACTATCGCCGTCGTTGCCGGCAACTCATTCGATGTCAAGCCGCTGTCGGAAAGTGCCTCGTCAGCTGCCGTCTGGAGTAACCGGGAAGGGCGCGATCCGTCGTACGCGCGTGTTTGGTCCGTTTCGACGATCTCGGCGGCACTGTCGATGCCATATTTGGCGCCGTCGAAACGTTTGACCGGGCCAAATGCGTTGGCTCCGGCTCTAATCCCGTCCAGCAGTCGTTCGACACCAACGCCGAACGGCGAGACACACCCTAGTCCCGTGATAACGACGCGTGGCATATGCGACCGCCTTTCAGATCGTACGGAAGAGGGCGGTCAGAACCTGTCCACGCGTGGAGTCGTAACCGGATATCAGCGCAGTTGTCGGAGCGCGTGACTCGCTTAGGAACACGCTGGCTAGAACGGCATTCAGCGAATTCGAACAAGCGAACATTTCCCCTGTTGCGGTCTTTGGCCAGATAGCCGGGATCGAGTGTTCGGACGCGAATGCGTCCTCGCGACGCTTCAATTCAGTTCCGTTCCAGCCGACCCCGATGAATATGTCGACCTGATCCTCCGGCGTGAGCACCTCGTCAACGGCCTGGTTGAAACCGTCGCCCGAGAATGCGAAGGCTCCGCTCATCCTGAACGACGGATCGGAGGCCATCGAGATCGCGTCAATTTGCGCGTAGATTTGGGCGCCGCGCGAACGAGCCGACTCCGCCGTTTCGAGTACAACGAACGCCGCACCATCGCCGAAAGAGGTGGCAACTTTGTCAATGCCGACTGAGCCGAGGCCGCGGACGAACACATCAGTAATCTCATCACTTCCGCCAACAACGAGCTTTCGGGCGCGGCCGGCCCTAAGAAGGTCGAACGCATACATCAAACCGCCGATCCCCCCAAGTGTTGAGCTCGGTCCACGTAGCCCGAGCGCCATAGCGGCTTGGCCGGACGAGGCATTGGCGACGACATTGGGAAATAGAAGCGGCGAGATTATCGGGTCGGGGTCGAAGATACCCTCAAGTACGGCGCTCACGGCGCCTGCCGACCCGAAAGCGGTGTCAAGAATGAGGCCGATTTCATCGGGGTGCTCATTCACCGCGAGCCCTGCGTCTACCAACGCCATGGCGACAGCTGCAGTCGTTATCTTGCTCAACCTGTCCATTTTCCTAAGATTCCTCTTCGGAATCCAGGAGAGGATTTGCGTCTCATCCACTCGGAGCCGCTCTTCGTCGAGCGGCGGAACCTCGCCGCGCAAGATGTCCAGTGGGCGATGGCCAGTCGCGTGAACGAGGCCGGTACCGGTAACGACAACAGTCATGCGAGAGCGCTCCCCAGTTCACTCGTCGACGAGTCGCCATCCAACTCACCCATGACCGAGTGGACCGAAAACTCCGCGCTGGCGCAACGCTCGCCACGGACATTCGCATCAACATGAAACTTGCTCAATGCGCCCAGCTCACCGATCCGCCAGGCTTCCATGCGGATCGTCTCCCCTGGCACGACTTCGCGGAAGAACTTCACGGAATCTATTCGCGCTAGCCTCGCGCTGATCAGCCTGCGATCAAGCGAATTCAGGAACCGCCCAGTCTGCGCCATGGCCTCTAGAAGCAGGACACCCGGAAAGACCGGACGATCCGGGAAGTGCCCGGTGAACCACGGTTCCGTTCTGGTGACGGCTTTCGTTGCCACCGCTCGGCCCTCACCGATTGATTCAACCTGATCGATCAATAGGAAGGGATGACGGTGAGGGAAAAAGTCTGAGACGTTGAGGGTAGCCGGGTGCATGAGGTCCTAGCCTTTTAGTTGGTGAAACGGAACCGAGAAAGTCCGATGAGGAAAAACACCAGCGCGAATGCGATGAGAACGCCGATCCCCGGCAAGACTTCGGTAACGCCAGTTCCCTTGATCATGATGTTTTGGAAGGCTGACATTGCCCATCCTTGCGGCGTCGCCAAGGCAATGGTTTGCATGAACGCAGGCATGAACGAAAGCGGAACGTAGCAGCCGGCTACGGTCGCCAAGGTGAACACGAGCAGCGTCGAGAGACCTGTTGCTTGGGCCTGAGTCTTACTCAACGCCGTAATCATGAGGCCAAACCCATTCGCCGCGGCAACGGCAGCGCATGTGACGAGGAAGAGCGCCAAGGGGTCCCCGAGATGCAGGCCAAACAGAAGCCGTCCGACGCCGAAGATCACGACGACCTGACCAAAACCGATCAGGACGTTCGGGAGAAGTTTGCCGATCAGGATGGAATAGCGCCGAACGGGGCTGGTGAGTAGACGCCTCAGCGTCCCCCTCTCCCGCTCCATGAACATGTACTGAGCGATCGTCGTCGCGATAAAGAACAGAAACGCCACGGTGAACCCGGGAATATATTGTTCCGCTGCTGTTGGTTGAACGGCTTTACCATTCTGGGACGCTTGGGTTGAGGTGAAAGCAATCGAACCGGATCCCTTGATCGCATCAAGATGGGCTTGCAGCTCGATCGACCCGTCCTGCGCGGCAGCCTTTCTGACGGCGACACTGTCTGCACTAACGGTTGCCGCCATGAGATATGCCTTGATCTGCCCGAACAGGAGATTCGCGTTCGTGAGCTGAGTGGGATCCTCGTAAAAGTCGACCCTCTTCCCATTGTCTGCAATGAGGACCGCGCCAAGCGATCGGCTGTTTCCAACCGCGGATTTGGCAGAGCCCAGTGTCGTTCGATTCCACTTTATGCCGGGGATCTTCTCGATTGTCTTTGCTAGTGCCTGTGCATCCGATGTGCTGGCAGCAATCGGAATAACTATTGGTGAAGAACTCTTCCCTCCGCCGAACACACCGCCGAGTGCGAGTGTAAGAACAACGCTAAACATGATTGGAAGAACAAAGAGGCTGATGTACGTCCCTCTGTCTTTTGAAAGAATCAGAAAGTCTTTCCAGAACACATGGATTGTTTTCACAGTAGAGGTCTTTCGCGTCGAAGATGTCTATTCGTCACGAAGACGATTGCCGGTCAGATTGATGAACACCGTCTCCAACGACGGAGGGAGAATCTGGCAGTCTTCCGGCGTCGAGCTGACGGTTAAAAGGATGCTTGTTAGCACGGTGATAACGTCCTGCAGGTTCTTCGACGAGATCTCGAGGCCGCCGTCGTGGTCCCGCCAACTCACTTGCGATTGTGTATCGAGGTAGGCGCATGCGATTACCTGTTCGGCGGCCGATACACGCAAGCGCACAATTGACTTGCCGTGAGTATTCAGCACATCAGTGAGGCGTCCATGCTCGATCACCTGGCCGCGGTCGATTATGGCAACTTCGTCACAGAGGGCTTCAACTTCTTCCATGTAGTGCGTGACGTACAGGATCGTCATGCCAGATCCGTTTAGTTCGCGCAACGTCTCGAAGATGTAGTTCCTGGACTGAGGGTCAACGCCGACAGTTGGTTCGTCCAAGATAAGCATGTGCGGCTGATGCAAGAGTGCAGCGGCAATGTTGAGGCGACGCTTTTGACCTCCACTGAACTTGCCTACGGCAAGTTTGGTCGCCCGGTCGGCCAGGCCCACGCGCTCAAGCGCATCCGCAGTTCGGTCGCGTAACTCCGCGCCGCGTAGCCCATACATCGCCCCAAAAAATCTCAGATTGTCCCTTGCACTGAGCTCTGGATAAATAGCCAAGTCTTGCGGAACGACACCCAACAGCTTCTTCGCCCGAGGCAAGTCCTGCTTTGAGTCAATGCCAAACACTTCGCAATCGCCGGAATCAGGCTGAACGAGCCCTGAGAGCATCGAGATCAATGTCGTCTTCCCAGCACCATTGGGTCCCAGAAGGCCGAGGAAAGCACCATGCGGGATCGTCAAAGAAACATGGTCAACGACGGTATTCGTCCCGAAGCTCTTGGTCAATTCTTTGATGACGAGAGCGGGTCCCGATCGCGTCGCGTCCAGTCTGGGCGCCGCTTCCTCCACGGTAGTCACATCGATGTCCTCTGCTGTCAGCGGTCCTGGTTCTGTTTCACGTTAGGGCCGCCGCTAGCTCAACAGACCCGGTAAAAATGCGGGGGAATGTCCCCGCATTTCTACCGGGGCAGGCGGACCTTGCACGCTTGTACGCTCCAGAAAACACGCAACCCCACCTATCCCATTTACCCGAAGGAGTGCGCTTTGTCGGAGTTAAGCGTCGATGGCATTCGACACATCATGATCACCCGGTTGAACCTGGACATGGATCCCGAAGAAATTCGGATGGATGATTCACTTCTGGAGGACCTGGGACTTGATTCCGTCGACTTACTTGAAGTCGCCATCGGGATCGAGAAGACGTACAAGATCAAGATCACGCAGCAGGACACCGAAGCATTTCTGAGTGTCCGCTCCCTGTACGCCTTCGCGCTCGCGCGTCGTTCCCACATGGACAACAACCACTCTCAGCCGAGTGGAGCTCTGAGTCCCGCGTGAGTGGTCGCCGGCCACCGTCGATCCTTCCAGACCCGGTATGCGCCGTAGTTGTAGGGGGAAGCGGCGGGATCGGACAGGCGATCGTTCGTGCCTTGCCGGACACCTGCGAACGAGTGTTCTTCACCTACCATCGGTCCCGCATCATCGCGGAGGATCTTGCCAAAGAATTGTCAAGCACTACCCGGGAGGTTATCCCTATACAAGTCGACATATCTGACGACGCTGCATGGCAACGCGCACTTGAGGAGATCTCCGAGTCGGCCGACGTGGATCTACTCGTCAACGCTGCAGGCATCAGCGAGGATGCGCTGTGTATTGACGTGCCCTACGAGTCTGTTGTGGCCCAGTATCAAGTCAATGTGTTTGCGGCATGGAGGGCGATGTCGATCCTCGGCCGAGACATGGCTTATAACCACCGAGGGAGAATCGTCAATATCGCCTCGATCGCGGCAACGGTGAACTCTCCCGGACGGAGCGTCTACGGGAGCACGAAGGCCGCGCTGGTCTCATTGACGAAGTCCTTCGCAGTGGAACTCGGGCGGTTCAATATTCGGGTCAATGCCGTCGCGCCCGGTTTCGTTGAGACGGACATGATCGCAAAATTTGACGAATCAACCCGCGTCGGCTTCCTTGCGCGGGTTCCTCTTGGTCGATTCGCCCTCCCAGACGAGGTTGCTCAGGTCGTCAGATTTCTCAGCACATCGGATTCGGGCTATCTCCACGGAGCGGTGCTCACAATGGACGGCGGAACAACCGCATGAGCATCCCAGTTAGCGTTGTCATCCCGACATTCAATAAGCTCTCTCGGCTTCGTCTGACTCTTGAGTCGTATGCGCTTCAAAACTTCAACGGCTTTGAAGTCGTGGTCTGCGACGACGGTTCGACTGATGGAACCGCTGAGTTTCTGAGTTCGGTCGACCTGCCATACGCCCTGAAGGTTGTCAGAGGCGCGCACCACGGTGCCGGAGCCGCCCGCAACCGCGCAGTCACGGCCTCAGACGGAGACATCCTGATCTTCAACGACGACGACATGGTGCCTGCGCCCGGATTCATCGATGCTCACGTCGCGGCCTGCACCTCGGCAGATGTCCTCGGTCGTGGTGCACGCTGGTCGGTGCCGATCGACGAAGTGAACCAATTCCTGAACGTGGAATTCAACAGAGATCTATACGCACGGCTGTGGCAATCAGCGCGGCTGACGTCCGCCGAGGACTGGGCCATTGATTCGTTGGCCCGTGACCTTAAGTATCCGTACCGTTTCCTGCAGGCCTGCACAAGCAATTTGGCGGTCAGGCGCCGATCCTTCGACACTGTCGGCGGATTCAATGAGGCTTTCGGCACCGGATGGGGCGCAGAAGATACTGAATTTGGTTATCGCGCGCAGGAACTCGGTATAGGGATTCACCTTGCCGAAGCCGCACTTAACATTCACCTCGAGCACTCGACCGACTCGGGGAAGAAGTTCGAAAAAGGGCTTCAGAACTTCCGGAGATTTCTTGCGCTCTACCCGGATAGAAGAGAGGTGCGAGCACTTCTCTCATATGTCGAGCATGCCGTCGCCAGCGGGAACGCCAAAGATCTCTTCGACGAACAGTCGTTCGTCGATCGCCCTCCCCCATCCATCCAGCAACCGAAAGCGAAAGCGAAAGACCATGAATCAATTCGATGATGTCGGCTTCGCTATCGAGGCGCTACGCTCCGGCGAGATGATTCTGATCGTGGACGACCACGATCGCGAAAATGAAGGCGACCTCGTCGTCGCCGCTGAGTTCGCGACGTCCGAAGTGATCAATTTCATGAGTCTTAGAGGAAGGGGGCTGATCTGTGTTGCCCTGGACGCCAGTTTCGCCGGGCGTCTGGGACTCGAGCCGATGGTGCGCGAGACGGAAGACGATCTCGGCACCGCATTCACCGTGTCTGTGGATGGAGCACCCACGTTCGGAGTGACAACTGGGATCTCTGCTCGTGATCGAGCGACCACGATCCAAGTCATTCTGGACCCCGCTCACGGGCCCGACACGCTGAGACGACCGGGCCATATGTTTCCGCTCATTGCGCACCCGCACGGCGTGCTTGGCCGGCGGGGCCATACCGAAGCGTCAACCGACCTCTGCGAAATGGCGGGGCTTGAAAAGGCAGCGGTCATCGTCGAAATACTGCGCCCTGATGGTGAAATGGCCCGAGAGACGGAACTGAATCGGTTTGCCAGGCGCCACGGTCTCGTCAAGGTTAGCGTCGAAGACATCGCTCGCGCGCAGCTGTCATCAGGTCGGTTTGAACCAGAAACTGCGACTGCAAGTCGATGACAGTGAACACGTTCGTGCTTCGCCTGCTCAAGGCGTGGATTGCTCGTCGCATCGTGGCTAGCATCGGCCCGGAGCTGCCCGAGGCGCCGTTTATTGTCACTGCAAACCACACAAGCTACTTTGACCACTTCGTGATCGCCTTCTGGTTGCTCAGTCAAGGCCGGGCCTATCCTCGGTTCCTATCCAAATCAGAGCTTTTCGAACAACCGATCTCAGCATGGTTCAACCGATTGGGTGGGGGCATTCCTGTCGCCCGCGACAAAGTCGATGCAGAGGCCTTCGCGCGCGCGAAGGAAGTACTCGACGACGGCGGAATCTTCATCATGTATGCCGAAGGCACCCGCAGCCCAGATGGGTGGTTGAGGGCGCCGCGGCGAGGGATAGCTTCGCTCGCCGCTGAAGCTGGTGTTCCGGTAGTGCCCGTTGGACTATTTGGGACCAACCAAGTACAGCCGATTGGGTCGAAGTGGCCACGACGGAAGCGCAGAATCGTCATCCACAATGCAGCACCGGTGGCTGCACCCCGCGACGACCGGAAGACGAAACAGGAATACGCTCGTGAGGTCTTTGAAGTCATTGCTGCCCTCACTGCGCAGTGGCCATCTTTCGTTGGAACACCAGACTTCCGAACCCCGCCGCTCTCCCCCGCACTTTCCGAGCGTGCGGCAGCAGCACACGCGCTGGTCGAGCGAGGGTTCGGTACCTCCGGCCAACGGGCCGTCATGCATTTCCAGGAAGCGTGGCGCCTCACCAGAGGATCGCGGGACCCGTACGTGCTTCTAGAAGGCGGCCGAGCAGTAGGACAGCTTGCCCTGCACACCAGCAACCCCTTTAAGCAACTGAGTTATGCGCTCCAGAGTAGACGCGCGATATGGAAATCAGTTCGTCGGGTTCCCGATTATCCACTCGCCTGGCACGTGTGGGCATCCCTCCTAGAGCAGCTTCCCTCATGGCTTGGCGGTGACGAGCTGGCTGCGCAGACCGGGCACCGCGTCGCGATCTCGATTGATCCATATTGGTCGCGCGCTGTAATGCACGCGGCTCTCACCTATAGGAAATACGACCGCCCATCAGAAGCTGAGCGGTGGCTGCAGCACCTCATTCAACTGCCCGTGAAGGAACCAGGCGACGCGGCAAGGCTCGATCGTGCGCGCGAGCTCCAGGCTGACTGGCAACTCGGCAACGCGTGAAAGACCAGCAAATCTCTGAGACTCAGCACGGCGCGACATGTCGAATCGCTTTCGGACGCTGACGGGTGTAACGATTGGCTTCGTTGTCGTGGACATCATCGGCAAAGGTGGCCTTGATCTATTCGCCCCGGCGACAGCGGCCTGGCTGATGCTGTCGTATGTGGCATCCCATTCGTCACTCAGCGCCAAGTCCATCGTGGCGTGGAATGTTCGGCACATTGTTTTTTCTTTTCGCGGCAGTGTTCGAGATACGAAGAGAACAAGCGCAACTCTCCACAACGACTCAGCTTCTTCCAGGCGATCCTCGCTCCGGTGAATTCACTCGACTCCCTTGAATCTGTGCTCGACGGATCGCCCGGAGTAGGAGTTTGGCTGAAAGCAAACGCGGGACAAGGCAAGCAGACGAAACAGTCGCGACAACGACGACGGTTGCGCGAGCGATACCTTGGGCGAGTTGCGGCCTCGCGCGCGCTTCGAATGAGCGGATGCGAACCGGCCGCATCAAGCACCGTCGAAGCGGACGGCGATGGATGTCCGATTTGGCCAAGAGGGTTTATCGGAAGCATCTCACATACCGATGGACTCGTTGTCGCTGTTGCGTCGCGAGATAATCTGGCACGTTCAGTCGGAGTCGATGTCGAGTGCATTCAGGAGCGAGACGAAACTTTCGTCGAACGCGTCATGAGGCCCGAAGATCACCGAGATGTTCCAATGAACGTCGCTCGAGGCGTGGTAGCCACCGGATACTTCTCCATCCGAGAGTCAGTCTTCAAATGCATCTTTCCGCACCTTCGAATTCGGATGGACTGGCACCACTGCAGGGTGTCGGTCGACTGGAAGAGAGGAACGTTCCTTGCTTGCCTCCTCTCCCCGCCTCACGGACTCGAAGGCGAGTTCTTGCGCGGCAATTTCCGTTACACAGCCACAATGTTCACCAGTGTTTGCTGGTGGGTTGACCCCTAACCATCGCGTCGAGAGCGAACGAAATGAGACCAACGCAGCGGTCCGCGAGTCGCAGGAGGTGCGGCCAGTTACCGAGGCTCAGCGCGTCTCCGGCCAAACAGGGTTATAGGCCGCGGGATGAGCGAAGACCAGATGAAACGCGCCGCCGAATGGTTCCTCACCCTCCAAGAGATCCCACTCGAAGACACCGACAGGCCAGCCCTTTACGACACCGGCCTCAGCGCCGACGACGGCCTCTGGACTCGATCAGGCTGGGCCGGAAGGGCATGACACGCCCAACGCCATCCACACGTTCTTGCCTATAAGCCCAGGACGCAGCCGACACGCCCGACCCCATCCACACGTTTTGGCCTATAAGCCAGTAAACCCCGGTGGATACCGGGGCTTCTACTGGATATAAAGCTGGGGTACCTGGACTCGAACCAAGAACAACTGAACCAGAATCAGCCGTGTTGCCAATTACACCATACCCCACTGGCCCACACCGAAGTCCGGGCCGAGTGTCAACTTTAGCCTACTGGGAGGGCGCAGCCAAAACCGAGGCCACCTCGGCTACAGACTGCCCGATCAGGTCACGATTCACGGCTGCGGCGACGACCGCTCCGGCCCCGGCTGCGACGATCAGCTGCTGCGGTCCGGGCGGTGTCGAGTCTCCCGCGGCGTAAACGCTGGGCACGGATGTGCGACCCTTGGCATCCACCACGATGAGGCCGTCCGCGTCGCGATCGAGATCGAGACCGTCCACGTAATCGAGGACCGGAGACCAGAGCGGGCGGATGAATCCGCCGACACGTTCGATGAGGGTCCCGTCCTGCAGGCGGACGCCGGTCATGACTCCGCGCTCCCCCACCACGTCGTCGATCGGCCGACGCTCCACGGAGACCCCGCGGGCCGCCAGCATCCGTTCGTCGTCATCCGTCACCGTACCGACACCGTTGGTGAAGACGATCAGGTCATTCGACCACTGGCTGAGCAGCAGTGCCCGTTCTGCGAGGTCGTCGGTTTCGCCGATCAGAACGAGCTCCGCATCCGATTTCTCGTAGCCGTCGCATTCGACGCAGCTGTGCAGCTGGGTGCCGTAGTACGCGCGGATGCTCGGAAGAGCCGGCAGCGTCTCAGCAAGGCCGCTCGCGATGACGACCGCCGACGCGACAACGTCGATGTCGGCGGCACCCCGCACGCCGCGTGCTGTCACACCGAAGCCGCCACCGTCGAGCGCCCGAACCTGCTCCACGACGGCGAACGCGACCTCGCCTTCGTCGTAGCGCTCGATTTCGTCCCGGCCCAGCTTGCGCAGCTCGAGTGGAGAGATGCCGTCACGCGTGAGGAAGCCGCGGGCGAGGAGAGTCGCCGCATTCCGCGGTCGGTTGCTGTCGACCACCAGGGTGCGACGGCGGGCGCGCACCAGGTTCAGGGCTGCCGAGAGACCGCCCGGTCCGCCGCCGATGACGACGACGTCGAACGTCTCGTGCGGCAACCCGTCCTCTGCCATGCCAGATTCCGCTCAGCGGGCCAGTGAGGCCGAGAGCCGGTCGATGCGCGCGAGCGTCTCACCCTTGCCCAGGATCTGCATGGACTCGAACAACGGCGGCGAGATGCGGCGGCCGGAAATTGCGACACGCAGAGGCCCGAACGCCACGCGCGGCTTGAGCGCGAGCCCTTCGATGAGTGCGTCCCGCAACGCTGATTCGATCTCTTCGTGGGTCCACTCGGCTTCGCGCACCAGCTCCAGCGCACCGAGGGATGCAGCAAGGATCTCACCGGCGTTGGCGGGCAGGGATGCGCGAGCATCGTCCTCGACGACCAGCGACGTGGCATCCGTGAAGAGGAAGCCGAGCATCCCGGGCGTCTCCCCCAACAGCTGCACGCGCTCCTGGACGAGCGGTGCCGCCTCGGAGAGGATTGCCGCGTCGTGCTCGCTGATCGGCTCGTCGAGCACGCCGGCCGCGAGCAGGTATGGCACGGTGCGGGCGGCGAAGTCGTCCACGTCGAGCAGGCGGATGTGGTCGCCGTTGATCGACTCGGCCTTCTTGACGTCGAACCGGGCCGGATTGGGGTTCACGTTGACCACGTCGAACGCCGCGACCATCTCGTCGATGGAGAAGACGTCGCGGTCGTGGGTCAGCGACCACCCGAGCAACGCGAGGTAGTTGACCAGGCCTTCCGGAATGAATCCGCGCTCGCGGTGGTGGAACAGATTCGACTCGGGGTCGCGCTTCGAGAGCTTCTTATTGCCCTCGCCCATCACGTACGGCAGGTGGCCGAAGCGCGGAACGAACGTGGTCAGCCCGACGTCGATGAGGGCGTGGTAGAGGGCGATCTGGCGCGGCGTCGACGACAGCAGGTCCTCGCCGCGCAGCACGTCGGTGACGCCCATCAGCGCGTCGTCGACCGGGTTGACGAACGTGTAGAGCGGATGCCCGTTGGGACGCACGACGACGAAGTCGCTGAACGAACCGGCCGGGAACGTGATCTCGCCTCGCACCAGGTCGTGGAAACTGAGGTCGGTGTCGGGCACGCGAAGCCGCAAGGCGGGCTCGCGACCTTCAGCACGGTAGGCGGCGCGCTGGTCGTCGGTCAGGTCGCGCTCGAAGTTGTCGTACCCGAGCTTCGGATCACGACCGAGCGAGACGTTTCGCGCTTCGATCTCTTCGCCGGTCGCGAAGCTCTCGTAAATGTGCCCGGACGCTTTCAGCTGGTCGATGACACCCCGGTAGATGTCGTAGCGCTGCGATTGGCGGTACGGCTCGTTGGGGCCGCCGACGTCGATGCCCTCATCCCAGTTCAGGTTGAGCCACGTCAGCGCGTCGATGATCTGCGCAAAGCTCTCCTCGCTGTCACGGGCGGCGTCGGTGTCTTCGATGCGGAAGATCAGCTTGCCGCCCGTGTGCCGCGCGTATGCCCAGTTGAAGAGGGCTGTGCGGATCAGGCCGACGTGCGGTGTGCCGGTGGGTGACGGGCAGAAGCGGACGCGGACGTCAGCGCCGGTCGCCGTTGAGAATGGGTGCGCGGTGGTGTCAGACATACGATGCCCATCCTACCGGGGGGCTACAGCCTGCCGGGCGGCTACTGCGCTCTGGCGCGCACCGGGTTGCTCAGGGAGCCGATGCCCGAAATCTCGACCTCGACCGTGTCGCCGTCGACGATCGGCCCGACGCCGGCGGGCGTGCCGGTGAGGATCACGTCTCCGGGCAGAAGGGTCCAGACACTCGACGCGTACTCGACAATCTCGGCCACGCCGTGCACCATGTCGCTCAGAACGCCATCCTGTTTCACCGATCCGTTCACCCGCGTGCGCAGCGTCGCCTCTGACGGGTCGAACTCCGTCTCGATGACCGGTCCGAGCGGGCAGAAGGTGTCGAACCCCTTGGCGCGCGCCCACTGGCCGTCCGTCTTCTGGAGGTCCCGTGCGGTCACGTCGTTGGCCACCGTGTAACCGAACACGTAGTCGGCGAAGTTCGCGGCCGTCACGTTCTTCGCGATGCGTCCGATGACCACGGCCAGCTCGCCCTCGAAGTCGACCTGGTGCGACTGGGGCGGCAGCACGATCGTGTCGCCCGGGCCGATCACGGACGTGTTGGGCTTGAGGAACAGCAGCGGGGCTTCCGGCGCTTCGCCTCCCATCTCGGCGGCGTGCTCACGGTAGTTCTTGCCGACGGCCACCACCTTCGAGCGCGGGATCACCGGTGCAAGCAGAGAGCTGACCTTGCTGAGGGGAACGCGCTCCCCCGTCGTGTCGAACCCGGCGAACATCGGGTCGCCCGCCAGGACCACCAGCTCGTTCTCGTCGACGATTCCGTAGGACAGGGTGCCTTCATGGCTGAAACGTGCAATCTTCACGCCTCGAGCCTAGCGATCGGCGGAGGTCAGCATCCATTCGCCTGCGTCGAGATTCACGAGTACGTCGGCGGCCGCCGCAATCGCGGGCACCTGGTCTGCGCCCACGGAGCCGACCAGATTGACTGTGCGGCGATCCCGGTTGGAGGTGGGGCGCACGACGACGCCAGGGTGCAGGCCCGCGGATGCGACGGCGAGCGACGGCAGGAGCGCCACGCCGACACGCTCGGCGACCATGCTCAGCACGGCGACGAAGTTGTCGGTCTCGTACGCGATGCGCGGGTTGAAGTCGCAGTGGTCGGTCAGTTCGAGCAGATGGCCGCGGCAGCGCGGGCATCCGGCGATCCACGACTCGTCTGCCAGCTGGGCGAGGTCGACGGTCGGCTCGCCGGCCAGCGGGTGATCCGCGGGCAGTGCGACCACCATCTCGTCGAACCAGACGGGAACCACGGCGAGCCCGCGCGCGCTCTCCTTGTGGGGGTCGACGCGGTCGCCCGGATAACTGAACGTGATCGCGAGGTCGGCGGCCTGCGCGCGCACCGACTGCACCGCTTCGGGCGGTTCCGCCTCCGTATAGGTGATCCGCACGCCGGGATGGGTCTCCGCCATGGTTCGCAGCAGCCGGGGAACTATCGTCGATGACGCGGACGGGAACGCGGCCAGACGAACCCGGCCCGAACGAAGACCGGAGAGGTCGGCGAGTTCACCGGCAGCAGCGTCGAGCGCGGTCGTGACCGTGGCGGCGTGGCGCGCCAGGACGCGCCCGGCCTCGGTGAGGGCGACACCGCGGCCGACACGGGAGACGACCGGCATGCCGATGCGCGCTTCGAGCCTTTTGAGGTGCTGGCTGATCGCAGGCTGGCTATAGCCGAGGGCGCGCGCTGCCCCGGTGATGGTGCCGTGGTCGGCGACGGCGCGCACGACGCGAAGCGCATGCGAATCGAGGTCGAGATGGATCGCATCCGATTGGAGGGTCATGCCCGAATCATAACCCAGAGCAATGTTTTCAATTACATACTGGCTCTGGTCGAATGAATGAGTTTGCCTCACGCTGGACTCATGCCCACCCCGACTCTCGACCGCATCACCATCGAGGATGCGCGCACCCAGTTCACAGCGGGCCCGCGTTACCTCGCGGCGTGCACCCAGGGCCTTCCCCTGCATGCGACGCTCGCGGCGACGCGCGACGATCTCGAGACGTGGGAGCGGGGCGAGACGCGGGCCGACCGCTACGACATCCCGGTCGCGTCCGCGCGGTCGTCCTTCGCCGAGCTGGTGCACGTCGGGCCGGCCCGGGTGGCAATCGGATCCCAGGTGTCCGTACTGGCGAGTGTCGTCGCGGCGGCGGCCCCCGACGGCGCCGAGATCGTGTGCGTCGACGGCGACTTCAGCTCGATCGTCTTCCCGTTCCTCGTGCAGGCCCACCGCGGCGTGACCGTTCGCCACGTGCCGCTCGGCGCGCTCGCAGGCTCGATCTCCTCGCGCACCTGGCTCGTCGCCTTCTCACTCGTCCAGTCGGCGACCGGCGAGATCGCGGACGTCGACGCTGTCGTCGCGGCGGCACGAGCAAACGATGTCTTCACCTTCTGCGACGCGACGCAGGCGGCGGGCTGGTATCCGGTGGATGCCGGGCAGTTCGACGTCCTGGCCTGCAGCGCATACAAGTGGCTCTGTTCTCCGCGCGGATCCGCCTTCCTCTACGTCGGCGAGAACATCGACGGCGTACTGCGGCCGATCCAGGCGGGATGGTACGCGGGGCACGACCCGTGGCAGTCCTGCTACGGCCCCGGGATGGGGCTGGCGTCGGATGCACGCCGCTTCGACGTCTCCCCCGCGTGGCCCGTGTGGCCGGGCACCGCCGCCGCACTGGACCTCTTCCGACGCCTCGACATCGACGCCGTGCACGCACACACGTCGGGCCTCGGCGACGCCCTGTGCGATCGGCTGGGGATCGAGGCGAACGGCCAGGCCATCATCACGTGGCCGGATGCCGACGGCAGCGACCTGGCTTCGCTCGCCGCTGCAGGCATCCGGGCCTCCGGGCGCGCCGGGCGTGCCCGGGTCGCCTTCCACCTCTGGAACACCATGGACGACGTCGACGCCGTCGTGCGCGCACTGGGGCGTTAGCAGAGATCCCGGTTGACGAGACCGGCCCCTTCGAGGCTGTTCGAAGGGGCCGATCCCGTCAACCGGGGCCGTCAGGCGTCGAGACGCGTCATCCAACCGTGGCGGTCGGCACGACGGCCGTACTGGATGTCGGTGAGTTCGTCGCGGAGCGACATCGTGAGCTCGCCGGCAGGCGCCGTGATGTCGCCGATCGTGAAGCCCTCGGCCTTGAGTTCGCCGATCGGTGTGATCATTGCAGCGGTTCCGCAGGCGAAGACCTCGGTGATGTCGCCGGACTCGTAGCCGACACGCCATTCGTCGATCGTCACGCGGCGCTCCTCCACCTTGTGGCCGCGATCGCGCGCCAGCTGCAGCACCGAATTCAGCGTGATCCCTTCGAGGATGCTGTCGGACTGCGGCGTCACCAGGGTGCCGTCCTTGTAGACCAGCACCACGTTCATCCCCCCGAGCTCCTCGAGGTATTTGCCCTCCGTCGCGTCGAGGAAGAGCACCTGTGCGCATCCGTGCTCGTACGCTTCCGACTGCGGAAGCAGACTCGAAGCATAATTGCCGCCGGTCTTCGCCGCGCCCGTGCCGCCCTTGCCCGCTCGCGAATAGTGGTCGGAGAGCCAGATGGACACCGGGCTGACCCCGCCCGTGAAGTAGGCGCCGGCCGGGCTTGCGATCACGTAGTAGGCGACCTTGTTCGCAGGGCGCACGCCGAGGAAGGCCTCTTTGGCGAACATGAAGGGCCGCAGGTAGAGGCTGGTCTCGGCCGCATCCGGAACCCAGTCGCCGTCGACGGCGATGAGCTGCCGCAGCGACTCGAGGAAGTACTCGACCGGGAGCTGGGGAAGCGCTAGGCGGTGTGCGGAGCGCTGCATGCGCGCCGCATTCGCCTCCGGCCGGAACGTCCAGATCGAGCCGTCCTCGTGGCGGTACGCCTTGAGGCCCTCGAACACTTCCTGTGCGTAGTGCAGCACCGCGGCCGACGGCTCGAGCTGGATGGGACCGTACGGCGAGACACGGGGACGGTGCCATCCACCCTTCGCCGACCAGCAGATGTCGACCATGTGGTCGGTGAAATAGTTTCCGAAACCGGGATTCGCGAGGATCTCCTCGCGCTCGCCACGTCCACGCGCCGCGAGGTTGCGGGTCACGGCGAAGTCGAGGGCGGCAGGAGCGGCTGTTGCGGTGGGAGCGGTCATGACAATCCTTTGAGAGCTGGTGATCTAATTCTGCGTCAGCAGTGCCACTATTGCGTCGCCGATTTCGGCGGTCGTGCGCGGCGACGAGCCTCGGCCTGCAAGGTCGGCGGTTACGGCCCGGTCCACCTGGTCGGCGGCATCGGCTGCTCCGAGGTGGCGGAGCAGGAGCGCGACAGAGAGGATCGCTGCAGTGGGGTCGGCCTTCTGCTGGCCTGCGATGTCGGGAGCCGACCCATGAACCGGCTCGAACATGCTGGGGAAGACGCCAGTGGGGTTGATGTTGCCCGAGGCTGCCAGTCCGATGCCACCGCTGATTGCGGCCGCGAGATCGGTGAGAATGTCGCCGAAGAGGTTGTCCGTGACGATCACATCGAATCTAGCAGGATTCGTCACGAAGAAGATGGTGGCCGCGTCGACGTGGAGGTAGTCCACAGCGACCGACGGATGCTCGGCAGCGACAGCGTCGACCGTGCGCTTCCAGAGTCCCCCGGCGAACGTCAGCACGTTGGTCTTGTGCACGAGGGTGAGCTTGCCGCGACGCGCCTCAGCCTGCTCGAACGCGAAGCGAACGACGCGCTCCACGCCGAACGCGGTGTTGACGGAGACCTCGTTCGCCACCTCGTGCGGTGTTCCGACGCGGATCGCGCCGCCGTTGCCGACGTAGGGACCCTCCGTGCCTTCGCGGATCACGACGAAGTCGACCTCGCCCGGTTCGGCGAGTGGGCTGGCAATACCGGGGAAAAGCCGGGTCGGGCGAAGGTTCACGTAGTGATCGAGGGAGAACCGGAGCTTCAGCAGCAGGCCGCGCTCGATGTTGGCGTTCGCGAGGCGCGGGTCACCCGGCACGCCGCCGACAGCGCCGAGCAGGATGGCGTCATGCAGTTTGATCGACGCCAGGTCGTCATCCGTGAGTACGTCGCCCGTCTCGAGGTACCGCGCGGCGCCGAGCGAGAAGTGCGTCTTCTCGAAGGTGCGGTCGGTGCCGGCTGTCACCGCATCCAGCACCTTGACGGCTTCAGCGACGACCTCGGGTCCGATGCCATCCCCGGGGATGACGGCGAGTTTGAACGACTGCGACATGACACTCCTGCGTAGATCTGCGACACGTACTGCCAGAGTACCGGTGCTGCGGGTCGGCTCTGGCCCTGACCGGTCCGACAGGTTTAGGGTGAGCACATGAGCCTCGGCGGCGGTATCTTCCTCTTCGTAGTGGGCGCGATCTTCGCATTCGCCATCACGGTCAGTCCCTCGTGGATCGATCTGCAGGTGTTGGGGTACATCCTCATGGGCGCCGGCGTGCTGGTGATCATCCTCGGCATCATCCTGCTCGTGAGGAAGCGCCGTTCGACGATCACGGTGCGAGAAGGCATCGACCCTGCGACCGGCCTGAGGTACAACACGACCGAGCGCCGCGACGACGCCGACATCTAGGCACGACCTGTTCAGGCACGACCTGTTCAGGCACGACCTGTTCAGGAACGATCTGTTCTACGGCCGCACGGCCCGGAGCCCGACGAAGGCGACGACTGCGGCGACGACCATGAGCAGGGCGCCGATGCCGGCGGTCAGCGCCACTCCGCTGTCGAACGCGTGCCTGGCGGACTCGAGCAGCTGCTCAGCGAGCCCGGTCGGCAGTGACCCGGCCACCGTCGTCGCCCCGCCGAGTGTTTCGTGCGCGACGGCCCGCTGGGAGGCGTCCAGCCCGTCGGGCAGAACGACCGCCGCCCGGTACGACGCTGTGAGGATCGTGCCGAGCGTCGCCGTACCGAGCACGGCCCCGAGCTCGTAGGCGGTCTCCGACACCGCCGATGCTGCGCCCGACTTGTCGGCAGGCGCGCTCGCGATGATGAGCTCATTCGACACCGTCTCGGCAGCCCCGATCCCGGCACCGAGCGCGATGAAGGCGATCATCAGGGTGGATGCCGGGGCGGCTCCGCCGAGCAGCGCGATGATCCCGTAACCCGCCCCCGAGACCAGGAGGCCGACCGGCACAAGGATGCCGGGCCGGACCCGCCGTGCGATGGGTACGACCACGAGTCCGGCGATGATCATCGTCACCAGGCCCGGCAGCAGCACCAGCGACGCGTCGATCGGATTCAGCCCGAGGACGAGCTGCAGGTGCTGCGAGACGAAGAACAGGAAGCCCACGAGCGCGATGACGCTCAGCAGGTTCACGACCACGGCGCCGCTGAAGGCCCGGTTGCGAAACAGTCTCATGTCGAGCATGGGTACCGGGCGGCGCAGCTGGCGTCGCACGAACAATGAGCCGGCGCCGAGACCGACCACAATGGCCGCAGCGGCGATCGCATTCACGCCGTCCGCGGCGAGCGACTTGATCCCGTACACGATCGGGGCCATGGTCGCGAGTGACAGCAGGATGCTCACCACGTCGACAGGCCCGGGATTCGGGTCGCGCGACTCGGGGATGAGCAGGGGCGCGAGCACCAGCAGCGGAATGAGCACGGGAACCGCGAGCAGGAAGACGGCACCCCACCAGTAGTGCTCGATGAGCACTCCCCCGACGATCGGCCCGAGCGCTGCACCGGCGGCGAAGCCGGATGCCCAGACGGCGATCGCCAGGCGGCGCTGATCTCGGTCGACGAAGACGCTGCGCAACAGCGAGAGGGTCGAAGGCATCAGCATTGCGCCGAAGAACCCGAGGGCCGCGCGGGCCGCGATCAGCCATTCCGTCGACGGCGCGAATGCTGCACCGACCGAGACGGCGGCGAAGCCGATCGAGCCGATCAGCAGGAGCCGGCGGCGCCCGATCCTGTCACCGAGGCTGCCCATCGACACCAGGAGGCCTGCGAGCACGAGCGGGTACGCGTCGATGATCCAGAGCATGCCCGTACCGGTCGGCTCGAGCGCCTTCGAGATCGACGGGAGGGCGAAGCTCAGCACCGTGTTGTCGACGGAGACCAGGAGCACCGGCAGCATCAGCACGACGAGGGCCGCCCACTGGCGCACCCCGGCTCGCGCCGGCCGCGTTCCGATCGTGCGCGCCGCGCTCGAAGACGTGGATGTCGTGACGGGGCCGGTCATGGATCGTGCTCTTTCATTCGTTTGGAATATGCGGTCCCTTTTTACTATACCGTCCAGCCGGTACAGTATCCAGTCCCAGCCCGCTACGATGGCCCCATGGCCGCAACACCGTCCGCTCGCGATCGCATTCTCGACGCCTTCGAAGAGCTGCTGATCGAGCACGGCGAGCGGGCATCGACACTCGAGGCCGTCGCCCGCAGCGCCGGTGTCTCCAAGGGAGGGCTCCTCTACCACTTCGCGTCCAAAGATGCGCTCGTCGAAGGCGTCCTCGACCGGCTCGCCGGTCAGGTCGAGGTCGACCTGGAACGGATGCGCACCGCCCCCTCCGGGCCCGTCGAGTACTTCATCCGCACCTCCGTGTCGTCGCAGAGCCCGCTCGACCGGACCATCATCGCCGTCGCCCGACTTGCCCAGGGGGCCAACCCCCGCGCGCGGCAGTCGCTCCAGCGTATGCAGGCGGACTGGCTCGCGATCATCGAAGACACCGTGCACGACCCCGCCGTCGCGAGGGCCGTGATGCTGCTCGGCGACGGCATGTACTACAACTCAGCCATGCTCCCCAGCGCGGAGGCGTTGATCTCGTCCGAGGACGACATGGACCGGCTGCTCGCCGTCGTGGCCGACCTGGTCGATCGCCGCTCCTAACTCAGCCGCCCAGCTCCGCTACGCGACAGTGCTGACTCAGCCGCCCAGCTCCGCTACGCGTCTCTCGAGAAAGCGGCGCACCCGGTCGTTCGGCTCGAGCGCGATCGCCTCGCGATACGCGAAGACAGCCGCCTCGGCCTCACCGGCCCGCCGCAACAGGTCGCCGCGCACCGCGGCAGCCTGTCCCCGCAGAGACGGTCCGAGGTCGTCGTCGAGGCCGTCGAGTTCGGCCAGCGCCACCTCTGGTCCGATGTCGTCACTGTAACCGCGGGCGACGATCCGGCTGAGCTGTGCCGACGGTGACGGCCACACCTCGGCCAGCCGGTCGTACAGCCGGGCGACCATGGTCCAGTCGGTAGCCCTCCAGGTCGGTGCCAGCGCGTGAAGGCCGGCGATCCCCGCCTGCAAAGCGAATCGGCCGCGACCGGGGAGAGACCGGGTCGCGAGCTCGACGCCTTCATCGATCGCGCGCCTGTCCCACAGCGAGCGGTCGGCGTCCTCAAGCGACCGGAGTTCGCCATCCGCATCGAAACGCGTGCCCTGGCGCGCCTCCGTGAGGAGGAGCAGTCCGAGCAGTCCGGATGCCTCAGGGTCCGACGGCGCGAGCCGCACGAGATCCCGGGCGAGCGCGATCGCATCGCGCCGGTACTCCCTCGTCGACAGAGGGCTCCCGTCTGGGGCGGCGTGACCGACGGTGTACAGCAGGTAGAGGGTCGTCAGCGCGTCGGGCACGCGCCGGGCGACCACCGCCTCGTCGTCGAAGGAGAAACGTGTCTGCGAGTCGTGGATGCGCTTCTTCGCGCGCGTGAGCCGGGCGGCCATCGTGGGCTCGGGCACCAGGAACACCGTTGCGATGTCGCGGGTGCTGACGCCGCAGACGAAGCGCAGGGCCATCGCGACCCGCGCCTCCTCGGCGAGGTCGGGGTGGCAGACGAGCAGGATGAGCTCCAGGCGTTCATCGCCGGTGAAAGTGAAGGATTCGTCGGGCATGGCGGTCTCGTTCGACAGCAGTGCTTCGGTCGCGAGCGCGGGAAGGGAGCGCGCGAGCGTCTGCCCTTTTCGGATGGTGTCGATCGCAATCCGGCGCGCAACGGTAGTGATCCACGCAGACGGGTTGGTCACCACGGCACCGTCGGTCTCAGCCGCCAGGGCACGCACGAACGCCTCCTGCACGGAGTCTTCGGCGAGTTGCAGGTCGCCTGTGTAGCGCACCACGGCGCCGAGGATGAGCGGCCAGTCCTGGCGGAACGCACTCTCGAGCTCGGTGGTCACACCTCATTCAACCGCGAAACCGCGGCGGCGTGCGGTGCGACCACCTTGCAGGAAGGCTGTTACATCGAGTTGGTGTCCATGACCGGGAAGAGTTCCACCCAGCCCCCGGTCGGTACCAGTGCGGCGAGCTCGCGCGCCTGGGCCGCATCGCGGACACCGATCTTGTAGTACCCGGTCACGTACTCTTTGATCTCGGTGAATGGGCCGTCTGTGAAGACGGCGGGAGAGCCGTCACGCCCCGGCGTGATCTTCACTGCCATTACCGTCGGCATGAGCGCGTCGCCGCCGAGGATCTGCGCTCCGGCCTCCACGACGGCCTGCGCGAACGCCGCATGAGCCGCCGTTTCGGCCTTCCAGTCGTCTTCGGACACCTGGGAAGGGTCCCACTCCGGTTCGCGGATCAGCACAATGTACTCTTCAGCCATCATCACTCCTTGGGTCTGGATCGGTTGACATCCCTACGACGTGCGAGACCACCCGGAATCGACAACGACGGTGAAAACTTCTCTGACGAGCCAGGCACCTCGTAGGCTACCCCCGCCCGAGGATCATCCGTCGGGTCGCACCAATACCAGCCACGCACCCAGCCCGCCACCGACGAAGCCGACGATCACCGCGAGCGAAAGCAGGAACAACCCGGATTCGATTCCAAAGAGGAGCGCGACCCCGCTGAGCCCGATCAACACCGCCGTCGTGACGTTCGGGTTGAGCCTGTCGAGCGTGCGCTCCAGCGGGTCGCTGTCTCGATTTCGCACTGCCCGACGACCGAGGAAGATCAGCGATGCGGACATCGCGGCGGATGTCGCGAGAAGTTCGGCTCCCACAACCCAGTCGGCGGGATTCGGCAGCGTAATCAACACACACGAGATGAGGATGCCGAGGAAGATCGTCAGAACCTGGGCGAGGCGAGCCCGCAGGCTCGGCGAATGCGCAATCGTGTCCGCGCGGATCGAGACGGATACGAAAAGGAGACCGACGAACGCCGCGGAAGCACCGCCGGCGACGATGGCGAAATTCACCCAACGGTCCATCGCACCACCGTACGCCCCACCCGGCCGGCAGGACGGCGACCGGGCGCGGGCGCGGGCGCGCCTACTGCTCGGTGATGTCGATCTCGTGCATGAGGTCGGCGTCGATGGCGATCCGCACCGTCTCGAGCAGGCCCTCCGGCACGCGCGAGTCGACTGTCAGCACGCTCAGCGCCTTGCCGCCGGCGGACGTACGCGCGATCTGCATGCCGGCGATGTTGATGTTGGCCTGGCCGAACTCGTGGCCGTAGACCGCCACGATTCCGGGGCGATCGTCGTAGATCATGACGATCAGGTGCTCGGCGAGCGGCACCTCGACGTCGTACCCGTTGATCTCGGTGAGCTTCTCGATCTGCTTCGTCCCGGTGAGGGTGCCCGACACCGAGATCTGCGACCCGTCGCTGAGCGCCCCGCGGAGCGTGAGCAGGTTGCGGTACTCCTCGCTGACCGAGTCGGTGATGAGGCGCACCTCGATCCCGCGCTGTTCCGCGAGGATCGGCGCGTTCACGTACGACACGTTCTCGCTGACGATGTTGGTGAAGATGCCCTTCAGTGCGGCCAGTTTGAGCACGCTCACGTCGAACTCGACGATCTCACCGCGCACCTCGACGTCGACGCTGGTGAGCGGGCTGTGCGCGAGGCCGGAGAAGACCTGCCCGAGCTTCTCGAGCAGGGGGATGCCGGGCCGTACGTACGGGTCGATGACACCCCCGGCGACGTTGACCGCGTCGGGCACGAGTTCACCGGAGAGCGCCAGCCGCACCGACCTGGCGACCGAGACGCCCGCCTTCTCCTGCGCTTCATCGGTGGATGCGCCGAGGTGCGGAGTGACGACGACGTTCGGCAGGTCGAGCAGGGGCGACTCGGCGGGCGGCTCGCTCACGAAGACGTCGAGGCCGGCACCGGCGATCGTGTGGGAGGTGAGGGCACGGTAGAGGGCGTCTTCGTCGATGAGTCCGCCGCGCGCGACGTTGACGATGAAGGCCGTCGGCTTCATCAGCGCGAACTGGTCGTCGCTGATCATGCCGGTCGTCTCTGGCGTCTTCGGCATGTGGATCGTGATGAAGTCGGACTCGGCGAGCAACTCGTCGAGGGTGACCAGCTGCACTCCCAGCTGCTGTGCGCGCGCCGAGGTCACGTACGGGTCGTAGGCGATGACCTTGGTTCCGAAAGCCTGCAGGCGCGCCGTGATCAGTGCGCCGATGCGGCCGAGCCCGATGATTCCGACGGTCTTCTCGTAGAGTTCGACGCCCGTGTACTTCGAGCGCTTCCATTGGCCCTGCGCGAGCGAGCTGTGGGCGGCCGGAATGTGGCGGGCGAGGCTGAGGATGTGGCCGACGGTCAGCTCCGCGGCCGAGATGATGTTCGAGGTCGGGGCGTTCACGACCATGACGCCTGCGGTGGTCGCCGCTTTGATGTCGACGTTGTCGAGGCCCACGCCGGCACGCGCGATGACCCGGAGCCTTGGTGCGGCGGCGATCGCCTCGGCGTCGACCTTCGTGGCCGACCGTACGAGGATCGCCTCAGCATCCGCGAGGGCGGACAGCAGCGCCGGCCGGTCGGTTCCGTCGACGTTCCGGATCTCGAAGTCGGGCCCGAGGGCGTCGACGGTGGCGGGCGAAAGTTCTTCGGCGATCAGGACGACCGGCTTTGTCACGTGGCAGTTCCTTTGATTGGAGCAGGCTTGGGATGCTGGCGCCACGGTCATTGGGGCGCGGTCACCCCACACTTTACCGGCAGGCGCATGCCCTGTTTCGCACGGTTACACGTCAGATCGCGCGCACTGCGGCCACTGCCGCGGCGGCGACCTCAGGGTCGGTGACGTCGTAGCTCGATTCGCCGCCGCCCGGGCCGCTCGGCGCTCCGCTGACGGTGGTGCGCGCCGAGAGGTGCACGGCATCCACGCCCGCCCCGGCGAGCCCGGCGATGTCGGCGACGGCCACGCCGCCGCCTGCCATCACCTGAATGCGGCCGGCCGCCCGTGCGACCAGCGCGGCAAGTGCTTCGGCTCCCTCGATGCTGCGCGGGGCGGCGCCCGAGCTCAGGATGCGTGCAACTCCGAGCTCCACCAGGGCGTCCACGCTCGCGAGCGGGTCCTCCACGATGTCCATCGCACGGTGGAAGGTGACCTCGAGCGGACCGGCCACGGCGACGAACGCCTCCACGGCTCCCCGGTCGATCGCGCCGTCGGCGGTGAGTGCACCGACGACGACTCCTGCGGCGCCCGCCTCACGGGCAGCGATCACATCGGCGACACACAGTCCCAGTTCGTCGTCCGTGTAGACGAATCCGCCTGCGCGCGGACGCACCAGCACGTGCACGAACCGGTCGCGGCCCGCCTGCCGCTCGAGTGCGACGGCGGTCGCGATCAATCCTGCCGACGGGGTCAGGCCGCCGACGCCGAGCGCCGAACAGAGTTCGATCCGGTCGGCCCCGGCCTCCAGCGCGATGCGCACCCCGGCCGGGTCCTGGACCGCGATCTCGACGGCAAGTGCTTGCGACATACGCGGTTCCTCTGCAGAAATGACCGAGTCGTCACCAATTACCCGAATTCCGCGAGAAACAGGGTGGTTGATGACGACTCGACGGTCGATACGACTAACGGGCGACTTCGCCGTCGACGTAGTCGTCGTCGTTCGAGGCGTTCCAGGCGAACAGCTTGCGGAGTTCGCGTCCGGTCGCCTCGATCGGGTGCGCCTCGCCCTTGGCGCGAAGCGCGAAGAACTCGGGAGCTCCGGCGTCCTGGTCGGCGATGAAGCGTGCCGCGAAGGTTCCGTCCTGGATGTCGGCGAGGACCGCCTGCATGTTCTCCTTGACGTGCGGGTCGATCACGCGCGGGCCCGAGACGTAGTCGCCGTACTCGGCCGTGTCGGAGACACTCCAGCGCTGCTTGGCGATGCCGCCCTCCCACATCAGGTCGACGATGAGCTTGAGCTCGTGCAGCACCTCGAAGTACGCCACCTGCGGCTGGTAGCCGGCCTCGGTGAGGGTCTCGAACCCGTACTGGACCAGCTGCGAGACACCGCCGCAGAGCACGGCCTGCTCACCGAACAGGTCGGTCTCGGTCTCTTCGGTGAAGGTCGTCTTGATGCCGCCGGCGCGAAGGCCGCCGATTCCCTTGGCGTAGCTCAGCACGAGGGGCCAGGCGTTGCCGGTCGCGTCCTTCTCGACGGCGACGATCACCGGCACGCCGCGGCCGGCCTCGTACTCGCGGCGCACCGTGTGACCCGGGCCCTTGGGGGCGACCATGATGACGTCGACCCCCTCGGGGGCCTCGATGTAGCCGAAGCGGATGTTGAAGCCGTGGCCGAAGACGAGAGCGTTGCCCTCGGACAGGTTCGGCTGGATGTCGTCGGCGTACAGGTGGCGCTGCACCTGGTCGGGAGCGAGGATGACGATCACGTCGGCCCACTTGGCGGCGTCGGCCGCACTCAGCACCTGGAAGCCGGCCTCTTCGGCCTTCGGCTTCGACTTCGAGCCCTCCTTCAGGCCGACGACGACCTCGACGCCCGAGTCGCGAAGGTTCTGCGCGTGTGCGTGCCCCTGCGAGCCGTAGCCGATGACGGCGACCTTCTTGCCCTGGATGATCGACAGATCGGCGTCGTTGTCGTAATAGATCTCAGCCACGAGTGGTTTCTCCTTAGTTGTTGATTCGAGCTAATTCTTGAAAACGCGTTCGGTGATGGACTTCGAGCCTCGGCCGATCGCGAGCAGACCGGACTGAGCCATCTCCTTGATCCCGTACGGCTCGAGCACCTTGAGCAGTGCCTGGGTCTTGCCGCTGTCGCCGGTGACTTCGATCACCAGCGCATCCGTTGCCACGTCGACGACCCGTGCACGGAAAAGGTTGACGGCCTCGAGCACCTGCGACCGTGTCGCGTTGTCGACGCGCACCTTGATGAGCAGGTGCTCGCGCTGCACCGACTGCGCCGGGTCGAGTTCGACGATCTTGATCACGTTGATCAGCTTGTTGAGCTGCTTGGTCACCTGCTCGAGCGGAAGGTCTTCGACGTCGACCACGACGGTGATGCGTGAGAGCCCTTCGATCTCGCTGGTGCCGACCGCGAGGCTCTCGATGTTGAAGCCGCGACGGGCGAAGAGCCCCGCCACGCGGGTCAGCAGACCGGGCTTGTCCTCGACGAGGAGGGAAAGGACGTGCGTGCTCATGGCTTACTCCTCCTCGAACGCGGGACTGTGGTCTTTGGCGTACTGCACGTAGCTGTTGCTGACGCCCTGCGGCACCATCGGCCACACCATCGCATCCGCACTGACGACGAAGTCGATGACGACGGGCCGGTCGTTGGTCTCGAGGGCCAGCTTCACGGCCGCATCGACGTCCTCTTCTCGGGTCACCCGGATGCCGAGCGCGCCATACGCCTCGGCCAGCTTCACGAAGTCAGGGATCTGGATGGTGTCGTGCCCGGTGTTGAGGTCGGTGTTGGAGTAGCGGCCGTTGTAGAAGAGCGTCTGCCACTGGCGCACCATGCCGAGCGACGAGTTGTTGATGATCGCCACTTTGATCGGGATGTTGTTGATCGTGCAGGTGGCGAGCTCCTGGTTGGTCATCTGGAAGCACCCGTCGCCGTCGATCGCCCACACCACTCGATCGGGCTCCGCGACCTTCGCACCCATCGCCGCAGGAACCGAGTACCCCATCGTGCCCGCTCCCCCGGAGTTGAGCCAGGAGTTCGGACGCTGGTACTTGATGAACTGCGCCGCCCACATCTGGTGCTGGCCGACGCCTGCGGTGAAGATGCCTTCCGGCCCCGTCAGTTCGCCGATCCGCTGGATCACATACTGCGGGGCCATGAGCCCGTCGGAGGTCGGCGAGTACCCGAGCGGGAACTCCTCGCGAAGCCCGTTGAGGTAGGTCCACCATTCGACCAGGTCGGGCGCGCTGTCTTTCGTCGCCTGCCTGAACGCGCTGGTGAGGTCGACGATGACGTCCTTGGCATCGCCGACGATCGGGACATCGGCCGTGCGGATCTTCGAGATCTCTGCCGGGTCGACGTCGACATGGACGACCTTCGCGTTCGGAGCGAAGAGCGCGGTCTTGCCGGTGACACGGTCGTCGAACCGTGCACCGAGGGAGACGATGAGGTCGGCCTCCTGCAGGCCGAGCACTGCGGGCACCGTGCCGTGCATCCCGGGCATGCCGAGATGCTGCGCGTGCGAGTCGGGGAACGCGCCGCGCGCCATCAGCGTCGTGGTAACCGGAGCGCCCGTCGCCTCGGCGAGGGCCAGGAGCTCCTCGGATGCGTTGGCACGGATCACGCCGCCGCCGACATAGAGGATCGGCTTCTTCGCCTCCGCGAGCAGCTGGGCTGCGGCGAGGATCTGCTTGCCGTGCGCCTTGGTCACCGGCCGGTAGCCCGGCAGGTCGATCTTCGGCGGCCAGATGAACGGCACGGTCTGCTGCTGAGCGTCTTTGGTGATGTCGACGAGCACCGGGCCGGGGCGACCGGTGCCCGCGATGTGGAAGGCTGCGGCGATCGTCGAGGGGATGTCCGCCGCGTCTTTCACGAGGAACGAGTGCTTCGTGATCGGCATCGTGATGCCGACGATGTCGGCTTCCTGGAACGCATCCGTGCCCATCAGAGTCGAGAAGACCTGACCGGTGATGAACAGCGTCGGCACCGAGTCCATGTGCGCGTCCATGATCGCCGTGACCAGGTTCGTCGCACCGGGGCCGCTCGTCGCCATGGCGACACCGACCCGGCCGCTTGCCGCCGCGTAGCCTTCAGCGGCGTGGCCTGCGCCCTGTTCGTGACGGACCAGGATGTGACGGATCTTCTTCGAATCCATGAGCGGATCGTAGATGGGAAGGATGGCGCCGCCGGGCAGCCCGAAGACGTCGTCGATGCCGAGCAGTTCCAGCGTGCGAACGACCGCTTCGGCCCCGGTGAGCTGTTCGGGCGCCGCCCTGCCGGGCTGCGGTGTCGGTAACACTGTCGTTGGTGGTTCCGTGGACATGAGTGAGCGAATCCCTACGTACGAAACGGATGATGAGAGCGCAAGCTACCCGGTGATCGCGCCTTCCGCGGCGGAGTGCACGAGCTTCGAGTACTTTGCGAGAACGCCACGGGTATAGCGCGGAGGTAGCGGTGCCCAGCCTTCACGGCGGGCGGCAAGCTCGGAATCGTCGACAAGTAGGTCGAGGGAGCGAGCTGCGATATCGACCCGTATCAGATCACCATCGCGCACGAAGGCGATTGGACCTGCGTCCACCGCTTCGGGTGCTATGTGGCCGATGCACAGTCCGGTTGTGCCGCCTGAGAATCGACCGTCGGTCAATAGTAGTACATCCTTGCCGAGCCCTGCGCCCTTGATGGCGGCGGTGATGGCGAGCATCTCTCGCATACCGGGCCCGCCCTTCGGGCCTTCGTAGCGGATGATGACCACGTCGCCGGCGCTGATCGACCCCTCGGTCAGCGCATCCATCGCCGCCCGCTCGCGTTCGAACACGCGGGCCGGGCCCTCGAACACGTCGGCGTCGAACCCGGCCGTCTTGACGACGGCGCCTTCGGGCGCGAACGAACCCTTGAGGATGGTGATGCCACCGGTCTTGTGGATCGGGTTGTCGAGCGTGCGCATCACTTCGCCGTCCGGCGCCGGCGGGTTGATCTCCGCCAGGTTCTCGGCCACCGTCTTGCCGGTGACTGTGAGGCAGTCCCCGTGCAGCAGGCCCGCGTCGAGGAGTGCCTTCATGACGACCGGCACGCCGCCGTGGCGGTCGACATCGTTCATGACGTATTTGCCGAACGGCTTCAGGTCGCCGATGTGCGGGATGGTGTCGCCGATGCGGTTGAAGTCGTCGATGGTCAGGTCGACCTCCGCCTCGCGGGCGATGGCCAGGAGGTGCAGTACGACGTTGGTCGAGCCGCCGAACGCCATCGCGACGGCGATCGCGTTCTCGAAGGCCTTCTTGGTGAGGATGTCGCGGGCGGTGATGCCGAGCTTGAGGAGGTTCACGACGGCTTCGCCACTGCGGTGCGCGAAGTAGTCGCGACGCCGGTCGGCCGAGGGCGGTGCAGCAGAGCCGGGAAGGCTCATGCCGAGCGCTTCGGCGACCGAGGCCATCGTGTTCGCGGTGTACATGCCACCGCACGCGCCCTCGCCGGGGGCGATGGCGCACTCGATGCGCTTGAGGTCTTCTTCGCTCATCTTGCCGGCCTTGCATGCACCGACCGCCTCGAACGAGTCGATGATAGTAACGTCTTTCTCCGTACCGTCGGAGAGCTTGACCCACCCGGGTGCGATCGAGCCGGCATAGAGGAACACAGCGGCCAGGTCGAGTCGTGCGGCGGCCATGAGCATGCCGGGCAGCGACTTGTCGCAGCCCGCGAGCAGCACGGTGCCATCGAGGCGCTCGGCCATCATGACCGTCTCGACCGAGTCGGCGATGACCTCACGGGAGACGAGCGAGAAGTGCATGCCTTCGTGGCCCATCGAGATACCGTCGGAGACGGAGATGGTGCCGAACTGGAGAGGATAACCGCCGCCCGAGTGGACGCCCTCTTTCGCTCCCTGTGCGAGCCGGTCGAGGGAGAGGTTGCACGGCGTGATCTCGTTCCACGAACTCGCAATACCGATCTGCGGCTTCTCCCAGTCGGCGTCGCCCATACCGACCGCCCGGAGCATTCCGCGGCTGGTGGTGGCTTCGATCCCGTCGGTGACAACCCGCGAACGCGGTTTCCAGTCGATTTCAGGCATGTGTCGAGTCTAGAACGACGGCGAGCCAAGTATTTTCATCCGGCGTCAGGCGATGCGGCTTCCCTTCGAGAGCCGCCGTGCCGGGGTGCGGGTGCGGGCGAACGCACCCGCGAGCAGTCCCGCCGCCAGCAGCACGTGCACGGCGAGGCCGACGAACCAGGACGGGACCGAGTCGTCGTAGATCTCCTGCGGCGACGGCGTGCTGGGGGTGTCCTGAATGCCGTTCGCCTGGGCCTTCACACTGGCGCAGTCGTCGAGGGTCATCCTGAGGTCGGGCGCGTGCTGGGCCGAGCGCACACCCGTTGCGATGATCGTGAAGAGGTCGGACGGCGTCCCGTGGGTCGTGAACGACCCGGGAGTCGCGTCGGCGACGACGACGTAGGGGTTGGAGGCGAGCATCCACCAGTAGTAGTCGTAGCGCGGCACCGGATAGGTGTAGGTCGTCGGCGGATCGCACTGGATCTGCGACGGGTCGGCGGTCGACGGGTCCCCCGACGTCGAGGACACGTTCGTCTGCGTGACGACGACATCGCTGCGGGTGACGATGGTCAGCAGGCCGAACGAGATCAGGGATCCGACGCAGAGCGCCGCGATCACCAGGTAGCTGACGACCACCGAGAACAGCGGACGGTTCAGCAGCCCGGAGAGGCCGACGCCGATCGCGGCGAAGATGCCGAGCTCGGCGACGAGGATGAGGACCGAGGTGACGATGGTCAGCGGGCTGAGTCCGCCCAGTGTCACCGCCACGATGATGAACGGCAGGCTGACCACGAGGAAGGCCAGCGCGCTCACCCAGGCTGCGATGAACTTGCCCAGCACGAGCTGGCCGGTGGTGATGAGCGTGACCTGCGTCGTCGCGAGCGTGCCGCTATCGCGGTCGCCGTTGATCGCGCTGCCGCTCAGTGCCGGGGTCATCAGCGTGCTCAGCAGCAGGACGATGTACATGATCACCGAGTACAGCGGGCCGCCGGAGTCTGCGCCGGGGGTGCTCACGGTGTACCAGGTGAATAGCACGGTGACGGCCAGGAGTACGACCGCGAAGATCCCGATGAGCACATACCACGCCGCGCCGCGCACGCGCTGGCGGAGCTCGAGGCCGACGATCAGCCACAGACCGGGGAGGAACGTCGTCATCGGAGGTCTCCCTCGAGGTTCGACGAACGGTTGAGGTCGAGGAACGTGTGCTCCAACTCTCCGACGGCGGGCGAGAAGCTGCTGATCTCGACGCCGGATGCGATGAGCGCGCGCAGGAGGGCCGCAGCATCCGCCTCGCCCGAGACCGACACCAGGGTTCCGAGATTGTCGACCTGCACCCGGTCGCCGGCGACCCCGACCACGGCGAGCGCCGCCGGGACGGCGTCGTGGTCGAGTCCGCGGATGCGCCACTGCCGCTGCGCCGCGGTCGCTCGTGCCACCGTCTCGGCCGACGCCGTCACGCCTGCGGTCAGGTAGACGGCGCTGTCGGCCATCTCCTCCAGCTCGGCGAGCACATGGCTCGACACGAGGATCGCCGTACCCTCGCCGGCGAGCCTGCGGATGAGTTCACGCAGGTCCGCTCGCGCTGCCGGGTCGAGACCGGAGGCAGGCTCGTCGAGGATGAGCACCGACGGCTCGTGAACGAGAGCGCGGGCGAGACTGAGCCGCTGCTTCTGGCCGCGCGACAGCACCCGCGTCGGCGAGTCTGCCAGCGCATCCAGGCCGACGAGATCGACCAGGTCAGTCGCGCGCCGAGTCGACGCCTCGGAATCGATGCCGTACATCCGTGCCGTCGTGCGGATGGCCGACGTCACCGTCAGGGTCGGCCACGAACCGAGGGTGTCCGGCATCCACCCCATCACCTTGCGCACCGATGCCGGTTCGGTGACCGGGTCGAAGCCCCCGACACGCACAGAGCCGGAGCTGGGCTGCAGGAGGCTCGCCAGGATGAGCATGACCGTCGTCTTACCGGCACCGTTCGGGCCGACAAGCGCTGTGACCGAACCCGGACGGACCTCGAAGGTCGCGTCACGCACGACCGTCACCCCGTCGAAAGACCGTGACAGTGCTGAGACGACGATGCCCTCGTGCGGCGGCGGATCACCCACCGGTGACGCATGTTCGATCACGTTCGCTCCCCCTCCCGAAGCCGACTGCAGCGACTGTAGCAGTCCGGGGCCTTAGCATGAGCGCATGATCCACACGCGCCTGTATCGCAAGGGCGTCCTCGAGCTCGAGGACTTCCCGCTCGCCGACGTATCCGACCACATCGAAGACGCTGAGGCGACCGTCTGGGTCGACTTCACGAACCCGACGAAAAAGGACCTCGCGGCGCTCGAACAAGAACTCGGCCTCCATCGCCTCGCCGTCGAGGATGCGGTCAACGATTTCGAGCGCCCCAAACTCGACCGCTACGACACGCACCTCTTCCTGGCCGCATACTCCGTTCGACTGGACGAGAAGACGGGCATCCTCTCGAACCAGTCGATCAAAGCCTTCATCACGCCGCGGGCGCTGGTGACCGTACACAAGAAGACGTTCGACATCAGCGCGGTCGTCGAACGCTGGGACAAGGAGCCCGACCTCGCCGTGCACGGCGTCACCTTCCTGCTCTGGGGGCTGCTCGACACCGTCGTCGACGGGCATTTCGAGACCGTTCAGGATCTGGACGCGCAGATCGAGGGCCTCGAGGATTCGCTGTTCGATCCGAAGCCGAAGTCGACGGAACTGCAACGCCGCTCATTCGAGCTCCGCAAGAGCCTCGTGCTTCTCCGGCGCGTCATCCTGCCGATGCGCGAAGTGGTCAACACGCTGATGCGCCGCGACCTCGAAGCGATCGACACGAGCATGGGGCCGTACTTCCAGGACGTCTACGACCACGTGCTGAGGGCCACGGAATGGACGGAGTCGCTCCGCGACCTGGTGAACACCGTGCTCGAGACCAACATCAGCCTGCAGGGCAATCGCATGAACCTGATCATGAAGAAGGTGACGAGCTGGGCGGCGATCATCGCCGTTCCGACGGCGATCACCGGCTTCTACGGGCAGAACGTGCCGTATCCCGGATTCGCGACCCAGGGCGGTTTCATCTTCTCGAGTGCGCTGATCGTCGTCGGTTCTGTCGCGCTCTACTTCGCCTTCAAGCGCAACGACTGGCTCTGACCGCGCGCGGCCTCAGGGCTGTCGTCGGGCGGCCCAGGCCTCACGGGCATCCGCGACCATTCCCAGCAGCGTGGCGATGGTCTCCGGATCTGCGACGCGGAACTGCGCAGCCGTATCGCCTTCGCCGACCTTGATGCCGACGTCGCCGGTCCTCAGGACCTCGAAGCCGTCTTCGTCGGTGACGTCGTCGCCCGCGAAGAGCACCGCGGTCGCGCCGACCCGTTCGCGCAGCCGCTCGATGCCGTCGCCCTTGTTCGCGCCGCGAACGGAGAACTCGAGGATGTCCTTGCCGTCACGCACCGTCAGGTCGCCCCCGACCTGCGCAGCGGCGTCGTATGCTGCCGCGTTCGTGCTGGATGCGACCTCCGGGTCGAGGTTTCGGGTGTGCACACCGAACCCGACAGGCTTGACCTCGAGCCGCGTGCCGGGGGTCGCCTCCACGATCGCGCCGAGCAGCTCCCCGAGGCGAGCGAGCGTGGCCTTCTCGTCGTCGGTGAGGTCGAGCGCGTCGCCGTCGCGGCCGAACCGCAGCTCGACGCCGTGCGAGCCGATCAGGAGGGCATCCGCATCCGCTTCGGTCACCTCCTCGAGACTCACGAGAGGCCGCCCCGAGACGTAGGCCACCCAGGTGTCCGGCACCCGTTCGAGCCGGTCGAGTGCTGCCTTCGCCTGCGGAAGCGCCCTGGCCGAACGGGGCTTGTCGACGAACGGAGCGAGTGTTCCGTCGAAGTCGAGCGCGAGCAGCAGGCGGTCGGTCGCGGCGAGCCGCTTCAGCGCTTCGGCGAGGGCCATGGCCGACTCGGTGCGGCTCGGTGGCGCGGTGTTCGTCATCGTGTTCGGTTCATCCCCGGTTGGTTGGCGGATTCTGCAATGGGTGGTCGCCGTGGGCGCTGCGCGTGAGCGCGTCGAGGAACGACGCCGACCAGCGCGCGACGTCGTTGGTGATCACGCGTTTGCGGAGTGCCCGCATGCGACGTGCACGTTCGCGGCGCGGCATCGCGATCGCCGCCATCATGGTCTCTTTGAGGCCTTCGATGTCGTGCGGATTGATCAGGAGCGCCTGTCGCAGCTCGTCGCTCGCGCCCGCGAACTCGCTCAACACCAGCACGCCGTCTTCGTCGACACGGCTGGCGACATACTCCTTGGCGACCAGGTTCATGCCGTCGCGGAGCGCCGTGACGAGCATCACATCGGCGGCGAGGTACAGCGCGACCATCTCTTCGCGCGGATAGCCGTGGTGAAGGTAGGAGATCGCGGTATGGCTGATGCTGCTGTAGTCGCCGTTGAGCCTGCCGACCGTCAGCTCGATCTCGTCGCGAAGCAGCCGATAGGTCTCCACGCGCTCGCGGCTCGGGCTGGCCACCTGCACCAGCGTCACATCTTCGACGGAGATCTGGCCCTCGGCCAGGAGCTCGCCGAACGCCTTCAGTCGATGGCCGATGCCCTTCGTGTAGTCGAGCCGGTCGACGCCGAGCATGATGGTCCGCGGGTTCCCGAGGTCTTCGCGGATCTGGCGCGCCCGTTCCTGGATCTCGGGGCGGCTGGCGAGGTCCTGGTACTTCTGGGTGTCAATCGAGATGGGGAACTGGCGGGCGAGCACCGTTCGCACCAGGCCGCCGTGGCGGTTCTTGGTCACGTGACGGTGGGACCCGGAGGCCGGGTCGTCCGAGTCGATCGGCACCTCGATGATCGGCCCGCGCGTCTCGAAGCCCTTCAGCCGGCGCACGGCGCGGGAGAAGTTACCCGCGTCTGCGACCCGCTGGAACCCGATCACGTCGGCGCCCAGCAGACCGTCGATGATCTGCCGGCGCCACGGAAGCTGCGAGTAGATGCCGTATGGCGGGAACGGGATGTGGTTGAAGAACCCGATCACCAGGTCGGGACGCGCCTCACGGAGCATCGCGGGCACCAGCTGCAACTGGTAATCGTGGACCCACACCACCGCGCCCGGTGCGGATGCCCTGGCAGCCGCATCCGCGAACCTCCGGTTCACGCGCAGGTACGCATCCCACCATTCCCGGTGGAAGCTCGGCGGCGCGATGACGTCGTGGTACAGCGGCCAGAGGGTGTCGTTGGAGAACCCTTCGTAGTACTCCTCGATCTCCTGCTCGCTCAGGGGAACGGGGAGGATGTTGATGCCGTCGGCCTCGAACGGCTCGATGAGTTCGTCGGCGACACCGGCCCAGCCGATCCACACGCCGTCTTCCTGCCGCATCACCGGCTCGAGCGCGGCCACGAGTCCACCGGGGGACGGTCGCCACGACGCCGAGCCATCGTCAGACGTCACACGGTCGACGGGGAGTCGATTCGAGACGATGACCAGCTCATACGTGGGGTCACCGGGTGTGTCGTCGTCGTGGCCGTTGTGAGCTGTGATGGTGAGTCCTGTCCGTCGTCGTCCGCCGGGTTACGCACTTCTTTCAGGCTACCAGCGTGCCGCAATCGAGGGTTCCCCACCGGTTCCGGCAACGGACATCCGCCGTTCAGGTGCCCTGGCTACACTCGCCGTGATGCTACGAATCGGCATGAGCACCTCTTGCGTGTATCCGCTATCGACGGAGCACGGTTTCCGCCTCGCCCGGCTCGCCGGCTACGACGGCGTCGAGGTCATGGTCACCAACGACGAGACCACCCAGTACGCCAGCCCCCTTCTCGCCCTGTCGGCCAAATACGACATGCCGATCCTGTCCATCCATGCCCCGGTGCTGTTGCTCACCCACTTCGTGTGGGGACGGGACCCCATGGTGAAGCTCGAACGCTCGGCCGACCTCGCGAGGTCCGTCGGCGCGTCGACGGTGGTCGTGCATCCGCCGTTCCGGTGGCAGGCCGGCTATGCAGAGAACTTCCTCCAGATCGTGCGCGAGACCCAGGAGCACTACGGCGTCGAGATCGCCGTCGAGAACATGTTCCCGTGGAAGGTCGCCGGCCGCAGCCTCAAGGCCTACTCGCCGGGCTGGGATCCCCGCACGATGGACTGCGACGCGGTCACGCTCGACTTCTCGCACGCTGCACTGAGCGGCCAGGACGGCCTGGAGCTCACGCGGGCGTTCGGCGAGCGCCTGCGTCATGTCCACCTGTGCGACGGGTCGGGGTCGTTCGACGAAGGCCGCGTCTTCGACGAACACCTGCTGCCGGGGTATGGGAACCAGCCGGTCGCCGACGTGCTCGAACTGCTCGGGGCGGAGCACTGGACGGGAAGCGTCGTCGCCGAAGTGAACACCCGTAAGGCGCGAACGGAGCAGGAACGACTGGACATGCTCGTCGAGACGCTCGATTTCGCACGCCTGCACGCGACGGTGCCGCGCCGCCCACGTTTCTCCCGGTCGAGACGAGCATTGGCCGCGCTGATGCCCGGCTCACGCTGAACCGGGCGCTGACTCACAACAGCGCCTACCCGGCCTGCTGCTTCCCGGCCAGGGCGGCCTCGAGGGCGTGGGCGTAGGCGCGATAGCCTTCGGCGGTCGGATGGTAGGCCGCCGGCCCTTTCGTATTGACCCACGGCTTCGAGCTCCCGACGCCGTGGTTGGTGAAACTGACGGGGACGAACCAGATCTTCACGCCGCGCTCCTGCTGGCGTGCGACGGCGGACTCCGCGTCGGCGTTGAGGGCCGCTGTCGCCGTGTTCACCGCTGCCGTCGTCGCGAACTCCGGGTTGCTTGTGCCCGGCAACTCGAAGAGGAGCGGGTAGCCCGTCACCACGATGCGAGCGTTCGGCGCGGCCTCCGCGATCGCCTGGTAGGTCGTGGACAGCTGGTCGGTCAGCGTGCCGATGGTGTCGACGGCGGCGGCGAAGTCGGCCTTGCAGTCGGCGGTGGGACCCGGCGCGCACGCGGACGCGAGGGCTGCGACACCGAGGTCGTTGCCCCCGATGCTGACGCTCACCAGGTCGACATCGCCGTTCAACGCCCACAACTGCTCGTTCACGAGATCGCCAGTGGTCTTCCCCGCGCATGCGGCGTTGTGCAGAAGACGCACACCCGTATCGGCGGCGAACACGGCAGCATAACTCGATTCGGCGCTGCGAACGCACCCACCGTGCTCATCCCCGGCCCCCATTCCGGAGGCGAACGAGTCGCCCAGTGCGACGTAACGCGTGTCGCCCGTGAGCGTCAGGGGCGGCATGTCCTCCGCTCGCGGAACCGGAGTCGGTGCGGGCGTCCCGGCGGCCGGACCACGGTCCGCTGCAGACCCGCTGCCCGGCACGGGAGCAGTGCCGAACGCCCACACACCCACGACGACCGCGACCGCGCATAGGACGGACGCGATGGTGATCAGGAGAGTACGTCGAGGCATCCGATCGACGCTACCTCCTCGGTGGAACGTCGGCAAAGCTCTTCAGCTACTTCTGGTCGTGTCCCGGCAATTTCTCGGTCAGCGCGAGCACCAGGGCCGGCATGGACTCGGACACCCGCTCTGCCAACGGTCGTTCGTCAGCGGCGAGGATCGCGTTCTGCTCCGCGCTCGCGCAGAGTTCAGCGATGATGCGCACTGCCTCCACCGGGTCGATCAAGAAACGTCGTGACACGGATGCGAGTGCGTCGACGACGATGGCCGTCAGTTCGACGAAGAACCGGTTCTGGAAGTCGAGGTACCAGCGGGCGACGTCGGCGTCGCGCATCGCCAGCAGGAGGAGTTCGCTCTGCACGAGGCACCAGCGCCGGTCGTCGGACTGCAGTTCCAGCACGTTCGCGATCACGGTGCCGACGACCTCGTCGGTGATGCCGACACCCTGCTCGGCGAACGGGCCGAGGTATTCGGCGACACCCACCTGGAGCTGGTCGATCCTCAGCGCGTTCTCACGTTCCATGAGCGCGAAGAACAGTTCTTCTTTGGTCGAGAAGTTCGAGTAGAACGCACCGCGCGTGAAGCCGGCCGCCTCGGTGATCATCTCCACAGACGAGGCGTGCACCCCTTTCTCCGCGAAGATCTCGAAGGCGGCGTCGAGCAGCCGTGCACGCGTCTTCTGGCGTCGTGCCGACTCGGTGGGTGCGTCGTCGATCAATTGCGTGGAATTCAAGCTGAAACCTTCCTGAATCCGTTTTGAATACACCAGTGTATTGGATACATTCAAGTATCGGATACGTTGCTGTATCGAATCACAAAAAACTGTACTTATCAAAGACTTCTTGTCTAGGAGAACGCGTGTCCTCTCTGCTTTATTCGATCGGCCGCTGGGCGTTCCGCAGCCGAAAGCTCGTACTCGCGCTCTGGATGCTCCTTCTCGTCGCCCTCGGGGGCGGCGCACTCCTGTTCAACCAGGGCACCGACAACTCCTTCAGCATCCCCGGAACGGAGTCGCAGCAGGCGCTCGACACCCTCAGCCGCAACTTCCCGCAGGTCAGCGGAACCTCAGCGCAGGTCGTCGTGGTCGCGCCCGACGGCAGCACGGTTCGAGCAGACGACATCAAGACTCCTGTGGCCGACGCCGTGAAATCGATCGGGGACATCACGGGCGTCGCCGCCGTCACCTCGCCGTACAGCACGATGGTGAAGGACACCATCTCGTCGGACGGCTCGGCGGCCGTCATCACCGTTCAGCTCACCGGCCAGCAGTCCACGGTCAGCGCCGACACCAAGACGGCGCTCACCGCGGCCGGCGCGGACCTCCAGAAGACCCTGCCCGCAGGGGCTCAGGTCGCGGTCGGCGGACAAGTCTTCTCGCAGAGCCTCCCGACCATCAGCGCGACCGAACTCGTTGGCGTCGGTGTCGCACTGGTCGTCCTCCTCCTCACCTTCGGCTCGTTCATCGCAGCGGGCATGCCCCTGATTACCGCCCTGCTGGGCGTGCTGCTGTCGGTCGCACTGATCTTCATCGCGACCCTCTTCGGGCCGATCTCGTCGACGACTCCCCTGCTGGCCCTGATGCTCGGCCTCGCGGTCGGGATCGACTACTCGCTGTTCATCATCTCCCGGCATCAAAGCCAGCTGAAAATGGGCGTCGACCCCGAAGAATCGACCGCCAGAGCCGTCGCGACCGCAGGCTCAGCAGTTCTGTTCGCGGGAATCACCGTCATCATCGCCCTTGTCGGCCTCTCGGTCGCAGGCATCCCCTTCCTGACGACCATGGGTATCGCCGCGTCGGTCGCCGTGGCGATCGCCGTGCTGATCTCGCTGACCCTCACTCCGGCCCTGGTCGGGTTCGCGGGAAAGCGGATCACCCCGGGCCGGCGCGCGGCCCGGCGCCGCGAGCGTGCTGCGGCACGTGCATCAGCGGGCGGGCACGATGGTGCGCACGACGCCACGATCGCGGATGCTGCGAGCGCGGACGCCAGGGCAACCGACGCTCCGATCGCTCCCGCAGCATCCACCTCCGCTGGGGCATCCGGCCAGGGAAACTCGCTCGCCCACGCGGCGAAGGCCGAGATACCCCGCGGCTTCTTCCGCGGCTGGGTGCGCTCGGTCACGCGCTATCCGATCGTGACGATCGTGGCCGTGATCGTCGCGCTGGGTATCGCTGCGATTCCCGCCGCACAACTGCGGCTTGCCCTTCCAGACGCCGGATCGCACGCGGCAGGCGATCCGGCCCGCGTGACGTACGACCTGGTCTCGAAGCATTTCGGGCCCGGCTACAACGGACCGCTGATCGTGACCGGAACCATCGTGTCGAGCACGGACCCGGTCGGTCTGATGACGAAGATCGGCAATGAGATCGCCGCCATGCCGGGTGTCGCCGCCGTCCCGGTCGCCACACCCAACCAGACCGCAGACACCGGCATCATCCAGGTGATCCCGACGACGGCACCGGATTCGCCGGCGACCGCCCAGCTCGTCTCCGAGATCCGGGCGAAGCACCAGCATTTCCTCGACACGTATCATGTCGATCTCGCCGTCACCGGTGCGACGGCCGTGCAGATCGACGTCTCCGATCGCCTCGGCGGCGCACTGCTGCCCTTCGGCATCCTCGTCGTCGGGTTGTCGCTCGTGCTGCTGACCATGGTGTTCCGTTCGATCGCCGTACCGATCAAGGCCGCTCTCGGCTATCTGCTGTCGGTGGGCGCCGCCTTCGGTGCCGTGGCAGCAGTGTTCGGATGGGGATGGTTCGCCGGCCCGCTGAACGTTGCCAAGGAAGGCCCGGTGATCAGCTTCATGCCGATCATCCTCATGGGCGTGCTCTTCGGCCTCGCCATGGACTACGAGGTGTTCCTCGTCAGCCGGATCCGTGAAGACTACGTCCACGGCGGCGACGCGCGCCGGGCCGTCGAGAGCGGTTTCGTGGGCTCCGCGAAGGTCGTCACGGCAGCCGCAATCATCATGATCTCGGTCTTCGCCGCCTTCGTTCCGGAAGGCGACCCATCGATCAAGCCCATCGCCCTCGGCCTCGCCGTCGGTGTGTTCGTCGACGCGTTCATTGTGCGCATGACGCTCGTGCCTGCAGTGCTGAAGCTCCTCGGCGACAAGGCCTGGTGGATGCCGCGCTGGCTGGACCGGGTGCTCCCTTCGTTCGACATCGAGGGCGACGGGCTGCAGAAGGAGATCGAGCTGGCCGACTGGCCCGAACCCGCGTCGAACGCGCTCGCGGCCGCCGAAGACCTGCGGTTGTCGCGACGGAACGAGCCGGTCTTCTCGGGTGTCTCCTTCCGTGTCGACGACGGGGACATCCTGGTCGTCGGCGGCGGCCACCACTCCGGCAAGTCCGCCCTCCTGCTCACGATCGCCGGGCGTATCGCCTCAGACAGCGGCAAGCTCAAGGTGGCCGGGTTCGTGCTTCCGACGCGGCGTTCCGCGGTGCGATCACGGGTGGCCGTCGCGCGGCTCGCCTTCAGCACGACACCCGTCGACGATGTCCGCCGCGCGTTGCAGGGCGCCCCGCAGATCCTCGCCATCGACGACATCGACCGTGTGGATGACCCGGCCGAGCGCCGTCGCCTGCGCTTCGAACTGAGTGACGCCTTCTCCCGCGCCCGCATCGAGGAGCGGCCGTTCGCACTCGTTGTGAGCGCGGCCGATCTCGGAGCCGTCGACGATGTGCTCCCGACCGACGCCGATGTCGACTCGATCAGCCTGGACCGCGTCCCCACCGACCTGAGCGGAGCACACGGAGCAGGCCGAACCGACGCTCACCGCCACACCGCCGACCGCATCCCACAGAAAGCGAACGCCTGAACATGTCGTTCTTCACCATCGAACGCGCCCGCAGCAGCAAGCGGGTCACCTGGCTCACCGTGGTTGGCATCCTGCTCGTCCCGCTGGCCATCGGCGGCCTGCTGGTCTGGGCGCTGTGGAACCCGACCGAGCGCCTCGGCGACGTGAAGGCGGCCGTGGTCAACCTCGACCAGCCGGTGAAGGTCGGCAACCAGCTCGTTCCTCTCGGTCGCGAGCTCTCCGCCGGGCTCGTCGACGGCAAGACCTCCGAGAATTACAGCTGGGTCCTCACCGACCAGAAGGATGCCGCTGCCGGTCTCGCGAACGGAAGCTACGTCACGGTCGTCACCATCCCGAAGGGCTTCTCGAAAGCCGCGACCTCCTCCGCGGGCTCCGCGGGCGACGCCCGGCAGGCGACGATCGACGTCCAGACCAGCGCGAAGTCGAAACTCGTCGACTCGGCGATCAGCCAGGCGGTGACCACAACGGCCGCCGCCCTACTCAACAAGCAGCTGACCGCGACCTACCTCGAGAACGTCTACGTCGGGTTCAACACGGTCCACGACCAGCTGTCGAAGGCGGCGGATGGCGCAGGCTCGCTCGCGACGGGCGTCTCGTCGCTCGCAAGCGGCACGCACTCGCTCGCGTCCGCATCCGCCTCGCTCGCCGGGGGTGTCTCGAGCATGAGCGCGGGCATCCAGAACCTGTCGGGCGCGACATCGGGGCTCGCCGGCGGGCTGGGCCGGCTCCAGTCGAACACCGGCCAGCTGCCCGGGCAGGCCTCGAAACTGGCAGCCGGTGCGCAGGGCATCGCGACGGGTACGGCGAAGTTGGGCAGCACCCTGACCGACCTCGCGAAGATGTGCACCCAACACGGAGGTGACGCCGTGCTCTGCGGCACCCTCAACGGCGTCGCTTCCTCGGTCACGACCGGGTCGGGGACAACGCCGGGCCTGGCCCCCTCGGCGCAGGCGGTCGCCGACGGTGCGAAGTCGTTCGCCGGCGGACTGCCCGCGCTCACCTCGGGAATCGCGCAGAGCGCATCCGGAGCTTCGCAGCTCGCGAGCGGTGTCGCGCAGACCGCGTCGGGTGCCGACTCGCTCGCCAGCGGCGCCGTCAAGGTCAGCGACGGCGTCACTGCCCTCGCCGGGGGCGCGGACAAGACCAGCGCCGGTGCCGCATCGCTGGCGACCGGCCTCCACACCGCCGTCTCGAAGATGCCGACCTACTCGTCCAGCGACCGGACCAACCTCGCGACCGTCGTCGCCCAGCCCGTGGCCGCCAAGTCGGGGACTCCCGACCTGTTCGGCACCTCGAGCATCCCGCTCTTCGCCGTCGTCGCCCTCTGGCTCGGCGCACTCGCCACCTTCCTCGTGCTGCAGGCCGTCTCCGCGCGAGCCCTGCTGACCACGCGCTCCTCCACACGGATCGCTCTCGGCGGATTCCTGCCGGCCGTCGCGATCGGAATCGCCCAGGGCGTGCTCGTCGCCGGGATCATGCAGGCCGCGCTGAAACTCGACGTCGGCAACTGGTTCGCTTTCGCGGGCATCGCCGCGCTCACCGGCATCGCCTTCGCCGCGATCAACCAGGGCCTGACAGCGCTCCTCGGTGGCATCGGCCGGTTCATCTCCATGCTGGTCGTCGTCATCACGCTCGCCTCCGGAATCATCTCGACCGTGCCCGGCTTCTTCGACGCCTCGGTGACCTGGCTGCCCACGTCGGCCGCGATCGCGGCCATGCAGGGAGTCATCGACGGGACGTCGGGAGTCTGGCGCGGGGTCGGGGCGCTCGTGCTCTGGGCGGTGCTCGGTCTCGGGATGGCCGTGGTCGCGGTGGTGCGCCGCAGGACCGTGCGCGTCGGCCAGCTCGCCTCACTCGACGCGGGGCTGGACCCAGCGCTCGACGCTGCGCTCGATTAAGCGGTCAGCGAGAGGGCGAGTGTCGCGAGCAGGACGGTGACCGGGGCGACCACCAGCCCGAGCAGCATGTAGCGACTCCACCGGATCGGAACGTCGAGCGCGGAGAGTCGCTGGTGCCACAGCAGTGTCGCCAGCGACGCCCACGGCGTGATGAGCGGACCTGCGTTCACGCCGATCAACAGCGCGACCAGGCGAATCGGAGAGCCGGCGACAGGCTCCAACACCAGGTAGGCGGGGAGGTTGTCGAGCACGTTGGCCGCCAGCATGCCCGACACCGAGATCCGGAGCAGTTCGAGGGGTGACTCCCCCGTCCCCGACACCGCTGTGAGCGCCGTACTCAGGCCGATGGACTGCAGCACTCCGATGAACAGGAACAACCCGGACGCCAGGGTGACCAGCTGCCAGGGAAGGATCGAGAAGCGGATGGCGGCACGCTGGCGGGCGAGGAACACGCCGAGCAGGATCACGGCCCCCGTGGTCGCCGGGATCCACACGGGAACACCCGAGACCAGCGCGGGCACGAGCGCGCCGACCACGGCCGCGGATGTCCAGAACAGCACCCTGTCGCCGAGCGATCGACGCGTGACGAGAAAGACGGCGACCGTCGGCACCACGATCGCAACGAAGGCGGGAGCGGCCGTCAGAGCGGCGAACTCGAGGGGACTCGGATTCCCCATCGTGTGCTGGGCGAGCAGATTGGTCAGGTTCGACACGGGCAGAAGAAGGGACGCCGTGTTCGCGAGCCACACCGTGGTCAGCGCGAACGGCAGGGGGCTCAGCCCGACATGGCGGGCCAGGACCACGACGACCGGGGTGAGCAGCACGGCCGTGGTGTCGAGGGACAGGAAGATCGTGCTCAGAGTCGCAAAGGCGACGACCAGGAGCCAGAGCAGCCACGCCCGGCCACGGCCCCAGCGCGCCGCCTGTTCGGCGAGCGCACGGAACAGGCCGGCACGAGCCGCGAGCTCGGTGACGACAGTGATCGCGATCACGAACAGCAGGATGGGCCACACCCTCGCCCAGAGCACCGCCACCTCGGCCGGCGGCACGATGCCGAAGACGATCGCGTCGATTCCGAGGAAGAGCAGCACTCCGCCGACGATCGCAGTAGCCACCCGACCTCCCCGCCGACGCGATCCATCCGCATCCGGAGCGGAGGTCGCACCACTGTACCCCCGGGCCTACTGCGGCTACCGTTGGGACGAAACGGAGAGGTCCGAATGCGAAAGTACATCTTCAACGGGGCCGTGCTCAGTGCGGCTCTCGGTATCTACACGACCATCCGCGAGACGAAGGAGGGCGTGCGCGACTGGAAAGTCCTGCTCCTGTGGATCAGCTCTGCGATATCGCTCGCCCTAGCGATCGGGACCGTGATCGAGGAGTCCCGCGAACTCGACGACGGGGACGCCTGACCGACCAGCACCTCCAGGCGGCCTGCAAAGTAGCGCAGACCAGCCAAAATCCGTGATGACACGCGCGGCGTGTCCGCCAGATGTCGCGACCCGATTCGGGGACACTTATACCAGTTGGTCCGCAAACCTGGAAGGGGTTCCGCGATGTTCGGTCGCAGACGTCATGTCGCTGCAGTCCCGGCTGCCCCGGTTCCGCAGCTGAGCGAGGCGCAGATCCTCGAGCTCGTGCACCAGAAGCTGGCCGAATTCGTCGGCGAGCACGGCGAGTGGACGGTGAGCCGCCGCGCAGATGCGGACACCGACGCGATCTTCCACACGATCATCGCCCGTTCCGTCGCCGTCGGGATCACCGCGGCGATCATGGATGCCAAGCGCACCCTCGAAGCCGGCGTCCCGGTCGAACCCGGACTCCACGTCGCCGAAGAGCCCGTGTCAGACGTCGTCGAGACCCGGGAACCCGCAGCGTTCGGGTGGGAACCCGCTCCGATCACCGTTTGGACGGACCTTCGCAAGCCTGTGACCGGTGAGATTCCGGCCATGACGGAGCGCCGCGCCGCCTGACCACCCGCCGACGTGTCCTCAGGCGGCCGGAATCCAGCCGTGGGGGCCTTTCGAACCGGCACGGTAGGTGTCGAGCGGAACCTTGTCCTCGGACCACTCCTTCAGGATGGGCGCAACGATCCGCCAGCATTCGACCGCTGTGTCGCCACGAACCGACAGTGATGGGTCGCCGTCGAGCACACCGGCGAGGACTTCACCGTACGCCTGCAACTGGCCCGGGCCGAATTCGGCGGTGAGTGACGCACGGTCGATGACGTGCGGGTCTCCCGGACCGTTCACATTCAGCTCCAGGGCCATCCCGTCCGGCGCGAGCAGGATGCGCAGCCTGGTCGGCTCATGCGCTCCCTTCAGGCCGCCCGGCACATGCGGGGCCGGACGGAATGTCACGACGATCTCTCGACGGCGTTCGCCGAGCGCCTTGCCCGAGCGCAGTGTGAACGGCACGCCGGCCCACCGCCAGGTGTCGATCTGGAAGGTCGCCTCGGCGAGCGTCTCGGTCTTCCTGTCCGATTCGACCCCCGGCTCGTCGACGTAGGACGGGACCTTCACGCTGCCCACCGCTCCCGCCGTGTACCGGGCTCTCCTGCTCGACTCGAGCGGGCTGTCGTTCCACACGCGCGTCGCACGCAGAACCGCGCCCTTCGCATCCCGGAGGTCCTGCGACCCGAGAGTGGAGGGTGGTTCCATCGCGAGCACGGCGAGCACCTGGAGCAGGTGGCTCTGGATCATGTCGGTCAGGGCACCCGCTTTGTCGTAGTACCGTGCACGCCCTTCGAGCGCCAGTGTCTCGTCGTAGATCACATCCACCCGATCGATGTGATCGGAGTTCCAGAGCGGTTCGAAGATGCGGTTCGCGAACCGGAGCCCGAGCAGATTGTAGACCGTCGAGTTGCCGAGGAAATGGTCGACCCGGTGCACCTGGTCTTCGGGAACCAGCTTCGCGAGCACGGCATTCAACGCGATGGCCGAACGGCGATCGGTGCCGAACGGCTTCTCCAGCGCGAGCGCGGTCTTCGGCGGCAGGTCGACCTTCTCGAGGGCGAGACACGCCGCTGCGGCCACGGCCGGGGGCAGTGCGAAATAGATCGCCGGTGTGCCGGCGCACTCGCCTATGAGGCGTGCCAGGTCATCCGGCTTCGTCACATCCGCGCTCAGGTAGCGCGTCTTCTTCAGAAGGTCGTCGACGGCGGCGCCCTTCGCCTTCATCGTCGAGAACGACTCGCGCACGACGTGGCGCCAGTGCACATCCGTCCAGTCCTCGCTCCCCGCGCCCACCAGTTCCAGCCGGCGGTCCGGCTCGTTGGTGAGCAGCTGCCCCAGTGCAGGCAGGAGGAGTCTGGACGTCAGGTCCCCGCTCGCCCCCAAGATCAGAAGACTCGTCACGGACTGCGTCATGGTTTTCACAGTACCGGCCATACTGAAGGTATGTCGCTCCCCATCGAGGATTACGCCCTGATCAGCGATTGCTACACCGGCGCACTCGTCGGTCGTGACGGCAGCATCGACTGGTTGTGCCTCCCCCGCTTCGACTCGCCGTCCATGTTCGGGGCACTCCTCGGTACGGAGGACCACGGGCGATGGCTCGTCGCACCCGTGGACGCGACGGCCCGCTCGACCCGTCACTACGAGGGCGAGACGATGATCCTGATCACCCGCTGGCATACCCCGACCGGCGAAGTCGAGGTCACCGACTTCATGCCGTACGGCGACCACCGGGCGGATGTGCTGCGCCGGGTACGCGGAGTGAGCGGAACCGTGCGGATGCGGCAGGACCTGCGCATCCGCCTCGGGTACGCGACCTCGGTTCCGTGGATCCGCCAGGACAGCTCTGAGCATCCGAGCGCACTGATCGCCGTCGCCGGGCCCGACGGACTCATCGTGCGCGGCCCACGAATGCGGGCATCCGGTCGCAGCCACGGCGGCGAGTTCGACGTCAAAGCCGGGCAGGTGGTCGATCTCAGCCTCACCTGGTTCAAGTCATACAAACCGACGCCCACGCCACCGGATGTCGAAGCCGCACTCGACCAGGCACGCGACTGGTGGCTCGACTGGGCGGCAGGCTGCAGCCATGAAGGGCCCTACCGCAAGGAGGTCGTGCGGTCGCTCCTCCTGCTGCGTGCGCTCACCCACCTCCGCACCGGTGGGATCGTCGCTGCGGCGACCACGTCGTTGCCCGAGAGCTTCGGCGGCGACCGCAACTGGGACTACCGCTACGTCTGGCTGCGGGACGCGTCGCTCACCATCTCCGTGCTCCTCGCCCATGGCTACAGCGATTTCGTCGACCACTGGCGCGACTGGCTCCTGCGCGCTGTCGCAGGCGACCCCGCCGACGTGCAGATCATGTACGGACTCGCCGGCGAGCGCGCCCTCGATGAACGGGTCCTGACCAGCCTTCCCGGCTATCAGGGTGCCAGTCCTGTGCGGGTGGGAAACGCCGCCTCGTCCCAGTTCCAGGCGGACGTGATCGGTGAGGTCATGCTCGCCCTCGACCACGGTCGCGCCGGCGGTGTCCCCGAGACGAAGTTCTCATGGGCGCTCCAGCGCGCTCTGCTCGGCTATCTCGAAGAGCATTGGCGGCAGCCCGACCATGGAATCTGGGAGATCCGTGGCGAACCCCGGCACTTCACCCACTCGCGCGTCATGGTGTGGGCGGCCTTCGACCGCGCGGTCGTCGCCGTGGAGCAGTACGGACTCGACGGTCCTGTGCAGCGCTGGCGCAGACTGCGCGACGAGGTCAGGGCCGACATCGAGGCGAACGGCTACGACCGGCAGCGGCACACGTATGTGCAGTATTTCGGGTCGACCGAGGTCGACGCCTCCCTCCTCCAGCTCGCCCAGGTCGGCTACTGCGACTACGACGACCCGCGCATGCTCGGCACCGTCGCCGCGATCGAAAGCGACCTCATGCGCAGCGGCCTTCCGCTCCGGTACCGCACCGAGACCGGAGTCGACGGGCTCGCCGCTGGTGAGCATCCTTTCCTCGCCTGCTCGTTCTGGCTGGTCGAGCAGTACGCGAACTCCGACCGGCTCCGCGACGCCAGGGCACTCATGTCGCGACTGCTCGGCTTTGCCAACGACGTCGGCATGCTCAGCGAGGAATACGACATCGACGGGAAGTCCCAGGCCGGAAACACTCCGCAGGCGCTGACCCACCTCGCACTCGTACGCGCCGCGGATGCGATAACCAGAGCCGAACGGCGCTGAAGCTGGGATGATGCAGGGATGACCTCTGCTGCGGCTGCGACGATCGCACCGGGAACCCAGGAGGACATCGGCACGGACACCGTGACCGAGCTGGGCTCACCCTGGGTCACGATCGTCTGGAACGACCCCGTGAACCTGATGTCGTACGTCACCTACGTCTTCCAGACATATTTCGGGTTCCCGCGAACCGAAGCCGAACGCCTGATGCTCCTCGTGCACAACGACGGTCGCGCGGTCGTGTCGACCGGTTCGCGGGAAGAGATGGAACGCCACGTCGAGGCCATGCACGACTACGGCCTGTGGGCGACGTTGACGAGGGCGGATGCATGAACGGGTTCCACAGAGACGCGAGCGGATGCGCCGTCGCATCCTTCGCCCCCGAAGAGGCTGCGCTGCTCGTGCAACTGGCCGGCGAGAGCGCCGAGCTGGTCGACCGCGCGCGTCACAGCGATGCGCCGCCCACCGACCCCGCCGTCATCCGGCTGCTGCCCGACGCTTACCCGCAGGACCCCGCCGCCTCCGCCGAGTTCCGGCGGTACACGACGGACGGTCTCGCCCAGCGCAAGATCCTCAACGCGCGGATCGTCGTGGAGATGCTCGCGGTCTCCGAAGGCAGCGACCCCATCGTCGTGCGACTCGACGAGGTCGCCGCGCTGGCGTGGCTCCGGACGATCACCGACATCCGCCTCGTGCTGGGTGCTCGCCTCGGCATTGTCCAGGACGGCGATGAGGGCGACATCCACGACGATGAGACCGCGTTGCTGCGGGCACTGTTCGACTGGCTGGCGTTCCTCCAGGAGACGCTCATCGACGTGCTCGACGCGTCGCTCGAGCAATGACCTTCCTTACGCTCGCGATCGTTTCGGTCGCCGCGCTTGCCGGTCCGCTTCTCGCTGCAAGGAAAAGCTGGCACATTCCCGTCGTCGTCGGCGAACTGTTCGTGGGCATCCTGCTCGGTGCCACCGGCCTGCGGATCGTCGATGCGCGAGATCCCATCCTCACCTTCCTCGCAGAGCTCGGTTTTGCACTGGTCATGTTCGTGGCAGGTTCGCGAGTTCCCGTCCGCGATGCCGCCGTGCGCTCGGCCGTCGGTTCGGGTCTCATCCGCCTGCTGATCGTCGCGGGCGTGTCGGTCGCTGTCGGAGTTCTTGTGGCGATGGCGTTCGGCACGTCCCACGCGCCGCTGTATGCCGTGATCATGGCCTCGTCGTCTGCAGCGCTCATCCTGCCGATAATCGGTGGCCTCGGACTCGGCGGTCGTCGCGTGCTGCAGATGACGGCGCAGGTCGCGATCGCCGACATCGCTTGTATCGTCGCGATTCCTCTCGTAGTGGACCCTTCCCATGCCGGCCGTGCTGCGGCGGGCTCGCTGGCCGTGATCGTATGCTCGGTCGCGATCTTCTTCGTGTTGAATGCCGCCGAACGGTCCGGACTGCGTCGCCGCCTGCACAAGGTTTCGGAGGACCGTGGGTTCGCACTCGAATTGCGGATCGACCTGATCATCCTTTTCGCGCTTGCGGCTCTGGCGGTCTTCAGTGGGATCTCCGTGATGCTCGCCGGTTTCGCACTCGGACTGGTCATTGCCGGGGTCGGCGAGCCTCGTCGGCTTGCTCGTCAGGTTTTCGCGATCACCGAAGGATTCCTCTCACCTTTGTTCTTCGTCTGGCTGGGCGCCTCGCTGGATCTCACCGCTCTCTGGGCTCAGCCCCGCTTCATGCTGCTCGGTCTCCTGTTGGGCGCGGGCGCCGTGATCGCCCACCTTGCGACCAGGCTGGTCGGACAGCCGGTTTCTCTCGGCCTGCTCTCCGGCGCGCAGCTCGGCGTACCTGTCGCTGCCGTGACCGTCGGCATCCAGACCGGATTCATGTCGTCCGCGGAGGCCGGTGCAGTGATCGTCGGTGCGCTGCTCACCGTCGTGGTCGCAACCACCGGTGCCGGTTTCGCGGCGCGACGCGGCTTTACGACGAAACCGGTTCAGCAGACAAGCAAACGCTGATGGGTAGGAGACTCCGTGTCGGGATGTCAGATGGGGAACCGCACCGCTGCGGCCGCCGCACCGCCACCCGGAACGTCCTCGGCGCGGACCGCGAACACTTTCGCTTTCGACGTGAGTGAGCGTCGCAGGATCTCGTCGATCACGCCATAGTTCGACTCGCCTTCGTCGTCGTCCGCGAACGTGATCACTCCCGTCTCGTCGTCGATCGTTCCCGGCACCCGACGGTCGATGTCGAAGATCAGGGTCTCGACCGCGCCATAGGTCGCTGCACGGGCGATGTCGCTGAGGTCACCGGTCGCCGTCCCCGCAGCCATGCGGGCTTCGAAATCGTCTTTGAGTTCAGCAATCTTTTGTGCGTACAGCTGGTCGAGGATCCCGCGTGCAGCGGTCGCGAGTTCCTCTTCGCTGCGCTCTTCGGGATTTCCCGTGATCGCCGCTTCAACCAGGCGCGGGTAGTCGCAAACCCCGCGGTAGATGCCGAGCAGTGGTTCCGCGGCCGCGACGATGAGCGGTTGTGTGGAGTTCGCAAGCACGGAATGCAGGGCGCGGTCGATCGCCTGCGAGTATTCGAGCATCCGGACTTTCTGCCCCTCGGACCCGCGCACGCGTCCTGCAGAACTGCGGTCGTCGATCGTCGTTCGTCCTACGAAGCTCGTGAGGTCGTGCGGCATACCGGCAACGTCGACGACCTCGGCGGGTGCCTCCGGGGAGATCTTCACCAGTCGAACCGAGTTCTGGGCGAGAGCGAGGATGTAGGCCGACTGCGGGAACGTCACCGTTCGCAGTAGCGGCTTGATGTAGAACCGGTCAGACACATCGCAGGATGAGGAGAGCCGGTTGGGCAGCCGGAACGTCTCGCTGACGGTGCCGTTGAGGAACACAACCAGGCTTCGCGACTGATACCGCCAGAAGTCCCGGTTCTCGACGATGACCTCGCCTTCTGCCGCGACAGCCGCAATCTGGGCCTTCGGGATCTTGTTCGCTTCAAGGTCGCGGAGCGCTTGTGCGAGATGGTTCTTCAATTCGATTCGGGCGATATCCGCGTCGGCGGGGAGCGGTCCGGATCGGAGGTAGATCGATACGCTTCCGGGTTCTCGAATGGCCGCAATTCGTTCGATGTCGGCCCTGGTCGGGATGTCTTTATACTCCATGCGAGCGTTCCCCCTCTAGGTCGAGCGCCGGTCGAGCCGGTGGTCGCGGACGACCGCGACGTCAGGCCTGCACTGGTCGCCAGTCTAGGAGCGGGCACCCGAAGGCGAAAGGGCGCGGTGGGTATTTCCGCTTACTTGGAGAGATCGCCCTGATGCTCCGGGCAATACTCCGCAACGGAGGCAGCAATGAACGTGGCTGATTCGGTCGCATCAAGGCCGGCTTGGGTCAGCTCGGCCTGCGCCGCGGCCTGTGGCCCGCTCGGGTCGACAGCCATCAGTTGGCATACGGACTTTCCACCTGAGCGCAATTGGTCGTCGGTGTCGCCGGCAAAAAGGGGCACGGATTGCCGGACTGCGGCGAAATAGTTCGCCTCCGGCACAGAACTCACCGGCGTGCTGGACACGGTAGTCGGTGCGGCGCAGCCGGACAGCATCACAACCAGGATCAGCCAGAATGGCATGCGCTTCATGCGGTCAGCTTAGTGAGAGCCCGATTCCTTGACAGCGCATCGACACGCACCATACGTTCGGCCTCATGGAGCTGAACCTGACAGGAAAAGTAGCGGTCGTGACCGGGGCCAGTAAGGGCATCGGCCTCGCCATCACACGGGCCCTGGTCGACGAGGGTGCGTCCGTCGTCGCGGGCGCGCGGGACGTCGGAGGCGAACTCACCGATCTCGAGGCGACAGCGAAGGTCCTTGCCGTGCCCGTCGACCTGTCCACACCGACCGGTGCGTCGGAACTGGTTGCCCGAAGCGCCCATTTCGGCGGTCTCGATATCGTCGTCAACAATGTCGGGGCACTCACTCCACGCACCGAAGGATTCCTTGCGATCAGCGACGAGGAATGGCTGGCGACCTTGAACCTGACTCTTCTCGCCGCGATCCGCACAACACGTGCTGCGATCCCGCTTCTCCTCGAGCGTGGTTCCGGAAATGTCGTGACGGTCGCATCCGTCAACGCCTATCTGCCCGATCCGGGCGTCCTCGACTACTCCGCTGCCAAGGCCGCCCTGTGGAACGTCTCGAAATCCCTCTCGAAGGAGTACGGCTCCCGGGGTCTCCGCTTCAACACGGTCAGTCCCGGCCCCGTTGAGACGCCGCTCTGGCTCGGCGAACACGGTGTGGCCGCAACGATCGCCGCGGCAACAGGCACAGACTTCGAGACGGCGAAAGCGAATGCCATCGAAGCGCAGGGCGGCTTCACCACCGGCCGGTTCACCAAGCCGGAGGAGGTGGCAGACCTGGTTCTGCTTCTCGCAAGCAATCGGGCTGGGAATGTCAACGGCTCGGATTTCATGATCGACGGCGGTCTCGTCAAAGGACTGTAGCTGTCGAATTCGGCGCACCCCGTTCGTGTAGAAGGTGAGAGCCGGCAGCCTGCCGGCCGAACATCCTGGAGGAATCATGAGCCAGTACCTGCTCAGCGTCTACTACCCGGAGGGCGGGACGATGCCCGACCCCGAGACGCTCGCACAGATCTCCGCAAATCTCGAGGTGGTGAACGCCGATCTCCGCAGCGCAGGAGCCTGGGTGTTCGCGGGCGGCCTCTATCCCCCGAGCACCGCAACGGTGCTCACGCCGACGGCGGGCGAGATTCTCGTGACCGACGGTCCTTACGTCGAGAGCAAGGAAGTGCTCGGCGGCTTTTCGATCATCGAGGCGTCTGATCTCGATGCGGCGCTCAACTGGGGTCGCCGTATGGCCCAGGCGATCACCGTGCCGATCGAGGTCCGGCCCATCCAGAGCGAGTAAGGCCCGGATGCCGACATCGACACCTGCGAACCCCTCGATCGCCTCGGTGTTCCGCGCCGAGTACGGAAGGGCGGTCGCCGTCCTCTGCCGCATCTTCGGCGACATCGACATCGCCGAAGATGCGGTGCAGGATGCGTTCGAGATCGCATTGCAGCGGTGGCCCGGTTCCGGTGTCCCGCCCAGCCCGGCCGGCTGGATCATCACGACAGCGCGCAACCGTGGGATCGACCGGCTCCGGCGCGAAGCCAGCCGACACGACCGGCACGCGGAAGCGGCCCTGATCCATGCGCAGTCGCCCCCACCTGAGGAGGGTCCGGTGTACGACGAACGTCTCCGCCTGATCTTCACCTGCTGCCATCCTGCGCTCAGTCGTCAGGCTCAGGTCGCGTTGACGTTGCGCCTCCTCGGCGGTTTGACGACGCCAGAGATAGCGCAGGCGTTTCTCGTCCCTGAGACGACCATGGCCCAACGCATCGTCCGGGCGAAAGGCAAGATCCGGGACGCGCGCATCCCCTTCCGCGTCCCCCGCGACGCCGACCTCCCGGAACGCCTGACCTCGGTTCTCACCGTGATCTACCTGATCTTCAACGAGGGGTATTCGGCGCACTCCGGCGAGAGCCTGACCCGCGACGACCTGTGCACGGAGGCGATCCGCCTCGGACGCCTTCTTGCGGAGCTGATGCCCGACGAACCGGAAGCCCTCGGCCTCCTCGCGCTCATGCTGCTCATCCAGGCACGACGTCCCGCCCGCGTGACCGCGAGCGGCGAACTCGTCCTGCTCACGGAGCAGGACCGAACGGCTTGGAACAGGGCGCTGATCGAGGAGGGCCAGGACCTCGTGCGACAGTGTCTTCGCCGCAATCGCCCAGGGCCGTATCAGCTCCAGGCGGCCATCAACGCGGTGCACACCGATGCACGGACGCCCGCTGACACGGACTGGCACCAGATCCTTCAGCTCTACGACCAGCTCCTCGCGATCGCGCCGACACCGATCGTCGCGCTGAATCGCGCGGTCGCAGCGGCGGAGGTCGAAGGTCCGGATGCGGCACTGACGTCAGTCGAATCCCTGGACCTCACCGAGGTCGCCGCCTTTCACGCCGTCAGGGCAGACCTGCTCCGTCGAACCGGTCGGCCCGCAGACGCCGCGCAGGCCTACGCCGCGGCGATCGCACTCGCCGGGAACACCGCCGAACGCGACTATTTCGAACGGGCACGCGACAACCTTCGAGCACGGCCCGTGGACAACGGGAACGGTCTGCACGAGCCGAACGGATAGGATTTCGCGGTCGGGCTCAGCACGCCGCGTGCCCGAACATCGAGGAGAACCATGACGGCCGCGAACCCTACTGACCACGAACGACTTCACCTGATCCTCATGCTGGCGCTCACGTTCTCGACCGGCATGATCGATGCTGTCGGTTACCTCGGACTCGACCGCGTCTTCACCGGAAACATGACCGGCAACGTGGTCATCCTCGGCATGGGCCTGCTCGGCGCAGACCATCTTCCGGTCATCGGCCCGGTCGTCGCCCTCGTGCTCTTCATGGCCGGCGCGGCGATCGCCGGGCGCGTGCTGCGGCCCATCCCCGCCGGCTGGACCCACCGATCGACGACGCTTTTCACCGTCGTCGGTGGAATCCTCGCCGCCGCTGCGGTCGTGCTGGCTCCGTTCGGCGGCGCCGTGCCGCTTCCCCTCCAGTACATCGCGACAGGCGCGCTCGGTATGGCGATGGGAATGCAGGCCGCGGCGGCTCGCCACATCGCGGTAAAGGACGTCACCACGGTCGTCGTCACGTCGACGCTCACGGGCCTCGCCGCGGACTCCGTGCTGGGTGCGAAAACGGGTCAGGCGTGGAAGCGCCGAGCCGGCGCGGTGGTGCTGATCGGACTCGGAGCACTCGTCGGCGCTGCCGCGCTCCATGTCCAGATCGCCCTCGGGCTGGCCATCGCCGCGATCATCGTCATCGCGGTCGCCACGATCGGTCACGTGAGAAAGCCGGCACCAGACCTCACCTGAAGGCCCTTCATCCACTCGCCGGCGCGGGCGGTCAGAAGCCTATTCCGGCTGGAATAGAGCAAGGATGTTGCCGTCGGGGTCCTTGAACCACGCCGACTTTCCGATGCCCACAGTCGTCGCGATGTGGTCGACGGTCTTGAGTTTGGGAAAGTCGTATTCTTCGAACACGACGCCGCGCGCGGCCAGTTCCTTCACGTCGCTGTCGATGTCTCGCGACCAAAACCGGACCTGGGTATGGTCGGCCTTGTTGCCGCCGGGACGTCCGTAGACGAGCAGGGTCGATCCGTCAGGCGACTCGAACAACAGATGGTTCGGGATCGTCTCGGGCGACAGCGTGAGCCCGACCTGTTTCTCGTAGAATTCCTGGGTTAGAGCCAAATCGGTGCTGGTCAGCACCGCCGAGATCCTGCCTGTGCCCAGCATGTGCGGCCTCCTCGTTGCGCCCCGCTGTCAGGCTACGCCTCACGCCGCGCTGGTGGTCGAAAAAAGTGACGATCACTCGACTGGGTCGCCAAGCCGGACACTAATGGCCTCTGCCGTCAATATCTGAAGCGCCCTAAGAAATCGCCTGCGCAGAAAGTTCCTCGGATTCACGGTCGGACTTCAACCGGGCCGCACTATTCAGGTACAGGTAGGCCGGAACTCCGAAGTACAGCACTAACAAGACGATATCGAGGTTCGAGGGTCCCAAATGAGCGAAGAACGAGATCACAAGGCCTGCCACCGCGAGAGTCGTCAGGACCGTCAGCCAACTACCGAGATTGTTACTGAGTTTCTGCCGGGCTGTCATCTGCCACCACGGGCGCGGAGGGGCCACCGGCTCCCCTTTTCCGCGAAAGATGCGTGCACCAATCAAGAGCACGGCGAAGTCGTAGACGAGAAACAGGACGGACGAGGCCAGACCGGCTACACCCATGAGGCCAAACAACAAGTCGTCAAGACTTCGGCCGCACCGGGCCTCATCTCGGCACGATCCGGCGTCGCTTCCTTGCAATCCCTGGCATCCGGCGCTTTCAGCAACTGGATGACAAAACCCCCGTCAGCGCAATCCATTGCTGATCGGAGGTTTTGTGTTGGTGCACCCCCAGGGACTTGAACCCTGAACCCACTGTTACCGCATTTGATATCTCGCGATGTCTCCGGAAGGGTAACAATATATAGTCTGATCAGGCGTTTAGAGCTCGCGTTAGCTGGGGTTATTTCGCGAGACATCCTCAAATATCCTTCAAAATAGGGTTATTTTTGGGGTAAATAGGGTTATAAATAGGGTTACTTTCGGCAGCGATTCGCTGACACTTACGTGCCACGCGGCGGCGGCGGGGCCGCGCGGCACGCCCGAGACGCCCGCGACATCGCCCACGAGTTGCTCGCTGAGGGTCCCGCATGAGTAAGGTGAAGGCATGGTTCGCCGTGCCTACTCAGCAGTGTTGCTGATGCTTGTGCTCCCGGTCCTCGCGGGCTGTTCGCTGATCAATGCCAGTGGGCCTCGCGCGGCGCCCACGGCGTCGATCAACCTCCAACCTGCGAGCCAGCTGGCCACGTACCCTAAGCCGATCACGATGTTCGGGGTGGGGCTCCGCGGGACGTTGCGGCCAGTCGACGGATGTGTAGGACTTGAAGGATCAGACGGGGGACGGGTGGTGCTCGTCTTCGTGGCTGGCGAGGCATCGTGGCATGACGGCGTGCTGACGTGGCGAGGCCGCGACTACCGTTACGGCGACCCGATCGATGTCGGCGGCGAAGGCCCAGCCCGAAATGCGAATATCCCGAGCACCTGCGCGGGGTTGCCCTCGTTTCTCGTGGAAACTCAGTAGCTTTTCGGCCGGTGCAATCTTCACATCGGCCCGGCATGCGCTATCAGTTCCTCGTTCACGATCGCCGAGCGGGACAGGTCACGCGGAGCGGACTGAGATCACTTGTGCGCCTGCGTAGGCGGGCTCGTCGACGAGTGAGACGCGGTCGAGGTCGGCGGCGAGGATTTCGCGAATGCCGTTGACGTGCTGCTCACGGCGGGCGCGAAACCCGATCGAGACACACACACGCCGACACAGGGGCGGGGGCAGGAGATCAGCTTCGAGCAAGGAGCCCGACGGCATCGAGCAGCGAGCCGATCCGGCTTCGAGCAGCGAGCCGATCCGGCTTCGAGCAGGAGCCGCCGCGCCTCCCCCGAGATCGGACCGTCGACAACTCGCCTCCGGTCTGCTCGATCGACACCCGCCGAGACGATCGCGACATCGCTCCACGCCGACACAGGGGCGGATAGGCGGCGACGGGCCCAGGGGCAGGAGATCAGCTTCGAGCAGCAGCCGATCCCGGCTTCGAGCAGGGAGCCGATCCGGATTCGAGCAGCGAGCCGGTCCCGGCTTCGAGCAGCGAGCCGGTCCCGGCTTCGAGCAGCAGCGCCTCCCCCGAGATCGGACCGTCGACAACTCGCCTCCGGTCCGCTCGATCGCGCGTTCATCATCGCGCAGCTGGCGATCGCCCACGATCGCCCCGCGCCGACACAGGGGCCGATAGGCCGACGACGGGGCCAGGGGCAGGAGATCAGCTTCGAGCAGCAGCCCGACGGCATCGAGCAGCGAGCCGATCCGGCTTCGAGCAGCGAGCCGATCCGGCTTCGAGCAGCAGCAGCCGCGAGCAGCAGCGCCTCCCCCGAGATCGGACCGTCGACAACTCGCCTCCGGTCCGCTCGATCGCGCGTTCATCATTGCGCAGCTGGCGATCGCCGACGATCGCGACATCGCTCCACGCCGCCGACACCCGACAGGCCCAGGGGCAGGAGATCAGCTTCGAGCATCAGCCGCCCCACTGCTCGATCTCCGACACAGGGGCACATACGTCGGCGACGATCGCCGCGCGCACGCTGTGACCTACTCCTGCGCGAGTGCGCAGGAGTAAAAAGAGCATCGAGCATCGGAAAGAGTCGTTGTGCGCTCTGCGAGAGAGGGGATAGGGTTCGAAATCAGAACCGTTCTATGGAACGGTCGTGTGTGGTGTTTAGAAGAAGAAGAATAACTAAAGGCACGAATCGCAGCATAATTGCGCCATTTAGATATCAGACGCAGTTTCATTGCGCGAAAGCCCCATTTTCCTCAAAATTGTTGCGTTTGGGGGAAAAATGGACGGGGCTACGCGGGGTGTCCCGAGATCCCGACTTAAAAAAGCGGAGCGGACGCCCCGGGCAGCGGAGGCTTCGAGCGTCTGCGGTTGCCAGCAGCACGGCCGCGCTCATATGCCAGCCATGCAGGCGACGTAACCCCGGGCAGCGGCGGCGTCGGTCGATCAGTGAGCCCGTCATAGTATCCGCGACCATACGCGCGACGGATCACTGCCAGCTGCTCAGGGTCAGCGGCAGGGACTCGCGGTGTGGGTGGAGCAGCAGCCCGTCGACCCCGAGCGCGCTCGACGTCGGCGGCATTGCGTCGGGCTCTGTACGCGGGATCCGCTCGACGTCGGCGCTGTGCCTCACTTCGGGCTGCTGTCATCCGGGCGGACTGCTCGGGATCCGCTCGACGTGTAGCCCATCGGATCCGTTCTAGCTCGCGATACTGATCATCGCCACGGCGCTCGCGTTTGCGGCACTCATCGTCGCTCTCGTCACTATTCATCACTTTATTTGCGGCCTTTCCCCATTGACGGCGATTAGACGGATCGTCAGCCCGAGCGCTGTCACGAGCAGCGGCGGGCTGACGATCCGAGCAGCACCAGAAATAGCCCGACCACCCCGAGCAGCCACCAGGGAGCGCGCGCAGCGTGCCGGGCGCGCATCCGCGCTACCTGGTGCTCATGCGTGGGCTGCTCGGTCATCCGCGCTGGCTGATCCGATCGAGCCACTGCCGCGCGACGTCATCGCGTGTGCGCCCGTCTGCCCCGATCGCCCGGCCGCTCGATGCGACCATGTGCGCGGAAAATACGATCGCGCACGGGCCGCACAGGCGCAGCGGGGTCGCCATCAGCGTTATCGGCCGCGACTCGACGCGCAGCAGCGCGTTACTTTCATCGAACCTGTCGCCGCACTCAGGGCAGGTTGTCCGATAGAGCCGATCCGATTCGCGCTGCTCGACCTGCGCGCGTTTGCCCGCATCGTTTAGCAGCGCTTTCATGATTACAAAATGACTTGTGAGCGCGGCGACCGCGGCCGGCTGTTCGGTGTCGATTCGTTTGGTCATCGCTTTGGGCGACCATTCGCGCGATTCGCGTTCATCGAGCACGAACCCGCCGCGCCGCCCCTCATTGACGGGCTGCGGGTGCGCGCGCTGGTATTCCTCTGCGGCGGCACGCCCGAGATATTCGCGGGCCCGGTCATGGGATCGGGCGGCCGTCGTCGGCTCGACCGTGGCAACGTCGAAACGTTGATAGGCGGGCTCTAAAATGTCGGGCACGAAATAGACCGATTCGGGGTCATCGTGGCCGTCTGGCAGGCTGCGCAGAATGTACGCATCGGGCTCCGCCGCGCTAATGGTCGTGGTGTCGTCGTCACGGTTGCGGAATTTCATTTGGTTCTCTCCATTTGGTTTTGAGTGGTGCGGGGACTGAACTTCGCCGTGTACATCGCCGTGATCATCGCCGTGATCATCGATCGTGGCGGTGTCCGCGTCGATGATCAGCTAGACATCGATAGATGACTTGGGACGTTTCGGAATGACGGTGGGCGAGCGTTGCAAGCGATATATAGGGCGGGTGCGGATGATGTACACGATGTACACGATTCACAGTGGGCGATGTTTGCGGACGTTGCGGAGTGACGCTGTGAGGCTGTCCAGGTCGGCGGGATGCGCGGCGCGTAGATGCGCAGCACCCCGCATCCACGCGTTGGCTCGATCGGGTAATTCGATCTCTCGATAGGTGCAGCGCGTGCACACGATGACGATCGATTCGCTGGACACGTCTAGGCGAATCACGGGGGCGGGACGAACAGACGATTCATTCGGGTGTCTCTCCAATCTGTTTTCGGGTGGTACTCGTTTGCAGGGAAATACCCGAGACGGCGCATCCGGTAGAGGTCGGCGGGGTCGGTCGGGAACGTTGGCACGTCGGGCAGGTCGGTCGGGTTAATCGCATGGAACGGCTGCGGGTACAGGGGCGGCAGATCGGTCATCCACGGGCCCGCGCTCTCAGGCTCCGCGCTCTCAGGCTCCGCGCTCTCAGGCTCCGCGCTCTCAGGCTCCGCGCTCTCAGGCTCCGCGCTCTCCGCGCTCTCAGGCTCCGCCGAGATCACAAGTAGAGCGATGCGCAGAATCGCGGCGTCGGCCTTGGTGGGCTGTGCCGCCCGCGATCGAGCCCAGCGGATACCAGTGACACCGAGCACGATGCCGACCTGATCAAAAATTGCAGCGGTGCATTCGGTGAACGTCGCGACGGGCCATCCGCGCAGCAGCTTCGCGGCATTGCCGGCCGCGACATCGGGCGCGGTCGATTCGTCGGGCTCCGCGCTCGCAGGGGCCGCGCCGATAGCAGCCGAGATGACAAGTCGAGCGATGCGCAGAATCGCGGCGTCGGCCTTGGTGGGCTGTGCCGCCCGCGATCGAGCCCAGCGGATACCAGTGACACCGAGCACGATGCCGACCTGATCAAAAATTGCAGCGGTGCATTCGGTGAACGTCGCAGCGGGCCGTGTGCGCAGCAGCTTCGCGGCATTGCGGGCCGCGACATCGGGCGGCAGCAGCGGATCATCGGCCGGGGGCATCATCGTGCACCGTCGTCGGGATCGCAGGTCGGGTGTGTGTGTTCGCCCGCGTCAATGAGCGCTTGCGCCAGGGGTTGCCCGCATATTTCGCACAGGCCGACCTCTAATCCAATGATCGTAAATTCCCGGCCACGGTTGGCGCGTTTCCCGCGGCGAATGGTGACACCAAACGCGGCAAGGCCCGGGGTGATGCGTTGCAATCGGTCGGCTGCTCCGCGTGGGCTCCGGGGCCAGTCGGGCGGATGAGGGGCGGGCCCGAGCGATTCGAGAAGTTCGGCGAGCGTGCCACGCCAGGGCGGGCGACCGCTCGACACAAGCGCCAGGATTGCCAGCGCGAACGAATCGCCATCGACCGCGGACTGTGTAGCTTCAACCGTGGCAGCATCGTAGTCGGCGAGGGTCTGCCATCCAGTCGCGACATCGAGCGCGGCGAGCATCTGCGCGAAATCTGCCATCCGCGGCTTTTCGTCCAGGTGGACGTCGGGAAGTTCCCGGAGCACACCGACGACGAGATCGAGCAGTGCGCCCAGGACGACGGGGGCGGCGTCGCCAGCTGCGGCGTCGATCTCTGTTTCGGTCATGCGATTGCGGCGGCTGATCGGCCGTAGCTCGATCAGTAACGCGCGGTCGGCGAGATCGCCGGCGAGCATCCCGGGGTTAATCGTGGTCATGACAATCGGGCGGCGGAACTTCAGCACGGTAATCGTGTCATCGCTGTAACGGGCTCGCCTGACGTGTGCTTCGCCAGTGATGGCACGGCAGATCATGTCCGACGTCGCCTGCACAAGATGGGAGACGTTATCGAGCCCGATGCCGTAGGAATGATGCGCACCGACCGCCCAATCCTCCTCAGTGCGAGGAAGCGCGCGAAGCGATCCGGTCGACGGGTCGAAAGTCGAAAGGATCAAACGCGCCGCCGACGATTTCGCCGTGCCCTGCTGCCCTGTGAGCACAAGAAGCGGCTGCGGAGCGTCGACCAATAGCGCGCCGACCATCCACGCGGCAACCAGACGAAACTGGCGTGCTTCGAGATTGAGCAGCGTACCGAGCCCGTCGATGGTGCCGCCGTGCAACGGCTCGGGCAGCGAAAGTGTCGCGGCGTTGCGTCTGAACAGGACGGGCGAATTCGCTTCGACGCGCCATCCGGCGGCGTCGGCGATGACAGCGCGCCCGTCAGGGGTGCCGAGATCAACGACAACCGCGCCCGATGCGGTTGCGCCTACCCGAATGAACACGTCGACCGCTTCGGCCCGGGCGGCGTTCGCTTCGATGGTCAGTAGGGCCGCGTCGAGCGCAGCGGGCGGCACAGCCTGATCGTGGATTCTGAAATATTCGCCGCCTAGCTGCTCCCGCATCCCACCATCGCCGCGGAGTGGGAGCGCGATACCCGGAGACGTTTTCGCAATCGCGTATTTCTTGCTATCGGTGCCGCGGACGGTCCGAAACGTCTTATCGGCGAGGTGTACTAGTTCGGTTGCCTGATTCGTCCGCGGCGGCGTACCCGTCCATCCGAGACCACCATCCAGGGTTTCGTCGGTCATCGTGCGCCGCCGCGGAGTCTATTGGGCCCGAGCATCACTCTGCTACGCGGGCAGAGCCTGCCGGGAACGTAACCGTGTGCTCGGTCAGGTAGGCGTCGATATCTTCCCACCTGTAAAAGACGCGCCGACCGATTTTGATATAGGCGGGGCCCTCGGACCGTGAGCGCATCTGAGTGACGGCGGCAACGGATCTGTGCAGACGGGCCGCTACCTGCTCAGTCGTGGCAAGCCCGTCATTGTCGGTGGGGGTCATCGTCTTACACCTTTCGTGGGAGCGGATTTCCGCCCGGGTGCCCGACGATACGCTCATTTATCCAGGGTTCGCAAGATATCTATTTAAGTGCGATGATTGGGCAATGACATTCCAAAGACAGGTAAACATCTCGATGAATCACGAGCTATCAGGCGGGTTGAGAATGATTCTGGCGTGGAAGTCGTTATGCCCGGATCCTGCTGCGCTCCGGTTTATCCATGTGGTCGACGGGCATGACATCGATGTCCGTTTCGAGGTCGGCGAATCGGGGTTGCCTGAGATCGCTGCGCTGACGATCGTAGGCAGCGCAGCCGACCCGATTACGGCGACGCTCATGCATCAAGTTCGTGTGCCCGAGCTTTTGCGGCACGGCCGCTGGTTTCTCGTCACAGGTGCCGCGGACGGATGGGAAACAATCGCACATCGGACCGAATTTGACTTCGAAACGATCGCGCGCGGAGCCCTGCTGATTGAAAGCGGTGTGTGGGATGACGCCGACTACATCCCGGACCATCTTGCGGGGCGCGACATCGACGCCACGATCGGCCCGGACGGCGCAGCGCATTTCGAGCCCGCGGCGGCGTGGCAACGGGCAGTTGCCACGGCCGGGCCCTCTAGTGAGTTCGGCAGTCGCACAATCGGGGCTCTCTATCGCAGGGCCATTGATCTCGGGGTCGGCCCTAACGCGTTCGTCGCCCGGATGCTGGCGGTCAGTCGTGCAACGGCGAGTAATTGGATCCGCGCCGCGCGGGAGGTTGGCACCATCGAGCCGTCAACCAGGAAACCCCGAGCGCGGCCGACGTCGCCAGCTGGAAATATCGCCGGCCGGCCGGCAACCGACACCCCAGAACCCGAACAGACAACTAACGAAAGCGAAACACACAATGGCTAGACCACCTTTACCCCTTGGCACTTGGGGCAGAATCGCCCGTCTACAGGTCGAGCCCAAGAAATGGCGGGCCCGGGCATCGTTCCGCGACTTCAGCGGGCACACGGGCAGGCTTGACGCGTTCGGCGCAACGGGTGCCGCCGCCGAGAGAGCGCTAGAAGCCCGTCTGCGCGAACGGGTGATGGCGGTCGGCGCAGATATCACAGCCGACACGAAACTGCGGGATTTGGGGAAGCTGTGGCTTGCCGAGATCGAATCATCGTCGCTGGCACCCCAGACGATCGAGCGTTATCGGATCATCGTCGACAAGACGATCAGCCCGAGCATCGGCGATGTCCGGGTGCGCGAATCGACGGTGCCGACGATGGATCGATACCTCAAAACCCTCAGCGCCAAAACACCCGCGACGGCGCGAACAACGAAAGTTGTGCTCTCGGGAATGCTCGGGATGGCGATCCGTCACGGGGCGCTGCTCTACGGAAACCCGATCCGCGACGTCGCCCGCCAGCGCTCGACGGTGCAGGAAGTTCGCGCGCTCTCGGTCGATGATGTGCACACGCTGCGGGCAGGGGTGCGTGCGTGGGTTGCGGAGCCCGGGCAGATCGGGCAGCGGCGCAGCGCCGACATCCCTGACGTTGTTGACATCCTGTTAGCGACCGGGGCCCGCATCGGCGAACTAGTTGCCCTGCGGTGGGATGACGTCGACTTGATCGCCGAACGGCCGACCGTGACGATCCGGGGCACTGCCGTATCGCTGCCCGGGGTCGGGATGGTGCGGCAGGATCACACGAAATCGTCGTCAGGGTTTCGCACGGTCACCCTGCCATCGTTCGCGGTCGACACGCTTTTGCGGCGCAGCGTGAACGCTTCCGGTGACAACCAGTTGAATCTCGTTTTCCCGTCCGCCAGGGGCACGCTGCGGGCTCCCGCGAACATCCGGCGAGCGTGGCGCGACGCGCGCGCGTTCGCGGGATTCGACTGGGTAGTGCCGCACACGTTCCGCAAAACCGTGGCGACATTGATCGATAATGAGCGCTCGACACAGCAGGCAGCATCGCAACTCGGGCACTCCGCGGCGGCGATGACGGCACGTCATTATGTGCAACGTGCAGCCATCGCGCCCGACGTGTCCGATGTGCTCGAAATGTTCGCTTCGGAGTAAATGGGGTAGTTATTGGGGTATTCGGGCTAAAGGGAAAGGGCCTCTGTCAGCTAAAGTGCTGATCAGAGGCCCTTTTTTGGTGCACCCCCAGGGACTTGAACCCTGAACCCACTGATTAAGAGTCAGTTGCTCTGCCGATTGAGCTAGAGGTGCATTCGGTGTCGAATCGGAACCCGAACCGAGGGATAACACTAGCATCCGTCGCGGGCCGGATGCCAGTTGAGCATCGCTCGGCGATCGCAAGGCGGATGCGCGACCGAAATCTGACAGGCAGCGCACCGTTTACAGCCGCCCCATCACTAGTCTGAAAACGTGATGACGACCCCGGATTCTTCCCTTGCCGACGACCTCGAACTCGCCCTCCGCCTGGCTGACGCTGCGGACCGCATTTCGCGCGACCGCTTCCGCTCGCTCGACCTCGAAGTCACGACGAAGCCCGACCGCACACCGGTGACGGATGCCGACCAGAGCGTCGAACGCGCCATCCGCTCCCTGATCGCGGCCGAACGCCCCGGCGACGGCATTCTCGGCGAGGAATACGGCACTGAGGGCGAGTCCAGCCGCCGTTGGATCATCGACCCGATCGACGGGACGGCGAACTTTCTGCGCGGTGTTCCGGTCTGGGGAACCCTGATCGCCCTCGTGGTCGACGGCGTTCCGCAGGTCGGCGTGGTCAGCTCCCCCGCTCTCGGAAAGCGCTGGTGGGCGGCGCGTGGATCGGGGGCGTGGCTTGCGGAAGGCGAAGAGGCGCCCCGCCGCATCCACGTGTCGGGCGTCACCGACCTGGCCGACGCATCCATCAGCTTCCAGAGCATTGCGCAATGGGATGGCGCAGGCTACCTCGACCGGCTGATCGCACTCACGAGGAGGGTGTGGCGCGACCGTGCGTACGGCGACATGTGGTCGTACATGCTCCTCGCGGAGGGCCTTATCGACGCGGCCGGCGAGTTCGGCGTGAAATCGTACGACGTCGCCGCGCTCATCCCGATCGTCGAGGAGGCGGGGGGACGTTTCACGAGCGTGACCGGCAGCCTCGACCTCGACGAAGGCAGCTCGCTCGCGAGCAATGGACACCTGCACGAGGCGCTTCTCGAGGCGCTCAGGTGAGAGGCGCACGCCTCGGCTGGAGGGCGATCGCGGTCGCCCTCGTCCTGGCGGTAGCGACCTCGGCACTCACGGCATGCGTGCCGCCGCCCGTTCTCGACGAGTTCCGCCGGGTCGCACAGCACCTCCTGAACAAGGACCAGTCGACAACGGCGACCCCGGCACCGACCGACCGCGTCTACCGCGGCAACACCGGGTTCGGCGACCTGAAGGTCGGAGACTGCGTCAACGACCTCGCTGCGCTCGACTACACGGTCATCCTCGGGCTCGATGTGGTCAGCTGCGCGTCACCGCACGACAGCGAGATCTACGCGCTCCCGGCCCTTGCGCCATCGCCGACCTATCCGGGTGACGACGCCATCCAGTCGCTCGCCGACGACGCCTGCCATTCTGCCTTCAAACCGTACGTCGGCATCGACGTGGAGAGATCTGACCTCGACTACGACTTCTACACACCCACCGAAAACGGGTGGACCCAGGACGGCGACCGCACGGCGACCTGCGTCGTCTTTCACGACAATGCCCAGACGACGGGCAGCGTGAAGGGTACGGCGGAGACGAGCGTCACCTCGTCGTAGCACGACACATCGTCGTGGCGAATACCGAGCGGATGTCGCAGGACGCCGATAGGTTTGGTTCAGTGAGCACACCTTCAGGCCCGCCGCTCGTGCATATCGAACGCTTCCGAATGGATTTCGGCAAGACCACGGTCATCCGCGACCTCTCCTTCGACATCCAGCGTGGTGAGACGTTCGGTTTTCTCGGCAGCAACGGTTCGGGCAAGACGACGACGATCCGGGCCCTGCTCGGCATCTACCAGCCGACCGCGGGTGTCCTCCACATCGACGGACGGCCGTTCACACCCGAGACCGGTGAGCGGCTGGGGTACCTTCCCGAGGAGCGCGGGCTGTACAAGAAAGAGTCCGTGATCGACGTGATGGTCTACTTCGGCAAGCTGAAGGGGCTGGGCCGCGACGAGGCACGACGCTGGTCCCAGAACTACCTCGAACGGGTCGGCATCGGCGACAAAGAGAAAGTCAGGCTCGACAAGCTCTCCGGCGGCCAGCAGCAGAAGGTGCAATTGGGCGTGACGATCATGAACGAACCCGAACTCCTGATCCTCGACGAACCGACGAAAGGGTTCGACCCGGTCAACCGACGCCTCCTGATGGACATCATCGACGACCAGAAGAAGGCGGGCTCGACGGTGATGATGGTCACGCACCAGATGGAGGAGGTCGAGCGGCTCTGCGACCGCGTCATCCTTCTGAAGGATGGGACATCGCGCGCGTACGGGACAGTGGCGCAGGTGCAGGAGCAGTTCGGCGGAACCGTCGTCCACGTGGATCACGACGGGGCGATACCGCCATCCGCCGCGTACACCATCATCTCCGATGCAGACGGTCACGCAGAACTCGAGGTCGCGGACGACCTGGACCCGAGCGGCATCCTGCGTACGATCGTCGATTCCGGTATCGCGGTGCGCCGCTTCGCCCCGACCCGCAAGTCCCTGGATGACATCTTCGTCGAAGTGTACGGCGCAGAGAATGCGGGAGGGGGCGACTGATGGCACGCCGCAACCTCGGCACCGTCGTGCGGTTCGAGTTCATCCGAACAATCGCAAAGCGCCGCTTCTGGGTCGCCACCCTGTTCGTTCCAGTGCTGCTCATCATCGTGTTCGCCCTGGTCTTCGTGTCGAACAGCTCCACGAAATCGTCCGCGGAGGCTCAGAAGAACGCCCACTTCTCGTTCCAGTACACGGATGAATCCGGCCTGGTCAGTCCCGAAATCGTCGCGAGCCTGGGCGGCACCAGAGCGTCCAGCCAGGAGGCGGGCGTCGCGGCGGTGAAGGCAGGCGACGTCGACGCCTACTTCGCATATCCTGCCGACCCGGCGAAACAGACCATCCAGGTGTTCGGGCAAGACAACGGACTGTTCGCGAACGGCAAGTACTCTTCTGTGGCCGAATCGATCCTTCAGTCGAGCGTCGAACAGAAAATCGATTCGCCCCAGACGACGGCGATCCTGCAGGGATCGGTGAACACGAATACGGTGACCTTCAAAGACGGCGAGGTCTCCGGCGGGTTCAATGCTGTGGTCCCCGCCCTGTTCTTCCTCGTGATCTTCTATATCGTGATCCTCCTGCTCGGCAACCAGATGCTGAACTCCACTCTCGAAGAGAAGGAGAACCGTGTCACCGAGATGATCCTGACGACGATCAACCCGACAAGCCTGATCATCGGAAAGATCGTGTCGCTGTTCATGGTCGGCCTGGTGCAGATGCTCGTGTTCGCGATCCCGACGGTGCTGGCGTACCTGTTCTTCCGCCAGCAGTTGAACATCCCCGAATTGAATCTCTCGCAGTTCACGTTCAACCCGCAGACGATGATCATCGGGGTGCTGATCCTGCTCGGCGGATTCTCGCTGTTCACCGGGACGCTGGTGGCGCTCGGCGCCGTGATGCCGACCGCGAAGGATGCCGGACCGATCTTCGGCGCACTGATGATCCTGATCTTCATCCCGTTCTACACGGTCACCCTGGTCGTGAGCGATCCGAACGCGTTCATCGTCCAGGTCTTCACGTTCTTCCCGTATTCGGCGCCGGTCACGGCCCTTTTGCGCAATGCGTTCGGCACCCTGCCGCTCTGGCAGGCGATCTTCGTGATCGTCGAGCTCTTCGTGCTGTCGGCGATCGTTCTCCGTCTCGCGGTCCGGCTTTTCCGCTACGGGTCGATCGAGTACACCCGCAAGGTGTCGATCCGCGATGTGCTCTCCCGCCGGCCGGCCACGGAGGCCCGCACAGCCGAGCCCAGCCGATGAGTGCCGGGCAGACGGAGGTCGCAGCATGCGCGCGGTAACGGTTCCCACCCCCGGCGGCCCGGAGGCGCTCGTCGTCGCCGACGTACCGGATCCGGTGCCCGGCGACCGCGAAGTCCTCATCCGGGTCACGGCAGCCGGGGTGAACGGCGCCGACCTCTCCCAGCGGCGCGGTCACTACAACCCGCCGCCCGGGGCGCCGGAGTGGCTGGGACTAGAGGTTTCCGGCGAGATCAGCGCTGTCGGCTCCGGCGTGTCCGAATGGTCGGTCGGCGATCGGGTCTGTGCCCTGCTAGCAGGCGGAGGATACGCAGAATTCGTGGCCGTCGACGCCGGGCTCGTGCTCCCTGTGCCGGTCGGTGTCGACCTCGTCGAGGCAGCGGGCCTCCCCGAAGTCGCCGCGACCGTCTGGTCGAACGTGTTCGGACACGCGAAACTCCTGCCCGGCGAGACCCTGCTCGTGCACGGCGGGTCGAGCGGCATCGGCACGATGGCAATCCAGCTGGGAGCCGCCACCGGAGCGCGCGTGATCACGACTGCGGGCTCCCCCGAGAAAGTCGCGTTCTGTCGCCGTCTCGGAGCCGAGGTCGCCATCGACTACACGAAGCAGGATTTCGTGGAGGTGGTCGCCGACGCGACCGACGGACGGGGAGCGGATGTCGTCCTCGACATCGTGGGTGGCGACTATCTCGAACGCAACATCCGCGCGCTCGCCCGCGAGGGGCGCATCATGGAGATCGCCAGCAGGCGTGGCCCATCAACGTTCGACATCAATCACCTGATGATGAAACGCGGTCTCATCTGGGCGACTACCTTGCGTTCCCGGCCGCTGGCCGAGAAGGTGGCGATCGTCGCCGAGGTACGCGACCACGTCTGGCCGCTCATCGAGTCGGGCCGTGTGCGCCCGGTGATCGACTCCGTGTGGCCGCTCGACGATGTGGCCGAGGCGCACATCCGCATGGAGTCGTCGACGCATATCGGCAAGATCCTTCTCCAGCTACGCTGAACGAGCCGCGCTTCAGCAGACGGTCTCGGCTGCGCCCGGCTACTCCCGACCGCGATTGCGGCGGCGGATGAGCCGAGGGGCGCGTCCACCAAGGAACGATTCACCGGGATCGACGATGAACCCCTGCCGCAGCGCTTCCCGGCCGATGAGCATACGAAAACCCATCTGGTCGCGATTGCTCAGCGTCGTCTCTGCCAGCACGCTGCGCCCGAACAGTTCGACCTCGAGCAGCACGACGATGCGTTCCTCACTGTGACCGGAGGAACTCCGCACCAGCCGTCGATCGTGCACCGGGCACTCGACCTCGACGGAGTCGCGCTCCGACTTCTGCCACGGCCGCACATGAAAACGCACCCGGTCGCCGCCCTCACCGGGAAGTTCTTCGACGTCGAACGCGTGCAGGGCCGAACTGCGTGCGCCGGTGTCGAGTTTCGCCTTGATCCAGGGCACATCGATGCCGGGAAGGCTCACCCATTCGCGCCAGCCTGCGATGGTGCTTGAATGGAAGTCTGTTTGCACACCACCATCTTTGCAGGGGCACACGATGAAACTGGCGATCCTCTCGCGCGCCCCTCAGGCGTATTCCACCCAGAGACTGCGCGCTGCCGCACAGCAACGCGGCCACCAGGTGAAAGTGCTCGACACCCTGCGGTTCGCGATCGACCTTTCCGGCAACGAACCCGACCTCCAGTACCGGGGGCGCCTGCTTTCGGATTATGACGCGGTCCTCCCCCGCATCGGCAACTCGATCACCTACTTCGGCACGGCTGTTGTACGCCAGTTCGAGCAGATGGATGTCTACACCCCGAACACGGCCAACGGCATCACCAATTCCCGCGACAAGCTGCGGGCGACCCAGATCCTCTCCCGGCACAACATCGGGATGCCCGCAACCGCCTTCGTACACAGCCGCGCGGATGTGCGCCTCGCCATCGAGCGCGTCGGCGGCGCCCCGGTCGTCATCAAGCTCCTCGAGGGAACCCAGGGCATCGGCGTCATCCTCGCGCCCGAGGTGAAGATCGCGGAGGCGATCATCGAGACCCTGCATTCGACGAAGCAGAACGTGCTGATCCAGAGCTTCATCTCGGAGAGCCGCGGGAGAGACATCCGCGCCCTCGTCGTAGGCGACCGGGTCGTCGCCGCGATGCGGCGCGTGGCGAGCGGTGACGAGTTCCGCTCCAATGTCCACCGTGGCGGCACCGTGGAGCTGGTCGAGCTGACGCCCGCGTACGAGCAGGCTGCAGTGCGTTCCGCGCAGATCATGGGCCTGCGCGTCGCGGGCGTCGACATGCTCGAAGGCAATGACGGTCCGCTGGTCATGGAGGTGAACTCGTCGCCGGGCCTCGAAGGCATCGAACGGGCGACCAGCCTCGACGTGGCCGGCGCGGTCATCGACTTCATCGCCAACCAGGTCGCGTTCCCCGAGATCGATGTGCGCCAGCGGCTGAGCGTCTCGACGGGTTACGGCGTCGCCGAGCTGCTCGTGCACGGCAACGCCGACCTCGTGGGCAAGACGATCCGTGATTCCGGGCTCGGCGACCGCGATATCACCGTGCTGACCCTGCACCGCGGCGCCACCGTCATTCCGAACCCGCGGGGTGGCGTCGAACTGGAGTCCGGCGACCGGCTGCTCTGCTTCGGAAAGCTCGAGGAGATGCGGTCGATGATCCCGGAGCGACGCCGTCGCCGCGCGAAAGTGCGCAAACTCCCCAAGGAGCCGATTCCAGAAGTGGCGGTTTAATCGCGACTACTTCGCGCGGAAGTAGTGCCCTTCCTCGAGGTCGTCGATCAGGTTCGGGTGTGTCGGCTCCCAGCCCAGGAGCTCACGAGTGATCGCACTGGAGGCGGGGCTGTCGATCGCAAGCAGCGGACCGAGCCAGCCGAAGTGCTCTGCTGCTTCGTCTGCAGGCACCCCCACCACCGGCACGTCGAGGTGTCGCCCGATGACCGCCGCGATCTCACGCAGGGGCACACCTTCGTCGTCGACCGCGTGCAGGGCCGAGCCGGCTGGCGCGTTCTCGAGTGCAAGGCAGAACAGGTGTGCCGCATCGAGGCGGTGGACCGCGGGCCAGCGGTTGGTGCCATCGCCGACATAACCGGAGCTCCGCTTCTGCCTGTCAATGCCGATCAGGGCGGCCATGAAGCCGTGATCGCCGTCACCATGCACCGTCGGGGGCAGCCGTACCGCCGATGAGCGGATGCCGCGGTCGGCGAACCCGAGCAGCGTGTGTTCGGTGCGGATCCGTGGCGACGGAGCGGTCGCCGGGTCCGGCCGGTCGGTTTCGACCGAAACCGCGCCGAGAATGCCCGAGGCGATCACGAGCGGGCGCCCGCTGCCTGCGAGCAGGTCACCGAAGAACTCGACAGCCGCGTAGTCGACGGCGACCGAGTTGGCCATTGCGGTGAAGTCGTGGATGAAGGCGGTGTGGATGATGCCGTCGACACCGTCCGCTCCCGCGCGCAGGCTGTCGAGGTCGGTGATGTCGCCGCGCTGCACTGTCGCGCCGGCAGCGGCCACCTTGTCGGCAGACGCATCCGATCTGGCCAGGCCGACGACCTCATGCCCCCTTGCGATGAGTTCTGCGGTGACGGCCGAACCGATCCAGCCGGACGCGCCGGTGACGAAAATACGCATGAAGACCTCCGTGAGTGAGTGATGTCAGTTGCTGTCATCAACGCTACACCTAATGTCAGCCACTGTCATCATGTAACATCGTGGGCATGAGCAGATGGCAGCCCGACGCCCGCGGCAGGCTCGTGCTCGCCGCAATGGACCTCTTCCTCGAGCGCGGCTTCGAGCAGACCACCGTCGCGGACATCGCAGTACGCGCCGGCCTCACCGAGCGCACCTTCTTCCGCCACTTCACCGACAAGCGCGAGGTGCTCTTCCTCGGTCAGGACGACCTGCTCGACCTCTTCGTCTCGGCGGTGTCCAGTGCCCCGGCTGACGCGTCACCGCTCGACGCAGTCGCCGTCGCCCTGCAGGCGGTCGCTGTCGACTTCGAACCGCGCCGCGACTGGGCGCGTAAACGCGCCCAGGTGATTCGGGCGAATCCGGCTCTCCAGGAACGCGAACTGATCAAGCTCGCGCGGATGTCCGATGCCGTCTCGCAGGCGCTGCGAGAGCGCGGGGTGACCGAGCCATCCGCCAGTCTTGCTGCGCAGTCCGGAATCACCGTGTTCCACGTCGGCTTCGCCCAATGGATCGACGAGGCCGACACACGCACGTTCGCCGAGATCACAACAGACGCACTTTCGGCCCTGAAAGTCGTGACGGCGACAGTCAGCTAGCCGATGGCAAGAAGCGAACGGGCGATCGCGGCCGCGTATACCAGGTTCCCCTGCCAGGTCGGGTGGAAGATGTTGGGACCCGTGAGAAAGAACCACGGATGTGGGCTGTCCACCGTGTGGCCGGTGAAGGCCACAGCGACGTAGCGGATGTGAGCGCCTGCCGCAGCGACACTGGTCACAGCGCCCTGAATGGTCGAGTTGAGGGCCTGCTCCGCGGTGTACAGCGGCCCGGTGGAGACCAGTGGCGCGTAGCCGGTGACGAGGATCGTCGCCTCCGGGGACGCTGTCGCTATGAGGGAATACATTGCGGCGAGGTTCGCAAACAAGGCGGGCAGCTGGGCTTGGCGCGCCTGGATTGCCGCCGCACAGGGCAGGGACGCCGGGTTGGCGGCGCAGACGGCCTCGAGTCCGGCGACGTCCAGGTCGTTGGCGCCCGCGGTGACAGTGACGAGGTTGATGCTCACGTTCAACGCGCCGATTTGACTGGTGGTGACGGTGGTCGTCGTCGCTCCGGCGCAACTGACGTCACTGACCAGCTTGATGCTCGGCAGCCGGTCAAGCAGGAGGGGGTAGCTGGAGGCGGTGTGCGTGCAGTCGGTGGCCTGCCCCGCGGCGTAGGAGTCGCCGAGGGCGACGTATCGCAGCTCGTGCCAGGTGCTGGCGGACGCCGGCGCCGCCGTCCCTATCGTGAGCCCCACCGCAGCGAGGGCGGTGAGAGCAACCGTGACCAAACGTGAGCGACCTCTGCTGATGCGCATGGGCGGAGCCTACGCCCCACAGCACCCGGTGACAATACTGACAAGGTCTCATGTTGTGTGCGAGCGGCCACAGTGAGCAATGTGCTTGACCGAGAGCTCCGAGGGGGAGTTAGCTAAGCGCATCGGGCAGCAGCTGACACGCGTCGCTTGCCCTTCGTGCTGCACCAGCATCTCATCGTCTGAAGCACAGACTCGAGGAGGGCAGGATGACCGCAACGCAGGCACCACCCCAACAAGCTCCGACAGTGAAGCTGTCGATGTTGACGATGACCGGCATGGTCGTCGGTTCGATGGTCGGGGCGGGCGTCTTCACCCTTCCGCGGCGGTTCGCGCAGGAGACCGGAGTCGCGGGGTCGTTGATTGCCTGGTCGATCGCTGGCGTCGGGATGCTCATGCTCGCGTTCGTGTTCCAAACACTTGCCAACCGCAAGCCAGAGCTCGACGCAGGCGTCTACGCGTACGCGAAAGCTGGGTTCGGCCAGTTCCTCGGGTTCTATTCCGCGATCGGCTACTGGGCGAGTGCCGCGATGGGACTGGTCTTCTACTGGGTTTTCATCATGTCCACCATCGGTGCTGTCGTTCCCGCACTTGGTGAAGGTGACAGCATCCTCGCAATCGGAATCTCCTCGCTCGGCTTGTGGGGCTTCTTCTTGCTGATCCGGCGGGGCATCAAAGAAGCCGCGGTGATCAACCGGATCGTCACAGTCGCGAAGATCGTCCCGATCATAGTGTTCATCCTGCTCTGCTTGTTCGCGTTGAAGCCGCAAGTGTTCGCCGAGAACTGGGGCGGCGCCGACTATGCAGGCTCGCTCTTCGACCAGGTGACGGGGACGATGCTGGTCACTGTGTTCGTGTTCCTCGGAGTCGAGGGGGCGAGCGTCTACTCACGGCACGCCAAGCGGCGCGCTGACGTCGGCCGAGCGACCATCCTTGGCTTTCTCAGCGTGTTCGCTATTTTCGCCTCGGTCACCATCGTCTCCTACGGGATACTGCCGATGGGTGAGATCGCGAAGCTGAGGCAACCGTCGATGGGTGGGGTGCTCAATGCCGCAGTCGGACCCTGGGGTGCCTGGTTCGTCAGCATAGGGCTCATCGTGTCCGTGCTCGGTGCGTACCTGGCCTGGTCACTGATGGCGGCCGAGGTCCTGTTCGTCGCCGCGAAAGACGACGACATGCCACGCTTCCTGTCCCGCGCCAACAAGGCCGACGTCCCGGTGCCTGCGCTGCTGATGACGGCGATCTTCGTCCAAGTCATCCTGATCATCACCTACTTCTCCCACGACGCGTTCAACCTGGCTCTCGACCTCACCAGCGCGTTGACCCTCATCCCGTTCTTCCTGGTCGCCTGTTACGCGCTGAAACTCGTGATCACGAAGAATACCTACCGGGAGACGCCGCGCGGGTGGGGCCGCGACACGACGATCGGCATCCTGGCGACGGTATACACCGCCTACTTGATCTTCGCGGCAGGTCTGACCTTCGTGCTGCTGTCTTTCATCATTTACGCGCCAGCGACGGTTCTGTTCATCATGGCGCGCCGCGAACAGGGACGGAGAGTCTTCACGGGGCGCGAAGTCATCATCGTCGCCATCGCGATCCTCGGAGCCGTCACCGGAATCGTTGCTTTGGCACTCGGCTGGATCACCATCTGAAAGCACCTCAAGGAGGAACGATGACAGATTCGCCCACCACACCTGTATACGGTGTCCACTCCGAAGTCGGACAGTTGCGCAAAGTCCTGGTGTGCTCGCCGGGGCTTGCGCATCACAGACTCACCCCCACCAACGCGGACGACCTGCTGTTCGACGACGTGATGTGGGTCGACAACGCGATCAAAGATCATGCGGCCTTCGTCGGCGACCTGCGCTCCAATGGGGTCGACGTGGTCGAGCTGCATGAGCTCCTCGCAGAAACGGTCACTGACCCCGACGCGCGGTCGTGGCTGCTGGATCGGAAGATCGTGCCCGGCGAGGTAGGTCTCGGGCTCATGGAAGGCACGCGAGCCTACCTCGAGTCGCTGGCGCCAGCCGATCTCGCCCGGTACCTGATCGGCGGCCTGGCCACCACCGACCTGCCGGAGGACTATCGCACCGACTACCTCGTGCTCGCCCGCGAGTCCACCGGGGTCCGTGAGTACCTCATGCCGCCGCTCCCCAACACCCTTTACACCCGCGATACGACCTGTTGGATCTATGGCGGAGTAACCCTCAACCCGCTTTACTGGCCCGCTCGGCATGACGAGACCCTGCTCATGAAAGCCATCTACTCGTTCCACACCGACTACCGGGATGCCACCGTCTGGTGGGGTGACCCGGAAGCTGACTGGGGCCAGGCCACACTCGAAGGCGGCGACGTGATGCCGGTCGGTAACGGAGTAGTGCTGATCGGGATGAGCGAGCGTACCTCCCGGCACGCCATCACCCAAGCCGCCGCAGCTCTGTTCAAGCAGGACGCAGCCGATCAGGTGATCGTCGCCGGGATGCCGAAGCTGCGTTCCGCGATGCACCTCGACACGGTGTTCACGTTCGCCGACCGGGATATCGTCACGCTCTATCCGAAGATCATGGACGACGTGCACACCTTCACCCTCGTGCCCGAGGCGACGCCGACCGGGGTGCGGGTGATTGACCACGGGAGCACGCCATTCGTCGACGTTGTCGCTGAGGCGCTTGGACTGCCGAAACTACTGGTGATCGAGACGGCCGGCGACAACTACGAGTCGGAACGGCAGCAGTGGGACAGCGGAAACAACGCGGTTGCCCTTCGCCCTGGCGTGGTCTACGCCTACGACCGAAACACGTCAACCAATGGACTGCTTGAGAAGGCAGGCGTTGAGGTCATTCCCATCGTGGGCGCTGAGCTGGGACGCGGCCGCGGCGGCGGGCACTGTATGACCTGCCCGATCATCCGAGACGCGATCGAATACTGAACCGATACGGCTTACGTTCGATCGAGGGCCTCACAACGTTGCTGACGCGTTGTCCCCGCGCCAGGCGCGATACCCGCTTTAACGACTCCGCGATCGGAAAGCGTTAGGACTCCCGGCGGTCGGCGTATGGGTTCCGTGAGGATTGCGCTTCAGCACCCACGGCCCGAGGAGCATGAATCCGTGGTTCTGGCACGCGTCAGTTCCTTCGCCCGTCGATCGACGAGCCTTCAAATGCGGATGGAGACGTTTTCGGTGTTGGACATCGTTTGTGTTGTGGGGATCCTCGCGCTCGCCGCGATCGTGGCCCTGGTCGGCCGGGGGGTGGAGAAGCTGTGATCTTCTTCAACCTGCTCGCGGCGGTCCTCGCCGTCGCTTCGATCGCGTATCTGGTGTACGCCCTGCTGAAGCCGGAGAAGTTCTAGATGACGTTCTGGTTCTTCGTGGCCCAGCTGGCCACGCTCATCCTGCTCCTCGGTCTCTGCTATCGCCCGCTCGGCGACTATATGGCGGTGACGTTCACGAGTGGAAGAGATCTGATGGTCGAGCGTGGATTCTACCGGCTCATCGGTGTCGACTCAGGGGTCGAGCAGAGTTGGCCCGTGTACCTGCGCAGCGTCCTCATCTTTTCTGTGCTCGGCGTGCTCGTCCTCTATGGATTGCAGCGCGCCCAGGCGATTCTGCCGTACTCTCTCGGGCTGCCCGCGGTTCCGGAGGGGCTGTCGTTCAATACCGCGATCTCGTTCGTGACGAACACCAACTGGCAGTCGTACTCACCCGAAACGACGATGGGGTACACCGTACAGATCGCAGGCCTCGCGGTGCAGAACTTCCTGTCGGCAGCTGTGGGCATCGCCGTCGCGATCACGCTCGTCCGCGGGTTTGCCGGCCACCGCTCGGGTACGATCGGCAACTTCTGGGTGGACATGACCCGCGCGATCCTGCGCATCCTGCTTCCGTTATCGGTCGTCTTCGCGATCATCCTGATCGTGGGTGGCGCCGTGCAGAACTTCAACGGCTTCGAGCACGTGACCTCTATAACCGGTGGGACAGTCACGATACCGGGGGGCCCGGTCGCCTCGCAGGAGGCGATCAAGGAACTCGGCACCAATGGTGGCGGTTTCTTCAACGTCAACTCGGCGCACCCGTTCGAGAACCCGACGGCATGGACGAACCTCCTTGAGATCTTCCTTCTGCTGCTCATCCCGTTCGCGCTTCCGCGCACGTTCGGAAAGATGGTAGGCGACAACCGGCAGGGATACGCCATCCTCGGTGCGATGTCGGTCATCTACCTGGTCACCCTGGTCTCGATGACTCTTTTCGAACTGCAGGCCGGAGGAACCGCGACGCAGGCTGCCGGCGCCGCGATGGAAGGCAAGGAACAGCGCTTCGGAATCCTCGGTTCCACGCTGTTCGCCAACTCCACGACGCTGACCTCGACCGGTGCTGTCGATTCGATGCACGACAGCTTCACGCCACTGGGCGGCATGATCGCGATGCTGAACATGATGACTGGCGAGGTCGCGCCCGGCGGTGTCGGGTCCGGGCTCTACGGCATCCTGATCATCGCCGTCATCGCGGTGTTCCTCGCCGGCCTCATGGTCGGTCGCACTCCGGAATACCTCGGCAAGAAGATCGGGTCCCGCGAGATCAAACTCGCGAGCCTCTACATCCTCGCCACGCCGACGCTCGTGCTCCTCGGCACCGGCCTCAGCTTCGCAATTCCCGCCGTCGAGCAGAGCATCGCGAAGGTTTCGATCTGGAACCCCGGACCGCACGGCTTCTCCGAGGTGCTGTACGCGTTCACGTCGGCTGCCAACAACAACGGCTCGGCGTTCGCGGGGCTCTCGGCGAACACCCCGTGGCTGAATGCAGCGCTCGGCGCCGTAATGTTCCTCGGTCGCTTCCTCCCGATCGTGTTCGTCGTGGCGCTCGCCGGCTCACTGGCCGGGCAGGAGAAGGTGCCGGCCACCGCGGGCACATTGCCCACGCACCGCCCGCTGTTCGTCACCCTTGTCGTCGGCACGATCGTCATCGTCGCCGCGCTCACCTATTTCCCCGTTCTCGCGCTGGGTCCCCTGGCGGAAGGGCTTCACTAGACAATGTCCGTATCCACATCCACCGCTTCGCAGAGCGGCCACAAGACCGGCCAGAAGGCGCCCCAGGGCGCGTTCAGTGTCGGGCAGTTGATTGCCGGTGTGCCCGGCGCACTCCGCAAGCTCAACCCGATGGACATGTGGCACAACCCCGTCATGTTCATCGTGGAGATCGGTGCAGCTCTCACCACCCTGCTCGCCATCGCGCAGCCCTTCCTTGGCCCGCAGACCTCCGGTGGGTCACCCGTCACACTCGCCTTCACCTGGGCCATCGCCGTCTGGTTGTGGCTGACCGTGCTCTTCGCGACGCTGGCCGAGTCGGTCGCGGAAGGCCGCGGCAAGGCCCAGGCCGCCAGCCTGCGCAAAACTCGCACGACCACCATCGCCAACCGCGTCTCGGACTACGACGAGAAAACGGATGCGGACGCCGCGAGCGCACAGGTCGTCCAGGTCGCCTCGGCGGACCTCCGCCTCGGTGACGTCGTCATCGTCACCGCAGGGGAACTGATCCCGGGCGACGGCGACATCATCCGTGGCATCGCCTCCGTGGACGAGTCGGCGATCACCGGTGAGTCGGCCCCGGTCGTCCGCGAATCCGGCGGCGACCGGAGCGCCGTGACAGGTGGCACGCGGGTGCTCTCCGACCGGATCATCGTGCGCATCACCAGCAAGCCGGGTGAGACTTTTGTCGACCGGATGATCAGACTGGTCGAGGGGGCGGCCCGGCAGAAGACGCCGAACGAGATCGCGCTGAACATCCTGCTCGCTGCGCTGACGATCATCTTCGTCGTCGTCGTGCTCGTGCTCGGCCCGACCGCCGCCTTCGCGAATGCCGCACCAGGGGTGACGGTGCTCGTCGCTCTGCTTGTCTGCCTGATCCCGACCACGATCGGCGCTCTCCTCTCGGCGATCGGCATCGCCGGCATGGACCGGCTCGTCCAACACAACGTGCTCGCCATGTCGGGCCGAGCGGTCGAAGCGGCAGGCGACGTCACAACCCTCCTCCTGGACAAGACCGGAACGATCACCTATGGCAACCGCCAGGCGGCCGAGTTCACCCCGGTCTACGGCGTCGAACAGTTTGACCTCGTGAAGGCGGCCGCGCTGGCCTCGCTGAGTGATCCGACGCCAGAGGGCTCATCGGTTGTCGCTCTGGCAGAGACGCAGGGGTTCGTCGACGCCGGCACCGTGGATGGCGACGTCGTCCCGTTCACGGCGCAGACCCGAATGAGCGGGGTCGATTTCACCGACGGCAGTCAGGTCCGCAAGGGGGCGGCGTCCATGCTCGTCGCCTGGGCCCAGGAATCGGGGCCGATCGCCCCCGCTGTCCTCGAGGACCTCGACAACAAAGTGGCCGACATTTCCCGCGCCGGCGGCACGCCGCTCGCAGTCGCAACGAAGTCGTCGACCGGAGGGGCGACCATCCTCGGGGTGATCTATCTCAAGGACATCGTCAAGACGGGGCTGGCCGAGCGGTTCGCCGACATGCGTCGGATGGGCATCCGCACGGTCATGATCACCGGCGACAACCCGATCACCGCGCACGCGATCGCCAGGGAAGCGGGGGTCGACGACTTCCTGGCCGAGGCGACGCCCGAAGACAAGCTCGCTCTGATCAGGAAAGAGCAGGAGGGCGGAAGCCTTGTCGCGATGACCGGTGACGGTACTAACGACGCTCCGGCGCTCGCCCAGGCGGATGTCGGCGTGGCGATGAACACCGGCACGTCGGCCGCGAAGGAGGCCGGCAACATGGTGGACCTGGACTCCGACCCCACGAAGCTCATCGACATCGTGAGCATCGGCAAGCAGCTTCTCATCACGCGGGGGGCGCTCACGACATTCTCGATCGCGAACGACGTCGCCAAGTACTTCGCGATCATCCCGGCAATGTTCGTGGGAGTCTTCCCTGGGCTTCAGGCGATCAACATCATGCAGCTGCACTCCCCGTCATCGGCGATCCTGTCGGCGATCATCTTCAACGCCCTCATCATCGTGATCCTGATCCCGCTCGCCCTTCGCGGTGTGCGGTACCGACCGGCCTCCGCGTCCGTGCTCCTGCGAAGCAACCTGCTCATCTACGGCCTGGGCGGAATCATCGCCCCCTTCATCGGAATCAAACTGATCGACCTCATCCTCAGCCTGATTCCCGGATTCTAGAAAACGGAACGGACACACAACATGAACGCGTCACTACGCGGAACGGGTCGGCAGTTCTGGGTCGCCGTGCGCGCCCTGCTCATCCTCACCGTCGCCCTCGGCGTCGTCTACCCGCTCGTCATCACGGCGGTCGGGCAACTTGCTCTGCCGGCGCAGGCCAACGGTTCGCCGATCACTTACCAGGGAAAGGTCGTCGGATCGAGCCTGATCGGGCAGTCATTCACCGACAAGAAGGGCAACCCGCTGCCGCAGTGGTTCCAGGCGCGGCCCTCCGCAGCGGGCACCGGATATGACGCCGGCGCATCCAGCGGAAGCAACCTCGGGCCGAACAACCCCGACCTGGTGAAGGCCATCGTGGAGCGCAAAGCCACGATCGAGAAGGTCGACGGCGCAAGCGCCGCCCGGATCCCCGCGGACGCTGTGACCGCATCCGGTTCGGGGCTCGACCCGCACATCTCGCCCGCGTATGCGCTGCTCCAGGCCGATGCCGTTGCCACGGCCCGTGGCATCAGTGCCGCGTCCGTCCGTAAGCTGATTCACGAGCACACGCAGCAGCGCGATCTCGGCTTCCTCGGCGAGCCGACCGTGAATGTTCTCGAGCTCAACATCGCGCTGGCGACGATGAACCCCGCCGGCAGCAAATAGGAGAGACCTCATGACGACGCGCGGCCGACTCCGGGTGCTCCTCGGGGCAGCCCCCGGCGTCGGTAAGACGTACCTGATGCTCGAAGAAGGGCATCGCTTGCGTGACCTCGGCAAGGATGTCGCCGTCGCCGTCGTCGAGACCCATGATCGCGAGGCGACAGCGTCGCTCCTCGACGGCTTGGAAGTGATTCCACGCACGACCGTCGAGCACCGTGGCATCACGCTGACCGAGATGGATCTCGACGCCGTGCTCGCCAGGCACCCGCAGCTCGCGCTGGTCGATGAGCTCGCGCACACCAACGCGCCCGGCTCGCTCAACGAGAAACGCTGGCAGGACGTCGAGGCCATCCTCGCCGCCGGGATCGACGTGATCTCGACGGTGAACATTCAACACATCGAATCGCTGAACGACGTCGTGGAGCAGATCACGGGCGCCGCACAACGCGAGACGATCCCCGACTCCATCGTGCGGAGCGCCACCCAGATCGAGGTCGTCGACCTGGCACCCCAGTCGTTGAGGGATCGCCTCGCCGATGGACACGTCTACCCCGCCACCCGCATCGACGCCGCACTCTCCAACTACTTCCGGCTCGGCAACCTCACTGCCCTGCGCGAACTCACACTCCTCTGGCTCGCCGACGAAGTCGACAGCTCGCTGCAGCAGTACCGGGCGGAGCACGGAATCGAACAGAAGTGGGAGGCCCGGGAGCGCGTCGTCGTAGCGCTCACCGGGGGCAGCGAAGGAGAGACGCTCCTGCGCCGGGGGGCCCGCGTGGCCGCACGGTCCGGAGCGGGCGAACTCCTCGCCGTCCACGTCGTCAGCCAGGACGGGCTCCGCGAAAGCGATCCGGCGGCCCTCCTCGCCCAGCGCAGACTCGTCGAGGAGCTCGGCGGCAGCTACCACCAGGTCGTCGGCACCGACATCCCCGAGGCGCTTGTCGCGTTCGCCCGCGCGAGCAACGCCACCCAGCTCGTCATCGGCGTCTCTCGGCGCAACCGGATCGCCGCGCTGCTGAGCGGCTCCGGAGTCGGCTCGACGGTCGTCCGCGAATCCGGCGACATCGACGTCCACATCGTCACCCACGCCGCCGCCGGCGGCCGGAGCCTGCCGCGACTCAGTCGCCGGGGAGCACTGAGCGCCCGTCGGCGCATCTCCGGATTCGTGCTCGCCTTGGTGGCCGGCCCGCTGCTGACGTTGGCGTTGCTTTCCATCCGGCAGGCGGACGCATTGACGGCGGAGGCGCTCGCCTACCAGCTCCTCGTCGTCGTCGTGGCGCTCGTCGGCGGCATCTGGCCGGCACTGTTCGCCGCTGTCCTCTCCGGGCTCACCCTCGACTTCGTCTTCGTCAGCCCCTACAACACACTCACCATCCAGCAGCCGACCCACCTTCTCGCGCTCGGCCTGTATGTCATCATCGCGGTGCTCGTCAGTCTCGTCGTCGACCAGGCGGCACGTCGTACTCGGGCAGCCGCCCGGGCGGCCGCAGAGGCGGAACTGCTGGCGAACGTCGCCGGCGGGGTCATCCGTGGCTCCGACGCAGCGGAGGCGCTGGTCTCCCGGACGCGGGAAGCCTTCGCCCTGCAGGGAGTTCGACTGGTCGTCGACGACGAGGTCGCCGTCACAGACGGGGACATCGATGAGACGACGCAGCCGACGGTCATCCCGGTCGGGTCACGGGGTGTCCTCGAACTGTACGGAGGCGACCTGCAGGCCGCCGACAGACGCCTTCTCAATGTCATCGTCGCCCAGGTCGAAGCCGCCCTCGAGCACGCGGATCTCAGTACGGTCGCACAGGAAGTGGGCCCGCTTGAGGCCACAGACCGCGTCAGGACCGCCCTCCTCGCAGCGGTCGGTCACGACCTGAGACGCCCGCTCGCTGCCGCGACCGCCGCGGTTACCAGCCTCCGCTCGAGGGACACGAAGCTCTCAGGGCCCGACCAGGAGGAACTGCTGGAAACGGCTGAGGACAGCCTCAACAATCTCGCCTCGCTGCTGACCAATCTGCTCGACGTCAGCCGGGTGCAGTCGGGTGTGCTCGCCGTCTACCTGGACGTGCTGGATGTCGCCGACGTGATCCCGCCCGTGCTCGACGAACTGAAGATCGAACCAGGTCAGGTCAGTGTCGACATTCCGAGCGAGCTGCCCCCGGTGCGGGCCGACGCCGTTCTTCTGCAGCGAGCGATGGTCAATCTTCTTTCCAATGCACTCCGCTACTCGCCCTCCGACCGGCCGCCCCGCATCAGTGCGAGCACTTTCGGGGGCAAGATCGAGATCCGAGTCACCGATTTCGGGCCGGGCGTCCCCGACGACCGGAAGGATGAGATCTTCCACCCCTTCCAGCGGATGGGCGACACCGACAACACGGCGGGGATCGGCTTGGGCCTCGCCCTGACCAAAGGCTTCGTCGAGGGCATGGGCGGCGCTCTCGTCGCCGAGGACACCCCCGCCGGGGGACTGACGATGGTGCTCTCTCTGCCCATCGCAGCTGCAGCACAGGCATTCTATGAAGGCGACGAATCCGCTACGCCGGACGCCGTCGCAGAAAGGGGCGCCGGTGAAGATCATCGTCGCGGATGACGACCCCCAGATGCTCGGCGCGCTGCGAATCATCCTCCGCGCCCACGGCTACGAACCGCTCGTCGCCCGCGACGGCAAAGAGGCACTCGACCTGGTGGCCTCTGAACGCCCCGATCTGCTCGTTCTCGACCTCGGAATGCCTCGACTGAACGGGCTAGAAGTCATCATCGCGGTGCGCGGCTGGAGCACCCTGCCCATCCTGGTCGTCTCCGGCAGATCGGATGCAGCCGACAAGGTCGAGGCGCTCGACGCCGGCGCCGACGACTACGTGTCCAAACCGTTCGCCACGGATGAACTCCTCGCTCGCATCCGCGCCCTCACCCGCCGAAGCTCCGGCTCCGCAGACGCGCCGGTCATCCGTTTCGCCGATGTCACCGTCGACCTCGGCGACAAGGTCGTGACCATACGACGCGGCGAGAAATCCGAGCCGGTGCGGCTCACGCCGACCGAGTGGCAGATCCTGGAACTGCTGCTGCGCAACCCGCGCAGACTCATCACCCAACGCACGATGCTCACCGAGTTACGTGGACCGCAGCACATGAGCGACACCGGCTACCTCCGTCTCTACATCGCACAACTGCGAAAGAAACTCGAGCCCGACCCCAGCCGGCCCCGGTACATCCTGACCGAACCAGGAATGGGCTACCGCTTCCAGCCCGACGAGCAACCCAAGACCCACAGCGAGTGACGAATTCGCCGCCGCCCGCGGCGGAGCTTATACTTCGGCGGCCTCGCGAAATATCACCGGTGCCCCAGGCACTCTCTCACATCATGGTGTCGCAATCGGTGTGGGGGTGGGCGTCGACTGGTCAGGTGTAGGAGTCGGTGCGCCTGTCGGCACCTGAGTCGGAGAGCCTGTCGATGGGGGCGCACCGGGCTGGTCTGTGGCACCAGTCGAACTACCTTCCGTCCCCGGAGCACTGGACGGGGCGGTCGTCGGTGCCGGGACCGGACCCGGGGTCTGCGTGGACGTCGACGACGTCGCCCCTCCCGGGCTCACGGCGGAGTCGGCCTTCACCACATCCTTGATCTGCTGCTCGAGGTCCAGCAGCCGTGCCTGCACTTCTGACAGCGGCAGACCCTGAAGGTTCTCGGAGAACGTTACGATCTGCGCCCACAGGCGACTCAGCTGCGTCATCCCGTCCGCGCTGAGCGGGCCGTTCAGTGTGAGGACGAGCTGGTGGGCGATGGCTGCGGTGAGGCAGTCGACGCATCCGTAGTTCACGGCCTCGGAGAGGTTCTGGGGGACGACCACGCGTGACTCCCCGACGATCAGAACGACCTGGAAGGCGACTGCGACGGTTGTGCATCCCTTGCAGCTGGCGAACGCGTAGGCGGAGTTCGTGTTCAGGGCCGCGCTGCCGCCGTCTACCCAGACGAGAGCGAACGCCACGTCGTAGAGCACCGATCCGTTGGCGGTGTTGACCGCGAGGGCCTGGTTGTCACCGGGCTTCGGTGGCAGCGGCTTGGAGAACGGGAACACCCACGACGGCGCATGACCGTCTCGCGGGACGAGCACCATGGCGAGCTGCGGATGGTCAGGGGTCGGTCGCTCGGTTCCGGCAGGCCAGATGGTTCGCACCTGCCCGGCGGATCCCGCGGTCAGGTGGCCCGGGCGGGCGGCGACGGGCGAGATCACATCCGAAATCGTGCCCCGTTCGTAGGCCTGGATCGGACGGTAGGTCTGCGGCGCCGGCCACCAGGCCCACGCCAGGCCACCGATGAGTGCGAGAACGAGAGCGGCAGCGACGGCGCGACGTCCGGGGCGCTGTCGCGTTTTGGTCCACAGTGCGACAAGGCTGGTCTTAGCCAGTCGGATGAGGATGTAGAGGGTCGCCAGGATGGGGACGGCCGTCGCCAGCATCAGTGCGACTTGAGCGAGTACGGCCGTCACGTCGCCGCGTGCGGCCTCCTGGCCGAGAGCCTGGCCGCGCTCGCCGAGCGCGACGGCCGCTGTCGCGATCACCCGAGGGAGGGTCAGCACCATCATCGTCAGCGAGAAGAGGAGCAGTGGGACGACGACGAGGACCCAGGCGCAGACGAGCGCCCGCGCCCACGGCTTCAGCGTGCGGGACGCGGGACGACCCCACCGCCAGGGAAGAAGCCCGGCCAGCGTGGGGCCGATGCGCTGGAAGAGGTCCGGGACACCGGTGATGTCGGCCAGCACATGGTAGCCGTCGAACCGCACCATCGGGATGAGCTGGTGGACCATCTGCAGCAGCTGGGTAAGGACCACCAGCAGGAGGGCGTCGTAGTGGGTTCCCCACCAGACGCCGACGATCACGACGGCGACGATCGCGTTGAAGTAGAGGCCGCCGAGGTCGGTGCGGATCCGTCCTGCCCGCCCCAGGCGGTACGAGTCGGTGACGTCGGTGAAGAAGGCCGGCCAGAGCAGGTACAGACCCATGCCCATCCGGCCGGGCGTCGCGCCCCCGTAGCGCGCGGCCGCCGCGTGCCCGAACTCATGGAATCCTGCCGAGAGCACGGTGACAGCGACGATCAGCAGAAGCACGCCCGGGTCCTGGAATGCGTGAGCGGTCGCCGCCGCGAGGCCCTCCACCATCAGCAGCCACCAGCACGCCGCCAGGAAGACGCAGACCACCAGGATCACGACGAACGGGTTGAACAGCAGCGCGAACGGAGCGGTGAGCCGGCGTGTGACGTCCGGATTCGTGATCTCCTTGCGCAGGCGAAGCGCCAGCAGGGGGTCGGAACGCTTGACTTCGGGCTCGGATCCGTCCGGCTGGGTGAGCAGACCGAGCGGGCGCAGCGACGAGTCCACGAGGGACGATACGTCCTGCGCCCGCACGAGGCGTCCCGTGCTCTCGGTCGCTCGGGCGGCGATCTCGGGCAGGGTGCGTTCGCCGTCCACCGCATCCAGGATGGCGTACAGCAGCGGGGTCAACTGCAGCGTCTGCCCGTCACTCCGGCGCACCAGGGAGGGCGGCACCCGGTAGCCCGAGCCGCGCATCGCGCCGATCAGCTCGATGCCCTGCGCCCGTGACGGGATGGCCGCTGCCGGCTCGGCGACGCCAGCCGCCGGAGCGTCCTGCTCCGGCGGCGGCCGGTTCGGTGTGATGGTCACCGCGCGTTACTGCTGAATGCTGGACTGCTGGCCGGCCGTGGCGTCCGCGGATCCGGTGATGCTCTGGTCGATGGCCGCATCCTGGTGCGAAACCGCGGCGGCTTGGCTGTCGATCGTGCCGATGTTGGCGGCGACGCTGGCGTCGATGGGCGCTGCGACGTTCGCGTTCGCCGCGACCGCACCGTTGATCGGTGCTGCAATGTGGGCGTTGGCCGCGGCGTTGACGTCGACGTTCAGCAGATTGCCGTCCGTGATCGAGCCCGGGGTCGCGGTGGGTGCGGGAGCCGGAGCCGGAGCAGGCGTGCCGGTGTCGGCGGCAGGGGCCATGGTGCTCGCCTGCTGCGAGTTCGCCACCGCATCCGCGGCGATGCCCTGGTGGATGCCGGCGCTCTGATCGGCGCCCGCGACAGCCGTGGATCCCGCCGACAGCACGTTGGCACCGGCCGACGCCTCGATCGGAGCCGCGACATTCGCGTTGGCGGCGACGCCGAGGTCGACCGGAGCGGCCAGTCCAAGACCGATGTTGAGGTCCGCGTTCAAGTCGAGGATGGACGCGACCTCCTTGTCGGGAAGCGCTGTCACTCCTTCGGCGGCCAACTCCTCGGCCGACAGCGGCTCCAGGTTGTCGCGATTCTGTTCGTCGTTCACTGAAGACTCCGATCTTGCGCGCGAGCGCCTTGGGCGAGCCCGGAGCACGGGGGCTCCGGGCGATTTCGTCGCCAACGTACACCTCCACGCCATGCGCGCAAGACGTGGGGTTCTAATCTGCGGGAACCGAAATGCTATGGGCGTCTGGAGCGTGGACGAAGCACACGGGTGCTTGGGCAAGACAAAACTGGGGCCTCCTCCGCAAGCGGAAAAGGCCCCAACTCCCGCGGAATTCCGCGGATCTCAAACAACGCGTGACAGCGACCGAATGGTGGAGATGGGGGGAATTGAACCCCCGTCCACTGCTGTGGTCATGTGCCTTCTACGGGCATATCCAATGGAAACGTTCTACTCGGCTCTGGAATTTGCCATTGGCAGCTAAACCAACGAGCCCAGTCTCAGTTGAAGTCCCTCTGTGCCCTCAGACGAAACACAGAAGCAATCTCTCTAAATAACGCCAGGATCCAGGTAGAGAGCATTCCCGGTCTGACGGTCTCTATAAGTTGCCGGAGGGTAACTTACGCCGCGAGGGCGAAGTCTGCCTTGGCAGAGACAGTGCTGTTTGAATTGGCACTTATTGTTTGCAGAGGTCGTTAACGAGATAACCCTGCATCCTCGACCCGCTTCTCACAATTGCGCAGGCAATGTCGAAACCGATCATCCCCATGCACGGCTTGTTCAAGCCGGGTCACTGTCACACGCTGTTGATTTGTCGAACTGCAATCGCCTGAAGGCGAGCTCATCAGCATACAACAATCCGTGGACCGTTTCTATGCCACGATCGCTTCATGACAGAGACGATCATCACCGTTCAGGGCGAGTACGAGTTGAAGCATGCGGCCGAGCGCGGCTCCGTGCAGCTTGCTGTCGGCTACGACGGCCCGGACAGGAACGACGTGCTCGGCCGAACGACCGAGCGGCAGGTCTCGCTGACGGCCGAGCTCCGCGACCTGCACAACCCGCAGACGGGGCCGGTGACCTTGTGGACCTCCGACAACCTGCGCGTCACAGGTGACCGGCCGTGGAGCCAGACGGGCGAGCAACTCCCGATCGTCTACCACGCCGAACTCGGCCTCGCCGTGACGTTCAGTGATCTGGCCGCGCTTTCCGACTGGGTCGGTGCTGTCTCCCTCCTGGAGGGCGTCACCATCTCCGGCGTCACCTGGAGCCTGACCGAGGCGCGACGCCAGACCCTCGTGCAGGAAGCGCGCCGGCGCGCGGTCGAGAACGCTGTCGCGAAGGCGACCGTCTACGCGACAAGTCTCGGGCTCAGCACGGTTCGTCCGGTCGCGCTCAGCGACCCGGGGATGCTCGGAGACGGCTCGGCACCCGTCCAGCCACCCCAACCCATGTTCGCGCGTGCCTCCCTGGATTCGGGAAGCGCCTCGCTCACCCTCAAACCCGAGGAGATCGTCATCCAGGTGCAGGTGCACGCACGCTTCGCCGCGTCGTGATGCGGGCCAGCCGGCAGAGCTAGCTCGGCTCGACGAGAACCGAACGGAGGGATGCCAGGTCGAGCTCACTGAGACCCGCATCGAGCAGGTACTGCCGCACGCTTCCGTCCTTCTTCTCGATCAGGTCGATCGCGCTCCTGAGGGCATCGGGAGGGCTCCCGCCGAGCAGAATCCGCAGTGACGGCGTGATCTCGACGTCGTGGCTCTTGATCAGCTCGAGCATCCCGTCGAGCCAGGCCCCGCGAAGGTTCGCTTCGGATTCCGCGTAGTCGGCGATCACGGTCTCGCGGTCGACGCCGACGGCGAGCAGGGCGAGCGCGACCACGATTCCGGTGCGATCCTTGCCCGCCGTGCAGTGGATCAGCACGGCCTTTTCGCCGGAGTGCGCGAGCTCGCGCAAAGCCGCCGCCACCACATCGGAGTGGAGGGTCACGATGCGCTCATACAGCGCCTCGAGAGTGATACCGACGCTGTCCTGGGATTTGCCGGACCCCTCGAAGACGGGAAGCTGTAGCACCTCCACGTCGAGCCCTGCCAGATCGTCCGGCATCGCTTCGACCTCGAAGTCGTCCCGCAGGTCGATCACGACCCCGACTCCGAGTTCGCGCAATTCGTCTTTGCCTGTGTCGCCGAGCGCGTGGATACCGTCGGAGCGGAACAGCTTGCCGGACCGGATGGTTCCGCCGCTTGCCGAATATCCTCCGACGTCGCGGAAATTGTAGGTGCCGGGAACGGGGATGCGACGGGCCGTTTTCATCGTCTCCACTCTGGCGTCATTCCGGTCTGCGGGCAATTACTCCCCCAGGTGGCGCCGGCTGGACATCGCACGGTCGGCTTCGCGTTTGTCCTGCCGCTCACGCAGGGCCTGGCGCTTGTCGTATTCGCGCTTGCCTTTCGCCACGGCGATTTCGACCTTCGCGCGCCCGTCGCTGAAGTAGATCGACAGCGGCACGAGCGTGTAGCCGCCCTCTTTGATCTTGTTGTGGATCTTCAGGATCTGAGCCTTGTGCAGGAGCAGTTTGCGCTTGCGCCTCGGAGCGTGATTGTTCCAGGTGCCATCGGCGTACTCCGGGATGTGCACGGCATCGAGCCACGCCTCGCCCCCGTCGACGTAGGCGTACCCGTCGACGAGAGACGCGCGACCTGCCCGCAGCGACTTCACCTCTGTACCGGTGAGGACCAGTCCGGCCTCATAGGTGTCTTCGATGGTGTAGTCGTGGCGGGCTTTACGATTGGTGGCCACGACTTTCTGGCCACGTTCCCTGGGCACAGCGCACTCCTGAACAAACTTGGTGGATGCCCGCCTTTTTCAGCGAGCCAGCCAGTCTATCGCGTCTAGACCTTGAGGTACCGAGTGATGGCGAAGTTCGCAGAGATCGCGGCGAGCACGACACCGACCAGTATCAGGATCGGCACCACCACCAGGGCATCGCTTTCACTCACGAAGTTGATCGAGACGATGCGGTGCACGAGGAACCCGCGCACGAAGAAGTGCACGATCGCCAGCACTGCGCCGGCCGCGAGCACCGAGCCGATCAGCGCCGCGAAGACGCCCTCGAGCACGAACGGCGTCTGGATGAAGCGATTGGATGCGCCGACAAGTCTCATGATTCCGAGTTCCCTGCGTCTCGAGAACGCAGAGAGCCGGATGGTCGTGGCGATGAGCAACGCCGCGGCGACGAGCATCAGCGCGGCTATCCCGATCGCGGTGTAACTCGCGGCATTCAGGATGGAGAAGATCTGATCGAGGTACGTCCGCTGGTCGACGACGCTCTGCACCCCCGCCAGCGATGACAACGTCTCAGACAGCACGTCGGACTGCGATGGGTTCTTCAGGTTCACCCAGAACGTCTGCGGAATCAGGTCGGGCGTGACGAAGTCGGCGACCGGGTTGCCTTTGAACTGCTTCTTGAACTGCTCGTAGCCCTGCTGGTGGTTCTCGAAGTAGAACTTTTGGATGTACGGGGTCAGGGTCGCCGACCCGAGCTGCGTCTTGACGGCCGCGATCTGCTCTGCCGATGCCTCGCCGCCCGGGCACGCGTCCGTCGCCGTGCACATGTACACCGCGACCTGTGCGCGGTCGTACCAGTACGTCTTCATCTGGCCGATCTGCATCTGCAGCAGCACGGCCGCGCCCACGAAGGTGAGCGAGATGAAGGTCACCAGGATGACGGAGATGACCATCGACATGTTGCGCCTGAGACCACTTACGACCTCAGACCAGATCAGTCCGAACCTCATTTCGTCGGCCCCACATTCTGTTCGCCGAGGTCGTCGTCATGGCCGCCGGGGGCCCGCAGGCCCAGCTTCTCGGCAAGGCTCAGCTGTTCGGGAAGCTCGTGGTCGGTCAGTCGCGGGCGCATGACGGGTTGCGTGGGAGGAGCGGCGAAGTGCGCGCTCACAGCGACCTGCCCGGTGTCGCTCGGCGACGGGCCGGCGGATGCCGTGGCGGGCTCATACTGCGGCTCGGGCTCTTCCTGTGCGACGGGCTCCGCGGGCGGAGTCACGGGCGTAGTCGCGGGCGGCGCGAACGGTGCCATCTGTACGGGCTGGGCGGGTTCGGCCTGGACAGGCTCGACAGGCCCCGTCGCCTGGTGCAATGGCAGGCGTGTCGGAGCCGTATTGCGTGTGACAGCGTCGGCAGGCTCATCGGGGACCGCGATGTGCGCCGTCGGGATCGCCGCGGTGAAGCCGTAGCCTCCGTGCCGTTCGTCGCGCACGATCTGCCCGTTCACCAACTCGATGACGCGTCGCTTCATCTGGTCGACGATCCCTGCTTCGTGGGTCGCCATGAGCACGGTCGTCCCGCCGGCATTGATCCGTTCGAGTACGGCCATGATCCCTGCGCTGGTCGCGGGGTCGAGGTTGCCGGTCGGCTCGTCGGCCAGGAGCACCTGCGGCTTGTTCACCACGGCACGGGCGATGGCGACGCGCTGCTGCTCACCGCCGGACAGCTCATGCGGGCGACGCGACGCTTTGCCGTCGAGTCCCACCATCTTGAGAACGTCAGGCACAGCTTCCTGGATGAAGCCGCGGGATTTTCCGATGACCTGGAGGGTGAAGGCGACGTTCTCGAAGACCGTCTTGTTCGGCAGCAAGCGGAAATCCTGGAAGACGACCCCGATGTTGCGGCGGAAATACGGCACTTTGCGACTCGAGATCGTACCGAGGTCCTGGCCGAGAACGTGGATCTTTCCCTTGGTCGGCTTCTCCTCCTTGAGGATCAGCCGAAGGCAGCTCGATTTGCCCGAGCCGGACGCGCCGACGAGGAAGACGAACTCTCCGCGCAGCACTTCGAGGTTGATGGCATTGAGCGCAGGGCGCGCAGTGCCCGAATACTGCTTGGATACGTGATCGAACCGAATCATGACCTCTTGAGCCTAAGCAGACCTTGCTGTAAATCAAGCAGCGACACGGAAACTGCCGAGGGTCATCCAGCGCTCTATGAGGAGTGCGCCATCGAGCGCCACTTGATGCCGGCATTGATGAAGCCGTCAAGGTCACCGTCGAAGACGCTCGACGGGTTGTTGACCTCGAACTCTGTGCGCAGGTCTTTCACCATCTGGTACGGCGCGAGCACATAGCTGCGCATCTGGTCGCCCCAGCTCGCCGTGATGACACCCGCGAGTTCCTTCTTCGTGGCGGCCTCCTGTTCCCGCTGGAGGAGGAGCAGCCGCGACTGCAGCACGCGCATGGCCGCTGCCCGGTTTTGGATCTGGCTTTTCTCGTTCTGGCAGCTCACCACGATTCCTGTCGGCAGGTGCGTGATGCGCACTGCCGAGTCGGTCGTGTTCACCGACTGGCCGCCTGGGCCGGACGAGCGGAACACATCCACACGGATGTCTCCGTCGGGGATGTCGATCGACTCGGTCTGCTCGATCAGCGGCACCACTTCGACCGCTGCGAAACTCGTCTGCCGCTTGCCTGCGGAATTGAAGGGGCTCATCCGCACGAGACGGTGCGTGCCCGCTTCCACGGACAGCGTTCCGAACGCATAGGGAGCATCCACTTCGAACGTCGCCGACTTGATGCCCGCCTCTTCTGCGTAGCTGGTGTCGAGCACCGTCGTCGAGAATCTGTGCTGCTCCGCCCATCGGAGGTACATCCTCAGCAGCATCTCGGCGAAGTCGGCGGCATCGACCCCACCGGCACCGGCACGAATGGTCACCACCGCGGCGCGCGGGTCGTACTCCCCGCTGAGCAGGGTCTGCACCTCGAGCTCGCCCAGCGTCTTCTGGAGCGACACCAGTTCGTCACGCGCCTCCGTCGCCGATTCTTCGTCGCCTTCGCCGTCGGTCGCGAGCTCGACCAGCACTTCGAGGTCGTCGAGGCGCTGCTCGATACTCGTGATGCGTGCGAGCTCGGTCTGGCGGTGGCTGAGTGCGCTGGTGACCTGCTGGGCGTGTTCCGTGTCGTCCCAGAGGTCGGGCACGCCCGCCTCCTCGTTGAGGCGGGCGATCTCCTCGGTGAGCTTGTCGACGTTGACGACGGCTCGGATGTCGTCGAAGGTGGAGCGCAGCTCGGCGATCTGCTGCGAAAGATCAAGTTCAATCATGTCGCCTCCAGCCTACCGTTCTGCGTCCTTCGACCGACCGGCAACCGCTTCGGGCGGTAGTTGTAGTGTGATAACCAATGGCTACCGAAGAGCGCGCATTCAGTTTCCGGTCCGTCGCGCTCGCAGCCTTCCTGCCGACGCTCCTCTTTTCGATCGGCGAGGGTGCGATCATCCCGATCATCCCGATCGCAGCCAGCAATCTCGGCGCAAGCCTCGCGCTCGCTGGGTTCATCGCTTCGATGATCATGGTCGGCGAACTCGTCGGCGACATCCCGAGCGGATGGGTCGTCAGCCGGTTCGGCGAGCGCACGTCGATGATCTGGGCAGCACTCCTCGCGATCGCCGGCGTGATCGTCTGCCTTGTCGCTCCCAACCCGCTCGTGCTCACCATCGGCATCTTCGTCGTCGGGCTCGCCACTGCGGTGTTCGCGCTCGCACGCCACGCCTTCATGACGTCGTACGTGCCGGTGAAGTACCGCGCACGCGCACTCTCGTCGCTGGGCGGCGTCTTTCGCGCCGGTTGGTTCGTCGGTCCCCTGATCGCCTCCGTGGTCATCCAGCTGACCGGAAGCATCCAGTCCGTGTTCTGGATCTTCATCGTCAGCTGTCTCGGCTCGGTCATCATGCTGATCGCCCTTCCCGACCCTGAGGCCATGTTCGGCGCGCCGGCGATGGAGGTCGGGCGCGACGGCATCAGCCGCAGCGAGGGCGAAGAGGACGCGGCCGAACGCACCCAGGGCCTGTTCCGAACGATCTGGTCCTACCGCTCGGTGCTCGCGCGGATGGGCACCGGCATCGCCCTGATCTCCGCCCTCCGTTCGGCGCGAACCGTGCTCATGCCCCTCTGGGCGGTCAGCATCGGCATCAGCGAGAGCAACACCGCGCTCATCATCGGCATCGCCGGAGGGATCGACTTCGCGCTCTTCTACGCGAGCGGGCAGATCATGGACCGGTTCGGCCGGATGTGGAGTGCGATCCCTTCGATGGTCGGGCTCGGCCTGGGCTTCCTGGTGCTCGCGTTCACGCACGACCTCCCGACGAACGTCGGCTGGTACATCGCCGTCTCGATGTTCCTGTCTCTCGCCAACGGCATCGGAAGCGGCATCCTCATGACGATCGGCGCCGATCTGGCCCCGAAAGACCAGCCGGCGCCGTTCCTCGGAGCCTGGCGCTTCTCCGGCGATGCCGGGTCGGCGGTCGCACCTCTCGTCGTCTCCCTGCTGACGGCCGTTGTCTCGATCGCGTTCGCGAGCGGAGTGCTGGGGGTAGTCGGGCTTGCCGGCGCGATGATGCTCGCGCGGTTCATGCCGCGCTACGTCCCCAAGGGCGGTCACCCGCGGGCGTAATAGCCTGAGCTGGAATAGGCGCGCGCCTGCGCCGGTTGTGATGCATGCAAACGCATACACAGAGACGGGATTGCGACATGGCCACACTCGAACTCGGCATCGACACCTTCGGAGACGTCACCGAGGGACCCGACGGAACACCGCTCAGCTATGGACAGGTCCTGCGCAACGTGGTCGAGGAGGGCGTTCTCGCCGATCAGGTGGGTCTCGACTTCATCGGAATCGGCGAACACCACCGCAAAGACTTCGCCGTCTCCGCACCCGAGGTCGTGCTGGGCGCGATCGCAGGGCGCACGACGAACATCCACCTCGGAACCGCCGTCACCGTCCTCAGCTCCGACGACCCCGTGCGCGTCTTCGAACGCTTTGCAACGCTTGACGGCGTCTCCGGCGGCCGGGCTGAGGTCATCCTGGGTCGCGGCTCGTTCGTCGAGTCGTTCCCGCTCTTCGGATTCGACCTCACACAGTACGAAGAACTCTTCGAAGAGAAACTCAACCTCTTTGCCGAACTCCTCAAAGAGGAACCGGTCACGTGGACCGGAGGCCTGCGAGCATCCCTCGAGAACCAGAGCGTCTATCCGAAACCCGACAACGGGCCGCTGAAGACGTGGGTAGGAGTCGGCGGCAGCCCCGAATCGGTCGTCAGGGCCGCGCACTACGGGCTGCCCCTCATGCTTGCCATCATCGGTGGCGGGCCCATGCGGTTCCAGCCGCTCACAGAGCTCTACCAGCGTGCCCTCGAACAGTTCGGCAGGAGCACGGACCTGCCGATCGGCGTGCACTCCCCCGGTTTCATCGCCGACACCGATGAGGAGGCCAAGGAGACCCTGTGGCCTCATTACGAGACGATGACCAACCGTATCGGCCGCGAGCGCGGCTGGCCGCCGGCGACGCGAGCACGCTTCGAACACGAGGCCGGCGAAGACGGCGCACTCGTCGTCGGCTCGCCGGAGACCGTCGCCCGCAAGATCGCCTATGCGGCCAAAGGACTCGGCCTTTCCCGCTTCGACCTCAAGATCAGCAACGGCACGCTCGGCCACGACCACCTCATGAAGGCGATCGAGCTCTACGGGACCCGCGTGAGGCCGCTCGTCGAGGACCTGCTCGCCTGACACGGTAACCTGTTACCGCGTCAGCGGGAGTGGTGAAATTGGCAGACACGCAGGATTTAGGTTCCTGTGCTTTCGAGCGTGAGGGTTCAAGTCCCTTCTCCCGCACTTCCTGGACTCCCAGGGCGGTTACGTGCGCGCAGCCGCAGCGATGGCACACTCCAGCCACAATGCATCCTCAGGATGATCTTTCGGCGGGCCCACAGCATTCGCATCTATTCCGCAGGTGCGCGCCGCTAAACTCTGAGCATTCCTTCACCCGAAAAATCCCCACAGGAGAATCTTGATCCATCACGCCGCACTCATTCCGTGGCTTGACCCGAACGCGATCATCCACGGGGCCGGCCCGTGGGCACTGCTCGTGGTCTGCGGGATCATCTTCGCCGAGACGGGACTGCTCGTCGGCTTCCTGCTCCCGGGTGACACGCTGCTGGTGATCTCGGGCCTCCTGACGAACACGTCGCTCGTCTTCGGTGTCGACATCTGGTGGGTGGGACTCGCGATCGCCGTGGGAGCTTTCCTCGGCGGAGAAGTCGGCTACCTCATCGGGCACAAGTTCGGTCCGAGCATCTTCGAACGCAAAGAGACCGGCCTGTTCAGCATGGAGAACGTGCGCCGCACCAACAAGTTCTTCGAGCGGTTCGGTGCGCTGGCCGTGATCCTTGCCCGCTTCGTCCCCATCGTGCGCACGTTCGCACCGGTCGCCGCCGGCGTCGGGCACATGAACTACAAGAAGTACTCCATCTACAACGCGATCGGCGCGCTGCTCTGGGGTGCCGGCCTGACCTACTTCGGATTCCTCATCGGGTACATCCCGCCCGTCGCCGACTTCGTGCAGAAGTACATCGACGTCATCCTGATCGGCGCCGTCGTGGTGACCCTCGTTCCGACGCTGTACCACTACATCCGGTCCACCCGGAAGGCGAAGAAAGCCGCCCTCGAGAAGGCTGCCGACGTGGCCCTCCCCACCGATGCCGAGGTCTCGCTCGACCCGGCCGTCTTCGACAAGAAGCCGTCCGAACTCTGAGCCCGCGACCACGCTCCGGCCGTCGCCCCTCAGCGGTGCAGTTCGTCCTCGTGGGCCGCATGCTCGGCCGGTTCCAGCTGGAACGTCGAATGCTCGACGTCGAAATGGTTCGCCAGGCACTCTGACAGATCGTCGAGGAGGCGGCCGGTGTCGCCCGACCGGAACACCTTCGGCTCCACCACGACGTGCGCGGTGAACACCGGTGCACCCGACGTGATGGCCCACACGTGCACATCGTGCACATCCACCACGCCTGCAGTGCCCAGGATGTGCTCGCGGATCTGGGCGACATCGGTGTCGGCCGGAGCCGACTCGCTGAGCACACGCACCACATCCCGCAGCAGCATGAACGCCCGCGGAAGGATGAGCGCGGCGATGACCAGTGAGGCGATCGCGTCGGCCGGAATGAAACCGGTGGTCATGATGACCACCGCGGCCGCGATGACCAGGATCGATCCGACGAGGTCGCCGAAGACCTCGAGGTACGCTCCCCGCATGTTGATCGAATGGCCGGCCGCCGGCCGGAGAACGAGAAGTGCGGCCGTATTCGCGAGGAGCGCGATCACCGCGACCACCAGCATCGGTGTGCTCTGCACCTCCGCATGCCCGGGCGCGACCAGGCGCCCGATAGCGCCGATCGTGACGACGACGGCGACAGCGACGAGGATCAGACCGTTGATCAGCGCCCCGAAGACCTCCGCCCGCTGGTAGCCGAACGTCTGCCGGTCACTCGCCGGTCGCGCTGCGACGATCGTCGCCAGGAGCGCGATGATCAGCCCGACCAGATCGCTCAGCATGTGCCCGGCGTCAGCGAGCAGCGCAAGGGAACCGCTTATCCAGGCGCCGACCGCCTGGACGACCAGAACGCACCCGACGATCCCGATCGCGATCAGGAGTCGGTTGCGGTTGGCCGCGTGGCCGTGGTCATGACTCATCGTGATTCAACGGTAGGCGCGTCACGCGCTATTGGCGAGGGCACGGATGGCGGGCACCAGCATCTCGAATGCCCGCGCCCGGTGACTCTCCGCATTCTTCACAGCCGGGTCGAGGCCGGCTGCCGTGACATCGTGTCCGGCGGGGATGAAGACGGGGTCGTAACCGAATCCGTTCTCGCCGCTCTCAGCCGAAGCGAGTACGCCCGGCCACACACCTTCCACCACCGTCTCCTCGCCGGACGGAAGCACGAGGGCTATCGTGGCCGTGAAGTGGGCGGCCCGCTTGCCGTCACCCAGATCGGCGAGCTGGTCGAGCAGGAGTCGACGGTTCGCCACCGCGTCACCGTGACGGCCGGCCCACCGAGCGGAGAAGATTCCGGGCGCGCCTCCCATCACGTCCACGCAGATCCCGGAGTCGTCGGCGAGAGCGGGCAGCCCTGTGTGCACGGCGGCGGCGCGCGCCTTGATGAGCGCGTTCTCGGCGAACGTCACGCCGTCCTCGACGGGCTCCGGGCCGTCATAGGCAACGATCTCCAGCTCGGGAGCCGTGGCACCCAGGATGTGCTGGAACTCGTCGACCTTGTGGGCGTTGTGGGTCGCGAGGACCACGCGCACGGTCAACGAGCCTCCGCGATCGCCGCTGCCTGGATGCCCGCCAGGGTCGTGGTTCCGGCGAGCGCGAGGTCGAGAAGGGAGTTCAGCTCGGTGCGGTCGAACGGCGCTCCCTCGGCGGTGCCCTGGACCTCGACGAAGAGGCCACGCCCCGTCACGACGACGTTCATGTCGGTCTCGGCGCGGACATCCTCCACATACGCGAGGTCGAGCATCGGCTCTCCGTCGATGATCCCGACCGAGACGGCCGAGACCGAATCGATCAATGGGGTCGCTTTCTGCCCGATGAAGCGGTGCTCGCGGCCCCACTCCAAGGCGTCGGCGAGTGCGACGTAGGCGCCCGTGATCGCCGCGGTGCGGGTACCGCCATCGGCCTGGAGCACGTCGCAGTCGAGCACGATCGTGTTCTCGCCGAGGGCTTTCATGTCGACGACGGCACGCAGGCTCCGCCCGATCAGCCGACTGATCTCGTGGGTGCGGCCGCCGATCTTCCCCTTGACCGATTCGCGGTCCATGCGGTCGTTCGTCGAACGCGGAAGCATGGCGTATTCAGCGGTGACCCAGCCTTTTCCCTTACCGGACATCCATCGCGGAACGCCGTTCGTGAACGATGCGGTGCAGAGCACGCGGGTGTCGCCGAACGAGATGAGTGCTGAGCCTTCGGCCTGGCGGCTCCACCCGCGTTCGATGGTGATCGGGCGCAGCTGGTCAGTGGTGCGCCCGTCGGCGCGGATGATTTCGTTCACCGGGTCAGACTATCTTCCCGCTGGAGTGTGCCGCGATCGCGCCGAGGTCGAGGGTGCCGGTGCGCACCAGGTCGACGGTGGCGACTTCCTGGCCCATCAACCGGTGCGCGAGGCGGAGGAAGCCGTCGGCGTCCTCTCCGGTCGCTTCGTAGCGGATGCTCGGCGCACCCGGCACCGTGCGCTCCAGTCCTTCACCGACGAGGACGCGATAGACGTCGTTGGCGGTCTCGGTGTCGCTCGACACCAGCGTCACGCCCTCCCCCATCACGTACGAGATCGCGCCCTTGAGGAACGGATAGTGCGTGCATCCGAGCACGAGGGTGTCGACCCTCGCCTCGCGCAGGGGCTGCAGGTAGTCCGCGGCGACATCGAGCAGTTCGGCGCCGCTGGTCACGCCCGCTTCGACGAATTCCACGAAACGCGGGCAGGCCTGACTGGAAAGTTCGAGGTCTGGTGCCGCGGCGAACGCGTCCTCGTAGGCGCGGGAGTTGATGGTCCCCTCCGTTCCGATCACGCCGACCCTGCCGCTCTTCGTCGCAGCGACCGCTCGTCGCACTGCGGGCTGGATCACCTCCACGACAGGAACGTCATACCGCTCACGCGCGTCGCGCAGCATGGCCGACGACGCGGTGTTGCACGCGATCACGAGCAGTTTCACTCCCTGCTCGACGAGGAAGTCGAGGACCTCGAGCGAATAGCGGCGTACATCCGCGATCGGCTTCGGCCCGTACGGTGAGTGCGCCGTGTCACCGACGTAGAGGATCGACTCCCTCGGCAACTGGTCGCGGACAGCTCGCGCGACGGTGAGGCCGCCCACCCCCGAGTCGAAGATTCCAATCGGTGCATCGGTCACAAGAAGCCAGCCTATAACTTCGGCCGGATCGCTAGGCTTGCCCCGTGTCCGGTTCATCCGCCCTCCTCACCGACCGCTACGAACTCACGATGCTGGATGCCGCGCTGCTGGCGGGCACCCACGATCGCGAGTGCGTGTTCGAAGCTTTCACCCGCCACCTGCCTGCCGGGCGCCGGTACGGGATCGTCGGCGGAACCGGTCGCCTGCTGGCGCTGATCGAGCAGTTCCGGTTCGGCGACGAGGAGCTCGAATGGCTCCGCAGCGCCCGTGTCGTCCAGGATGCGACGATCGACTGGCTCGCGAACTACCGCTTCTCGGGCTCGATCAGCGGCTATCGCGAGGGCGAGGTGTACTTCCCCGGGTCACCGTTCCTCGTCGTCGACGCACCGTTCGCCGAGGGTGTCATCCTCGAGACCCTGATCCTCAGCGTGTTCAACTTCGACTCCGCCGTTGCGAGCGCGGCCGCCCGGATGGTGACAGCTGCTGCCGGGCGTCCGATCGCGGAGATGGGCTCACGGCGCGCGAATGAGCGGGCTGCGGTCGCCGCGGCGCGCGCGGCTTTCATCGCGGGCTTCAGCGCGACCTCGAACCTGGAGGCCGGCAGGACGTGGGGCATCCCGACGATGGGAACGGCAGCCCACGCCTTCACCCTCCTTCACGACTCCGAGGAGGACGCGTTCCGCGCGCAGGTGAAGGCTTTGGGGCCGGGAACGACGCTGCTGGTGGACACGTTCGATGTGGGGAGCGCCATCGAGCGCGCCGTTCGGGTGGCCGGACCGGAACTCGGCGCTGTGCGCCTCGACTCCGGCGACCTCCCATCACTGGTGCGCAAGGTGCGTTCGCAACTCGACTCGCTCGGTGCGACGAAGACCCGCATCACCGTCACCAACGACCTCGACGAGTTCACCATCGCAGCGCTGGCAGCGTCCCCCGTCGATTCGTACGGCGTGGGCACGTCCGTGGTCACGGGCAGCGGCTTTCCGGCATCCGGCATGGTGTACAAGCTGGTCGCCCACCGTCCACGCGGCCACACCGGCGACTGGATCCCGGTTGCGAAGAAATCGGATGGCAAGGCCAGCATCGGCGGTCGGAAACATCCCGTCCGACGACTGGACGAATCCGGCCGGGCGGTCGCGGAGGCCATCCACGTGCTCGGCGAAGGCGACCAGGTGGATGACCGGGGCCGCGATCTGCTGGTCCCGCTGATCACCGACGGGGTCGTCGACCGGCGCTATCTCGGCCCCGACGGCGTCGTGCTTGCGCGCGAGCATCGCGCCTCCGCGATGGCCGAGCTACCCGACCAGGCGTTCCGGCTGGGACGCGGCGATCCCGTGCTGCCGACGATCTTCGTCTAGCGGTCTGCCGCTAGGCGTCGCTCATCTTCTCGTAGATCTCTTTGCAGGTCGGGCAGATCGGGAACTTTCCCGGGTCGCGCCCCGGAGTCCACATCTTGCCGCAGAGCGCTTTGACCGGTTTGCCGGTCAAAGCAGACTCGAGGATCTGCTCCTTCTTCACATAGTGCGAGAAGCGCTCGTGGTCGCCCGGCTCGATATTCTCGCGCTCGAGCAGCTCTTCGAGCTCACGGTCGAGGGTCGTCGTTCCGCCGCCGTCGGGGATACCGCCAGGTTCGGAGATGCTCGCGTCGTACATGCTTCCAGTGTAGGTCGGTCGGCGATCAGCCGTTCCGGGTCGCGAAGGCCATAAGCTCCGGCCCTCGCCGGTCGAAGATCCTCCCACCCAGATAGAGGCCCCCGAACAGCACTCCGAAGCCGATCAGCACTGCGACGACCGGGGAGACGACGATCCAGAACTGCGAGACGAGCAGGCCCAGCACGAAGGTCGCAATGATCGGTGCGGCCAGAAGGATGATCGCGAAGAAGCTGAGCGACTGCACGAGCGCGGCCGAGGCCCCGGACGTCTGCGGCTGCGCAAAGGCACTGTCGCCCGGCTTGGTCGCGGGGTAAGGGAAGGCGGCCGAGGCGAAGCTCGAGAGGCCGATCCCGATCAGAAGAAGTGCGCCGCTCAAGGCTGCGACAGCGGGCAGCACGACCCAGTCGCCGAAGGCCGCGGTCGTCACCACCGACCCGATGGCGATCAGCGGGATGCCGACGAGCACGACGGGAAAGATCCGGCCGACCCGGTCGGCGATCCCCCGGGTGCCGGAGACGAGGTGCAGCCAGATCGCCGTGTTGTCGAAGGCGATGTCGTTGTGGATGGTCCACCCGAGGAACAGACACATGATCGGCAGAGGGAGGAGTGCCGTGTAGTGCGCGGGAATGCCGGCGACCGTCAGCGCGACGACGATGAACACCGGGAAGATGGGGATCATCACGAGGGCGATCCAGTATCGGGCGTCGCGACCCCAGTAGGTGACGGAGCGAGCGGCGATTGCTGCGGTCGGGCCGCCCGGGAGGCGATCGAACCATCCGAGTCCGGTGTAGGCCTTGGCCTGCGCTTCGCGCTGCGGAGTCACGAGCATGCGTGCGACGAGCCCCACCCAGGCCAGCCAGAGCAGGCCGAGTGTGGCCGCTGCGATCAGCACCTGGAGCACGGCGGGCCCCCAATCGCCCTGCGCGGCCGCCCCGGGCGCGGACCAGACAGCACCGAGCGGGGTCCAGGCGAGCCAGGACGCGAACCCGTTGAGTACGCGGAGGCCGTCACGTCCCCAGTCGATCGTGAGCAGGAGGATGACGACCGGCGAGATCAGCACCACGATGAGCACGCCGACCAGGCCGCCGAATTCACGCGACCTCCTGGTCGCCAGCAGGAAGGAGGCGACTGACGTCGAAATGCGTGACGCCAGCACGCAGGTGAGCACAGCGAGCACTGCACAGACCAGGGCGATGAATGCCGTACCAGGGTCGCGCGACCAGGTGATCACCGTCGTCAGCGAGCAGATCGTGAGAACGAGCGAGGGGATGCCGATGAGGGCGGCGAGCGCGAGTCCGGTCGCCAGCTTTCGGTTCGGGATGCCGTAGAGAGAGAACTTGCGTGGATCGAGCGTGTCGTCGACCCCGAACACGAGGGGAAGCAGGAGGAATCCGGCAAGCACGACGGATCCCACGACGACCAGCACGTTGTGCACCAGCGCCACGTCGGGCGACAGCCGGGCGCCCACCAGCGACAGGACGATCACGACGGTGATGCCGAGCCCGTAAATGAGGCCGATCACCAGCCCGAACACCTGCCACGGGCTGCGCCGGAAGATGTTGGCCATCAGCCGGACTTTCAGTCGGAGAAACTGTGCAACCACTCCATGCCCTCCGCCGCCTTGCGCCCGCCCGCGAGCTCGACGAACCGCTCTTCGAGGGTCTCCTCGCCACGCACCTCGTCGACGGTTCCCGCAGCGAGCACGCGGCCTCGAACGATGATCGCGACGCTGTCGCAGACGCGCTGGATGAGGTCCATGCCGTGACTCGAGAGCACGACCGTGCCGCCCGCGGAAACGTAACGCTGGAGGATGTCGATCACATTGGCAGCGGAGACCGGGTCGACGGACTCGAACGGCTCGTCGAGCACCAGGAGCCGGGGCGAGTGGATCATGGCCGCGGCGAGCGCGATCTTCTTCGTCATGCCCGCCGAATAGTCCGCGACGAGGCGGTTGAGCGCATCCTCGATGCCCAGCGCCTTGGCGAGGTCGGCCGAGCGCGACCGGACGACGTCGTTCTTGAGCCCGCGGAGCGTGCCTGAGTAATAGAGAAGCTGTGCGCCGGTGAGCCGGTCGAACAGCCGCAGCTTGTCTGGCAGTACCCCGATCGTGCGTTTGGCCTTGACGGGATCGGCCCAGGCGTCGACGCCGTGCACGAGGATGCGGCCCGCATCAGGCCGGAGAAGACCCGTCACCATCGACAGCGTCGTCGTCTTCCCCGCGCCGTTCGGACCGACGATGCCGTAGAAGGAGCCGCGGCGCACGTCAAGGCTCACCCCGTCGACGGCGACGTTGTCCCCGAAACGCTTGACCAGCCCGGAGAGCGACAGCACCACCGGCGCCGTCGAGGCATCGGGGGCGACAGGCAGCTCCGTGGTCGCCGCCAGAACAGGCGTCGATGTCGCGAGATCGGCGAGCGGCTCGTCGAGCTCGGAGAGTTGCCCGACGACGTAGGCCTCATCGAGGACCGGCACGGTTTCGACGGGAGCAAGCGCTTCGAGCGCGACCGCCTCGTCGACGACCCACATGTCGGCCGCCTGGGGCTCGGCGGCCGCCGCGGGTTCCTCGGCCATGAGGGCTTCAGCTGCCGGCTCTTCTTCGACCACGGGGGCTTCTTCGGTTGCGGCCTCTTCTGCAACCGCAGTCTCTTCGATCGGCGACTCCACGACAGACGCATCTACGGCGGGCGCCTCGACGACGGGCTCTTCGACGACGGGCGCCGGCTCCACGACGGCATCCTCGACAACGGGCACGACCTCGGCCGGCTCAGGGACGAGCGGCGCCACCTCCACCGGCGAAGCGACGGCCAGCTCGACGACGAGCTCTTCCGCGATCACCGGTGTTGTCGAAACTGCGGGCTTCACAGACCGCGTTCGGGCGGACGGGGTCTTCGGCTGGGATGCCGGAGAAGCGGTACGTGTGCGTGGGGCCGCCGGCTTGCGCGCCGGGGACTTCGCCGGCGGCTGCTCGCCAGCAGGCGACGCGGCGGCAGAAGCAGCGGTAGCGGCAGACGCTTCGGTTGAAGCACGGGCATTCGATCGCGCAGCCGGCTTACGTGTCGCGGGCTTGCGTGTTCGCGGGCTCGCGGCGGGGACTGAGACGGCTGCGTCTCCCGGGAGCTCGACCTTCGCCGGTTCCGATGCCTTCGGCGTGGATTCGGCCACGACCGTCGACTCGACCGCGGCCTCGTCGGATTCATCACGTTTACGGTCTGCCGTGGTTCGGGCTGCCGCACTACGCGTTGCGGTGGTCCGTTTCGCGGCCGGTTCGGCACGGTTCGCCGACGTCGACGTCGAGGCTTTTGGCGTCGAAGACGCCGCCCGGCTCGAGGTCGCGCGGCGAGTGGTCGACCGCGGAGCGCTCGCCTGCTTTCCCGTCGTCTCGGAAGACTCGGTGCTGTCAGAGGGTGGGCGCTCGAAACTCACCCCGCTAACGTATCAAGCCCCTCCATGATCTGCGCGCATCCGCACGAAGTTGAGGAGTTCCATAGGAAATCGGCTGAGAATTCACCTAGGAAAGTCCTGTGAGGAATATCACGAGTGCGCAACGACCTCTTCTACCCCTGCCCCTCGAAGGGGTGCATCGGTAAACTGGCGTCGGCATAAAGGGGTGTCGATACGCGTAAGTGCGGGTGAACGCCGAGTGAAGGATCCTCCTGGGGATGCGATTCGCGCGGCCAGCGCAGGCCAGGAGAGCGCCGCACGGAACACAAGGAGACGATTATGACCACGCAGGTAGTAATTCTGGCGGCCGGAATGGGCAGCCGACTCGGACGTACCCTCCCGAAGCCCCTCACCGAACTCAGCGACGGCCGCACGATCATGCAGCAGCAGTTCGACAACATCCACCACGCCTTCGGCAAGGCTGCCAAGGTGACGATCGTCGTCGGCTACAAGCTCGAGCACATCATCGAGGCATTCCCCGACGCATCCTTCGTCTACAACGAGATGTACGACCAGACGAACACGTCGAAGAGCCTGATGCGCGCGCTCCAGGCATCGACTGCCGGCGGCGTGCTCTGGATGAACGGCGACGTCGTCTTCGATCCGACGGTGCTCGACCGCGCCGCGGCCATGGTCGCCCGCGACCAGACCTTCGTCACCGTGAACACGTCGTCCGTGGCCGACGAAGAAGTCAAATACACCACCGGCGCTGAGGGCTACATCGACGAGCTCTCGAAGACCGTGAAGAACGGCCTCGGCGAAGCCGTCGGCATCAACTACGTGTCGAGCGGAGACAAGGCGGCCCTGCTCCGCCAGCTCCAGCGCGTCGGAGACCAGGACTACTTCGAGCGTGGCATCGAGCTCGCGATCGAACAGGACGGCATGCTGGTCGAGCCGGTCGACATCTCCGACCTGTACGCGGTCGAGGTCGACTTCGCCGAAGACCTCGAAAGGGCGAATCTCTTCGTATAGTCGTATGGTCGCTGATTAGCGCTGCACCGTAAGTGGTGGAGCCGGACAATACGATGGGTTTCGTGAGTACATACGCCGAAGTGCGCCCCGGGCAACGCACGCGTTCTGCTCGCTACCGTCATTCGCTGTGGCTGCTGACCAAGCGCGACCTCCGGGTGCGGTACTCGACGAGTGCCCTCGGCTATTTCTGGTCGATCCTCGATCCGCTCGTCATGAGCGCGATCTACTGGTTCGTCTTCACGCAGATCTTCAAGCGGTCGGTCGGCGAAGACCCGTATATCGTCTTCCTCCTGGCTGCTTTGCTCCCCTGGATGTGGTTCAACGGCACCGTGTCGGACTGCACGCGCGCCTTCATCCGCGAGGCCAAACTGATCCGGTCGACCACGATCCCCCGCACGATCTGGGTCAATCGCCTCGTTCTGTCGAAGGGTATCGAGTTCCTCGCCTCCCTGCCGGTGATCGCCCTCTTCGCGATCATCAGCCATGCGAGCCTCAACTGGAACATCCTCTTCTTTCCGCTGGCCGTGCTCATCCAGGCGATCCTGACCGTCGGTGTCGGTCTGATCGTCGCCCCGCTCGTGGTGTTCTTCCGCGACCTCGAACGAGCGGTGAAACTCTTCCTGCGCTTCCTCTTCTATGCCTCGCCGATCATCTACAGCGCGCGCGACCTGCCCGGCGGATGCACGCCCGGCATCGCGGCGAAACACTGCGCCACCGCCGTCGGCCAGCAGGCGGACACGCTCTTCAGCTGGCACTTCTGGGCGGCCTTCAACCCGCTCACCGGCATATTCAGCCTGTACCGCTCGGCGTTCTTCCCTCAGGAGCTCGACTGGTTCCTCGTGGGGGTCGCCACGATCATGTCGCTCCTTCTCCTCGCTGTCGGCTTCTTCGTCTTCAAACGGTGCGAGCGCGCCGTGCTGAAGGAGATCTGATGACCGCGCCCGTCATCGAGGCCCAGTCGATCGGCATCCGCTTCCGGCGCAATCGTGGCGGCCGCCGCCTTTTCAAAGACCTCTTCTCCTCGAGCAACCGGCGCAGCAAGCCCGATGAGTTCTGGGCGCTGCGTAACGTCAGTTTCGATGTCCAGCCCGGCGAGTCGATCGGCGTCGTCGGCCGTAACGGCCAGGGAAAGTCGACCCTTCTGAAGCTGGTCGCTGGCGTCGTGCTTCCCGATGAGGGAGATGTCGTCGTCGCAGAGGGCGTCGCCCCGCTGATCGAGATCACCGGCGGCTTCGTCGACGACCTCACCGTGCGCGACAACGTCTACCTGACGGCCGGCCTCCACGGGATGACCCGGTCGCAGATCGACGACCGTTTCGACGACATCATCTCGTTCGCCGAGATCGAGGACTTCGTCGACACCCCGTACAAGCACCTCTCGAGCGGAATGAAGGTGCGCATCGCGTTCTCCGTCATCTCGCGCCTAGAGGAGCCCATCATCCTGGTCGACGAGGTGCTCGCCGTCGGCGACCGTGGGTTCAGGGAGAAGTGCTACGCACGGATCGAGGAACTCCTCGACGGCGGTCGCACGCTGTTCTTCGTCTCCCACAACGAGAAGGACCTGCGCCGGTTCTGTTCGCGCGGCCTCTACCTCGACAAGGGCAAGCTGGTGCTGGACGGGCCGATCGACGACGTTCTCGCGCTCTACAACACGGATTACGGCGTCTGACGCCTTCTCGCTGACCGTCGGCTCCTCCACAGCAGACGCGTTCTTCTCGTTGTCCACAGAAATCATCGGCGGCGCTGCCGAGACCACGAGGATGGTCGGATGCGGCACTTAGCGTTGCCGCATGATCCGACGCAGAATTTCGCGCATCCTCAGACCGCTCGTTCGCCGTCCGGCCGCTTACCGTGTGCCCTGGCAGGTCGAGCGGGCCGCTGCCCCGCATTACCGCATCCGGAACACCGGCGACGACACCCTCCGTGGAGTGACGGTCAGCGTGTTCGGAACGTCGAGATTCAGGGTTGCGGCACCCGCGATCGTGCGTCCGGGTGGCGCTATCCATGCCACGACCAGTGGGCCCGACCCGGCACGCGACACGATCGTGGTCGTCCGCTGGTTCGCGCCCGATGGCGCAGAGTACCTGTGGCAGGTGAGCTTCTGAACGGGCCTCAGCCTGCGGAGCCCGACCGCAGGTTGCGCTCGCGGATGTATTCGGCGGCGGTCAGTGCATGCATCCGTTCAGGCAGGTCACCCTGACCCAGACCCGCGACGAGTGACGCGGGGTCGACGCCCAGCACCGCGGCGATCCGCACGATGGTGTGGAGACTCGGGTTCGCGACGCCGCGTTCGATCTTGCCGAAGTTCGTCACGTGCATCTCGGCGAGGTCGGCGATGCTCTCCTGGCTGAGGCCGAGGACCAACCGGGCATCCCGGACACGTTCACCGAACAGACGGGCGGCTTGTGAGTGCGGTTCAGGCATACATCATGACTATTGGTCCCAAGCATCCAAATCCAGAGCGCGTTCGCCTCTACTGTTTGTGCCGTAAGCACATAGTACCGGCAATGCATGCAATTCGGGTCAGACGTAGACTCGAGTGCGATGGCACGTACACCGAAACCGATCGTCTCGTCGACGGGGGGAACGCCGCGCGGCGGCCAGACACCCCGTCGTCTCAACCGCGGAATCGACCGTTTCCTCGCGATTCAGCGACCAGTGGTGCTCGCTCACCTCCGATCCATACGGCGACGCAACCAGAACGCGACACCCGCGGAACTCGCAACGATTCTCGAACGCCGGTACGTCGCCGCGGTCACGACGGGAGGTGCCGCTGTCGGAGTCACGGCGGTCGTGCCGAGTATCGGTACCGGTGTGACTCTCGCTCTGTCCGGCGTCGAAACCGCCGGATTCCTCGAAGCGACGGCGCTGTACGCGCAGTCGCTCAGCGAGCTCCACGGCATCGCGGTCGACGACCCAGAGCGAGCGCGCGCCCTCGTGCTCACGATGATGCTCGGGCATGAAGGCTCTGATCTCGTGCGTCAGCTCGCCGGTCAGGTCAGTGGTTCCGGTCCGAGCCGGTCGGCGTACTGGGGCGAGCTCGTCGCGTCCAGTCTCCCGCGCGCCGTCGTGGGTCCTCTTGTCGACCGCCTGAAGGCAACGTTCCTGCGCCAGTTCGCTGTGCGTGGAGGAGCCAGTATGGTCGCACGTGCGATCCCCTTCGGGATCGGTGCGATCGTCGGCGGCGCCGGCAACAATATGCTCGGCCGGCGAGTCGTGCAGAATTCGCGCCTGGCGTTCGGTCCGGCTCCCGAAATCTACGTCCATGCGCTCGACCTGCCCCCTCTCGTCGTCCGCTCGCGTCCATCCGCGCTGACGGCTGCCGGTGGCGGGCTCAGGAAGTTCGGCGACGCCGCCGGTGGTGCCGCCGCACGTGCCGGGCGGCTGGCGAGCCGGGCACTTCCCCGGCCGAAGACCCAACGTCGGCCGAAGGCAGCCCCCGAAGCGTGACGACCGCGAGGCCGCCGCGAGCGCGACCTCAGACGATCGGGGGCCGTCCAGCGCGCGCCATACGCCACACCGTGCGCCAGGAGATCGGCCTGCGCTCCCGCGGATCGGTCGTCCAGCCCTCCGACCAACCACCGAACCATGCGGCGAGCGCCGATGGCCGGCGGAACCAGCGGAGCACCTGGATGCCGGTCCAGGCACCGACGTACAGCGGGATGAGGACCCCGGGAAGATTGCGGCGTGCGAGCCACACACGGTTGCGCGCGTTCAGGCGGTAGTAATACGAATGCCGGGTGGGCTCGATTGCCGGGTGGTGGGCCTCGAGATCGCCTGCATACCACGCGCATCGGCCTTCATCCCAGACGCGCCACGCCAGCTCGATCCCCTCATGGGCGTAGAAGAACGGATCGGCCCACCCGCCGGTCGCTTCGAACACGTCGCGCGGTATGACCACGGCGCCTTCCCACACCGAGAAGACGACGCTCGACGCGTCGGCCTCGCCCTTGCGGATGCGCGGAACCCAGCGCCGCGGCGACGTGCGTCCCGACGGATCGACGACCCGCGGCTGGATCATCCCGATCGCAGGGTCGCGCCGCAGGTGGGCAACGGCATCAGCGAGGAAGTCCGGCGATGGGATGCTCGCGTCGTCATCCAGGAAGAAGAGGACTTCGCCGGTGACGCAGGGCACCCCGCGATTGCGGCCCGCGGGAATCCCCAGGTTCTCCTCGAGTGCGAGCGTGCCAACGCCGTCCGGGAGCGGAGGCTGGGCGGTCGCAGGATCCCAGCCGTTGCCGACGACGACGATGTCGGTGGAGACACCGCGCTGGGCGAGAACCGACTCGATTCCACGCCTCAGGTCGTCTGGCCGTCTTCCCTGGGTGAGGATGACGACCCCGAAGGACGTCGCCTCAGGAACGGACACGCTTCGACGCCATGATTGCCACGAAGTGCCCGATGAGCGCGAGCAGCGCCAGCGGCACCAATACGGCGACGAGGATGCGGTTCGCGAGTTCGTCACCGATGAACAGCCCGACGATCGCCGCAAGCAGCGCGAGCATCGTCAGCTCGACTGAGTGGTAGAGCCGGTGGAACGGCACGAAGCGTGCCGCACGCCGCAGCCTGGAGACGAGACCGTGTGTCGGCGCCGACTCGCCGTGCGTGTCCGCGAGCTTCGCCAGGCCAGCGTTGGCGCGTGCGACATGGACCATGTCGTTGAGGGCCTTGTTGAGCACGATGATGAGCGCAAGCGTCACGCCGAGAGTCGTCCAGAGGTAGCCGGATGGCGCCTGGAACGGGAGACCGGCGGCGCGAATGCCCAGCACGACCGGGATCAGCGCCTCAGTCGTGTAATGCCCGACCTTGTCGAGGAAGACGCCGGCAGGCGACGACGTGCCACGCCAGCGTGCGACCTCGCCGTCGCAGCAGTCGACCAGCATCTGGAGTTGCCCGAGGATGAGCGCGAGTACCGCGCCCCAGATTCCCGGGATCAGGAGGGCGGCAGCTGTCGACCATCCGACCAGGATCATCAGCCCGGTCACACCGTTGGCCGAAATGCTGGTCTTGAGCAGCAGCCAGGTCAGGTACGGCGACAGGTTGCGGAGATAGAGCGACGCCGTCCAGTGTTCAGCGTTGCGCCGCCCGCGAACTTCGGGCGGCTGGGCGACCGCGCGCAGTTCCGCGATCGAGGTCGGATGGGCGCCATGGGGCGCGGTTCCAGAGGCGTCCACGACTACCTTCCTGTGTGTGCTGTGATGTTGCGGGTGAGCGAGAGGAAGCCCAGCACGAAGCCGATCCCCCAGCAGAAGTGGATGCAGGGCAAGACTACGAGAAACCACAGCGTGGCGCGCAGACCGACGGCTCGCCCGAGCACGATGGCGGCGACGATGACGATCAGCGCATAGAACACGGGGATCGCGAAGCCGATGAGCAGCCATGGCGTCGCCCCGACCGCCGCCTGCACGATCCCGGCGATCCCGAGGAGCAGACCGAGGGTGACGGCGACCACCATCGCCGGTGGGACGAAGTAGCGGATACCGTTGGCAGCGGGAAAGCGGCGCACGAGTTCGCCGCGCCAGACCCCGGTGGAGACGAACTGCCGTGCGAGCCGGTCGAGGTTCGGCCTCGGGCGGTAGGTGACCTTGAGGCGCGGTGTGAACCAGACGGTTCCACCCGAAGCACGCAGGCGCCGGTTCAACTCCCAGTCCTGGCCCCGCTTGATGTCTTCGTCGAAGAGCCCGACGTCGAGAAGACGCTGTCGCTGGAAGACGCCGAGGTAGACGGTCTCGGCCGGCCCCTCTTCGCCCCCCACGTGGAGTTTGGTGCCGCCCAGTCCGATGCGGCTGCCGTACGCGCGGGCCACCGCACGTTCGAACGGAGTGATGCCCTGGGCATCCATGATTCCGCCCACGTTGTCGGCGCCGGTCGCCAGAATCGTCTCGACCGCGATGCGCGTGTACTCGACGGGAAGGACCGAGTGTGCGTCGACGCGCACGACGATCGGATAGATCGAGGACTCGATCGCGAGGTTCAGCCCGGACGGCGTCGAGCCGATCTCGTTGTCGACGATCTTGATGCGCGGATCGGCTGCGGAGAGCTCCGCGACCAGTTCCGTCGTGCCGTCGATACTCGGCCCGAGCGCAAGGGTGACCTCGAACGGCCCCGCGTAGTCCTGGGCGAGCAGGCTGTCGACGGCGGCCCTGACGTGGGTGACCTCGTTCAGCACGGGCATGACGTAGGACACACCGGGGAGGGTGTGCTCTGGTGCCTGTTCCGCCATCTGATCCATTCGCCGTTCGGGTCGGTTGAGCTTATCAGCCGGTGCGTTTCGGTTTTCTGGCGACGCACACAGGAAGCCGCCCCCGCGGCTGGTCCACGGGGGCGGCTCGAGCGGTCGCGAGGCGACCTACTTGGTGCTGAGGGTTCCGAGCGTGACGGTCGTGGTCTTCGTCGCACCACCGCGGACGTACGTGACGTCTGCCGTGGTTCCGCCGGCGACCGCGCGCACCTGAGCAGTCAGGTCGGTCGCGCTGGTGATCGGCAGTCCGTTGAAGTTGGTGATGATGTCACCGGACTGCAGGCCGCCCTTGGCAGCTGCGCCACCGCTGGTGACATCCTTGATCTCAGCGCCGACGGTCGTGCTCTTGGTGTCGCTGGTCGCGTCTGCGACCGAGGCGCCGAGGAGGCCGTGGCTCGCCTTCCCGTCCTTGATCAGCTCCTGCGCGATGCGCTGGGCCAGGTTCGCCGGAATGGCGAAGCCGACGCCGATGCTTCCCGACTGTCCGCTCGTGCTCGACGTGTCGCTCGCGCTGGCGATCGCCACGTTGATGCCCATGACCTGGGCCTTGTCGTTCAGGAGCGCGCCACCGGAGTTGCCGGGGTTGATCGCTGCGTCCGTCTGGATGACCGGGAGCGAGATCGTCGCGGTCGGCGTCTGCGTCTGCGTTCCACTGCCGCTTCCGCCGCCCTGGCCGGGGAGGTCGAAGTTCCACAGGTTGAACGGGCCACCGCTGTTGCCGCCGTTGCCGTTGCCCTGCGTGCTGTCGCCGCTGCTGGGCGCTGCCGACGATGCGATGCTGATGCTGCGGTTGAGTGCGGAGACTATACCGTTCGTGACCGTTCCGGACAGGCCGAGCGGGGCGCCGATCGCAACAGCCGTGTCACCGACGTTGAGCTTGCTCGAGTCGGCGAACGTCGCCGGCGTGAGCCCGCTGGCGTTGTTCAGCTTGATGACGGCGAGGTCGGTGGTCGGGTCGGTGCCGATGACCTTGGCGCTGTAGAGCTTGCCGTCGTTGTCCTGAACCTGGACGGTGACGTTCGACGCCTGCCCATCGAGGGTGACGACGTGCGTGTTGGTGAGCACGTAGCCGTCGGACGAGAGGATGATGCCGGAACCGGTGCCGCCTGAGCTTCCTCCGGTCACCGAGATCGTCACGACACTGGGCGACGCCTTGGCGGCGACCGCCGTGACGACGGTGGCGTCGTTGGGGTTGTTGACCGTGATGTTCGTAGCACCGGATGCGTTGCTCGACTTCACGGTGGTGCCCTGGGATGCGGCGTAGATACCGACGACACCTCCGCCGGCGACGCCGCCGATCAGGGCGCCGATCGCGAGGGTCGCAATGATCAGTCCGGTGTTGCGCTTCTTCACGGGCTTTGCGGCTCCGGGCGCCAGCGGCGCCGTCGGCTGGGTCGCGTAGCCGTTGGGTGCGGCATACGGTGCGTAGTTCGGGGCGGCCGGCTGCCCGAACGCTCCGTGGCCGTAGTTGGGCTGCGGGGCCGTCGGCTGCGCTGCCGTCGGCTGCGCTGCGGTCGGCTGGGGGTAGGTCGGCTGCGCTGCGGCCGGCGCGGCCGACGGTGCGAGCGGAACGGTGGGCTGTGTCTCGGCTGCCGTCACAGGGGCCGCGGCCGGAACATCGGCCTGGGGTGCGGGAACCTCGGCGGCCGGAGCGGCAGTCGTCTCGGTTGCGGGAGCCTCGGGAGTGGGCTCTGCTGCTGTCTCGGCGGCAGGCTCGTTGACCGACTCGGTGCGGTCGATTTCTGGCTGCGCCTTGGCGGACTCCGGCGTGATATCAGAGCCGTTCGTGTTGTCGGTCATGGTGTTGCTCCTTCCAAGCACTCACAGCATCCGCTTCGTACCTGAGCATTCTATTTGGACGCCCTGTGAGCGACCTTCCGCCTGTCAATGAACTCTCCCGCGGCCGTTCGGGCACCACCGCAGCGCAAAGCCGTAGGTTTGTCTGTGACGCCGTTCTCAGTTTCGAGAGCCACAAGGGAGCAGCATGGCCGTTTCAGGATCGTGGCAGCGGGCCGCGCGGGGCGCCGGCCTCCTGTCGCCGGACGGCCGGAGCGCACCGACCATCTTCGCCGAGATGAGCGCGCTGGCGGCACGCACCGGCGCTATAAACCTCGGGCAGGGATTCCCTGACGAGGACGGACCGGCCGAGGTCCTCGAAGCGGCCGTCGAGGCGATCCGGGCTGGCGTGAACCAGTATCCGCCGGGCATCGGGATGCCTGACCTGCGCCTGGCCGTCGCCGAGCACCAGGCGCGGTTCTACGGCATCCGCCTCGATCCCGATCGCGAGATCCTGATCACGGCGGGTGCGACCGAGGCGATAGCCGCATCCCTGCTCGCCCTGCTCGATCCGGGCGACGAGGTCGTCACGTTCGAGCCGTTCTACGACGCGTACGGTGGGCTCATCGCGCTCGGGAACGGCGTCCACATCACCGTCCCTCTGACGGGCGCAGACTTCCTGCCGGACCCGGATGCGCTCAGGGCGGCCGTGACCGATCGCACTCGGGTCATCCTCGTCAACAGCCCGCACAACCCGACCGGCTCCGTGCTGCCACTCGAGACGCTCGAGCTGATCGTCGAACTGGCCCACCGTCACGATGCGATCATCGTGACCGATGAGGTGTACGAGCATCTCACCTTCGGGGTCGGGCACATTCCGATCGCGTCGCTCCCCGGAGCCCGCGAGCGCACGGTGAGCATCTCGTCGGGCGGCAAGACGTTCAACACGACGGGGTGGAAAATCGGCTGGATCTCGGCCCCCGCCGAACTGATCACGGCGATCCTCGCCGTCAAACAGTTCCTGACCTACGTCAACGGTGCGCCGTTCCAGCCCGCGATCGCGACAGGCCTGCGCCTCGGAGACGACTACTTCACCGGCATCGCCGGCGACCTCCGCTCGAAACGGGATGTGCTCTCGGCCGGGCTGCGCAGCGCGGGCTTCGAGGTCGCGGAGTCGCACGGAACGTATTTCGTCGTCGCCGACGCAGCACCGCTCGGGTTCACCGATGCCGTCGACTTCTGCCGGCAGCTCCCGGAGCTCGCGGGTGTGGTGGCGATCCCGCTGTCGGCGTTCTGCCGGGGCGAGTATGCGGCGAGCGCGGCATCCCTCGTACGATTCGCGTTCTGCAAGAGGGTCGACGTGCTCGAGCGGGCCGCCGCCCAGCTCGCCGGGCTGCGTCAGCGCTCGACGACGCGATAACGCCGAAGCGCCAGAGACGGATTCGCCTGCCGCACGGCGTCGAGACGTTCCCGGGAGAGTGTCGCCGTAACGAACCCCGGTGCCTCGCCGAGCGCGGCGAGAGCGACACCCATCGGATCGAGGATCACGCTGCCGCCGACACCGATCGGAGGCGTCTGGTCGGCGGCCGCGACGTACACGGTGTTCTCGATGGCGCGGGCGGTCAGCAGCGTCGACCAGTGCTGTTCCTTGAGCGGACCGCGCACCCATTCGGCAGGCACGAGCACCAGTTCGGCCCCGGCATCGACCAGCCGGCGCGTCACCTCGGGAAACCGGATGTCGTAGCACGTCTGCATGCCGACCCGGAAGCCGTCGAGGTCGAAGATCTGGGGTTCACCGAGCGCGCCGGGCACGACCCACGAGGACTCGGACGCGCCGAACGCGTCGTAGAGGTGCTGCTTGCGATAGGTCGCCTGCACGGCGCCGTCCGGCCCGACCGCGACGAGCGTGTTCGAGAACCGGGCCGGGTCGTCGACCCGCTCGACGAGCCCGGCCACGACATGGATGCCGTGGAGGGCGGCCAGGCCCGCGAGGTGCGTGACGAAGGGCCCGTCGAGCGGCTCCGCTGCTTCGATGAAGGCTTCGCCGAGCGGATGCACGAAGAAGGACGAGTATTCGGGGAACACCACCAGGCGCGAACCACGTGCGGCCGCACGGTCGACGAAACAGGCGATCGCCTCGCGGTTGGCTGCGGAATCCGACCCGGGCGCGAACTGCGCCACCGCGACTGTCGTTTCAGGACTCATCGAGGTCCCTCCCTTCGAGTGGGAGCCGCACAGTGAATGATGTGCCGGACCCCTCTTCGCTCGCAATGCTCATGCGGCCGCCGTGCGCCGTCACGATCGCCTTGGTGATGGTGAGGCCGAGCCCGACGCCGGGGACGGCGTTGCGGGTCGCGGTCGACGCCCGGAAGAATCGCGTCGAGAGTTGACTGAGCTCGACCGCAGGGATCCCCATGCCGGTGTCGCTGACGGTGATGCACGCATCCGGACCGTCACGGTCGAGCCCGACGGTGACCGTTCCGCCGGCGGGCGTGAACTTGATCGCATTCGAGATGAGGTTGTCGACGGCCTGACCGATCCGCTGCGCGTCGCCCTTGACAAGCAGCGACCGGTCGCCGATCTGCGCGAGGAGCTCGATGCCCGCGCTGGATGCTGCGGGCCCGGCCGATTCGATCGACGACCCGACCACCTCCGCGACATCGAGCTCACGGAGGTTGAGCGGGAACTGGCCCGACTCCACCTGCGCGGTGAAGAGCAGGTCGCCGACGAGCCGGAGGAGCCGGTGCGCGTTTCGCTCTGCCACGCCCAGGTATTGCAGCTGTTCGTCGGAGAGGGGTGATTCCTCGTCGTCGCGCATCAGCTCGAGGTAGCCGAGGATCGAGCTCAGCGGCGTGCGGAGCTCGTGCGAGATGAGTCCGACGAATTCGTCCTTGAGCCGGGCGAATTCGCGTGCCTTCGTCATGTCCGTCGCAACGAAGATGAAACCGATCCGATGACCGTTCTCGTCGAGGCGCGGCGTGGCTGTGACCTGGACGGGAACGTGTTTCCCGTCGGCGCGGACGTAGGTCCAGTCACGCGCTTCGGCGTATCCCGCGCGCACGGCGTCGACGAGCGCCGAGAAGTCCTCGGGGCTCGAAACGGTCGTGATCCGGGCATCCATATCGTGAAGCCGGTCCTCGAGCTCAGTAGCCAGGTGGAAGTCGACGACGTGCCGCCCCGCCGCGCGCACCTGTTCCTGGGTGAGGCCGAGCATCTTCTCCGCCCCCGGATTCCAGACATCGATCAAGCCGTCGAGGTCGGTGCCGATCACCGACTGCTCGGTGACGGCGTTCCAGATACTCAGGATGAGGCGGTTCGCGGTCTTGAGCCTCGCCTCGTTCAGTGCCAGCTCGTCGGTCGCACGGACGGTGCGATCGAGGAGTTCCTTGCGCTGCTCAGACGCGGCCTCGGCCGCGGCAAGCTGTTGTCGCACGCGATGGGCGATTTCGTTGATCACGAAAGCGACGATCAGGTAGATGACGGGAGCGTAGAAAGCGCGAACCACATCGGTGCCCGTCGTCGAACCGTCGAACGGGATGAGGGTGGCGAACAGCACCAGGAAAGTTCCGACAGCGGCGATCAGCGCGTTGACACGGCCTTCCTCGGTCGCGATCCAGACGAAAGGCAGCAACAGGATCGCGTTGAACGGCGATGCAGCTCCTCCTGTGGCAAGGCGGAAGAAGCCGACAGCGACGAGCGACACCACCGGAACGACGATCGCCGCCTCCGTGTTGAGCCGGTGCCACGGCACGGCGACCGCCAACAGGCTGGCAAGCAATACGAGTCCTACGGCGACGATGAAGAAAACCGGGCTTGTGATGTGGGCGATCGGGTTGGGCACCAGGAGAAGCACAATCGCGAGAGCGAACGCGAAGATCGTCGGCACCTGCTTGACGAGCGGTGACGGCGAATCCAGGGACACCCTGGCGAGAAGGCGATCGAAAGTCACGCGGGGTCCGTTCGGTCGAGCATCTCGGTGATCGTGGCAGCCAGCTCGCGGGGACTGAACGGCTTGACGATGAACCGGTCGGAGCGCACCTCGACCGACGCCTGGTCGGTGAGCATCTGCACAGACGCCGACACCACGAGGATGAGCGTCGAATCGAACCGGCTGTCCGCCCGCATGCGGTCGGCGACCTCGAGCCCGCTCATCCCCGGCATCGAGATGTCGAGCACGACGAGGTCGACCCCGCCGCCGTCGATGGCGTCGAGTACGGCCTGCCCGTTGTCGACCGCGGCTACGATCTCGACAGCCGCCCGCTGTGCGGCGATGATCATCAGGGCCCGGATGTCCGGGTCGTCGTCCGCAATGACCACCCGACGCACCACTGCAGTTTCGCTCACGAGAAGAACACCACCCGGATGGCCACCAGGACCCCGACGACCAGCAGGGCGATCACAGCCTTCGGTATCAGGCCGTATTCGGCCCGACGGTCGGCAGCGATCTCATCCTGCAGCTCGACCTGCACGTCGTGGTTCATCCGAGAACCCTCCCCGTCTTCTCTGTCTTGTCCCAGGTCTGCGCGGCGCCCTGCCATTCCTTGATGTACGAATCGACCGTCACTGCGCACAGCATCGGGCCGTAGCCCACGATATAGGTGAGCAACGGCGAGAAGATCCGACCCACCTTCGTCGAGTCGATGAGTTTGACCAGCCACGCGGCGACCATCGAGAGGGTGATCCAGGCGTACACGAAGAGGGTCCACGCCGTCTGGGCTGCCGGGCTGAACTCGACTCCGAACCAGCCGGGGACGACCTGTTCGATGAGCCCGGGAAAGAATGCCGATATGAGCACGACGATCGAGATGAGGCCGGGAAAAAGGATCGCTTCGCGCCAGCTGCTCCGGCCGGTCCTGCCGTCGAGTTGCACGCCGAGCACCATGGCGAAGACGTAGGTGCAGGTCGCGAGCGCCCAGGTCGAACGGAACACGGCCGCCGCGAGGTCGCTCTGCAGCAGGAACAGCCCGATGAGCCCGATGGTCGACAGCACCATGGCTACCGGGAGCAGGAAGATGCTGAACCAGAACACGCCGAACGAGATGCTCCCGAGGCGGTGCTTCTTCGACGGGCGGAACCAGAGGTTGCGGTACATCTTCGTGACCTGCACATTGCCGCGCGCCCAGCGCAGCCGCTGCTTCCAGAGGGCGGCGATACGGTGAGGCTCCTCCGCCAGCACGACGGCGTACGGTTCGAATACCACCCGGCGGCCGCCGACCTGAGTGCGGAACGTCGTGACCGTGTCCTCGGCGAGCGACGACGTATCGATCTGGCCGCCGATGGCTTCGAGGTTCGCCCGCGAATGCAGCTGCGCGCCCCCGGCGAGGCAGGCGATGGCGCCGAGCACGTTCTGGGCGCGTCGGGACGCCGCCTGCGCGAGCACGTATTCGAGCCCGATGAAGCGGGTGAGGAAGTTGCGGTCAGAGCTGCCTTCCCTGATGTAGGCGGTGACCGCACCGACCTCCTCGTCGGCGAGATGACGAGTCATGCGCCGCAGCGAGTCCGGAAGGTAGATGACGTCGGCATCCATGATCAGGAGGGCCTCCATCCAGTCCTCAACGAGCACGGCGCGGATGCCGTGGTTGAGTGTGTGCGCCTTGCCCTCCCCGCCCTTCTCGCGCCGGAGATGGAACACACGGCCCGGATGCTGCGCGGCCTTGCCGAGCACGACCTCGGCCGTGTCGTCGGTGCTCGCATCGTCGACGACGTAGATGCGCAATGCGTCCGCCGGGTAGTCGAGCGACAGAAGCCGGTCGATGGATGCACCGATGACCGCACCTTCGTTCCAGGCCGGAACGATCACCGCGACACGGGGAAGGTAGGGCGCCGCCCGCCCGAAATGGTTGATGAAGGCGTGGAACGGGATGATCACGAACTGGTAAGCGATCGCGACGATGGGAACGGCGCCGATCGCCACGAAGATGAGCAGGACGATCGTGAGCACGGTCAGCCAGAACGTGGTCCCGTCCATGGCTACCTCGACCCTGCATCGCGGAGGATTGCCGCGACCCGCTCGTAGCGGCCGACGTCGCCGGCCGAGTGGCTGTCGGTCGATGCGACGACGCGCGCACCCGCATCCAGGGCAGCACGGATTGCACGTGGCCCCGGACATCCCCACTTCTCGTTGACCTCGATTATCGTTGCGGTGGCGGCAGCCGTCCCAGCCCACGAGCGAAGCTGGTCGTCACCCAGCTCGTCCTCCGACAATCCGACTTTCGGCAGGATGGAGAACCAGTGTGCGAGCTGCGCGTTCGCGGTCGACTCCATCGCCCGGTTGCCCGCGACGATGAGCAGGTCGAGCGCGTCCGAGGCTGCGAGGCCGCCCGACAGCTTCTCCCGTGTCTGCGAGGGCGACCACGGACCGTCCGTCCCGGGGAACTGGTGGTCGCCGATGACGATCGCGTCCAGGCCGCTGATGCCCGCGAGGAGGCCAGGGGGAACATCGACCGCTCCCGACGCGTCGAGCAGCTTCGCTTCGACCCCGGTGAAGACGGTGAGCGACGGATCGCGGGGCTCGGCCGCCACGGCCGCCACGAACTCGGGAACCCAGGTCGTCGCCTGCCGCACGTGATCGGTCAGCCGTATCTCACGCAACCCGACCGCTGCTGCCGCCGCGAGGTTCTCGCCGAGTGAGCTTTCGGCGTCGTCCGAGAACGTCGAATGGACGTGGTAGTCGCCGAGGAGGACCTCCGTCACTACTCACCCGGCCCGTCTGAGTGCGCCGCATTCTCGGAGACGAGTACATCTGCGGGATCGAGGAACACGTCTTCGAGGAACCGCACGTTGGCCAGTTCGACGAAGTCGACGGTCTCCGGAACGTCGCGTCCGATCACCAGGTCGTGCAGAAGGGACGGCATGTCGACCCCCGACGCGATCGTGAGAGGCATCGCCCCCGGGAAACGCGGGTTCACCTCCAGGAGCGCCGGGACCCCGGAGGAGCTGTACCTCAGCTGCACGTTGGCGACACCGGACAGCCCGATGGCGCGAGCGACCGCTGCGGCCGTGTCGGAGAGCTCAGCCCGCCGCACGGTGCGTCCCGCGATGGAGACGCCGGAGTCGACGCGTTCCCGCGAACGGGGAACCGCTGCGATGACCGAGCCGTCGAGGCCTGCGAGGACGTCGACCGAGAACTCGTCACCGGGAAGGTGCTCCTGGATGATATTGCTCTCGTCGTCACCGAGCGCTTCGAGCGCCGCGCGGTCCTCGACCAGGCGTACCCCCCGCGAACCGGCGCCGCTGCGCGGCTTGACGATCACCGGAAAGCTCCAGTCGTGGTCGCGCCCCTCGCCGTTGAGAAGCCGCGTCGTGGGAACGGTGACGCTTGCGCTGCACCGCTCGGCGAGCAGGTACTTGTCGAGGCAGACGGCGAGGGTCACCAGGCTGGGAGCCGCGAGGCGCGTGCCCACGGCGAGCAGGTCATCCCGTCGCACAGCCAGCCCGGGCAGCTCGACGTCGACGGTCGAGAACAGCACGTCGATCCCGTCTGCCCTGCACTGTTCGATGACGTGATCGACGAATCCGGCGGAACGCCCGGCGGGCACGATCCGGCGGCGATCGGCGCCGACCAGGTAGAGCCCGCTCGCCCAGCCGTCCATGTCGGCGGCGAAGACGTCGACGTCTTCGCGCTTCAGCAGGGACCGAAGCACGGCGACGCCGGCCGGCCCCCCGACGCCGGTCACGAGAACACGTGTCATGGACGCTCACCTTTCAGCCGGTCACTGGCAGGGACCGATGACGCAGGCACGGAGATGTCGGCCGTATCCTTGATCACCTCGAGGGGTTCACAGCTCGTGCCGCCGCCGAACCGCGACCAGTAGCGGGCGGTCGCCAGCACGAAGTCGGGTTCGAGATACGCACGCACCTCGGTCTGCGACTGGAAGCAGCGGATGAGCGCCAATTTCGCTTCGGTGAAACCGTCGATCGGCACGAAACGGGTCGGACGGAAGTCGATGGTCGCCGACGGACTCTGGTAACAGCAGACCGTACGCACCGAACGGGTGGCGACCAGCGTCGCAGCATGGACGGCCCGATGGTCCTGGTGGCGTTCGTGGGCACTGTGGGTGTAGACGATGTCGGGCCGCACCTCGGCCACGATGCGCTCGATGATGCCGACGGTCGGGTCGGCCGCCGAGATCTGCGTGTCCTCGAGGTCCTCCATGAAGAGGCGGGCGCCCAGCAGTTCGGCGGCCGCCAGCGACTCGTCCTGGCGGTCGTCGGCATCCCCGCCCCGTGCGCCGCGCGAAAGCGTCAGGATGACGACACGGTTGCCGGCTGCGCGATGGGCCGCGAGGATCCCGCCGACGCCGATCTCCACATCGTCAGGATGCGCACCGACGGCCAGGACCACCTGCGGCTCCTGGGCCGTCTTGGTGAGACGTCCTTTGGAGGCCAGCCGGGTCACGATCGAGACGAGATCGGCGGAAGAGACGGGCTTGGTCAGGAATTCATCGGCCTGGGCCCGCAACGCTGAGACGGCGTACTCGATCGAAACGTGGGCCGTCATTACGACGACGGGCATGCCCGGATACGACACGCGGAGTTCCTTGAGCAGGTCCAGCCCGCTGATCCCCGGCATCTCGATGTCTGTGATGACCATGTCGGGTTCGAAGTCCGCAATGCTGTGGAGGGCGATCGCCGGATTCGTGATGGCCAGGACGACGGCGTCGGCGCGTTTCTCGAGCACGGTCTTCATGTACAGCGCGACATCGGGATCATCTTCGATCACGCAGACCCGGTACTTCTGCATCGCCTTCGCCATCGGCTCCCCCTCTTTGTTCAACTCTATGGGCCGGTACGCGATATTCCACTCCGGCCGAGCCGGTACTGCCGCCGGTTCGGAGAGCTCGCCCTGACGTGCTAGAGTAAATTCTTGTGCCGCGGGGTGGAGCAGTTCGGTAGCTCGCTGGGCTCATAACCCAGAGGTCGCAGGTTCAAATCCTGTCCCCGCAACCATGCGAAAGCACAAACAGAAGCCGTTTCCGGAGAAATCCGGAAGCGGCTTCTGCCGTGGAGGGGCGTCCCATCCACACGTTTTTGCCTATAAGCGGCCAACTCTGTGGTTCGCGCGGCACAAAGGAACCCCGCACCGGGATCGGCGCGGGGTTCCACAAGCGTGCGCTACTGACTGATCGTCACAGGTAGGCCGTTCGACGTGCAGACAGTGACCGGCAGACCCGAGTGGGTCACCTGGGTCGCGAGGACGGCAACCGGGCCGACGTTGACGCCGCAAACCTGCGCCACGACTTGCGCCACAATGCCGATGTGTGCGTTGTTGAGGACGTTGACGTCACCGATACCCACGTTGACGAGACCGCCCTGCACGACCGGCGCCGCATTCGCGGGCGCCGCCATTCCAGCAAACAGCAGCCCGCCCGCAAGTACTCCCCCAGCGATGGCCTTCTTGGCGATGTTCATTTCTCATTCTCCTTTCGGTTGGTGTCCTGCAGTTATCCGCGGGAGTGTAGGCGCGCAAATGCGGCAGGTTAACCCCCCTCTTCTGAATTTCCCTCGGATTCTCAGAATCACCCGCGGAGGACGCGTCGTAGCACGGGGCCGGCAACCGCGGCGTATCGTCGCACTGACGATCGAAGGGATCCCAGAATGAACGGAGTCGACGAACCGGATGATCGGGGCCGCATGCACCTGGATCGCACGGGCCTCGATCTCGACCGCAATCCCCGCGTCGTCGTCACGGATGTCCGGCTCCTCGCCTCCGACTGGCACATCCTCAGGACCTCGACCATCGAATATCAGCATGCAGACGGCCACTGGTCGACGGAACGGCGCGAGACATACGACCGCGGAAACGGCGCGACTGTGCTGCTCTACGATCCCGAGCGACGCACTGTCCTGTTGACCCGCCAGTTCCGGTATCCCGCATACGTCAACGACCATCCGGACGGCATGCTGCTCGAGACGGCGGCCGGCCTCCTGGACGATGATGACCCCGAGACCGCGATCAGGCGCGAGGCGGTCGAGGAAACGGGATACGACATCGGCGATCCGGAGCATGTCTTCGACGTATACATGAGTCCCGGATCCGTCACGGAGAAGCTGCACTTCTATGCCGCGCCGTACCGCGCATCCGAGCGTCTCTCGGCCGGCGGCGGCATCGCTGACGAGGGCGAGGACATCGAGGTCGTCGAGCTGTCCTTCGACGCGGCCCTCACGGCGATCGGCGACGCCATCGTGGACGCGAAGACGATCATGCTGCTCCAGTGGGCTGCACTCAGCGGACCGTTCGCACCGGTCACGAACCGAGAGTGACGGTGACGGTCTTGTCCTTCACCGTCGACGGCCCCGGTGACGGCACCTGACTCACGATATTGCCCAGCGTTCCCTGGGTGATCGCGGTCGGGTCGACGACGAGCCGGAGCTCGAGGCTGCCCAGTGCGAGGAGCGCGTCGGTGACCGACTTTCCCATGAGGTCGGGCACGACGATCGAGCCGCCGCCCGACCCGCCTGCCGCCGTGGTCAGTTTCTCCTGTGCCTGCTCGGACGCCTTCGTCGAGAAGTAGTACGCGATCGCGCTTCCGACCGAGGCGGTCAGGCCGCCGATCAGAGCGCTGGTCGTCGTCGCATTGTTGCCGGCGATCTCAGCGGCCGTCAGCACGAGCAGACCGACGACGAGGCTCACAGCGATCCAGCTGCGGACCACACTCCGGTCGGCACTGCTCGAGGCGGTGGCGGCGCGCGGCCAGCCGTTGACGACGAGCAGTACGCCGACGACGACCACGACCAGGATGATCGCGCCCGTCAGAGCCCACGGGGGCAGGCTCCCCAGGGTCGTCGATGGGGCCGATTCGGCCGTTGTTCCTTTCATGGTTCCTCCCTGGTGGTGCATTCCAGAGCCTCGTCCCCCCGGCGCTCCTGCGCATCGGAGTGACCTCCGATCTTCGGTAGGTGACCCCACGGACCCCGACGAAAGAGCCATGAACATCGAATGCTGGCCGTCGCGTGCGCTTGCCCGCTAGATTCTGAACTGGGGCATGGCGTCCCACCAGAAAGGGGCACACGAAACATGGACTTTTGGAATAACTTCTGGAACATCATCTGGATCTTCTTCTGGAGTTTCGCGTTCATCGCGTACCTGTTCGCACTCTTCGCGATCATCGGAGACCTGTTCCGCGACCACAAGCTGAACGGATGGTGGAAGGCGGTCTGGATCATCTTCCTGGTCTTCGTCCCGTTCCTGACCGCGCTGATCTACCTGATCGCGCGCGGCGCCGGCATGGCCCAGCGCAGCCAGAAAGAGGCCCGCGAGGTCCAGGCGGCGACGGACACCTACATCCAGCAGGTCTCGGGCTCCAGCTCGCCTGCGGATGAGATTGCGAAGGCGAAAGCACTTCTCGATGCCGGCACGATCACCCAGGCGGAATTCGACCACCTGAAGTCGCGCGCGCTGGCACACCCGGGCGCATAACGCCTCAACCAAGGCCGCGGGATCGTTCACCGATCCCGCGGACTTTTTACGCGCTCCCTCCGCCGTCCACGCCGCGTGTCCGGGCCGGCCCGACCGAGAAACGATTCGTGATTCGCTAGGGTCGGATGCGGGGGCGACACCCCATCGAGGAGCGGATACGTGGCAGAAGATCACGGCAAGGCGACACAGGCCGCCGTTCGCGAGCGCAATCTCACGAACGCCCTGCAGCTCGTGTTGTCGGGCAAGGGATCGGCGACGCGAGCCAGCATCGCACGTCGCACGGGGCTGACGTCGGCCACCGTCTCTTCCCTGCTCAACGGGCTGATCGCGGAAGGCCTGGTCATCGAGGGCCAGCGGGCCGAGAGCACCGGCGGCAAGCGGGCCACGACACTGCAGATCGACGCGGAACGGCACGTACTCCTCTCTGTGATCGTGCAGCCCGGTCTTGTTCGCGGTGCGGTCGTCAACCTGCTCGGCGACGAGGTACTGACCGTCACGCAGCGCCCGGTCTCGGCCGGAGAGATCGCGGATGTCCAGCTGGTCGTGCGAAAACTCGTCGCGGCAACGCAGGCCCGCGTTGTCGCGATCGGCATCCAGGTCCCCGGCATCGCCGACGGGCCGTTGATCCGGGAGAGCGTCCAGCTGAAGTGGACGGACGTCAACCTCGCGGATGCGCTGGCGGGCATCGCCGACGCCCCCGTCCACCTCGTCAACGATGCCGATGCCGAGGCCCTGGCCGACTACTCGAATTCCGACCAGTTCGGTGCGAACCAGATGTTCGTGTCCCTCAGTACAGGAGTGGGGGCCGCCTTCATCGTCGACGGCGCCCTGCTGCGCGGCGCCGCCCATCGGGCAGGCGAGATCGGGCACGTTCCCGTTCTCTTCGGTCCGGATGCTCCGGCCTGCGCGTGCGGAAACCGAGGCTGCCTCGAGGAGGTCGTCTCGGTGACGTCGCTGCTCGGCCTGCCGCACGGTGCCGACCTCGAGTCGGTCGACCTCGCGGCGCTGGCCGAACGTCCCGATTCGCGCGAGAGGATCGCGTTCGGCGCAAAGGTGCTGGCGCGCGCGCTGCTTCTCGTCGGTGCCGCTCTCGACGTGCCGAACGTCGTGCTCGGCGGAGCATCACCCCGGCTCGGCGACGAGTTCATCGGGCACGTGCGCGCCGAGGCAGCCCGCCACACCGTGCGTGCCGCCATGCCCCTCAGTTTCCGCTATGCCAGGACCGGCTCCACCCAACCGTTCCGCGGCGCAGCGCAGCACGCCCTGCACAGCTCGCTGGGCATCTCGTGGTCCCTGTGACGCGGTTGGGGCCGGCGCACCGCAAGTGAGCCGGGATCAGGCGGCGAGCGGGTCGCCCGCAAGGAGGTCGACGAGTGCGGCTCCGTGCTCCTGGTCGTAGCCGAACGTCGCGATGTCGGCGTAGGCGAGGTCGTGCAGGGTGGTGCCCATATCGACGACGAGTACAGTCCGGCAGGTCGAACGGAGGTGATCGATCACCGCCCGCGCGTATTCGTGCCGGTGGTTGTCCACGCCGAACAGTATGACGGGCGTTCCTGTCGCGAGCACCAGCCGCGGGTCATCGCCCTCGGCAATCTGGATCACCGGGTTGTCGAGCCATTGCCGCGCCATCCGAGCGCCCGTGCCCGCCCACACCTCGGCGAACGGCACCCACCGCGGCACACCGAGAACATCGTTGTCGACCGATTCGAGACGGACGATCGTGCTCCTGCCCCGGAATGACGTGAACAGCCGTCTCGCTTCGGGCGTGTACGCGAACGACCGGGCCGGGTCGGGCCGACGGTCGCTGCGGGCCGGGAACCACTCCGGCTGGACGCGCTGCTCCGGAACGCCGACGACCATGGTCATCAGGAGACTCCGAGCTGGCCGGAGAGGACCATGACCGCCGATCCTCGCACCACGATGTCGCGGCCCAGGCCGGTCATCCTGATCGTCGCATCGGAGTGGAATCCTGCCATCGTACGATTTCGGATCGTCTCGCCGACCGCGTCGATCAGCGGTCCGTCGAGGAGTTCGGTCGGCCCACTCAGTACCACCTCGGAGAGGTTCAGTGCACCGATGATCGGGGCAAGCGCGACCCCGAGTCGCTGCCCGGCTTCGCGGAGCACCGGCGCGACCGGCTCCCCCGCGATGGCCGCAGCGGCGACGCGGGACTCGAGCCGGGGCACGGCCAACCACGCCTCGAGGCATTTCTCGCGGTCGTACGGTGCCTCGGCGCCATCGTCGGTCCCGACCATGACCTGGCCGATCTCGCCCGCGGCGAAACGGCTGCCGAACACGAGAGCCCCTGCAACGAGCAGGCCCGAGCCGACACCGTGTCCCACCTTGACGAGCATCATGTCGCCGTCAGCGTTACCGAATCCGTGTTCGGCGAGCACCGCGACGTTGGCATCGTTGGCGACGAACACCGGCAGCGAGGTGCGTTCCCCGACGATGCGCTGGAGTTCGAGGTCTGACCAGCCGAGGTTGGGCGCGGCGATCACCACCCCGCTGGGGTCGACGATACCGGGCGACCCGATGCCGATGCCCAGCACCGGCGCGGTCGCCTGCGCCACGAGCCGGTCGACCAGATCGAGCACCTTGGCTGTCGCCTCGTCGCCCCGACTCGTCGCGAGGGGTATTTCGGCGCTGGCGAGGATCACCCCGTCGATGTCGAGCACGGCACCGCGGAACACCGAGTGCTCGCTCAGGTCGACTCCGATGATCTGCGTCGCGGCCCGGTTCATGTCGAGGAGGACCGCGGGTTTGCCCGGTCGGGCGTCGTCTCGCTGGCCGAGTTCGACGACCAGTCCTTCCGCGATCAGGCCGGCCACCAGGTCTGAGATCGTCACGCGGGTGAGACCGGTCTCGCGAGCGATGTCGGCGCGGCTCACCTGCCCCGCCCGGTACAGAGTCTGGAGCACCAGCGATCGGTTGTGAGTCCGCGCGTGCTCCGGGAGCACCTTGGTCCTGGGGCGGAGGGCCCGGCCTGGAGCCATCCCGCGATCCAGTGCGATGGGGCCCGTGTCACCCAGCGGCGAGCGTTGTCCGTTGTCGACCAGCATGTTTGTTAGTAAAGTCGACAACTAAAGTTTATGCAAGCATTTGTTGAAGCGAGTTTCGACGAGATCGCGCCAATGCGGCAGAATCCGGGCAAATGCAGGCCATCCAGGCCATGTCGCCCTCCTCCCGCGATCGGTCAGCCCCGATGTACTGCCGGCCGCCGCCGCACAACTTTGTACAGGCGATGAACATAAGGGAGGGTGCGGCCAGACAGCCGCACCCTCCCTTACTGGGTTGTCCGACTATTTCGACGGAGTGGGCGCCGGAGTCGGAGCCGTCGTCGGGGTCGTCGTCGCCTGGGCCTCGGCGGCGAGCGCCTGGGCGATCGCCTTCTTGAGGTTGGCGTCCGCGATACCGTATGCGGTCCAGTCCCCCGCCTTCAGCGCGGCGTCACGATCGAGCAGCGCCTGCCGCGCGTCCACGAGCGCGGCTTGCAGCGCAGCGTTGGGGCTGGACCCGGTTCCGGTCGGCGTCGTCGTCGTGCCTGTGCTGGTGCCCGCATTGGCGTCGCCCGCACTCGCGCCCGAACTGCCGCCGAAGAGAACATCGAGTGCCCCGTCGAGAGTGTCCTGGAACGCGATCTTGTCGCCGAACGCGACCAGCACCTTCTGGAGGAGCGGGTAGCTCGTCTCACCGGTCGATTTGACATAGACCGGCTGCACGTACAGGAGTCCCCCGCCGACCGGAAGCGTCAGCAGGTTGCCGCTGATGACGTCGGTCTTTCCCTGTCTCAACAGGTTCAGCTGTTGAGACACTCCTGGATCGGAGTTGAAGTTGTTCTGCACCTGGCCCGGCCCCGGCACCGTATCGCTCGACGGCAGTGTGAGCAGCCTGAGTTTTCCGTAGCCGGACGCTTTCTGTCCCTTCGCATCGCCGGCATCCGCATCGACCGCCAGGTAGCCCTTCAGCACCGACCTGCTCGACTCCGTCGTCGCCAATGGCACGAACGTCGAGTACAGCGAGAACGACGGCGCCGTCTGGCCCGGCATCTGCATCGTGAGGTAGTACGGCGGCTGAAGTGTGGGGTTGCTCGCCGGCGACACCGGGTCGTTCGGCGTCGTCCATGCATCGTCGCGGGAGTAGAACGAGCCCGCGTCTGTCACGTGGTACTGGCCGAGCACCGAACGCTGCACCTTGAAGAGGTCGGCCGGGTACCGAACGTGGCTGATGAGCTGGGCGCTCATGTCACTCATCGGCTTGACCGTGGTCGGGAAGATCTTCTCCCACGTCTTGAGGATGGGGTCGGTGGAATCCCACGCGTAGAGTGTGACCTTTCCGTCGTACGCGTCGACGGTGGCCTTGACCGAGTTGCGGATGTAGTTGATGTTGTCGAACGGATACGCCGGCTTCGGGGTCTCCGTGTCGGCGATCGCGTCGCTCAGGCTGCCCACATGCGAATACGGATACTGGTCGCTCGTCGTGTAGCCGTCGATGATCCACTTGACGCGGCCGTCGATGACTGCCGGGTAGGCCTGCGAGTCGAGCGTCAGGTAAGGCGCGACCTTCTGCACCCGGGTGATCGGGTCGCGGTCGTACAGAATCTGCGAATTGCTGTTGACCGCGTCGGAGAGGACGATCTGCTCATCCTGGAACTTGAGCGCGTAGATCAGCCGCTTGAAGATGTTGTCGAGCTTCGGTCCGCCGTTGCCGTTGAACGTGGTGTACGTCTGCTGCGCGTTGTTGGCCCCGCCCGGGTAGTCGAGTTCGACCGACTTCTGACTGTTCGACCCTCCGACGATCGAGTACTTCGGCGACTGCTGGCCGAAATAGATACGGGGCTCATAGGTGCCGAGTGAGCCGGTCGTCGGGATGCCCGACTCGAGGAACACGGGCTGGCCGTCGGTTGAACGCTGGTTGCCGTAGGCGGCGACGACACCGTAGCCGTGGGTGTAGACGATCGTGTCGTTGTACCAGTTCTGCGCGGAACCCAGGCCGGACTGCTGGAGCTCGCGAACGGCGACCACGGCATCCTGCTCCTTGCCGTCGATCGTGTAGCGGTCGACCGCGAGGTTGTCGGGGAACGCGTAGTACTGGCGGAACTGTTCGAGCTGCCGGAACGAGGGGCTCACCTGGGCAGGGTCGATAATACGGATCTGGGCAGTCGTTTGCGCGTCTTGACGCAGCTGGCCCTGCTCGGCCGTCGTCTTCGCGTTGTAGGGGATCACGTCGATGTTCGACAGTCCGTAGGCGTCGCGAGTGCTGTTGATGCTGCGTTGTATGTATGGCGTCTCGAGCGTCTTCTGGCTCGGGTCGACCTGGAACCGCTGCACGATCCAGGGGTAGATCGCGCCGACCACGAGGGCGGCGATGATGAGCAGGGCGGTGCCGACCAGCGGGAAGCGCCACCGCCCGATGAAGGCGGTGAGGACGAACAACGCGGCGACGAAGATGGCGATCCCGGCGAGGATCGCACGACCGGGAATCGTCGCGTTGACGTCGGTGTACGCGGCGCCGTTGATCTGGTCGTTGACGTTGGAGTCCGTCACCGTCGCGTAGCGGTCGAGCCAGATGCTCACCCCCTGGAGCAGCAGGTAGAGCGCCGAGATCACCGAGATCTGGACGCGGGCAGCCTTCGAGATGCGCACCTCGCGGCCGCTGATGCGGATGGACCCGTAGAGATAACAGGTGGCGAGCGTCGCGAACAGCGAGATGATGACGACCGCAGACGCGAAGCCGACCAGGCCGCGGTAGAACGGCAGGTCGAACAAGTAGAACGAGATGTCGAGGTGGAACTGCGGATCGGTCTTGCCCGACGGCGTGCTGTTGATCCACATCAGGGCCGTCTGCCAGCGGCTGCCGGTCGAGACACCGGCGAAGATACCGAACACGACGGGGATTCCGTACATGGCAAGACGTCGCAGCGGTTCGATCACCTGCTGGTAGCGGTCGAGCTGGGTGTTCAGCTTGGCGTACACCGGGCGCAGCCGGTATGCGAGCTGGATCGAGAGCCAGAGCGGAACTGCCATGCCGAGGAAGCCGATGAAGAACAGGATCGCGGCGGCGAACCACTGCGTCGTGAGGACGTTCAGGTACCCGACCTGCTGGTACCACAGGATGTCGGCGTACAGGCCTGCGAACACGAAGAACGCGATGATGAGGGCTACGACCACCCCCAGCGTGATCCAGATCGCTGCCCGTCGGCGCCCGGCCGGTCGCCCTGCTGCTGTTGAACTCACGTGCGGCCCTCTTGCTCTGCGTTGAAAGGTCAGGAACCCATCCTAGGCGCGCGTAGCTTTGAGATCGCTGCGCTTCAGCCAGGGTCGGGATGTGCTCAGGATGCCGGGCAGGTGGGAAGGGCCGCGGTGCCCGAGTGGGAGCTGAGCGCCTTCATCACCGCCAGGGAGTCGTCGAGGGTCTTGACCGCGAAAACCTTGAGGCCGGCAGGGATGTGCCCCGTCACTTCGTCGCAGTTGGACTGGGGAGCGAGAAACCAGCTGTTGCCTGCCTGACGTGCCCCGTACATCTTCTGCTGGATTCCCCCGATAGCGCCGACGTTGCCCTCATTGTCGATCGTCCCGGTGCCGGCCACATGTTCGCCGCCGTTCAGCTTGTTCGGTGTGAGTTTGTCGATGATGCCGAGAGCGAACATCTGTCCGGCGCTCGGGCCGCCGACGTTGTTCAGCTGGATCGTCACGTCGAACGGGAAGGTGTAGTGCATTCCCGCACCGATTCCGACGATGACCGTCGGGCCACTCTTCTCCGGGGTGATCTGCACGGTGCTGGGCGCGCCGGCACGGATGATGCCGATCGTCGCCGGCTTGCCGGAACCATTGGCCTTCAGCAGGTCGCGGAGCGTCTGCACACCCGGCACGTGGACCCCGTTGACGGTGATGATCTCGTCGTTCACCTTGAGTACTCCGTCGGCCGGCGATCCCTTGAGGATCTGCTTCACGATGACTTCCTGCGGATAGGTGTAGCCGAGCTCGTTGAGAGCAGCGGCGATCGCATCCTGCTGCGAGTCGACCATCTCCTGCGCGTTCTCCTGGTTGCTCTGCTGCGTCGTCGTTCCCGGGGGAAAGACCGCGTCGACCGGGAGCACCGCTTTGCTCGGGGTCAGCCACGCCGCGGCGACCTCGAACCAGCTCGGAAGCGAATCGGGGTTGCCGACGAGGGAGACCGTGAGCAGGTCGAGCGACCCCGCGGTCGGGTAGGTCTTCTGGCTGGGGATGACGATGAGGGGCTTCGCGTCTTTCGCCGGCGCGCTTCCGACCGGCTGGTCGGTGCCTAGCGTGTTGAACACCGGGCCGGGTTGTTCGATAACGTACGGCGCAGGCACGAGTGCCAGGACCAGGGTCAGCACGAACGCTGCACCGACGAACGACCAGCCCACCACGACACTGCGCTTCGGCCGGATGCGTTCCGGCGGCGTGCTGGGTTCGGGCCGGAGATCGTCGTCCGTGAAGAGTGCCACGCATGTACCTTTCCTGATGTTCGCGACGGGCGGACACCCAACCCCTGAGCCTAGGCCAATTCCCATCCTGCTTCGCAGAATCACGGGCTAGCGTAGATTCTGCGCCTGAAAGGTTGCCAATACGAAAGGCGAGACGATGGCCGATGATCCGGACAAGGACCAGGACGACGAATTCCGCGACATGTTGCGCGAATTCCTCTCAGGCAATTCGTCGATCGACCCGAGCCAGCTCGCCGGCGCGGCGGGGCTCCCCAACGATCCCGCAAGCATCGCCCAGCTTCTCGGCCAGCTCCAGAACGCCATCCGCAGCAACGGTGACGGCATCAACTGGGACCTCGCCCTCGAGCAGGCCCGGACGCTCGCCGGGGCTGACGCACGCGCGACAGAGCCCGCTGAGCGCGCCGCCCTCGAGCAGGCGTTCAACGTCGCCGCACTCTGGCTCGACGATGTGACCAGCGTCGCCGAGTTGATGACACCGCCCCAGCTCATCGGGCGCGTCGAGTGGGCCCGCCAGACCATGCCCATCTGGACCCAGCTCGCTGAGCCCGTCGCTCTCAGCATCTCGGATGCACTGACCCAGGTCCTCAGGGAACAGGCGCCTGAGGAGATGCAGGGGATGCTGGCCAACGCAGGCCAGATCATGCGCTCGATCGGTGGCGCGCTCTTCGCCATGCAGCTCGGGCAGGTCGTGGGGCAGCTGGCGAAAGAAGTGGTGTCGGGGGGCGACATCGGCATCCCCCTCCTCGAGGACGGCCACGCTGCCCTCCTGCCTCAGAACGTCGCCGAGTTCGGCGAAGGACTCGACATCCCCGACGACCAGATCCAGCTGTACCTGGCTGTTCGTGAGCTCGCACACGCCAGGCTCTTCCGCCACGCGAAATGGCTGCGCCTGCAGCTGATCACTTCGATCACCGAGTTCGCGAAGGGCATCACCATCGATACGGAGCGGCTCGAAGAGCTTGCCGAGGGTTTCGACCCGGCCAACCCGGAAGAACTCCGGGAGGCGATGGTGAGCGGCGCGCTGATCCCGCCGAAGTCGGAGGCACAGCAGGCCGCGCTCGCCCGCCTGGAGACAGTGCTCGCCCTGGTGGAAGGCTGGGTCGATGTCGTCACCGCCGAGGCGACGAAACTCCTGCCCAAGGCGGACGCCATCGCCGAGACCGTTCGCCGGCGCCGCGCGTCGGGCGGCCCGGCCGAGTCGGCATTCGCGACGCTCGTCGGACTCGAGCTCCGGCCGCGACGCCTTCGTGAGGCCGCCGCGATGTGGAAGGCGGTGAGCGATGCGGTGGGTGCCGACGGGCGCGACCGGCTGTGGTCGCATCCCGACCTGATGCCGACCGGTGCCGACCTCGATGACCCGTCCGCGCTGGTCGCGCGCCTGACTGCGGAAGCGAGCGGCCAGGAGCCGGAGTACGACGCCGTCGACCAGGCGCTGGAAGACCTTCTCCGCGGCGACACGGAGCGGCCGACGGAGGAGTAGCTTCCTGAGCTCCGACGCGGGTTGTGGAGAGATTCTGCGGTGGGCGTGCCCTCCACGGAATGATTCAGGAGTGACCATCCAGCTCGATCCCCGAATCCCGCGAGTGTGGCGGAGCCCGACCGACCTCCAGTTCGGCGTGGACCGCCACCTGCTCGTGCTTCACGACGTGACTCCCGGCGAGGAACGGCTCATCGCCGACCTCGAACACGGTGTCACGCGGGACGGGCTCACGGCACTTGCGAGTGCCGCCCGCGTGCCCGTCGACGTCGATGCGCTGCTCACGCGACTGCGGCCCGTGCTCCGGGCCCCTGCGCCATCGACTCCTCCCCCACGCCGTCGCGTCGCGATCGACGGCCGCGGCTCCGCTGCGCGCGCCATCGGGAACATCCTGACGAGCTCTGGCTTCGCTGTGACCAGCGACATCGCCGACGTCGACCGGGCCGAGGCCGCCGTGATCGTCGGCCGCTACGCTGTGGCGCCGGAGCGTTACGGACGCTGGCTGCGGCGTGACGTTCCCCACCTCGCCGTCGTGTTCAGCGACCGCACCGTCACGATCGGGCCGATCGTCGAACCGGGTTCCGGCCCGTGCCTGTCCTGCCTGGACCGTCATCGCCTGGACGACGACCCCGCATGGACGGCCATCGCGACCCAACTGGCCACACGGGACTCGCCGCTCGAGACGGAACTGGTCGGCACCGCTGTCGCCGCCCTCGCCTCGCGGATGGTCCTGGCGCGGCTCACGCGCGGCTCACGCCGGTTCGCTGCCTCGAGCATCCGCTACGACGGGGCGACCGGCACTACAGACGTCGTGCCGGTGCGACAGCACGCGGAGTGCGCGTGCCGAGCTCTGCCAGGAACCGTGACGGCTGGCGGGGGCCGCGCTGCTGGCCGCCTTCGGCCCAGCTGAGGTGCAGGCGTCTCCGCGCCCGGGTGATCCCGACATAGAGCAGACGGCGTTCCTCATCGACCTGGTCGAACGTCTTCGCGTAGCTGATCGGCACCAGCCCCTCGCTGAGGCCGATCAGATATACGGAATCCCACTCGAGGCCCTTGGCGGAGTGCAGTGTGGCGAGGGTCACTGCGGAGACAGTCGGCTCATGCTGGCCGGCCTGGCGCTCCATCAGTTCGTCGGTGAACGCACGGAAGGTGGTGCCTGGAGGCTGCTGGTCGACGAGCCCCATGATCGCGTTGAGCGACTCCCAGCGGTCGCGCACGGCCCCCCGGGCCTCGGGCGCGTCCTGGCTCCAGCCCAGTGACCGGAGCACGTCGCTCACCGACTTGAAGAGCGGCTCCCCCGTGACCGACACGGAAGCCGCCCGCAGGGACATCACCGCCTGCCGCACCTCGGACAGGTCGAAGAAACGTTTCGCTCCCCTGATGAGGTAGCTGACCCCGACATCGGCGAGCGCGGTCTCCAGCGCGGCGGCCTGCACGTTCACCCGGTAGAGCACGGCGATGTCTTCCGGCTTGTCGCCGGCCGCGATCTGGGCAGCGATCGACTGGGCGACACCCCGCGCCTCCGCCAGATCGGATGCGAAGGCGGTCGGGTCCGGCGTCGCCGGGTCTGCCGCTGCCCGGCCCGCGTCCCCCGCACCGTGTTCCGTGGCGGCGTGGAGGGTGAGCGCTCCGGGACGACCGCGCATAAGCCGGTTCGCCGCGTCCACGACACCGGGCGTCGACCGGTAGTTCTGCTCGAGGCGCACCACGGTCGCGTCGTCGTAGCGGCGCTCGAAGTCGAGGAGGAATTCGCTGCGCGCGCCCGCGAACGAGTAGATCGTCTGGCTCGCGTCGCCGACGACGCACACATCGCGTCGGCCGCCGAGCCACAGGTCGAGGAGCTGCTGCTGGAGCGGCGAGACATCCTGGTACTCGTCGACCACGAAGAAGCGGTACTGCTCCCGCACCTGCATGGCGACGGAAGGCTCGCTCTCGATCATGCCGGCGCACGCCAGGAGGACATCCTCGAAGTCGAACTGACGCCGTTCATCCTTGAGATCTTCGTAGGCCTGCTGCACGAGCACGGCCTGTTCGACGGTCAGGGCGCCCGGAACCGAACGCGACGAGATCCGCTGGGCGTACTGCTCGATGCTGAGGCCGGACACCTTGCGCCATTCGATCTCGGCGGCCACGTCGCGCAGCGTCGCGGTGTCGAGCCTGAGCCGCAGTCGCTCGGCGGCGTGCCCGAGGAGCCGGGCCTTGCCGTCGAGCACCGAGGGCAGCTGGCCGCCGACCACCTGGGGCCAGAAGAAGTTGAGCTGGCTGAGCGCCGTGGCGTGGAACGTCCTCGCCGAGACACCGCCCGCACCGAGTTGCCTCAGTCTGCCCCGGAGCTCGGATGCCGCGCGGTTCGTGAACGTGAGCGCCATCACGCGGTTGGGCGCGTACGCACCTGTGGCGACACCGTAGGCGATCCGATGCGTGATCGCGCGCGTCTTGCCGGTGCCCGCTCCGGCGAGGATGCAGACCGGGCCGAGCAGGGCTTCCGCAGCGACGCGCTGCTGGTCGTCGAGTCCTGCGAGCACCTGGTCCGGCGTCATCGTTCCCCGGCGCTGATCGCCGGCGGTTCTCCCAGGGGGCCGCCGTACCAGTCTTCGATGATCGCCCGTGCGATCGACGTGCGGCCGGGCAGGATGACGACGTCGTGGTTCGACCAGACCTCGTCACGCGTGAACCAGCGAAGCTCGAGGATCTCGTCACCGTCGGGGTGGAGCGCCGCCGGGTCCTGGTCGTCGGCGAGTCGCGCCGTGAAGCCGACCATCACCGAGGCCGGGAACGGCCACGGCTGTGAACCGAGGTACACGGGGTCCACCACGCGCACCCCCGCCTCCTCGAAGATCTCGCGTTCGACCGCGGCTTCGAAGGACTCCCCCGGCTCGACGAAGCCGGCGAGCAGCGAGTAGCGGTTGTTCTCCCACATCGCGTTCGAACCGAGCAGCAGCCTGTCGTCGCGGTCGAGCACACTGACGATCACGGCAGGGTCGGTGCGAGGGAAGATCTCGGTCTCGTCGTTCAGGCACCGGCGCACCCAGCCGCCCTTCTCGACGACGGTCGGTTCGCCGCAGCGCGGGCAGTGCGTGTGCGAGGCGTGCCAGTTCGCGATCCCGAGCGCTTCGGTGAAGAGGCCGGCGTCCCGGTCGCTGAGCGCTGTTCCGACCGTGCGGAGGTTCGCCCAGCGCGCCTCGTCCGGTTCGAGTTCGGATGCGGCGGCGTCGCTGAGCACGCTCAGCACGATTGCCGAACCCGCCGGTTCGGTCGCCGTCGCAACAAGGGTGCGCCCCAGGTAGACGCGCACCAGCGCAGACGTCACTCGGTCGGCGGGAAGGAGGTCGAGCGCGGCGGTGGCGCCGTCCTCTGCGCTGCCCCAGCCATCCGAACCGGGTGTCGCAGCGGCGACGCTCCCCGCAGTCACCAGGGCACGCCCTTTCCACAACGGGAGGATGCGCGTCGTCGGCTCGCCCAGGAGCTCGTCGAACAACGCCGGACGGGAGCGAGCTTCGTGATCGCGATCGACGGCGCCGCGCGACAGGGGAAGGTCGCGGAGGGCGGAACGCGTCATCGGTGTCCTCTCACGGTTACGGATCGCGTTCGTTTTCGACGCGAACGGCTGGCAAGGCGTGGCGATCAACGGGCGCCGGGAATGTCCACTTAACCTAGGTGCTATGGCCAGATCCCATCTCACTCTAGCCGCGCTGGCCACCTCGGCCGTTCCGGGGCTGGAGGTCTCAGGCGCCCGCAGCTTCACGGCCGGCGGCTCGGGCGACTTCGACTCCGCGCTCCTCAGCGGGCGCGACGGCAGCACCAGCATCATCCGGGTGCCGACGTCGCAGACGGCCGAGTCCGAGCAGAGCGCCGACCTCGTCGCTTTGCGCGCGCTCACGACCGGAATCCGCAGCAGGCTTCCATTCGATGTTCCGATGTTCCTCGGGCAGACGCCGGTCGGCGGAACGCGGGCGATCGTCTACAACTTCCTTCCCGGCATCCATATCGATGTCGACGACGTGCCTCCCGGAGACGGTCTCGCCGGGGCGATCGGGCATGCGATCGCGGCCATCCACACGCTTCCGACCGCCTTCGTCGGCGAGGCGGGGCTTCCGGTGCTGAGCGCAGCCGAGTGCCACACGTCGACCACCTCGCTCATCGAGTCTGCGGCGTCGACGGGGCTGCTGCCGAGCGCCCTCCGCGACCGGTGGCGTGACGCGTCGGCCGACACCGGGCTCTGGCAGTTCCAGCCCACGGTGATCAACGGTGCGATGACCGCCGACTCCTTCCTCGTCGAAGGCGAGTCGATCTCGGCCGTGCTCGGTTGGTCCGCCCTCCGGGTCGGCGACCCGGCGCGTGACCTGCACTGGCTGCTCGCGATGAACCCGGATGCGGCCGAGAGCGCACTCGGCGCCTACGGTGCCAGGCGCCAGGTCACCACGGATCGCCAGTTCACCCAGCGGGCGATGCTGTACGCCGAGCTCGAGGTCGCACGCTGGCTGCTCCATGGCCGGGAAGTTCGCAACCAGGCCATCGTCGACGACGCGGTCGAGATGCTCGACGGCCTGGTCGACCGGGTCCACACCCAGGCCGCGAACCCGCTCTCGACGGCGACCGGCCCGATCATGGCCGTCTCCGACGTCGAAGCGATGCTCGACAACACGCCGGGCGACCGGTCAGCGGACGACTACGGTCACGCCGGCGGCATGAAGCCGGTGACCGACGACCAGAGCGAGCGCAGCTCCTCTTCGGAGTAGAGGCGTTCGGGCCGAATGACCGCGTCATCGGCAACGAAGTAGAAGACGGCGTCGATCCGATCCGGTGCGATGCCTTTCCAGCGGGCGAAGGCGAGCCGGTACAGCGCGAGCTGCAGCTGCTTGCGTTCGAGGTCGTCGGCATCCCTCAGGGCTTTGCCGGTCTTCCAGTCGACGATCTGGTAGTCGTGCACGCCGTCGTCGGCGCGGTAGACCGCGTCGAGTTTGCAGACGACGACCTGCCCGGCCAGCACGACGTGGATCTCGATCTCGACTTCCTCCGGCCGGCGGTCCGCCCAGCCGCTGGCGGCGAAGATCTGCTGGAGCTCGGCGAGTTCTGCGGCCTCGATCGGTTCGCCGGCCGGGTCGTCGAGCTCGAGCGCTGACGCATCGATCACATCCGACGCCCCGGCGACCGTGCCGTAGCGCTGCTCCACCCAGCCATGGAAGAGGGTGCCCAGGCGCGTCTGGCGATACGGGCGCTCCGGCATCGGACGGCGGAGGGCAGCCGCCACGGCGGCCGGGTCGGTGACATAGTCCTTGAACCGGGATGCCGGGATGCGGGCCGGCAGGTCGACGCGTTCGCCGCCTGCCGCTCGTTCCGCCCGCTCCGCGAGCAGCAGATCGATGTCGTCGGCGTAGACGCCTCCCCGGTTGCCGCCACGATCGAGCGCGGCGCGCACGGCCTGGGCGGCCTGGACCACGCGGGGCCGGCGAATGCCGAGTGGATCGAGGGGCCAGGACACGGTCTGGGTGGCGAGCGCATAGGGGTTCTCCTCCACCTCCTCGAGTTCGGGGAAGGCGTCGTCGGCGAGCAGTCCCGCGCTCTGGAGTTCGAGCAGGAAGGCTCCTGGGCCACGAGGACGGGTCTGCGTCGACCAGTAGGACCCGGTGAGGAGTAGGCCGTGACGTGCGCGCGTCACGGCGACGTATGCCAGGCGCCGCTGCTCTGCCGCGTGCCGTTCCGCGTTCTCCGCCTCGAATGCATCGAAGGCGTCGTCGACCTCCTTCTGGGTGTGCGCGGAACGCCAGGCGAGCACCGGGAGCTCGGTCGAATCGCCTCGAAACTCGTAGGGCAGGGCGCCGAATTCGATCCAGCCCTTTTTGCTGCGCGGCGGGCTGGGTAGCTCGCCGTCGACCATCCGGGGCACGGCGACGATGTCCCACTCGAGTCCTTTGGAGCCATGGATCGTCAGGATCTGCACCGTGCCGGGCTCGGGGTCTTCACTTCTCGGCGCGAGGTTGTCACGCTGCTCCGCTTCGGCGAGCCACGCGAGAAACGATCCAAGCGTCGCCTGGTCGTCGCTGGCCAGGTAGGAGGCCACCTGCTCGGCGAATGCGTCGAGGCTGGCCTGCCCGAGCTGCGCCGTCTCGTTCGCGGCGACTTCGATGTCGAGCATCAGTTCCTGCTGCACCAGCGTGACCAGGTCGAGCAGGTCGAGGCCCGCGCGCGAACGCAGGTAGGCCAGCTGACGGCCTGCCTCCTTCATCCGGGTGAGGCCGTCTGCGCTGAACGGCGCCAGTTGGGAGTGCGACTCGGGTGCCTCGACGACGAAGTCGAGGGCGTCGACGAGCGATGCGGACTCTTCTCCGGCGACCGACTGGCGGAGGCGTTCGCGCACGGGGGCATCGAGTTCGCGGAAGCGGTGGTCGCGTGCCGCAAGCCACGAGGCGACCGAGCGCAGCACGGCGACGTCCTTCGGGGCGATCCTCCAGCGTGCGCCGGTGAGAACGCGGATCAGCTCGGATCCAGCCGTCGGGTCGTGCATCACGCGCATCGCGCTGAGCAGGTCGGCGATCACTGGTTGTTCGAGCAGGCCCCCGAGGCCGAGCACGTGGTACCGAACGCCGCGCCGCTCGAGGGCCTCGGTGAAGACGTCGATCTTCTTGAGCGATCGGCAGAGCATGGCGGCGCTGGGGGGCTGCCCGTCGTCGTCGCGCCGCGCCAACCGCCGCGCCAGCCACTCCGCGACCGCCGCCGCTTCGTCTGCAACCGTCTGCTCGAAGCGCACGGCGAGTTCGCCGGCGTCGGCGCCGGGCCGGGCCTCGAGGCGCTGAACGTGCACGGGAGACGAGGCTGACAGCGGACCGACGAGCACGTTGGCGGCTTCGAGCACACGCGTCGGGTTGCGCCATGATGTCGACAGGGCGTATTCGGCCGCGCCTCCGCGCGCGATTCCCGGCTGGTTGCCGGTGAAGTCGAGGGAGAACCGCCCGAGGTTCGCCGCACTCGCCCCGCGCCAGCCGTAGATCGACTGGTGAGGGTCGCCGACCGCCATCACCGGCTGACCGCCGAACAGCCGCGACAGGAGTCTCGTCTGCACCACAGAGGTGTCCTGGTATTCGTCGAGCAGGATGACCCGGTAGCGCGCGCGATAGTCGTCGATCACCGACGGCAGCCGGTCGCACACCTGCAGGGCGAGGGCGACCTGATCGGAGTACTCGACGAATCCGCGGCGGGTCTTCTCTGCGGCGAAGAGGGCGGCCAGGTCGAGGAGCGGCGGCAGCGAGCCGACCACCGCGATCGCAGAGCGAACGGATGCGTACATCTCTTTCACGCGTCCGTTGCCGGTAGGGAGCTCGGCCAGGCCGGTGAACTTCGCCGTCATCGACGCGACATCGGCACCGTCGACGACGTTCTCGCTGAGCGCGCGGCTCAGGGAGATGACCGCGCTGGTCACGACGTCGACGCTCCGTTCGAGGTCGACCAGACGGTCGTCGGTGCTGGAGACTACGAGGCGGCGTGCGAGCTGCCAGGCCGACGCCTCGCTGAGCACCGCCGACTCCGGTTCCCTGCCGATCAGGAAGGCGTTCTCGCGGAAGATCGCGTTCGCGAACGCGTTGTAGGTCGAGACATTGGGGGCCTCGAACGGGTCAGCGTCGATCTCGACGAGCCCAGAGGCGGTCAGCTGATCGATGCGACGGCGGATGCGTACCGCCAGTTCCCCCGCCGCCTTGCGGGTGAACGTGAGCCCCAAAATCTCAGGCACTCGCACATGCCCGTTCGCGAGCAGCCACACTACGCGGTTCGCCATCGTCTCGGTCTTGCCACTGCCGGCGCCGGCCACCACGATCGCTGGTGCGAGCGGCGCCTCGATCACGGCCTGCTGCTGCGGGGTCGGCATCGGAAGGCCGAGCGCCCCAGCGATCTCGGCCGAGCTCAACCGGCGTCGTGAGGGAGAGTCGTCGCGGAGCGCACGCTCCACGAGGTCGAGGGTCGCATCGTCGACGTCCCAGTCGAGCAGGCCGTCCATGCCGTCCTCGGTCACGCGCTCACCGCCGGAACCAGGTGGATGCGGTACTCGAATCGTGCATGCGGGTCGCGTTCGTCGAGGTTCACCACGGCCAGGAACGTGTTCGCAGCCATGCCGTCGGCCGCTGCCGCCACGCGCTGCCGTATCCGGTCGAGCGCGTCCGCGTCCGGGGGCCCCTGGACGGCCTCACGGTACATGCTGCCGCGCACACCGGTCGCTATGTAGACGAGTTTGGCGCCGCCCGACGGCATCTCCGCCGCCTGTTCGAGCACCCCCTGATCATGCGCGAGCTGGTACGCACCGAGCTGGGCGTGCTCGGCGAGCTTCGCGGCGGTCGGCGCGGTCTTACCCGTCTTCAGGTCGACGATGACGATGGTCCCTTCAGGCGTTCGTTCGATGCGGTCGATCGTTCCGCTGACGATCGCCCTGCCGACGGGCAGTTCGAAGGAGCCCTCCGAGCCGAGCAGGGTGCCACCGCTGCGGTCGAAGTCGCGCAGGTATTCGGAGAGTCCGTCCGCGAGACGACGCGTGCGGCGTCTCTCCTTCTCTTCGAGCCACGGGGACTCGAACTGGAGTTCCGACCATCGGGCCTCGATGGCGGCCCAGATGTGTTCGACGCTCACGTCGCCGGAATCGTCGGTGCTGACCTGTTCCATGACGGCGTGCACCACCGTTCCGATGCCGGCGGCGAGGCCACTGGGCGACGACGCCATCGAATCGATGAACCAGGCGAGCGGCGATTTCTCGAACGTCTCGAGCCTCGACGGCGAAACCCTTACGTGCGCCTCCGGATCGGAGAGGTCGACCAGAGGCTCGTCCGTCGACGGTTCGAGGAGGCCGTACCACTCGGCCGGATCTGCTCCGGGGACCTCCGCTGCGGCGAGCCGGGCGAGCGCCTCGACGGCGTCGGGGGAACCGGTGGCCCCCGCGCGGCGGCGAAGCCGGCCGACCATCCCACGCAGGGAGAGCGGATGCGCCGAATCGTCCGTGTCGTCTTCGGCGAGCTCGCCGGCCAGCCGTAGCAGGGGCGACGGCTGCTCCTCGTCATTCGCGGTCGCAGTGAGGATGACCTGGCGTCGCGCCCGCGAGACCGCCAGTGCGAACATCCGCAGTTCGTCGCCCATCACCTGTGCCCGCTCGTCGACCGTCGTCGATTCGATGCCGGCGACGGCGTCGGCGAGCTTCTGCGGATGAAGTAGGGAGCCCCGGAGGCGCAGGTTCGGCCAGACGCTCTCCTGGAGGCCCGAGATCGCGACCACCTCGAACTCTGCCCCGATCGTCGCGCTCGGAGTTCCTACGAGCACAGCGTCCGAGGTGGTCTGGGCAGCGAGAGTGTCCTCCGGTACCTCGGCTCCCAGCAGCTCTTCGACGAAGACGGAAGCCGGGCTCTCCGGGTACCGTTCGACGAATCGTCTCGCCGCAGTGAACAGGGCGACGATGCCGTCGAGATGGCGGTTCGCCTCGTCGGCGACGATGCCGGTGCGCTCCGACTGCTCCAGCCAGCGCCGGGCGAGCCCGCTGCGCTCCCACGCGTGCCAGAGCAATTCCTCGATGGTGGCTCCCCCGGCTGCGCGTGTGCGTCCGCTGTCGATGGTCTCGGCGAGCCGCGATGCCCGCCGGGCCGGGGCGGAATCGATGGTGACGAAACGGCCGGGGGCGCCCAGCGCGTCGACCAGGAGCTCGTCGCCGGGCCTGGTGCCTCCTCCGGCGAGCTCCTCCTGGCGGAGGGCGAGCCGCAGTCGCCGCAGACTCACGCCGTCGAGCCCGCCGAACGGACCGACAAGCAGGTCGGTCGCCACCGTCGCGGTGAGTTCGATGGAGCCGAGTTCCACTCCGACGAGGCTGAGCAACTGCCGCGCGGCGAATTCGTCGCGCAGCGCGCGACCGGCCACGGATGTGCGTGTCGGGACCTCGGCGACGGCGAGCGCACGTGCGAGCGCCGGTACGAGCGCCCCCGAGCGCACCACGACGGCCATCTCGTTCCAGGGAACGCCGTCGAACAGGTGGTGCTCGCGCAGCCTCCGTGCCAGGCGCGCAGCCTCGGCCGGAGCCGAGTTCGCTTCGATCCGGACGATCGCGGGCATCTCCGCCTCCGGCCGACCCGGCCCGGCGAGGCGCTGGATGCCCGCCGCTGCGGTGCCGATACGCTCCGTGACCCGCGATGTGAGCTCGCGCAGGGCCGGCGTCTGGCGGTGCGCCGTGCCGAGCACAAGGCGCGCGGCAGCGACCCCGAGCGTCGCATCCAGCCGGCCGAGGGCCGACGGCTCTGCACCGCGGAACGTCGTCGACGCGACATCGGGGTCGCCGAAGGCGACGATCGCCACCCCGCGTGCCGCGAATGCCCGCAGCAGCGACAGCGTCGCGACCGTCGCCTCCTGCAGATCGTCGACCAGGATAAGGCGAAGCGGCTCGAGCGCGCTGCCCCCGGCGACGACGGAGACTGCCTCGGCCACGAGCTCGGCGGAGTCGACGAAGTTGCCACGATAGCTGTCGACGATTCGCTGGTACTCGAGGATGAACTCTGCGGCAGCCCGCCACTCGTCGCGCCCGGCCTCGGCAGCCAGCCGCACCAGCCGCTCCGGGCTCACCCCGTGCTCGACACACCGGGCCATGAGTTCGCGCAGCTCGGTGCGGAACCCGCGAAGCGTGCGGACATCGTCGACGAGTGGTTCCGGCCACGACGGTCCGGTGCCGTCTTCGAGGTGACCCGCGAGCAACTCGGCGATGATCTGGTCCTGCTCTCCGCCGGTGAGCAGCCGTGGCGGGTCGACCGCGGCCGCACGGGCCCGGTGGCCGACAAGCTGGAAGGCGAGCGAAGTCGCTGTGCGCGCGAGCGGTCCGTTCGTCGGCACGTCCAGGCGCAGGGCGATGCGATCCCGGAGCCGTGTCGCCGAGGTGCGGGATGCCGTGAGCGCCAGCACCTCGCTGGTCGCGTAGCCGCGGTCGAGAACGCGCTCGGCCAGGACTTCGACCAGGGTCGTGGTCTTTCCCGTTCCCGGAGCGCCGAGCACGGCGGCCGACTCACCGTCGTCGAGCGACAGCACCGCTGCCTGCGAATCATCGAGCTGGAGGTCGCCGATGCGTGTGCCCCGCGGGGCCAGGGATCGGAAACCTCGTGTCGCCATGTGCAGAACCGTACCGGCGTCCGCCGACAGAGAACGTGACGCAGCGCCGTTGGCCGAGTGTCGTAGTCTGAACTCACATCCGCCGGTCAGACTCGAAAGGCACCACACGTGGACATCCGCATCGGAATCCTCAACGCTCCTCGCGAACTCAACTTCGAGACGTCGCAGACGGCAGACGAGATCGCAGAGCAGGTCTCGGCCGCACTGACCAGTGGCACCGGCTTCCTGCGGCTCAGCGACGACAAGGGCAAGGTCTACCTGATCCCCACAGCGGGAATCGCGTATGTCGAGATCGGCACAGAAGAGTCGCGCCGCATCGGGTTCGTGGGCTGAGGCGCAGCAGAGCGATGGAGCTGCTTTTCATCACCCTCGCAGGCGCGGTCATCGGCCTCGCGGTGCGGTACCTCCTTCCCAACCGCCACACGCACGGGGCGGCGCTCATGCCCGCGATCGGCGTCATCGTGTCGGCTGCCTTCTGGGTCGGCCTCACCTGGGCCGGCCTGAAATGGGACGGCGGCTGGATCTGGGTCATCACCCTGCTCGGAACCGCGGCGATCACCGTGGTCACCGACCTGATCGTCGGCCGGGTTCGCACCACGCACGACGCGAAACTCCTCGCGACCCTGTCGAAGGCCTCCCCGATCCCCGCACGCTGACGACCGCGCGCCTCGCGCTCACGCGGTGAGGCCGAGTGCGTCCATCCGTCTGGTGTGTGCTGCGATCAGCTCGGTGAAGATGGGCTCTGTCCGCTCATCGTCGGTGCGCGCATTGCCCGACAGGTGAAGCGCCGACCGCGCCACAAGCAGGGTGTCGCCGACGAGACGTCTCCCCCACATCGCGAGTCGCGATGCGAGGTGCGGGTCGGCCGCGATCTCATCACGCAGGATGCGGACCACCTGGTCCTGCCCGGAGTCGAGGCCGAGGAGCTGGGCGGCACGGGGGCCGAAGTCCCCGGGCAGGCCCGCGGACAGGCGGATGAAGAAGTCGTCGAGCAGGCCTGCGGTGAGGTGAACGCCCAGAAGCGTCTCCTGCCAGTCGGCGCCGGTCGTGAGGACACTGAAACCGTCGATGGCGTCGGCGAAGGGCTGCATCGCGTAGGCGGGATCGTCGCCGCGCCGCCGGATCTCGGCGACGAGTCCCTGGTGTTTCGCCAGCGCGAACCCGGCCGCCTTGCCGATGCTCTCCTTCGCCTCGAGGTCTTGCACCTCGCCGACCACGCGCGAGAGGGTCTGGAACGCCTCGAGCTGCAGGTAGGCCGCCTGACCGAGGTACGGCAGGAGCTCCGGCGCGATTTCGTGGAGATCGACGCGCGTCGCAGGCGGCTGTTCCGACCGCGGCTTGAGCCGGGGGAGCTCGACCAGCGGCCGGCGACGCGAGAACCAGGTTGACACGTACGCAAGTGTAGCGATGGCGGATGCGCGTGGCCGGGCGAGCGGGCGCGTCCCCTTAACGCCGTCTGTACAGGAGCATCAACTAGGCTGTGAATGCCGTCGGCATGGGATCGACGGCCCTACGCCTGCGAAAAGACGGCGTAGACCTCGTGAACAAACCGACAGGCATCAATTCGTGACTTTCTCCGAACTCAAGGTCGACCAGGACATGGTCGACGCACTGGCAGCGAAGGGGATCGTCGAACCGTTCCCCATCCAGGCCCAGACCATCCCCCTCGCCCTCGACGGGCAGGACATCATCGGCCAGGCAAAGACCGGAACCGGCAAGACGTTCGGCTTCGGCCTCCCCGTCATCCAGCGCCTCGGGCTCAACCCCGCGCCGGGCGTCCAGGCTCTCATCGTCGTCCCCACCCGTGAACTCTGCGTCCAGGTCTTCGAAGACCTGTCGCAGGCGGCGGCCAACCGCTCGACCGACGTCGTGGCCATCTACGGCGGCAAGGCCTACGAAGGCCAGATCGAACAGATCAAGTCGGGCGCGCAGATCGTCGTCGGCACGCCGGGCCGCCTCCTCGACCTCGCGAGCCAGCGCCTGCTCAACCTCGGCAATGTGCGTGAAATGGTGCTCGACGAGGCCGACAAGATGCTCGACCTCGGCTTCCTCGCCGACATCGAGAAGCTGTTCGCCCAGACGCCGGCCACCCGCCACACCATGCTGTTCTCCGCGACGATGCCGGGGCCGATCGTCGCCCTCGCTCGCCGCTTCATGACGCGGCCCATCCACATCCGGGCGACCGACCCCGACGAGGGCCAGGTCCAGGCGAACATCAAGCACCTCATCTACCGCGCGCACGCGCTCGACAAAGACGAGGTGGTTGCGCGCATCCTCCAGGCCGAGGGCCGTGGCAAGACGGTCGTCTTCACCCGCACCAAGCGTGCGGCCGCGAAGCTGGTCGAGGAGCTGGGTGATCGCGGCTTCAACGCTGCCGCCGTACACGGCGATCTCAACCAGGAGCAGCGCGAGCGGGCGATGGCCGCATTCAAGGCGGGCAAGAAGGACATCCTGATCGCCACCGACGTCGCCGCCCGCGGAATCGATGTCGACGACGTGACACACGTCATCAACCACACCATTCCCGAAGACGAGAAGACCTACCTCCACCGTGCCGGGCGCACCGGTCGTGCCGGCAAGACCGGTATCGCAGTGACCTTCGTCGACTGGGACGACCTGCACAAGTGGGCGCTCATCAACCGGGCGCTCGAGTTCGGCCAGCCGGAGCCGGTCGAGACCTACTCGTCGTCGCCCCATCTCTATTCCGACCTCGACATCCCGCATGGGGCGAAGGGCCGCCTGAAGTCGACCCCTCCCGTCAAGACCGAGGCATCCGGAGCGCGGGGACCCCGCGAATCGCAGGGCGCCCGGGCCGAAGGCGGAGAGAACCGCAACCGCTCGCGTTCGCGGACTCGCGGCGGTCGCCCCGCATCCGCAGCACCGGCGCACGACGGCCAGCCGTCAAGCGAGCACGCGGCGTCGGGGACGCATGACGGCGGCGGTACCGAGCACCACGACGGCAACAGCGCCCCGCGCCGCCGGAGCCGTACGCGTCGCCGTAGCGGCGGGGCTGCCGCCGCGACACCCGCCAGCTAGCACGACCGGGGCGGTCGGGGCCGAGATCTGGCGGCGACGGGCTCATTGACGCGTCTATGAGTTCGTCGGCGCGCGACGTCGTCGAGCCCGCAATGAGCTTGCTCGCCAATTACTTGCTCGCGAATTACCCATTAGTTGCTCGCCAATTAATTGGCAAGCAACTCACCTGGGTTCAGGGCGATTGGTGGCCAATGTTTTGGCGACCAATCGGCCATGCGGGGCGGCGACCAATCGCTGGCCGTGCGGGCCGGCCGGCGACCGGCTCAGTACCAGTTGTAGCCGACCTCGTGGTTCCAGGCGCCGCACGGTGAGCCGTACGCGCGGGAGATGTAGGAGAGACCCCAGTTGATCTGGGTGCGCGCGTTCGACTGCCAGTCCGGCCCCGCCGTCGCCATCTTGCTCGCGGGAAGCGACTGCGGAATGCCGTACGCTCCGCTCGATGTGTTGTAGGCATCGGCCCTCCATCCGGACTCCTGGTTCCAGAGCCGCACCAGGCAGGACATCTGGTCGCCTCCCCAGCCGTATGAGGGCAGGACACTCTGGGCGTAAGCCTGCGCGCCCGCGGGATCCACGACGACCCCGCCCAGCGGTGGTGCGAATCCGTTCGCCCCGCCCTGGCTCGCGGCCTGTTGCGCGAGGGCTGCGGCAGCCGCGACGCCTTCTGCATATTTCTGTTCTACTTTCGCGGTCGTACGCTTGAGCGACGCAAGTTGCGCGTACATCACGGTCGCACGCGTCCGCTCGGTTGCGAGGGCACCATTTGCCGCACGCTGTGCCGCCTGTGCCGCGGCGAGCGCCTTCTGCGCCTGGAGAGCCAGCGACGTCCGGGCCGACTCCGCCGACTTCGCATCGGCGCTGAGTGATGCGGCGAGATTCTGCTGCTGTGTCGCTTTCGCGAAGAGGTCCCCTGCACGCGCCGTCAGGCTCGCCATCGCTCCGAGCTGGTAGAGCAGGTCGGGCGCGCCGGCCGACCTGGATCCGTCGAGAAAGAGATGCACCGTGAGGTCTGCTCCGCTCGTCCGGGACAACTGCTCGGTGAGTGCCCCGCTCTCGGTCTTGAGCGAGCGGGCGGCCGCGGTTGCCGCGCCGGCGTTCCTGGCGAGCAGGGCCGCCTTCTCGGTCGCGGCCGCGAGGTCCGCCTCAGCCTGGGCATACTGGGCCGCACGCCGGATCGCTAGGTCGGCGGCCGCATTTGCCGCCTGCTGCAGCTGGCCGAGCACGGAGTTGATCTTCGTGACCTCCGCCTGCGTTGCTGCCTGGCTCGCCTTCGCCGCCTGCACATCACCCCAGGACGGGTAGCTCGGGTCTGCGACGGCCGCCGGAACAGCACCGCCGGCCGCCAGGAGCGCAGCAACGACCAAGGCGACCGCAACCCGGGATCGTACCCTCACCTGCATCCTCCGCTCGCTCGTGCCTCGTTCAGGCTACGACGCGAATGTCAGCTGGCATAGAAAGGCGCCGCGCCTGTCGCTTGTTCGATGATGAGATCGAGAACGCGCGGGTCCGTGGTGTTCTCTCCGAAACGGTTCGGTTTGCCGGAGCCGTGATAGTCGCTCGAACCGGTGATCTGCAGACCGAACTGGGCCGCGAGTTCGTGCAGTCGCGCCCTGCCGTCAGCGGTGTTCTCGCGATGATCGATCTCGAGCCCGAAGAGGCCGGCATCCACCAGACGGGCGAGCCGGTCCGTCGGGATGACCCGGCCACGGCCCCGCGTGCCCGGATGCGCGAGCACCGGCACGCCCCCAGCCTCGCGGATGAGACGCACGCCGGTCAGCGGGTCGGGGGCGTAATGCGGCTGGTAGTAGCCCGCGCGCCAGTGGAGGATCCCGGCGAACGCGGCGCTGCGGTCGGGTGCGAGCCCGCGGGCGACGAGCGCGTCGGCGATATGCGGCCGCCCGACCGTGGCCCCTTCCGTCGTCTGTGCGACGACATCCGCCCAGGTGATGTCGTAGTCCTCGGAGATCCGCTGCACCATCTCCTCCGCGCGGCGCAGGCGCCCGGCCCGGATCCGCTCGGTCTCCGCGGCGAGAGCGGCATTGAGTGGATCGGGCAGGTAGCCGAGCATGTGCACGCTCGCGAATTCGATACGGGTGCTGAGTTCCATGCCCGGGATGAGCGTGACCCCGGCCTCGGGGACAGCGGATGCCGCATCCGACCAGCCCGCCGTGGAGTCGTGGTCGGTGAGTGCGACGGTTCCCAGGCCCGCCGCGGCGGCCGCGCGCACCAGTTCGGCGGGCGTCTCGGTTCCGTCGGAGACGCTCGAATGCGTGTGGAGGTCGATGGGACCACGGAAGCGTCGCTCATCACCCATGGGTTCATCGTACGGGGCGTGGACGGGGCCGCCGCGGAGTCGCCGCCGTCGGTGAAAGAATGGAGGCATGTCGTCACACACCGAATCGTCCCAGCAGACCGCGCCCAGCGAGCCGAAGCCCCGCGCAACCTCGAATCGTTCGACGACGCCGGGATCCGACGGGTTCAAGGAGTACATCGGCAGCGGGTGGGCGGATCGTCCGGATGTTCTCCCCGGCGCCCGTGAGCAGGCCGCGTTCGCCGCCGAGCGCCGCACCCGCGTCTCGCGACTCCACCCCGGCAAGCGCATCGTCATCCCCGCCGGCCGGCTGAAGCAGCGCTCGAACGACACCGACTTCGCCTTCAGGGGGCATTCCGCGTTCGCCCATCTCACCGGGTGGGGTTCCGATTCGGAGCCGGGAGCCGTTCTGGTGCTCGAGCCGACGGCCGACGGCCACGAGGCGACCCTCTATTTCCGTGAGCGGGCCGGGCGGGATTCGGACGAGTTCTATGCCAACCCCGAGATCGGCGAGTTCTGGATCGGCCCGCGACCGTCGCTCGCGCAGGTCGCGAGCGATCTCGCCCTGCCGACGCGCGGCATCGCCGACCTGGCCGCCGTCATCGATTCGACCGACGAGAACACCCTGGTCGTGCGCGAAGCCGATCCAGCGCTCACCGACCAGATCGACGGTCTTCGCCTGCTCAACCTCGACGATCGCATCGCGGATGTCGAGGCGCACGAAGGCGATGACGAACTCGCACGTGACCTGTCCGAACTGCGGCTCGTGAAGGACTCCTACGAGGTCGGCGAACTGCGCGCCGCCGTCGCAGCAACTGCGCGTGGTTTCGACGATGTCATCGCCGACCTGCCGCGGATCACCGCGCACCGTCGGGGAGAACGCCTCGTAGAGGGTGTGTTCAACGGCCGCGCACGCGCAGACGGCAACGCGGTCGGCTATGACACCATCGCGGCGAGCGGGCCACACGCGTGCATCCTGCACTGGACCCGCAACGACGGGCCTGTCGTGCCGGGCGACCTGATCCTGCTCGACGCCGGCGTCGAAGTCGACAGCTACTACACCGCCGATATCACCCGCACGCTCCCCATCGGCGGGCGGTTCACCGAAACCCAGCGCCTGGTCTACGAGACGGTGCGCGAAGCGGCGGATGCGGCGTTCGCCATCGTGCGGCCCGGCATCAGGTTCCGCGAGATCCACCAGACGGCGATGGCCGTCATCGCCCGGCGGACCGCCGAGTGGGGGCTCCTCCCGGTCTCGGCCGAAGAAGCCCTCGAGGCCGACAACCAGCACCACCGCCGCTACATGGTGCACGGCACGAGCCACCATCTCGGTCTCGACGTGCACGACTGCGCCCAGGCGCGGCGCGACCTCTACCTCGACGGTGTGCTCGAGGCCGGCATGGTGTTCACCATCGAGCCCGGCCTCTACTTCCAGCCGGACGACCTGACCGTCCCGGAGCACTTCCGTGGCATCGGCGTGCGCATCGAAGACAACATCCTCGTGACCGCGGACGGCGCCGAGAACCTGTCGATCGCGATCCCGCGTACGGCGGATGACGTCGAAGCCTGGGTGCAGGGCGCGTAGAGCGTCGTCGGCTCAGCGCGTCGTCGGCTCAGCGCGTCGTCGGCTCAGCGCGTCGTCGGCTCAGCGCGTCGTCGGCTCAGCGCGTCGTCGACCTGGCCGCTCCGGCGGCTAGAGTGCGGGCGGCGGATCCGACGGATGCGGCGGCTCGGCGTCCCCAGTCGGCTCCGGTGACGTCGGCGTCGCCGGTGGCGGATCCGACGGGTGCTGCGCCGCCGGGAAAGGCTCCGGGGCCGGCTCGGGGTGGATGCCGCCGGCGATCAGGTTGCGCGCGCGATTGACGAGGTCGGGGTCGACGAGCACGGAGTAGCTCGTCGCGATCACCTGTGCGACCGACGTGTAGTCGCGCCTGCGGCGGTTCACGGCATACGAGACAACACCGAAGAGGGTGCCGAAGCCGGCTCCGATCAGCACAGCGGCCACGACGAACGCGTAGCTGGTGGCCGGGTTGAAGATCACGAGAAGCAGCCCGATGAAGATGCCGAACCATGCCCCGGATGCGGCGCCTGCGATCGCGACGCGGCCCCAGCTCAGCTTGCCGGTCACCCGCTCGACGCTCTTCAGGTCGCTCCCGATGATCGAGAGTTTGGCCACCGGGAAGTCGGCGCGGGCGAGCACGTCGACGGCCTGCTGGGCCTCCGGATAGGTCTCATAGGTCGCAATGACCTCACCGCGTGGCAGGGTCGGGAAAACGACTCTGTTGCGGCCGCCGAACGGGCTCTGGTTACTCACTAGACCATTCTTTCACCCAGCGCCGTTCCCCGGCTTTGAGGGCATAAGTTATTACCTGTGAGTGCCTCCAGAGTTTTCGTCGCCCGCCTCGCCGGGTGCACTGTCTTCGACCCGGCGGGCGACCGCGTGGGCAAGGTGCGCGACGTCCTGGTGGTCTACCGCAAGAGCGATCCGCCACGCGTCGTCGGACTGATCGTCGAGATCCCCGGCAAACGCAGGGTTTTCGTCTCGATCGGCCGCGTGACCAGTATCGGCAGCGGCCAGATCATCACGACCGGACTGATCAACGTGCGTCGTTTCGAGCAGCGCGGAGGCGAAGTCCGTGTGATCGCCGAGATGCTCGGCCGCCGTGTCGTGTTCGCGGACGGATCGGGCGAGGCGACCATCGAGGATGTCGCCATCCAGAGTTCCGGTCAGGGCGAATGGGCGATCGAGCAGCTTTTCGTCCGTCGACCGAAGACGGGATCGTCGCCTTTCGGCAAGGGCCCGACCGCTTTCGTCTCCTGGTCTGAGGTTCTCGAAAAGGCGAGCGCCGGCCAGGCGCAGTCCGCCGAGCAGCTCATCGCGACCTATTCGGAGCTGAAGCCGGCCGACCTCGCCAATACCCTGCTCGACCTTCCGCAGCAGCGCATGCTCGAGGTCGCGGAGGAGCTGCCGGACGACCGTCTCGCCGACGTGCTGGAAGAGATGCCCGAGAGCGAGCAGGTGCAGATCCTCGGCCAGCTCGACGACGACCGCGCCGCCGACGTGCTCGACCAGATGGAACCGGACGACGCCGCAGACCTGATCGCCCAGCTGTCCGACGAGCGCGGTGAGCACCTTCTCGAGCTGATGCAGCCGGAGGAGGCCGACGACGTGCGCATGCTCCTCAACTACGCGCCGGACACCGCCGGCGGCCTGATGACCACCGAACCCATCATCGTCTCGGCGGATGCCACGGTCGCCGAGGGCCTCGCCCTCATCCGCCGCCACGAGCTGGCACCTGCCCTGGGCGCCGCAGTGTGCGTGACGCTTCCTCCGTATGAGCCGCCCACGGGCCGCTTCCTCGGAATGGTGCACTTCCAGCGGATGCTCCGCTACCCGCCCCACGTGCGCCTCGGCACGCTGCTCGACCCGAGCCTCGAACCGGTGACCGCGGACACCTCTGCGGCAGAGGTGTCGCGGATCCTGGCGAGCTACAACCTCGTCTCGGTTCCGGTCGTGGACGAGAACTATCGCCTGGTCGGGGTGGTGACCATTGACGACATCCTCGACTTCCTGCTCCCCGACGACTGGCGAAGTCGCGACGACGAAGACGACGTGCTGAAACGCCCGGCGCCGTCGGACAGCACGGGCAGTATCCCCATCGCGAACGGAAGGAGGGTCGGAAATGGCACGAGCTAGCCGGTCGGACATCCGCCTGGACGCACCCAAGGGGCTGCGAACGACAGTCCTCCCCCGCCGGAGCGCGAGCGACAGCGACCGGTTCGGTCGCTTCACCGAGTGGATCGCCCGCAATATGGGCACGCCGTGGTTCATCGTCGGCCTGACGATCTTCGTCCTCTTCTGGATGGCGTGGAACATCTTCGCGCCCTCCGCGCTGCGTTTCGACTCCGCCGCCCTCGGGTTCATTGCGCTCACCCTCGTGCTCTCGCTCCAGGCGTCGTATGCCGCGCCGCTCATCCTGCTCGCCCAGAACCGGCAGGACGACCGCGACAGGGTGCAGATCGAGCAGGACCGGCAGCGCGCTGAGCGCAATCTGGCCGACACCGAATACCTGGCCCGCGAGGTCGTCGCGCTCCGCCTCGCCGTCAGGGACATGGCGACGAAGGATTTCATCCGCGCCGAGCTCCGCGCCCTGCTCGAAGACCTGGACAGCCGCGATGGTGCGGAAGCCGAGCAGTCCGGTGCCTGACGGCGATGCAGGCCTCGCGGATGCGGTGCACTCGGCGCTCGCCCGGGTGCTCGACCCCGAGATCCGCCGGCCCATCACCGAACTGGACATGGTCGGCGCCGTCTCGGTCGACGCCGCGGGCACGGCCAGGGTCGCCATCAAGCTGACGATCGTCGGATGCCCGGCTGCAGACACCATCGAACGCGACGTGCGCGCCGCCACGGCCTCCGTTCCCGGTGTCACGGATGTCGTCGTGGATGTCTCGGTGATGACCCCGGAGGAACGTCGAGCGCTGACCGAACGGCTCCGCGGATCGCGAGCGACACGGCGCCCCCAGTTCGGACCGGAGTCACTGACCCAGATCTACGCGGTGACGAGCGGCAAGGGCGGCGTCGGCAAGTCGACCGTCACCGCGAATCTCGCCGTCGCGCTCGCCCAGCGCGGCCTTGCGGTCGGCATCCTCGACGCCGATGTGTACGGGTTCTCGATCCCGGGTATCCTCGGGCTCGTCGACGCATCCGGGTCGGCGCCGCGGCCCACCCGGGTCGACGACATGATCCTGCCGCCGGTGGCGCACGACGTGAAGGTCATCTCCATCGGGATGTTCGTCGATTCGCCGTCAGCGGCTGTCGCGTGGCGGGGGCCGATGCTCCATCGCACCATCCAGCAGTTCCTCACCGACGTGTTCTGGGGGGACCTCGATGTACTGCTGCTCGACCTTCCGCCGGGAACCGGCGACGTCGCCATCACCGTGGGCCAGCTGCTCTCCCACGCCGATGTCGTCGTGGTGACGACTCCCCAGCCCGCTGCGGCCGATGTGGCAGAGCGCAGCGGAACGGTGGCCCGCCAGACCGGACAGCGCGTCATCGGCGTGATCGAGAACATGGCGGGACTCGCCCAGCCTGACGGCACGATCCTCGACGTGTTCGGCAGCGGCGGTGGCGCCGAAGTCGCGGCGCGGCTTTCGGCCGGCCAGGATGAGCCGGTTCCCTTGCTCGCGTCCATCCCGCTGAGCGTCGCGCTGCGATCCGGTGGCGACGCAGGAGTCCCGATCGTGCTCAGCGACCCCGACGACCCGGCCGCGGTGGCGATCGGCCAGGTTGCCGCTCGTCTCGCCACGCGCGGGCGCGCGCTCGCCGGTCGGCGCCTGAACGTCACCCTCTCCTGACTCAGCGCGGCTCGACGATCCGGGCCAGCAGCTCGATGAGCAGGCGCTCGGTCAGTGGGTGCGGCAGGGCCTCGATCAGGGCGAGGAAGGGCGCCATCCGTTCGGGAAGCCGCGCACTCGCCGCGCCGTGCCCGCGCTCCACACCGACGAGTCCGATCTGCTTGAGCACCTGGAGCGCGCCGTCCGAGTCGAGCGTGGCTGTGCCTGCGGATGCCGCCGCGACCAGTTCCGCGGGAAGCGCTGCCAGCAGGTCGGCTGCGGCGACCGCGGGGACCCCGCGAACCTCCGCAGCGGATGCGCGAAGCACCGCCTCGAGCTCATCGATCCGTTCCTCGGTCACCGGCGTCACCGTGAGGTGCGTGGTGTGCGGGAGGTGCGAATCGTCGGGCTGCACCAGCCCTGGCTGGAGCTGCAGCAGCCATCCTCTCGCCCTGGCCTGGTCGGCCCAGTGGTGGGGATCGACCTGGGAGGCCGCGGGAACGGACGTGTCGGTCGCCACCGCCAGCAGCGGTCCGACCGGCTCGCCGACGACGCGGAGCCCTTCTATGTCGCCGATGACATCGACCAGGGCACGCGTCGCGCGCAGGCAGGACTGCGCGAGTTCACCGAAACCGTCTGTGCCGAGCGCCTCGACGATGGCCCAGGATGCGGCGAGCGCGCCCGCCGACTTCGAGCCCAGGATCGTCGGGTTCACGACCGGATAGCCAGGCCACGTCGTCGTCGCGAAATATTGCAGGCGCTGGCGGTCACGGTCGCGGTTCAGCAGGACGCTCGCTCCCTTGGGCGCGTAGCCGAACTTGTGCAGGTCTGCGGAGATACTCGTCACACCGCGCACCGTGAAGTCCCAGGCCGGAACCGGAGCGCCGTCGGCCATGCGCCAGAACGGAAGGATGAGTCCTCCGATGCAGGCGTCGACGTGACAGGCGATGCCGGCGTCGTCGCACAAGGCGGCGACCTCCGCAATCGGATCGAGCGAGGCGAACGGGTACGACGGCGCCGACACGACGACGAGTGCGACGTCGGGACCCAGCCGCTCGGCGAGGCGGCCCGCGTCGACGCGCCCGGTCTCCACATCCACCGGTACCAGGTCGAGCACGAGGTCGAAGTAGTGGGCTGCCTTCTGGAACGCGGCATGCACGGTCGTGGGCGCGACAAGCCGGGCCCGGCCCTTGCCGCCGTCGGCCCGCCAGGCATCCCTGGCCGTCTTCACCGCGAGCAGGCACGACTCGGTTCCGCCCGTCGTGACCGATCCGACCACGTCATCGTTGCCGCGCAGAAGGCCGCGGGCGAACGCGATGACCTCGCGCTCCATGACGGCAACCGAGGTGAATGTCGTCGGATCGAGTCCGTTGACCGGCTGCACCATCCGGATGGCGTCCGCTGCCAGCAGGTCGATCTCCGGCACGCCGGAGTCGTAGACATAGGAGAGGACACGTCCGCCGTGCGTCGGGGCGTCCTCCTCACGCAGGGCTGCGAGCCGCCCCAGGATCTCGGCTGCGTCAAAGTGCACCATCGATGTCCTCCTTGCGAAGTCGGTACCGTCCCAGAGGGATCAGGCTGAAGGCGACGACCGCCGCGGGAACGACGCTGAAGCTCAGCACGATCCCTACGATCGCACTGGCCGGCTGGGTCTCGCCCGTGGTGGCCGCGACCGTCGCGGTGTGCGCGACATAGCCGGTCAGAGCGAGCACGACCGTCAGCACAGTCGCGCCCAGGGCCATCCCCGTGGTCTCCCCCGCCGTCCACATGCCGCCGAAGGTTCCCGCTCGGCCAGGTCCGTTGCGCTTCGCGTCGTGCGAGATCACGTCGGGCAGCATCGCCATCGGGAGCGACTGCATGCCGGCGTAGCCCGCGCCGACGAGCGCGACCGGAAGGTAGACCCAGGTGCCTGGCACCCAGATCAGTATCACCATCGAGAGTGCGGCGACCCCGAACAGGATGCTCGCGGCCGTGAACCCGCGCTCCTTGCCGATCCGCCGCGAGATGACCGCCCAGAGCGGCGTCACGACGAGGGCGGGGCCGATGAGAGCCACAAAGAGGAACGTGACGGCGTCTTCAGAATGCAGAACCCAGGTGGCGACATAGTTCGCCCCGGCGAGCATGGCGCCGGTCGCGAGCCCCTGGAGCAGGAACGTCAGCAAAAGGACGCGGAACGGCTGGCTCTCGCGCAGGGCGCCGATCCCCTGGGAATAGTTGGTGCGGATGGTGGTGAGGACACCGACCTTGCGCTCGCCGGCAATCGGCGACGGCTCGCCTGTGGGCGCGACAAAGCTCGACACCAGCATGCCGCCACCGATGACAAGCCCGGCGACGACCGCCATGAGCAGGTAGCCTGCATGCTTGTCGGCGCCGCCGAGCGCGCGCAGAGCAGGGCCTCCCGCGCCGAAGAGCAGGATCGCGAAGGTCAGTACGACGACGCGCCAGGTCAGCAGCCGCGTGCGCTGGTCGTACCCCGACGCGAGCTCAGCGGGCAGAGCGATGTATGGCACCTGGAACAGACTGAACGACGTCGCCGTGAGCAGGAAGGCGACCATCACCCACACTGCGGCAGGCACGGCCGCGACGCCGGCCGGCACCGCAAACGTCACGATGAAGAACAGGGGAAGGGTGACGGCACCGAGGATCATCATTCCCCGACGCGTGCCACTGTGCACGAGCAGCCGGTCGCTGCGCGATCCGATCACGGGATCGATCACGACGTCCCAGACTTTGGCCAGCGTCACGACGAGGCCGGCTGCGATCGCGGCTACCCCGAGCGTGTCGGTCAGGTAGTAGACGAGGACCAGACCAGGCAGGGTCGCAAAGCCGCCGGTGCCGAGCGAACCGATGGCGTAACGCGCGATCGTACGCCGATCGAGCAACTGCTCTGTTGCAATCATTCGAGAATGATAGCGCCGGAAGACCCCGATTTGACCGGGAGAGGTCAGGTGGCCTCGGTGTCGAACGGCGGGACCGATCCGACCTGCAGCTTGCGCTGCCGCTGCGCGTAAGCCGACTCCGTCACCGGCTTGATGGCGGGAGCCGGTTCGTCGTCGAGAAGGGCCTCGCGGATGATCCGCCTCGGGTCGTACTGACGGGGGTCGAGCTTCTTCCAGTCGACCTCTTCGAACTCCGGGCCCATCTCTTCGCGCATGCGGTCCTTGGCCCCGTTCGCCATGTCGCGCAGCGTTCGGGTGAACTGGCCGAGCTTGGCCGCATACGTCGGGAGGCGCTCGGGGCCGAGCAGGAAGACAGCGATCACCCCGATGATGAGCAACTTCTCGAAGGTCAATCCGAACACCAGATCAGACTAACGCGTGCGGCCTGCACGAATGCTGCCAGTGCGAGCCGTATTCTGGTGCCGGTAGACCCCTGGGAGCGCTGTGTCAGACAAAGAATCGAACTGGAAATTCGCCGACGAGATCGTCGTCGAGCATGAGGTCATCGCGCGGGCGCGCCAGCAGTCCCTCGAACTGGGGATCGACCCGATCGCGCCGTCCGTCGGCGCGCAGGCCGCCGTCGTCGTCGCGGCCACCGATGCCTCGAGCATCGTCGAGATCGGAACAGGCGTCGGAGTCTCCGGTCTCTGGCTGCTGACCGGTGGAACGCACGCGACGCTGACCTCGATCGACTCGGAACTCGACCACCAGCAGCATGCCCGCACGTTCTTCACCGAAGCGGGCATCCAGTCGAATCGGGTCCGGTTGATCACCGGTCGCGCCCTCGACGTGCTGCCCCGGATGAACGAGAACTCCTACGACATCGTCTTCATCGACGCGGACCCGCAGTCGGTCATCGAATACGTCGAGCACGGGCTGCGTCTCGCACGCCCCGGAGGAACCGTTCTCGTCGCGCACGCTCTCTGGAAGGGACGCGTGTCCGACCCGGCACAACGGGATGAGCTCGCCACCGGATTCCGCACCCTCGTCACCGAGACCGCAGCATCCGGAGCCGTCGTCAGCGCACTCTCACCGGTCGGTGACGGTCTGCTCCAGATCACCAAGCTGAGCGAATAGGGGCCCCCTTTCGGGAGCCCCTATCGTCAGGACGGTGTGACTACGCTCGCGAGCGCGTCGTGAAGCTCCTTGGCTTCCGCGTCGTTGACTGAGACGACAAGACGGCCGCCACCCTCGAGCGGAACACGCACGATGATGAGCCGACCCTCCTTTACAGCCTCCATTGGCCCGTCTCCGGTCCTCGGCTTCATGGCCGCCATGCAGCTCCCCTTTCGTGGATGTCCTTCTATTATCTGTCATCGGGGAGGCCGGAGAAAATCCTCCGTCTACCCCAGTGGCGGTTACGGTGGTGACCAGTCCGCCCCGTCGACCCCCCAGCAGATCAGCAGCCAGCCCCACTGGAGAGCCAGGAACACGATGACGAGCGCCACGCGGTACACCCGGCTGCGTGGCATCGCGAGCACGCCGAGCAGCGGGAACAGCGGCATCAGGATGCGGAACGTGCTCGACTGGGGAAAGAAGACGGCCAGCAGGTAGATGCCATAGGCCGCCAGCCAGAAGCGCAGATCCACCCCCAGCCGCCTCACCGCGGGGGTGAACAGCACCAGTGCGTAGCCGGCGATGAGGAGCACGACGACGACGATTCCGACCCACGGTGGCAGCCCGAGAGCGAAGCTGAACCACCAGTTCGCGCCCTGGAACCACGACGTAAACGGCACGAGGTCGGTGAACCCGATGTATTGCGCCCGCCAGGCCAGCTCCGTGTCGGTGTACGCCGTGAGCGAGCCGGTCGCGATCGCGGCGATCGCCGGCCACGCGATGCCCGCCAGCCCGCTGTAGAGGGTCACCGTGATCGCGGCGCTCCGCTCGGAGGCCGGAAAGGGGTCACGGGCCCTGGCCGAGAACCGGTAGACGACGTGCATCCCCATCGCGAGAGCAAAAGCGAGGCCGCTCGGGCGAGTGAATCCCATGACCGTCACCACGGGGATCAGCCACCAGTAGCGGCGCCGCATCAGGAGGTAGAGAGCCAGGGCGAGGAAGAAGATGTACATCGACTCGGCGTACGCCACCTGGAAGAGCGGCGACACGGGCACGACGCAGAACAGGACGACCGCGAACAGGCTCGTCGACACGGACACCCGCAGGCGCAGGATGCGGTAGAACACGAGCGATGCACCGAGACCGAACGCGACCGATGCGAGCACTGCAGCTACCGGCCAGGGGGTTCGCGTCACGAACGCGACGACGTCCACGACGGCGGGATAGCCCGGCAGGAACGCCCACGCGTTCTGGTTCACATGACCGTCGAGGAGTGGCAGCGACGCGGGGTACCCGGCGATCGAGACGATGTTGTACCAGCGGCCGTCCCAGATGGCCGCGAAATCGAAGTACCCGGGGTGAGCGCCGGTCCACGGGTTCGGGCCCTGCACGCTTGCGAGCACGAGGAGCATGGCCGTCGTGATGACACGGCTCGCCACGAAGATCAGGATGACGTTCAGCCACCACGGCGACCGCCGCCACCAGTTTGCGACGGTGTCCGCGTGCGCGGCTCCCGTGACGGCGGGCGCGTCAGTGGATGGCGACGGCGCCGGTGAGCCAGGCACGTAATCCCGTTTCGCACGAACTGATCTGGTCCACCGCGACGCGTTCGTCGTCGGCGTGTGCCTTGAGGGGGTCGCCAGGGCCGAAATTGACCGCAGGGATGCCGAGCGCCGAGAACCGGGCGACGTCCGTCCATCCGTACTTCGGCTTCGCCTCTGCCCCGACCGCGGCCAGGAACTCCTGCGCGAGTGGGGCGTCGAGCCCGGGGCGGGCCCCGTCGGCGCGATCGACGACGGTGATCTGGTAGTCGCCGAAGAGCTCACGCATGTGCTCGATCGCTTCGTCGGAGCTGCGGCTGGGCGCGAAACGGTAGTTGATGTGCACCATGCACTCATCGGGAATGATGTTCCCGGCGACGCCGCCGCTGATGCCGACGGCGTTGAGTCCTTCGCGATACACGAGACCGTCGACATCGACTTCGCGCGGCCGGTACGCGGCCAGGATGTCGAGGATGGGGGCGGCTTTGTGGATTGCGTTGTCACCGACCCACCCGCGGGCCGAATGCGCGCGCAGCCCGAAGGTGCGCACTTCGATGCGGAGGTTGCCGTTGCATCCCCCCTCGACGATGCCGTTGCTCGGCTCGCCGAGGATGGCGAAGTCGCCGACGAAGAGCTCAGGATGCTTGCGGGCCAGGCGCCCAAGGCCGTTCAGCTCGTTCGACACTTCTTCGTGGTCGTACCACATCCACGTCACGTCGATGGCCGGGTCGTCGAGTTCGGCGGCCAGCTTCAGCTGCACCGCCGTGCCTCCCTTCATGTCGACTGTTCCGCGCCCCCACAGGTATTCGACCCCGTCGATGGTCTCGTACCGGGTCGGAAGGTTGCCGTTGAGCGGAACGGTGTCGATGTGGCCCGCGATGATGACGCGGCGCGCGCGGCCGCGGTTCGTGCGGGCGACGATCGTGTCGCCGTCGCGGATGATCTCCAGGTGATCGAGCCCGGCGAGGGCGGCTTCCATCTCGTCGGCGATCGTCTTCTCGTTTCCGGAGACGGATTCGATGTCGCAGAGCTGCCGGGTGAGGTCGGTCGAGGTCGCAGTGAGGTCGAGTGGCACGCTACTAATCTAGAGCCATGCCCTCTGACGTTCCCCACGAATCAGCCGCGCCCGCATCCGTTGCTCCCCGGCACGCCTGGGGCTACGGTCTCTCGACCGTCGCGGGCGACGGAACGGTGCTCGACACCTGGTTCCCCGAGCCCCGGCTGGGTGCGCTTCCGGCCGGACGCGATCGGTGGATCGCCCCCGCCGACCTCGAAGCACTCGCCGGCGAAGACCGGCGGCGCAACGTGCGCATCGACATCGTGACGGTGGACATCGACCTCGACGCTCCCCCCGCGACCACGCCCGACGCCTACCTGCGCCTGCACCTGCTGTCCCACCTTCTTGTGAAGCCGAACACCGTCAACCTCGACGGCATCTTCGCGCACCTCCCGATCGTGGCGTGGACGAACGCAGGGCCCGTGCTGCCCGCCGACCTGACCCGCCTGCGGCCGGCACTGCAACGGGCGGGCATCCACGTGACCGGCATCGACAAGTTCCCCCGCCTTCTCGACTACGTGACGCCGGATCGCGTACGCATCGCGGACGCCTCGCGTGTCCGGCTCGGCGCGCACCTGGCCCCCGGCACGACTGTCATGCACGAAGGCTTCGTGAACTTCAACGCGGGAACCCTCGGAACGTCGATGGTGGAAGGGCGGATCTCGCAGGGTGTCGTCGTCGGCGACGGGTCGGACATCGGTGGGGGCGCATCCATCATGGGGACCCTGTCCGGCGGCGGAACGCAGCGCGTCTCGATCGGCGAACGCGCGCTCCTCGGCGCCAATTCGGGAATCGGGATCTCGATCGGCGACAACTCGGTCGTCGAGGCCGGCCTGTACGTCACGGCAGGAACGAAGGTCGTTCTGGTCGGATCTGCCCCGACAGCCGACGGGGCGCCGCAGACCATCAAGGCCGTGGAGCTCTCCGGTGTTCCCGACCTGCTGTTCCGCCGCAATTCGATCAGCGGCGCCGTCGAAGTGCTCCAGCGCGGGGGCACCGGCATCGAGCTGAACGCGGCACTGCACGCCTGAGCCGAATTTTTACCGGGCCAGGACGCTCCGATGGGTTAGTGTCGCTGGATAAGACGGCAACCCGACCCGAAGGAGTGGCGTGGGTGACGATCTGCCGCGCCTGAGGCGCGGCCATCCGATACTGAGGGTCATCGGTGTGATCCTGGCGATCGTCGGCGCCCTTGCGATCATCGTGGCAGGCGTCGGCATCTGGACGGTCACACGGTCGTTCCCGCAGACCTCTGGCACGATCGACGTCCCGGGCCTCACCGCGCCCGTCACCGTGTACCGCGACGACGCGGGGGTGCCGCAGATCGTGGCCGGCACAGCGGACGACCTGTTCAAGGCGCAGGGGTTCGTGCACGCGCAGGACCGTTTCTGGGAGATGGATTTCCGCAGGCACGTCACCGCCGGGCGACTTTCGGAGATGTTCGGCACGAGCACGGTCGCGACAGACACGTTCATCCGCACTCTCGGCTGGCGCACGGTCGCCGAGCAGGAAGTCAAAGCCCTCGACCCGACGTCGCTTCGGTACTACAAGGACTACGCCGACGGCGTGAACGCCTACCTGAAAGACCACTCCGGCGCTGCGCTCTCCCTCGAGTACGCCGTACTCGGGCTGCAGAACCCCGGCTACTCCCCCGAACCGTGGACGCCCGCAGACTCGGTCTCCTGGCTCAAAGCGATGGCCTGGGATCTCCGGTCGAACCTCGACGACGAGATCGACCGCGCCCTGCTGCTGACCAAGCTGACGCCGGACCAGGTCGCGCAGCTGCATCCGACCTATCCGTACACTCAGCACCCGACGATCACGGCACTCGGGGGCGGCGCCACGTCGCGCACCGCACCGGCGGTGACACCCGCCTCGACGACCACTCCGCCCGCTCCTGGCGTCGTCGACGCACTGCAGGACCTCCAGGCGAACCTGGCAGGAGTGCCGACGCTGATCGGGCCGGCAGGAACGGACATCGGATCGAACTCCTGGGTGGTCTCCGGCGCGCACACGGCCAGCGGCAAACCGCTTCTCGCCAACGACCCGCACCTCGGCGCCGTCGAGCCCTCGGTCTGGTACCAGGTCGGACTGCACTGCCGCACCGTCTCGAAGGCCTGCCCGTTCGACGTCGCCGGATTCAGTTTCTCGGGACTCCCCGGCATCATCATCGGGCACAACGACCGCGTCGCGTGGGGCTTCACGAACCTCGGACCGGACGTCGCCGACCTCTACGAGGAGAAAGTCACCGGAAACACCTACCAGTACGACGGCAAACAGCTGCCGCTCGCGACACGCCTCGAGACGGTCAAGGTCGCGGGGGGAAAACCGGTGACGATCATCGTCCGCTCGACACGGCACGGCCCGCTGGTGACCGGCCTGACGCCCGCGTACAGCGCGATCGCGAAAGACCAGGCGCAGCGGATGGGCGTCCCGGCCACCCAATACCAGCTCTCGCTGCAGTGGACCGCGCTTCAGCCCGGGCACACCGCGTCCGCGATCTTCGCGCTCGATGCGGCGACCGGCTGGGCGGGCTTCCGCGCGGCCGCAGCGAAGTTCGACGTGCCATCGCAGAACCTGCTCTACGCCGATGTGGACGGCAACATCGGCTACCAGGCTCCCGGCCGCATCCCGATCCGGGCCACCGGCGACGGAACGCTGCCCGTACCGGGCTGGACGAGCCGTTATGGCTGGACCGGGTACATCCCGTTCGACCAGCTGCCATCGGTGCTCAATCCGCCGAGCGGGTTCATCGTCACGGCCAACAACGCCGCTGTCGGGCAGGACTATCCCGCCATGATCACCCGCGACTGGGATTACGGCTACCGCGCCAACGAGATCACCGACCGGCTCGGAAAGCTGCTGACGTCGGGAAAGAAACTGACCGCGGCGGACTTCGCGGACATCCAGGCCGACACTTACGACGCTAATGCCGCACAGCTCGCCCCGATCCTGACGTCAGACGAGCTTCACCCTTCACTCACCGGTGGTGCGGCCACAGGCGTCGCACTCCTGGCTCACTGGAACTACCACGACGACGCCGACAGCGCGGCGGCGGCCTACTACAACATCTTCTGGCGCAACCTGCTCGTCGACGCGTTCGGCCGCAAACTGCCCGCGACCGCCCCACCGATCGGCGGAGACCGGTGGTTCCAGGTCGTCAGCAATCTGGCGACGCAGCCCGACTCTCCATGGTGGACCGACAAGAAACTGGGCATCGCGGGCCGCGACGAAATGTTCGCCCACGCGGCCGACCAGGCATGGGATGAGGCGGTCGACCTGATGGGCAACGATCCGTCCACGTGGCGCTGGGATCGCATCCACACCCTCGAACTCACCAACGCGAGCTTCGGCACGTCGGGAGTCGCTCCGATCGAGTGGCTCTTCAACCGCGGACCGTATCCTGTCGGCGGGTCGTCGTCGGTCGTCGACGCGGTCGGCTGGGACGCCTCCGTCGGATACCAGGTCGACTGGGTGCCGTCAATGCGCCAGGTGCTCGACCTGTCGGACTTCGACACATCGACATGGGTGAACCTCACCGGCGAATCCGGCCATGCCTTCCACCCGAACTACGTCGACCAGACAACACTGTGGCAGCACCAAAAGACGCGGCCCTGGCCGTTCACGCTGCCGGCCGTGCGTAAAGCGGCGACGCAGACGCTGACGCTGAAGCCGTCATCCTGACGGATTGACGGCGCCACGGATCAGTGACCCGCCGGCCAGGAGCGCTCGGGCGAACCGACGTAGAGCTGCTGCGGGCGGCCGATCTTCGTCGCGGGGTCGGAATTCATCTCGCGCCAGTGCGCGATCCAACCCGGCAGTCGCCCGATCGCGAACAGCACGGTGAACATGCGTGTCGGGAAGCCCATCGCCTTGTAGATGACACCGGTGTAGAAGTCGACGTTCGGGTAGAGCTTGCGCTCGATGAAGTAGTCGTCTGCGAGAGCGACCTCTTCGAGCTCCTTCGCGATGTCGAGCAACGGGTCGTGAACACCGAGTGCTGCGAGCACCTCGTCGGCGCTCTCCTTGACCAGGCGTGCGCGCGGGTCGAAGTTCTTGTAGACGCGGTGCCCGAAGCCCATGAGCTTCACGCCCTCTTCTTTGCCCTTCACCCGCTCCACGAACTTCTGGACGCTCTCGCCCGAGTCGCGGATCGAGCCGAGCATGTCGAGAACGGCCTCGTTCGCTCCCCCGTGCAACGGGCCGTAGAGGGCGTTGATGCCGGCAGAGACCGAGGCGAAGAGGTTCGCCTGCGTGGAGCCGACCAGGCGAACCGTCGACGTCGACGCGTTCTGCTCGTGGTCTTCGTGGAGGATCAGCAGGCGCTCCAACGCCTTGCTCAGCACCGGATTCACTTCGTAGGGCTCCGCCATCGTGCCGAAGTTGAGGCGGAGGAAGTTGTCGACGAAGCTCAGCGAGTTGTCGGGATAGAGGAACGCCTGTCCGACGCTCTTCTTGTGCGCATAGGCCGCGATGACCGGCAGCTTCGCAAGCAGGCGGATCGTCGACAGTTCGACCTGTTCGGGGTCGTGGACGCTGAGCGAGTCCTGGTAGAAGGTCGACAGGGCCGAAACCGCGCTCGAGAGCACGGACATCGGGTGCGCGTCGTGCGGGAGCGCGCCGAAGAAGCGCTTCAGGTCTTCGTGCAGCAGGGTGTGCCTGCGGATCTTCTCGTCGAAGTCGGACAGCTCGCCCGCGGACGGCAGCTCACCGTGGATGAGAAGCCATGCCACCTCGAGGAACGTCGAGTTCTGGGCGACCTGCTCGATCGGATAGCCGCGGTAGCGCAGGATGCCCGCATCGCCGTCGATGTAGGTGATAGCCGAGCGGGTCGCAGCGGTGTTGACGAAGCCGTAGTCGAGTGAGGTGAGGCCGGTCTGGCGCGTGAGGCTGGAGAAATCGATGCTCGCCGAACCGCTCGCGCTCGGGAGGATGGGGAATTCGGCCGTTCCGCCTGGGGTGTTCAGGGTGGCTTTCTGCGCCTGGCCCCCTGCCTGGTCGGTGCCGATTCCGCTCACAACGCCTCCTGGGTGTATTCCTGCTGAAGAGTTCGGACGCCGGTCGTGGCAGCGCCGCAAAGAAGTCCTGCGGATACAGCCTATTGGCAATGCCAGACAACTGTTACATCGTCCAAGCAGCCCCCGAAGGCGTTAGAGAGAGTCTCCAAAAGCATGCAATCGGGCCGCTGCCGAGGTGATGCGCTCATCCGTCGCCGTCAGCGACAGCCGCACGTGCTGCGGAAAATGATCGCCGTAGAAGACGCCCGGGCCTGCCAGGATCCCCCGGTCGGCCAGTCGGCCGATCGTCTCCCAGGTGTCGCGCCCCTCGGTCGCCCACAGGTAGAGGCCGCCCTCGCTGTGGTCGATGCGGAAGCCCGCGGACTCGAGGGCCGGCTTCAGCATGCCGCGGCGACGCAAGTACCGCTCCCGCTGCTCGGCCACATGCCCATCGTCGCCGAGCGCGACCGTCATCGCCGCCTGCAAGGGAGCGGGAAGCATAAGGCCCGCATGCTTGCGCACCGTCACCAGGCGCTCGACCAGAGAGCTGTCGCCGGCGATGAAGGCGGCGCGATACCCGGCCAGGTTCGACTGTTTGCTCAGCGAGTACACCGCGAGCACGTCGCGATGGTCGCCGCCCGTCACGCGTGCGTCGAGGATGCTCGGGATGGGCTCGCGATCCCACGGTGACTCCCAGCCGAGCTCGGCGTAGCATTCGTCGCTGGCGATCACGGCCCCGAGCTCGCGCGCCCGCTGCACCATACGGCGAAGTTCGGCGACGCCGAGGACGCGTCCGTCGGGGTTCCCCGGGCTGTTGACCCAGACGAGCCGCGTCGCCTCCGGCCATTCGTCGGGGTCGTCGCTCGCGAGAGCCGACGCCCCCGCGAATGCTGCACCGATCGCATACGTAGGGTACGCCGCCAGCGGATGCACGACGACGTCACCATCGCCCAGGCCGAGCATGAACGGCAGGAACGCGACCAGTTCTTTCGAGCCGATGGTCGGCAGCACGTCGGCGACGGTCAGGTCGCCGACACCACGGCGGCGAGCGAACCAGGCGACTATCGCTTCGCGGAGTGCCGGGGTGCCGATGGTCTGCGGGTAGGCGTGGGCGTCGGTCGCTTGGGCGAGGGCGTCACGGATGAGGGCAGGGGTCGGATCGACAGGGGATCCGATCGACAGGTCGACGATGCCGTCCGGGTGCGCGCGGGCGCGTGCCGCGAACGGAACCATCTGGTCCCACGGGTAGTCGGGAAGCGGGCCGAGTGCCACGACGGCTCAGGCGTGGGCCTGCGGCGGCAGTGCGGAGATGACCGGGTGATCCTTCGCGATCACGCCGACCTTTACGGCGCCGCCCGGCGACCCGATGTCGTCGAAGAACTCAACGTTGGCCTTGTAGTAGTCGGCCCACTGCTCAGGCAGATCGTCTTCGTAGTAGATTGCCTCGACCGGGCAGACCGGCTCGCACGCGCCACAGTCCACGCACTCGTCGGGGTGGATGTAGAGGGAGCGTTCGCCTTCGTAGATGCAGTCGACGGGGCACTCGTCGATGCAGGCGCGATCCTTCACGTCGACGCAAGGCAGGGCGATGACGTAAGTCACAGTGGTCGAGGTCCCTTCAGGCGGAGTCGGTTCTAGCTTAGGCCGTTTTCGGGAACTCACTCCGCTGCGGCAGCCGCGGCCAGGCGATCACGATCGCCGCGATGACGATCGGCGCGACCACCCAGATCTTGCCGAGCAGATTGTCGGGGATCAGGACCGAGCCGCCGATGCCTTTGAGGGAGAACACGAACGTCATCGCGATGGTGCCGAGCGCAGCGGCGAGCGCCTGCGCCCGCCCCGGGTTCAGCAGCCGCAGGCCGATGAGCAGGCAGGTGTATGCGAGCAGCGCGATGGTGATCCCCCACGGCAGCGGGACACCCGCGACAGTGACCGTGGACTGGTGCGCAATGGTCCCGACGGCGCCGAGGATGGCCCCTGCGATGAAAAGCAGGACGAGGTTGACGATCCGCGCGGCCATGTCGCAATCCTAACTAGACAGGTCACGCCCGGTGCGGTTAGAGTCGACCGGGTAAGGTTAGCCTTACCAACATTCCCCCACTCCCATCCCGAGAGATACCTGTGCTCGCAAACTACCTGATCGGCCTTCGCGAAGGCCTCGAGGCCGCTCTGGTCGTGGGCATCCTCGTCGCATACATCGTCAAAGTCGGGCGCAGGGACGTGCTCCGCAACATGTGGTTCGGTGTCGGCATCGCGATCGTGGGCCCCCTCGGAATCGGCGCGATTCTCACGTGGGGCCCGTACGGCATGAGCTTCGAAGCCCAGGAGACCCTGGGCGGCACGCTCTCGATCGTCGCCGTCGGACTGGTCACCTGGATGGTCTTCTGGATGGGCAAGACCGCGCGAACCCTCAAGAACACGTTGCACTCGCGGGTCGACAGCGCGCTCCTCGGCGCCGGCTGGGGCATCATTCTGCTCGCGGCACTCAGCGTCGGCCGCGAAGGCATCGAGACCTCCCTCTTCGTGTGGGCGACCGTTGCATCCGTCGGAGGCAGCTGGGTTCCCGCCGCCGGTGCTGTCCTCGGCATCCTCACCGCCGTCGTCATCGAGATCTTCATCTATCGGGGATTCGTCAAGATCAACCTCGGCAAGTTCTTCACCTGGACCGGCGTCTTCCTCATCGTCGTCGCCGCCGGAGTGCTCGCATACGGGGTCGGCGACCTGCAGGAAGCGGGAATGATCCCGGGCGTCGGTCGGCACGCCTACGACATCAGCACGATCATCCCGTCGAGCAGCTGGTACGGCACCGTGCTGCAGGGCATCGTGAACTTCAACCCGTCACCGACCTGGCTCCAGGTCGGGGTCTGGGTCGGCTACATCGCCGTCGTCGGCACTCTCTACGTGCGTCAACACCGATCCACCAGCCCGCGACAGGTCACAGCGCCCGCGTCCGCGCCAGCGCCCGCCCGCCAGACCGCCGCGTCCTGACAGGAGACACCACCAGATATGAAGACCCGATACTTCGGCGCGCTCGCCTGCGCTGCGGCACTCGCACTCGCACTGACCGGATGCGTACCCAACCGCGCATCCGCCGACGCGGAAGCGATCGCCGTCAACCTCACCGACGACACCTGCTCGGTCTCCACGGCCACAGCTGCCGCCGGCCCGGTGACGTTCCAGGTGACCAACACGGGTTCCGACGTCAACGAGTTCGAGATCCTCGCCTCCGACAAGCTCCGGATAGCGGGCGAGAAAGAGAACATCGGGCCGGGCACGACCGTCAACTATGTCGTCCAGCTCCCTGAGGGCACCTACTACACGGCGTGCAAGAAGGGGATGGTGGGCAACCCGGGCAGCCTGAAGCAGTTCACCGTCACCGCCGGCAAGAAGGCGGCGACCAGCCAGAGCGAGAGCAAGCAGATCTCGGGCGCGGTGACCAACTACATTTCATACATCAAGGACCAGAGCGGTCAGCTGCTCGCCGCCACCCAGGCGTTCGCGAGGGCCTACACTGCCGGCGACGACGTGGCGGCCCGCGCCCAGTACCCTGCTGCACGGATGTTCTACGAGCGCATCGAACCGACCGCCGACCAGTTCGGCGACATCGACCCGGCGATCGACCTGCGCGAAGCCGACATCGAACAGGGCCAGACCTGGACCGGCTGGCACCGCATCGAGAAAGACCTGTGGGCGCCTGCCGGGTACACTGCCGCGACGCCGGCGTTGCGCAAGCAGCTCGCCGACCAGCTCGTCGCGGACACCAAGCGCCTGCACGACCTGGTCTCTGCGAAGAACTTCACGCTCACGATCGACCAGATCTCCAACGGCGCCATCGGACTGATGGAGGAGGTCTCGCGCACCAAGATCACGGGTGAAGAAGAGACCTTCTCCCACACCGACCTGTGGGACTTCCGGGCCAACGTCGAAGGCGCCGATGTCGCCTACGGAATCGTGCGCGACATCGCGTCGGCCAAGGGCGTCGATGGCAAGACCGTCGTCAAGCAGCTCGACACCGAGTTCGCAGCCATCACGGCCGCGCTCGACACCTACAAGAGCGGCAGCGGCTACGTCGCCTACACAACTCTCACCACGGCCCAGGTGAAAGAACTCTCCGACGAGGTGAACGCACTGAGCGAGCCGCTCAGCAAACTCACGTCCATCATCGTCAAGTAGGGGTCGATGCGTGGCTGAGAACACCATCGAACCCGCCGAGCCCGGGCTGTCCCGGCGTGGACTGCTCGGGCTTGCGGGCGCGACCGTCGGCGCAGGACTGCTCGGCGTCGGGGCAGGGGTCGCGCTCGACCGCACCGTGCTCGCCACGGCGGGCGCCGGGTCCGGATCTGCGACGGTGTACGCATTCCACGGTGACCACCAGGCCGGGATCACAACGGCAGCGCAGGACCGGCTCCACTTCGCATCGTTCGACACGGCGCCCGACCTCGACCGCGCAGGTCTCATCGAACTCCTGAAGGACTGGACGGTGGCCGCATCCCGTATGACGCAAGGCAGGTCCGCGGGAGCCAACGGTCCGGCAAGCGGTCCGCTCGACGCTCCGCCCGATGACACCGGCGAAGCGCTCGACCTGCCGGCGGCCGGCCTCACACTGACCTTCGGCTTCGGCCCGAGGCTCTTCGGCACGATCGCGGGCGGAGACCGCTTCGGACTCGCGCACGCGCGCCCGGCAGCGCTCGTCGACCTCCCCCACTTTGCGGGCGACGCCCTCCAGGAAGCCCTCAGCGGCGGCGACCTCTGCATCCAGGCGTGCAGTGACGACCCCCAGGTCGCTGTCCACGCCATCCGCAACCTTTCGCGCATCGCGTTCGGGCGCGCATCCATCCGGTGGTCCCAGCTCGGATTCGGCCGCACCTCCGCGACGACGCGCGCGCAGGTCACGCCACGCAACCTCTTCGGATTCAAAGACGGAACGGCCAACATCAAGGCCGAGGACACGAAGATCGTGCACGACCAGGTGTGGGCGTCCGCGTCGGACGGGGCGGCCTGGATGGCCGGCGGTTCCTACCTGGTGACCCGCAAGATCCGGATGGTCATCGAAACCTGGGACCGGCAGCAGCTCGGCGAACAGCAGCGCATCGTCGGCCGCGACAAAGGAGAAGGCGCACCGCTGTCGGGAGGCACCGAGTTCACCGCGCCGAACTTCCTTGCGGTCTCGCCCGGCGGCGGCACGAAGATCGATCCGGATTCGCACGTGCGGCTGGCGCATCCGAGCACCAACGAGGGAGCCCAGCTCCTGCGCCGCGGCTACAACTTCGTCGACGGCAACGACGAGCTGGGCTTGTTGAACGCCGGGCTGTTCTTCATCGCCTTCCAGCGGGATCCTCGCAAGCAGTTCATCCCGATCCAGCAGCAGCTGGCGCGCAGCGACGCGATGAATGAATACCTGAAGCACGTCGGCTCTGCGATCTTCGCGGTGCCGCCGGGCGCCCGCCCGGGCAGCTACGTCGGGGCCGGGCTCTTCGCGTAGAGGCCTGGACGTCGTGGGAGTTCCTGCGGCCGGAGTGCCGCCCGGCCATAAAACAGGAGTTCGTGTGACTGAAGCGGCAGGAGTGAACGAAAGAAGGCGGTCTCGACCCCATTGGACAGCATCCGTCACACCAACTCCTGTTTTATGAACGTTGCAGAAGGGGGATGGCAGAGAGCGCCGGATGCTTCGAGCGCGCAGCTCAGTTCACGAGGTCGGGGTCGGGGTGGGGCTCATCGTCGACGTCGTGACGGTGTAGTTGGCGACCCATCCGTTCTTGCCGGCGCTCGTCACGACGACGAGCACGCCGTAGCCGTCGGATGAGAACGAGCCCGTGTTCGTGTCACCGTCGGCACCCTTGAAGCTTCCGGTGAATCCCGCATCGGTGAGCTGTTTCTCGATATCGGCGGATGCGTTTGCATCCGGCACCTTGATCGTGACGTTCCAGGCCTTCTTGTTGTCGCCGCCGACGGACGCCCCGAATACGACGTCGCCTTTGTACAGCGGAACGGCCGAGGGAAAGTCGCTCGGCACCTTGTTGCCGCCGATGTCCACATGGCCGCCGGTCACGTTCTTCACGATTCCTTCGACGTTGGCGCAGCCGCTCACGGCAGGAGCGAGTCCCACCGCGATCAGGATCGCGAGCGGCACTGCGACACGCCTGCGTACGGTGTTCATGGTCACACTCCCCCGGCGTCGTCCGAAGCGGATCCGCCTTAGTGCGAAGGCTACGCCTTGCGCCTGCGCCCGTTCAATGAACGCCCAACCGGAACCTACGCGTTCTGGTCCTGCTTCTTCAGCCGCGACGTCGCGCGGGCGCGTGCCGTCTGGTCGAGTTCGACCTTGCGGATGCGCACCGCAGCGGGCGTGACCTCGACGCACTCGTCTTCACGAGCGAACTCGAGGCACTCTTCGAGCGTCAGCTGGCGCGACGGCGTCATCGACTCGAAGTTGTCGGCCGTCGACTGACGCATGTTCGTCAGCTTCTTCTCTTTGGTGATGTTGACGTCCATGTCGTCGGCCCGCGAGTTCTCGCCGATGACCATGCCCTCGTAGACCTCTTCTGTCGGGTTCACGAAGAAGGTCATGCGCTCCTGGAGCGCGATGATGGCGAACGGGGTGACGACGCCGGCGCGGTCGGCGACGATCGATCCGTTGCTGCGCGTCACGATCTGCCCGGCCCACTCGTCATAGCCGTGCAGGATGGCGTTCGCGATGCCGGTTCCGCGGGTGATCGTCAGGAACTCCGTGCGGAACCCGATGAGGCCTCTGGATGGCACGATGAACTCCATGCGCACCCAGCCGGTGCCGTGGTTCGCCATGTTCTCCATGCGGCCCTTGCGGGCGGCGAGAAGCTGGGTGATCGCGCCGAGGTACTCCTCCGGCACATCGATCGTCAGGTGCTCGAACGGCTCGTGCGTCTTGCCGTCGACCTTCTTCGTGACCACCTGCGGCTTGCCGACGGTGAGCTCGTAGCCTTCGCGGCGCATCTGCTCGACGAGGATGGCGAGCGCGAGTTCGCCGCGCCCCTGCACCTCCCACGCGTCGGGCCGGCCGATGTCGAGCACGCGGAGCGACACGTTGCCGACGAGTTCGCGGTCGAGGCGGTCCTTCACCATGCGCGCGGTCAGCTTGTGGCCCTTGACCTTGCCGACGAGCGGGGAAGTGTTCGTGCCGACCGTCATCGAGATCGCGGGGTCGTCGACGTGGATCAGCGGAAGCGGGCGCACGTCGTCGGGGTCGGCGAGCGTGTCGCCGATCATGATGTCGGCGAAACCGGCGACGGCGACGATGTCACCGGGACCTGCACTCTCGGCCGGGTACCGGTCGAGAGCCTTGGTGATCATGAGCTCGGTCACGCGCACGTTGTGCACGTCGCCGTCGTGGCGCACCCAGGCCACGGTCTGGCCCTTCTTCAGTGTTCCGTTGAAGATGCGCAGCAGCGCGAGACGGCCGAGGAACGGCGAAGCGTCGAGATTGGTGACGTGGGCCTGGAGGGGAGCCTCAGGGTCGTAGGTCGGTGCCGGGATGTGCTCGAGGATGGCCTCGAAGAGCGGCTCGAGGTCGGCGTTGTCCGGCAGTTCGCCGTTCTCTGGCTTGTTGAGGCTCGCGGCACCGTTGCGGCCCGAAGCGTAGACGACCGGCACATCGAGGATGGCGTCGAGATCGAGATCGGGAACGTCGTCGGCGAGATCGCTCGCGAGGCCGAGGAGGAGGTCCTGGCTCTCGTGCACGACGGCGTCGATGCGCGCGTCGGGGCGGTCGGTCTTGTTGACCAGGAGGATGACGGGGAGCTTGGCCTCGAGTGCCTTGCGCAGCACGAAGCGCGTCTGGGGCAGGGGGCCTTCACTCGCGTCGACGAGGAGCACGACGCCGTCGACCATGGAGAGGCCGCGCTCGACCTCGCCGCCGAAGTCGGCGTGGCCGGGGGTGTCGATCACGTTGATGGTGATGGGCCCGTCAGTGGCGTGCTTGCCCCGGTACGAGATCGCCGTGTTCTTGGCGAGGATCGTGATGCCCTTTTCGCGCTCGAGCTCGTTGGAGTCCATCGCGCGCTCTTCCACGTGTTCGTGCGAAGAGAACGAGTTGGTCTGCCGGAGCATGGCGTCGACAAGGGTGGTCTTGCCGTGGTCGACGTGGGCGACGATCGCGACGTTGCGCAGATCGGCGCGGTGTGCGACGGCGGTTTCAGACATGCGTGCAGGCTCGACTCTCGGTCAGAAGTTTGTGGGGGGTAACAGTCGATTTTACCCCACAAACGCTCCGGCCTGTCGCGCCTGCACGCACGCTGTCAGAACTGGGCCGACGGCGGGACGTTGGGCTCCGGGTCTTCCAGGGGCGCCGCGATGTGCGGGCCCTCGTCGGAACCGGCCGCCAGGATCTCACGACGCAGGTCGCGCCGTTCGCGCTGCAGCTTCGGGTCGGGAAGGGGCACGGCGGCGAGGAGTCGCTGCGTGTACGGCTCCTTCGGGTAGCGCAGGATCTCGTCGCGCGTGCCCGTCTCCACCAGGTTGCCGTGGTGCATGACGGCGATACGTTCCGCGAGCACGTCGATGACCGCCAGGTCGTGCGTGACGAACAGGCAGGCGAAGTTCATCTCCTTCTGCAGCTGCTGCATCAGCTCGAGCACGCGCGCCTGGACGGAGACGTCGAGCGCGCTGGTCGGCTCGTCCGCGATCAGCACCTGCGGCTCCAGCGACAGCGCGCGGGCGATGCCGACGCGCTGCTTCTGGCCGCCGGAGAGCTCGTGCGGGTACCGGGTGCGGTACGAACGGGGAAGCTCGACACTGTCGAGCAGACGTTCGACCTCTTTATTGAGGGCGGACCCCTTCAAGCCTTTGGCGAGCAGGAGCGGCTCGCCGATGCTGTCGCCGATGGGCAGGCGCGGGTTGAGCGACGACGCTGGGTCCTGGAAGACGATGCCGACGTTCTTGTGGAGCTGCCGGATCTCGTCGCGCGTGGCGTGCGAGATGTCCTGCCCGGCGACGACGAGCTTGCCCTCCGCGATCGGCAGCAGGCCGATCGAGGCGCGGCCGAGCGTGGTCTTGCCAGAGCCGGACTCGCCGACCAGGCCGAGCACCTCGCCTTCCCGGATCTGGAGATTGATCTGGTCGGCCGCGCGGAACGCGGGAACGCGACCGCGCTTCGGGTACTCGATCGCGACGTTCTGGAATTCGACCACGATCTTGCGGGTGTCGCGCTCGGCGAGCTCTGCCGCTTCTTCGGCGAGGCGTTCGTTGATTGCGACGCGCTCGGCGAACTCCGCACTCGTCGCGCTGTCCGAGCCGCTGGCCAGTGCTGCGGTCGTGTCGATCTCTTCATCGCCACGCTGTCCGAGGTGCGGAACGGCCTCGAGGAGGGCGATCGTGTACGGATGCGTGGGGTTGGCGAAGACCGCTTCGACGGTGCCGGTCTCGACGATGTCACCCTTGCGCATGACGGCGATGTTGTCGGCCAGGTCGGCGACGACACCCATGTCGTGGGTGATGAGCAGGATGGCGCTGTCGAGCCGGTCCCGGAGACTGCGGAGCAGGTCCAGGATCTCCGCCTGCACCGTCACGTCGAGCGCCGTCGTCGGCTCATCCGCGATCAGGAGCTTGGGGTCGCACGAGATCGACTGCGCGATCATCGCACGCTGCCGCTGGCCGCCGGAGAGCTGGTGAGGATACGAGTTGTACGCCTTCAGCGGGTCGGGCAGCTCGACCATCTCGAGCAGCTCGAGTGCACGTTCGCGTGCCTCGTGCGGCGACATGCCGTAGTGGATGCGCAGCGTCTCCACGATCTGGGATCCGATCGTGTACACGGGGTTCAGCGCCGTCATCGGCTCCTGGAAGATGACCGCGATCTGGGCTCCGCGCACCTTGCGCATCTGCTGCGGCTTCAGCCCGGTCAGTTCGCGTCCGTCGAGTTTGATGCTCCCCCGGATGCGGCTGTTCTCGGGCAGGAGGTCGAGGATCGCCATCGAGCTCGCACTCTTGCCCGAGCCGGACTCGCCGACGATGGCCAGGACTTCGCCCGGATTGATCGAGTAGTTCAGCTTCTTGGCCGCGGGAACCCACGTGCCGTCGACACCGAAGTCGACGCTGAGGTCGGTGACCTCGAGAACGGGGATCTGCCCGGTCGTCGTGTCGGTCATGAAATCCTGTTTCCTTCCAGGGCGACTGTGGTCGCCGTCGAGATCGTGTTGCGTTGGACGACCGTTGCGGATGCTGTCAGCATGGACGCATGCCCACCGAAGCTCCTGCCGGGCGCGACGTCTACTCGTCGCGCTTCAATCGCATCCTTGCCGTCATCATCTGGGCGCTCGCCGTCTTCATGACGGGCAGCCTGCTGTTCGTGGGGACGGGCGTCCGGTTGTTGTACGTGATGCCCGCGGCGTTCGTCGCGCTGTTCGCGTGGGAGGCGCTGTGGAGCCCGCGGGTCGAGGTCGACGACGAGGGCGTTCGCCTGCGCAATGTGCTGCGCACGGTCTTCGTTCCCTGGTCGGCGCTGATCCATGTGGACACCAAGTACGCCCTGACCCTCTATACGCCGGGTCACAGCTATGCCGCGTGGGCTGCGCCTGCCCCGGGCCGCGCCTCCAGCTACCGCGCCTCCAAGTCGAGGAGCGAGAATGCCGGAAGCCGCGCGCCGCTCGACGGCGATGCCGCTCGACCCGGCGACCTGCTCGGCACCGAGTCGGGCGAAGCGGCCTACCTCATCCGCAGCCGCTGGGACCGGCTGCGCGAAAGCGGCGCGTTCGAGACCGGCGTCGCTGACTCCACGAAGGTGACCGTGACCACCCACTGGGCGACGGCGATCGTCCTGGTCGTACTCGCGGCCGGCTCGGTCGTCGCGATCCTGGTCGGCTAGCAGTCCTCCGGCCGCGTTCACCGGGAACGTCATGCCCGCTCGTCTCCGGGCTCGGGAAGCTCTTCCTGCATCTGGCGCAGCTTGAACCGGCGGTGACGCGGGTCGAACGCGTCGCGCAGGCCGTCACCGACGAAGTTGACGAGCAGGGCGAGCGACACGATGAAGAGCCCGGGCCACCAGAACAGCCACGGGCGGGTCTGGAAGGCCGACTCGTTCTGGCTGATCAGCAGGCCGAGGGACACATCCGGCGCCTGGATGCCGTAACCGAGGAAGCTCAGCGCGGTTTCCAGCAGGATGGCGGACGCCATGATGAGGGTCGACGATACGATCACGACCCCCGCGGCGTTCGGCAGGATGTGCTTGAAGATGATGCGACGGTCCGATGCGCCGGCGACACGCGCCGCCTCGACGAACTCGCGCTCACGCAGCGAGAGGAATTCGCCTCGTACCAGTCGGGCGATACCCATCCACGAGAAGAACCCGAGCATGATCGCCAGCAGCGGGGCACCGAGCCCACCGGCCCAGTGTCCGACCACGGAGCCGATGACGAGAGCCGGGATGACGATGAACACGTCGGTGATACGCATGAGCAGAGCGTCGACGAACCCGCGGTAGTAACCCGCGACCGCTCCAACCACCACGCCGACGATGGAGGCGATCCCGCCCAGCACGATCATCACGATGAACGAGTTCTGGATTCCGCGCATGGTGAGGGCGAAGTAGTCCTTGCCGATGCGGTCCTGGCCGAACGGGTGGTCCAGCGACGGCGCGCCCTGGTTCACCTGCGGGTTCAGCTCCTGGTAGGTGTACTTCCACCAGCCGTGGATCGGTCCGACCCCGATGGCCGAGATCGAGAACAGGATGATGAAGACGACGAGGATGATGCTCGTCACGGCCATTTTGTTGCCGATGAAGCGGCGAAAGATGATCCGCCCCTGGCTCTCCGGAGCCTTGGACTCGACGGTCGGTTCGTCGATGACGACTGGTTCGTTGTTGATGGTCATTATCGGACCCTCACCCTCGGGTCGAGGCTTGCATAGGCCAGGTCGGCCAGGAAGTTGAACAGGATCGCCATGATCGCGATCACGACGAAGTAGCCCATCACGGGGTTGAGATCGCCGCGGCTGAGCCCTGCGCTGAAGAGGAAGCCCATGCCGGGAATGGCGAACACTCTCTCTGTGATGATCGCGCCGCCGAGCAGGGCCCCCACGTCGAAAGCGACCAGGGTCGTGATCGGGATGAGCACGTTTCGGAAGGCGTGACGAACGATAACCGTGCGCTCGGGGAGGCCCTTGGCGCGTGCGGTGCGGATGTAGTCCTGGTTGAGCACCTCGAGCATCCCGGCGCGCGAGTACCGTGTGTAGCTCGCGAACGAGATCAGCAGCAGCGCGATCGTCGGCAGCAGAAGGTGCGTGAAGGTGTCGAGACCGGTGACCCAGATGTCGCCGCTGAGGTTCGGCGTCGACGACCCCACCGTAGCGATGGGGCGGCCGTTCGTGTCCTGGAGGTACTGCGGCCACGCCTGCATGTAGCGGTCGACCAGGATGAGCGCCGCCGACAGCACGGCCGTCACCGCTCCGACCCGCATGTTCTGGCCGCGGTCGTAGCCGCCGACCAGCCATCCGCTGACCAGGCCGACCGCGAGCGTGACGATCGCCAGGATCGCGATGGTGGCGACACTGGAGATGTTCAGCAGGGGCTGGATCGCAAAGTAGGCGATGATGCCGATCGCACCGTTGATGCCGGCTGTGATCAGCGCTTTGCGGTTCTGAAGACCTGCCATCAGCGCCGTCGCGCCGAGCGCGATACCCGCGATGAGGATGATCATCGCCACCGGGCCGAGGCCAGGAGTGAGGAACCAGCCGGTCGCCGACATCAGCCAGAGCAGGAGGAAGGTTGCGCCGCCCACCGACGCGAACACGATCAGTCGCCGTCGACGATCGCCGCCCACCAATGATTGGAAGATCGCGCCCATCAGGACGCCGATGATCACGAGCCAGTACCAGCTGATCACAGGGTCTGCGAGGAAGTTGTTGAAGCCGAGCGCCACGAACTCCTTGAGCAGCACCGCGACGAGGAACGCGGGGAGGGAGTACAGGAAGAAGCTGATGAACGTCATCGTGTTGTCGAGCCCGCTGTACTGGCGGAGAGCGGTGATGATACCGATCGAGATTCCGAAGACGACAGCGAGCACGAGGGCAAGCGTCACGAGCTGGATGGTGGAGCCGAGCGCCTGGGGAAGGATGTCGGTCACCTGTGCGTTCGAGATCGTCGAACCAAGATCGCACGCGTTCGCGAACGGGATGAGGCACTTCGCTGCCCCGCCGAGCCACACTGCCCAGCGCAGCGGCGGCGCGATATCGAGGTGAAGAAGCTGGACACGCGCCGAGATCAGCGCTTCCTTGTTCGGGTTGTTGCTCTGGCGGAGATCCGCGAGCGGGTCCACCGAATACGCCACAAGCATGTACATCAGGAACGATGCGGCGATGAGGATGAGAATCGAGACGAGAATTCGTCTCAGAATAAAGCTCACCATTGAATGACTACCTATCTGGAACGGCACCACGATCCGCTGAATGGACCTGACCATCCCGGGGTCGGGGACGGGCACCTGACATTGTATTCGCGGGTCGCGCGAACGTATTCATGGTACGGGGCGCTGAAGCTTTTCGCTTCAGCGCCCCGAGTGGGTTTTTGGTCCCCGAGGCCGAGGCCCCGGGGACCGAATCAGTCGAAGGCTACTTCTTGGAAGCCTTGACCGACCACTGCCAGAAGTTCCAGAACGGACCGCTCTGGCCACCGTTGTACTTCACACCGTCCACGCGGGTGCTGACACCGAAGATGCCGGGCAGCTGGAACAGCGGCAGACCGTAAGCGTCGCTGAAGGTCTGCTTGTCGATCTTGTTCTCGGTCTGGACCAGGTTGTTCTTGTCCGTCATGGTCTGGGTCGAGTTGGCAAGCTCACCCGTGCCCGAGTAGTTGTTGTAGTTACCACCCGAGCCGACAGGACCGAAGACCTGGGTCAGCTGCTGTGTACCTGCACCAGGCGAGATCCAGCCGAACAGCACGGCGTCGTACGAGCCGTCGCCCAGCTTCTTCGACCAGTCCGGGTTGCCCGCGTTGACGATCTTGAATCCGGCCTTCGTGGCAGATGCCTGGATGGCCTGGAACTCGTCGACACGGTTCGGGTTGTTGGTGTTGTACATGATGCTCACGGTCGGGGTCTTGCCCGCGAGGAGCGTCTTGGCGCCTGCGATGTCGACCTTGTTGTAAGCGTCAGAACCGTTCTGCTTGACCGAATCCGCGTACTCCGTCTGGTTGGGGAGGAAGATCTGCGAGTTCAGGACCTTGGCCTTCGGGTTCACCGGGGTGACGATCGAGTCCAGGATCTGCTGGCGCGGGATCGTCAGCAAGAACGCCTTGCGGACATTGGGATCCGAGAAGACGCCGGACTTGCTGAAGGTCAGGTCGAGGTGGTCGTACGACGCCTGGTCGCCCGCGAGCACCTTTGCGGTGGTGTTCTTCAGAGCGGTCAGCGTGTCAGCCGACGCCTGCGGGTTGATGACATCGACCTCACCGTTCTGGAGAGCGGTGACCTGGGCGCTTGCATCGCCGATGAAGCGGAACACGATCTTGTCCACGTTCGGCTTGAGGCCGCCCGCGTAGTACTTGTTCTGCACCATGGTGAGCGACTGGCCGGGGGTCCACGAGTCGACGACGAACGGGCCGCTGGCGACCAGCAGGTCCTTGTCGGTCGGCATCGCAGTGACGTCGTAGCCGGTGTTGACGAAGTCAGCAGCCTTCTTCAGCGTCGGGTCCGGAGCGGCCGGGTTGGACTTGTCGCCGTGGGGCAGGTTCTTCAGCAGCGACGTCAGCGCGGCGGCGTTGCTGAGGCCGGCCTTCTTGGCGACGATGTGTGCAGGCTGCGCCATCGGGTCGACGAGCTCCCAGTCCACGTACGGCTTGGCGTAGGTGAGGGTGATCGACGTGTTGTTGTCACCGATCGTCGGGAAGGCGGTCTGGTCGAGGCCCACGGTGCTGCCGGCGTACTGGAAGTACTGGGTGCCCTTGGTGACCTTGCCGCTGGCCTGGTCGATCGTGGCGGAGTCGTAGTAGCCGGACTGGATCGCCCAGCCGAGGACCATGTCGTCAGCAGTGACGGGCTGTCCATCGGACCACTTGTCGTCCTTGTTGAGCGTGTACTTGACGGTCAGCGGGTTGTCTTTGACCTTCTCGAACTTGCCGAACTTGTCGTCGTGGACGATCTTGAAGTTGTTGTCGATGTACTGGAAGCCCGTGCCGTACGAGCCATCCAGGTATCCGACCTGGCCGTTGGTGTCCAGGTTGCCCTGCGGCGTCTGCGAGTTGAACGACGTGAAGTCGTTGACGACTGCGACGGTCACCGTGCCGCCATGGGCAGCTGTCGACTGACCCGTGCTGCCGGACGTGGTGCAGGCTGTGAGCGCAACTGCTGCGACGCCGACAATGGCGATAGCGGTAGCGGCGTGCCTGACCTTTCTTCCTTGGATGTGCAATGTTCCTCCTGTGCGAAGTGTGCGACGGCATGGGCGCGCGAGTCACCCGCACCGCGCTGGATAAGAATGACCATAGGTACGGTTGACTGGGAATGCAAAACGGGGCGCGGAAACGTTACACACTGGTAACTCAGTCGCCGGTTTTTTGCATAGAGCACACGAAAGCTGCATATTGGCTTGGCATCCTGCAACAAATTGCCTTTGCGCAGCATGTTCCCGGTGGTATGCGCGAACTGGGAGGATTCCCCTATGGAGAAAGCGAAGGCGCTGACGCCGTGGCAGTCAGAGACGGCAGTGGCGCGGGAGGACCGACCGCGGCTGTGGTGGGAAGTCGCGATCGTCCTCGGGCTCTCGCTCGGGGCATCCGCCATCTATTCCGTCGTCAATATCATCGCGCGACTGACGGCCGGGACTCCGCTGTCCAATCAGTCGGCGACGATCAACGGCTCGCAATCGACCCGTGAGTGGCTCGACTTCACCTACCAGTTCCTGGCGATCTTCTTCGATCTCTTCGCCGTCGCGCTCGTCATCTACCTGCTCTGGCGCCCGGGCAGGAGCACGTTCCGCCGCATCGGCCTCGACTTCGCCCAGCCCGGGAGGGATGTGCTGGGCGGCCTCGCGCTGGTGGCGGTCATCGGCGTTCCCGGGCTCGTTCTCTACTTCGTCGGGCGGGCGCTCGGGCTGACGGTCAATGTCATCCCGGCCCCCCTCGACAGCCACTGGTGGACGGTACCCATCCTCATCCTCGCTGCGCTGCGGGCAGCGCTCCAGGAGGAGGTCATCGTCGTCGGCTACCTCTTCACGCGGCTGAGGCAGCTCGGATGGTCGCGCTGGGCGATCATCCTCGGGGCGGCAACGCTGCGGGGCAGCTATCACCTCTACCAGGGCATCGGCCCCTTCTTCGGCAACTTCGCGATGGGGGTCGTCTTCGGGTGGTGCTACACCCGGTGGGGCCGAGTGATGCCGCTCGTCATCGCGCACTGGATCATCGACATCGCGTCGTTCGTCGGCTATCCCCTCGCCGTCACCTGGTGGCCTGCGCTGTTCCGCTGACCACCAGGCGAGGGTGCTCTTATGCGAATGCCTCGGGCGGCGGGCAGGCGCAGAAGAGGTTGCGGTCACCCCAGGCCTGGTCGATGCGGCGCACCGGCGGCCAGTACTTCGAGCGCACGAGGCCGGGCACGGGGTAGACCGCCTGCTCCCGCGAATACGGGTGCGACCACTCGCCCACGACGACCGACTCGGCGGTGTGCGGAGCGCCACGGAGCGGGTTGTCGTCGGCCGGCCACGATCCGGCTTTCACCGCATCCGCCTCGGCCTTGATCGAGATCATGGCCGTGACGAAGCGGTCCAGCTCCCCCAGGTCTTCGCTCTCGGTCGGCTCGACCATCAGTGTCCCCGCAACCGGGAAGCTCATCGTCGGGGCGTGGAAACCATAGTCGATCAGGCGTTTTGCGACATCGTCCACGGTCACTCCCGTTGCTTCGGTGAGCGGGCGCAGGTCGAGGATGCACTCGTGGGCGACGAGGCCGTTGTCGCCCGCGTACAGCACCGGGTAGTGTTCGCGCAGGCGGGCCGCTATGTAGTTCGCCGCGAGCACCGCAGCACCCGTCGCCCGGGTGAGGCCCTCCTCGCCCATCATCCGTACGTACGCCCAGCTGATCGGCAGGATGCTCGGGCTGCCGTACGGCGCTGACGAGACCGGCCCGCCGGCGTGCACGGCACGTCCTTCGCCGCCGAGGTAGTGGTCGGCGCGCTGCGCGAGCGGGTGCCCGGGCAGGAACGGCGCGAGGTGAGCCTTCGCGGCGACAGGACCGACACCGGGGCCGCCGCCGCCGTGCGGAATGCAGAACGTCTTATGGAGGTTCAGGTGGCTGACATCTCCGCCGAAGTCGCCGAACCGGGCGAAACCGAGGAGAGCGTTGAGGTTCGCACCGTCGACGTAGACCTGTCCCCCGGCGTCGTGGACGGCCTGGTTGATCGCCGCGATCTCGTGTTCGTACACGCCGTGGGTCGACGGGTAGGTCACCATCAGCGCGGCAAGCGCGTCGGCGTTCGCGTCGATCTTCGCATGCAGGTCGTCGAGGTCGACGTTGCCCAGGTCGTCACAGGCCACGACCACGACCGACATCCCGGCGAGGACGGCGGATGCCGCATTCGTGCCGTGCGCGCTCTGCGGGATCAGGCACACCGTGCGCTGCAGGTCGCCGCGCGAACGGTGGTAGCCGCGGATCGCCAGCAGGCCGGCGAGCTCACCCTGGCTGCCCGCGTTCGGCTGCAGCGACACCGAGTCGTAGCCGGTGACATCGGCCAGCCACGTCTCGAGCTGGTCGATCAGGTGCAGGTAGCCGTCGACATCCGACGCGGGAGCGAACGGGTGGATGCTCGCGAACTCCGGCCAGGTCACCGCTTCCATCTCGGTCGCGGCGTTGAGCTTCATCGTGCACGAGCCGAGGGGGATCATGCCGCGGTCGAGTGCGTAGTCCTTGTCGGCGAGGTACTTGAGGTACCGCATCATCGCCGTCTCGGAATGGTGCGTGTTGAACACCGGGTGTGTCAGGTACGCGGATGCCCGTTCGAGCGACGCATCGAACGAACGGAAGCCGCCTGCCGCAGCCGAATCCGTCACCATCGGTGCCGAGCCGGGCGCGAACACGTCGACGAGCTCAGCGAGCAGGGTTCCGGTGCGGATGTCGTCTGCGGACGGCTCGTCGATGCTGAGCGCGACGGTCACGGCGTCGACGCCGTGGAGCAGGATGCCGCGCTCATGAGCACGACGCACGGTCGCATCCGCATCTGCGACAGCGATCTCGAGCGTGTCGAAGTACGACTCCGAGCGCACGTCGACGCCCGCGTCGCGCAGGGCTGCCGCGACGGCGCCGGCAGCGGAATGCACGGAGAGCCCGATCGCCTTCAGCCCACGGGGACCGTGGTACACGGCATACATGCCGGCCATGACGGCGAGGAGGACCTGGGCCGTGCAGATGTTCGAGGTGGCCTTCTCGCGCCGGATGTGCTGTTCGCGGGTCTGAAGGGTGAGGCGGTACGCGGGCTTGCCGACGGCATCCTGCGAGACGCCGACCAGGCGGCCCGGGAGCTGCCGTTCGAGGCCTGCGCGAACCGCCATGTAGCCGGCGTGCGGACCGCCGAAGCCGAGGGGCACGCCGAAGCGCTGGCTGGTACCGACTGCGACGTCCGCTCCGAGCTCGCCGGGCGACGTCAGGAGCGTGAGGGCGAGGAGGTCGGCGGCCACTACGGCGACGGCGCCGGTGGACTTCGCTGCCGCGATCACGTCGCCCGGGTTCCAGACCCGGCCGGAAGCGCCCGGGTACTGCACGAAGATGCCGAAGGCGTCGGCGAGTTCGGGAGACGAGGCGTCGACGCTGTGCAGGTCGAGGACGGCGAGGTCGATGCCCACCGCATCCGCTCGGTTCTGCAGCAGCGCGAGCGTCTGCGGGAAGGTGTCCGCGTCCACGATGAAACGCTTCGACGCGACCTTGGAGGCGCGACGGGCCAGCAGCATTCCTTCGACGACCGCTGTTCCCTCGTCGAGCATCGACGCGTTCGCCGTGTCGAGACCGGTCAGGTCGGCGACCATCGTCTGGAAGTTGATCAGCGCCTCGAGGCGGCCCTGCGAGATCTCGGGCTGATACGGGGTGTACGCCGTATACCAACTCGGATTCTCGAGCACGTTCCGCTTGATGACGGCTGGGGTGACGGTGCCGTAATAGCCGAGACCGATCAGCGGACGGTTGACGGTGTTGCGCGACGCGATCGAGCGCAGTTCGGCGAGCGCCGCGCGTTCGCTTGCGGGTGACGGCAATGCGGACACCCGCGACTCGTCGAGCTGGATCGAGGTGGGCACGGCGGCCTTGACGAGCTCCTCGACGCTGTCGAAGCCGAGGAGATCGAGCATGGTGGACTGCGCGTCGTCATCCGTGCCGATGTGACGCGAGGAGAACAGTTCTGTCATTGGGGTGGTAAGCCTCACTCGCCGATGATGGCGGAGTATTCCTCGTAGCTGAGAAGGGTGGGAAGAGCAGAGAACGTGACCTTGACCAGCCAGCCTTCGCCGAAGGGATCGCTGTTGACGAGCTCCGGTGCGGCGACGACGGCGTCGTTCACCTCGGCGACCGTGCCGTTCACCGGAGCGAACAGCTCGCCGACCGACTTCGTGGACTCGATCTCGCCGACGACCTTGCCCTCGGCGATGTCGCTGCCGACGGTGGGCAGCTCGACGAACACGACATCGCCCAGCTTCTCGGCGGCGTAGGCGGTGATTCCCACGGTCGCGGTGTCGCCGTCGACGAGGATCCACTCGTGCTCGGCGGTGTACTGGAGATCCTGCGGAGCAGCCATGTTCAGTTCTTCTTTCTGCTGTAGAAGGGGAGGGCGGTGACGGTGAAACCGAGGCGGGTGCCGCGGATGTCGACGTGGAGTTCCGTTCCGGGCCGCGCGAACGCGGGGGCGACGTATGCCATCGCAATCGGCACACCGATGGTCGGCGAGAGGGCGCCGCTGGTGACGACGCCGACGGTCTCATCGGCGTCGGTCGCCGCGTCGGACGCATAGACCGGGTAGCCCGCCCGCGCGGCGCGCTTGCCGTGGCCCATCAGGCCGACGAGCACCGGCGCCGTCGAGTCCGGACCGACCTCGCTCGCCGCGCGGCCGACGAAATCCGTCTCCTTCGCCAGGTTGACCACGCGGCCGAGACCCGCCTGCGCGGGGAACGTGCCGAGATCGAGCTCGTGGCCGTACAGCGGCATACCGGCCTCGAGTCGGAGCGTGTCGCGGCTGGCGAGACCGGCGGGGACGAGACCCTGCTCGGAACCGGCCTCGAGCAGCGCATCCCAGACCGTGCGGGCGATGTCGGGCGAGACATACAGTTCGAAGCCGTCCTCGCCGGTGTAGCCGGTGCGGGCGACGAGCACCGGATGCTGGTCGAACGTCGCTGCGAACGACCAGTAGTACTTGAGTGTGTCGAGCTTCTCGGCGAACCCGTCGCCGTCGAGCGCCCCGCCTTCGACAGCGAACTCGCGGACCGCGGCGAGGATCGACAACGCTGCCGGCCCTTGCACGGCGATGAGGGCGATCTCGTCGCTCTCATCGAATACCTCGGCTTCGAACGGTGCGGTGCGGTCGCGCAGCTCCTCGGCGACGATCGCGCGATTCGACGCATTCGCGACGACCATGAAGCGGTCGTCGCCGGTGCGGTAGACGACGAGGTCGTCGACGATCCCGCCTGATCGGGAGAGCAGCAGGCTGTACTTCGCCTGGTCCACCGAGATCGCCGAGAGCTTGCCGGCCAGTGCGTAATCGAGAGCCTCAGCGGCCTCCGGGCCGACGACGAAGATCTCGCCCATATGCGACAGGTCGAAGAGCCCGGCAGCGGTGCGCACGGCGTGATGCTCGGCGAGGTCGCTCGAATAGCGGACCGGCATCTGCCAGCCTGCGAAGTCGGTGAACGAGGCGCCGGCGTCGACATGCGCATCGTGGAGGGGGGACAAGCGTTCGGTGCTGGTCTCGGTGGCGCTGGTGTCGGCGCCCGTGCCGCTGGCGTCGGTGTCGTGCGAGGTCATGAGTTCTCCGGTCTTCGCCGGCCGGGGCCGAATCGAGAGTGCGGCAGACCCGCGTCACGGGTCTGCACAAGAACTCCCCCTCTGTCATCCGGCCTGAGAGTTTCACCGCGCCCTCGCGGGTCGCGACTTTCACCGTGGGCGAGGACTGCCACGCCTGGTCGGCGTGCAGTTCTGCTTTTCAGAGTGGCCAGTCCGATGCGGTACGCGTACCTGAGAGATTGTCGGGGAGGATTGCTCCTTCGGTGCCGGTCGTGCACTCGCGTGCCGCCGGCTCTCCCGCATCGACCTCGATGGCCCAGTATTCAGTTGGCTTTCTCAGCGCCTGTACTCATTCGCGCAGACGCCCTGTCAGCATACCGCGACGCGCGCACAGGCGGCGCCATGCCGCCTCGCCTGCGCATGCGCCGGCACCGACCTCGCGATCGGGCTCATTTTGTCGCTGAGCGCGCGATGCAGCGGCAGAAGGTGCCTGACGAAGGCCGGGTCGGGCGACCTGTGGAGAGAATCGGAGGCCCGGGCGTCGAAAGGGCATGGTGGGAGGCCTCGGGTGGTGCGGCACGGCCCGTTCCGGACGCGGGATGCACGCGCTGCGGGAGTCAGTGCCCGACCTCATCCGCACGGCAGCCCTTTTCGACGCTGGAGAACACGTTTTCCGGATCGGCGCCGAGCAGCTCCGGAGGCTGGACACGTTCCTTGCCCAACTTCGGACGATCCTCATCGCACGCGGATGGTCACCCACCTCACTGTGACGATCGGACAGTCTTGTCGCTTGAAGCGCGGACTCGCGGCAAAAGCCGGCCGATCGCGCAGGCGTGAAGCTTCGATTCGCACTTCGGGTCAGGTTGACACTAAGATGGGTCAACACTTAGAGTCATGATGACCCTTAGAGATCAAGCGAAGGAACCCATGGTCCCGAACGAGCAGCGGATGCCCGGGCACGCGAGCGCAACACTCGCGGTCTCGACGGTGATCTTCGCGCTCCGGCGAGAAGACGAGGCCGACCTGGCGACCGTCTGGCTCCCGCTGGTGCGCCGCATCCGCACCCCGTTCGAAGGCAGCTGGGCCCTCCCGGGCGGCCCGTTGCGCAGCGACGAGGACCTGGCCGCCGCCGCCGCCCGCTCGCTCAACGAGACCACGGGGCTCACGCCGCGCTACCTGGAGCAGCTCTACGCGTTCGGTGACGTCGGGCGTTCGTCCGGCGGCCGCGTCGTCTCGATCGTGTACTGGGCGCTCGTGCGCAACGAGGAAGCGGAGCAGGCCAGCGTCGGCGAGAACGTGCGGTGGTTCCCCGCCGACGACCTGCCCGAACTGGCTTTCGACCACAACCTCATCGTCGAATACGCCCTCTGGCGTCTGCGCAACAAGATGGAGTACAGCCGCATCGCTCACGCGTTCCTCGGCGAGACGTTCACGCTCGCGCAGCTTCGCGAGGTGCACGAGGCCGTGCTCGGGCGCGCGCTCGACCCGGCGAACTTCCGGCGGGCGATCGAGGCGTCGAACGCGGTCGTGGCCACCGACGAAGTACTGAGCGGCACCCGCCACCGGCCCCCGCGCCTCTATCGCTACAACTCGGCGATCGACCTGGCCGACCAGGGCCCGCTCCCCCGGCCGAGCGCACGCCCCCCGATCCCGACAGAAGACTCCGAGCACCTGAACGACGAAGGACAGTACGCATGAGCATCACCGCATCGGTCGACACCACCATCCAGCTCATCGCCAGCGGCGCGACCGGCGGCGAGACGTGCAGCCCCGACCTCGCCGACGGCCCCTGGGTGTTCGACCTGCAGGAGCCGGGCTACGGTCCGGGCGCCTCGATGGCCGACCCCATCCCCGCGGCGGCGCCCCGACAGGGCGAACTGCCCGAGGAGTACCGCACAGCAAGCGCGGATGAGCTGCACGACCGCATCCTCGCCGCCAAAGCCACGCTCGGCGATCGCGTCGTGACGCTCGGCCACTTCTACCAGCGCGACGAAGTCGTGCAGTACGCGGACTTCGTCGGCGACTCGTTCCAGCTCGCGAACGCGGCAAAGGCGAAGCCCGAAGCCGAGGCGATCGTCTTCTGCGGCGTGCATTTCATGGCCGAGACCGCCGACCTGCTGTCGCGGCCGGAGCAGGCGGTCATCCTCCCCAACCTCGCGGCAGGATGCTCGATGGCGGACATGGCCGACATCGACTCGGTCTCCGAGTGCTGGGAGCAGCTCGAGGAACTCTACGGAACAGAGCCGGATGCCGACGGCCGCATGCCGGTCATCCCGGTCACCTACATGAACTCGTCCGCCGCCCTCAAAGGCTTCTGCGGCGAGCACGGCGGCATCGTCTGCACGTCGTCGAACGCGGAGACCGTGCTGAAGTGGGCCTTCGAGCGCGGCCAGCGGGTGCTCTTCTTTCCCGACCAGCACCTGGGGCGCAACACCGCCAAGGCGATGGGCGTTCCGCTGGAACAGATGCCGCTCTGGAACCCGCGCAAGCCGTTCGGCGGGAACGACACGGCGGCTCTGGCCGATGCCCGCGTGATCCTCTGGCACGGGTTCTGCTCCGTTCACAAGCGTTTCACCGTCGGTCAGATCGAGGCTGCGCGGGCGCAGTACCCGGATGTCCGCGTCATCGTGCACCCGGAATGCCCGATGCCCGTGGTCGACGCGGCCGACGAATACGGCTCGACGGACTACATCGTGAAGGCGATCGCGGCGGCTCCTGCCGGGTCGACGTTCGCGATCGGCACCGAGATCAACCTCGTGCAGCGGCTCGCCGCGGAGTACCCGCAGCACACGATCTTCTGCCTCGACTCGGTCGTGTGCCCGTGCTCGACGATGTACCGCATCCACCCCGGCTATCTCGCCTGGGTGCTCGAGGGTCTCGTGCACGGCGAGATCCGCAACCGGATCACGGTGACGGACGACGTCGCCGCACCGGCGCGCGTGGCGCTCGAGCGCATGCTCGCGGCCAAGCCGAACACGACGATGGCGGCCTGACATGTCCCGGGTGGTCGTCGTCGGCAGCGGTGTCGCCGGACTGATCGCGGCTCTCGAAACGAGCCGGTTCCACGACGTGACGGTCGTGACGAAGGCTGAGCTCGCCGAAAGCAACACGGCATACGCGCAGGGCGGCATTGCCGCGGTGGTCTTCCCCGACGACAGCGTTGAAGAGCACGTGGCCGACACGCTCGCCGCGGGCGCAGGTCTCGGCGATGCCGAAGCGGTCGAGGTGCTGTGCAGCGAGGCGCCCGGGCGCATCCGCGACCTCCTCGATCTCGGAGTCCGCTTCGACACCACGGGTTCGGAGCTCGCGCGCGGGCTGGAGGCGGCCCATTCGCACGCGCGGGTGCTGCACGCAGGCGGCGACGCGACCGGCGCGGAGATCGAGCGAGCGCTCGTGCGGGCTGTGCGGGCATCCGCCACCCGGGTGCTCGAGCACACGTTCCTCACGGACATCGTCATCGACGACGCAGGGCACGCCGCGGGGGTCGAGGTGCTTCTCGAGAACGGAACGGCGCTCACCATTGAGGCGGATGCCGTGGTGCTCGCCAGCGGCGGGGCCGGGCAGCTGTTCCTGCACACCACGAACCCGACGGTGACCACCGGCGACGGCGTGGCGGCGGCCTGGCGCGCGGGAGCGGAGCTGGCCGATGTCGAGTTCTACCAGTTCCACCCAACGGCGCTGGCGACCGGAGGCTCCTTCCTTGTATCCGAGGCGGTGCGGGGCGAAGGCGCCGTGTTGCGCAACGCTGCCGGCGAACGGTTCATGCTCGACGTGCACCCGGCCGCCGAGCTGGCGCCGCGCGACGTCGTCGCCCGCGGCATCGCCGTGGAGATGGCAGCTCAGGGCGGCAAGCCGGTGCTCCTCGATGCGACCGGTCTCGGCGCCGGATTCCTGGCACACCGCTTCCCGACGATCGACGCAGCGTGTCGTCGCGCAGGCTACGACTGGTCGCGCGTACCGATCCCGGTCACGCCGGCGGCCCACTACTGGATGGGCGGCGTAGCCACGGACACGCGCGGGCGCTCAACGGTGCCAGGGCTCTACGCGGTCGGCGAGGTCGCCTGCACCGGAGCGCACGGCGCGAACCGGCTGGCGTCGAACTCCCTGCTGGAGAGCATCGTCTTCGCCCACCGGGCCGCGGGCGACCTGGCGGGCGGAGTTCCCGCGGTGTGGGAGTGGCGAGAGCAGGGGGCCGGGTGGACGCGCGGGGTCGGGGCGGCATCCGTTGCCGACGGGTCCTGGGGCAGGCCGGAGGCGGCCACGACCGTCGACCGCGCGCAGCTCCAGGCGCTGATGTGGTCGGCCGCCGGCGTGCACCGTTCACGCGAAGGGCTCGAGGAGGCGCTGCGCACACTCGACGGATGGCGCGCGAGCGAATCGGAGACACCGACCCGCGGCGAACGGGAAGACGCCAACCTGCTGCAGCTCGCACGCATCCTCGTCTCGTCTGCACTCGAGCGCGAGGAGTCGCGCGGGGCACATTTCCGTTCGGACTTCCCGGCCCCCCGCGACGCGTTCGCGCTGCAGCTCATCCACGCCAGAGAGGTGACCGTACCGTGCTGACCCCCCAGATCATCGATACCGTCGTCAGGGCCGCCCTGCTCGAGGATGCGCCCTGGGGCGACATCACCTCTGAGCTGCTCATTCCCGAAACGGCATATGCCACAGCGCGCCTGGTCGCACGCGAGCCCGGGGTGTTCAGCGGCGGGGCCGTGTTCGCCGCGGCCATGACGGCCACAGACCCGGGCATCCGCACCCAACTGCTCGTCGCAGACGGTGAACGGTTCGAGAAGGGCGCAGTGCTCGCGGTCGTCTCCGGTCGCGCCCGCGCCGTGCTGCAGGCGGAGCGCGTCGGCCTGAACCTGGTGCAGCGGATGAGCGGCATCGCAACGCTGACCGCCCGGTACGTGAGCGAGATCGCGCACACCCGCGCACGCATCGTCGACACGAGGAAGACGACGCCCGGGCTCCGTGCCTTCGAGCGCCACGCCGTGCGGTCCGGTGGAGGCCAGAACCACCGCTTCTCGTTGTCCGACGCCGTGATGGCCAAGGACAACCACCTGGCCGTGCTGACGTCGCAGAGCGGACTGAGCGTGACGGATGCGCTCCGTGCGGTGCGTGCGCAGCTCTCGCACACGACACACCTCGAAGTCGAAGTGGATCGCATCGACCAGATCGAGCCCGTTCTGGCGGCCGGCGTCGACACGATCATGCTCGACAACTTCACGATCGATCAGCTGCGCGAGGGGGTTGCGCTCGTCGCCGGCCGCGCCCTCGTCGAGGCGAGCGGCAACGTCAACCTGTCGACGGTGCGGTCTATTGCCGAGACCGGCGTCGATGTGATCTCGGTCGGCGCGCTGACGCACAGCGTTCGTGCGCTCGACCTCGGGCTGGATGTGGGCATCGCGGATGCGGATACGGGCGCGGGCGCTGAGGCTGGTGCTGGCGCGGACGAGAGTGCGGCGACGCCGTGATGTACCTGGATGCGGCGGCGACATCCGCCGTGCGCCGCGAAGTTCTCGAGGCGATGTGGCCATACCTCACCGGCGACTTCGGCAATCCGTCGAGTCACCACACGGTCGGGGAATCCGCCGCCCGGGCGCTTGCCGGCGCGCGCGCGACCGTCGCCGACTGGCTCGGCTGCCGGCCATCGGATGTCGTCTTCACCTCGGGAGGCACCGAAGCGGACAACCTGGCCGTCAAAGGAATCGCACTCGCGACGCCGCGCGGCAGGCACATCGTCACCACGCGCATCGAGCACGAGGCGGTGCTCGAATCCATCGACTACCTGCGGCGCATCCACGGTTTCGAGGCGACGTTCGTCGACGTCGACGCGACCGGGCTCGTCGACCCCGCCGATTTCGCTGCAGCCCTCCGCGGCGACACCACCCTCGCCACGGTGATGCTCGCGAACAATGAAGTGGGAACGGTGCAGCCGGTTGCCGGGCTCGCCGCGATCGCGCGACAGCGTGGGATTCCCTTTCATACGGATGCGGTCCAGGCGGCGGGCTGGCTCGACCTCGACACGTCGGCGCTCGGTGTCGACGCACTCAGCATCTCGGGCCACAAGCTGGGAGCCCCGAAAGGTGTCGGCGCGCTGTTCGTGCGCGGCCGCATCCCGCTCGAGCCGGTCATCCACGGCGGCGGCCAGGAGCGCGGGCGCCGCTCAGGCACCGAGAACGTGGCCGGCGCGGTCGGCCTCGCCGCTGCGATCCGCTTGGGCGCGGCCGGGAGGCAGTCCCGGGCAGATGCGGCCGCTGACGCACGGGATGCGTTCGTGGCGGCGGTGCTGGCTCGGGTGCCGCGCGCCGCGCTGACCGGTCATCCGACGCTTCGACTGCCGGCCACGGCATCGTTCGTGTTCCCCGGAACGAGCGGCGAGAGCGTGCTGCTGGAGCTGGAACGGCGCGGGATCGTCAGCTCCAGCGGATCTGCGTGTGCGGCCGGCAGTGACGAGGCGTCTCACGTGCTCCTCGCGCTGGGCTTCGACGACGAGGTCGCACAGACGGCGGTGCGGTTCTCGTGGAGCCCGGAGGTCGGCGCGGCCGACCTGGCGGTGGTGGCGGATGCGGTGGCCGAGGCCGTCGAAACCGTCGCGTCGATTACGCAGTGAGTGAACATCGGCAGAGTTAATCTGCCGGCAACGCTCCATGTCGGCGGCTCTCGATACTGTGGAACGCGTGACTGAGAAAGAGGCTCCTTCCGTCGATGTCATCGACGATGCACCGGCCGCCGCACCCGATCACACTGCCCGCAACAACCGGGTGATCTGGCTGATGCTGGCCGCGACGTTCGTCGTGATCCTCAACGAGACGATCATGAGCGTGGCGATCCGCAAGCTGATGGTCGACCTGCAGATCACGGCGATCGCCGCACAGTGGCTGTCGACCGCGTTCATGCTGACGATGGCGGTGGTGATCCCCATCACCGGGTTCCTGCTGCAGCGCTTCAACACCCGCCCGATCTTCATCGCGGCGATGTCCCTGTTCTCCCTCGGTACCGCCATCGCAGCTGTCGCCCCCGGCTTCCCGATCCTGCTCCTCGCGCGGGTGGTTCAGGCATCGGGCACCGCGATCATGCTGCCGCTGCTGATGACGACCCTGATGACGCTCGTTCCGGCTGCCAGCCGCGGGCGCACGATGGGCAACGTCTCCATCGTGATCTCCGTCGCTCCGGCGATCGGTCCGACTATCGCAGGCGTCATTCTCAACTCGCTGTCGTGGCGGTGGATCTTCATCATCGTGCTTCCGATCGCGCTCGTGATGCTGCTGATCGGCATCCGCCGTGTCGAGAACGTGAGCGAACCCGAAAAGGTGCCGATCGACGTCTTCTCGGTCATCCTGTCGGCGTTCGGTTTCGGTGGACTCGTCTACGGCCTCACCCAGATCGGACAGGTCGGTCCCGTGCCGGGCGAGATCGGCGGAGTGAATGTTCCGATGTGGGTGGCGCTCGGCGTCGGAGTGATCTCACTCGCGTCCTTCATCGCCCGCCAGCTCCTCCTCCAGCGCAAGGATCGCGCACTGCTCGACCTGCGCACGTTCCGGTTCCCGATCTTCACGGTCGCCATCGTTCTGATGGCGATCAGCACGGCATCCCTGTTCGGCACGATCATCGTGCTGCCGATCTACCTGCAGGAGGTGCTGCACCTCCAGCCGCTCGCGACGGGCCTGCTTCTCCTCCCCGGCGGTCTGATCATGGGCGTGCTCGCGCCGTTCGTTGGCCGGCTGTACGACCGGTTCGGCCCAACAGTGCTCGTCGTGCCCGGGTCGATCCTGGTCAGCGCCGTCATGTGGGCGCTCACGATGGTGACCGAAGACACGTCCCCCTACCTGCTGCTGTGCGCACATGTGGTGCTGAGCATCGGCCTCGCACTCATGTTCACCCCGTTGTTCACCGCCGGCCTCGGCGCTGTCACGCCGCACCTCTACTCGCACGCGAGCGCGCTCGTCGGCACCGTCCAGCAGGTCGCCGGCGCGGCCGGCACCGCCCTGTTCGTCGCGATCATGTCGGCGCAGACCGCCACGCTCCTCGCCGGGGGCGCTTCGGCAGACGCCGCCGCCGCGGGCGGTGTCCGCATGGCGTTCCTCGCCGGCGCGATCATCTCAGTGTTCGGCGTTGTCGGGTCGTTCTTCATCCGCAAGCCGGCCGACGCTCCGGCAGACCTCGCGTTCGCGCACTGAGTGCAGCGGATGTGGGGGCGATGACATGGCGCGCGGCATCGAGGCGGCAACCGTCGACGAATATCTCGAGCGGATGCCCGAACCATTCGGCAGTTCTCTCCGCGTCGTGCGCGACCGCCTGGTCGCGGCCATCCCCGATGTCGAACAGGTGATCAGCTACCGCGTCCCCATCTTCACATACCGTGGGCACGGCCTCGTCGGTCTCTCCGCCACGTCAACCCAATGCAGCCTGCTGCTCATGAGCCCGCCTGCCGCGAAAGCCCTCGCCGGAATGCTGGACGAGGGAACGCTGAAAGGCGCGACACTGCATTTCGACCCCGCGCATCCGCTCAGCGAGTCGACGATCCAACGGATCGTCGCCCTGCGCATCCACGAGCTTGACGCCCGCTGACCCCGCGCCGGGCTCTGGCTGGCGCGAGGCGCGCGCTACATACGGCGCAGCGCGCGGATAGCCTGCTGCTCGAAAAGGTCGCGGAGGGTCGCCTCGAGCTGGGGCGCTGGTCCGTCGGTCGGGATGCCCGGCGCGACCACTGAAATCGGGAGGCGCTCGACGGGGCCGGCAGGGAGTCCGCGCGCGGCGCGCCATCCGTTGGTCTGTGCGGCGGACGCGGCGTACACGATCCTCCCCAGCCCGACCCAAGCGTGAGCCGCCGAGCACATCGGGCAGTGCTCCCCCGACGTGTAGACGGTGGCTGTGGCGCGGGCATCCGCGGTCATGTTCCTCGCCGCCCAGCGTGCCAGCTCGAACTCCGGATGCATCGTCTCGTCGCCGCCGCCGACACGGTTCCGGTCCTCGCGCAGCACACGGCCGCTCTCGTCGACGAGCACCGAGCCGAACGGTTCGTCGCCCGCGTCAAGCGCTTCGCGTGCCAGCTCGACCGCGCGGAAAAGGAAGGTCAGGTCGTGTGCATCGATAGCCATGGTTCTCCACTGCGACTTTACGCCGCGGGGCGGTCGGGCCACCGGCGTTCCCTCGCGGGACGGTTGGTGAGAGCATATGAGCAGTAAAGGATCCGAGGTATTCTCATGTCGATTATCGCAGTTGCGCCTGAGGACGAGGCCACCGACCGTGTCGCCGAGTTCTATGCCGGGGACATCCGGGAACAAGGCTACGTGGCCAGCCATACCAAGGTGCTGACCGTCAATCCCGAAGCTTTCGCCGCCTGGAAAGACCTCATGCGCGCGATCGCCGGCCCGATGGACAAACGCCGTTTCGAGCTGGCCACGCTGGCCGCGGCTCTCGGCACGCGCTCGGTGCACTGCCGTCTCGCCCATGGCCGGAAATCGCTCGCATACATCGACGAAGACGAACTGGAGCGCATCGCCCGCGACTATCACGACGCCGGTCTGTCGGAGCAGGAGGTCGCGATCATGGAGTTCTCAGAGAAGGTGAGCCGGGCATCCGACACGATGACCGATGCGGACAGCGAGCGCCTCCGCGAGCTGGGACTCAGCGACAGGGAGATCGTGGATGTGGCACTCGCGGCCGCGGCACGCAACTACTACAGCCGCGCCATCCAGGCGCTCGCCGTACCGGTCGACGACTTCCCGGAGCTCAGCGACAGCCTGAAGGACGCGCTGCTTGCACCGCTGTGAGGCTGCGCAGACCCAGCAGCTCCCGCCCACGCTGACACGCCGGCACGAGTAGCGTCGGACGCATGGATGTCGACGTGCCGACCTCGCTCGGCCCCAGCCGGCTGGTCGTGGATGCAGCGGATCACCCGCGTGCCGTCCTCTGGCTCGGTCACGGTGCAGGCGGTGGCATCGGAGCCGTCGATCTCGCGGCCCTTGCCCGCGTGCTGCCTCAGCGGGGCATCACCGTGGCGCGGTACGAGCAGCCGTGGCGGGTCGCGGGTCGCCGGGTGGCCGCACGGCCCCCCTCCCTCGATGTCGCGTGGCGCGAAACGGCACCGGTGGTCGCGGAGCTCGCCGGCGGCCTGCCCATCGTGGTGGGCGGTCGGAGCGCCGGCGCCCGTGTCGCCTGCAGAACGGCCGGCGACGTCGGTGCCGCAGGCGTCGTCTGCCTCGCCTTCCCCTTGCACCCGCCCGGCAGTCCAGAGAAGTCGCGGCTGGAAGAACTGCTCACACCCGAAATACCGGTACTGGTGCTCCAGGGCGAGCGGGACACGTTCGGAAAGGCAGCCACGCTCATCGCCGAGGTGGGGGCACGGTCGAACATCCGGATCGTCCCCGTTCCGGGAGCGGACCACGGCATGAAAGTGGCGGCCGCGGCACCGCTCAACGCGCGCGGCGTGGCCGACCTGGTAACCACATCCGTCGCCGACTTCGTCGACGGGATCGTTTGACCACGCCCGGCACAGGGCCGGCGACCGAAGCCGCCGGCCCTGCTGGGTCAGCTTCCGAGCTGGTGTGCGCTCTGCAGCAGGCGATCTGCGGCGGCGAGCTGCCCGTCGGCGGCGCGTTCGTTGATCGCGGTGTGCCCGAAGGCCGCCCCGAGCAATTGCGAACGGATGGCGTCGGCCAACTGGTTGCGCTGCGCATCCAGTCGGTCGAGGCCGTTCTCGATGCGGGTGTAGGCGCTGTCGTCAGCGGCGCTTCCGCTCGCCAGCGCCTTCGTCGACGCGGTAAGCGTCGCGGCCGCGAACTCGCCGTTGGTCGCGAGGATCTGCTTGTACACCTGACCGAGCTTCAGCACGGTCTCGTGGTGCGCACGCAGGGCTGACGTCAACGCATCCGCCGACGCGATCTCGACGAGAACCCGTCCGTCGACCGGGTAGTCGTCGTGCAGGCCGGTCAGTGCGAGAAGGGTCGGCCGGGCATCCACCTGGTCTGTCCATGTAGTGTTGTCGACGCCGCGCGCCTTGACGCCGGGTCCCGCGTAGGCGGCCCAGATGTCCTGCATGTCGGGCAGAAGACCACCGTGGTTGTACGCGAACCGTGACGACGTGAAGACGCAGGCCTTCGAGCAGTTCGGCGCTCCACTGGTGATGAAGTCGTCCTCGCCCGAGAACGCCGTCAGCGTCGGTGTACGCGCCGGGTCCGAACTCACGAAGTGCAGGATCTTCTCCTCCACTGGATCCGCGAGCTGGTTCGCGACTTTGTCGGTACCGCCGGTGAGCGGGTTGGTGAAGCTCAGTGACGAGATGTCACGTCCGAGCTGGCGCACCGAAGCATCCGTGCGCGACGGGTTGCCAGTGACCCAGATGGCCGGTGCCGGATCGCTGTGGATGGCGAACGACGTGGTGTCGGCCTTCTGCGTTGCGAGCAGGCCGGGCAGATTGACGTTCACTTCGGACTTGGTCGCATACGAGCAGTAGTTGCCAACGGCACCCGTGCAGCTCGCCGGTGTCGGCTGGCTTCCCGAGAAATGGTCGCCTTCATCGGTGGTCACCACGAATTCGGTATTGGATGCGTTGATCCCGTCTTTCGCGAGGCGTGCGAAGAACTGCCCGAACGCCTTGTCATACGCCTGGAGCTGCTGCTCGTACGTCTGTTCCCCCGGACCGAGGTCGCCGGTGTTCGCGGCGGTGTGGTCGGTGTGCGCATCCGAGACGTAGATGTTCGTCACCGGCACGCCGTTCTCGAGCATCTGGGCGGCGTAGCCGAGTGAGTTCGTCGGCGTTTCTGAGTCGAAACCGGGGAAGCCGGGGTTGCCCGCAGCATCCGTGATGACCGAACCGTCCAGAGCCTGCACGGAGCCTGCCGGGCTGATCGCCGGCTGGATCTGGGCGTTGCCGAACAGCGCCTTGTATCCCGCGTAGCCTCCCGGCTCATCGGGAAGCGCGTCGGTCTGCCCGTTCGTGCAGAGGGATGCTCCGCTCGCGCAGTGCACGGCGAACCCGACGTAATCGGCTGCGGCCTTCGTCGGGTTGGCTGTGGCCTCGGCCTGTTGGGGTGAGCCTGCGCCGAAGACGGTCGTGATGTCCAGGCCCGTGTTCTCGAGCACCGTGTTCGACATGCCGACCTCGCCTACGTTGCAGCCCGCCCGCGTGTACGGAACCCAGGGCGCCGGGGCGTTCACATCGGTCGTGTTCGGCACGTTCTGGCGGTCGGCGGCGTACTGCACGTTGTAGTTCGTGTCAGCGGGGTGGCCGCTCGGGTCGACCAGTTTGTCCGTCCAGTACGAGAACGACAGGCCCGTGTGCGTCGCGCCGGCCTGGTCGTAGTAGCTGAAGCTGTTCGACTGGGTGATCGCATTGCGGTCGGGGTAGAGACCCGTCTGGTTGGCGACGAAGTTGGTCGCGGTGTGCGAGAGCACGTCGTGCGTGTTCGTCAGGATCACGCCGTTCGAGGTGAGAAAGTTGCGCAGCGTCGGAAGCTGCTCGAGGTCGCTCGGCACGTTGGGCTGGTTGCGCAGGCGGTCGACATTGTCGAACTGGATCTGCACCACGTGTTTGACGTCGTTGGCGAGATGGCAGGCATCCGCGGGCTGCGGATGCGGTGTTTGCGGACTGTTCGTCGCCTCCGCCGTTGCCGGTGCTGTGACGCCTGCCAGTGCGCCGGCGACCGCGAGCAAGCCGACGACGAATGCGCTGGTGGCGCGTTTCAGGTTGGTACCCATGTTCCCCTCCAGATCATGAAGTCCTTCGTCCTTCATAGGCCATCGGACTCCCCCATGTCGACCATCGGGTGAACATGAGGTGACAGTTCGTGCTCGTCTTCGGGCTGGCGTGTCCGCTTGTCGGGGCGGCGGGCCGGTGTGAGGATCGTGGGATGTCCAGCGACCTGCTCATGCGCATCCACAGCCCCGAGTTCCAGGCGATGTCGGAGCGGGTCCTGAAGGTGACTGAACTCACGTCACGCCTGAACGTGCTGCCGTTCGACGATGAGGCGGGCAAGGCCGAACTGTTCGAGCAGATCCTGGGCCGGGCGCTGCCTGAGCGCGTGACGATCTACCCGCCGTTCTACACGGACCACGGGCTCCACCTCGACCTCGCAGAGCGGGTGTTCATCAACCAGAACTGCACGTTCCTCGACTACGGGGGCGTCCGCCTCGCCGAGCGGGTAATGGTCGGACCCAAGGTCACGTTCATCACCGTCGGCCATCCGGTCGACACAGAGGAGCGACGCGTCTGGCTGACGGGCGGTCCGATCGACGTGGCCGAGAACGTGTGGATCGGCGCCGGCGCCACGATCCTGCCGGGAGTTTCCATCGGACGAGACGCCGTGATCGCCGCCGGAGCGGTCGTGGCCGACGACGTGCCTGCCGCTACTCTCGTGGCCGGCCCGAAGGCTGCCGTTCGGCGCGAGTGGTGACGGGTCAGTATTCGCCCTTGATGACGAAGAAGGAGCCGCGGATGGTGCCGGCCAGCTTCGATTTCTGACGCGCGAATTTGAAGGTCGATGCGAGTTCCTCGGGAATCTCCATGCCGTCGGAGAGTTTGAACCCGACCGCCCTCTTCCCTGCGTCGGCGATGGTGTACATCACGTTGATCGACAGCCCGGACTCGTAGAAGACGTATGCCATCCTGATTCCTTCGACTTCGAAGGCGGTCGCCTCGAGCGCGCGGGAGTGGATGACGATGTCGCGCTCGTCTTTGAGGATGCGCGTCACCCAGTCGAGCGCTTCTGAAGCCTCGTCCGCCGGGTCGACGGTGAAGTCGTGGTCGTACTTGTTCTTGAAATAGCGCGCCTCGTTGGCGCGTAAACCCGCGAGCGCCGGAGCGACCGGCGACGATTCAAGGCCCGCGGTGGATACGTTCACGAAGTCGACAGCGTACGGCATATGTTCTCCTGATCTGAAATGATGCCTCCACGCTAGCGCCATGGGCGCTTGCTGAGCATTTGTCGAAACGGGTGCCTCCTGTTCGTCGCTTTTAGTGTCAGCGACGAAAGGAAGCCCATGTCCACATCCCTCACAACTCCGGGCCGCACGTCTTCCGCAGGTCCATCGCTCGTTCGCGCACGTGCGGCTGTGACCGCCGCCTTCGTGATGTCCGGCATCCTTGTCGGCTCATGGGTCGTGAATTTCCCACGGCTCGAAATCGCCACCGGTATCTCGCACGGTGTGCTCGGCACGATCCTGATCATCCCGGCCGCAGCGTGCATCGTGGGGGTGCAGGTGTGCGGCGCCCTGTCCGACCGGATCGGCAGCAGGCCGACTCTTCTGGCTGGCGCAGCTCTCGCGGCGGTATCGGTCGCCGTCGCGGCGCGGGCGACGAACGCGTGGGAACTGGCTGTTCCCCTGCTGTTCTTCGGGTTCGGTCTGGGGGCGCTCGATGTCAGCATGAACGCGCAGTCCGTCGTGATCGAGCGGCTTTACGGGCGCCGGATCCTCGCGTCGTTCCACGCCTTCTACTCGATGGCGGCGGCCTTCGGAGGAATCGCGGCCGGAGTGCTCATCGGGCTGGGCTGGACGCTCGAGTCGACCGTTGCCGTATGTGCAGTATCGGGATGCACACTGATCGCAGCGACCGCATCCGGGCTGCTACCGAAGGAGTACGCACGTCCGCAGGCCGAACCGACGCAATCGGGTGCCGATGCCGCTCTGCAAAGCGACCGTCGCAACCGCTGGACACCAGCCATCCTCGCGCTCGGCCTGTCGGCTCTCCTTCTCATGCTCTGCGAAGGCGCAGCCAACGACTGGAGCGCCGTTCAGGTGCACGAGCGATTCGGCGTGACGGGAGGGGCAGCGGCCGGCGGGTACGCTGCGTTCGCGGTCGCGATGACCGTCGGGCGGCTGGGAGGCGACCGCATCGCAATGCGGCTCGGGCCAGTACGTGTGATCCGCTACGGCACCCTCGTCGCGGCCGCAGCCGTTGCCCTGATCATCGTGTCGTCCGCGCTGTGGCTGACGGTTGCCGCGTGGGCGCTTTTCGGCCTGGGATTAAGCGGGTGCGTCCCGATCTTGTTCTCGGCGGCGGGCAACCAGCCGACCGGCACCGCGGGCGTTGCGCTCGGGCGCGTGTCGGGGATGGGCTACGTGGGTCTTCTGAGCGGTCCAACACTGATCGGATGGACGGCCCAAGCCACGAGCATCGCCGCGGCCTTCGGAATCCTGGTCGTCGCGTGCGTGGGTTCGGCGCTGCTCGCGGGCTCGGTGCGGACGCGAGCGAACTGTCACAGAGAGCTCCCATCTAAGTCCTGATAGATTCTCGACAAATCTCGAGATGTGGAGGACGGCCGTGGGCGAAGATCGCACCCTCGGTCTCGCGCTGAGCGGCGGAGGCGCGTTCGGCGCCGCCCACGTGGGCGTGCTGCAGGTGCTCGCCGAACGAGGAATACACCCGGGAATCGTCACTGGGACGAGTTCGGGCGCGCTGGTCGGCGCAGCCTATGCAGCAGGGTTCGAGCCGGCCGTGATCGAGCGCGCCGCCCTGGTATTCCGCTGGAATGCGATCGCGCGATGGTCGCTCGCCCCACGCTTGGGGCTGCTCGATACGCACGCGGTGACCGAGAGCGTGCACCGTATCTTCGGCACCGACCCGCTTATCGAACACCTCCCCCGCACGTTCGGTGCGGTCGCCACCGACCTCCGGACACGTCAGGCGGTGACGATCGACAGCGGACCGCTGAGCGTTGCGCTGCGCTCGACGATCGCCATCCCCGGACTTCTCCCCCATGTGCGCCAAGGAAGCGCTCGGCTCGCGGACGGCGGGATGATCGACAACGTTCCGGTCAACGCCGCGCGTGCGCTCGGTGCCTCCCGCGTGATCGTGGTCCGGCTGCACGCCAAATGGGAGAACGTTCGCATGATGCGCACGGTCAATCGCACGGCGGACCTTCACAATGACCCCTCGATCATGCTCATCCAGCCCGAGATGCAGGGCATGGCCCAGTGGAGGATGTCCGACGTGCCGCGTCTCATCGCCGAGGGACGCCGCGTCGCCACCGCGGCGCTCGACGCGGGCTCTCTCGCCGCATCCGCAGCCACACCCTGAACCGGAACTCAACCGCGTCGACTCTCGATTCCGCCGAGATGCGACTTCTGGCCCAGTTTCAGCTCGATTTGGGTGATTTACTCACCACTCGGCGGGAGCTACACGTTGAAGCGGAACTGGTCGGGAAGCCTTCATTTAGACGTTGACGCGGAGCTCGAACACGTTACGTCGGTCTGTCCGCGAACGATCTTCGCTGCAAATGAATGCATTACACGTGTTTAAAATATCACACGCCATTCAAAAGCTTCAAGCCGTATCTTTTGCGGACTGTGCCCGCCGTCCGAGGCTGTCAGTGTGAATTGTCGGGGTCGACTCTCCGGTCGTCACAACGTCCGAATGCCGACAGCAAAGGATCTAAACCGTGCAAAAGGTCTCACAGATTGTTGGGTTGCTAGCGTCGATTGCAATTGCGGGATCGCTCTTGGGCGCCGCGCCCGCGAGCGCCGCTACAGAAATGGCCGATGGGGAATCGGCGCCCGATAGTTCCCTGGTATCAAGAAATGATCCACGGCTCGACCTCATCGGGCAGTTTCTGAGCATCAGAGATGGTCTTCCAACGTTTGACTATCGCGACGCCGTATCGGCAGGACTCGACGTCGAGTATGCCGACGAGTTCTCCCGCGGCTATTGGCTTGCCGGCGGGGCAGTCGAAGGTGGCCCGGATGCCTATGTGAAACCCAGGTTGGTCTTGTCGCCCCGCGCGGCCTGCACTGGTCGAAACAAAGCCTGGGCCGATGGCTGGGGCATGCACATCGAGATGGATACATGCAAAGTCTCAGTCGTTACGAATAATGCGCAGGGAGGAGCGGCCGGATTAGGAGTCATAGCCGTGGCGCTCCAACCGATTCCAGGGCTCGGTCAGGCCATCGGAACCGCCTTGGCAGCCGTGGCTTCAGCACTAGGGATCGGGTCGTACCTCTTGAACGGCTGTGCTCACCCTGGCGGGCGAGCTGTTGGGGCAACCGCGCATTTCACCCCTGGATTCTGGTGTGGAAGCCAGTCGTAGAAGCCGGGCGCCTGGAGGCGATCCCGCAAACCGCCGCAGTGTCGATGTCTACTTCAAACGGATGGGGCTGACGGGTTCGATTCTGCTGCTTCTTGCTTTGGTCGCCCTTGGTATCGGCATAATCTGTTCAGTCCGCAATTGGCTGGATGTCTCGTCCGCGGCGTTTGAGATCAGCCTTGTCCTTGCGTTGAGCGCTACGGTCGTCATCACGTTGCGAAGGTGGCGCGGGCATTAGAGATGTGCGAGATCGCCGCTTGCGCCGAGATGACTAAGACAATCAGCCCGTCTCGACGTCAGCGGCGATTTCCTGCGTGCCTCGGATGGAAGAGTGGATCCCCGTAGGAAAGGACGGCGCGTCGACGCCTGCCCACGTTGTCCTGCGGAATGTGCACCCTGCGCTGCGCCAACATGGCGAAGGTCGTGCCGACGCACCCCGCCACCGCTGCCCAGGCAGCCACTCGCGGAGCCGGTCCTGACCGACCGGCATCGTCTGTACGACCTGCGAGGTACTCTGCGGCGCTGGACCCTCGCACCTTCCGGCCGCGGCGGCGATCCAGGGAGGGCAGGAGACCGGCGAAGATCAAGAAAGCCCCTGCGCTGATCGCCGAAATCCCGACCAAACGTCCCATCCGCAATGGGGCGGTACTGCGCTCGAGCTTCTGCATGATCAACACGATGTACCCGCCACCCTCGTGGCAGAACTGTCGAAGGTCCCGCTGGGGCAGCCGTCGGAAGGATGTCCGTTGTCAGGCCTCGTCCGGGTATCGGCGGCCCCTGTACGACTCGACACCGAGCGAGCAGGCCAGCGACTCTCGCGCCACCCGTCACGCAACCTTCAACGGCGTGATGGCGGCGAGCGTGTCCCGCAGCGCACGGCGCTCGAGCCGCAGTTCGTAATTCGACTGCAAATTCATCCAGAACTCGTCCGAGGTTCCGAAATACCTGGCCAGACGGATCGCGGTGTCCACAGTGATCCCTCTCGAGTTCGGCACCGTCGGCAGCACCGCGAGCTATACATCAAACGGAACTCCACCACATTGCGATGATCGTACGCATTCTCGGCCGTCTGCCATGTCAGCCGTCAAACCAGTTGCCACCGTCCACCCACGATTGCGGTCGGCGCGACCCCTTAGCCTGCATTACACTCAATCAACCAGTCTGTCTACCCCACCTCGTAATTCGAAGGATCAACGTGGATTCGAGAAGAAACAACTTCGACGCGCTCAGACTGCTGTTCGCTGCCATGGTCATCTTTTCCCATTCGTTCGCACTCGCCGGTCAGGCAGAACCAGTGATCTGGAACCGAACCTTGGGCAATCTCGGGGTTCACGGGTTCTTTATCATCAGCGGGTTTCTCATCGCCCAGAGTTATCAACGCAGCGGATCATTGTTCAAGTACGGCACCAATCGTTTTCTGCGCATTGTTCCGGGCCTCGTAGTCGCGCTCATTGTCTCGAGTCTGATCGCAGCCCGCCTTCACAATTTCGTTCACAATCCGGTCCCCTATATATCGAATGGGCCCGTGTGGACTCTCGCGTGGGAAGTGATCTGTTACGCCGCGATCGCTGTATTGGGAATCGTGGGCGCCCTGAGCCGAACCACGTTCCCCGCGGTCTTCGCAGTCGCCTGGGTTCTCTATCTCGCGAACATCGGCAATGGGTCTGACTTCTTCCTTGCGATCGTGCCGCTTTTCCTGATGTTCGCGGCAGGCGCACTGTTCGCGCTGTACCTCACTGAGATTCGAATCGAGCTGTTGGTTCTGGCCTTGATCGGCTTGGCGCTGACCGCCCATTTCGGTGTCTTCACCTACGTCGATCAGCTCGTCGTGGGTCACATTCCATTCCTGTACGGCCCCGTTGTAACTCCCGAAGAGGTGCTCCGGGTGATCTACATTGCGTCGTTCCCGGTGGTCGTCATCTGGGTGGGCAAGCTTGCCCGCCCATCCGTGCGAATCACGAACGACGTCTCATACGGCGCCTACATTTATGGCTGGCCGGTGGCGCAGGTCCTCGTGTTCTTTGCACTCAAGTGGAGCATTCCACTCAACCCGTATCTTGTTTTCGTGACGACGATGATCATCACCCTGCCCCTGGCATTCGTTTCGTGGCGTCTGATCGAGAAGCCGGCCCTGAGTCTCAAACGGCGCTTTCAGAAAGTCTCAACAACCAAGGAGCCTGAGGCTGAACCCGAGCTGTCTGAGCCGCTGGCAGTGGACGGACTTACTGTCGCTTAACGGCGACGAACGGGTAGCGGAACTCGACCACGTACCGGCGAATTCAAACATGTGGTTGGGCCCGACCGTCCGTTCGGTCCTCGGAGTCCGCAGTCGCCAACTCAGAACTCGGAGCCGGACTCCTCCCAGCATCGGAATCAAGATTCAGTCCCGCCAGGGGTCGAGCAGGTTGACCCCTGTATGTGCGAAATCCCGGAGGTTTCGAGTGGCGCAGGTCGCTTCATACGCAAGGCAGATCGCAGCGATCTGGGCGTCGGCTGTACTAATCGGGTGCCCGACCGTCTCCCGCGCGAGGAGGACATCAGCATAGTGAGCAGCAGCTGGGTCATCGAAGGCCAGAATTGAACGGCTACCACGAAAAGGCTCAATTGCGGCCGCAATGCGAGTCGACAACTCCACCTTTCGCCGGCCATCGGCAAGTCTGCGGACACCTGCCAGTAGCTCAGCGAACGTCACTGCAGTGATCGCAACTTCACCGGTGAGGGATTCAAGCCAGGCGACAACACGATCATTCGGAGCTGAACGGACTATCTCCGAGATGACATTCGTATCGAGAATGATCACTCGAACTCCACTGCTCGCGCGATGTCGTCGCGCACCGGAACCACGAGGTCATCGACACCGCCGACGTGCTGAGCAGCCTGCATAAGCGCAAGACCGATGTGCGGTTTCCGTGCGGCTCTGGTCAGAATGTCGCGAGCCTCAGCCTCCATAGAACGCCCGTGCTGTTTCGCCTGAGCGGTGAGCTGCTCCTTGACCCATTCATCGAGTCCGCGGACGATGATCGAAGCCATGGGATCATCACCTCCTTGGCTGATATCAGCAACGATATCATGCGCCAACGAATGCTTCACCGCTAACCAATCAGATAGGCGAATCCCCGATTGGATGCGGCCACACCCGTCACGAATTCCACCGCGCGGTTCAGGTAATCGAGCACGTATCGGGTGTCGCGGTGAGCTATCTCAGCGTCGCGCACTGCAGGCAGCAGTTCGACGAGATCCTCAGCAATCTCGATCACTTCCGTCGGCGACAGGGCTCGCACCCAAGGAGTCCAACCATCTCCGTGCATCGTGGCCTGTCCCTCGAACATGCGGTACCCAGGTCGTGGCCGACGATCTGTCGCGCTGGGTTTCGTTATCTCCTGCAAGAGTGGCCAGGCTTTGTCGAGGTTCAGCATTTCGGTCGAGGGCACCGATTGTTCAAAGTTGGTCACGGCAGTTTGGGCACCGTGCGGCAAGCCCCATGCGTCCGCAAGCGGATCGTCACTGATGAAGCTCCTCGGGTCGGCCTTCGCACGTTCTGTCATGTCAGCGTCGAAGGCGTACGCGTAGTATCTGATTCCCATACGTCGAGCCTGTCGTGGAAGCAAGGCGCCCTCGGACCAGATCCCAGGGTTTGTGGACAAGTCGCCCTGTGTGGAATGTGCAGGATCAGGCCGGACTGTTCGTAGACTCATGTCGATTTGAGTCAGGGGGCGCTCGCCCGCCCCAGTACTGACGCCCTTAGCGAATGCTGTAAAGGGTCGCGAAGCGTTCTTTCGTCTGTGGATCCCAGAACGGTAGGCGGAAAACGTCGATAACCGGATTCCACCCGTCTTCGTCCATTCCGTAACAGGTACGTGCAACGAATTGCGAAGTGCTGTCAACGTCGATGCTGCCGATTTCACCGCTCAGATCGGCATGTCCGGCCAGGGCGAGCGAACCTTCTGGCGGCAGAAAGCACACCTTCGATCTCGGCCGGATCGAGAGTCTCCAGACCGTCCACAGGGTTCTCGCCATCGCTAATCCGCCTACAGACATTTCCAGCAGCGAGATCACCACTCGTACGCCCAAACGCGAGCTGGTAGCTCGTGGACACTGCCCTTCAACTCGATGACGAGGCAGGAGCTGGCGGGGAATTGGCTCCTAACCTGCGTCACATGCGTGGTCGCCGGTGTAGCAATACGTAACGATCACGTGAGTGTCGAGGTCGTAGTAGAAGTACTCCCCAGGCACGCTGCCGTTGACGCGCAGCACAAAGTCTTCGCCACCCTTGGTGCTCTGATAGTTCAACGTTTGGCCCGGAGCCAGCTTCGCGACGATCTTGCCGCCCACGGAAACCGTGCCGTCTGGTGCTGCGGTCACCGAGGTCGGCCAGTGGTATGCGCTCCCCTGGGCTCGGATGCCTCGTTCGATTGTTCTGGTCGTGACGGGTCAGCACGATCGCGATGATCGGGGCAACTAGCGGAGCAGCCTTGCGTTTACCCCGCAACACCAATGCCGTGACCGCGGACGCAACTGCCAGAATGCCAGCAGGAATCAGCAGCGGAACGAATGCGGGCAGCCGCAAAGAGACAACGATGATGACCGAGTCAAGAAGGCTCAGGGCAAGCGCAATCCAGCCGAACGCGTCGAGTCGACTGCGCCGAGGTGATTCCGTGACTTTGTTGCTCGGAGGGAGCAAAGGGCGTTGGTGGCGTCACCGACGAGACGTAGCTTGTCCAATGGACGCCATCCCACCAGCGTCGCGCCGAGGTGTCCGATGTCGATGGATCCTGATACCAACCCGCCGGAATAGTCGGTGTCGTCCCGATCGACAAAATGACCCCCAACCTCACGCGTCACGGCCGCTTCCACGCTAGGACCCACGAGGATGGTCGCCTCCCCCAGTTCGCGGGCGAAGCACTAACCCGATGTGGGGCCTTCGACGATCTACCGCCAGAACCTCGTCAGGGAGTGCCCGAACCGGCTTGAGGACGTCACTCAGGCATGGCATTGCCGCCTACACGTTGAAGCGGAACTCGACCACGTCGCCGTCCTGCATGACGTAGTCCTTGCCTTCCATGCGGGCCTTGCCCTTGGCGCGCGCCTCGTGCACCGAACCCGTCTCGACCAGGTCGCCGAACGAGATGACTTCTGCCTTGATGAAGCCCTTCTCGAAGTCCGTGTGGATGACGCCCGCCGCCTGCGGGGCCTTCCAGCCTTTGTGGATGGTCCACGCGCGCGACTCCTTGGGGCCGGCCGTGAGGTAGGTCTGCAGCCCGAGCGTGTCGAAGCCGATGCGGGCGAGCTGGTCGAGACCGCTCTCCTCCTGGCCGGTCGACGCCAGCAGCTCGGCGGCGTCTTCGGGGTCGAGATCGATCAGTTCGGACTCGAGCTTGGCGTCGAGGAACACGGCCTGGGCGGGTGCGACGAGTTCGGCAAGCGCTGCACGCTTGGCGTCGTCGGTCAGCACTGCTTCGTCGACGTTGAACACGTAGATGAACGGCTTCGCGGTGAGCAGGCCCAGTTCGCGGATCGGCGTCAGATCGAGGGATGCGCTCGACAGCGGCTTGCCCTCGTCGAGGATGGCACGCGCGGCACGAGAGGTCTCGAGCACGATCGGCTCCAGCTTGCGGCCCTTGACCTCTTTCTCGTACCGGGCTTCGGCTTTCTCGAGAGTCTGGAGGTCGGCCAGGATGAGCTCGGTGTTGATGGTCTCCATGTCGCTGGCCGCGTCGACCTTGCCGTCGACGTGCACGACATCCGGGTCGTCGAAGCCGCGCACGACCTGCGCGATCGCGTCTGCCTCGCGGATGTTCGCCAGGAACTTGTTGCCCAGGCCTTCGCCTTCGCTGGCGCCCTTGACGATGCCGGCGATGTCGACGAACGACACGGGAGCGGGAAGGATGCGCTCGCTGTTGAAGATCTGGGCGAGTTTGTTCAGGCGGGCGTCAGGCAGGCTGACGACGCCGACGTTGGGCTCGATCGTGGCGAACGGATAGTTCGCGGCGAGAACCGTGTTCTTGGTGAGAGCGTTGAAAAGGGTGGACTTGCCCACATTGGGGAGTCCGACGATCGCGATAGTGAGAGCCACGGGGGTCCAGTCTACCGGGGGCGTCGGGCTGCGGTTCCCGCATCCATCAGGCTGTGGATGCGGTCAGCGCCCGGTGCCGCCACCATCGACGGCGGCAACCGGCAGCACCTCGAAGACCGGGTTCTCGATCAACCCGATCAGGTCGCCTGCAGGGTTGCGGAACATCCCGAGCTTGATGCCTTCGCCGGGCTCCGTGATCGGCTCGACCACGACCGCACCGAGGGCGATCAGCCGCGCCGCCGCGGCCTCGACGTCGCGCACACCCCAGTAGGTTCGGGCACCGAGCGCCGGGTCACCCGCGGGGTCGAGGCCGAGTTCGTAGCCGCCCGGATTGAAGCCGACATAGAACGGCTCGTCGAAGTACGGCGGCACGCCGAGCACCTGCGTCCACCAGGCTCTGCTGGCGTCGAGGTCGGGTGCGGGATAGACGATGGTTCGGAGTCCGAGGAACACGATGATCCTTTCGCATGCGACCGCTTCAGCTGGTCTCGTTCGCCAGTTGCGTGCGGTAGCACTCGGTGATGTACGGCATTTCGATGGTGTCGCGCCCTGCGAGTGATGGATGCTCGGCCACCAGCCGCCGCACCGATTCGAGCACGGCGACCTGCTCATCCGGCTGCTTCGTGATGAAGTAGCTGCGAGACCGGACAAGGTCGAGCAGGCCATCGATCGTGAGCTGTTGCGACCAGCGCACGTCGAACTTTTCGAGCGGCCCGAAGGGCGGACCGACGCGGGGCGGTGTGTTCGCGGGGGCGTAGACGACGTCGCCGCCGATGAGGCGGCCGAACTCGGCCACCCAGTCGACCGATTCGTCGCGCGAATTCCAGACGAGGCCGAGGGTTCCACCCGGCCGCAGCACGCGGGCGACTTCGGGCACGGCGAGCGCCGCGTCGACCCAGTGCCACGCCTGCCCTGACACGACGGCGTCGACGCTCGCTTCGCCGAGAGGGATGTCCTCACCCGATCCGAGGTGTGTCGGGATACCGTGGAGCGACCGTTCGAGAACGCCCAGCATCTGTGCGGACGGATCGACGGCCACGATGTCGAGCCCCCGGTCGACAAGCAGCCTGGTGAGCTTTCCGGTGCCCGCACCCAGGTCGAGCACGCGTTTCGCGTCAGCCGGCACCAGCCAGTCGGCGGCCTCGCGCGGGTAGGACGGGCGCGAGGACTCGTACACATCTGCCGCCTGGTCGAACGCCCGGGCGTGGGCCGTCACGTCGTTTCGTTCGCGCATGCTTCGAGTCTAGGCACGGCATCCGACGTTCCTCGAGGATCGACCGGGGCGGATGCGCGGCGCGCGGCGTTCCTCCACGGTGACGTCGGTCGTGCATGCGACCATGGCACCGTGCCACTGGATTTCACTGCAATCGACTTCGAGACCGCGAACTCCAGCAGTGCGTCCGCGTGTTCCGTCGGACTCATCAAGGTGCGTTCCGGTCGCGTCGTCGACCGCACGGGCTGGCTGATCCAGCCACCGCTCGGGCACGACGAATTCCTCGAATGGAATACACGCATCCACGGCCTCAGGGCATCGGATGTCGTGGGTGCGGCCGGCTGGGCCGAGCAGCTTCCCGACCTGATCGATTTCGCCGAGGGCGACCACCTCGTCGCCCACAATGCGGGCTTCGACATGGGTGTCATCCGCGCGGCATGTGCAGCGACCGCGCTCCCCTGCCCCGATTTCTCCTACCTTTGCAGCCTGCAGGTGGCGCGCAAGACCTACCACCTCGACTCGTACCGACTGCCGGTCGCGGCGATGGCCGCCGGCTTCGAGGACTTCCACCACCACGACGCGCTCGCAGACGCCGAGGCGTGCGCGGCGATCATCATCCACGCAGCGCGTCGGCACGACGCTTCGACGATCTCCGAACTGGCTGCGGCGACCGCCGCCAGGGTCGGACGCATCGGCACCCCGGTCGCGGCATAGGCGAATCCGGCTCAGAACCGGATTTCGCGGTTCACGGCGCTTGCAACAGCCGGTGTCGGAGGCCGCTGTCACACTGATGCCATGGACCCCATTCTCGCGTTGATCCTCGGACTCGTCGGCGGAGCAATCCTCGGCGGATTCGCCACCATGCTCGCGTTGCGCGGCCGCACGGCCGCCCCTGCGGAGCAGACCGACGACCCCGCCGTGCTCGTCGCACGTCACGAGGTGGAGCTGGCGCGTGTCCGGGCATCCGAGGCAGAGGTGCAGGCCGAGATCCGGTCCGATCTCGCGGCCGCAGAAGCCCGGGTGGATGCGCTCCGCGAGCAGGTGGGCGGCCTTCAGGACCAGTACCGCGAGCTCGTCGAGCGCCACCGTGCCGAACAGCATGCGCGTGAGGAACGGGAGCGGTCGGAGAGCAAGGTGCTCCAGGCCCTGGCGCCCGTGCGCGAGAGCCTGCAGGACATGCAGAAGAAGGTCACCGAACTCGAAGCCCAGCGCAGCCATCAGCACGGCGAGCTGACCCAGCAGCTGAAGTCGGCCACCGAGAGCGAGGAACGCCTCCGCAGCACCGCCGAGTCGCTGGCGTCTGCACTGCGCTCGAACAGCACCCGCGGAGTGTGGGGTGAGACACAGTTGCGCAGCGTCGTCGAGGCCGCCGGCCTGCTCGAACGGGTCGATTTCACCGTGCAGTCGAGCATCCACTCCGACTCCGGCGCCGGCCGACCAGACATGATCGTGCATCTTCCGGGCGGCAAGAGCATCGCTCTCGACGCGAAGGTTCCGTTCAACGCATACCTCGAGGCCAGCCAGATCCCCGCGACCGCGACGGGTGTGGAGGCCGCGCAGCGCGAGGCCCTCCTCAAACAGCACGTCAAGGCCGTACGTGACCACATCACCACGCTCGGCAGCAAGACCTACTGGGCCGGACTCGAGGCGTCACCCGAACTCGTCATCGCCTTCATTCCGAGCGAGTCCCTCGTCTCTTCGGCGATGGAAGCCGATCCGACGATCATGGAGTTCGCGTTCAGCAAGCGCGTGGCGCTCGCCTCCCCCGTCACACTCTGGTCGGTGCTCAAGACGGTCGCCTTCAGCTGGCAGCAGGATGTGCTCACCCAGGATGCGAAGGTGCTCTTCGACCTGAGCCGGGAACTGTACTCGCGGCTGTCCACGACGGCATCGCACATCGAGAAGCTCGGTCGGTCGATCGAGCGCACGGTGAAGGACTACAACGGCTTCGTGGGGTCGCTCGAACGCCAGGTGCTTCCGACGGCGCGCAAGCTCAACGCCCTCGACGAGTCGAAGGTCATCGGGGTACTGAACGGCATTGAAGAAGCGCCCCGCGAGCTCACGGCCTTCGAGCTCGTCAGCGAGATCGCCCCGCTCGAACTCGCCGGCCGCGACGACGCCGGGCGCAAGAGCGCGTAGCCACGGCGCCCGGACTGCCGCACATTCCGGGCCGTTGGCGACCCACTCGCGCTCTTTCCGTCCCGGCTCGCATGGTCTGTCTGGTGTGCACACCACCTTGGTGCACATCCACACCACCTTCGTGCACCCCTAAAGAACCCGTGCACACGTTCGGAACTCCTGCGCGCGCTGCAACCTGGGCACTCGTTCAGAAGGTGGGCACGACGCCCGGACCCGCTACAGCCACTTCTCGGCGAGGTGGTCGGCGCTGATGCGCCGGATGGTGCCGGAGCGGCTGCGCAGCACGATCGACTCCGTGCGAATGATCGGACCCTTGCGCCGCACACCCTCGACGAGTCCACCGTCGGTCACGCCCGTCGCCACGAAGAACGTGTTGTCGCCCCTGACCATGTCGTCCGCACTGAGGACCACGTCGTAGTCGAGGCCGGCAGCACGTGCCTTCTCGCGCTCCGCGTCATCGCGCGGCGCCAGCTGGCCCTGCATGAAACCACCGATCGCCTTGATGGCACACGCCGTCGTGATGCCTTCTGGGCTGCCGCCGATACCGACGCACATGTCGATGCGCGACTCGTAGCGTGCCGCATTGATGCCGCCTGCCACGTCGCCGTCGAGCATGAGTCGCGTGCCGGCTCCCGCAGACCTGATCTCGTCGATCAGCCCTTCGTGGCGCGGCCGGTCGAGCACGGCGACGCGGATCTCGCCGACATCCTTGTTCTTCTTCTTCGCAAGCTCACGGATGTTGTCCCCGATCGACTGCCGCAGGTCGACGACGCCCACGCCCTCGGGCCCGGTGACGATCTTGTTCATGTAGAAGACGCTCGACGCGTCGAGCATCGTTCCGCGATCCGACACCGCGATCACCGAAAGCGCGTTCTGGCGCCCGGCTGCGGTCAGGGACGTACCATCGATCGGGTCGACTGCGATGTCGCACGCGGGCCCCCGGCCGTTGCCGACGTGTTCTCCGTTGAACAACATCGGTGCGTTGTCTTTCTCGCCTTCGCCGATCACGATGACGCCGTCGAAGTTGACCGTCCCCAGGAAGGCGCGCATCGCATCCACTGCCGCCCCGTCGGCCGCATTCTTGTCGCCCCGGCCGATGAACGGCGTTGCACGGATCGCCGCCGCCTCCGTCGCCCTCACCAGCTCGAGCGCGAGGTTTCGATCAGGGTGAAGGTAGAGCGTGGCGGTGTCGGTGCTGTTCACGGTGGGTCCTCCCGGACGGATTGTTCGACGACGATGGCGACCGCCCGGCCGGAGAGTTCGCACGACCAGGGCGACGCTGCCAGTTTATCGACTGGCCGAACAGCATTCGGCGGATGCGCACAAACGTTCACGCACGCTGCCTGACGGTCGCGCGCATCCGTCCAAATCACAGCTCGGTATGATGTGAACAATCCGCCAAAACACCACCGTCGAGGAGACGCAATGCCCATCGCTACACCGGATCAGTATGCCGAGATGCTCGACAAGGCGAAGGCCGGCGGATTCGCCTACCCCGCTTTCAACGTGTCCTCGTCGCAGACGATCAACGCGGTGCTCCAGGGCCTCACCGAGGCGGGCAGCGATGGCATCATCCAGGTGACGACCGGTGGCGCCGACTACTTCGCCGGGCAGACCGTGAAGAACCGGGCATCCGGCGCCATCGCGTTCGCGAAGTTCGCCACCGAGGTCGCGAAGAACTACCCGGTCACGGTCGCACTGCACACCGACCACTGCCCTAAGGATGCGCTCGACGGTTTCGTGCTCCCTCTCATCGCGGCGAGCGAAGAAGAGGTCAAGGCTGGCCGCAACCCGATCTTCCAGTCCCACATGTGGGACGGCTCGGCCGTTCCCCTGGCGGAGAACCTCGAGATCGCGCAGCAGATGATCAAGCGCACCAAGGCGATCAACGCGATCCTCGAGGTCGAGATCGGCGTCGTCGGCGGCGAAGAAGACGGCGTGAGCCACGACATCAACGAGCACCTCTACACCACGCTCGACGACGCGATCGCGACCGTTGAGGCCCTCGGTCTCGGTGAGAACGGCCGCTACATGGCCGCCCTCACGTTCGGCAACGTGCACGGCGTGTACAAGCCCGGCAACGTGAAGCTGCGGCCCGAGCTGCTCAAGACGATCCAGGACGGCCTGGCCGCGAAATACGGCACCGGTCCCAAACCGCTCGACCTGGTGTTCCACGGTGGTTCGGGTTCGACCGACGCCGAGATCGCCGAGGCCGTAGCGAACGGTGTCGTCAAGATGAACATCGACACCGACACGCAGTATGCGTTCACCCGCACGATCGCCGGCTACATGTTCTCGAACTATGACGGTGTGCTGAAGATCGATGGTGAGGTCGGCAACAAGAAGGTGTATGACCCGCGCGCCTGGGGCAAGGTCGCCGAGACCGGCATGGCGGCGCGTGTCGTCGAAGCGACCCAGCAGCTCGGCTCTGCGGGCCACTCCGGCAAGTAGTAGGAGAGGCGGCCGCACGATGGCCGACGAGAACAAGGACCGAGACGAGCGCCCCCGCCCGAAGTTCGGGGAGCTCGCGCCGGAAGGCTGGGTGTGGCATCCGCCGAAGGATGCCGACAGGCTCGATACCGCGCATCCGAAACCGGATGCCCGCCCCGTCACGCATGGAGCGCCCGCGCGCTCGCCGGAACAGGAACTGCTCGCGCAGTCGGCAGGCGAGCATCCGGTGCCGTCCTGGAACCAGCCGGTCACGATCCTGTTGTTGATCGCTGGAATCCTCGGCATGTTCCTGTCGATCGGCACCATCGCGGCTGCGCCCGCCTCCATGCAGCAGCTGTATGCGAGCAACGGGCTCGGAACCTACGTGCCGGCTTCTTCCGTTTCGCTGATCATGCTGGTCGGCGAGATCGCAATGGTCGGCATCTGGGTGTTCTCAGCGCTGGTTTCGATCGTGCGCCTGACCCGGCACAAGCTGGCGTTCTTCATCCCGATCGTCGGCGGAGTGCTCGCCTTCATCGCCTTGTTCGTGTGCCTCACCGCGATCATCGCGAGCGACCCGACGCTCCTCGCCTTCTACGGCAAGCTCTCCAACTGACCCCGCTCAGGCGATGGCGGCACGCAGGCCGTCGATGAGCGTCGTGGTGGGATGGCCGATGAGGCGGCTGAGGTCGCCGGTCACCTCGGCGAGGTCACCGTTTCGGATGTTCTGGTCGAGTGTCACCACGAAGCCGGCCGTTCCTTCATCCAGCCCGGCCGCCGTGAGAACGCCGATGTACTCGTCGGGTTCCATCGGCGTGTACACCACGGTCGAACCGATGATCTCGCTGAAAGTCTCTGCGAGGTCGTAGAACGACCACGCGACGTCGCCTCCCAGCTCGTACACCTTGCCTTCGTGCCCGTTCGTGGAGAGGGTCACGGCGGCCGCGTCGGCATAGTCGTTGCGGGTCGCGCTGGCGATCCTGCCGTCGCCGACGGCCGCTACCACAGTGCCCGTCCGGCGCGCCTGCTCGAGCGGCCCGACATAGTTCTCGGTGTACCAGTTGTTGCGCAGGATGGTCACCGGGATCCCGGACGCCCGCAGCAGCTCCTCGGTCGCCTTGTGCTCCGGCGCGACAGCCAGCTCAGTGGTGTCTGCGTGCGGCGCGCTCGTGTAGACGATGCGGCCGACACCCGCGGCCACCGCTGCGTCGATCGCGTTCGTGTGCTGCGGCATGCGCTTGCCCACTTCGCTGCCGGAGACCAGGAGCAGTGCGTCCGCCCCCGCGAAGGCCGGGACGAGCGTCGAGGGGTCTTCGAAGTCGATGACGGCGGTCCCCACACCGAGTTCGGCGAGCGCCTCGAGCTTCTGGGCGCTGCGGCCGGCGGCGCGGATGTCCGCGGGTTCGACCCCGCGTGCGATGAGGTTGTCGATGACGAGACGGCCCAGGTTGCCGGTGGCTCCGGTGACGACGATGGTCATGCGTTGGTTCCTTTCGGTTGCGTACCGTGGTCAACCGAGGTTTCGCCGGGATGCTTCCCGTTTCGCAGGATCAGCGTCCGCGGCCTCCGATGGCACGTGAATCCGCCTTGCCCGTCAGGTCTTTGCGCAGCTCTTTCGGCAGCGAGAACATGAGGTCTTCCTCTGCCGTCTTGACTTCCTGCACGTCGGCGTAGCCCGCGCCTGCAAGGTCGTCGAGCACTTCCTGCACGAGCACCTCCGGCACGGACGCCCCGCTTGTGACACCCACGGTGACGACCCCGTCGAGCCATTCCTGCTTGATCTCACTCGCGTAGTCGACCCGGTATGCCGCCTTGGCGCCGTATTCGAGCGCGACCTCGACGAGGCGAACCGAGTTCGACGAGTTCGCTGAGCCGACGACGATCACCAGGTCGGCGTCTTCGGCGACCTTCTTGATGGCCACCTGGCGGTTCTGGGTGGCGTAGCAGATGTCGTCGCTCGGCGGATCCTGCAGGTTCGGGAACCGCTCGCGCAGCCGGCGCACGGTCTCCATCGTCTCGTCGACTGAAAGGGTGGTCTGCGAAAGCCAGACGACCTTGTCGGGGTCTTTGACATGGATGTTGGGCACGTCATCCGGGCTGTTCACCAGCGTGACGTGGTCGGGTGCCTCCCCCGCCGTTCCCTCGACCTCTTCGTGACCTTCGTGACCGATCAGGAGGATTTCGAAGTCGTCGCGCGCGAACCGGACGGCTTCGCGGTGCACCTTGGTGACGAGCGGACAGGTCGCGTCGATCGCCTGGAGGCCGCGATCGGATGCTGCACGCACCACCGCAGGCGAGACACCGTGGGCGCTGAACACGACATGCGCTCCCGTCGGGACTTCGTCGACCTCGTCGACGAAGATCGCACCCTGCTGTTCGAGGGTCGAGACGACGTGCACGTTGTGGACGATCTGCTTGCGCACGTAGACCGGCGCGCCGTAGTGCTCCAGGGCTTTCTCGACGGCGATGACTGCTCTGTCCACACCCGCGCAGTATCCACGGGGTGCGGCCAGCAGTACCCGCTTGTGTCCGGCGACCGGGGTATCCTTGAGCCTGCCGCGCACACCGGGGATTCTCGGCATGGGCAGGCTGATCGTTGCGTCGCTCACCCCTCGAGTCTAGGTGAGTGCGCTGGAGACCGGATGGGAGGGATGGACGTGACCGACGCCCCTCCTGCAGCCCAGAACGCCGCTGCGCCCGGCGCTACTGCCTCCTCAGGGCTTCCGACAGCCGACGAGCCGTGGCCGGTAGCCACCCTCTCCGCCAAGATCCGCGGCTACATCGACCGTCTCGGAACAGCCTGGGTGGAGGGCGAGATCACCCAGTGGGGCATCTCGGGGGGCAACGTCTACGGCAAACTCAAAGACCTCACCGAAGACGCGACGGTGAGCTTCACCATCTGGTCGTCGGTGCGCGCGCGCATACCGGCAGACCTGAAGCAGGGCGATCGAGTCGTCGCACTGATCAAACCGAACTTCTGGGTCAAGGGCGGCACCCTGACCATGCAGGTCTTCGACATGAAGCACGTAGGCCTGGGCGACCTGCTGGAGCGACTGGAGCGGCTCCGGCGACAGTTGGCGAGCGAGGGTCTCTTCGACGTCGGCCGCAAGAAGAAGCTGCCGTTTCTTCCGCACTGCATCGGCCTGATCACCGGGCGCGACTCCGACGCCGAGAAAGACGTACTGCGCAACGCGCAGCTGCGCTGGCCGGCGGTGCGCTTCCGCACGATTCACACAGCCGTGCAGGGGGAACGCGTGGTCCCCGACGTGACCGCCGCGATCAAAGCGCTCGACGCCGATCCTGACGTCGACGTCATCATCGTCGCGCGCGGCGGAGGAGACTTCCAGAACCTGCTCGGCTTCAGCGACGAGCGGGTGGTGCGCGCGGCCGCCGAATGCGCGACACCCCTGGTGAGCGCGATCGGCCACGAAGCCGACCGGCCGCTGCTCGACGATGTCGCCGACCTGCGGGCATCCACCCCCACCGACGCCGCGAAGCGCGTCGTGCCCGACGTCGCCGAAGAGATGGTGCGCGTGCACCAGGCTCGTGCACGGCTCAGCATGCGGCTCACCCACCTCCTGAGTGCCGAGATCGATCGCATCGGCCACCTGCGATCACGCCCGTCGATGGCCTCGCCATCATGGATCGTCGACACCCGCGCCGAGGAGCTCACCCGCTTCGTCGCGCGTGGCGCCGAACTGGCCTTGCGCCTGGTCGACCGCGAGACCACGCGCACGGGCGAACTGCGCTCACAGCTGCGCGCGCTGTCACCGCAGGGAACACTCGACCGCGGCTACGCCATCGTGCAGCTCGAGACCGGCCACGTCGCGCGCACGCCAGATGAGGCGCCTTCGGGGGCAGCGCTCTCGATCACGCTGGCCGAGGGGCGCATCGGGGCCGTCTCGAGGGGTCGCAGCGAGTAGCACCGCGCCGGCTCATCCTCATCGACCCTCGGGGAGGGCGTCAGAGCCGGGCGTCAGGGGCGGGCGTCAGGGGCGGGCGTCAGGGGCAGGACGTCAGCGCGTCGACTCCGGTGCCGAGTGCGCCGGTGCCGCCGAGCACGATGACCTTCGTCGACCCGGACGACTGGATGTCCGCCAGGACAGACGACGGAACACAGTTCTGCGGGATGGCGTACAGGGCCGCAGGAGTGGCCCCGGCGCGTGCGGCGCCACCGAGCGCATCCGGGAAGGCCAGCCCGGACGCGAGATAGGTCGTCGCGGCCGCCGTGAAGAATGCGTGGTTGAGCACTTCCGAGGTCTGGAACCGGTCTGCTCCTCCGTAGCGATTGACGGTCGCGCCGGGCCGGGCACCGAGCTGTGCGGCGATGCCGGCGGAGATCGCGCCGGTGCCGCCCGCGATCGCGAAGGTCGTCGCGCCCAGCCCGTCGATCGTGCTCGCGGTGCCTGCGTCGATGGTGGGTTTGGTCCCGTTGACCAGGATGATCGGCGCCGACACCGACCCGGCAGCGGCTCCTGCCGACACAGCATCGGGGAAGTTCAGGCCACTGGCGATGAACGCCGTCGGCGAGCCGTCCGCAAACGCGTAGGCGGCGAGTTCACGGGAAGTGTCGAAACGGTCGGTCCCGCCGATGCGCACGACTGTCTTCGCGAAGGCACGGAGCTGGGTGAGCACAGCCGCGCTGACCGATCCTGTTCCGCCGACGACCACGATCGTCGCAGGTTTCAGGCGGGTCAGCTCTGCCGTGACGACGCTCGGGATGCTCGTTCCGGGCACCAGGAGCAGGGGCGCGTCGGCGTGCGCTGCGGCGGGGGCGGCACCGAGCGCGTCGGGGAACGCCGTCCCTGCCGCGATATAGACCGTTCCCGCGGTTCCTGGGAACCCGTACTGCGAGACAGCGACGGCGACGGAGTACCGGTCGGGGCCGGCCAGACGCGAGACCGTCGGTTTGACGGAGAGCGTCAAGGATCCGGTGGCGGCAGACGAGGTCGACCACGTACCGAGCGACGCGGCGACACTGTAGCTGTGCGTGCCGAGCGCAAGCCCCGTCAACGGCACGCTCCAGGAGCCGTTCGACGACACGGAGGCGGTGACAGGCGAGGAGGATCCGTCGAACGTGACCGAGATCACGTGGTGGATCGTGCCGTTCCCCAGCGTTCCGCTCAGTGCGCCGCCCACGAACGTCGTCCCGATCGACGTCACCTTCGGCTTGGCGATCGAGATCGACGGTTCCCAGGTCGAGCCGAGCGAGTTCATGACACTCTCGCGGCCGTGCGGCGAAACCATCTGGAAGAAGAACGAGTACTGTCCCGCGCTCGCAGTACCGGTGCACGAACCCCCTGTTCCGCCGGACACGACGCCGGCTGCCGATGAGCCGATCACCACGGCTCCGCCACTGTCGCCGGGAATGGCGCACGCATCCGTCACCATCTCGTTCACGGCCTGGCCGTTCAGCCCGTTCTCGTCCGTCAGCGTCTCCACGTCGTCGACGGCGAGGACGTGTCCGCACGTCCACCCGCTCCTGCTGCCCGATTTGCAGATCGGCGCGCCGACGACACCGGCGGTGTACCCCGTGACGTTGATCCCCGTCGACGGCGCACCCGATCCGCCGTTCCAGGTCGTGACCGCAGGCAGCGGGTTCGTGTCGGGTGAGAGCGATACGAGTCCCTCATCGAAGTTGCTGCCGTACCTGAAGTCAGCAGCACTGAGCGGGCCCAGGTCGCCTCCCCAGCTACCCGCGCCGGCCGCCGTCTGGCTGAGGAAGAACGCGTCGCCGAGCGCGGGCCCCTCGAGCCCGTAACAATGGCCGGCCGTGAGAAAGCGTGCCGCTCCTGTGGTCTTGTCGTGGCCGTTGAAGCCCACCGAGCATCGCCATCCTGAGCCGTCCAGGCCTGTCGTGTATCCCCAGCCCTGGCCACCCAGCAGGTCCGCGAGCGGGTTGCCGGTGAGGTTCGCGTAGCTCGGCGAGGCCGGTGTGGGCCCGAGTTCCGGCGTCGCACCGGCCGCTGCGACGGCGCTCGCGGCGCTCTCGGTTGCGACCGGCACCCGAAGCGTCGTACCGTCGAGTCGTGCCGCATCCGTCGCTATCCCGGCCGCCCGGAGGCGCGCGAGAACATCGGACGCGTTCTCTGCTGCGGACGCGGAGGCGAGATAGGCGGCGGGGCTGATGTGGAGATCCCGATCGATCGAGACCCGAAGGCTTGCAGGGAGCGCGGCTGCGGCGCGCTCGTACAAGGCGGTCGGATGCGGAACCATCCTGGCGGGAACCGCCGCGGGTGCCGGATGCTGGTGCGCGCCCGCCCCCGCAGTCAGGGCCTGTCCGGATGCGCCGCTCGCCGGAATCCCGATTGATGCGATCGCGACTGATGTTGCCACAATGATCACCATCGCCGGCGAGAAATATCGCATTCAAGTCCTTCCATGTCAGCTGCCCCGGAGAAGCTTAGGCAAAGACAAAGGGCTGCGCGAGTGCCCAGTTCGGTGGACGCAGGCCGCCTTGTCTAGCCTGTGGGAACTCGCAGCAGACCGGTGAGGGCTCGACATAGACTGGTGGCATGGCGCAATCCCCCACCGGAGTCGAGGCACTCAGTTACGAAGAGGCACGCGACGAACTGGTCCGCGTCGTCTCCGAACTCGAACAGGGTTCGACCTCACTCGAAGACTCGATCGCGCTGTGGGAGCGTGGCGAAGCGCTTGCCCGGCGCTGCGAGGAGTGGCTCATCGGCGCGAAGGCCCGGCTCGATGCCGCCCGCGCGGGTGCCGTCCCGGCCACGACGGGAGTCGCTGACGACGAATGAGTCCGTCGAAACGACCCCCCGCTGTCGTAGCAGAACTCGGGCGTCCGGAAACACCCGAAGAAACCGCCGAGCGTAAAGCGGAGAATTCGCGCAACCACCGCAACCGGCAGACGGTCAACAACCTGGTGCTGTCGCTGATCGCGACCGTGGCGGTCGTGGCGCTCATCGTGCTCTTCGTGCCCCGCGGCCAGACACCGAGCGGCGCGTCCGTCGACTACAAAAGCATCGCAGCGCAGGCAAAGGGGGCCGAGCCCGATCCTCTGCTGACCCCGGACGTGCCGGGCGGCTGGAGCTCGAACGCGGCAGAACTGCGCACCAAGACCCCTGACGGAGTCGATGCCTGGTACATCGGCCTCATCACGCCATCTAAGGAGTACATCGGCATCATGCAGGGCTTCAAGGCGAACGACAGCTGGCTCGCGACGCAGGTGAACCGTTCGCTCGTCTCATCGACGAAGACGATCTGCGGCCTCCAGTGGGATGTCTACGACAATCGCAATTCGGGCCAGGACAACGGAAACGTCGACTACGCCCTGGCAACCAAGGCGGGCTCCAGCACCCTCGTCGTCTTCGGCACGGCCCAGGACGCGGAGTTCGACACCGTGACCAACTCGCTGTGCGGCCAGCTCGGCACGCTGGGAGCAGCGAAGTGACGCCGCCGAGACCCTCGCGGGTGTGGGATGCGATGCTGCGCGGCAACCAACGTTTCGTCACCGGCGCACCCGAGCATCCGCGGCAGGACGCTGAGCGCCGCGAGACGCTCGCTGCATCCCAGTCCCCACTTGCGGCGATTTTCGGCTGCAGCGACTCGCGGCTTGCGGCCGAGATCATCTTCGATCTCGGACTCGGCGACGCTTTCGTCGTGCGCAACGCCGGCCAGGTCATGTCGGAGTCGGTGCTCGGTTCGCTCGAATACGCCGTCGAGGTGCTGCACGTCCCACTCATCCTGGTGCTCGGGCACGACGAATGCGGCGCCGTGCGGGCCGCCATCGAGTCGCAGGCCCCGGAGGCGGAGCCACTCCCGCCGCACATCGCCAACCTGATCGCACCGATCGTTCCGGCTGTCCGGCGGGTGACGCACGCATCGCCCGAGCATCCGATCGAGATCGCAGACGTCGACGCGAGTGAGGTGGGCCGAGAGCACCTGCGCGACACGGTCGCCGAACTGCTGCAGAGTTCCGAGTTGATCAGCTCTGCCGTCGGGGAGGGAAGGTTGGCTATCGTTGGTGCCAACTACCGACTCGAGGAAGGTCGGGCCGTTCCCGACATCGTCGTCGGAATGGTCTGAGAACCGGCCGGCTCAATCGCGTGACGCGCAGGCAACCCGCTCTGCGCTCAACGCCCCAGAAAGGAAAACACACCGTGGTGGACACCCCGGCTCATGCCGAGTACCGCATCGAACACGACACGATGGGCGAGGTCCGAGTTCCGGCCGACGCCCTGTACGGCGCACAGACGCAGCGTGCAGTCGAGAACTTCCCGATCTCGGGGTCGGTTCTCGAGCCCGCTCAGATCGCCGCCCTCGCACGTATCAAGAAATCGGCAGCTCTTGCCAACGCCCGCCTCGGCGTGCTCGACCAGGCCATCGCCGACGCCATCGCGGCGTCCGCGGATGAGGTGGTCACGGGCGTGCACGACGCTGAATTCCCGATCGACGTCTACCAGACCGGCAGCGGCACGTCGTCGAACATGAACATGAACGAGGTGCTCGCGACGCTCGCCACCCGGCGGCTCGGCAGCCCCGTCCACCCGAACGATCACGTCAACGCCTCCCAGTCATCGAACGACGTCTTCCCCACCTCGGTACACGTCGCGGTGACCGGAGCGCTCATCGACGACCTCATCCCGGCGCTCGACCACCTCGCGGTCGCACTCGAAGAGAAGGCGACGCTCTGGGCGACCGTCGTGAAATCGGGACGCACCCATCTCATGGATGCGACGCCGGTCACGCTCGGCCAGGAGTTCGGCGGCTATGCAGCCCAGATCCGTCTCGGCATCGAGCGCATCCAGTCGGCGCTGCACCGGGTCGCCGAAGTGCCCCTCGGCGGCACGGCGGTCGGAACCGGCATCAACACTCCCCTCGGGTTCCCCCAGCTCGTCATCGAACTGCTCACCCAGGAGACCGAACTCCCGATCACCGAAGCGCGCAACCACTTCGAAGCGCAGGCCAATCGCGACGCTCTCGTCGAGACGTCCGGCGCGCTCCGTGTCATCGCGGTCAGCCTTACCAAGATCTGCAACGACCTTCGCTGGATGGGGTCGGGCCCGAACACGGGACTGGGCGAGCTCAGCATCCCCGACCTGCAGCCCGGCTCATCGATCATGCCCGGAAAGGTCAACCCGGTCATCCCCGAAGCCGTGCTCATGGTGTGCTCCCGCGTCATCGGCAACGATGCCTCGATCGCATGGAGCGGCGCCTCGGGCAGCTTCGAACTCAACGTGGCCATCCCGGTGATGGGGACCGCGCTGCTCGAATCGATCCGCCTGCTTTCGCAGGGCGCCCGCGTGCTCGCCGACAAGACGATCATCGGCCTCGAGGCCAACGTCGAGCGCGCACGCGCGTTCGCCGAATCCTCACCGTCGATCGTCACTCCGCTGAACCGCGTGATCGGCTACGAGTCTGCCGCCAAGGTCGCCAAGCACGCTGTGGCAAAGGGCATGACCATCCGTGAGGCCGTCATCGACCTCGGGTTCGTCGAACGCGGTGAGGTCACGCTCGAAAAGCTCGACTCAGCGCTCGACGTGCTGAGCATGACGCACCCCGGCTGAGTTCCGCACCGCCGAGCACAACGATTGCTGCGGTTTGGCACGTCTGCGCCGCGTCGAGCGGCAGCAGGCGTACCACACCGCGGCAGACACCGGCCAGGGCCGGGACCGCCACGGCAGGCGCGTGGCCACCGCACACGCCGGGCCATCGCCGGTCAGAGGGCGGGCGCGAGCGCGACCGCACCCCAGAATCCGCCGAGCATGAACGGGCCGAACGCGAGCTGGGCATCACGCCGCGCGCCGGTCGAGACGAGCGCGCCCAGCGCGACGGCGCCCGCAGCCACGAACGCCGACGCCGACCCGAGTACGGCGCACCACGGGCCGATCGAGCCGAGCAACACGCCGAGCAACACAGCCAGTTTCACGTCGCCCATCCCGGCATCGCCGGCCAGCGCAGGACCGAGCAGCACCATCGCATAGCCGGCGCCCCAGGCCACTGCGACCACAGGGTCACGGCCGTCGGCCGCCGCCCCCACGACTCCGGTCAGCGCGATCACCAATCCTGGCACGACCAGTGCATTGGGCAGCCGGAACTCGGCGAGATCGATACGGCACAGCTCGCCGGTCACGACGGCGAGATAGAAGAGCGGCGCGGCGAGGAACAGCCCGCCGTCGGCGGCCCGCCAGCCGACGACGATCAGGCAGGCTGCGAGCGCGAGCCGCGCCGCGACCTCCGTCACTCGTCTGTGTCGCTCCCCCGGCATCCCGAAACACTACCCACAACCGGGAGGTCGCCGCGGAATCCATCCACAGGGCGATCACAACGAGCGAACCGCCCCCGGTCCCCAAGGAACGAGGGCGGTTCGACGAAGCGCTGAAGCCGGCCGGGTCAGGCCAGCTCGTTGCCTTCCAGCATCTCGGTGACCAGCGCGGCGATCGCCGACCGCTCCGATCGGGTGAGCGTGATGTGGCCGAAGAGCGGGTGCCCCTTCAGCGTCTCGATGACGGATGCCACCCCATCGTGGCGTCCCACCCGCAGGTTGTCGCGCTGGGCCACATCGTGCGTGAGCACGACACGTGAATTCTGCCCGACGCGGCTCAGCACGGTCAGGAGGACGTTCCGCTCCAGCGACTGCGCCTCGTCGACGATCACGAACGCGTCGTGCAGCGAACGCCCGCGGATGTGCGTGAGCGGCAGCACCTCGAGGATCCCGCGATCGAGTACTTCGTCGAGCACGTTTTGTGAGACCAGGGCGCCCAGCGTGTCGAACACCGCTTGCCCCCAGGGGTTCATCTTCTCGCCCTGGTCTCCGGGCAGGTAGCCGAGTTCCTGCCCGCCGACCGCATAGAGCGGCCTGAACACCATGATCTTCTTGTGCTGGTTGCGTTCGAGCACCGCTTCGAGACCGGCGCAGAGCGCGAGCGCGGACTTCCCCGTTCCGGCTCGACCCCCCAGCGACAGGATCCCGATCTCGGGGTCGAGCAGCATGTCGATGGCGAGCCGCTGCTCCGCCGAACGGCCGTGCAGACCGAAGACGTCACGATCACCTCGTACCAGTTTGAACGTGCGTTCGCCGGTCACCCGGCCGAGCGCCGAACCGCGGTCGGAGTGGATGATGAGCCCGGTGTTCACGGGCAGCTCCGAGACGAGCGGCGAGCGTGCGGACTCCTGGTCGTACAGGTCGGCCATTGCGTCCGAGCCGAGAGTGATCTCGGCGAGGCCGGTCCAGCCGGAGTCGACAGCGAGCTCCGCTCGGTACTCCTCAGCGGCGAGTCCGATCGAGGCTGCTTTCACACGGAGGGGAAGGTCTTTCGACACGACCGTCACGGCCAGGCCGTCATTCGCGAGATTCTGGGCGACCGCGAGGATGCGCGAATCGTTGTCCCCAAGCTGCAGCCCGCTGGGCAGCACAGACATGTTGGAGTGGTTCAGCTCGACACGGAGCGAGCCGCCGTCACCCACCGGGATCGGGAAGTCGAGTCGCTCATGCTTGATGCGGAGTTCGTCGAGGTTGCGCAGCGCCTGCCGGGCGAAATACCCGATCTCCGGATCGTTGCGTTTTCCCTCCAGCTCACTGATCACCACGACCGGAACAACGACGGCGTGTTCGGCGAATCGGAAGATCGCCTTCGGGTCAGACAACAAGACCGAGGTATCCAGGACATAGGTACGCTCGGTCTGTTCGATCTGTTCAGTTGTCTCCTGCGAGTCCCGCCGTTCGGTTCCGTTCTCCTGGTTTCCAGTTGGCTGTCGGGTTTCTAGTTCGGCCACAACCACTCCCACCCCGACCGCCGCGAGTGCGATCGGATTCAGTTGGCGAGTCGGCCGGTGTGTTGCGAAACGAACTTACGTGGCCGTCTCGACCGGGCGCCGTGCCCGATAGTGAGAAGGTACGTCCGCTCCGGGAAACGGTGAGTGAGACACGCCAAATGTTCAGGTTACAAGCAGATGAATCCTGACCCCAGTTGAGGGCGTTGCGTGCCCGGCCGGACTGTGCGGGGGCCGGCCGGACCATGGCCGCCCGCGCCGTTAATAGGCGCTCGCGTACGAGGTGAAGGCGGCGCGCAGCATGTCGAGCGTCTCCTCGCCCGTGCCCGCGTGGATGCTGAGGCGGATGCTCTGCCCGCGTCCCGTCGCCGTGATGCCGTGATTGAACAGGGATGCCGCCAGCACCGTCAACTGCTCCGGCTGCGGTTCCAGCACCACGATCCCCGCTCGCTCGTCGGCGCTTCTCGACGATCCGATCGGAATCGCGAAGTCGTCGGCCAGGTCGAGAACGCTCTCGACGCGATCGGAGATCGCAGCGTTGATCGCCGGCACGCCCACGTCGGCGATCTCCTCGAGCCCGGCTGAGAACCGGGCCTGCGCGATCAGGTCGGGATTGCTCATGCTGAATGCTTTCGCCGTGTGGCTCGGCTCGACGACCTCGTCCCACGACTCGCCCCCATCTACGCCGGTGAAGCCGCTGAACACGGGGGTGAGGTGGTCGAGGGCGCGCTCGCTGAGGGCGAGGAATCCGGTTCCCCAGCCTGCGCGCACCCACTTCTGTCCGCCTCCGACGACCACGTCTGCCACCTCGTACGGCGCATCGACGACACCGAAGCCCTGGATCGCATCCACGATCAGCAGCCGGTCGCCGATGACCTGCCGGATCCCGTCGATGTCTGTCAGGTATCCGGTACGCGAGTCGACGAGGCTGACCGCGACAGCCGCCGTGTTCTGGGTGATCTGCTCTTTGATCTGCCCCGGAGTGACGCGCCCGTGGTCGGTCTCCAGCCAGGCGGGGGTGACGACGTGGAGCGCCTGTGCTGCGCGCACGGCGGCGAAGGTGAGGCTCGGGAACTCGCCGGCCGAGAGGAGGACCGTGCCGGTCATCCCGAACAGCGCGTGCATGAGCCCCGTGCTCGTGTTCGGCTGGAACACGACCTGGTCCGATGCGAATCCGGTGAGGGCCGAGAGCGCATCGCGCACCCGCTGGTCTTCGCGACGCATCCCTTCGACGCTCCCGAACCGCGCCTTGGCGAGGATTTCGTTCTGCCCGGCCGCTTCGGCGAGCACGGATGCAGACAACGGGCCGACGCGCCCGTAGTCCAGGTAGCCGGGCTCCTCGCGGAACCCCGCGGCGAACTCTTCCACAGTGGTCATCGTTTCCTCCGCGCTCATTCTGGCAGTACGGGCGCGCGAGGGATGCTCATTACGGCCGGTCAGCCGCCATAACGCCGCTGACGGCGCGAGTAGTCGCGCACCGCACGGAGGAAGTCGACCTCGCGGAGGTCGGGGCCGAGGGCCTCCACGAAATAGAACTCGCTGTGGGCGCTCTGCCAGAGCATGAAGTCGCTGAGCCGCTGCTCGCCCGACGTGCGGATGACCAGGTCGGGGTCGGGCTGGCCGCCCGTGTAGAGGTGCTCGCCGATGAGATCAGGGGTGAGCAGGTCGGCGAGGGTTTCGAGACTGCCGCCGTCGGCATGGTGAGCCGCGACGATGCTGCGCATCGCATCCGTGATCTCTTTGCGGCCGCCGTAGCCGACGGCGAGATTGATGTGAAGGCCCTTATTGCCGGCCGTGCCTTTCTCGGCCTCGACGAGTGTCGCCACCAGCGGCGCGGGCAGCCCGGCCGTCGTGCCGACATGCTGCACCCGCCAGTCGCGGTAGTGGGAGAGATCTTCGGCGAGCTGGCCGATGATCTCGATCAGGTCGGAGAGCTCCTCGTCGTCGCGGTTGGTGAGGTTGTCCGACGACAGGAGGTACAGGGTGACGACGGAGACGCCGAGGTCGTCGCACCATTCGAGGAATTCGCGCATCTTCGCAGCCCCGGCACGGTGTCCGTGTGCGACGGTCTCGTGCCCTGCCTGGCGCGCCCAACGCCGGTTGCCGTCGATGATCATCGCGACATGGCCCGGCACGACGTCTTTCGTGAGCCCCCGGCGCAGACGGTTCTGGTAGAGGCCGTACAGCAGTCCTCGCCCGAGTGGTGTCCGCTGCTTTGTCACACCTGTACGTTACCGCGAGCGAGCGCTGCGCCAACTCACAGGGTCGGCGGTACGCTCGCCCAGTATTCTTGCACCATGACCCCCCGCAAGACCCACGAAGCCGAGGATGTCGCTGAGCTCCTTGACGAGCCCGCGTCCGCTCTGGGCCCGGCGGATGCTGCCGTCAAAGAAGACGAGGAGCGCGGACCCGACCTTCCGAACATCCCGCTCCTGGACGCGTCGGCGGCGAACGTCGACGACATCAAGCCGACCTGGCGCGGCTGGATCCATGCGGGCACCTTCCCGGTCGCCGTCGTGGCCGGAATCGTTCTCATCAGCCTTGCTCAGGGCGCCCCGGCGAAATGGGCGTCGGCCGTCTTCGTGCTGACCTCGATGCTCCTCTTCGGCAACTCGGCCCTGTATCACCGCTTCAACTGGAGGCCACGCACCAAGGTCATCCTGAAGCGCATCGACCACGCGAACATCTTCCTTCTGATCGCGGGAACGTACACGCCGCTCGCCGTCCTCGCACTCCCGCCGTCGAAGGGAGTGCTGCTGCTCTCGCTCGTGTGGGCGGGCGCGCTGCTCGGAATCGCCTTCCGGGTCTTCTGGATCACCGCGCCGCGCTGGCTGTACGTGCCGCTCTACCTGCTGCTCGGCTGGGCGGCGATGATGTACATCGTCGACCTGCTGGACGCCAACGTGGCGATGATGGTGCTCGTGGTGGTCGGCGGCCTGTTCTACACGGTCGGCGCCATCATCTACGGCATGAAGAAGCCGAACCCGTGGCCCGGAGTCTTCGGCTTCCACGAGATCTTCCACACGCTGACCGTGCTGGCGTTCATGTGCCACTGGACGGCCGTGCTCCTGATCGCGATGAACCCCGTCTACAACGTCGGCTCCTGACCTGCTCCTGACCTGTCGTCGAGCACAGGAATAATCACCTCATCCGGCGAGATTCAGGTGCTTTTGCCTGTGCTCGACGGCGGACCGTCGGGGTCTGAGGAGTCAGACGAGCCCGGCTTCGGGTCGACCTCCCGGTCGAGTCGACGGAGCTGCTCCTCGTCGAGGAGCTGACGGATCTCGTCGCGGTAGCGAACGCGTCGGATTCGCCGCACCATGTCGATGATGAGCAGCACGACGGCCACCGCGATGAGGAACGTGATGCCGAACCCGACCAGGCCGGGGGTCACCGTGTCGGGGTTGAACTGGGGCGCGGGCGACGGTGTCGGTGTCGCCGCGGCCCGGATGGACAACTCAGCGATCGTATGCAGCAACGCGGCGCTCACGCGTTGTTCTCGATTGCGGCGAACGGCTCGTTCTCAGGCATTTCCGTCTTCAATTCTCGCGGGCCCTCCGGGGAGCGGCCGTGGTTCTCAGGAATCTCTCCTAGTCTTGAGATCAAGCCTAACCGTTCGGAACGGCGCACCATTTTCACGGGAGTATCAGTGCTGGGACAAGCATCGCTGTGACTGAGCAGCTTGCCGAACGCTACGGCCGAACGCGCAACCGGGCTCGTCGCGACCGATGGTGGATTGTCGGAATCGCGGTCGCATTCGTCGCCGTCTTCACCGCGTGGGTACTGTGGGCCGGGCTCGACGGCTCGTCGGGCAACCTCGAGGCGACCGACACCGCCCACACCATCGTCGACGACCACACCGTGAGCGTGACGTTCTCGATCAACACACCACCTGGAACGCCGGTCACCTGCGCGGTGCAGGCCCTCGACGAGTCGTTCGCCATCGTCGGCTGGAAAATCGTGACCTACCCGGGCTCCTCGCAGCGCGTGACGAGTCATACTGAAAGCATCAGGACGACACAGTTGAGCAACACGGGTTTGATTTCGAGCTGCTGGCTGACTTAAGCTCTTCTGAACGCCCTGACGGATACGTCGGGGCGTCGACTTTATGTCGGAAGAGTTCAACCCGACCATCCACTACGTACGGGGTAACACCCGGACGGCGCAAAAGGAGTTCAGCATGTCTCAGGAGACTCAGGTCACCTTCTTGACCCAGGAAGCTTACGACCGCCTCGCGGCCGAGCTGGAGGAGCTGAGCGTCAACGGCCGAAACGAGATCGCCAAGCGTATCGAGGCCGCGCGCGAAGAGGGGGACCTCAAAGAGAACGGCGGTTACCACGCCGCCAAAGACGAGCAGGGCAAGATCGAGGCCCGCATCGTGCAGCTCACCCAGCTGCTGCGTCACACGACCGTCGGCGCCATTCCTGAAAGCCACGGCGTCGTGGAGCCGGGCACCGTCATCACTGCGAACATCGCCGGCGACGAGAGCGTGTTCCTCATCGGCAACCGCGAGATGGCTGCGGGCAGCGACCTGTCCGTCTACAGCGAGCAGAGCCCTCTCGGGGCAGCGATCATCGGCCTCAATGTCGGCGACTCGACGAGCTACACCGCCCCGAACGGCAAGCAGATCGACGTGACCGTCACCAAGGTCGAGACGTACGCGGGCCAGTAGACCTCACGAGCGTAGCTCGCTCGGCGCTGGCGTCGCGGCGTCGCGATGCGACGCTCCAAGCTCCAGCGCGCTTATTCGTAGTCGACGACAGGGTCGTACCCTGCGGCACGCAGTGCCTCGATCACCAGCTGGCGGTGTTCCGTTCCCCGGGTCTCGACGCTCACGTCGAGTTCGACCTGGCTGAGCTGCAGGTCGTGCCCGTGGCGGGTGTGGAGCACTTCCACGACGTTCGCGTTCGCCTCGGCGAGCAGTTCGGCAATGCGAGCGAGCTGCCCGGGACGATCCGGAAGCATGATCGTGAGCTTCAGGTAGCGATCGGATGCGGCGAGCCCGTGACCGATGACGCGCTGCATGAGCAGGGGGTCGATGTTCCCGCCGCTGAGGATCGCCACGGTCGGACCGGTCGGGGCGACCTTTCCCGCGAGGATGGCGGCGACCGACACGGCGCCCGCCGGCTCGACGACCATCTTGGCGCGCTCGAGCAGCACGAGCATCGCCCGTGCGATGTCGTCTTCGCTGACGGTGACGATCTCGTCGACGGTCTCGCGGATGATGGCGAAGTTGAGCAGGCCCGGCTTGCTGACCGCGATGCCGTCTGCAATCGTCGCGACCGAGGTGATCTCGGTGGGCTCACCGGCGGCCAGTGACGGCGGGTAGGCCGCGGCGTTGGCCGCCTGCACCCCGATGACCCGGATCTCCCGGCCTTGCTGTGCCGCACGGAGCTTCACTGCGCACGCGACACCGGAGATGAGCCCGCCACCCCCGATGGGGACGACGATCGTCGCCGCGTCGGGCACCTCGTCGAGGATTTCGAGACCCAGCGTGGCCTGGCCGGTCACGATGTCTTTGTGGTCGAACGGCGGAATGAGGACTGCCCCGGTCTCGGCGGCGAATTCTGCGGCAGCGCGCAGCGGCTCCTCGACCGTGTCGCCGCGGAGGACGACATCCGCCCCGTAGGCGCGCGTAGCCGCCAGTTTGGGAATGGCGACGCCGCGCGGCATGAAGATGGTCGCAGCGATGCCGAGGTCGCGCGCCGCGAAGGCCACCCCTTGCGCGTGGTTGCCGGCCGATGCCGCCACGACTCCCCTGGCGCGTTCCTCGGGCGTGAGCTGAGCGAGCCGGTTGTAGGCTCCGCGGATCTTGTAGGAACCGGTGCGCTGCAGGTTCTCGCATTTGAGGTGCACGGGGGAACCGAGCACCTCCGCGAGGTACCGCGACGTCTCCATCGGTGTATGGTCGGCGACCCGGGAGACCACGTCACGCGCAGCCTCGATCTCATCGAGTGTCGGGCCTGCGAAGGGTGTGCGCGTCGTTCCGGTCAGGGTAGCCACCGGCTCAGTCTATTGGCGTTCATATTCCCTGTGGGGCATGGCCTGGAGCCTCAGCGGGCCCGTCTGCTGGGTCGGGGAACGGTCACCCACAGCGCGGGAATCGGCTGGGCGAGGGCCGGGTCCCCCGGCGGAGCGCTTCGCCAGACGCCGCTCGAGACGTACTGGACCATCACGTTGAGCACCGCAGCGAGCGGCACGGCGAAGAGGGCTCCGGGGATGCCGGCCAGGAGCGATCCTGCGGCCACGACGAGCACGACGGCGAGTGGATGCACTTTGACGGCCGTTCCCATGATGAACGGCTGCAGTACGTGGCCTTCGAGCTGCTGCACGCCGAGCACGATGGCCAGCATGATCACGGCGAAGACCCATCCCTTGAAGATCAGGGCGATGAAGACGGCGAGCGCGCCGGTCAGCACGGCACCGACGATGGGGATGAAGGAGCCGAGGAAGACGAGCACGGTGATCGGGATGACCAGCGGCAGTCCGAGGATGAGGGCGCCGAGCCCGATGCCGATCGCGTCGATGGTCGCGACGAGGATCTGGACCTTGGCGAAGCTCGTCAGCGTGACCCAGCCGGCGCGTCCGGCGCCGTCGACCGCGGCACGGGCGTTGCGGGGGAAGATGTGGACGATCCAGTTCCAGATGCCCTTACCGTCGATGAGGATGAAGATCAGGCTGAACGCGGTGAGCAGGACCCCGGCGAGCACGTGGCCGAGCGTCGAGCCGATCGACAATGCCCCGGAGATGAAGATCTGGGTGTCCTGCTGGATGGCTTTGCCGAGCTGTGCCAGGTACGCGTCGATCTGGGCGGGCGTGAGGCCGAGCGGACCGGTCGTGAGCCAGTCGCGGAACTGGTGGTAGGCCGCCACAGACTGGACGCTGAGCGACGAGGCCTCCCGAGTGACCTGCCAGACCGCGAGGTAGAACAGGCCGCCGACGACGACCACCAGGGTGAGCATCGCGGTCACGATGGCGACCCACCGTGGCCAGTGGTGCCGGTGCAGGAAAGTAGAGAACGGCACGAGGAGCGCCGCGATCAGCACAGCGATCAGCAGGGGGATGACGATGAGCCGCAACTGGATCACGAGGAAGATCACGACGGCGATCACGGCGCCGATCACCAGGAGCCGCCAGGACCATGCGCCGGCCACCCTCACCCCGCGCGGCAGCGACTCTTCGATCGGGCTCGGCGCGGTCACGGTTGTGACGGCGCGCCTGCGCCCCGCGAAGAGGCCGCCGCGGGGCCGATCACTCCCCTGTGCTGTCGTGTCTGTTCCCTCGGACGTCTCCACGCGGCAAGTCTACGGGGCGGGTTCCGAGGGGCAGGGCTCAGATGGTCGACCCGATCTGGATGACCAGCGGCGGGTACTCGATGCTCGTCGAGTACCAGGTCCACGAACCGCCGGGCGCGGCCTGCTGGAAATATGCGTTGACCTGTCCGTTCGCAGGAACGTTGCCGAGCACGACGGACAACGACTTCTTGCCGGACAGAGTCTTCGGCCCGGTGCCGCCGAGCGTTCCACCTGACGCATAGCCACCGGCGTTCAGCGTGACCGGGCTCGACGCCTCGAGGAGGAACGCGATGACGTAGGTCGCCGGCGTGGTGATGCCGTAGGCGGCGGGTTCGAAGTGCACCGAGACGAACGGGCCTCCCGCTGTGGTCTGGCGGTAGCTGAAGCTCGCGTACGGCGGGTTCGCGTCGGTCTGGAGGATGTCCGGCGACCCCAGCGTGAGGTTCGTGCGCCCCTTCCCGACGGTGTGGACCGGGCTGATGACGTCGATCGGCGGCGGAAACCAGGGAAAGTGGACGATCCTCGTCCAGTCCTCGAGAGTGAGGTCTTTCTCGAATGTTGTGAGGTCGAGCTTCCGGTCCTCGAAGGGCGCGGCGGCGATGTCGTACGATTCCTCAGACATGAGGAAAAGTCTACTCCCGCCTGTCTACCCCCTTTGCATGGTCACCGTGACCGGGGAGCCGCTCAATGCGAGGAACACGTCCTGGCCCGGCACGGTCGTCTCACGCGCCGCGTGCTGCACTGAAATGACCGTTCCGTCGTCGAGTCGCACGAACGTGCGGCGTAGCGAGCCGAGGAAGCTCGTGGCCACCACCGAGGCCCGGATACCGGTGGGCGCGAGGCTGATGTCCTCGGGGCGCAGGAAGACGCGCACCGGCCCGTCGGCGACATCCGCCCGCACCAGCGGAAGCCGCTGACCGAGGACCGCCACCGAACCGCCGGAGACGACCCCGTCGATCCGGTTGCTCAAGCCCACGAACTCGGCGACGAAATCCGTCGCCGGCGTGCGGTACAACTCCTCCGGAGTCCCGATCTGCTCGATGTTTCCCGCGCGCATGACCGCGACACGATCCGCGATCGCGAGCGCCTCCTCCTGGTCGTGCGTGACGAACAGGGTGGTGATCCCGAGTTCGGTCTGGATCTTTCGGATCTCCTCCCTCAGCTGCACCCGCACCTTCGCGTCGAGGGCCGAGAGGGGTTCATCCAGCAGGAGAACGCGCGGTCGCGTGACGAGAGCCCGAGCGAGCGCGACCCGCTGCTGCTGTCCGCCCGAAAGCTGGTGTGCGTAACGCCCGCCCAGGTGGCCGAGCCCGACGAGCTCCAGCGCTTCGGCAGACCTCCGTCGCCGACTGGCCGCATTCACGTGGCGCATCTCCAGCCCGAATTCGATGTTCTGCGTGACCGTCATGTGGGGAAAGAGCGAGTACGACTGGAAGACCATGCCGATGTCGCGCTTGTTGACCGGGGTGTTCACGACATCCATGCCGTTGATCCTGATCGAGCCCGAGGTGACCTGCTCGAGGCCCGACAGGGCGCGGAGCGCGGTCGTCTTGCCGCATCCCGACGGCCCGAGGAGGGCGACGAACTCGCCGGGAGCCATCGAGAGGTTCACGCCGTTCAGCGCGCGCTGGCCCGCGTAGTCCTTGACCACATCTACGAGTTCGACGCTCGCCCCTTCCTGGATGGTGATGGGCAGCGTGCCTGGCTGGGTGTCAGCTGTCGTGGTCATGCGGTTCTCCGATTGCGCCCGAGCGAACCCAGGCGGCCGATGAGTAGAAGGAGGATGAAGGCGACGACCAGCGCGAAGAGGGCGAAGATCGCGGCGACATACGGGTCGCTCTGCTGCAGCAGGATGAGCGCCGTCTGGAAGGTGTTCTGGCTGAGGAACGATGCGATCGTGAACTCGCCCAGCACCACGGCGATGGTGATGAAGACGGCGGATGCGATCCCACGCCGCAGGTTCGGCAGCACGATCCGCCAGAGAACGCTCCCCCATCCCGCGCCGAGCGATCGCGCCGCTTCGGTCAGGGTCACGATGTCGAACGCCGCGAGGTTCACCGCCATCGGACGGTAGGCGTACGGCAGCACGATGATCCCGATTGCGAACGCCAACGTCCACGGCGAGCTGCCGAAGATCGCCGCGACCGCCGAGTACACCGGCACGAAGCCGACGACGAGCACGACCGTTGGCACGGTGATCGGCAGGATGCACACGAACTCGAGGGAACGACGCATCTTCGGGTAGCGGAGCTCGACCAGGAGCATCGTGGGAAGCAGCAGGAGCAGGATGATCGCCAGCGTCACCACGCAGATGACGAGCGAATTGCCCAGGCCCTGCCACAGCACCTCGTAGGTCGAGGCGTCGGCGGGTTCGACGATCGACGTGTAGTGCTCGAGTGTGAACTGCCCGGTCTGGCCTTTGCGCAGGGTGAACTGGAACAGCGCCAGTATCGGGATGAGAAAGGCGACCACCGTGACGATGAGGATGGTGCGGCGGGCGAACGTGCCCGGCTCGGCACCGAATCGCTGGGCCCTCATCGCTGCCACCTCGAGGAGCGGCGCTGGAGCGCAGAGTATCCGAGCATGACCACGACCATGACCGCGAGCATCCCGAGCGCGAGAACGCCGGCGACGTTCGAGACGCCGACCACCGTCTCGCTGGTGAGCTGCTGCTTGATGGTCAGGGGTACGATGCCGCCCTGGTCGATGAGTGCGGCGGCCGTCGCATACGACGAGAACGCGTTGGCGAAGAGAAGGATGAAGCAGCCCCAGAACGCCGGCGCGAGGATCGGGCCTGCGACCCGGCGCCAGTAGGTGAAGCGGCTGCCGCCGAGAATGGCCGTCGCCTCACCCCACTGGGCCTTCAGCCCGGCCATCGCCGGCATGAACGTCAGGACCATCAGCGGGATCTGGAAGTACACATACGGAAAGAGCAGGCCGGGGATCTGGTACAGCAGTGGCCCGTCGGCGTTGATGTCGTACCCGAACGTCTGTTTAAGCCACTGCGTCAGAAGGCCCTGGATTCCGATGGTCGCGATGAACGCGAACGCCAGCATGACTCCGCCGAACTGGGCGAGCACACTGCTCGCGGAGTCGATCGCCGTGCGCAGGAAGCCGTCGGGCCGAACACCCAGCAGCGCGTAGCAGATGACGGCGCCGGCGACGGCGCCTACGGCAGCGCTCACCGCGCTGACGGCGAAGGATGCGACGAACGCCGACTGGATGGTCGGGTCGGCGAACGCCGCCAGGTTCGCGAACGTGAACCGCCCGTCGGAGGTGAAGAACCCGCTCGCCACCGCGACCAGCGCGGGGATGGCGAGGAAGATCACCACGTAGGCGGCGAACGGGGTGAAGCCCAGCCACGCGACGCTACGGCGCCGGGACACAGTCCCGGCGCCGCGCGTGGTCGTCGCCTGCACTTCGGTCGAAGCGACAGTCATCTGTCGTCCGTCAGCCGACGGCCTTGGCCCAGTTGCTCGCCAGCACCTTGGAGGCCGCAGCCGCCTGGGCGGCGGTGAGCTGCACGAAGTCCGCGGGCGGCTCGCCGACGGTCTTCAGCACCTGCGCATCGACGGTGTTGTTCTTCTGCATGGCGGCGAGGGTCGACGGGTACGCACCGGAAGCGAGGTACAGGTTCTGCACCGCGGGCGAGTACAGGTACTCCTCCCAGAGACGAGCGGCCGCAGGGTGCGGTGCGTCGACGTTGATCGCCTGGTTGTAGTAGCTGCCGAGGGCGCTGCCGGGCAGCACGACCGTCTTCCAGTTCGGGTTGCCGGCTGATCCGCCATCCGGACCCCACGCCAGGTTGTTGTAGCTCCACTGGATGACGACCGGGGTCTCACCCGAGTTCACGGTGGCCTGCGTCGGCAGCACCGACAGGAAGTTGCCTGCCTTCTTCAGCTTGCCGAAGAAGTCGACACCCGCCTGGATGTTGTCGGCCGAACCACCGTTCTCGAGGGCTGCGAGGTAGACCGCGCTGGCCGCTTCGTTCGCCTGGGTCGGGTTGCCCTTGATAGCGACCTTGCCCTTGTAGTCGGAGCCGAGAAGATCGGAGAACGACGTGGGTGCTTTCGGGATCTGCTTGGAGTCGTAGCCGATCGACATGAGGCCGGTGTAGTCGTAGTACCACTTGCCCGACGGGTCCTTGAAGTCGGCGGGGATGTCCGCCCAGTTCGCGACCTTGTACGGCGCTACGAGGCCGAGGTTCTGGTCGAGCACGGCGGTTCCGATGTCGAAGACGTCGGGAGCCGTGGCCTGGCCCTTCTGCGACTTCGCCGCTGCTACCTCATCGGCGCTCGATCCGTTCGGGTTCGCCGAGTTGATCTTGATCTTCGGGTACTTCTTCTCGAACCCGTCGATGATCTTGCCGTAGTTCGCCCACGACGGCGGAAGGGTGATGACGTTGAGCTGGCCTTCGGCGTTCGCCGCCGCGACGAGCCCGTCGATTCCGCCGAAGTCGGTGGCGCTGGCCGCCTTCGCCGCGTCGACCTTGGAGGTCGGTTCTGTCCCGGCTGCAGCCGAGCACCCCGCGAGTGCGAGGGCAGCGATCGTCGCGAGCGATACGGCCGCGATCGTGCGCTTGGTGGTCAAGAGTGCCTCCCTGGAACGCCCGCGGCCGATTCGCGCTGTGTCGCGAACCGTGCAACACCGCAGGATCAGTCCTCCGTCATGCTGACGGTCTGCGGTGACCGGTGCGGGGGAAGTAGGTGAATGGGAGGCGAACCCTTCGTGTCGGACGATGCAGCTAGTGTCGGATCGATGGTTGAGAAGATTTCGTCCCCGGGTGCGCGACGCATCGCCCTCGCCGCCCAGGGTTTCGGGCGGCCACGCCCGTCAGTCGTATCCACGCGACAGCTGAACGGACTGGTCGACCGGCTCAACCTGCTGCAGATCGACTCGGTGAACGTCTTCGAGCGCAGTCACTACCTGCCCGTCTTCGCACGGCTGGGCGCCTACGACAAAGCTCTGCTCGACCGCATCACCTTCGAGGCGAAAGCACCGCACACCGAGTACTGGGCGCACGAGGCGGCGCTCCTCCGCCGCGAAGACTGGGCACTGTTCCGGTGGCGGATGCTCGACTACCGCCGCCGCTACGGCGACCCCGAAGACGGCTGGTTCCAGACCAACCGGTCGACCGTCGACTGGCTGCGGGCGGAGCTCGCCGCGAACGGACCTCTCGCGGCAAGCGAGATCGAGCACGACGCCAACAAGCGCACCGGGCCGTGGTGGGGCTGGTCAGACGTGAAGCAGGCGCTCGAGTACATGTTCTACTTCGGCGAGGTGGCCATCGCCGGCCGCAGCCGGTTCCAGCGCCGGTATGCGCTCGCCGGCGACGTCCTTCCGGCAGAGATCCTCGACCGGCAGGTCGACGAGGCGGATGCCGTGCGGGAACTCGTTCGGCGATCGGCCGTCGCCCACGGCGTCGGAACGCTCGGCGACCTGGCCGACTATTTCCGCATCAAGCGGGCACCGGCATCCGTTGCGGTCCGTGAGCTCGAGGAGTCGGGCGAACTCGTGCCCGTCACCGTGCACGGGTGGGAGCGCAACGGCAAGCCCGAAAAGGCATGGGTGCACCGTGATGCGCGGCGACCGCGTCGTCTCGAAGCCAGCGCGCTGCTCTCGCCGTTCGACCCGGTGGTCTGGTACCGCGACCGGGCGCTGCGCATGTTCGACTTCCACTACCGCATCGAGATCTACACTCCCGAGCCCAAGCGCGTCTTCGGGTATTACGTGCTGCCGATCCTGCTCGACGACCGCATTGTCGGGCGCATCGACCTGAAGAACGACCGGCAGTCGGGGGTGCTTCGGGTGCAGGCGGCGTGGACCGAGCCGGGTGCGCCCGCCGACACCGCCGAACGCGTCGCCACGCTGCTCCACGAGACCGCCGCATGGCAAGGCCTCGGCGACGTGGTGGTGAGCGGGCGCGGCGACCTTGCTCCTGCCCTCGCGAGCGCTCTGCGCTGACGCGCACCTCTTAGAAGGTGCTGCCCATCTTCTCGAGGCGGTCGACGCGCTCGGGAATCGGTGGGTGGGTGCTGAACAGGCGGCTCATCAGGCTCGGCTTCAGCGGTTCCGCGATCCAGAGGTGTGCCATCGACGAGTTCTGCCGGCGCATCGGGCGGCCGTAGTCCTGCAGCTTCAGCAGCGCACTGGCCAGCGCATCCGGGTGACGCGTCGTCATCGCACCCGTCGCATCCGCCAGGTATTCGCGCTGGCGCGAGACCGCCAGCTGCACGAGGGTCGCGACGAGCGGCGCGATGATCATCGCGACCAGGCCGAAGATGAAGACGACCGGGTTGCCCCCGCCGCCGTTGTTGTTGTTGTTTCGGCCACCGCCGAAGAAGGCCATACGCAGGAACATGTCGGCGATGAACCCGACGGCGACCGTCAGGCCGAACACGATCATCGACAGGCGGATGTCGTAGTTGCGCACGTGTCCCAGCTCGTGCGCCATCACACCTTCGAGTTCGGCGTCGTCCATGATGTCGAGGAGACCCGTCGTCGCGGCGACCGCAGCGTGCTGCGGATCACGGCCGGTGGCGAAGGCGTTGGGCGCCGGGTCGTTCACGATGTAGACCTTCGGCATCGATGTTCCCGTCGTGATCGACAGGTTCTCGACCACGTTCCAGAGGCGAGGATTGTCCGCCTTCTGGATCTCGATCGCGCCCGCCATGTTCAGCGCCTGGCTGCTCGCGAGGTAGTACTGGAAGACCGCGTACAACGTCGCCACGACGAGGGTGATGATGACGATCGTCGGGTTGTTGTAGATGTACGCGGCAAGCCATCCGAGGCCGCCGATGATCAACAGGAACAGCAGGATCGTGATGACCGTATTGCGCTTGTTCCTGGCAATTGCTCTATACATTGCCGCCTGCCGCTAGAACTGCACGCGGGGCGGTTCGGCGATCGCCGCGAGGTCGCCGACCTCGAAGAAGTCGCGTTCGCCGAAGCCGAGACGCTTGGCGAAGATGCTGTTGGGGAACACCTTGATCTTGGTGTTCAGTTCACGCACCCCGCCGTTGTAGAACCGGCGCGATGCCTGGATCTTGTCTTCGGTGTCGACCAGGTCGGCCTGCAGGCGCAGGAAGTTCTGGCTCGCCTGCAGCTGCGGGTACGCCTCGGCGACCGCGAAGATGCTGCGTAAGGCTGACTGGATGTGGTTCTCTGCGACGGATGCCTCAGCCGGCCCCTGCGCCGAGAGCGTCTCCGCTCGCGCCTTGGTCACCGACTCGAAGACACCACGCTCGTGGGCTGCGTAGCCCTTGACCGTCTCGATCAGGTTCGGGATGAGGTCGGCTCGACGCTTCAGCTGAACCGTGATGTCGCTCCACGCCTCGTCGACCCGCACATTCAGGGTGACCAGCGAGTTGTATGTGGCCCACAGGTAGATCCCGATGATCGCGACGATCACGACGACGATGATGACCGGGATGAGCCAATCCATGGCAAAAACTCCTTGAGTGTGGGGCGCATTCGTAACGCGATCCTCATCTTATCCGGGGTGGACCGGGCTCCCACGGGCTTCCCACCACACTCAAAGCAAGTCCTTCGGGAACGTGCGGTACTACGCTCTGTCTCGTGAGCGATGCGACGGAGGCGACGCCCAGGCGCAGGCGCGGGAGGCCGCGCGCCGGCGCACGTTCGGGTGCGTCGGGCAAGGCCGCGATCATCCGTGCCGCAACACAGGAGTTCGCCGACCGCGGCTACGAAGCCGCATCACTGCGTGCGATCGCGCGCCGGGCGGGAGTGGACTCCGCCTTGGTCCACCACTACTTCGAGAACAAGGCCGACCTCTTCACCGCGACCCTCGGGGCGCCGCTCCGGCCGGACCGCGCGATCACGGCGATCCTCGCAGGTCCCCGCGACGAGGTGGGCACCAGCATCGTGCGCTACCTACTGACCCAGCTCGAAGACCAGAAGGCCCAGGCACGCGTCGTGGCGATCCTGCGCACCGCGGTGGGAAGTGGGCCGGGAAGCCGCATGCTGAAGGAATTCCTCGTGCGCGAGGTTTTCCAGCGGCTGGCCGCTGCCAGCTCGAGCGACGATGCCGATCTTCGGGCGAACCTGGCGGCGGCGCAGCTGGTGGGCGTGCTGCTCACGCGCTTCGTGCTGCGGCTGGAGCCGATCGCGAGCACCCCGACGGAGGAGCTGGTGCGCCGGGTCGGCCCGGTCATCCAGTGGCACCTGTTCGGCAGCGGCGAACCGCCGCGGCCTCTTGACGCGACCGTTCATCGCAGCGAATAATTCATCACATGATGAATTCGTCGGATGCAGCTGTCGAGATCGACGCTTTACGCGTCCGCCGCGGCAAGAAGATGGTGCTCGACGGCCTCTCGCTCACGATTCCCCGCGGCCAGGTCATCGGCCTGCTCGGGCCGAGCGGATGCGGAAAGACGACACTCATGCGATCAATCGTGGGCGTGCAGAAGATCAGCGGCGGTTCGGTGCGGGTTCTCGGCGATGTGGCGGGTTCCCCATCCCTTCGCCACCGGGTCGGCTACGTCACGCAATCGGCGAGCGTCTACGACGACCTCACCGTCAGACAGAACCTCAGCTACTTCCGCAGCGTTCTCGGTGCGCCGAAAGACGACGTCGACCGCGTCATCGAGGCGACGGACCTCGGCACGAAGACGTCACAGCTCGTCGGAACGCTCTCGGGCGGCGAGCGCAGCCGGGTGTCGCTCGCCGCGGCGCTCCTCGGTGTGCCGGAGGTGCTCATCCTTGACGAGCCGACCGTCGGGCTCGACCCGCTGCTCCGGGTCGACCTCTGGAACCTGTTCCACCGGCTGGCGGCTGTCGGCACGAGCCTCCTCGTCTCGAGTCACGTCATGGACGAGGCGACGCGCTGCGACCGGCTGCTCCTCATGCGCGACGGGGAGATCCTGGCCGACGAGACACCTGCGGGCCTCCTCGCCACGACTGGAGCCGGCGACGCGGAGGACGCCTTTCTTGCGCTGATCAGGCACCATCCGAAGCACCTCGGGGAAGGAGCTGAGCGATGACCTTCACGCGCACCTTCGCCACCGCCGGGCGTGTCCTCTCGCAGATCCGCCACGATCCTCGGACCATCGGCCTGCTCGTCGTCGTGCCCAGCCTCCTCATCGGGTTGGTGGCCTGGATCTTCACGGACACCGACACGTTCCAGACCATCGGCCCAGCGATGCTGGCACTCTTCCCGTTCGTCGTGATGTTCCTCGTCACGAGCATCACGACCCTGCGTGAGCGACGCACCGGAACCCTCGAACGGCTGCTGTCGATGCCGATGGGCCGGGGCGACTTCATCCTCGGCTACACGCTCGCGTTCGGGCTGCTCGCGATCGTGCAGTCCGTCGTGGCGGTCAGCTTCGCGATCCTGGTGTGCGGCCTGACGATCAAGGGCAGCGTCTGGCTGCTGCTCGCCGTCGCACTCGCCGACGCCATCCTCGGCACGACGCTCGGGCTGTTCGCAAGCGCGTTCGCACGCACCGAATTCCAGGTCGTGCAGTTCATGCCCGTGATCGTGTTCCCGCAGATCCTGCTCGGCGGCATCTTCATCCCGCGCGACCAGTTGCCGGAAGGGTTGAAGATCATCAGCGACTGGCTACCGCTGTCGCACGCGATCGATGCGCTCAACGCGGTGGCGACCGATTCGCACGATGCGGCCTACATCGGGGGCGAGTTGCTCATCATCGGCGCGTTCGCGCTGGGGGCGATCATCGTCGGTTCGCTGACGCTGCAGCGCCGCACGGCGTAGGCCTGCCCGAACGACGTTTGGTTGCCAGAAGATTGGCGGGCGCGCGGCCAGGCACGCAGACGACACTATGGCGTCGACCTCCTGAGTGCCCGACACCAGGAGGCTCGACGCCACAGTCGTTCGCTGCCGTCACCCGCGGTCGGTCGGGTGACGGCAGAGCTTCGCTACGGACTGCCCCAGTATCCCGACTGGGCCTGTTCGAGCGTTGCACCGGGGCAGGGTCCGCACCCGGAGTTGTCCGGACGTGTCGCGGACACGCCGGGCGCATAGTGCGGCGCAGGTGCAGCAGGCGTCGTCACGCTGCTGCTGCCCTGCGCCGAAGAGTGGGCGACCGCAGCGACGACGCGGCGCGTCGGCGCAGCCGGTCTGTGCGTTGTGCGGTCGGACATCAGGCCATCCCTCAAAGTTGACAAAACCTCGAATTATTCCCAGTCGGTTCACAGCTAGTCGGGAGTGTTCCAGCCCAACTGAGTAGTTGTCAAGATTCACACGCGTCACGCCGACCCCGCGGAAAACAGCCGAATTCCGCGGATTTCCGCGGGTTTTCGAGGGTTTCTCATCGAATCCCCGCGCGCCGATCGCACCCGGATTGGGGGTGCTGTGCACGACTACGGGAGCCAAAGGCGTCCGCCGACACCACGAGAACGCTCACACACACGAGGAGCCGGCTGCACTCAGTTCCGACTGGCGAGCACCTCGCGAAGCCATCCGAATGAGCGCTTGGGCGTGCGGTCCCGGGTGTCGAAATCGACGTGCACGATGCCGAACCGTTGCGTGTATCCCGCCGCCCACTCGAAGTTGTCGAGCAACGACCACACGTGGTAACCCTGCAGGTCGACCCCGCTCGCAATGCCGCCAGGGGCGACCGCCTCGAGTGCTGCAGCGATGTGGTCACCGAGGTATTCGATGCGTGCCCTGTCGTCGACCGGTTCGCCCGCCCGGGCATCCTCAGCGAGTGCCGTCGGAAAGCTCGCGCCGCCTTCGGTGATGACGATGGGCGGCAGGGCGTCGCCGTACCGGTCGCGCATCTCGGCGAGCGCGACACCCAGGTACCGCGGCGCGATCGGCCAGCCGAATCCGGTGCGGTCGAACTCCGGCCACTCCTCCAGGTGGAACGGGAGCGAGCGCATCGCCTCGGCTTCGCCGTCGGGTGATTCGCCCGCGCCCGACCCCGCTGCGATCCGCGACGGGAAGTAGTAGTTCAGGCCGTAGAAGTCGAGCGGCGCCGAGATCACCGCGAGGTCGTCGGCGTCGACTTCGTCGAACACGCCGAACATGTCCCGGAAGGGTTCGGGCGCTTCCGGGTAGCGCCCGAGCAGCACGGGGTCGGCGAAGATCCGGTTGTGGATGACGTCGAAGAGCGCCGCGAACGCCGCATCCTCTTCGCCGTCGCTCGCCGGTTCGACCGGGGAGTGCACGTTCGTGATGCCGATGCGCCCGGCGACCCCGGCATCCCTGAGTGCGCCGACGCTGAGGCCGTGTGCGAGCAGCTGGTGATGGGCGGCAGGGAGCGCGTCGAAGAGCAGGGCGTGCCCCGGCGCGTGGATTCCCAGCGCATAGCCGTTCAGCGTGACGGTCGCCGGCTCGTTGATGGTCACCCACGAGTCGACACGGTCGCCGAAGGCCTCGGCCGCAACGAACGCGTAGTCGGCGAAACGCCGCGCCGTGTCGCGCGACAGCCATCCGCCGCTCAGCTCGAGCGGCGTGTCCCAGTGGTAGAGCGTCGCCATCGGCCGGATGCCGGCGGCGAGGAGTTCGTCGATCAGGCGATCGTAGAACGCGATTCCCTCACGGTTGCCGCCTCCCCGTCCTCCCGGCTGGATGCGCGGCCAGGCGAGCGAGAACCGGTACGAGTCGACGCCGAGGTCGCTCATGAGCCGCACGTCTTCACTCAGCCGGTGGTAGTGATCCGTCGCGATATCGGCATTCGTACCGTCGAGGATGCGCCCGGGCTGGTGGGTGAAGACATCCCACACGGACTCCCCCCGACCGCCCTCGTGCGTGGCGCCCTCGATCTGGAAGGCTGCTGTCGCGACGCCCATGCGGAAGCCGGTCGGGATGATCTCCCCGAGTTCGCGGGCACGCTCGCGCCAGTGCTCGTCGGTCGACCGCCGTCCGCTCATGCTCCGAGCACCCGGGTGAGATACGGGTTCGCGAACGTGCGCTCCGGGTCGAGCCTGTCGCGCACGGCGATGAAATCGTCGAAATGCGGGTAGACGGATCGCAGCGAGTCCGCGTCGCGGTAGTGCATCTTTCCCCAGTGGGGCCGTCCGTCGTGCGCCATCATGATCTCCTCGACTGCGCGGAAGTACTCTTCGGGATTCTCCCGGAAGTAGCGGTGGACTGCGATATATCCGGACGCGCGTCCCTGCGCCGTCGACAGCCAGTTGTCGTCGGCGGCGGCCGACCGAACTTCGATGGGAAAGGAGATGCGCCATCCGCGTCGTTCGATGAGCGACTTGACCTCGCGGAGCGCCGCCGGGACGGCTTCGCGCGGTATGGCATATTCCATCTCTCGGAAGCGGACCGTGCGGTTGGTCACGAACACCCGCGGCGAGTGGTCGGTGAAGTCCCGGTTGCCCGTGAGCCTCTGGGCGAGCCTGCTGAACGGCGGCACGATGGCGGGCATGACCGTTCCGGTCGCACAGACACCGCGGTAGATGCCGTTCGCGAGGAGTTCGTCGTCCACCCAGCGGCCGACTGCTCCGAGGGGTTTGCGCTCCGCGTCGGCCGACAGCCGGGTGTTGGTCTTGGTGAGCGCGGTCTCCGTGTGCGGGAACCAGTAGAACTCGAAGTGGTCGGCCGCCGCCGACCGTTCCAGGTAGCTGTCGAGGGTCGCCTCGAGCGGTTCCGGCCGTTCCACGGCCTCGAGGAGGAATGCGGGAACGCACTGGATCGTGATATCGACGATGACGCCGAGAGCCCCGAGCCCGAGCCTCGCGGCCGGAAGCAGGTCGGCGTTCTCGGTCTCGCTGATGGTCAGGAGCTCGCCGGTGCCGCTCACCAGGGTGAGAGCGACGATCTGGGTCGCGAGGCCGCCGAAGGTTCCCCCGGTGCCGTGGGTTCCTGTCGACGTGGCGCCGGCGATGGTCTGCCGGTCGATGTCGCCCATGTTCTCGAGCGCCAGGCCGTAGGGGCGCAGCAGGTCGGGCAACTGGTACAGGTTCGTGCCTGCGGCGAGGGTGACCCGTCCGCGGTCTTCGTCGACGGCGATGACTCCACGCAGGTCGCCGAGCTCGAGCTGCACCCCGGGTGCGACGGCGATGCCGGTGAAGCTGTGGCCGGCGCCGACGGCTTTGACGTGCATCCCCTGTTTCACAGCGGCGGTGACGGCGCGCTGCACAGCGGCGGCACTCGCCGGGCGCTCGACACGCGCAGGGCGCACCTGCTCGCTTCTCCCCCAGTTCTGCCAGGTCGCTCCGGTCGCTGTCACAGGAACGCCTTGCCTTCCCCGCGGTAGGTCAGCGACGTGCCGACGACGTCGCCGCCTTCGACGAGGCGGAATTCGTTGACGTGCTCGCTCAGCTCGCCCGACTTCGTGTGACGCAGCCAGACACGGTCGCCGACCCGCAGGATGCCCGCAGCAGCGCCAGTCAGTGGAGTCTGCACCTCGCCGGCCATCTCCCGGGGCACCATCGCGAGTCCCGCAGGCCACGTGATGCTGGGCAGGCGGTCGTCCCCTGCCGGCCCGGATGCGATCCATCCGCCGCCGAGGAGTGTCGCCGTCTCCGGCGTCGGCTTGCGCACCACGGAGAGTGCGAAGGCCGCCGCAGGGGCCGGGCTGAACGACTGGTAGTTGTCGAAGAGGTGACCGCCGAACAGTCCGCTGCCGGCCGCGATCTCGGTGACCGACGCATCCGACGAGGTGAACTCGAGCGAACCGGTGCCGCCGCCGTTCACGAATTCGAGATCCGCGATCTCCCGCACCGCTGCAACGGCACGGCCGCGGCGCTCGGCGAGTTCGGCCTTGGAGTTCTTCTGCATCCAGCGCACGGTGGCCCCCCACGCGGCGCGGCCGGCGGGCTTGTCGCCCTGGCCGGCGATCTGCGCTTCGTAGCCCATCATCCCGACAAGCCGGAACCCAGGACGTGTGACGATCTTCACCGCGAGGCCGCGCGCGTCCTCCGGGCTGAAGATCGGCGACCGCCAGACACCGACGTGACCGAGCACCGGGTTGTGCCACGACGAGTCGAGCTCAAGGCACACGCGGATGGTTTCACGGACCGACGCGGGGAAGACACTGTCGATCAGGTCGAGGTGCGCGACCGAGTCGACCATGAGGGTGACGCGGGAGGCCAGTTCGGGCGACGTCGCGAGTTCGGCGATTGCTGCGCGATCGGCTGTCGGATAGCCGACGACGACGTCCTCGATCGGCGGATGCCCGTCTGACCCCTTCGCCAGCCACAGCGCCTCCTCGAGGGTGTAGGCCAGCACGCCGTGGTAGCCGGGGACCGCGAGCACGGCATCGAGCACATCCCTCACCCGCACCGACTTGGACGCGACGCGGATCGGCTTGCCGCCGGCGCGCCGCAGCATGTCGTGGGTGTTGTGGCGCAGCGCGTCGAGCTGGAGCACGGCGAGCGCCGGGTCGAGGCCGGCGGTCGCCGCGGTGAGGGACGGCCAGTAGGTGCCCGGCCGGGTCCAGGTGCGGGCGGATGCGGCGGGCGCGACGGACAGGTCGATGGACACTAACGGACTGCTTTCACTCGGGCGACCGCGAGAGCACCCGCGAACGCGAAGACACCGGACAGGATGAAGAGGCCCATGAAGCCGCCCATCGCCGCGACGATGCCGGCGCCGATCAGCGGAGCGACGGCCTGCGGCACGGCGGTCGCGATGTTCATGATGCCCAGGTCTTTGCCCCGCGATTCGGGGTCAGGGAGCACCTGGGTGGCGAGGGCCTGGTCGACGGAGAGGAAGCATCCGTACCCGAGGCCGAGCAGGCCGGCGGCGACCATTGCGACCGTGAGGTCGGGGAAGAAGGCGAGCAGGAACGCGGCCACGCCCTGCAGGGCCGACGAGACGAACACGAACGCCTTGCGCCGGCCGAGGCGGTCGGAGAGGCGGCCGAGCACGAGCGAGGCGATGATGACGAAGATCATGTAGATGAGGATCAGCGTGAGCAGGTCGTCGTCAGCGTGCTTGTCGTTCAGGCCGAACTGCAGGAAGTAGAGCAGCATCGTCGTGCCGAACGCATTGCCGAAGTTGACGAGCACGCGGCTGAGCAGGGTCCAGCCGAAGTCGGGGTGTTCGCGCGGGCTGATCCAGAGGCTCTGAACCACGCCGCGCGCCGTCATCTTCTCTTTGAGCTCTTTCGGCAGCACGGCATCGGGAAGGAACAGGAATGGCGTGACGAGAACGACGAGCAGGATCGCCATGGCCGCGTAGCCGAGGAACGTCCCGACGAAGACGTACGTGACGAGCATGACGCCGAGGATGATCCCGATCGCCTGCGGGGCGCTCAGCCAGCCGGAGACATAGCCGCGCTGGTTGACGGGCACCTGGTCGCTGATCGTCGCGGTGAGAGCTGCGGTCAGGATGCAGAACCCGGTCAGCGCGAGCGACCAGAAGACGCCGATGCCGACGATCGTGGTCTGCGCACCGAGCACGATGAGCGAGAGCGCGAAGACGATCGTGCCGATGACGATCCACGGGCGGCGGCGGCCGAACCGGCTGGTCGTGCGGTCGGAGAGTGCCCCCGTCAGCGGATAGGCGATGATCGCGCACACTCCGGAGATGCCCGAGATGATGCCGAAGGCGACCACATTGTCGACCCAGTACGTCGTCTTGAGCTGGGCGGTGATCTGCTCGGGAAGGAGCTTCTGCACCGGGGCGAGCTGCGCCATCCAGATGCCGAGCCACGCGATCGCGAAGAACGCGATCCAGCGCCCGGTGACTTTGCGGGTGGGTTCGGCGAAAACGGCCGTCGTCTGGGTTTCGGTCATGAGGTCCTCGCGGTTGTAGGGAGTGTTGCAAGGCGAGCGACGGAGTCGGCCGCGAAATCCAGGATGGATTCTGCCGCCGCGTCGTCGCGGTTGACGAGCCAGGAGATGGTGAGGCCGTCCGTCAGAACGACCAGCAGGGTTGCGATCTCGTGCAGCGGCTTGTCCCAGACGGCTCCGGTGAGTTCGGACGCGACGGCCAGTGCATTCTCGGCGAGCGCGTAATAGCTGTCGTATTGAAGCTGCGCCAGCCGCTCGAGCCCGGGTGACCGCATCGCGTAGTGGGTGAGCTCGAACATCGCTTTCTCGCGCTGCGGGTCGGCACGCACGACGTCGAAATAGGTCTGGAGCCCGGCGCGCACGGCGTCGCGCAGTTCGACCTGGCCCTGGTCGGGCATCAGCACGGGCGCGAGCGCGCGCTCCTGCTGGGACACGACGAACGCCACGAGTTCGCTCATCAGCTCATCCCGTGAAGTGAACACGTAGTGGAAGCTGGCAAGGGACATTCCCGCTTCGGCGACGATCGCGCGGGTGGTCGCGGCCTGGACGCCGTGTTCCGCGACGACGCGCAGGGCCGCCTGGATGAGGGCCGCACGTCGATCGGTGGCCGCGATGCGCGTCACGAGGCGACCCGGGGGCACCGCGCGGAGGCGGTCGGCGGGTTCGGGTGGAGCGATATCGGATGCTGCACGTACGGTTCTCCTGCTCGGCGCTGGGCAAGAACTGGGACGGTTGACCCAGTTGCCAGTATGCACGAAAGTCCGCCCGTCGGTTTGACATCCGCCTCGTTGACACCTGAAATGGGGGTAGAGTGCGCAGGTTTCCCCGTATCCGTGTTCCACCCGTCCGGTCGCCGGAAGCGACCGGACGAACTGTGAGCGCCACAATCCTCGCGCTCATCGCCGTCACGGCGGTCGCCTCGGTCGTCGGGCTCGCCGCCGCGGTCGTCGTCGCGAGCCCAGCACGCGCAGACGCGTTGCGTACGGAGGTCACGCCGACCGCGACACCCGCCCCGGGCGCACCTTCGATCACATCGCCGGCACGCGGCACCCTCGTGACCACGGGCAGTGTCGAAGTCGAGGGTACGGGGGCGCCGGGCGACGACATCCAGGTCTTCGTCGACGCGCACGGCCCCGCCTGCGAGGCGACCGTCGACACCGCGTCGGCGTGGTCGTGCACCGTTCCGACGCTCAGCGACGGGCCCGACGTCATCATCAGTGCCGTCGTGGCGGCCAACACCGATCGCGCCGACAGCGTCAGCGTTGCCGTGCTCTCTCCCCCGACCGTCGCCGGCGGCTCCAACGGTTTTCTCTCGAGCGGCGGCCTCCATGGAACGGGCTACCCGGGAGCGACGGTCACAGTGACGACCTCGGGCGGGGCGACGTGCACCTTTCCCGTCGATGCGAACGGGTCGTGGGCCTGCGTCCTGAGCGGGCCGCCGCCGTCGGGCACCTACAGCGTTTCGGCGACGCAGCGTGCACCCTTCTCGACACAGAGTTCGCGCGCCGGCACACCGGTCGACATCACCATCGACTCCGCGGCTCCTGCACGGCCGGGTCTCGTCGCGCCGACGCCGAACACCACCGTTCCGCTCGGACGTGCGGCGGCGTTCCGCGGAACCGGCGAGACCGGTGCACGCATCACGGTCTACGGCGGTGACGATGCGGGGTCGGCCGTGATCTGTCGCGCGACCGTGGCGCAGGGCGCGTGGGCGTGCGCCGGCGTGCTGCCAGCCGGACGATACACGGTCTCCGCGCTTCAGACAGACGCGTCGGGCAACGTCAGCCCGGCGAGCGCCGCGGTCTCCGTGACCTTCGCGGCGGCATCCGCACCGAGCTCGAGCGCGCCGACCGTGCCTTCGGGTTCGTCACCGTCGAGGTCGCCCGGGCACGAGACCCAGGCGGTTCCCTCTGCGCCGAGCACCACGCCGCCCCCGTCCGCACGTCCACCGCACGCCACGCACGGCGGTATCGAGACCTGGGCGGGTGCGTCGCACTTCACGGATGCGACACCCCCGACCATCACTCCGGGCACCGTCCCCGGCTGGCTGCGCTCCCTCCTGCTGGCGGCGGCCGCCCTGCTCCTTCTGGCTTTGCCGGCGCGGCTCCTCGCCACGACGGTGGCCCGGGCCCGAGCCGAGCACGGCGCGTCGGCGCGGCCCCGGTTCTTCGGACGCAATAGGCCCAGAGCCGAACTGGAACCCGACGGTCCGGATGCGCATCCCCCCGGTCTCCTGCAGCGCCGGCTCGTCGCCGGGTCGGCCTACGTCGCCGCTGCCGCGCTGATCACCCTCTCCAGCCCGGTCGGCGATGGCACAACCTACCTGCGCGTTCTCGTCGCGGTCCTGATCGCGCTCGTCGTCGTGAACGCGGCCTGGCTCGCCGTGCCGCGGTTCGCCTCCGTACACCTGACCGGCAGCCGGGCGCGACTGGTATTCCAGCCTCAGAGCCTGCTGACCGTCGCGGTGGCGGCCATCGCATCCCGGATGCTCGACCTGCAGCCCGCCCTCCTCTTCGGCGTGCTGGTCGGCGCGATCGCCACCCCTGCCGCTTCGCGCGCTGCGCACGGGCGGCTCGCCGCCGCCCAAGTCGCCGGGCTGGCGGGCGTCGGCGTGCTCGCGTGGCTCGCGCTCGGGCCGATACCCGAACCGTCGGGCCCGTTTTCCGCGTTCGGAACAGACCTGGCCCAAGCCGTCACGCTCCTCGCCATCGGCTCGGCCGCGATCAGCCTCATTCCCGTCGGCGGGCTCGCCGGGCGCGCGATCTTCCTCTGGTCGCGGCGTGTGTGGGGCGCGCTCAGCCTGGCCGTCTACACCGTGCTGTTCGCCCTTCTGCTGCCGGTCGCCTCACTGTGGAATGCAGGCAACGCGTCGATCCTGCTGGTCGTCGGGGTGCTCGCCTTCGCATCCCTCAGCGTGGCGGTCTGGCTGTGGGAGCGTTTCGTCGAGCCCGCGCGGCAGTCCTAACCGGTCGTCGCGACCCCGTCGAGGTAGAACCAGCGGCGTCCCTCGCGCACGAACCGGCTGTCCTCCTCCTGCACCCCCGCCGCCTCGCCTGTGAAATAGGCGCGGAAATGCACCGTGCCCGCCTTGTCGAGGAATCCGCCACCCGTCGTACCTACGATGTCAAGGCGATACCAGCGCAGCCCGGGGTCCCGTTCGAGGCTCTGCGGCCGGGTCGACGGATGCCACGACGCGAGCAGGTAGGCCGCCTCACCGAGCGCGAACGCCGAGAAGCGCTACCGCATCAGGCGTTCCGCGGTCGGGGCATCCACTTCGCCGCGGTGGATCGGACCGCAGCACGCGTCGTAGGTGTCGCCGCTCAGGCACGGGCACCGTACAACGCGGTGCCGGGCGTCGTCGATGGTCACCAGACGACACTAACCCGCACGGAGGACTGTCCCGGTCGCGACGACCGTCGGGGGATCGATGTGGGGTCGCGACCGGGACAGCGGACACCGCTGCATGGGGCGTCAGAAAAGTTGTACCGCTCCCGTGTGTATGGAGGCTTCGGCGTAGCTGAACAAGCTCACAGATGGTTGGCCAGCTCGCCCGCCTGGACGACGCAGAACCGGTTGCCGTCAGGGTCGGCGAGAACGATGTAGTCGGCATCCGGTTCGTAGTCCCAGTCGACGCGGGTCGCACCGATCCCGACCAGCCGCTCGACCTCCTCGGCCTGGTCGAATGCGTACAGGTCGAGGTGATGACGCTGATGGGTGCCGGCCTCCGATGAGACCTGGGTGATCGCAAGCTGCGGCCCGTGGCCGACGCGCGGAGCCAGGATGGCCCAGTCATCCGACGGCTCGTCGTCGCGCGGCCGGTAGTCGAGGGCTTCCGACCAGAACCGGATGGCCGCAGGCACGTCGCGCACACCCCACACGACCGAACCGACCCGCAGCATGCTCCCAGTATCCGCCGGATGAGGGGCGCGCGAAACCCTCGCACGCGGCTCTGGGGAAGCGTTCGATGCCGGGTGTAGCGTTTGCACATGGAAGGTTGGCTGCAAGCATTCATCTGGTTGGTAGTCCTCGGCGGCGGAACGCTTGCGATCGCATGCCTCGTCGCTCTCATCAGGGCCCCCTACCGCAAGGAACGCTGAGGGGATCGCTGCTGATCGACGCTCAGGCGTGGTCGGGCAGCAGGTAGATCGATTTCGCGCGTGCCGAGGCCAGCCTCTCGGGGGTGTAGTACCGATCGGGCAGGCCGGCCTCCAACAGGTCGGCATTGGCGGCGAGGAAGTCCTCGAAATCGGCGACCGGATGCTCGGCCAGGCGTTCGGCGATCAGCGAGAGGAACGCACCCGTGATCGTCTGGTTGAACTTCTCTGGCCGGCCCGCGTGCACGGCGAGTTGCCGGATGCCCTCGGAGTAGCGCGCGAACGCGAGGGGAAACGGATCCCGCCTGAGTGCGAGGAATGCCATGCGCACGTGGTCGCGGTGGGCGAAGCCGGAGGTGTGGATGCGGCCGGCGTAGAACTCGTCGAGTTCGTCGGTGTCTTCGGGTTCGCTCTCTTCGCCCTGTTCGCCTTCGGCAGTCTCGTCGAGGTGGTGCGCATCCGCACTCGTCAGGTCGAGGTCGTAGACGGACTTCAGCGAATCGATCTTGTGAATGGTGGCCTCGCTGAAGGGGGTCTTGCCCTCAAAGGAGTGCAGGAGGACGCCCTCGAGCAGCTCCCCCAGAGGAATATCGAGCGCCTCGGCAAGGGCCTTCGAGGTCTTGAGGATCCTGCGCTCGATCCGGACGCCGGTCTGGACTCGGTCGATTGTTACCATGTTACCAAGGTACCATCGCTGGAGGATTCTGGAGCGACTTGTTCGTGGCCCTAAACTGTGACGTATGGCCGCAACGACGACTGACCTGCACCCGACCGACGCCCCCGCGGCTCCCGCCGCGCCGGCCGCACCGCTCACCAGCGGCCTCGCTACAGCAAGCACCCTCTCTGCAGTGCTCGGTATCTTCCTGCCGCTGTTCGGAATCATCGCCGCAAGCCTTGTTGCCCGGCGCGCGCGCACCAACGGCAGCTCAACGCGTTTTCCCGACCGCGTGATGTTCTGGATCGCGATCCTCTTCTACGTCGAGACGCTCTGGCTCTTCACACAGCTCTTCGGCCTCCTCGGCCACTGAGCCGCACGAACCCTCACCCGATCACATATTCGAGGCCGACCTCAGTCTCCAGGGTCGCCGATGCTGCGTGGAGCGAGACGCTCCACGTCTGGTCGCCGACGACTCCGTCGACGATGACGTGTCCCCATGCCTGAAACGCCATTACGGCCGCCTCCGTGTGCGCACCGAAGATGCCGTCGATCCCCTGCGGTGTCACGCCGCCCCACTGCGCCGCCCCGTTCGTCAGCACCGTCTGGAGGCTCTTCACGACGTTCCCGGTCGAGCCGAGTGAGAGCACAGGCATAGGTCCGCCGTCGGGCAGCGCCGCCCAGGTATGTGGTCCCACGATTCCGTCGGCCACCAGCGGCGGATTGCCCTGCTGGAACTCGATGACAGCCTGATGGGTCGCCGGGCCGAAGACCCCGTCGACCACGAGAGAGAGATTCGGAGTCCGTCGAAGCGCCCGTTGCAGACGCCTGACGGCGGCCCCCGTAGAACCCTGCTGAATTGTCGGTTGCCCTGGATTGGCCACGTTCCCCACCCGCTCCCTCTGCGGACGCGGCGGACTGTCGCGTCGTCGCGCCACAAACCCTACTCGCCGGTCTACCCCACGACAATGGCAAATGACGTCAGCACTTCACGCCGTGGGCGGCTTTGTGGACGCGACGATGACCCCGGCTGCCAGAATGATCGCCCCGAGCACGGCGACACCGATGCCGATCCAGAGACCCGTGTAGTCGGGCACGATGGGGTGGGTCGCCTGAGTGTATTGGGTGTAGACGAAGATGGGGAGCGTGGGCATCGAGGACCCCATGCTCCACGGGTGGTCAGCGGAGGCCTTCGCAGCGAGCCCCCCGACGACACCGCCGAGCACCATCAGCACACCGACCGCCAAGAGCAGGCTGACATAGCGGTCCCGGCGAGCATCAGTCATGGAAAGACAATAGACCCGTGGTCGGTCGGGTGGGAGTTGCTAGCCCTGGCCGTGCCGAGTCGCCAGTCGCAATGCGACAATCCGATCGATGAGGCTGAGAACTCCAACCCACGGGATCAGGGTGGTGACAGCGAACGACGTTTTAGTTCTTCAGCTGGTCCGGCGGAATCACGGAGGACGCGCTTCCGAGCCGGATCTGAGTTTCGGCTCTGGTCAGTCCAGATCCTTTCCATTCTCGCCAACCGCTGACAATCTCACCGAGACGACGAACAACGGCCATTTCATCGCCCCAGTCGACGGCCACGCCGGACTCCTCGGCCTGGTCAAGCTCCATCAAGTACTCGCCACGCAACGCGACGATGTCGTCTGCACTGAAGTGGTAATTGACGGTGGCGGTGAACGATCCGTCTGCGTTCTTTCCGGCCCAGAATGGACCGCCTTCTTTGAACGCGTCCATCGCGTCGTCCTCGCTCACGATTCCTCGCCCTGGAGGATCTCGTTGGCGCGGAGCCGCACCTGGTGCTCGTCGATCTTGATCTCGTCGGTCTCTTCGGAACGATCGATCTCAAGTTGGATCGAATCCACCGAGTCCAATCCCTTGTCCCGTGCGAGACTCGCTAGTTCCTTCGCGAAGTGCTCAGTGACAAGATCGTTTGCCTGCTTATTGAGGCCCTCAATGAAGCCATCGAACCCGCCTAATTCCACTCCCATAGTCGAGAGACTAGTAGCGGCGACCGACAGGGCTCAGTCGCCTTCGTGGGTAACGGCCACGTTCGCGTCGTCGAGGCGCCTCACTAGGACACTCGCAAAGCCGAGATATTCGAGAGTCCGCTGAGGGTCAAGCTGCTGACCGCTTCTGACCCTACGAATGGGCAACGATCCCAGTCATAGCGCGGGAGTTGGTAAGTACCCCCAGTGGGACTCGAACCCACACTTGGGCGATTTTAAGTCGCCTGCCTCTGCCAATTGGGCTATGGGGGCCCGGTCAATGCTATCGAGCACTGAAGGATGCACCGCGCTCTGCGACACGCAGAAAAGGCCCGGGCGACGACGTCGACCCGGGCCTCTCGCAAGCAGCTACTTCGCCGTGACCTCGGCAGGCTCTACAGCCTTGGTGCGCGACCTTGCCGGCGCTTTGACAGCCTTCGGCGCGGCAGCGGGTGCAGCCTCGACGGCGGGACGAGGACGGGCAGCGAACTCCTCGAACGCAGCACGCGGGTGCTGCGAGGCGGCCAGCGAAACCAGGTCGCGACCGAGGAGGAAGTTGTTCACCCAGCCCCAGAACACGCGGAACTTGCGCTCCCAGCTCGGCATGGCCAGACCGTGGTAGCCGCGGTGCATCAGCCAGGCGAGGAATCCCTTGACCGCGAGCTTGCCCGACTGGAATACACCGATGCCGAGGCCGAGGCCCGCGACCGCTCCCAGGTTCTTGTGGAAGTACTGCTTCGGAAGCTCCCCACGCATGTCGGCGACGAGGTTCTTGGCGAGCAGCTTGCCCTGGCGCACCGCGTGCTGAGCGTTCGGAACCGTGAAGCCGCCGACGCCACCACCGGTGAGGTCGGGCACGGCGCAGATGTCGCCGGCGCCCCATGCGTCCTTGATGAGCTCGTCTTCTGTGCCGACGCGAAGGTCTGCGCGAACCTGCAGGCGGCCACGCTCCTCGATCGGAAGGTCGGTGTGGCGCACGACGCCCGGGTTGGCCATGACACCGGCCGTCCAGACGATGAGGTCGGTCTCGAACTTCTCACCGGTGGAGAGTTCGATGACGCCGTCGACCGCGCTGGAGAGCTGCGTGTCGAGGTGGATCTCTGCTCCGCGCTGGGCGAGGTTCTTGATCACCCAGTGGCTGGTGGGCAGCGACACTTCGGGCATGATGCGGCCCATGGCCTCGATCAGGTGGAAGTGCGTGTCGTCGAACGACAGCTGCGGGTAGAACTTGAGCAGCGCGCTCGCGAAGGAACGCAGCTCGGCGAAGATCTCGATGCCCGCGAAGCCGCCACCGACGACGACGAACGTGAGGAGACGGTCGCGCTCGGGGCCGGCAGGCAGGTTCGCCGCCTTGTCGAAGTTGGTGAGCACGCGGTCACGGATGTAGATCGCTTCTTCGATGTTCTTGAGCCCGACCGCCTGGTCTGCAATGCCGGGGATGGGGAACGTGCGGGAGACCGCGCCTGCCGTCACCACGACGATGTCGTACTCCTGCTGCCACGGCTCCCCGACCGGCGGCTCGATGGTCGCCGTCTTGTTCGCGTGGTCGATGTAGGTGACCTTGGCGTTGACGACGTTCGTCTTCTTGAGGTGACGACGGTGTGCGACGACCGCATGACGCGGCTCGATCGACCCGACGGCGACCTCGGGAAGGAAAGGCTGGTACGTCATGTAGGGCAGCGGGTCGACCATCGTGACCTCGGCCTCGCCGTTGCGCAACCATTTCTCGAGCTTCCACGCGGTATAGAACCCGGCGTATCCGCCGCCGACGATCAGGATTTTGGGCACAGTGAACGGTCTCCTCAAGACGAAAGTATGGAGACAATCTACCCCCTGCGACCCGCTCGCCTGAAATGCAGGACCGCCGCTGTTACGCCGAGTGAGGCGAGAATGATGAATCCTGCGAGCAGGGTGAACGGTATCCAGAACAGGGTGAGAGCATCCCACCGCGGCACGACGAGCTGGCCGATCCCGATCGTCCGGTCGGGGCCGAGGGCCCGTGGCGTGCTCGTCGGCACCGGTGCCTGCGCACCTTGCGTCGGCGTCGTCGACTGGGCACGGCGGTGGATGTGGATCCACTGGCCCAGGTCTCCCATGGGGTTCGCGGCGACCGGCGCGACGACACCGGTGACCGCCGCGTTGGCGTTGAGCAGCCCGTATCCGTAGACCGGGCTCGGCACCGAGCCGACCGGCCGTGCCGTCGAGATGATCCGGTTGATCACGTTTGCCGCGTTGAGCTCCGGATGCGCGGCCCGCACGAGCGCGACCGCTCCGGCCACGATGGGGGCGGCTCCGCTCGTGCCCGCCCACTGCACATACCCCCCGCCGGGATTGGCGCCGACGAGCTGCTCACTGGGTGCCGACACCCCGATGGTGATGCCCTGCGATGACGCGTCGAAGCTGGCCTTTCCGTTGCGGTCGACGCCTGCGACGGTCAGCACTCCAGGAATTGTCGCCGGCGCGCCGACCTCCGTCGTGCCGCTCCCCCGGTTGCCTGCTGCAGCCACGATGACGACATCATGCGCGAACGCGTACTGGAAAGCGCTGTCCCAGCTCTCGGGCCAGTCGAGCGTGTTGCGTGTGAGCGACATGTTGATGACCTTGGCGCCGTTGTCGACCGCCCAGCGCACGCCATCCGCGATCTGGTCGTCGCTGCTGACCGTCGACGGCGAGGAGCCGAGGGAGACGGACACAGTGAGAATGGATGCCTCGGGCGCCACTCCGATGACGCCGTTGCCGTCCCCGGTCCCACGCCCCGCAAGCAGCGACGCGACCCAGGTGCCGTGGCCGGACTCTTCCGTCGAGCCGAGCGGCTTCTGGCCGTTCGCGGAGCCGATCCCGGACACATCCGTGCCCCCGACGACGGCTCCGTTCAGGTCGGGCACCGTTCCGTCGACCCCGGTGTCGATGATCGCCACCTTGACGCCGGCACCGCGGCTGGTCGACCACGCCTGGGAGATTCCGTAGTCGTTCAGCCAGTATTCGAGGGTGCGCACCTGGTCGGCGTGGGCGACGGTGGCACCGCCCAGAGCGAGGACGACGCCAAGTGCCAGCGCGACGATGGCGCGACCCGCCCGGATCATCCGACCGAGTAGTCGAGGCACTCGCAGACGAAGGGCGACCAGTTCGCGCGCTCCAGGGCGAGATCGCCGATTGGGTTGACGCCTGGTCCGGCCGCGAGCGCGTGGGCACCGAGCGCGTGAAGGCATTTGACGCGGGCGGGCATTCCGCCGGCGGAGATCCCGGCGATCTCCGGCACGTCGGCGATGCTCTCGCGGTCGGCGAGGTAGGCGGCGTGCGCATCCGCATAATGGGCGCGGAGGTCTTCATCGTTCTCGAGCAGCTCGTTGAACTCGTTCATGACCTGCGTGGCTTCGAGGTAGGAGAGCGCGGCGGTGGCCGCCGGGTGGCTCAGGTAGTAGAGCGTAGGGAACGGCGTGCCGTCGTCGAGGCGTGGCGCCGTTGCGACGACGGTCGGCGCACCGCACACGCAGCGCGCAGCGATGCCGAGGACGTTGCGTGCGGGCCTGCCGAGCTGTGCCGAGACGATCGCGATGTCCCGTTCGGTTGCCGGGTCGAAGGGTGGGGTTGTCATTCGTTACTTACCTGGTGTCGGGGTGGGGGTCGGTGCCGGCACGGTGCCGCTGCCCCCGGAAAGCTGTGTGGGAGTCGCATCGCTCAGCCCGGCCGTCATGAACGAGCCGAACAGTGAGCCTACCCAATCGGTCTTGGTGGCCTGGATCTTCGTGCTCACCGGGCCCTCGTCGGCGATCTTCGCGGCCGGCGGCCGGTCGTCGATGACGAGGTAGCTGATCTCGCCGGGCATCACGTAATAGAGGCGGTCACGAGCCTGGGCACGGATGTAGCTGGGATCGTTCCAGCGCGCACGTTGCGACTTGAGGTCGGTGACCTGCGATTTCAGCTGGTCGACTGTCGCCTGCTGGTCGGCGATCTGCTGGCGCTGCTCGATCAGTGACCGCAGTGTCGGCGCGAGGATCACGACCGCGACGATGAGCAGTCCCATCATGACGAGCGAGAACCCGGAGAAGCGGATGCCCCGCAGCCAGCTACCTGCGCCGGACTGCCCGGCCGACATCGTGACGGGCACGCGGCGGGTTCGGGGCTTGGCCACGGGACCTCCAGGTTCGTGCGCGCGAATGGGCTGCTGCGCCTTTCATTATCGGCGACCGAGGCTGTATTTCGGATGCGCGCCCACGCGAGCCTCGATCCGCAGGCGAGATTCCCCGAGTTGCCAGTAGTTGTCGTCCGCGCGCCGACGCCGACGACAACAAGCGGCAACTCGGCGCGCAGACGTGCACCACGTGTACGACGCGCACGACGCGCACGACGCACGACGCGCACGGCTAAGGCCCCCGTCTTGCGACGAGGGCCTTAGGGGCGAAGCCGGATGGTGCGGTTACGCGGTGAAGCGCGGGAAGGCGCTGCGGCCGGCGTAGACGGCGGCCTCACCAAGCTCCTCTTCGATGCGCAGCAGCTGGTTGTACTTGGCGACGCGCTCGGAGCGCGCGGGCGCGCCCGTCTTGATCTGGCCGGCATCCGTCGCGACCGCGAGGTCTGCGATGGTCGTGTCCTCGGTCTCGCCGGAGCGGTGCGAGAGCACGGCGGTCATGCCGTTGCGCTGGGCCAGGGTCACCGCATCCAGTGTCTCGCTCAGGGTGCCGATCTGGTTTACCTTGACGAGGATACTGTTGGCCGCCTTGGCCGCGATGCCCTGTGCGAGGCGCTTCGGGTTGGTGACGAACAGGTCGTCGCCGACCAGCTGCAGCTTGGAACCGATCTCGGAGTTGAGGAGGGTCCAGCCTTCCCAGTCGTCTTCGGCGAGCGGGTCTTCGATGGAGACGAGCGGGTAGTTCGCAGCGAGCGTGGCGTAGTAGGCCGACATCTCAGCGGCGGTGCGGTCGTGCCCTTCGAAGTGGTAGACACCGTTCTCGAAGAACTCGGTGGATGCGACGTCGAGGCCGAGAGCGATGTCGGTGCCGACGGTGAAGCCGGCGAGCTCGATCGCCTCGGAGATCAGGTCGAGAGCCGCGACGTTGTGCTCGAGCTCCGGCGCGAAGCCGCCCTCGTCGCCGAGACCGGTGTTGAGGCCCTTCTTCTTGAGCAGCGACTTGAGCGAGTGATAGGTCTCGACGCCCCAGCGGAGCGCTTCGGAGAACGTCCCTGCACCGACGGGCAGGATCATGAACTCCTGGATGTCGACACCGGTGTCGGCGTGGGCGCCACCGTTGATGATGTTCATCATCGGCACCGGCAGCGTGTGCGCGTTCGGGCCGCCGACATAGCGGAACAGCGGAAGGTCGGCCGAATCGGCCGCTGCCTTGGCGACGGCGAGGCTGACGCCGAGGATCGCGTTCGCTCCGAGGCGTTTCTTGTTCTCGGTTCCGTCGAGTTCGATCATCGCGGAATCGACGAGGCGCTGGTCTGCGGCCTCGAATCCTTCGATCGCCGGGCCGATCTCGTCGAGGACGGCGTCGACGGCCTTCAGCACGCCTTTGCCCAGGTAACGGTCTTTGTCGCCGTCACGAAGCTCGTACGCCTCGAATGCACCGGTCGATGCGCCGGACGGCACTGCGGCACGGCTGACCGTGCCATCTTCGAGCAGGATCTCGACCTCAACGGTCGGGTTCCCACGCGAATCCAGAATCTCGCGAGCGCCTACAGCCTCGATTTGAGCCACAACTGTCTCCTTGTTTCACGTGTGTGGTGGGGGTGGTGAAATCGCCGTTGATCCGCTGGCCAGTCTAGTGACCTCGGTTAACCAGCTCCGAGCGTGCGGCGCGACCGCCGGCACGCCCGCTCAGGCGAGCGGCTTGAACTCGAGCGCGGCGACACCGTCGGTGTCGCCCGTCACGAAGGCGAAGGATGCGAACCCGGCGGCGGCCGACCGGTCGAGCAGCGCCTTCAGGTTCTTGCTGCGACGCTCGAGGCGCACGCGCCGGCCGGAGTCGACGAGCTCGGTCTTGAGTGCGAGGAGCCGGGACAGCGCGACGGTCGGGTCGAAGACGAGCACCACAGCATCCGCCCCGTCTTCCTCCGGAAGCTCGATCAGGTCGACGACCCGCTCGAACCCGATCGAGAACCCGCACGCCGGCACCTCGGTACCGAGGAAGCGCCCGATCATCCCGTCGTAACGGCCACCGCCGCCGACCGAGCTGCCCGATCCCGGGTGCGAGATCTCGAAGATCGTGCCCGTGTAGTAGCCCATTCCCCGCACGAGCGTCGGGTCGAAACGCAGCGTCACTCCGGGCGGCAGCGAACTGAGCGCGTGGGCGAGTGCCTCCAGCGCCCCGACGGCGTCGGTGTCGACGCCGTCGGGCAGGATCGACGTGATCGCCTCGACCGTCAGCGCGACTCCCCCGTCGGCGATGTGTGGTTCGAGGGTCTCAAGCACCCCGCCCAGCACGGCAGCAGAGTCGGCACCGTCGGCGCTCAGCTCGGCGACGACGCCTTGCGCACCGATCTTGTCGAGCTTGTCGATCGAGATGAGCACCTGCGGCCAGCGCGACTCCTCGAACCCGCAGAACTCGAGAAGGCCGTTCAGGATGCGCCGGTCGTTGATGCGGATGGTGCAGCCTTCGAGTCCGAGCGCCTCGAGCGCGGCGGCCGTCGCCGTGATGAGCTCGACTTCGGCGAGCTGGCCCGCCTCACCGATGATGTCGATGTCGCACTGCACGAACTGGCGGTACCGGCCCTTCTGAGGGCGTTCGGCGCGCCAGACGGGCGCGATCTGGATCGCGCGGAACACCGGCGGCAGCTCGGCCCGGTGGGTGGCATAGAACCGGGCCAGCGGGACGGTCAGGTCGAAGCGCAGGCCCAGGTCGGCGAGGCTCGTCAGGTCGCCGTGTTCGATCGCGGCCGTGAGGTCGTCGGTGTCGAGCCCGCGCCGCAGCACGCTGAACGCGAGTTTCTCGTTATCGCCGCCGAGACCGGAGTGGAGCCGGGCGACATCCTCGACGACGGGGGTCTCGATCTCATCGAATCCGTGGACCGCGAAGGTCTTCCTGATCACTCCGAGAGCGTGCTCCCGGCGGGCTTTGTCGGCGGGAAGAAAGTCGCGCATGCCACGGGGCGGAGTGATGGGAGAAGCCATGCTGACGATTCTTCCATGGGCGGGTACGGTGGCAGCGATGAGTATCGAACCGTTCCGCATCCATGTTCCCGACGACGTGCTCGACGACCTGCGGGCGCGGCTGCAGCGAACCCGGTTCGTTCCACCGCTGGGCTCCGCGCCGTGGGGCGGCGGTATCGATCCGGCGACGCTGCGCGAACTCGTCGCTTCCTGGGCCGCATTCGACTGGCGCGAGATCGAAGACCGGCTGAACGCATACGAACAGTTCGTCGCCGACGTGCGCGGGCACCGCATCCATTTCGCACGCATCCCGGCCGCCGGCTCTGCGGATACGCGCGTTCCGCTCCTCCTGCTGCACGGATGGCCGAGCGCCTTCACCGAGTACCTCCCGCTGGGCGAGCGGCTGGCCAACCCCGCCGCATTCGGGTCGGATGCGCGAATCGCGTTCGACGTCGTCATCCCGTCCCTGCCCGGTTTCTCCTTCTCGGAACTCGGCGACCGCCCGCTCACACGGCGGGAGATCGCCGAGGACCTCCACGAACTGATGACGGGCGTACTCGGCTACGACCGGTACGCCGCGTTCGGCGGCGACATCGGCGGCGGCGCTGCCACCTGGCTCGGCGTCGACCACGCGGACCGCCTCATCGGCATCCAGTTGCTCAATGCTCCGTTCCCGGCCGACACCGAACCGCACAGCGAGGAGGAGCGGCGGTACCTCGAGGCGGTGGACCGCTACGACCGTGCCGACGGCGGCTACAGCGAGATCATGCTCACGCGCCCCGACACCATCGCAGCAGCCCTCGGCGATTCGCCCGCCGGCCTGCTCGCCTGGATCGTCGACAAATGGCATGACTGGGTCGACGGCGACCTCGACCGGGTGGTCGACGCGGATGTCCTGCTCACCATCGCGACGCTCTACTGGGTCACCGAATCGATCGGCACGTCGTTCGCGCAGTACTTCGACTACCACGCGAACCCGGCCCGGCCGCCGATCGAAGCACCGCTCGGGGTCTACCTGTGCCGGGAGCCGGTGATGGACGGATTCCCACGCTCTCTTGCCGAACGGGCTGCGGATGACCTGCGCGAATTCGTCGTGGCGCCGAGGGGCGGGCATTTCGCCGGGATCGAGCATCCGGAAGACACAGCGGACGGGATCCGAGCATTCTTCGGCCGACTGCTCGGATGAGCAAGAAACGCCTCGCGCTGCCACCAGCGCGGTCGTAAACTGTGCGTGTTGCCACCCTCATGGCCGGGCCTGCCGGCTTCGGTGGTGTCCCAATTGGACATGGCATGAGCCGCATCCCGACCCGACCACGGGCGGTGCTCGCTGCCAGACACAGGACGACGGCACGATCGCCAGACGCCAGGAGTGCGGTCCCGCTCTCACCCGAATGGTGGAGGTGGCGCCCACCTAGCGATCGCGCCGTCGGCCATGCCCTGCGTTGGTCGGGTTCGGCGCGGCGCTACGCGTCCGGGACGGCCAGGCCGATGATCCCGGCGTCGGCGACACCCGCTTCGTGTTCGCGGATCTCGTCCTGAAGACCGCGCAACGTCGTACGGAGTGCCCGCTCCGCGTCCAGACCGTTCGACTTCGCCGACGCGACGATCGCGAGCAGGAGTGAGCCCAGCTCGTCCTCCGACTCGACCTTCACGACGCCGGCGCCGCCGAGTTCGATGAGGCCGACCTTCTCGGCGCGGCCCAGGAGCTTGTCCGCGAGGGCGAGCGACGGCATCGCCTGCGGAATGCCGTCGAGCACGCTGGTGCGATTCGGCTTCTCGCTGCGTTTGAGGTCTTCCCAGAACTCCATCACCGCATCCGGCGTCTCCGCTACGCGGTCGCCGAAGACATGCGGATGCCTGCCGACCATCTTCGCGGTCATCTGTGCGGCGACATCCTGAATGTCGAAATCTTCGCCCGGTGTGTGGGCGGCGATGTCGGCGTGGAACAGCACCTGGTAGAGAACGTCGCCCAGTTCTTCGAGCATGTCGTCGCGGTTGCCCGTCTCGATCGCTTCGACGAGTTCGTACGTCTCCTCGATCAGGTACTGGACCAGCGATTCGTGCGTCTGGTCTGCGTCCCATGGGCACCCACCCGGACCACGGAGCCGGGTCATCACGGCGACCAGCTCGTCGAGCTCGGTCGGCACGCCGGTGGGTGCGGAGGATGTGAAGCTTTGGTCGGTCATGGGCCCTCCAATACGTCCACAGCCATCCTCTCACCGTCTCCCGGGCAACCCCGGACGACTAGCCTGATGTTATGGGAACTCGAATCACACGACTCACCATCTCGGTCTCCGAACTCCCCCGCGCTCTTGCGCTGTACGAGGGTGTGCTCGGCCTGATCCGGCGTTACGCGGTCGAAGGACTGGTGATGCTCGCGACAGACGCCGACCCGGGTGGTGGGTCGATCGAGGTCCTGCTGCACGAACGCACACCGACCGCGGGTGACGCCGGCGTGGCGCCCAGCTTCGCCGTCGCCGATGTCGACGCGGCCACCGCAGCGGCCGTCGAGGCCGGTGCCGTGATCGTCGACGAGCCTGCGGACCAGGAGTGGGGCGAGCGGCAATCGGTGATCCGCGATGCCGACGGCCACGTCCTGTCCCTGGTCGCGCCGCTGTGAGCATCATCCGATCGGAACGGACCGCCGCCGGGCTGCTGCTCGGAGCGGCAGCGCTCGGCCTTCTGCTCGCGAACACGGCGATCGGCCCGGCTCTCGCCGACCTCCAGCACACGAAGATCGGATGGCCGGGAACCGAGCTCACGGTCGGTCACTGGATCAGCGACGGCCTTCTCGCGATCTTCTTCTTCATCGTCGCCGTCGAGCTCAAGCACGAACTCGTCGTGGGCGAGTTGAACAGTGTTCACAAAGCTGTCCACCCGGCGATCGCAGCGCTCGGCGGGGTCGTCGTGCCCGCCGGAATCTACCTCCTCATCGCGGGGTCGTCCGGGTACGGTCAGGGATGGCCGATCCCGACGGCGACGGACATCGCGTTCGCACTCGGTGTGCTCGCCGTGTTCGGCAAAGGGCTCCCGAACCGGCTGCGTGTGTTCCTGCTCGCCCTCGCCGTGCTCGACGACCTGATCGCGATCCTCATCATCGCGGTGTTCTTCACCACGAACCCGAACCTGATCGAGCTTCTGCTCGCCGCGGTGACCATCGGGCTCTTCGGCCTCATCAGCCGGTACCTGCGTGGTCCGATGCGCGTCCCCCTGGGCATTCTGATGGTATTGCTGGCGTGCCTCAGCTGGTGGCTGGTGCAGGACTCGGGCGTGCACGCGACGATCGCGGGCGTCGCACTGGGTCTGGTGATGGCCCGCAAACCCGCCGGACGCGTGGCCCACCACCTCGAACCCTGGTCGAACGGGCTGATCCTCCCGCTCTTCGCGTTCTCGGCGGCGCTGGTGCCGATCCCGCAGGTCGCACCCTCGCAGCTCGCCCCCGCCTTCTGGGGCATCCTGATCGCGCTGCCGGTCGGCAAGCTGATCGGCATCACCCTCGGAGGCTGGCTGGGCTCGTTCACGAAACCCAGGGCCGAACGCGGCAAGATATCGGTCGCCGGGCTCGTGATGGTCTCCTCGCTCGGAGGCATCGGCTTCACCGTGTCGCTGCTGATGAACGAACTCGCGTTCGCCGCACAATCGGAGGTGCGTGACGAGGGGACCCTCGCGGTGCTGATCGGTTCGGGCATCTCGATCGTGATCGCCGCACTGCTCGTCAGCCGTCTCGCGCGCAAGTACCGGCGCGAGCATCCGCACCCCGCACCGGCGGGCTGACCCGCGCACTCCGGCAATCTGTATCATCTGTTATAGTACAGATGGAGCAGATGGGAGGGCACCACTATGCAGATCGAGATCGATCCCCTGTCGACCACGCCCATCTACCAGCAGATCAGGGACCGGGTCGTCGAGGCTGTCGCCGGCGGCGACCTCACCCCCGGCGACCAGCTCTCCTCGGTCAGGCAGCTGGCGGTGGACTTCGGCATCAACGTTGCGACCGTCGCGAAGGCGTACGACGTGCTGCGCAACGAAGGCATCATCCGCACCAATCACAAGTCCGGATCGGTCATCGCCCGCGGGCCCGGCACCGCCCCGGCCGACGACGCGTTCATCTCGGACTGGTCGGCGAGGCTGGCGACGTTGCTCGCAGAGGCCATCGCCGCAGGGCTCGCAGACAGTGAAATCGTCGCGCACAGCACCGCGATCGTCGAAGACTTCTCCGCCCGCCGTTCCCGTTCCCACCAGGACCCAGCGAAAGACAGAACTTCATGAACTGGATCGTGACCATCGTCACTCTGCTCATCGTCATCCTCATCGGCGCGATGTTCTGGGCCATGCCGTGGCTCACCCGTCCGACGATCCCGCTCGGTGTGAGCATCCCGAGTACGCGTGTCAGCGAGCCGGTCGTGATCCGGGCCGTGAAGCGTTATCGCATCGGGATGGTCGTCGTCACGCTCGTCGCCGTTCTCGTCGGCATCCTCGGTGCGGCATCTGCGCCTCTGGCCGCGGCCCTTCTCCCGATCGGGGTGATGCTGGTCGGTACCCTCGTCGTCTACCTGACGAGCCGCCGCCTCATCCAGCACGCCAAACGGGATGGCGACTGGTACCACGACCTGCCCGTTCGGCTCACGGCGACGGTCACCTCTGTCGACCGACGACGGATCCCTCCCGCTCTGGGATGGTACGTCGCGGCCGTTGTCGTTCTCATGGCCGCGATCGTCATCGGTGCGGCGATCTACGACAGCCTTCCCGATCCGATCGCCGTGCACTGGAACGCCGACGGCGTCGCCGACCGATTCGCTGCGAAGACCATCTGGTCGGTGGTCGGCCCCATCCTGTTGGGCATCGGCGTTGTGGCTCTGCTGTTCCTGCTTGCGGCATTCATGCCGCGGTGGCCCGTCAGGGGTGTCGCATCGGACAGTCCCGAAGTATCGGCGCGAATCGCGGTCGCCCAGCTCACGCTCATGCAAGGGCTTCTGGGCCAGATCGCCTTTCTGATCGCCCTGGAATTCGCGTGCGTCGCCGTCGTCGGCTGGCTCGCGCCGGCGTCGCCGACCGTGATCATCGTGTCGACCCTTGTGCTCCCCCTGATCCTGCTGGCGGTGATCGTGCTTTTCATCGTGCGGTATCGGCGTGCAACGGTGGCTGCGCGCGCGGGAGTCCCGGTTTCGGCCGGAGATGTTGGCGCGACGGACGCTCCTCGACCTGAGGCGCCCGACGACGATCGCTTCTGGAAGGCAGGGTCCATCTACGTCAACCGTGCAGATCCGGCGCTGTTGGTCCCCAAGCGGTTCGGCGTTGGCTGGACTGTCAACATGGGACATCCCGCCGGCGTGGCACTGGCAGTGATCACCGTGTTGATCGTTGTGGCCGCGATCGTCTGGGGCATGTCGACCCGGTCACACGCTCAGTCGCTTGGAGCACTGGCCCTGTTCGCCAACCCTTTCGGCGTCGCCCTCCGCAACCGCCGCGCCGGCGACGACAAGCTCGTGTGGGCGCGTCCCGACCTCCAGGCACCCGAGGACTTCACGCTCACGAGCCCCGCCTTCGACCACGGCGCACCCATCCCCGCCTCCCACCGTGGCCGCCTTTTCCGCCCCAACATCTCCCCTGCCCTCGCGTGGACGACGCCACCGGCCGGAACAGTGGAACTCGTGCTCATCGTTCAGGACCCCGACGTGCCTTTCGGAAAACCGGCCATCCATGCCCTCGCCGCCGGGATCGACCCGTCATCGGCCGGGATACCCGAGAACGGCCTCACCCACCCCAGCCCGATCCCAGGGCTCACGCACGGCAAAGGCCCACTCGGACGCCGCGGGTGGGGCGGCCCCATGCCTCCGCGATCGCACGGACCGCACTCCTATGTCTTCCAGCTCTTCGCGCTCGACTACCGGCCCGGGCTGCCCGAGAGCTTCGACCTCGACGACGCGCTCACTGCGTTGCGCGGCCACGTCATTGCACGCGCCCGACTCGACGGCACCTACGAAGTGCAGTGACTCCTGACACGACCTAATTCGCTGGCGCCTCAGCCGCTTCGGCAGGCTCCGACACCGGGAAGATCGCTCCGAGCAGCGAGCTGACCCACGCGATCAGGTCTGCGTCATCGAGCGCTTCCCCGTTCACGCGCGGCAGCGGTACCGTGGCGACCTTCGGCGCAGCGTGGTACTTCGCACCCGGATACATGCGCTGGAGGCGCACCTGCAGGGAATCGGGAAGGATGGCCGGCGCGACACGCAGGTTCGACCCCATCGCGACGACTTCGCCCAGACCTGCCCGCTGGGCCGCGCGACGGAGCCGAGACACCGCGATCAGGTTCTGCACCTGCTCGGGCGGCTCGCCGTAGCGGTCGACCAGTTCTTCGAGCACCTGCCCGATCTGGTCGTCCTTGGCGCTGGGCGAGCTGGCCGTCGACAGCTTCTGGTAGGCCTCGAGACGCAGCCTCTCGCTGTCCACGTAGTCTTCGGGAATGTGCGCGTCGACCGGCAGCTCGAGTCGCAACTCGGTCTGGCCTTCTGCGACTTCGCCCCGGAACGTGCTGACGGCTTCGCCGATCATCCTCAGGTAGAGGTCGAACCCGACGCCCGCGATGTGACCGGACTGCTCTCCTCCCAGCAGGTTGCCCGCTCCTCTGATCTCGAGGTCTTTCAGCGCCACCTGCATGCCGCTTCCGAGGTCATTGTTGGCTGCGATCGTCGACAGCCGGTCGTGCGCCGTCTCGGTGAGCGGCTTGTTCTCGTCCCAGAGGAAGTAGGCGTACGCCCGCTCGCGTCCCCGACCGACGCGCCCGCGCAGCTGGTGCAGCTGGCTCAGGCCGTACTTGTCGGCACGGTCGATGATGATCGTGTTCGCATTGGCGATGTCGAGCCCGGTCTCAATGATGGTCGTCGACACGAGCACGTCGAACTTGCGTTCCCAGAAGTCGACGACGACCTGTTCGAGAACATGCTCCGGCAGCTGGCCGTGCGCGACAGCGATGCGGGCCTCTGGGACCAACTCCGCGAGTTTCGCGGCGGCCCGCGAAATGCTTCCCACCCGGTTGTGGACGAAGAACACCTGGCCCTCGCGCAGGAGTTCGCGGCGGATCGCGGCCGCGACCTGGCGCTCCGAATAGGGTCCGACAAACGTGAGGATCGGATGCCGGTCTTCCGGCGGCGTCGCGAGCGTCGACATCTCGCGGATGCCCGTCACCGCCATCTCGAGCGTTCGCGGGATGGGCGTCGCACTCATCGCCAGGATGTCGACGTTGGTCTTCAGCTTCTTGAGCGCATCCTTGTGTTCGACACCGAAGCGCTGCTCCTCGTCGATGATGACCAGGCCGAGGTCTTTGACGGTGACGCCGTCGGCGAGCAGCCGGTGCGTTCCGATGACCACGTCGACGGTGCCGTCGGCAAGACCGCGCAGTGTTTCGGCCGCCTCGCGGTCGGACTGGAAGCGGCTGAGAGCGCGCAGGTGGATGGGGAACCCGGCGAAACGTTCCTGGAACGTCTCGAAATGCTGCTTCACGAGCAGCGTCGTCGGCACGAGCATGACGACCTGTTTGCCGTCCTGGACCGCCTTGAACGCAGCGCGCACCGCGATCTCGGTCTTGCCGAACCCGACGTCGCCCGAGATGAGGCGATCCATCGGGATCGGCCGCTCCATGTCGGCTTTGACTTCGTCGATGGTCTGCAGCTGGTCGGGTGTCTCTGCGAAGGGGAACGCCTCTTCGAGCTCGCGCTGCCACGGCGTGTCCGGCCCGAAGGCATGGCCCTTGCTCGCCATGCGGGCCGAGTAGAGCTTGACCAGTTCGACTGCGATGTCACGCACTGCCTTGCGGGCGCGCCCCTTCGCGGCCGACCAGTCGCTGCCGCCCATCTTGCTGAGAGCCGGAGCCTCACCGCCGACATAGCGGGTCAGCAGGTCGAGCTGGTCGGTCGGCACATAGAGCTTGTCCCCCGGGTACCCGCGCTTGGACGGCGCGTATTCGAGCAGGAGGTATTCGCGTTTCGACTTCACGGCGTTGCGGCCGCCACTGGACACTTCACGCTGAGTGAGCTCGACGAACCGGCCGATGCCGTGCGTCTGGTGCACGACGTAGTCGCCCGGCTTGAGCTGCAGCGGATCGACCACGTTCTTGCGTCGCGTGGCGAGCTTCTTCACCTGTCGCGTGTCGTAGCCGGCGGTGCGACCGTAGAACTCGCTCTCGCTCATCAGCGCGATCTTCGCCTCTGCGAGCTCGAAGCCGTGCTCGACGGATGCTTTCAGCAGGTAGACGACGCCTGGCTCCGGATTCGCCGGGTACTCCTCCACCAGCCGTGCCGCGAGTTCTTTCTCGGCGAGAACGTCGGCGGCCCGCTCCACGAGGCCGGAGCCTTCGGCGACGACGGCCACCCTCCATCCGTCTCGCAGTCGCGCAGCCACATGCTCGATCGCGCCGTCGACGTTCCCCTGGAAGCTCGGAACGGCCTCGGCGTCGATGCGCACGGTGAGGTATTCCTCGACTTCGCGCTGTTCCGGCAGCAGTTCTCCGGCGTTGAAGCTGCTGAACGTCCACCACGGATGGTCGGGGTTGCGTTCGCCAGGACTGGAGAACTGGACGCTTTCGCGGAGTTTCTCGAGCGTCATGAAGTCACCGGCCGCGAGGTCGATGGGGGCAGCCGCCCCGACCGTCGCAGCGCTCCACGCCGCCGAGAGGAATTCGCGGTTCGTCTCGGCGAGGCTGATGGCCCGGCCCGCGACACGTTCCGGCGACAGCACGGCGATGGCGGCGCCCTCGGGAAGGTAGTGGGTGATCGGAACGAGCCGGTCGACCAGGGCCGGAGCCAGCGACTCCATGCCCTCAACCGGAATGCCCTCCGCGATCTTCGCCAGCATCCCGGCCAGGCTCGGGAACTCGTGCTCCATCTCCCGCGCGCGCTGCCGCACGGAGTCGCTGAGGAGGAGTTCACGGCTCGGGGGCAGCGTCACCGAGGCGATCTCGTCGGGGAGGGAGCGCTGGTCGGCGACCGAGAACGGGCGGATCTGCTCGACCTCGTCGCCGAAGAAGTCGACGCGATACGGATGCTCGGCCGTGGGCGGGAACACGTCGAGGATTCCCCCGCGCACGGCGAACTCGCCGCGTCGCGTGACCATGTCGACGCGTGAGTAGGCGAGGTCGACCAACTGCATGGCGAGCCCGCCCAGGTCGAATCCCCGGCCGGCCGCCGCCAGCTCGATCGCCTTGTAGTCGGTGAGGTTGTCGGCGACAGGCTGCAGGGCGGCGCGCACGGACGCGACCACGATGATCGGCGTCGCGCGGTCGCCCGCCTGCCATTCGGCCAGGCGGTGCAGTGCGAGCAGTCGCTTGCCGACGATCTCGGCACTCGGGCTCAGTCGTTCGTGCGGCAGGGTCTCCCACGCCGGGAACTCGATGATCTCGGCGTTCGGAACCACGCTGGCGAGCGCGGCGCGCACTGACTCGGATTCCCGCCCGGTCGCCGTGATGACGAGGAGCGCCTGCGGCAGCCCGGACTGCGCCCGGCGCGCGAGAAGGCCCGCGAGCAAAGGCGCCCGCAACCCGTCGGTGAGAGAGAAGTCGGCGTTGCGCGACGCGAACACGAGGGCGTCATCGAACGTGGAGGCGCGCGAAAGCGCCGCGATTAAGCCCTGAAGGATCACCGGACAAGTCTACGGAGAACCACCGACGTGTCGACCGGCAGCGTCAGACCCAGCCGTCGATCGCCCTCATGAAGCCGTGGAAGTCGTCGCGGGTCACCGTGTGGCCGGCCCCTGCCACGACCCGCACCTCGAAGCCGCGATCGCGGAGCCCGTCTGCGACGTGCTCTTTCACGAGGTGCGAATTGTCCGCAAGCACGACGAGTGACGGCGCGTGCATCGTTTTCGGCGGCCGAAGCGAGCCGGGTGCGACGAGCACCGGGATCACCGCGCGGTCGTACGCTTTCATCGTCTCGACCTCGATGGCGACATCGGCCGGGTCCCAGCGGGGATTGCGGCGGGCGATCGCCTCAGCGGACGCCCAGGCGAGGGTGCGCAGGAAGGCCGGGGCGAGCATCCGCTGCCACCAGGGCAGTTCGGGACCGAAGGCGGGGTCGACGTAGACAACCCGGTCGGGCTGGAGACGTTCGACGGCGAGGCTGACGGTGAGGCCGCCGAGCGAGTGACCCATCAGGATCTCGGGGTTCGGCGCGACGGTGTCGACGATGTCCTGGGCCAGCAGCTCCGCGGTGTATTCGTGCGATCGCGGGCTGTGGCCATGGCCGCGAAGATCGACCGCCGTGACGCGGTACCCCTTCTCGGCGAGCGCAGGGCCGACCGTTCGCCAGCACCTCGAATCCGACATGACCCCGTGGACCAGTACTGCGTGACGGTCGCCGGTGCCCCACTCACGCGTGAACAGCTTCATGTCGAGCACAGTATCCTTCGAGACTCGAAGGATACCGAGAGCCAGCCCGGGTTTGGATGCGAGAACACCCCGAATGGGGTGACAGTCGATGATTGCCCCGACGCGCGTCTGCCAATAGCCTCTGGGCAGGGGCGTCTTCCGACGCCGACACCATCGATCAGGCCAGGGCAGACAGCGCATGACGAATTTCCCGCCGCCGGAGCCGGACGTACCGTCCGGTCCGCCGACCGAACCCGTTTCGAACGGCGAGCAGCAGGCACCGCCCGCGCCCCCGGCTCCCCCGGCCCCGCCCGCCCCGCCTGTCGAGGCGCCGCCGGCCTACGGCGAGCGGATTCCGGGCTACGGGCAGCAGGCTCCCGTCCACCAGCAGCCTCCCGTCTACCAGCAGCCGCCCGTCTACGGGCAGCCCGCAGCCGGCTATGCGCAGCCCCGCTTCGGCGAGCAGGTCGACGCGCCGAAGACGAAAACCCTCGGTCTCGTCGCGATGATCGTCGCGATCGCCGTGTTCGTCGTGTCCGTCGTGCTCTCCATCGTCCTGGGCGCAGCGATCGGTCCGTACGCGACCCCGACGGCCGGCAGCTTCACCCTCAACCAGGGCAACCTGTCCCCCGAGGCGGTACGCACCGTGGGCGGCCTGAGCATCGGGTTCCTCGCCCTGCTCTTCTTCGGGACAGTGCTGGGACTGTGGGCACTGATCCAGGGCATCGTGGCTACGGCGAAGAACCGCGGGCGTGTCTACGGCATCGTTGCGATCGTCGTCGCTGTACTCGCGCCACTCGTCTCGTTCGTGGGCTTCGGCATCGCGATCAGCGCGACGCTGCCGCTCGCCTGAGCGACAGCGGCCGGGCACGATCGCCCGCGCCGGATCGCCCGCCCTGGCGTGACGCTCAGGCCGACGTGTGGAACGCTGGCGTGACGCTCAGGCCGACGTGTGGAAGCGCAGCTGTGCCGCGGTGAGTCCGTCGGTGGCGATCTGCTCGACCGCATCCGCCGCATCCGCGATGACGTTCGGGAGCACCTTGCGCTCGGCCGAACTGAACTCGCGCAGCACATGGTCGGCTGCGCCCTGCTGCCCCGGCGGGCGCCCGACCCCCACGCGCACCCGGGTGAAGTCGCCGGTGCCGAGGGCTGCGATGACGTCGCGAACGCCGTTGTGGCCGCCGTGTCCGCCGCCGAATTTGAGTTTCATGGTGTCGAAGGGGATGTCGAGCTCGTCGTGCACGACGACGAGCTGCGAGGGTTCGAGCGAATAGAACCGCATCAGCTGCGACACCGGCCCGCCGGAGACGTTCATGAACGTGTTCGGCCTGGCGAGAATGAACCGCGGTCCGCCGGGCGCGATGCGCCCCTCGGCGACCGTCGAGTTCGTCTTGTGCGTCTTGAATTTCATGCCGCCGCGCGACGCGAGTTCGGCGAGCACCATCTGCCCTACGTTGTGGCGCGTGGCGGCGTAGCCGGGCCCGGGGTTACCGAGCCCGACTACGAGCCATGGTGTATCAGTGGAGTCCACGTGGCGTGGTTCGACAGAGACGCCGGTGACTACTCAGCAGCTTCGGCGGCGGCAGCCTCGGTGGTCTCCGCAGCCTCTTCCTCGGCCTCTTCGTCGGCACGGGCCGCGGCGGGCACGAGGACGTTGAGGATGAGGAGGTCGGGCTCGTCGAGCAGGGTCGAGCCCGAGGGAAGCGGCAGGTCCTTCGCGTGGAACTGGGTGCCCTCTTCAGCGCCCTCGACATCGAGGACGATGCGCTCCGGGATGTGGGTGGCTTCAGCCTCGAGGCGCACCGTGTTGACCTCGAGCACGGCGATGGTGCCCGAGAACGACTCGCCTTCGACGTGCACGGGAACCTCGACGTGCACCTTTTCGCCACGACGCACGACGATGAGGTCGAGGTGCTCGATGATCTGGAGCACGGGGTCTTTCTGCACGTCCTTGACCAGCGCGAGCTGGCTCTGGCCCTCGATGTCGAGCTCGAGCACGGCGTTCGCCTTGCGGAGGATCAGGCCGACCTGGTGGGCCGGAAGGGTCACGTGCTGGGGGTCCGTGCCGTGTCCGTAGATCACAGCGGGGATCTTGCCTACTGCGCGGATCTTGCGGGCAGCGCCTTTGCCGAAGCTGGTGCGCAGCTCAGCGGCGACCTTGTTGCTCTCGTCAGCCATGGGTTATCTCCTTGCCGGACATGCCGGCTGTCAGGCGAGCGGTGCTCGCAGTGTCTGGTGTTGTGTCGACTCGAACGCATCGTTCTGATGAAAGACGTGTGAGGAAAGACTGCGAAGCCTGCTCCACCGCGTCGATAACGGATGCACGCCGGTTGCCCGACAGCATCCCTCGCCGAAGTTCAGTTCGCCAGTCTACCCGATCTGCGCACCACTTCTTTCGCGCCGCCCGTGCACACGTTCTGAACGCGTGCATGCGCTGCAACCTGGGCACGGGCTCAGAACGTGGGCGGCGGCACTCAGTGCGACTGCAGGGCGGCGACAGCACGGGCGACGACGGCGGCTGGGGCCACTTCGTTCGGGATGCGCACGCCCGGCTCGTCGGCGCCGAGCGGTTCGAGGAGTGCCAGCTGCGAGGCGAGAAGACTCGGCGGCATGAAGTGGTTGGCTCGCTGCACCATGCGGGCAGCCAGGTGCTCGGGCGAACTGTCGAGTTCTACGAAGCGCGCCGTCGGCGCTTCGGCGCGGATCGCATCCCGGTACACGCGCTTCAGGGCAGAGCACGCGACCACGAGTCCCTCCGGGCCAGCGCCCGCGAGTGCCCGGCCGACCGCGGCCAGCCACGGCCACCGGTCGGCGTCGTCGAGAGGGATGCCTGCCGCCATCTTTGCGACGTTCGCCGCCGGATGCAGGTCGTCACCATCGGTGAACGGCGTGCCGAGCGCCTCGGCGAGCAGCGCACCGACCGTGCTCTTGCCCGAGCCGGACACCCCCATGACGACGATGAGCGGACGCCCACTCTGCTGGCGGGGTTCGGTCATCGGGTCATCCTGTTCTCTACCAGTCGTGCATCGAGCCGTCGAGCAGACGGTTCACCGGCAAGTATGCCGCTTCGTAGGGGAAGGACTGCGCGGTGACGTCGTCGTAGTCGACGCCGAGGCCGGGTGCTTCGCCTGGGGCGAGCATGCCGTTCTCGAACGTGTAGGTGGTGTGGAACACCTCGTGGGTGGCCGGGCTGTGCTGCATGTATTCCTGGATGCCGAAGTTGGGGATCGCGATGCCGAGGTGGATGGCCGCGGCCAGCCCCACCGGGGAGACGTCGGTCGGGCCGTGGACACCGGACTTGATCTGGTAGACCGCCGCGTAGTCGAAGATCCGGCGCAGGGCGGTGATGCCGCCGGCGTGGGTGACCGGGGAGCGCACATAGTCGATCAGCTGCTCCTCGAACAGTTCCCGGTAGTCCCAGATGGTGTTGAACACCTCCCCGATCGCCAACGGGGTCGTGGTGTGTTCCCGCACCCGCCGCAACGCCGCCTGGTTCTCCGCCGGGGTCACGTCCTCGAGCCAGAACAGGTCATACGGTTCCAGCGACTTGCCGAGCTTCGCCGCCTGGATCGGCGTCAACCGGTGGTGCGCATCATGCAGCAATGGCAGCTCCGGCCCGAACTCGTTGCGGACCGCCTCGAACACCGTTGGCGCATGCCGGAGGTACGCGCGGGTGTCCCAGCTCTCCTCCACCGGAACCGCGCTCCGCCGCGCCGGCTCATAGTCGTACCGGGCATCACTGCCACTGCCCGCACCCGCCGACGCGTTCCGGCTCGACGCCACCCCGTACACCGACGGCAACCCCGGGATGCCGGTCTGCACCCGCACCGCCCGGTACCCCTCCTCGAGGTGCTCGGTGATCGAGTCGAACAACTCCGGCAGCTCAGCCCCCGACGCGTGCCCGTAGACCAGCAGGCCCTCCCGGCTCCGGCCACCGAGCAACTGGTACAGCGGCAGACCGGCGACCTTCGCCTTGATGTCCCACAACGCCGTGTCCACCGCCGCGATCGACGCCATCGTCACCGGTCCCCGACGCCAGTACGCACCCTTGTACAAGTACTGCCAGGTGTCCTCGATCTGATGCGCATCCCGACCGATCAGCAACGGCACCACATGCTCACTCAGGTAGGCAGCCACCGCGAGTTCACGACCGTTCAGCGTCGCATCGCCGAGACCGGTGAACCCATCGTCCGTCGTGATGCGCAGGGTCACGAAATTGCGGCCCGGGCTCGAGACGAGGACCTCGGCGGATGTGATTCGCATGTCAGCGGACTCCTTGTGTTTCAGTGGTGGTTGCGGTGAAGCGTCCCGTCGACAGCAGTTCGACGAGCTGTCGCACGACTTCGGCGGCGAACGCCGGGCCGACGTGGGATGGACCGGGTTCGAGCAGCGCCAGGGCCGCGTGCGCGCTCGCCTCGGCAGCGCGCAGGTCGAGAGACGCGGCGAGCGCAGCGGCGCCCGGGTCACGCGCCTGGTCGGTCGTGAGATGGATGATCCACGCAGCGATGGTGCGTGCCTCGGCGACGCCCACGGGAAGGCCGGCCCCGGCGCGGGCGCGGGCGACATCCAGAATGCGCAATGGCAGCTTCAGCGACCCGTCCTGTGCGATCTGCACCAGCCGGTGCTCGATCCGCGCGTTCGCGAAGCGTGACCGAAGTGCCGCGAGCTGCGCATCCAGTTCTGAATCGTCGAAGGGGAGAACCGGCCGCGCCTCGGCCCAGAGTTCTTCGAGCGCATCCCGGCACACCGGATCCGCCATCGCCTCGGCGATCGTGGCGCGTCCGCGCAGGAGGCCGAGGTACGCGAGGCAGGAGTGCCCGGCGTTGAGCAGCCACAGCTTGCGTCGTTCGAATGGTTCGATGTCGTCGACGAACCGGGCGCCGGCGACCTCCCAGTCGGGCCGGCCGGCGGGGAATGCGCCGCTCAGCACCCACTCGCTGAACGGTTCGGTCACGACCGGGGCGGCATCCGCGAACCCCGTGAGTTCGAGCGCGATCTCCCGGTCGCGCGGTGTCGTCGCCGGCGTGATGCGGTCGACCATCGTCGAGACGAAGGACACGTTCGCGTCGATCCAGTCGAGGAGGGCGGGATCACTGGATGCGAGCCCACGCACGAGGTCGCGGACCACCGCGCCGTTTTCCGGCAGGTTGTCGCAGCTGACGACGGCGATGGCCGCGGCTCCCGCATCGCGGCGCGCACGCAGGCCGTCGACGAGACGCACGCCGGCAGATGCAGGGCCGGTCGCGCGATAGCCGGCCTCGGTGATCGTGAGGGTGACGATTGCGACGGCGGGGTCGGCCACCGCATCCCGCCACCGTTCTTCGTCGCCGCCGTCGCAGGCCACGCTGATGCTCTCGATCAGACGGGCCGAGTCCCCGCCGGCGCCGCGCTCGATGAGCGTGTACACGGCATCCTGCGCGGCGAGCACGACCGCCGCATCAGGAGTACGCCCGGTGAACGCGGCGATCCCCCATCCGTTGCGATCGGCGGCGGCGCCACCCGCGGCGTCACCCGCGTCGTCACCCGCGTCGTTGGCGACCTGCGTGTACCAGGCCTGGTGTGCGCGGTGGAACGCACCGAGCCCGAGATGGACGATCCGCACGGGAGGGCGTTCCGTGCGCGGTGAGTCCGAGGTCATCATGTCTCCTCACCGGCGCGCTCCCGCGTGCGGGACTCGACGGCCCGCAGGTATTCGAGATTGTCTCGCGTCCGCTCCTCGAGCGGAAGGTCGGTCGAGAAGTCCTCCGACGTCACCCAGCCGTCGTAGCCGAATGCTGCGAGCGCGTCGAAGTAGGCCTCGACATCCGCCTGGCCGGTGCGCAGCGGCGCCCACTCGTCGTGCCATCGCACGACGCCGTCGATGTCCGGGGTGTCGGCGACCCAGCGGACGTTCTTGACATGCACGTGCGCCAGGTACGGACCGAGCAGCTGGAACGCGGCCAGGTGGTCCTCCTGGCCCTCGATCACGAGGTTGCCGAGGTCGTGGATCACACCGACGTGCCGCGGGTCGAGTCCGTCGACGAGCCGGAATGCAGCCGAAGCCGACGGCGTGATGGTCGTGTGATGCAGCTCGACCAAGGCCTTCACGCCGAGCTCTGCCGCGCGCTCGGCGGCCCACTCCAGGTCGGCCCTCGTCGCAGCGAACAGTTCGCGGTAGTCGCCGAGCCGCACCTGCGGCATCGTCACCCGCACCTGGCGTGCGCCGAGCGCGGCCGTCGCTGCGAGCATCCGGCCGACGTTCTCGTGATCGTCGGCACGGGCGTACCCGCCGACACCTGAGAACTCGAGGCCGGCCTCGCGGGTGATCCGCGCGATCTCGTCGAGGTCGCCCTCCAGGCCCTCGAGAGGCCACGTGGCGCGGTTGCCGGCCCAGAACCCCGGCGGATCGGCAGGCTGCTGGTCGGTGACGCGCCATTCGATGCCGTCCCAGCCCTGGCCGGCGAGGAGGCGCGCGGCCTCCGCAGGCGTCCACTCGGGAGTCGAAGCGGTGAAGACGGAGAACTTCATGCGCCCACTCCTGTCGCCACCGTGACCGCGTCGAGCGAACCGGACAGCACCTCATCGAGCGCGACCGCCCGGCCGAGCGTGGCCGAGAGATAGACCGCGCGCACGACCGCGAGCGAGAGGAGGGCGTCCTCGACCCGCACGCCCGGCTGACGTCCCTCGATGATCGCGTCGACCACATCCTCGTACTGGCGCAGATGGCCGGTGACGAACACGTCCCGGCCGCGATCTCCGCCACGGAGCTCGCCCGCGGGCACGAGCGTCGCGGCCTGGTTCTGCGCCGAAGCGCCGCTCGCGTCGAACGCGTCGTCACCAGCCGCGTAGAAGTATTCGAGCTGGTCGTCGTCGATGATCGCCGACCCGCGGTCTCCGTGCACCTGGATACGCACCGAGAGGCCCGGATATGCCGCGGTGGTCGCATGGATGACGCCGAGCGCGCCCGACTCGAAGCGAACAGTTGCGACGGCGACGTCTTCGACCTCGACGCGATCGTGGGCGAGCAATGCGGTGTGCGCGAACACGTCGACGGGCCGGCCGAGGAACCAGACGAGCAGGTCGACCGTGTGCACGCCCTGGTTCATGACGGCTCCTCCGCCATCGAGCTCCCACGTTCCGCGCCACTGGCCGGAGTCGTAGTAGTCCTGGCTGCGCCACCATGCGACGGATGCGATCCCGCTGGTCACGCGGCCGAACCGCCCGTCGTGCACAGCCCGGGCGACCGCGACCGACGATGGGTCGAACCGGTGCTGGCTGATCACCGACACCACGAGTCCGCGGATCGCCGCGTCCGCGGCGAGGCCTGCGATCTCCCTGGCCCGTGCCATCGACACGTCGAGCGGTTTCTCGATCACCACGTGCTTGCCGGCGGCGAGCGCCTCCTCGGCGAGCCGGACGTGCATCCCGCTCGGCGTGCAGATGACGACGAGGTCGATCGGGCTTGCGGCGAGCGCATCCGTCAGGGCTCCGTACAGGGCCGGGCGTGCGATTCCGAGCTCGGACTCGACCTGGTCGGCCAGCCCGGTCGCAGCGGCAGGAACCGCGTCGACGAGGGCGGTGATCGTCAGGCTGGGGTGACGAGCGATGGCCCGCGCATGGTTGAGGCCGATGATGCCGCATCCGACGATGGCGACGGAGAGGACGGGGTCTGTTGTCGCGTCGCTCATGCGAGGCGCACTCCAATCTGGTCGGTGAGTGCCCGGAACGCGCGGCCGGCACGGCCGAACGCTTCCGGTCCGGAGAAGCCACCGAACGCGTTCACGTCGGTGAGGTGCGGTTCGAGGGAGGCGAACCCGGTGTAGCCGTCGTCGCGCAGCGCGGTCAGGGTCTCGAGCAGCTGCCCGTCGCCTTCTCCGGCCGGCTGCACGTCTCCGGTGGCTGCACGGGCGTCCTTCACCTGCAGGTACTCGAGATGCGGTCGCAGCATGGCGTAGGCGTCGTCGAACGGCCGGTGGACGCCGACCTGAACGAAGTTCGCGCTGTCCCAGGCGAGGCGCAGGTGGTCGGAGCCCACCGATTCGACCACGTCGAGGACACGCTCCGGGATGTCGCCGTAGATGTCCTTTTCGTTCTCGTGCAGGAGAACGACATCAGAGGCTTCGGCGAGGTCCGCCAGGGCGCGCATCCGCTGCAGCACGGCGTCGCGGATGCTCTCGACGGCCACGCCGTCACCCCGGTAGAACGAGAAGATCCGGATGTAGCGGGTGCCGAGCCGGCGGGCGGCCGCGACCGCGCGCCCGAGGCGCTCGACCTCGTGCTCGACGGGAAGCGACACGTCGACCTTGCCGATCGGGGATGCGACGGCGGAGACGCCCATCGACCGCTCCCGGAGGAGGCCGGCAAGCCGGTCCACGGAGTCGTCGTCGAGGTCGACGATGTTCACACCCCACGCACTGCGCACCTCGATGTTGCGTGCGCCCAGCGCCTGGAGCACCGCTGCCTGCACGACCGGGTCCGGGTCGATCTCGTCGCCGAACCCGGAGAGGGTCCATGTTGCTGTCTGGGTCGTCTGGGTCATTTGACTCCTCCTGAGGTGAGGCCACCGACGAGGTAGCGCTGAAAGACGAGATAGAGCACGACGACCGGTACGGCGCAGATGAGGGATGCCGCCATCATCTGCCCATAGAGCGGTATCGCGCCACCCTCCTGGGTCGCCCCGAACACCTGGAGCGCCACGGCGGCGGTGCGGGTCTCCGGGCTCGTGAGGACGGATGCGAACAGCACGTCGTTCCAGCCGAGCAGGAAAGCGAAGATCGCCGACACGACGATGCCCGGCCAGCTCAGCGGCACGACGATCCTGGTGAGGATGCGCCACGACGAGGCACCGTCGATGCGCGCAGCTTCTTCGAGTTCGCGTGGCAGCCCGCGCAGGTAGGTGACCATCACCCAGGTGGAGAACGGCAGGGCGAAGGTGAGATAGGTGATGAACAGGGCCCAGCGGGTGCCGATGATCTGGATGCCGAGAAGTGTCGCCGTGCCGGCGAACAGCACGAAGACGGGAAGCAGCATGAGCGTGCCCGGGATCGACTGCAGCCCGAGCAGTGCGCGCAGGAAGGTCAGGCGACCGCGGAACGCGAAGCGCACGAGCACGTAGGCGGTCGAGATCGCGAGGAACGCGCATACGACCGCGACGGCGCCGCAGACGATCACGCTGTTCATCAGGCCTCTGCCCAGGTCGACCGTCGACCACACCTTGATGTAGTTGTCGAAGTGGAGTTCGGACGGGAAGAATGCGCCGGACGCCACCGACACGTCGGAGTTGACCGACGAGAACAGCATGTAGGCCACAGGCCCGAGCACGATGACCAGCAGAACCGTGATGATCGCGACCAGCAGCGGCTTGGGAAGCAGTTTCGTGACGTCGGTCATGCGGGTCGTCCCTCCTCACCGGTGTCGAGTCTGACCGCCCGCAGGTAAGCGAAGAGCGGAATGGCGATGAGCACGAGCGACAGGATCGCCATCGCGGCGCTCAGGCCGAAACGGAAACTCTGGAAGCTCGTGACGTAGGTCAGCACGGGCAGCACTTCGACATCCTGCGGGGCGGGGACGCCGAAAAGCACGAACGGCAAGGTGAACGCGTTGATGTTGTGCAGGAACGCGATGATGAGCGCGAGGGTGACCGGCCCTTTCAGGTAGGGGAAGATCACGTAGCGCAGCTTCGTCCACCAGAGTGCCCCGTCGAGCGCCGCGGCCTCATGCACCTCGTGGTCGACCGACTGAAGGCCGGCGAGCACCAGGAGGTAGAAGAAGGGCCACGACGTCCAGATCTGCACGATGATCAGCGACCAGTAGCTCTGCGGGCCGTTCAGCCAGAGCCCGGTGTGGACGCCCATCCCGCTGAGCACCGAATCGATGACGCCGCCCGGCTGCAGCATGGTGCGCCAGAGGGTGCCGACCACGAACGCGGGCAGGACGTACGGGATGAGGAAGAGCGACCGCACGAGACCGCGGCCGCGGAAGCGGTTCTGTGTCGCGAGCGCGGCGGCCACACCGATCGGAAGGGTGACCACCGCCGCGATGACGGCGAACGAGACGCTGATCCAGATCGAATGCAGCAGCGGCGACGACGTCACGGCCTCGACGTAGTTCTGCAGCCCGATGAACGGCGCCTGCAGCCAGCTCTGGAGCGTGTACTGGTCGAGGTCGAGCGTCGACATGAGCACAGCGACGATCAGCGGGACGACGATGACGAGCACCATCAGGATGCCGCCGGGCAGCAGCAGCCACAGGGGCCGGTTGCGCTCCTGCACGGTCTTCGTTCGCCGGCGGGCCGGGCGGCCGCCCGCGGGAGGATGTCCCGCGGGCGAACCGTTCTGTTCGCCGGCGGCGCGCTCGGGCGCCACGGTTGTCTGAGACATGGCCGGGACCGGCTACTTCGCTTTGTCCAGTGAGGCTTGCGCCGTTGCCTGGGCGGCTTTCAGCCTCGACTCGAGCTCGGACGAGCTGACCGATCCTTTCGAGAGCGACGGAATCGACTGCACGACGACGTTCACGAGAGCGAGCTGCGTGTCGCCCCATGCTCCGGAGAACGGTGTACCGACCGCCTTCGACCCCGAGGCGAGGATCGGCGCGAGTGAGGCGTTGCCCTGCTCGATCTGCTTCGCCGCGTCGGCGTTCGTGGGCAGGTCGCCGAACGTCTTGGTGTATTTCACCTGGTTCTCGCTGCTCGTGAGCATCTTGACCAGCGCGAAGGTGAGGTCCTGGTTCTTGGAGTACTTCGCGACGACCATGTTGTCACCGGAGATGATGCTGGACGCCGGCTTGCCGCCGTCGGGGTTGGAGGTCTCACCCGGCGGCACGGTCGGCATCACGGCGTAGGCGTACTTGCCGGCGACGGCGGACTTGTCGAGCGTCACCTGCGACGACGACGAGACCATGGGCAGGAACGCCGCCTTGCCGTTCGCGAAGGCTGCGATCGCCTGCGCATTCTTCCAGCCGATCGCTGCCGGGTCGACCACCTTGTCTTTCGTCATCCAGTCGAAGTAGGTCTGGTAGGCCTTCTTCGTCGCCGGGTCGTCGATCTGGGCCTTCTTCGCGTTCAGGTCGAGGATCGGGTTGCCCGCCTGGATCGACATCGCCCAGACGAACTTCCACGGGTCGAAGCTGTCGGCGTATGCGACGGCCATGCCGTGCACGTCGCCGCTGGTCAGCTTCTTCGCCTGGTCGGTGAGCCCGTCCCACGTCGTTGCCGGCTTGTCGATGCCGGCGGCCGCGAGAAGGTCCTTGTTGTACGCCATGACGAACGGGCGGCTGAGGAACGGGATGCCGACCTCGTTCTTCTCGTCCGGGCCGGAGATGCCGAGCGTCGCCGGAACGAACCGGTCACGACCGCCGACTTTCGCCCAGTCCGCATCCGTCAGCTTGACGAAGGCGCCGGTCGAATAGGCGGTCGGCGTGAAGGTGGTGCCGAGGTCGTAGAGGTCGGGACCCTGGCCGGAGAGCACGGACGTCTGGATCTTGGTGAGTTCGTCGTTGGCGGTGGCGAAGGTCTCGAAGGCGACCTTCGCCCCGGTCTCCTTCTGGAACTGGGCCGAGACATCCTGGAACCATTGCTTCTGCTCCGTCGGATAGATCGAGTTCGCAGCGATCATGACGTTGATCGTCTTGCCTTTTCCGTCGAGGTTGCCCGCTCCGGAAGCGGACGTGCCATTCGAGGAACAACCCTGCAGTGCCAGGCCGATGACGGCCAGGCCAGCAACCGCGACCAGCGCGCTGCGTGCTTTCATCGTGACTCTCCTTTGAGTGAGGACGGGGCGGTGCCACCCCGGTCATGCCGCGTGTTGGGCGGCTGGAAGAGACCCTAAGCAAGCCGGCAACAGGTGTGCAACCGTTTGCCAAAATTTGCCACGCTGTGCTTTGCTTCCTTCATGGAACCTCTCGCCGGCGCGGGGTCGCATCGCCCCGCGACGCTCGCCGACGTTGCTGCGGCAAGCGGCGTCGCGACATCGACCGTCTCCCGTGCGCTCTCGAATCCGGGTCGCGTCAACGCCGTGACCCGTGAACGGATCGAGCGTGCGGCCCGAGAACTCGACTACGCCCCGAACTCCCAGGCACGCGCTCTCACCTCGGGCAGGACACGGGCGATCGCGGTCCTCGTCTCCGACGTGACCAACCCGTTCTACTTCGGGATCATCCGCGGAACCCAGCAGCAGCTCAAAGCCGCCGGCTACACGCAGCTGCTCGTGGACACCGAGGAGTCGGACGAACTGGAGGACGGGATGCTCCACAAGCTCCGCCGTTCGTTCGACGGCGCGATCCTCGCCGCATCCCGTCTCACCGACCGGCGGCTCACGACGCTCGCCGCCGAACTGCCCCTGGTCGCGATCAACCGCCAGACCAAAGGCGTCCCGAGCGTCTTCATCGACACGCCGAGCGGCATGGAGCAGGCTCTTGCGCACCTCGTCTCGCTCGGGCATCGCGACATCGCCTACGTGTCGGGACCGGAGACCTCATGGCCGAACGAAGGCCGCTGGCGGGCGCTCGTGCGGGCCAGCGGCAACTACGGTGTCACCACCCGGCGCATCGGTCCGTTCACCCCGAAGAAGAATGCGGGCGCCGCGGCTGCCGACGCACTGCTCAACGCCGGGGTGACCGCCTGCATCGCCTTCAACGACCTGCTCGCCATCGGAATGCTGATGCGCCTCCGCGAACGCGGGGTGAACGTTCCCGACGAGATCAGCATCGTGGGCTGCGACGACATCTTCGGGGCCGACTTCTGCAGTCCGCCTCTCACGACGCTCACCGCACCGATCGAGCAGGCGGGCCGTACAGCCGTCTCGATGCTGCTCTCCCGTCTCGAATCCGATCCGCTGGTCGCGACCAGGCAGAGCGCGACACTTCCCACCCACCTCACGATCCGCGCATCCACCGGACCCGCACCGCACGCCGAAGGACGATCATGACCGCTCTCGCACCGCATCCCGACCGGCTGTTCCCCATCGAGCCGATCGAACGCGACCTTGCCCGGCGCCTGCACGCGTCTGTCGCACAGGCGCCGATCTATTCGCCGCACGGCCACATCGACGCGGCCATGCTCGCCGACGACACCCCGTTTCCCGACCCGGCGGCGCTGCTGATCACACCCGACCACTACGTGCTGCGGATGCTGCATGCGGTCGGAGTGCCCCTCGACGAACTCGGGGTGCCGCGGGCCGGCGCGACGTCGCGCGCATCCGGCCGCTCCATCTGGCGACGCCTGTGCGAGCACTGGGACGCGTTCCTCGGAACGCCGGTCAGGTACTGGTTCGAGACCGAGCTCAACGAGGTCTTCGGTCTCACCGAGCAGCCGTCGGCGGCCAACGCCGACGCCCTCTACGACCAGCTCGCCGAAACGCTGGCGCGCGACGAATTCCGGCCGCGCGCGCTGTTCGAACGGTTCAGGATCGCGGTGCTCGCCACCACCGATGACCCTGCGGACGACCTCGCGGCGCACAACGCCCTCCGCCACGACCCCACCTTCACCGGGAAGGTCATCCCCACGTTCCGCGCAGACCGCTACATGAACCCGGACGAGCCGACCTGGGTCGGCAAGCTCGACCAGCTCGCGGCCCGGTCCGGCTTCGACACGTCGACCTACGGGGGCCTGCTCGACGCGCTCCGGAGCCGCCGTGAGGCGTTCATCACAGCGGGCGGGACCGCGACCGACACGGGTGTCCCGGATGCGGGATCCGAGCCGCTCGACGCATCCGACGCCGAACGCATCCACCGCTCAGCGCTCATGGGACCACTCACCGCCGGGGAGGCGACGGCCTACCGGCGCAACATGCTCTACCAGCTCGCGGCGATGTCCAGCGAAGACGGCCTCGTGATGCAGCTGCACCCCGGCGTCATCCGCAACCACCACCGGCCTTCGTTCGACGCGTACGGACCGGACACCGGTCACGACCTGCCCGACGTCGGCTCGTTCACCCGACCGCTCACGCCGATCCTGCGCGACTTCGGTACGAACCCGACCTTCCGCCTGGTGCTCTTCACGGTCGACGAGACGACATTCTCGCGGGAGATCGCCCCCCTGGCCGGCTTCTACCCGTCGGTCTACGCCGGGGCGCCCTGGTGGTTCCTCGACACACCCGCCGCGATCCTGCGCTACCGCCAGGCCGTCACCGACAGTGCCGGATTCACCAAGACCAGCGGGTTCATCGACGACACCCGCGCGTACTGCTCCATTCCGGCACGCCACGACATGTCCCGTCGTGTCGACGCGGCATACCTCTCGTCACTCGTCGCCACGCACCAGCTGAGCGAAGACGACGCCTTCACGCTGGCGAGACGGCTCGTCTCCGACATTCCGCGGGCGACGTTCCGCCTTCCCTGACCCTCGCCGTTCAGCCGGCGTAACCGAACGGAACCGTGACGCGGCCTCCCGCTACGCTGGAAACACGTCCCATCCCTGAAGGAGTCGATCGTGTCCGAGTCCACCGTCGGAAAAGCCAACATCGGAGTCGTCGGTCTGGCGGTGATGGGCTCCAACCTGTCCCGCAACCTCGCATCACGCGAAGGCAACACCGTCGCTGTCTTCAACCGCACGTTCGCGCGAACGGAAACCCTGACCGGGGAGCATCCTGAAGCCGGTTTCGTCGCGAGCGAAGCCATCGACGACTTCGTCGCCTCGCTGAAGAAGCCGCGCACGGCGATCATCATGGTCCAGGCCGGCGCCGGAACCGACGCCGTCATCGACGAGCTCGTGCAGCGCTTCGAACCGGGCGACATCATCGTCGACGGCGGCAACGCCAACTTCCAGGACACCATCGCGCGCGAGAAGCGCATCAGCCCGACGGGCATCCACTTCGTCGGCGCGGGCATCTCCGGTGGCGAGGAGGGCGCGCTGAAGGGCCCGTCGATCATGCCGGGCGGTTCGGCCGAGTCTTACGAGACCCTTGGTCCCATCCTCGCCTCCATCGCAGCGATCGCCGAAGGCGAGCCGTGCGTGACCCACGTCGGCACCGACGGGGCGGGCCACTTCGTCAAGATGATCCACAACGGCATCGAGTACGCCGACATGCAGCTCATCGCCGAAGCCTATGACCTCCTGCGCACGGTCGGCGGACTCGAGCCCGCCGCGATCGCCGACGTCTTCAGCGAGTGGAACAAGGGCTACCTCGAGTCGTATCTGATCGAGATCACCGCAGAAGTCCTGCGCCAGGTCGACGCGAAGACCGGCAAGCCGTTCGTCGACATCGTTCTCGACGAGGCAGGCTCGAAAGGCACCGGGGTGTGGACGGTACAGAACGCGCTCGACCTGGGTATCCCGGTCGGGGGCATCGCCGAGGCCGTGTTCGCCCGCGCCGTGTCGTCGAAGCCGAACCAGCGCGCAGCGGTCCAGTCGGTGGTCACGGCCCGTCCTGAGGCGCAGAAGGTGGATGCCTCGTTCGCCGACGACGTCTCCAAAGCGCTGTACGCATCCAAGGTCGTCGCGTACGCCCAGGGCTTCGACGCGATCATCGCCGGCGCCGAGAAGTACGGCTGGAACATCAACAAAGACAAGATCGCCAAGATCTGGCGCGGCGGGTGCATCATCCGCGCGCAGTTCCTCAACCGCATCGCCGACGCGTATGACGAGAACCCCGACATCGCGACCCTGCTCGAAGCCCCCTACTTCGCGGACGCCGTGGCGGAAGGCGAGGCCGCGTGGCGTCGTGTCGTCGCGACGGCGGCACTGTCGGGCGTTCCCGTTCCCGGGTTCGGCTCTGCGCTCAGCTACTACGACTCGCTCGCGTCGAAGCGCCTGCCCGCAGCCCTCGTGCAGGGACAGCGCGACTTCTTCGGAGCACACACCTACAAGCGCGTCGACGAAGACGGGGTCTTCCACACCCTCTGGTCGGGCGACCGCTCCGAGATTCAGACGGCAGGTTCTTCGCACTAAATGCGACGCCAGCGCAGAGCGCGCTGGAGCTATGGGGATTGCATCGCAATCCCGCGACGCCGGCGCGCTGGAGCTATGAGGATTGCGCAGCAATCCCGCGCGCTGGAGCTATGGGGATTGCATAGCAATCCTGCGACGCCAGCGCCGAGCGATCTATGATCGCGAGGAAGACCCCAAGGGAGTAAACAAGTGCGTGAACCACGCTGGCGCCAGGCCGGCGACGAACCCGACTACCGGTTCTCGCTCGCGAACGAGCGCACATTCCTCGCATGGGTCCGCACCGCTCTTGCGCTTCTGGCCGGCGGTGTCGTGCTCGAGCAGTTCTCGACCGCGATCGGCCCGCACTGGGTCGTCGTCATCCTTGCTGTCGCCCTCAGTGTGATCTCCGCCGTGCTGAGTGTCATCGCCTTCGTGCGGTGGCGTGCCAACGAGATCGCGATGCGGAACGGGAGACGCCTGCCGAGCACGATCGCGATTCCCCTGCTGTCGGCCGTCGTGCTTGCGGTGGCGGCGGTCATCGCCATCCTGCTGGCGGTGCACTGACGATGTCCTCTGGCGAGCTCGGCGACGCGCCCGGCCGCGACCCGGGCCTCCAGGGAGAACGCACCGCCCTGTCGTGGACCCGCACAGCGCTCGTGATCACGGTCAACGCGCTGCTGGCGCTCCGCACCGGACTGGTCTCCGGAGAGCTCGCGCTGACCCTCGTCGGCGTCGTGCTGCTGCTCGCCGCGATCGGCGCCGTCATCTACGGCACCATCCGCGGACGGGAGCTCTCCGGCCACGGCGGGCACCACGTTCCGCCGGCCGCGCCCGCCCTCGCGCTCACGATTCTGGCCGCCGTCACCCTCATCGCATGTGCCGCAGGGGTTGCGTCAGTGCTCGTACGACACTGAGACTCGAATCATGACGTTCGACGACCATCCGGAGCTCGCAGGGTACGAGCCGCTCGGCGAGCCCCTGCACGGTCACCGCCGCAAGAGCATGACCCGGGTGGTCGTGCTGCTCGGACTCGTCGCGCTCATCCTGCCCGGAGTGCTGACGACGGTGTCGGTCGCGTCAGCCACGGCCGACAGCACGTGCTCCGTCTACGTCAGGCAGTACGCGCCGGGCGCGCAGAGTTCGTCGGCACGGTTCGAGCTGTTCGCTCCGGCGGGCCCTGGGTGGCAGTGCTACGCACTCAACACTGAAGGCGACGCAACCTTCGTCGCCCCGCTCGGTCTCATCCCGACGACGCCGCGTCCACCGCGGCCGGCCACGAACAGCTGAGCCGGTGCGCCGCGAGCGATTCTCGTGCGGTTAGGCCGCTCCATCGAACATCGACGTGACCGAGCCCTCGGTGAACACCTGCTGGATCGCCCGGGCGAGCAGTGGCGCGATCGGCAGGATCGTGAGCTTGTCGAACCGCTTGTGCTCAGGGAGCGGAAGCGTGTCGGTGACGACCACCGAATCGATGGCGCCACTCTGCAGGAGTTCGGTGGCCGGGTCGCTGAAGACGGCGTGCGTGGCCGCGACGACGACGCCGATGGCACCGGCGGCCTTGAGCGCCTCGGCCGCCTTGACGATCGTTCGCCCGGTGTCGATCAGGTCGTCGACGAGAAGACACACGCGCCCGCTGACCTCACCGACGATCTCGTGCACCGAGACCTGGTTCGGAACCAGCGGGTCGCGGCGTTTGTGGATGATGGCGAGCGGCACTCCGAGCCTGTCGCTCCAGACATCGGCGACGCGCACCCGGCCCATGTCGGGCGACACGACCGTGAGAGTTGCGGGGTCGAGCTCTTTGCGCATGTGCTCGAGAAGCACGGGCATTGCGAACAGGTGGTCGACGGGGCCGTCGAAGAAGCCCTGAATCTGCGCTGCGTGCAGGTCGACGGACATGATGCGGTCGGCGCCGGCCACCTTGAACAGGTCTGCGATGAGGCGCGCCGAGATCGGCTCGCGGCCACGCCCCTTCTTGTCCTGGCGGGCGTACGGGTAGAAGGGGGCGACGACGGTGATGCGCTTGGCGGATGCACGCTTGAGTGCATCGACCATGATCAGTTGCTCCATCAGCCATTCGTTGATGGGCGACGTGTGCGACTGGATGACGAAGGCGTCGGATCCGCGCACGCTCTCGTCGAAGCGCGCATAGATCTCGCCATTGGCGAAGGTGCGAGCGTCAGTAGGAACCAGATCGCTTCCGAGTTCGTCGGCGATCTGCCGAGCCAGTGCCGGATGCGCACGCCCCGAGATCAGAACCAGTCGTTTCTGCCCGGTGGCCGTGATTCCTGACACCTATTCCCCGCTCTCTTCCGCAGCTCGTGCGGCGTCGGTGCCAGGGCGTTTCGTGGCGACCCAGCCCTCGATATTGCGTTGTGGAGCCACCGTGACGGCGAGCGCGCCCGGTGGAACGTCTTTTCGAACGACCGTGCCTGCTCCGGTGTAGGCTCCGTCCCCCATCCTAACGGGAGCGACGAACACTGTATTGGTGCTCACGCGCACGTGCGAGCCGATCTCGGTGCGGTGTTTGTTCACCCCGTCGTAGTTGGCGGTGATGACGCCGGCACCGAGGTTGGACTTCTCGCCGACCTCTGCGTCGCCGACATAGTTGAAGTGGGCGAGCTTGGTGCCCGAGCCGATCCGTGCGTTCTTGGTCTCGACGAAGGTGCCGATCTTGCCGGATGCCCCCAGGTAGGTTCCGGGGCGCAGGTAGGCGAAGGGGCCGACGGTCGCGTCCGCCCCGATGACCGCGAGAGTCGCGTCAGTGCGGTTGACCCGCGCGTTCTCGCCGATCTCGCAGTCGAGCAGGGTGGTGTCGGGCCCGACGGTTGCGCCGCGCGCGATCGTCGTCGCGCCGAGGACCTGCGTGCCGGGGAGCAGCGTCACGTCTTCGGCGAGCTTCGCCTTGAGGTCGATCCACGTCGTGCCCGGGTCCTGCACGGTGACACCGGCGAGCTGCCAGGCGCGCACGAGGAGGGCGTTGAGTTTCGCGGCCGCCTCGCTGAGCTGGGCGCGATCGTTGATCCCCTCGACCAGCCACGAGTCCGCAACGGGAACCGCGTCGACCTCCGAGCCTGCGCGGCGCAGCAGCTCGATCACGTCGGTCAGGTATTTCTCCCCCTGTGCGTTCTCGGTCGTCAGCGAGGCGAGCTGATCGCGCAGCGCGGAAAGCCCGAACAGGTAGATGCCTGCGTTGATCTCGCCGATGCCGCGTTCGGCATCCGTGGCATCCTTGTGCTCGACGATGCGGTCGAGGTGGCCTTCCGGGGTCCGTACGATGCGTCCGTAACCGGATGCGTCGGCCGGGAAACTCGACAGGATGGTCGCCGCAGCACTGCCGGAACGGTGCTTCGCGATGAGCTCGGACAGCGTCTGCGCGTCGAGGAGCGGCACGTCTCCGTTCACCACGAGCACATCGCCGTCGAAGTCGGCAGGGAGCGCTTCGATGGCGAGCTCGACCGCACGACCAGTGCCGGGCACGTCGTCCTGGTCGACGATCAGGCTCTCCGGCATGTCCGCCTCGACGACCTCGACCAGCCGGTCGCGTTCGTGACGGACCACGGTGATGACGTGTGCGGCGTCAAGGGTGCGGGCGGTCGCCAGCACGTGGCCGACGATCGGCACCCCGGCGAGCGGGTGCAGGAGTTTGGGGGTCGCGGACTTCATTCGCGTGCCCTGGCCGGCGGCCAGGATGACGATTGCCAGATGTGCGTCGGACATTCGAGCTCACTTCCTCTCATCCGCGACGAGAATCCGCCGCGGGTTCGCGTAGCTCCGCCTCCAGGACTCGAACCTGGACCTAACAGCTCCAAAGGCTGTCGTGCTGCCATTACACCAAGGCGGAACGCGAGCGCCGGAGCGTTCGCATCCCCCAGTTTGCCAGACGTGCGACGGTGCAACCGGACGCGCGCGCTCGCGCCGGGCGCCTGACGGCCAATCCGGAGCACGAGCAAATAGCATTGTGAGATGCCTGACGCAAGCGACGAAGTCGACCGGATCGTGGACTCGTGGCTTCGGGAACGTCCCGACCTCGACTTCTCACCCCTGCAGGTGCTGTCGCGTGTCGCCCGCCTGTCGAAGCACCTCGACCGCGCCCGCAAGACGGCCTTCACACGCTCCGACCTGGACTCCTGGGAATTCGACGTGCTCTCGGCGCTGCGCCGGGCGGGCCCGCCCTACCAGCTGAGCCCCAAGGCGCTCCTGCAACAGACGCTCGTCTCCAGCGGGACGATGACGAACCGCATCGACCGCCTCGTCGAACGGGGCCTGGTCGAACGCCGCACCGACCCGAACGACGGGCGCGGCATCCTCGTGCACATGACTCCGCAGGGACTGGCGCGCGTGGATGCCGCGATCACGCGCCTGGTCGACGCGGAGGCTGAACTCCTGTCGTCGCTGTCTCCCACCGACCAGGAGCGGCTCGCGGGCCTCCTCCGCCGGCTCTCGCTCGGCTTCGACTAGGCCGTGGTGAGCGCCGAAGCATAGCCGGCGGCTCACAGGAGACCGTTATCCGGCGTCAATAGAATCGGATGCGATGAGACTGTCACGCCTGAAACGACTGCCCTCCCGTGTCAAGCGCGCCGCCCGCTTCGAGATCCACGCGTACTGGCGTCGCCAGCCGATCGTGCCGGGGTCCGTTCTGTATGAGTCGTTCTCCGGCAACGGCATGCTCTGCAACCCAGAGGCGATCTTCCGCAAACTTCTCGCCTCACCCGATCTCGCGCACCTCACCCACACCTGGGTGCTCTCCGACTTCGACCAATACCGGTCGACGGTCGCCGAATTCGCAGGGAACCCCAAAGTCTCCTTCGTGCGTTACGGGTCGCCCGGGTATTTCCGCGCCCTCGCGACCAGCAACTTCCTGGTCAACAACGCGACGTTCCCGCCGGACTTCAGCAAGCGGGAAGGGCAGGTGTACCTCAACACCTGGCACGGCACACCGCTGAAGCGCATGGGCTACGACATCGAAGACGGCGCACTGGCGACTGCGAACATCATCCGCAACTTCGTCGCTGCCGACTACCTGCTCGCGGCGAACCCGTTCATGGCCGACCAGATGTACGAGACGGCATACAAGCTCCGCGGCATCTACCGCGGGACCATCATCGAAGAGGGCTACCCGCGCAACGACCGCCAGCACCTCGATGCGGCGGCCCTCGGGAGCATCCGGACCACGCTCACCGAGACGGGGATCCCGCTCGGCGACCGCAAGGTCATCCTCTACGCACCCACGTGGAAGGGCACGTCGTTCTCCCAGCCGAACGACGACATCGACGACCTGCTCACCCACATCGCTGCGATCGAGAGCCGCATCGACACCAGCCGTTACGTCGTGCTACTGAAGACCCACCAGATCGTGCACCGGCTCGCGCATACGCGCCCTGAACTGAAGCGGATGCTCGTTCCGAACGAACTGCCCACCAATGTGATCCTCGGCGCGACCGACATCCTCGTCACGGACTACTCGAGCATCTTCTTCGACTTCCTCGAGACGGGACGGCCGGTCGCGTTCTTCGCGCCCGACCTCGCCGACTATTCGGATACCCGAGGCCTGTACATCGAGCCCGACCTGTGGCCCGGGCCGGTCGCGGTGACCGCGCACGAGCTGGGCGACACGCTGAATGCGATCGCGGCCGGCGGCGACGCCATCCCGGCCGAACGCCGCGAACGCTACCACCAGATGCAGCAGGAGTTCTGCGGCTTCGAAGACGGGCATGCCGCCGACCGTGTGGTCGACATCGTCTTCCGCGGCGCGACCGACGGCTACCGACTGCGCACAGACCACTCGGATGGCCGCACGCCGATCCTGCTCTATCTCGGCGGAATGCGCCCCAACGGCATCACCACCTCCGTTCTCAACCTGCTGAACAACATCGACCATTCCGTGTACGACGTGTCGGCGTTCTTCGCGCAGGCCATATCGGAGGCGACGATCGGCAAGCAGAAGGCGATCCATCCCGCCGTGAGGCAGTTCCCCCGGGTGGGCGGAATGAATGGTCCGAAGCTCCAGCACCTCGCCAGGCACCTCCATTTCCGCCGTGGCAGGATCGCCGAGCATCGCGACGACCCCGTGCAGGACGAACTGTGGAACGACGAGTGGACACGCTGCTTCGGCGACAGCCGCTTCGACTACGTCGTGGACTTCAGCGGCTACGGCCCGTTCTGGGCGGCCCTGCTCCTCCACTCGCCCGAAGCCGAGCGGTCGATCTGGCTGCACAACGACCTCGCGTCGGATGCGCACCGGGAGGTCGACGGCGCCAAGAAGATGCTGCACAGCCTCACCCAGATCTTCACCCTCTACGAGCAGTACGACCACCTCGTCTCGGTGTCCCCGACCCTGTCGGACATCAACCGCGCCGGACTGGCCGAATACGCGGACGCCCACAAGTTCATCTCCGCGCTGAACACGGTCGACGCCGACCATATCCTCGAGTACGCGAAAGCAGACCTGCGCGCGGCGAGCTTCGACGACGAGACCGGCATGGTTCCCGCCTGGGCGGAAGTGCTGCTGGCCCCCGACGACGAGGTGACGACGTTCGTCACGGTCGGCCGTCTCTCGCCGGAGAAGAACCAGGGCCGACTCATCCGTGCATTCGCACAGGTGCATGCGACGAACCCGCAGACGCGTCTCGTCATCGTCGGTTCCGGGCCCCTCCAGGACGAGCTGACCGCACTCATCTCGTCGCTCGGACTCGGCGGCTCGGTGTTCCTGACCGGAATGCAGCGCAACCCGCACGTGATCATGGCGCACGCCGACTGCTTCGTGCTGTCGAGCGACTACGAAGGCCAGCCGATGGTCATCCTCGAAGCGCTCGTGCTCGGCTTGCCGATCGTCACCGTTGAGTTCGCGTCAGCTAAGAACGCGCTGCCCACGGGCTCGGGCATGGTCGTGCCGCAGACCGATGACGGGGTCGCCGACGGCATGGCCGCCTTCCTGCGCGGCGAGGTGCCGGCGAGCGTGTTCGACCACCACGCGTACAACCGCAAAGCGGTCGAGCAGTTCTACCGCGCGATCGGGGCGACGGCGGACGAACCACAGCCCGTCTGACGCGCCGGATCACAGATCAGGAGCGCGCGAGGATGGCGAGCAGGTCGGTTTCGGGAGCGAGTTCGCCGTACAGGGCCGACCGGCCTTCACCGAGGCGAGCGGACACGAAAGCGTGCGCGACCGCGCCGGGTGCAGTGCGCAGCAACAGGGATGCCTGCAGGCTGAGTGCGAGCGCCCCCACCAGTCGGCGGGCCTGCCCTGGAGCCGAGTCGCTGTCGGCGAGCGTTCGCGCGAGTTTCCGTGTCGACTCGAGATGCGCATCGAAGACGGGGTCGAGCCCCCGTGCCGCCGACACTTCGGCGTCGAACGCCTCGAGGGTCTCCGGCTCCCGGCTGATCGCGCGGAGCACATCCAGCGCGATCACGTTCCCCGACCCCTCCCAGACCGCCATCACCGGCTGTTCACGGTAGCGGCGGGCCAGCGGGAACGCCTCCGTGTAGCCGTTGCCGCCGAGGCATTCGAGCGCCTCATATGCATGACCGGGCCCGCGCTTGCAGACCCAGTACTTCGTCACTGCCGTTGCGAGCCGGCGGAAGGCCCGGTCGGCGTCGGACGCGTCGACGTCGTGCGCGCGAGCAAGGCGAAGCGACACCGCGGTGGCTGCCTCCGATTCGAGGGCGAGGTCGGCGACGACCGCGGTCATCGCCGGCTGGTCCACGAGAACTGAGCCGAACGCGCGCCGGTGCCGCACATGCCAGAGCGCTTCGGCGACCGCCTGCCTCATTCCGGCGGCCGTGCCGAAAATGCAGTCGAGCCTGGTGCGGTTGACCATCTCGATGATCGTGCGGACACCGCGGCCGTCCTCCCCCACGAGGAAGCCGACCGTGCGATCGAATTCGATCTCGCTGGACGCGTTCGACCGGTTGCCGAGCTTGTCTTTCAGCCGCTGGATCAGGAACACGTTGCGGGTTCCGTCGTCGAGAACGCGCGGCACCAGAAAGCAGCCGAGTCCCGCATCCGTCTGCGCCAGCACGAGAAACCCGTCAGACATCGGCGCGCTGCAGAACCATTTGTGGCCGGTGAGGAGCCAGCTGCCGTCGCCGGCGTCGACGGCACGCGTGGTGTTGGCGCGCACATCCGACCCGCCCTGCTTCTCTGTCATGGCCATGCCGAACAGCGCGGACGTCTTGCCGGGCCGGAGTGTCGCATCGTATTCGCGGCTGAGCAGGCGCGGCGTCCAGGTCTCGGCGAGCGCCGGGTTCGCCACCAGAGCGGGCACAGCGGCGTGCGTCATCGAGACCGGGCACGCGTGTCCCGGTTCGATCTGTGCGAAAAGCATGAACGTCGCAGCCCGTGCGACGTTCGCGCCCGGGCGCGGCTCCGCCCAGGCCGAGGTGTGGGCGCCCGCCTGGACAGCCTGGGAGAGGATGCGGTGATACGACGGGTGGTACTCGACCTCGTCGATCCGGTTGCCGACGCGGTCGAAGGCGATGAGGCGGGGCTCGCAGATGTTCGCGAGTTCGGCGTCGTGCTGGAACTCCGCGCTGCCGACGAGCGCACCCACCCGTTCGAGCGCGCCGACCGCCCAGCCCGCATCGTAGAGGCGTACCCCGTCGACGAGCGCCGTATTCGTGCCGAACTCGTCGATGCCGACGCGCGCCGGAACCTGGTTCGTGACGTCGTGGGTGACCATCGTCGGCCGTCCTAATGCTCCAGTTGTTCGGACAATTCCAGCCAGCGCGTCTCGAGGTCTGCGACTTCGTCCTCGAGTCCGCGCAGCTCGGAGGTGATGACTCCCAGTCCTTCGTAGTCGCTTTGGTCATGTTCCGCGAGCCGCTCGTGGGTGAGCGCGACCCGGTCGGCGAGCTTGGCCAGCTTCCGGTCGATCGACGCGACCTCCTTCTGCGCGTTGCGCAGGTCGGCCCCGGCGAGCGCCGGGGTGGCGGATGCTGGCCGCACGGGAGGCGCGGACCCGGATGCGCTGGTCGCGGCCGCCTTCGACGCCGCCGACTCCGAACGGCGCAGCGCGAGGTACTGGTCGACGCCGCCGGGCAGGTGACGCAGGGCCGCATCCATCACCGCGTACTGGTTGTCGGTGATCCGCTCGATCAGGTAGCGGTCGTGCGAGACGACGATGAGCGTGCCGGGCCACGAGTCGAGGAGGTCCTCCATCGCGGCGAGCATGTCGGTGTCGAGGTCGTTCGTCGGCTCGTCGAGGATGAGCACGTTCGGCTCGTCGAGCAGGATCAGCAGAAGCTGCAGCCGGCGCTTCTGGCCGCCGGAGAGGTCCCTGACCGGCGTCGAGAGCTGTGCGCTGGTGAAGCCGAGACGTTCGAGCATCTGCCCCGGCGTCATCTCTTTGCCGCCGGCGAGATAGGTCGTACGCTTGCCGGCGATGACCGCGCTGACCCGCTCGTCGAGGATGTCGTCGAGGTCGCCGAGCAGCTGCGTGAGCGTGGCGATCTTCACGGTCTTGCCGCGCTTGACACGGCCGCTCGTCGGCGTGACGGTCCCCGCGATCAGGCCGAGCAGGGTCGACTTGCCTGCACCGTTGACGCCGAGGATCCCGGTTCGCTCACCCGGCGCGATGCGCCATTCGATGTCGCGCAGCACGGTCTTCGGTGGGTACACGACCGTCGCATCGAGAAGGTCGACGACGTCTTTGCCGAGACGAGCCATCGCCATCTGGCTGAGGGCGACCGTGTCACGGGGCGGCGGCTCGCTCTCGATCAGGTCGTAGGCGGCATCCATGCGGAACTTCGGCTTCGAGGTGCGTGCAGGGGCACCCCTGCGCAGCCAGGCCAGCTCTTTGCGCAGGAGGTTCTGCCGTTTCGATTCGCTGGCGGCGGCCATCCTGTCGCGTTCGACGCGCTGGAGGATGTAGGCGGCGTAGCCTCCCTCGAACGGCTCGATGATGCGGTCGTGCACCTCCCACGTCGCCGTCGAGACCTCGTCGAGGAACCACCGGTCGTGCGTGACGACCAGAAGGCCGCCCGAATTGGCCGGCCAGCGCGACTTCAGGTGCTGCGCGAGCCAGGCGACGCCCTCGATGTCGAGGTGGTTGGTCGGCTCGTCGAGGAAGAGCACGTCGAGGTCCTGCACGAGCAGCGCGGCGAGGGCGACACGGCGGCGCTGGCCACCGGAGAGGTCGGCGACCAGGGCATCCCAGCGGATGTCGGAGACCAGGCCTGCGAGCACGTCGCGAACGCGCGCATCCCCCGCCCAGACGTGCTCATCGAGTTCGCCGACGATCGTCGAGCCGACCGTACGCGCCGGATCGAGCTCATCGCCCTGGTCGAGGACGCCGATGCTGACACCTCGACGCCGGGTCACGCGCCCCGCATCAGGCTGGAGCCGCCCGGCGAGGAGGGCGAGCAGCGTCGACTTCCCGTCGCCGTTGCGGCCGACGACGCCGATGCGGTCGCCCTCGTTGATCCCGACGGTCACACTGTCGAAGATGACGCGGGTCGGGTACTCGAGGTGGAGCGCTTCTGCGCCCAGGAGGTGTGCCATGTGCTGCCCAGTTTAGCGGCGACGTCGGCCGTCACGCCGTCGGGTGGTGAGGAGCGAGGGCTGCACCCGAATGGGTGCTGCCGCGCAACGTTGCACGCGTGAAAGACTCGAACGGACCGGCGCATCACACCCGACCTGGACGCGCTGCCGTCGTGTGGGGGGATGACATCGTGATCGTTGGCAGAGACCACCCGCGCGACCTCCTCCTCGCTGTGGCCGGCCGCGCGCTCCTCGAGGGCGGCGCCGTGCTCGTGAGCGGCGAGCCCGGGCTCGGTAAGACCACCCTGCTCGCCGACATCGCGTCGCGGCTGGATGCGTGGGCCGTCGTGCGCGTGCACGCCGACTCCTTCGAGTCGGACCTGAGCTACGCGGCGGTCGAGACGCTCGTCCGGGGACTGAACGCCCGCACCCCCTCCCGTGTGCGCAGCCCGGAGCCGACGGACAGCGCCATCACCGTCGGCCGCCTGGTGCTGGACGCCGTCGACGGCCTCGAGGCGCCCGTGTGCATCATCATGGATGACGCGCAATGGGTCGACGAAGCGTCGGCGCGGGCGCTGCGGTTCGCGGTTCGCCGTCTCGTCGACCAGCCGTTCCTACTGATCGTCGCGTCCCGGCCGAACTCCGGCGTCTCCACGCTCTTCGACGGCCTCGCCGCTGCCATGCCGAACACGGCGCGGGTCGACCTCGCGCCGTTCACGGTCGACGACACGCAGGAGCTCGCCCAGCACATCCTGGGGCACGCTGTCTCGCGCCGCACTGCGACGCGCCTCACCGAGACGACCCAGGGCTCCCCCCTCCTGCTGAGCGTGCTCCTCGCCCGCTTGCGCGAGACGTTCGCCGAGGCGCTGCACCCTGCCGGGTGGGAGATCCCGGTGGATGCCGCGGTGCCGCTGTCGGGAGCCGTCGCGGCCGCCCTCGAAGGAACAGCGCCGCCCGTGCGTAAAGGCGCGGAGATCCTCGCTGTACTGCGCGACCCCGTCCCTTTCCCCGTGTTCACAACGATCACGGAGCGGCTCGGCACGAGCGTCGACGTGGATGCCGCGATCGAGCGCGGTCTGGTCGCGTCGAAGGTGCGCGACGGGGTCGTCTGGCTGGAGCCGACCCACGCCATCCTCGCCGACGCGCTCACGGCAGACCTTCCGCTTTCCAGGCGCGTCGAGATCCACCGCGTCGCCGCCCGCGTCCTCACCGGGCACCGGGCCCTCCGGCACCGGGTCGAAGCCGCCGACCGTGCAGACCCGACCCTCGTCGCCGAGCTGATCGCGGCCAGCCGTGAGGCGGCAGACCTCGGCCGCTCCGGCCAGGCCATGAGCTATGCGAGGTCCGCGGTCCACCTGTCGGCGGCGGGCGCCGAACATGAACGAGCGCTGATCGAGATCGGGATGCTCGCCCTGCGCACCCGGCTGCACGAACGCATCTTCGACCTCGCGCCCGCGATCGAGGCGCTCCCGCCGAGCCCGGCGCGCGACGCCGTCCTGGTCGAGCTGCGCACCCTCACCGGCAACGTCCCCGGCGCTCTCACGCTCGGGCTCGCCCTGCAGGCCGCCCCCGTGACCACCCCCGAGGAGCGGATCCTGCGCGCCCACGTGGCGTGCATCCTGCCCATGGTGCAGATGGCGACCCGTGATTTCGGTTCTGTCCTCGGCCAGTTCGACATCGCCCGCCGGTTCCTGTCCGAGGCGCCGACGCACCCCGACGAGGTCGCCGACCCCGCCGTGAGCTGGCTGGTCCAGCCCCGCGACGAGTTGATGCGCCTGCTCGGGTGGGAGCTCACCGCCGCCGGACACATGCGCCGGACCGAGCTGCTCAGGGCGACCGTCGACGAACTCGACTCCCTGCTCGACGGGCCGGGGTCGCCTGCCGTCGTCGATGCCCTCGTCTCCCGCGCCAGCGTGTTCATCCGCACCGGGGACATCGATCGCGCGCACGACGACCTCGAGCTCGCGAACGAACTGATCCGGCTCTTCCCGTCGAGCTGGACGGCCGGCCACGGGCGGTCGATCTATGCGCATGCGCTCTTCCTCCTCGGAGAGTGGGACGAGTCCGTCACCGTCGCCGACACCGCCGTCGCCCTGGCCCTGGACGAGACCGACCTGTCGGCGTGGCCGATCGCCCTCACGGTATCGACCCTGGTTCGTGCGGGCCGTGGAAAGAGCCGCGCGGTCGAGGAGCGGCTCGCTTCTGCCGGCGACGCGCGCCCGGGTATCAGCGGCTCCTACGACAGCGACCTCCCCGTCATCGCCCGCGCCGAGCTCGCCCGCGCCACCGGCGACCGTGAGCAGCAGTTCGCCGCGACGGAACCCGCCGCGCGCGAGGCGTCCGCGGCGTCCACGCTCGGTTGGCTGACCTACCGGATCGACGCACTCGCGGCTCTCGGCCGCGCCGCCGAAGCCCGGGCCGAACTGGCGGCGTGCAGCGATCCTTCCCGCCTCTGGCAGCCATACTACGGTTCACTGGGCTGGCTGGAAGGGCGGGTGCTCGAGGCAGAAGGCGATACGGATGCGGCGATCGCCACCTACATTCGCGCGGCCGACTCCCGCGCATCCGCCCGGTTCCCCTTCCCGCACGCGGTGACGATGCTGGATGCCGGCCGGCTCCTTGCCGCCGACGGGCGCCAGAGTGAGGCCGTCACCATGCTGGAGCGCGCCGCCACCGTATTCCGGCGCCTCGGCGCTGCCGACTATCTCGCCGGCTGCACGGAGGCCCTCGAGGAGCTGGCGCGAGCGGGGGCCGACACCGCACTCGCGATGACGCGGGACGACCCGTTCGCCGACCTCACGACCCGCGAGCGCCAGATCGCCCACGCGCTCGCAGCGGGCATGACGAACAAAGAGATCGCCGAGCACCTCTACGTCTCGGTGACGACCGTCAACTTCCACGTGCGGAACATCCTCGCGAAGCTGCGGCTGTCCTCCCGTCGCGAGCTGCGCAGCCTGGCGCGAGCCGCCAGGGATCGGTCGGCGCGCGAGGCGCGCAGGCCCGGCCGGGCGCGCTGACCCGTGCGCCGACCCGTCAAGAGTTGACGGTTTTCCCTCACGGACTTGGTGCGCCGTCGGCGGCGTCGCTAGCGTGAATCTCACCCCGGGATGACCGACCACCCCGGCATATCGCGTGGAAACGTTTCTCGAACGAATCGTCTCAACCCGACATGCGCTCTGCTGCGGACTGGTCGGCATCCTTGGGTGTCCTGGCCTCCCGCGCGGTTCACTTCCCGTCGGTGAGGCGAAGCGCCTGCTGTTCGAGGTAGCGCTGCTCCGGCGTGCTCAGGGTGCGCCGTGCCGCCGTCCTGAACGCCTCGCGGGCCGCATCCGGATCGCCCGCCCGCTCGAGCAGGTGCGCCCTCACGACGTCCACACGGTAATGCCCGGCGAGGCCGGCGCCGTCGGCGACGCTTTCGAGCTGGGCGAGGGCAACGAACGGCCCGTCGACCTCGGCAAGCGCGACGATGCGGTTCAGCGTGACCATCGGGCCGGGCTCGAGCCGTGCGAGCAGGTCGTACAGCCCGAGGATCTCGTCCCAGTCGGTGTCTGCCGCGGTGCGGGCCTCGTCGTGCACGGCCGCGATCGCCGCCTGCACCTGGTAAGGCCCGATGGCAGCGTCAGCGAGCGCGTGGGTGATCAGGGCGACGCCCTCGGAGATCGCGGCCGTATCCCACAACGACCGGTCCTGTGCCGCGAGCGGGATCAGCGCCCCATCGCGGCCGGTGCGCGCCGGCCGCCGCGCGTCGGTGAGGAGCATGAGGGCGAGGAGCCCGGCGACCTCGCCGTCGTCCGGAACCAGCGCCCGCAGCATCCGTGCGAGACGGATCGCCTCCGACGCCAGCTCCACCCTGGTGGCATCGGGGCCCGAACTGGCCGTGTGACCCTCGGTGAAAATCAGGTACAGCACCCGAAGCACGCTGGTGAGCCTCGCCGACCGGTGGGCGTCATCCGGCATCGCGAACGGAGCGCCGGAGTCGCGGATGCGCTGCTTGGCCCGGCTGATCCGCTGCGCGATCGTCGCCTCCGGCACGAGGAAGGCCCGGGCGATCTCCGCCGTCGTGAGGCCGCCGACCGCCCGAAGCGTGAGGGCGACCTGGGAGGACGGCGTCAGCGCCGGGTGACAGCAGAGCATGACCAGGGTGAGGCTGTCGTCGACGGAGGTGGGCGGCGGCGCATCCGTCTCGTCCAGCGCAGCGACCGCCTCCTCCCTGCGACGGCGGGCCGCGTTGGCGCGCCACAGTTCGATGCGGCGCCTCGACGCCACCGTGATCAGCCAACCTCGCGGGCTGTCCGGGATGCCGGCCGCCGGCCAGGTCTGCGAGGCGGTCAGCAGCGCTTCCTGCACCGCGTCTTCACAGAGGTCGAAGTCGCCGTACCGCCGGGTGAGCGCGGCGACGGCCTGCGGCGCAAGCTCGCGCAGCAGCACTTCGACCTCCGTCGGCCTGCTCACACGTCGGGCCCGCCCAGGTTGAGGACCGGGCGCACTTCGACGAGCCCGTATGCCGCCTCAGGAAATCCTTCGGCGATCTCGACGGCCCGGTCGAGGCTTTCGCAGTCGACCAGGTAGAACCCGTTCAGCTGCTCCTTCACCTCGGCGAACGGTCCGTCGGTCGCGATCAGGCTGGAGTCGCGGGCCGGCACGCGCACCGCGAGCGACGGATCGGTGAGCGCCTCGGCCGCAACCAGCTCGCCTGACGCCTGCAGCCGCTGGTGAAGTCGGGCGTACAGCTCGTAGCCCGCGGAGCGCTGCTCATCGGTGAAGCTCTCCCACACCGCGCGCGACTTCTCGTTTCCGTTGATGAGAATGAGGTATTTCATCGCTGTCTCCATCCCTGGGTGAATCTTCTCACCCGGGACGTCGAGACGGGGGCGTCTGCTTCGACGTCTCCCATGCAAGTCCAGATCGGATGCGAACGAAGGAGAACATCATGACTGCCACCACCACCACCACCGCGGACACGGAGATCCGGGCGCTCCTCGCCGAACGTGAACGCGCCATGCGGGCACGCGACGCCGATGCGCTCGGAGCGTTGTTCACCGACGACCTCGTCAGCTTCTCGCTGGCGCCGCCCCTCGCATCACAGGGACGCGACGTGCAGGGCCTGCGCGACTGGCTGGCGACGTTCGACGGGGCGATCGAGTTCGACATCACCAGGGCGGTCGTCGAGGCGGACGGCGATATCGCGTTCGTCCACAGCATCAACCGTCTCTCGTCGACGCCGAAGGGCAGCAGCACCGCCTTCGCCCTCTGGTTCCGGTCGACGCTGGGACTGCGCCGGGTCGACGGCCGGTGGCTGATCGCGCACGACCATGGCTCGACCCCGTTCTCCATGGACCCGAGCACCGGTTTTCGGGCGGCGATCGACCTCGAGCCGTGACGGCAAGGCCCAGGAGGGAGAGGGGAATGAGCCGCTGACGGCGCTACTCCGAGAGGATGCGCGCGCCGTGCACCGGCGCCGTAGCGCGCACGGCAGTGTGCCGGGATGCGCTCAGCGCGATCTGCAGGTCGAGTGCGCTGTCGAGGTCCGCCGTCAGGAAGGCGACCGTTGGCCCCGACCCGGAGACGATGCCGGCGAGGGCGCCGTTCATCTCGCCGAGTTCGATGATCTCGCCGATGTGGGGGGCGAGGTGGATGGCGGGCGCCTGCAGGTCGTTGACGAGCGACTCGGCGAGCATGCGCGGGTCGCCCGCGCGCAGGGCCTGCAGGATGTTCGCGTCGACGGTCGGCTGCTTCTGGGCCGGAAAGATGTCCTGGGAGTGCCGTTCCCGGTGCCGGTCGAGTTCGCGGTAGACCTCGGGGGTGCTCATGCCCTCCTCGGGCAGCACCAGGACCCAGTGGAACTGCCCCTTGGCGAGGGCGGGGCTCAGTCGGTCGCCTCGGCCGGTGCCGATCGCCGTTCCCCCGATGAGCGCGAACGGAACATCGGCGCCGAGCCGGGATGCGAGCGCGAGCAGCTCGTCTTTCGTGCAGTCGGTTCCCCAGAGCGCGTCGCAGGCGAGGAGCGTCGCGGCAGCGTCGGCGGACCCTCCGCCCATCCCGCCGGCGATCGGAACGTGCTTGTCGATCTCGAGGTGCACGCCACCGCGGTAGTCCGTCTTGCGGGCGAGCAGGCGTGCAGCCTTGATGGCCAGGTTGTTGCCGTCGACAGGCAGTCCGGAGCAGTCGATCGGGCCGCCGAAGGTGACCGAGAAATCGTCGGCCGGATACGCGCGCACATCCTCGTAGAGGGACACCGCCTGGTAGGCCGTCGCCACGTCGTGGTACCCGTCTTCCATGACGGCCCCGACCCGGAGGAACACGTTGATCTTGCCCGGTGCCCTGGCGTGCACCATGTGGAGCGAGGCCTCGGAGGTCATGCTTCCAACCTACAGCCCTCGCAGCTTCAGGCTGCGCGCGCTATCGCGATGAAGTCGTCGACGGTCAATTGTTCGCCGCGCTCCGTCGGGTCGATCCCCGCTTTTTCGAGCGCAGCGGATGCCGTGGCCGAGTCCCCGAACAGGGCCGAGAGCGACTGCCGCAGCATCTTCCGCCGCTGCTGGAAGGCGGCGTCGACGACGGCGAACGTGCGCCTGCGCAGGTCCACGTCCCCGGGCTCGGCCTCATGCCGCTCGAATGCGACGAGGATCGAGTCCACATTCGGGACCGGCCAGAAGACCTGGCGGCTCACAGTGCCTGCCGTGCGCCACCGCCCGTACCAGGCCGCCTTCACGCTCGGCGCCCCGTAGACCTTCGACCCGGGTTCGGCGGCGACCCGCTGCCCGACCTCGGCCTGCACCATCACGACACCGGTGCGGATGCTCGGGAAGTGCTCGAGAAAGTGCAGCAGCACCGGCACGGACACATTGTACGGAAGGTTGGCCACGAGCCGCGCGGGCTCCCCGGCGAGCTCGGTGACGGTGAGGGCGTCGCGATGCACGACGCTCAGTCTTTCGGCGGCCGCCGGCGCGAGCGTCGCGACCGTCACCGGAAGCTGGCGGGCGAGTCGCCCGTCGATCTCGACCGCGACGACGGACGCCCCGGTCTCGAGCAGCCCCAGGGTGAGCGATCCGAGCCCGGGCCCGACTTCGACGACCCTGTCGCCCGCCTCGACGCCTGCGACGCGCACGATCCGCCGAACGGTGTTCGCGTCGATGACGAAGTTCTGGCCGAGCTTCTTGGTCGGCGTCACGTCGAGCAGCTCCGCCAGATCGCGGATCTCCGCCGGCCCCAGGAGCCGCACGTCGCTCATGCGACGGAACCGATCGGGGTGGTCGGGGGCGGCGCGACGGGCTCCGAGTCCCAGCGGCCGTAGACCAGCTCGGTGTTCGACGAGATCTGCGCGGCGAGCATCGACGCGTCGGTGTGCAGGTGGTCGGCCATGGCACGGAGGGTGTGCGGGAGGAGATAGGGCGCGTTCGGGCGGCCGCGGTAGGGCATCGGGGTCAGGAACGGCGCATCCGTCTCCACCAGCAGGAGCGCACGCGGCGCCACCTCGAGCGCCTCGCGCAGCCGGCCGGCGTTCTTGAACGTCACGTTGCCGGCGAACGACATGTACCAGCCGTTGTCGGTGCAGATCTCGGCGAGTTCGGCGTCACCGGAGAAGCAGTGGAAGACAGTGCGTTCGGGCGCTCCGACCCTCTTCAGGGTGCGGATCACGTCGGCGTGGGCGTCGCGGTCGTGGATCTGGAGGGCGAGGTCGTTCTGCCTGGCGATCTCGATGTGCGCCTCGAAAGAGCGGAACTGGGCCGCACGCCCCGACTCGTCCGTGCGGAAGAAGTCGAGCCCCGTCTCACCGACGGCGCGCACCCGCGGTCGCCCCGCCAGTTCGGCGATCACCTGGAGCGCGTCGTCGAGTTCGCCACGCTCGTCGTAGTCCGGCGCATCGTTCGGGTGGATCGCCACGGCTGCGAGCATCCGCGGTTCGATGGCCGCCATATCGGCCGACCAGCGCGACGTCTCGACATCGTTTCCGACCTGCACGACACCGCGCACGCCGACGCTCGACGCACGATCCAGCTGCTCACGGTAGTCGAGCGGATCGTCGCCGTCTGAGATCTCCAGGTGCGTGTGATTGTCGTACACGCCGACGACGAGTGCCTCCGGAAGCGGCGGGTAGCTCAGCTCGCGGCCCTCCGTCGCGTGCCGGTGACGGATGTGCGATTCGTCAGGCAACGGTCGCTTCGATTCGGGGAAACAGCGCTTCCAGCCCGTTGACTGTGGTGCCGGCAGCGAGCTGGCCCCACCGTCCGGCATCCCGGATGGGCTGTGCCTCGAGGGGACCGAGCTCCTGGCCGGCACCCAGCGACTCCCAGAGGCGTCCCGTCGCGGCAGGGATCACCGGTGAGAGCAGTACGGCGAGCGCGCGGAGCCCCTCCGCCGCGGTGTAGAGCACTGTGCCGAGTCGCTCACGCTGGGTCTCGTCTTTCGCGATCGACCACGGCTCCTGGGCCGTGATGTACCCGTTGAGCTCGTCGACGACCGTCCAGATCGCGGCGAGCGCGTCGTGGATGGCGAGGCTGCCGATCGCGGTGTCCGCGTCGGCGGCCGCCCTGGCCACTACATCCTGAACCACCAGGTCGGCGACGTCGTAGACCCCGGCAGGCGGCACGATGCCGTCGAAGTAGCGCGAGACCATCGCGATCACCCGGGATGCCAGGTTGCCGAAGCCGTTTGCGAGCTCCGACTGGTAGCGGGCCGCAAGGTCTTCCCAGCTGAACGACCCGTCCTGGCCGAAGCTGATCGCGCGCATGAAGTAATACCGGAACGCATCGGAGCCGAACGTCTCGGTGATCTGCGTCGGGGCGATACCCGTCAGCTTCGACTTCGACATCTTCTCGCCGCCGACGAGGAGCCAGCCGTGCCCGAAGACCTGGTGAGGAACGTCGAGCCCTGCCGCCATCAGCATCGCCGGCCAGATGACCGCGTGGAATCGCAGGATGTCTTTGCCGACGATGTGCGTCGCCGGCCAGCGCCGTTCGAACTGCTCCTCGTCCTGGCCATAGCCCACGGCCGTGATGTAGTTGAGGAGCGCGTCGAACCAGACGTATACGACGTGGGACTCGTCCCACGGCACCTTGATGCCCCAGTCGAAGCTGGACCGCGAGATCGACAGGTCGGACAGGCCCTGACGAACGAATGAGACCACCTCGTTGCGCGCCGCCTCAGGCTGCACGAAGTCGGGCCGGGACTCGTAGAGGTCGAGAAGCTTCTGGGAGAAGTCGCTCATGCGGAAGAAGTAGTTCTTCTCCTGCAGCAGTTCGAGCGGCTTCGAGTGGATGGCGCACACCTTCTGCCCGACGTATTCGCCGGTGCCGTCCACGATCTCGCTCTGGGGCTTGAACTCCTCGCAGCCGACGCAGTAGAGCGCCTCATACTCCCCCGCGTAGATGAATCCGTCGTCGTAGAGCTTCTGAAGGAACAGTTGCACGTTCTTCTCGTGGCGTTCGTCCGTCGTGCGGATGAAGTCATCGTTCGCGATGTCGATCGTCTTCAGCAGGGGCAGCCACTCGTCGTGCACGAGGCGATCGGCCCACTCCTTCGGGGTGGTGCCGTTCGCGGTGGCGGTGCGGAGGATCTTCTGCCCGTGCTCGTCGGTGCCCGTGAGCAGCCAGGTGTCATCGCCGGCCTGGCGGTGCCACCGGGCCAGCACATCAGCGGCGACCTCGGTGTACGCGTGCCCGATGTGGGGAACATCGTTCACGTAGAAAATCGGCGTGGTGATGTAGAACGAAGAGCCGTCGGACATGCTGACTATCCTACGGGCGCGGCCGGAACGCTCTGGCCGTGTTACAGGGGCTCAGAGCGGACGAGACACGGAGCTGCTACCTCGCCGGCCCGGCATCGGCTTTGCGGGCGGCGAGCGCCGCCTGGTAGAGGTCGCGTTTGCCCAGGCCCGTCGCCTCGGCAACCTCGGCCGCCGCATCCTTGAGCCGGGTGCCGGCGGCGACGAGCGACAGCACCTGGTCCACGCCGGAATCCAGGTCGACGACGGTCGCGGCTGCGCCGTCGACGACGACGCAGATCTCACCGCGAACCCCATCGGCCGCCCACGCCGCGAGCTCGGCGGCCGAACCGCGCCTGACCTCTTCGAACATCTTCGTGAGCTCGCGGCAGACCACCACGCGGCGATCGGCACCGAGCACGGATGCGAGGTCGGCCAGTGCGGCTGCGAGCCTGTTGGGGGATTCGAAGAAGACCATGGTGCGGCGCTCGCCGGCAAGGGCGCGGAAGGCGGCCATCCGCTCCCCCTGCTTGCGCGGGAGGAACCCTTCGAAGGTGAATCGGTCGGTAGGCAGGCCCGACACTGCGAGAGCAGTGATGACCGCCGACGGGCCGGGAAGGGCGGTCACGCCCACGCCGGCGGCGGCCGCGGCCTCGACCAGGTGGAAGCCGGGATCGGACACGGTCGGCATGCCGGCGTCGCTCAGCACCAGCACATCCGTCTCGCGGGCCAGCTCGACGACCTCAGCGGACCGGTCGCGCTCGTTGTGGTCGTGGAGAGCGATCAGCCTCGGGCGGTTCTCCACCCCGAGCCCCGCCAGCAGGCGCTGCGTGACCCGCGTGTCCTCCGATGCGACGATCCCGACGGCTCCGAGCGCCTCGACGAGCCGCACCGACGCATCCTTGAGGTTCCCTATGGGTGTCGCGGCGAGGATGATCATCAGCCCAGTCTGGCAGGCGCACCTCACTAACATTGCAGGGTGACCAGGACTCCCACGATCGGCTTCGACGCCGTAGTCGCCGAACCGACCGGCAGCCGCCTCGACGACTGGTGGGCTCGCACGCTGCGCACCCCACTGCGCGTGAAGCTCTGGTATTGGGGCGGTCCCCTGGTCGTGACCCTGCTGGCGGCAGTGCTGCGCCTCTGGAACCTCGCGAACCCGCACTCCCTCGTGTTCGACGAGACCTTCTACGTGAAGGACGCCTGGACGCTCATGCATCTCGGCTATGAGGGCAGCTGGCCCGACAAAGCCGACCTGAGCTTCAACGACGGCGGCGTCAACATCTACGGGACCCAGGCGTCGTTCGTCGCGCATCCGCCGCTCGGCAAATGGATCATCGCACTCGGCCTGGCGGCCTACGGCGCGGGGAACAGCTTCGGCTGGCGCGTGTCGACAGCGGTCGTCGGCATTCTCGCGGTCGTGGTGCTCATGCTCATCACGCGCAAACTCTTCCGCTCGACGATCCTCGCGGTGATCGCCGGATTCCTCATGGCGATCGACGGCCACGCGATCGTGATGAGCCGGGTGGCGATCCTCGACAACTCGGTGATGTTCTTCGCGCTGCTGGCGTTCGGCTGCCTCCTGCTCGATCGGGACTGGCATGCGACGAGACTCGCGGCACGGGTCGCCGAGCTGCGGGAGAAAGGCGGCAATCCCGCCTGGGGCCCCGTGCTGTGGTGGCGGCCCTGGCTGATCGCCGCCGGAATCCTCTGCGGGCTGTGCGCCGGCGTCAAATGGACCGGCGTGTACTTCCTCGCCTTCTTCGCCATCTACACGGTGATCGTGGATGCGGTGGCGCGTCGCCGCGTCGGCCTGCCCTTCTGGATCACCGGCAGCATCCTCAAGCAGGGGCCGGCGACCTTCCTGCTCATGGTCCCGATCGCGCTCGTGAGCTACATCGCCACCTGGTCGGGCTGGATCTTCACCACAGGCGGCTACGACCGGTCGTGGGCGACAACGGTCGGCAAGCCGTGGGGCGGCGGCCTGGCGTGGGTCCCTCACTGGCTCCAGAACCTCTGGCACTACCAGACCGAGATGTACAACTACAGCATCAACCTGCACGTGCCGCACCCGTACCAGGCGAACCCGCTGACCTGGCTCTTCATGATCCGGCCGACGAGCATGTACTACCAGGGCACCGTTCTCGGGCAGGACGGCTGCACGTCGTCAGCGTGCTCGTCCGCCATAACGTCGGTCGGCAACCCGCTGATCTGGTGGGCCGCCGCGGCCGCCGTGTTCTACCTCGTGTACCGGCTCGTTCGCTACCGCGAATGGCGCGTCGGGCTCATCCTCACCGGCATCGCCGCGGGCTACCTGCCGTGGCTGCTCTACATCAACCGCACGGTCTTCCAGTTCTATACGATCGCGTTCGAGCCCTACCTGATCCTGGCGCTGACGTTCGTGATCGCACTCATCCTCGGCAAGCGGACGGATCCCGCCTGGCGGCGCAAGCGCGGCATCCTGACCGTCGCCATCTATCTCGTCATCACCGCTGCGGTCAGCGTGTTCTTCTACTCGATCTGGACAGCGCAGCAGGTTCCGTTCTGGTTCTGGCAGCTCCACATCTGGCTGCCGAGCTGGCGGTAGCCCGTTCAGGCTGTCGGCCCGTAGTGGTAGACCGGAGTCATGACCTCTGTCGACGATCAGAACGAACCACTCGATCTCACACCGCTTCCGGGAAGCGAACGGCCCCCCGCCCCGGGGCTGACCTCATCGGCGGCACTCGATCCGCAGACCCCGGTCGAAGCGACGCTCATCCTGCGGCGCCGCGCCGAAGTACCGGACGAGGTGCTGTCGAACCCGATCCCGCCCGACGAGTTCGCCGCGCGGTACGGCGCTGATCCGGCCGACCTCGCGCTCGTGACGTCGACCCTCGAAGGGTTGGGAGTCACGGTCCTCGACAGCAGCGCTGCCGACCGTCACGTGCGCGTTTCGGGAACGGCGGCAGTGCTCAGCCGCGTGTTCGGCACCGACCTCGGTCTGGCCACGAGCGCGGACCCGAACGGGAACGCGGTCGAACACCGGCACCGCACCGGTGGACTCAGCGTACCGACCCCGCTGAGCGGCATCGTCACGGCCGTGCTCGGGATCGACGACCGCCCGCAGGCGCGCACCCTCTACCGTGTCGCGCTGCCCCATGCCGTCAGCACCAGCTACACGCCGATCGAGCTCGGGGCCATCTATGCCTTCCCGCCGAACACCGACGGGGCGGGCACGACCATCGCGATCATCGAACTGGGCGGCGGCTTCGCGCAGAGCGACCTCGACGCGTACTTCAGCAGCCTGGGCGTCACCCCGCCACCGACCGTGACCGCGGTCGGAGTCGACGGGGCGACGAACGTGCCGGGCCAGGACCCGAACGGCGCCGATGGCGAAGTGCTCCTCGACATCGAGGTCGCCGGGGCGCTGGCGCCGGGCGCACACATCATCGTCTACTTCGCGCCCAACACCGACGCCGGGTTCATCGACGCGGTCACGATGGCCGCCCACGCCAGCCCGACGCCCGCCGCGATCAGCATCAGCTGGGGCCAGAGCGAAGACCAGTGGACCGCACAGGCCCGCACCGCGTTCGACCAGGCACTGGTCGATGCGGCAGCCCTCGGAGTGACCTCAACGGCGGCCGCCGGCGACGACGGAAGTTCGGATAACGTCACCGACGGGCGCCCGCACGTCGACTTCCCCGCATCCAGCCCGCACGCGCTGGCATGCGGCGGCACACGACTCGCCGCCGATGCGTCGACGGCGACCGTGCAGTCGGAGACGGTCTGGAACAACGGCCCGGGCCGGGGCGCCACCGGTGGTGGCGTGAGCGACGTGTTCCCGCGCCCGACATGGCAGGCGAACGTCGGGGTCCCCTCCACAACGCAGGCGTCCGGGCGCGGAGTACCGGATGTCTCTGCCGTCGCCGACCCGCAGACCGGCTACCAGGTGCTGGTCGACGGCAAGCAGCTGGTGATCGGGGGCACCAGCGCGGTCGCTCCGCTCTGGGCAGCGCTGGTGGCGCGCCTGGTTCAGTCGACCGGCGCACCCCTCGGGCTCGCGCAGCCGAAGCTGTACGACTCGATCAATGCCGGCCAGGTCGCTGCGGGATTCCGTGACATCACCTCCGGAAACAACGGTGCCTTCACTGCCGGCCCGGGCTGGGACGCCTGCACCGGCCTCGGCGTCCCCAACGGGTCCGAGCTCCTCGCCTCGCTCTGAGCTCGCCTCTGACGCCGTCGGGCACAGGGAAAAGCATCCCCGAACCGCGATTCGGGATGCTTTTCCCTGTGCTCGAGCGGTCTGTCAGGGGCGCCAGTCCCCGGCAGAATAGACAGGATGAACGCCGCACCCCAGACATCCCGGGCCGCGCTGCCGGGGCTGACGGCTGCGGCGCTGGCTGCTGCCGCCGCCTGGGGCATCCACTGGCTCGTGCCCGCGATCCCGCTGCTGACGGCCGCGGTCGCGCTCGGCATCATCGTCGGACAGCTTCCGTTTGCGCGGCCGGCCCTGAACGGGTCGCTCGCGCCGGGCCTCGCCGTCGCATCCCGCCGCCTGATGCGCATCGGCATCGTGCTGCTCGGCCTCAAGCTGAGCCTGGTCGACATCGCGAACCTCGGCTGGGTCACGATCCTGACGACGGTGCTGATCGTGATCGTGACGTTCGTCGGCACGATCGGGCTCGGCAGGCTGTTCCGGCTCCCCGGCCACCAGCCCCTGCTGGTCGCGACCGGCTTCTCGATCTGCGGTGCGTCCGCGATCGGGGCGATGAGCGGCGTGGTGCGGGCCAAGGACGAGGAGACGGCGACCCCGGTCGCGCTGGTCACGCTCTGCGGCACGCTGGCGATCTTCGTGCTGCCGGTGTTCTGGCATCCGCTCGGGCTCACGAACGCGCAGTTCGGCCACTGGGTCGGGGCAGGCGTCCACGATGTCGGGCAGGTCGTCGCGACCGCGCAGATCGCCGGCTCCGCGGCCCTCGCCGTCGCGCTCGTGGTCAAGCTCACCCGCGTGCTCATGCTCGCTCCGATGGTCGCGATCACCTCGGTCGTCGAGCGGCGCCGTCACGTCGACCCCGACCCGGCAGCGAAGCGGCCCCCGGTCGTTCCGCTGTTCGTAGCCGGCTTCATCGCCGCCATGCTGGTGCGGACGTTCCTTCCGCCATCGCCGGTCGTGCTCAGCGTGGCCGACACCGTGCAGACCGTGCTGCTGGCGATGGCACTCTTCGGACTCGGTTCGGCGGTGAGGCTCCGCACCCTCGTCGGGACGGGGTGGCGCGCCCTCGCGGTCGGCCTGCTGTCGTGGGTGCTGATCGCCGTCCTGGGCCTCGGCGCGGTGGCGATCTCGAGCTGACCGCCGCACGGGGTTGCGGACTGTTACACCCGTGAACGGGACCGTGCATGCGCTCGGGTAGCGTGAACGCATGGCAGATCGCGAATACGGCTTCCGCACGCGTGCGATTCACGCGGGCAACATCCCCGACCCTGTGACGGGCGCCCGCGCGCTCCCGATCTACCAGACGAGCGCGTTCGTCTTCGACGACACGGCGGATGCCGCAGCCCGCTTCGCCCTGCAGAAGTACGGCAACATCTACTCGCGTCTCGCCAACCCCACCGTCGCTTCGTTCGAGGAGCGCATCGCAAGCCTGGAAGGCGGCCTCGGCGCCGTCGCGACAGCGAGCGGACTGAGCGCCCAGTACATCACGTTCGCGTCGCTGGCAGGCGCGGGCGACCACATCGTCGCTTCGGCGAACCTCTATGGCGGATCGATCACGCAGCTCGATGTCACCCTGCGCCGCTTCGGTGTCGAGACCACGTTCATCCAGAGCTCGGACCCCGCCGACTATGCGGCCGCGATCACCGACAGGACGAAGCTCGTCTTCGCCGAGACCGTGGCCAACCCGTCGGGCGAGATCGCCGACATCGAAGGCCTCGCCGCCGTCGCCCACGCTGCCGGCATTCCGCTCATCATCGATTCGACGATCGCGACCCCGTACCTGAACCGGCCGTTCGAGTGGGGAGCCGACATCGTCATCCATTCGGCCACCAAGTTCCTGGGAGGCCACGGCACCACGCTCGGCGGCGTCGTCGTCGAAAGCGGCCGGTTCGACTGGCACAGCGAGAAATTCCCGCTCTTCGGCGAGCCGGTGCCCACCTACGGCGGCCTCCAGTGGTCGGGCAACTTCGGCGAGTACGCGTTCCTCACGCGCCTGCGGGCCGAGCAGCTGCGCGACATCGGCCCGACGCTCGCCCCGCATTCGGCGTTCCTGCTCGCGCAGGGTGTCGAGACGCTCCCCTACCGCATCCAGGCTCACGTCGACAACGCGCGCGCCGTCGCCGAATGGCTCGACGCCGACCCCCGTATCGAATCGGTCCTGTGGGCCGGGCTCCCCGCGCATCCGCACCACGATCGCGCGCTGAAGTACCTCCCGAAGGGACCGGGAAGCGTGTTCAGCTTCGAGGTCAGGGGCGGCCGGGCGGCCGGCCAGAAGTTCATCGAGTCGGTCAACCTCGCGAGCCACCTGGCGAACATCGGCGACGCGAAGACGCTCGTCATCCACCCCGCCTCCACGACCCACGCCCAGCTCACGGAACAGCAGCTCGTCGATGCGGGGGTGCTCCCGGGCGTCGTAAGGATTAGCGTGGGCATCGAAGACGTTGATGACATCATCTACGACCTCGACCAGGCGCTCGACCTGGCTGTGAAGGAGAACTCATGACCCTCACCGATGTGACTCCCACGGAGAACGCGGACCTCGCCGAGGTCCAGCTCGCCAACGGCCTGAGCTGCTCGCTTCCCGCCGACTCGCCACTCGCGAAGCTGCTGAAATCACAGCGCACGTGGACCGGACCCGACGCCAAGGAGCGCCTGAAGATCCTGCGCGCGGCGAAATCGGTCGCCATCGTCGGGGCGTCGCCGAACCCGGCGCGCTCCAGCTACTTCGTCGGAACATACCTGCAGCAGTCCAGCGACTACCGCGTCTACTTCGTGAACCCCAACGCCGACGAGATCCTGGGACAGAAGGCGTATCCCGACCTCGCGTCGCTGCCCGAGGTCCCCGACATCGTCGACGTGTTCCGCAAGGGCAGCGACATCCCGGCCGTCATCGACGAGGTCGTGGCCATCGGGGCGCCGACCATCTGGGTGCAGCTCGGCATCTGGAACCAGGAAGCGGCAGAGTACGGCGAGTCGAAAGGCCTGACCGTCGTGATGGACCGCTGCATCAAGATCGAGCACGCGCGCTTCAACGGCGGCCTGCACCTTCTCGGGTTCGACACCGGTCAGATCACCGCGCGCAAGACCATCCGCTGATTCGGCGCCATCCGTCGCGTCAGCGCGGGTTGTTGCGGGCGACGACGTGGAACACGTGCCAGTGCTTGGGACCCTCGAACGACAGCCCGTCGCGGTTGTCCTCGACGACCTGCACGACGTCGAGACCCGCGAGCATCCGCTCGACACCGGCGCTGTCATGGAAGTTCATCCCCGGCCGGCCGAACCAGTCATCGTCCGGCCCGAAGAATTCGCCCGCGAAGACCGCATCGACCTGCAGGGCTTCGCGGATGTCCGCCCACAGGTACGGAAAATGCGAGGCATCGCAGAAGGGCAGCGCGAACCCGGCGTAGACGAAGTCCGCCTCCGGCAGCCCGGTCAAGGTCTCGAACGTCCGCTGCCAGATCTCGACCGGCGCACCGTCGGCGGCATCCCCGATCGTCGAACGAAGGCGGTCCTCGACGCCGTCGTCCGCGTCGATCGCGAGCACGCGCCAGCCCCGCTCGAGCAGCTCACGGGTCTCGACACCGTCGCCGCAGCCGATGTCGATCGCCCGCCCGGGCGGGAGTCCGTCGCGGGCGTCGAGGCCGGCGATGAACGTCGCACGCGGGCCGCGGCCCGCCTGGGCCTCGTAGAAGTCGGACCAATCGCTCGCCATCGGCGCCTCCCCGCACACGGTGCGCGGTCGCCGCGGCACCATCCCTCGCTGCAGCCTATCGCCGGTCGCCGCCGCACCGGCCCGGTCGGGCCGAATCCGGTCGCCCGCGATCGCTAAACTCGGCGAGTGGACTCCTCGACCCGGCCGCAGCCCCGCGTCGCCGTCCTCGGCCCCGTGCTGGTCGAGGATCGCTCCGGCTCGCTCGCCGAGCCGTCGGGCACCCTGGGCAAGAGCCTGATCGTCTCCCTGGTTCTCGCGCGCGGCTCGGTCAGTGTGCCTTCCCTGGTCGAGGACCTCTGGGATGATGCGCCGCCCCGGCAGGAACGTGCGGCGTTGCAGACCCTCGTCTCGCGCGTGCGCACGGCCAGCGCCGACGGCATCCTCGAATCGACCGCCGGAGGGTACGCCCTCGCCGTCCCGCCGGAGCACACCGACCTGGGTCTCGCCCGAGCCCTCCTCGAACGCGCCCGCGCGGCCGAGCTGGCAGGAGACCCTGCGCGTGCCGCCAACGACGCGACAGCCGCTCTGGCCCTCTGGCGCGGCGAGCCCGGCGCCGAACTCGGGCCGACGCCCCTGGCGTCCGAACTCGAGCGGGCGGCCCGCTCACTGCGGAGCGACCTGCTCCACCTGCGCGCCCGGTCGCGCCGCGCGCAGGGCGACACCGCTGCGGCGCTTGCCGACCTCGATCCCCTCCTCGCCGCATCTCCGCTCGACGAAGGGTTGCAGCGCGAGCTTCTCCTGACACTCGACGCTGCAGGCCGGCGCAATGACGCCATCCGCGCCTTCGACGACTTCCGTTCCCGGCTCCGCGAAGCCCTCGGCACGCGTCCCGGACCCGAACTCGTCGCCCTCAACGCCTCGCTCCTGGTCGAAGAGACGTCGCCCGGGCCGGCTGTCGTGTCCCGCTCGCGCATCGGTCTCCGCACAGCGCCCAACGCCCTCATCGGGCGGGAATACGACCTCGAGGCGGTCGAGGACCTCGTTGCGACCGGACGGCTGACGACCATCCTCGGCGCCGGTGGCCTCGGCAAGACCCGCCTCGCCCAGGAGATCGGAAACCGTGCGGTCCACACGCCCGCCGTCATCGTGCTCGAGCTCGCGAGCGTGCGTACCGGCGACGACATCGGCCTGGCCATCGCATCGACGCTGGGCATCCGCGAGGCGCGGTCGACACGCATCCAATCGATCGACCCGAATGCCCGCGTCGACTTGCGCTCGCGCATCCTCAGCATGCTCGCCGAGCGTGAGACGCTTCTCATCGTCGACAACTGCGAGCACATCGTCGATGCAGCTGCGGCGTGGATCTCGGACATCCTCGATTCGACGACGAACGTCCGCATCCTTGCGACGAGCCGCGCACCGCTCGCGATCAGTGCCGAACGGGTCTATCCGCTCGATTCGCTCACGAGCGGCCTGTCGCCGACCGACATCGTTCCGTCGACGCCCGCGCCGGCCGATGTGTCGTCGCTCGGGCCCGCGGTCGCCCTCTTCGTCGAGCGGGCCCGGGCCGCGCGCCCGGCCGTCGTACTGCCGCTCGACGTCGTGGTGCGCCTCTGCGACCGGCTCGACGGGCTGCCGCTGGCCATCGAGCTCGCCGCCGCGCGCATCCGCTCGATGTCGGTCGAAGAGGTCGAACGCCGCCTCAAGAATCGGTTCGCACTCCTCACGAGCGGTGAGCGCACGGCGCCGGAACGTCATCGAACGCTGCTGGCGGTCATCGACTGGAGCTGGAATCTGCTGACGGATCCCCAGCGGGCGCTCCTGCGCAGGCTGTCGCGGTTTCCCGACGGCTTCAGCGCGGAGGCCGCCGAGATCGTGGCGGGGTCGGGCACAGACGGGATCCTCGACGACCTGGACGCCCTCGTCAACCAGTCGCTGGTCTCCGTCTCGGAGGACGCCGCGACGGGGATCCTTCGGTACCGGATGCTCGAAACCGTTCGCGAATTCGGTGACATCGTGCTGATCGAAGCAGGCGAGACCGACCTGGTGCGCGACAGGATGTACGACTGGGCGCGCACCTTCAGCAGCCATGCGCTGGCACACCTCCACGGGGCGGAGCAGGTTCACACGTTCCAGCTGGTCACCTCCGAGCAGGACAACCTGGTTTCGGTGCTCCGCTCCGCCCTCGACGGGGCCAGGCCGGACATTGTCGCCACCGTGTTCGCTGCACTCGCGTACTACTGGACGCTCCGCAGCGCCCACTCAGAGGTCATCGCTTTCGGGCCGACCGTCATCAGCGCACTCCGCGGTTACGAGCCGGAACCGGCCGAGACCCTGGAAGCGGCTGCCACGTATGCCGTGCTCGGGGCGACCTTCCTCTACTTCGACTCCGCGGTCGCCGGGCGCGCCCTCGCGCGGCTCAAGCGCCTCAAGAAGGGTGGCGCTGCGCTGCCCGACAGGCGCCTGGAGGCACTCACCAACCTCGTGCTCGCCGCGGGCCGACCGGTCGAAGGGTTCACGCTTCTCACGGAGTACAAAGCGTCGCCCGACCCGGCGACGGCCGCGATGGCGACGCTGATCTCCGCGCAATTCCACGAGAACGCGGGTGAACTGGACGAGGCGATCGTCGAGGCCGAGCGCTCGTACGCGCTTTCGGTGCAGCTCGAAGACACCTGGGGCCAGGCCTCGGCAGCCCAGGGTCTGACCCAGCTCCACAGCCAGCTGGCGAATCGCGTCGCGGCCCTCGAGTGGGCAGTCAAGGCCGAGGCCGGTCTCACCGCCCTCAACGCCGACGGCGACCTGCGCCAGCTCGAATGGCTGGTCGCGATGTGCGCTGTGGCGACCGGCGACATCGAGCGTGGCCGTCCGATCCTCGAACGGTTCGCGACCGACGATGCTGAGTCGCTCGGCTTCGACTTCCTCGACCTCCGTGCGATCGGCCGGAGCGGACTCGCCGAGATCGACCTCGCAGACGGCCGGATCGGCACCGGTCTCAGCCAGTACCGTGATGCGGTCGCGGTGTATTCCGCCCCGGGTTCCGCGCCGGTTCCCTGGCAGAGCATCGTCGCTGCGGCCTGCATCATCGCCCACATCCGCACGGGATTCTCGGATTACGGCGTCGTCGACGGGCTTGCGAAAGAACTGCGCACGCGGATACTCGTGCAGCACCGCATGCAGCCCGGGTTCGTCGACCGGCCCGTTCTCGGTTCTGCGGTCGCCGGCCTCGCGGCCTGGTTGCTCTGGGAGCGCGGCGACGCCGAACCGACCGCAGACAGGGTCGAGACCGGGATGGAGCTCTTCGGCCTCGCAGCACGGCTCAACTCCCGCCAGGACCTCCGGTCGCTGGAGCGCTCCATCCTCGAACGCGAGCTGAGGGAGGCCTGGGGCGACGAGGCGGTCGGCCGGGCGCTATCGTCGGCCGGGGCCCTCACCCGCGACGATGCCGTCGATCGCGTGATCGACCTGCTCGGCCGCGCCGCTCGCCAGTAGAGGCCCACCCGGCCGCTTGAGGCTGACCGCTTCGATCAGGGGCCAGACGTCAGCGGCGGGCAGGTCCGGAATCGCATACCGGTGGCGTCCGGCAGCTGTCGTCGCGATCAGTGTGGCAAGGCCTGCGCGACGCTGGAAGAACGTGCGACGGATGGTCCACCCGATGATCCCCTCTGTGGACAGCACCGTGCGCCTGCGGTTCAGCGAGCCGCTGCGGGCGACGAGACGACCGGGCAGCAGCAGATGACCGAGGCCGCGGTACCGGTCGCCCGCGAGCAGGGCCGACGCGGGCACGATCACGACGAACGCCCACCAGACCGGTGAGCCCACGATTCCCAGGAGTTCGAGCACGAGGGCCGCGGCTGCGAGGATGCCCGCGAACGTCGCAGCGCGGGTGAATCGGCGCAGGCGCGCACGTGGTCCGTGCGAGATGAGGTCCGCTTCCAGCGGTTCCCGCGTGCCGAGAACGTGGGCTGCGATGCGCACGGCCTCGTCCCGCGGGCCCGGCGGCGCGAGCAGGGCGACCCCGCCGCGCTGCCTTCCGAGCCCGGTCATGATGGCGTGGGCAGAGGCAGCACCCACGACACGGAGCGAGAGAGGCTCCGAGAGCTGCACGCCGCGGAGGCGTGTCTCGTCGAGGGTGATCTGGCGGGTGCGGAGCAGTCCGTGGGTGATGTGGAGTGTGGATGCATCCACCCGATGGATGCCGAATCCGCCGTAGCTCAGCGCGTAGCGCACCATCGCCACGACCGACGCGACGACGACCAGCCCCGCGGCGCCCCAGAGTGCGGTGGTCAGCACGGGCAGGTGGGCGACGAAACCGATCGCCTGCTGCACGATCGGAAGGCGGGTGACGAGGCCGCCCTCGAAGAACTGCACCTGGAACAGGAACACGACGACGACGAAGATCGACGCCGCTCCCGACAGGGTCAGTGGTGCGTAACGCACCCAGCCCGGCTGCCAGTGGCTCAGATTGGATGGGCCGGCCGCGGCGCTGCCGTCGCCGGTGCCGGTAACCGCCTCATCCATCTCCGAACCGCTTGCGTCGGAGACGTTCGCGATCGGCAGCAGTTCGGTGCGCAGTGCCGGAACATCACGCAGGGCGACGGCGTTGAACTCGAGCTCGTCCTGGCCGTGCGACGCACCCGTCCCGACCTTCACGATCGCCACACCGAAGATGCGGTGCAGGAGCGTCGAGTCGACGTCGACGCTCCGGATGCGGTCGCGTGGTACCGACAGCGTGCGGCGATTGAGCACGCCGCTGCGCACCTGCACATGCGTCGGGGTGAAACGGTAGGTGGTCGTGAAGAACCGGAGGATGCCGAAGACGATACCGAGCGCGGAGAGCGCATACACCCACCACGGCTCACCACCCGCGGCGCCCGCGACGAGCGCGATGAGCAGCACCGGCAGGTAACGGATGAGCTCGCGCAACGGATGCACCATCAGCATGCGCGGGTTGAGTCGCTTCCACGGCTCGCCCGGTTCGGGCGCCTCGCCCGACTCGGGAGCGGTCCCGTCGGCGGGGGCTGCCGCGCCGGCGGTCATGTCGCGTCGCCGTCGCTGTGCTGGGCGACCTCCGCGAGGACCGCGACGACCTCACGGGCGACCGCATCGTCGAGAGCGTGGATGGTGAGGGCCCCGGCCGACGACGCGGTCGTGATGGTGACGCTGGTCAGCCCCATCATCCGTGAGAGGAAGCCGCGCCGGGCATCCACGGTCTGCAGCCGCGCGATCGGGGCGACGCGTGTCTCCTGCGTCAGCCATCCGGATCGCACGAAGATCGCGTCGTCGGTGATCTCCCACCGGTGCACCCGGTAGCGCCACCGGGGCATGATCGACACGTGCAGTACGGCCACGACCCCCGTGAGCGCGAGGCCCGCGAGGTGCAGCGGGGCCGTCCACGCATCCGCTACCAGCATCCAGACCAGCTGGAGGATGACGAAGAAGACCCACCCCACGATCGCGTCCCAGGTCCAGAATCGCACCGCCCTGGGGCTCGGACGACCAGAGGGCTCCTTCACCATCGCCGCGATCGATCCGACCGTCAGTGGCGCGGACGCGCTGGATGCTGCGGCGGATGCGGATGCGTCGGTCATGAGGAGCCCTCTTTCGCTGTCCCAGGGTGTCAAGCCTTGCGCATATAGGCTCGCACCGTCAGAGGGGCGAACACCAGCACGATCACGGCGGCGCCGAGAAGTGCCGTCCAGGCGTCGACGCCGAACACGCCGTTGTTGGCCAGGTCCCGCACCGCAGTCACCAGGTGAGACACCGGATTGATGTTGACGAACCACTGCAGCCATTCGGGCATCGTGTTGACCGGCACGAAGGCGTTCGAGAGGAACGTGAGCGGGAACAGGATCAGGAACGAGATGCCCTGGACAGAGCTCGCGGTTCGTGCGATCACGCCGAAGAAGGCGAAGATCCAGCTGATCGCCCAGGACGAGACGATCACGAGCACCCCTGCGAGCACGACGAACCCGAAGCCGGCCGCTGGACGGTACCCCATGATGTAGCCCATCAGGAAGGTGATGCTCGTTGCGATGGCGTACCGGATGGTGTCGGCCAGCAGTGCGCCGGCGAGCGGTGCTATGCGTGCGATCGGCAGCGACTTGAAGCGGTCGAACACGCCTTTGTCCATGTCTTCGCGCAATTGCACGCCGGTCACGACCGAGGTCGTGATGACGGTCTGCACGAGGATGCCCGGAATGATGATCGGCAGGTAGCTCTGCACGTCTCCCGAGATCGCGCCACCGAAGATGTAGGTGAACATCACTGTGAAGATGATCGGCTGCAGCGTGACGTCGAACAGTTGCTCTGGCGTGCGCTTGATCTTGAGGACACCGCGGTATGCCATCGTCAAGGAATTGGCGATGGACTGTCGGATGCTGACGTGGTTGCGGAGGTTGCGCTCCGACGGTGGGGTGATGGTCGGTGTGTTGACGGTGACGGCGCTCATGCGCTGACCCTTTCTGATTCTGCAGAGTCGGTGGCGTCGTCGGACTTCTCGTCGTCGACCCCGTGCCCGGTGAGTGTGAGGAACACCTCGTCGAGCGTCGGCTTCTGCACGGACATCTCGGTGAGGTGGATGCCGGCTTCGCGGAAGGTGACGAGCAGGTCCGCGACGATGTCGGGGTTGCGCATCGGCGCGGTGACGCGGGTGCCTTCCGGCGAGACGACCGACTCGACGCCGAGCACGGAGGTGATCGCGCGGCGCGCGTCCTCCATGTCTGCGGGGTCGGCGAGTCGCAGCTGCAGGGAGGACTCGCCCACGGACGCCTTCAGCTCATCCGATGTGCCTTCGGCGACGACGCGCCCGCGGTCGATCACGGCGATGCGGTCGGCGAGCTGGTCGGCTTCGTCGAGGTACTGCGTGGTGAGCAGCACGGTCGAACCGGTGGCGACCAAGCGACGGATGGTGTCCCACATCTGGGCGCGGGTGCGCGGGTCGAGCCCGGTGGTCGGCTCGTCGAGGAAGATGAGGGGTGGCTGCGCGATCAGGCTCGCCGCGAGGTCGAGGCGGCGGCGCATCCCGCCGGAGAACTTGCTGAGCGGGCGCTTCGCGGCATCGCTCAGGCCGAACTCTTCGAGCAGCTCGGCGCTCTTGCGCTTCGCCTCTGCGCGGCTGAGGCCGAGCAGGCGGGAGAAGATGACCAGGTTCTCGGTGGCCGACAGGCGCTCGTCGACCGACGCGAACTGTGCGGTCACACCGATGAGCTGGCGCACGATCTGCTGTTCGCGGCGCACGTCGTGGCCGAAGATGGTGGCCGTTCCGCCGTCGGGCTTGAGCAGGGTGGCGAGCATGCTGATGGTCGTCGTCTTGCCGGCCCCGTTCGGGCCAAGCACGCCGTAGACCGTTCCGGCGCGAACGCTGAGGTCGACGCCGTCGACCGCGCGGTTGTCGCCGAAGACCTTGACGAGCCCGTGGGCTTCGACAGCCCAGTCGGAGCTGGTGGTCATGATGATCCTTTCTGTGGATGCGTGGTGCGATGTCAATGGTGGTGCGGGTGACTTACACGGGGCTTACGCAGCGCTTACAGGCGCAGCTGTGCCGTGAAAGCCGCAGCGGATGCGCGTGGCGGCGTCAGTCCGACAGGGCTGCGACGAGAGCCTGACGGTCGATTCCGGCCAGTTCGAGCGCCCTGGGCACCGTTCCGAGCTGCAGGTCGAGCAGGGCGATGGCGAGATCTTTCTCGGCCATCCGGCGCCGGCGGTCCGGGCCGGTGCGCATGCGTGATGCGATGACCAAGGTCTGCCGTGCCGATGCACCCCAGCGCGGTCGGGTGACACGCGCCGTCGAGACGAGCCGCTCATCCGGTACCGGGGCGACGCCCGCGGACTGGAGGCTCGCCGCACGCTCGGCTCGCAGTACCCGGATGACACCCGCGTGATCGAGGCCGGCGGCGGCGAGCGTCGCAGCCGGATCCTTGTCGGTGTCGTCGGCCAGCGCGAGAAGGAGGTGTTCCGCCTCGACCGCGCTGTCACCGCGACGCTGGGCCTCGCTCACCGCACGGTTGATGATCGGACGGAGGGTCCGCGGGAAGGAGGACTCATCCATTTCGTCTCCTGAGGTCGATTCCCGCGTCGTCGAGACGGCGCAGGTGCTTCTTGTGGGCGGCCTGCCGCGACACCCCGAGCGCTTCGGCGACCTGGGTCCACGACCAGCCTTCGCGGAGGGCGCGTTCGACTTCGGCGTCTTCGAGCCGGTCGGCGAGTTCGCGGAGCGCGACGACCGAGGCCAGTCCGTCGGCCACTCCGCCGAGTGGATCTGGTGTGATGGGAGGCATGTAAGCAACTTAGGTTGCTTCTCCAGTTTTGTCAACCCCGGTTGCTTATTCGCGGCGAACGCGCAGGTGGGCCGCCCGGCGCATTCGTGCGCGTGTGCACTCATTCGCGCACGAATCGTGCGCGAGCAGGAACGTAGACTTGGATTGTGACAGCGTACGTCTCGGCATTCGACCTCTTCTCGATCGGCATCGGCCCCTCGAGTTCCCACACTGTCGGCCCGATGCGTGCGGCGCGCGCGTTCGCCACCCGGCTCGCCGACGACGGGATCCTCGACCAGGTGAGCCACGTCACCTGCACCCTGTACGGCTCCCTCGGCGCGACCGGCATCGGCCACGGGACACCCGACGCCGTCATCGCGGGCCTCGCCGATATCGCCCCCGAGACCTGCGATCCGGCCGAAGTGCGCGGCGCCTGGGCCGGCCTCGGCACCGACGCGACCATCCTGCTCGCGGGCACGCACCGCATCCCGATCTCCAGCGACGACATCGCGTTCGAACCGCGCACCCGCCTGCCCGGCCACCCCAACGCACTCAGCCTGAGCGCCTGGGGCCAGGGGCCGGACGGCACGACGGATGTGCTCCCCCTCGTCGAAGAGACCTATTACTCGATCGGCGGCGGTTTCATCCGCCGCGACGGCGAAGAAGCCGAGCTCGCCGCTCGTGCAGCGCATCCGCTTCCGTACCACACGTCCGCCCAGCTCATCGGGATCTGCGACGACCTCGACATCCCCATCTGCGAAGTCGCGCGGCTCAACGAATTCGCGCTGCACGGCGAGAAGCAGACGATCGAACGGCTCGACCTGATCTGGTCGGCGATGGCCGAATGTGTCGCCAACGGGCTCGCCGGCGACGGCACGCTCCCGGGCGGACTCGGTGTGCGGCGACGCGCCGCCGCCCTGCGCGAGCACCTGGAGGTCGCCGATCGCGTGCCGCAGCGCGACACCTCCATCGAATGGCTCCACGCCTTCGCGCTGGCCGTCAACGAAGAGAACGCATCGGGGGGACGCGTCGTGACCGCCCCGACCAACGGCGCCGCGGGAATCGTGCCCGCCGTCGCCCACTACTACATGAGGTTCGTTCCGGGGGCGTCGCAGGACGGCATCCGCAAATATCTCCTCACCGCCACGGCGATCGGCTCGCTGTTCAAAGCGAACGCCTCCATCTCCGGAGCCGAAGGAGGCTGCCAGGCCGAAGTCGGCTCCGCGTGCGCCATGGCGGCCGGCGCCCTGTGCGCTGTGCTCGGGGGAACGCCACGACAGGTGGAGAACGCCGCCGAGATCGCGATGGAACACCATCTCGGCCTGACCTGCGACCCCGTCGGCGGGCTGGTTCAGATCCCATGCATCGAACGCAACGCCATCGCGTCGTCGACCGCCGTCTCCGCGGCCCGGCTCGCGCTCCACGGCGACGGGATCCACCTCGTCTCGCTCGACACCGTGATCGAGACCATGCGCCAGACCGGCCTCGACATGTCCACGAAGTACAAGGAGACGAGCGAAGGCGGACTCGCCGTCAACGTCATCGAGTGCTGACCGGTCCGCCGCATTACGACGTGTTGCGGCGCTCGAAGCGCCCGTCGCCTGCACTGGCTAGCGTTGACGACGTGACCAGCTCATCCGCATCCCCTGACGCTCCCGCGACCACCCCGATCGTCGGTGCCGCCCTCGACGGGCCGACCGTGTCGACGCAGTGGCTCGCCGACCACCTGGGTTCCGACGGGCTCGTCATCCTCGACGCGACCGTGCTGCAGGTGCCGCATCCGCACGGCGGCCTCGCCTGGCTCAGCGGACTGGACCAGTACCTCGTCGACGGGCACATCCCCGGCTCGGTGTTCGCCGACCTGCTCGAGACCTTCAGCGACCCCTCCGGCGCCTACGCGTTCAGCCGGCCGGATGCGGCGCAGTTCGCAGCCGCCGCCGCTTCCGCCGGGATCGACAACCAGACGACCGTGATCGTCTACGACTCCGTCGTCGGCACGTGGGCCGCCCGCATCTGGTGGCTGTTCCGCGCCTTCGGCTACGACAGGGTCGCCGTTCTGGACGGCGGGCTCACCAAGTGGAAGGCGGAAGGCCGAGCGACCGACACCGGTCACGTCGAGCCGCGAGCCGTTACGGCATTCGTGCCGGTGGAACGCCCCGAGCGCTGGGTGGACAAGTCGTTTGTGCACGACGTGGTGAACGGTCAGGAGCGGGCGACCCTCGTCTGCGCTGTACCGCCCAAGGAGTTCGCCGGAGAAGCCGGCCAGCGGGGCCGTCTCGGCCACATCCCCGGCAGTGTGAGTGCACCGGCCGGCCGCCTCGTCTCGCGTGAGACGAACGCGCTGCTGCCGCTCGATGCGCTTCGCGCCACATTCGCGGATGTGCTCGCCTCTGCCGACCCGATCGTCACCTACTGCGGGGGCGGCATCGCAGCCGCAGCCGACGCTCTCGTTCTCGCCCTGCTCGGCAGGGCCGACGTCGCGATCTACGACGGTTCGCTGAACGAATGGGCGGACGACGACGACGCGCCGCTCGCGCAGGTGGCCGCCTGAGTCTTGCGCCTCAGGCGATCCGCACGACCATCTTGCCGGTGTTCTCTCCGCGCATCAGGCCGATGAACGCGGCCAGCGCATTCTCGATGCCGTCGACGACCGTCTCGTCGTAGACGATCTCGCCCGACGCGACCTTCGGGGCGATCTCGGCGGCGAAATCGGCGGCATGGTGCTGATAGTTGCCGATGGTGAACCCGCGCAGCGTCAGCCCCTTCGTCGTGATCATCGACAGGTTGCGCGGCCCCGGTTCGGCGGTTTCGGCGTTGTATGCCGAGATGGCACCACAGAGAGCGGCGCGCCCGCCGTCGTTGAACGCGAAGATCGCGGCCTCCAGGTGCTCGCCGCCCACGTTGTCGAAGTAGACGTCGATACCGTCGGGGGCCGCCGCCTGGAGCTGGCGGGAGATGTGGCCGTTGCGATAGTTGAATGCCGCGTCGAATCCGTAACGCTCGGTCAGCAGGGCGACCTTCTCATCCGAACCTGCGCTGCCGATCACCCGGGCGGCGCCACGCAGCTTCGCGATCTGGCCGACGGCCGATCCGACAGCGCCTGCCGCACCGGATACGAACACCGTGTCGCCCGGACGCATCTCAGCGATGACCAGCAGCCCGACCCACGCGGTGAGGCTCGTCATGCCGATCGCGCTGAGGTAGGCAGACGACGGGACACCGGGCACCTCGGCGACCGTGCGGAACTGTGCGCCGGGACCCTGAGCGACGTCACGCCAGCCCTGGAAGTGCTGCACGAGGTCGCCGACCGCGTGAGACGGCGAACGGGACTCCACGACGCGGCCCACTGCGCCGCCGACCATGGTCGCACCCAGTGCGTACGGTGGCGTGTACGACTTGACGTCGTTCATGCGTCCGCGCATGTACGGATCGACCGACACGAACTCGTTGCGCACCCGGATCTCGCCGTCGGCGAGCTCCGGCAATTCGACGGTGACGAACCGGAAGTCCTCGTCGACCGGCCATCCCACCGGCCGCCTGACCAGCTGCCACTGGCGGCTGGTCGAACTCGAATGGGCAGGGGCTGGGGTGGTGTTCAGGTCGTCGGTCATAGCATCTCCTGGGGTTCCTGGCGTCTCGTGGACGTCACAATCCTGCACCCCAACGCCGCTCCGCGCCGATTTCTGTGAGTGAAACTGACACTTGGCTGGATTGTTCGCTTCCATGCGTACGAATACTTGCAGTGAATGCATAAACTCGCCTCATGAGTCTCACCGACATCCCCATCAACACCATCGACGGCGAGGCGACCTCGCTCGCTGCGTTCGACGGCAAGGTCATCCTCATCGTCAACGTGGCCTCCCGCTGCGGGCTCGCACCCCAGTACGAGAAGCTCGAGAACCTTCAGAAGGAGTACGGCGATCGCGGGTTCACGGTGATCGGGATCCCGAGCAACCAGTTCCTGCAGGAGCTGAACTCGACGGATGCGATCAAGGAGTACTGCTCGACGACCTGGGGTGTCACGTTCCCGATGATGGAGAAGGTGCGGGTGAACGGGCGCTCACAGCACCCGCTCTACGCCGAGCTCACCAAGACGCCGGATGCGAGCGGCAAGGCCGGCAAGGTCAAGTGGAACTTCGAGAAGTTCATCGTCACTCCGACCGGCGAGGTCCACCGCTTCCGGCCGCAGGTCGAGCCGGATTCGCCGGAGATCCTCCAGCTCATCGAGGCGTCGCTTCCCGTCGCCTGACGACGGGCACGAAGCGACGGGCGCTATGAGCGCGTCAGGACTGTCATCGCCGACCCTCGCCCGGTTCGAGCGTATCCTGCAGCAGCGTCGCGAACTCGACACCGACGAGTCCACCACGCTTGCCGCGTCGATGGGCGACGTCCTGTCCGCCCGCGCCGACGCGCAGGCCGACGACGAGCACGACCCTGAGGGGCCGACGCTGTCGTTCGAGTGGTCGCGCCTCGACGCCGTGCAGCGCGAAGCCGCTGCCGACCTTCACGCCGTGGACGCCGCGCTGTCCCGTCTCGCCGATGGCACGTTCGGGGTGTGCGTGCGGTGCGGCCGGCCCATCGGAATCGATCGTCTGAATGCGCGGCCGACGGCAGAACTCTGCATCGATTGCGCCCGGTCCGTCGGCGCCTGACGCCGGTCGTGGCCGCCTTGGCCCCCTTCTGCCCGACCCTCACTTTGGGGTGGCCGAGTTGACGCCGCTTCCCTCGCTTTGGGGTAATCGACCCCGCACCCCCCTTCCATAGACTCGGTTGTATGCCCGTCTCCGGAGTGTCCGGACCGGGTGCGCACGTGGGAGGAGGTCAGACAGATGACCATTCAGTTGGAGGCGGCAGTTCCCGACGCCGGCTGGTATGAAGATCCGCTGTCGTCGACCACCATGCGCTGGTGGAACGGGCTCAGCTGGACCGAGCACACCCAAAAGCCTTCGACTCCGGCACGCGATTTCGCTGGCAAGGAGTCGACGGCCGGGGCCGGCATTCCGGCTCTCGGGGCTGCCGTTGCGCCGGCACTGACACCCGACGTGCAGAACGCGGGGGGCGACCACTCGCCGTCCGCCCGCTCTGTGGAAGGCACACGATCCGGGCGCGCGCCTGTCGTACCCGCGTGGCTGCGCCCGACGCGCTGGAACACGTACGGCATCTGGGCGATGAGCTTCACACCGTGGATCACCCTGCTGATCGCGGTCACTGTCGGAGCCTTGCTCACGCTCGGCGCAGCGCCGTTCGTGGTGCTCGGAGCCGTGATGCTGCCCCTGCTGCTGTGGATCGCCTTCGCCGTGAGGGATCGCAGGCGTCTCGCCGCGCTGGGCTACCGCAAGCGGGCCTCCTGGGCGTGGGTACTTCTCAGTCCTGTGGCGTATGAGGTCGCGCGTTTCCTCCGGGTTCATCGCGCGTCGGGCCACGGGTGGGCACCCCTGGTGGTTCTGGTCGCGAATGTCGTGATCGTCGCCGGTGGCGTCGTCGGCCTGGCTCTCGTGGTGGAGGCCCCGACGGCCCCCGAACAGTTCAGCTCTGTGGAGGGCACGGTCACCGGCAGCGTCGCCCACTATCTTTCCGCGGGTTTTCTCCGTCCGGGTGATACCCACTGAGCGCTCGCCCGACGGGGCCTGTTTCGCTCAGCGCCCGCTGTGCGCCGCGCGGTAGACCGCTTCCGTTCGGGATGCCGCGCCGACTTTGCGCAGGATGCTCGAGACGTGAACGCTCGCCGTTTTGGCGCTGATGTAGAGCTGTTCTCCGATCTGGCGGTTGCTGAGGCCCTGCTCGATGAGGGCGAGCACCTGCGCTTCACGGTCGGTCAGCCGGGCAGGGTCGAGCTCGGCGCGTGGACGCGGGGCGGGATCGTCGCTGAGCTCGAGACCGGCGTGCGCCGCGAAGTCGTCGATCCACTGCGTGATGAGTCCCAGACCGAGCCGCTCGGAGTCAGAGCGCGCCGTGCGGGCGGCGTTCTCTGCCTCGGCACGATCGCCGGCCACGACGAGGGCCTGCGCGAGCCGGAACCGCGTGTACGGGCGCAGGTGTGCCGGTGCAGTGTCGGCCCGCACCGCCTTTTCGGCTGCCTCCCACGCACCGACGGACGAACCGTCGTGCTCCGCACCACCCAGCTCAGCGTCGATGACCGCACGCCACACGGTAGCCGTCGGCCAGCCCTCGAGGCCCGCCATGACCGTGCGGAGCCGCGCTTCTTCACGTGGAGCGTCTATCGTCGGGTCGACTCTGCCGAGAGCGACGAGGACACGCGCCGCGATGGCGAGCAGCGGAAGATCATATGCCGGCATCGGGCGGCGCGAGGCAGAGGTGATCGCACCCGCATCGTTCCACGCACGCTGCAGGTCACCGTGGGCGTAGGCGATCTCGGCGGCGACACGTGCGAACCCGAGCCGTGACTGCATTTCGAGTTCGCTCTGCACGAGCATGCCGCTGCGCCAGCCCCGAAGCAGCTCGTCAGCGCGCGATGCATCACCGCGCCACAGCGTGAGCCACAGCTTCATGCGCTGCAGGTGCACCCGGAATCCCGGTGGCGGATCCAGCGCGAGGGCGGGATCGAGCAACGACTCGGCTGTATCGAGTCGCCCGGCCGCCAGGAGCGGTTCGACGGTGTTCGACGAGAGCATTACTCCAGAAGTGCGCTCAACGCCACGATCGCGCGCCCGCTCGGCCCCGGTCTGAGCGATCGCGATCGCATCGTCGTACCGGCCGAGGAGGTTCATCACATCGGATGCGTTGACGAAATAGCGCAGCAGCGACCCTCCGTCGGTACCGGCGAGGGTCTTCGCTCTCTCGAGGTCGGCGAGCCCACCGTCGATCTCGCCTTCGCCGACACGGGAGACGCCGCGCATGGTCGCGGCGATCGACATGCGCTCGGTCGCTCCCCGGGCACTCGCCGTCTCGTACGCCCGCGTCGCCGTCTCGATGGCTTCGGCGTAGCGCGCCTCCAGCATGAGGCGACCGGCGAGCTCACCGAGCAACTGGGCACGCAGCTCGCCGTCCTGGTCTGCGCCGTCGTGAGCGACCGGGAGCAGCTCGAGCGCCTCCTGCAGCAACTGGGCCGAGCCAGGCCGGCTGAGGTTGGCCAGGTACTGGGCCTTGTCCCGCAGGAGTCGCGCGTACCGGTCTCCCGCCTTTCGCGGGCACTCTGCGATGGCCATGTTCACCATCGACAGCGCGCGCTCGCCCTCGCCGGCGTTCCGCAGCGCGGACGCGGTCTGGGCCAGCAGGTCGACCCGGGTGCGCCCGGCGATCGCTTCCGCGTCGGCGACGCGATCCCACAGCTCTATCGCCCGTTCGCCCATCGTCGCGGCAGCACCGTACGCGTACGAGAGGCGCGATTCTTCCATCGCCTCGAGCGTTGCGACGAAGGCACGACCGACGTCATGAGCGGCCATCCAGTGATACGAGATCTCGCTCGCCGACCTCGGGCCGCCCCGGCCGCTTTCGAACGCCTCGGCGTAGCGGGTGTGGAAGCGTGCACGCTCCCCGGGAAGGAGGTCGGCGTGGATCGCCTCACGCACCAGGGCGTGCCGGAACGAGTACTCGTTGTCGTCGGTGGTGAGCACGTTTGCGGTCACCGCTTCGCGCGCGGCGGCTCGAGCTCCTCAGGCGTTCCCGTGAACACAGCGGCGAGGACTTCGTGATCGACGCAGCCGCCCCCCGCGGAGATGAGCCGGAGCACGTGCTGGGTCGGTTCGCTGAGCCGTTCATACCGTGCGAGCAGGAGCTCGCGAAGTGTCTCAGGGAGGTCGTCGCCTGTTCCGAGGTGGTCGATGCCGATCAGCTCTTCGACGAAGAACGGGACACCCTCGCTGAGCTGGTAGACCCGGTCGACAGTGGCGGCATCGGCCGGGCACCCGAGGATCTGCTCCGACTGTGTCGCGACCTGGGCCCGGTCGAGGCGCCCGAGCTCCCAGCGCACCACGCGTCGCGTGCGCTCGAGCTCAGGCAGGTAGGAACGCAGCGGATGCCCGCGCAGCACCTCATCGCTGCGGTAGCTGAGCACGATCAGGATCTTTCCGCCGGCCAGCATGCGGATCAGGAAGCGGACGAGCTCGAGGGTGGCCGCGTCGGCCCAGTGGATGTCTTCGATGATGATGACGAGCTGGCGCTCCCGCGAGACGTTCTCGAACAGCACCGCGACGAGTTCGTAGAGGCGTTCGACGCCCGTGCGCGCCGCCGTTCCCGGCGAGTCGAGCCCCTCGATCGAGCTCAGCTCGGGAAGCAGCACCGTCAGCGCACTGCGGCTGGGGCCGGCGGCATCGAGGAGCGCGCCGATTCCGATGTCGTCTGCGAGCTGCCGGAGGATGCCGGTGAACGGCGCGTACGGAGCCCCGTCAGCGCCGAGGTCGACGCTGCGCCCCGTCAGGACGAGCGCCGAACGCGATGCCTCTGCCCGGAATTCATCGAGCAGGCGCGTCTTGCCGATGCCGGCCTCTCCACCAACGACGACGGCCCGGGGAGACCCCTCGGAACTCTCCGCGAGCTGTTCACGCAACGTCTCGAGATCGGGTTCGCGCCCGATCATGGAGGGGCTCGCCGCCGGTGACTTCATGGCTTCATCGTGCCACGAACCACCGACGTTCGAAGGGGGTTTCCCCACCCCCTTCGCCAGCGGCGAACGAGCGGTCATCGCACCGCCGCGTGGAGCTCTCTGCCCGCCCCGGATTCCACCAGGGGCGCCGCTTCATCGCCGGCAGGAGCGCCGACGACGACAGGCGCCGAGCGCAGGATCGCCTCGACGGTCACCGTCTCCGGCACGATCGCAGCCACCGCCTCCGGCGCGGCCACGACCCCGACCTTGCGTGCCCGGCGAGCGGTCGCACGCTCATCTTTCGCGAGCGCCTTGCGCTCGGCGATGACCCGGCGAAGCTCGATCTCACGTGCGCGCTCGGCCTCGGCATATGCGTTGAGCCTGTGTGCGGTGAACTCTTCGGCGAACTGCATGATCTCTCCCCTGTTCTTCGTGCTCTCTCTGTCATCAATGCTGGTTTCTAAGGTGGGTGCCCGGCATCGGGAGGATGCCCTATTTATCCCCCGCCCGGAGCCTCGACACAGACGCGCACGGGGAGAAAGCTGGAGGCATGGCCTCTCCCATCGAGCACACCCCGCCCTACTACGTCGGCTATTTCATCGGAAGCCTCTCCGAGCAGTCGATCAACCGCACTCTCGCCCGCGCGCTCATGCGCCTCGCGCCGCGCGAACTGGAGTTCACCGAGATCGTGATCAAGGACCTCCCGCTCTACAACCGCGATCTCGACGGCCACTTCCCGCAGTCGGCGATCGACTTCAAGGCATCGATCGCCGAACAGGACGCCCTCCTGTTCGTCACGCCCGAGTACAACCGTTCGATTCCCGGTGCCCTCAAGAACGCGATCGACTGGGCGAGCCGTCCCCACGGGGCGAATGTCATCGCGCGCAAAGCCACCGCCGTGATCGGCGCGTCGCCCGGCGCAATCGGAACGGCCGTCGCCCAGCAGGGCCTGCGCAGCATCCTGAGCTTCCTGAACGCGCCGCAGATGAACGCGCCGGAGGCCTACATCACGGTGCGTCCCGGCCTCATCACCCCCGAAGGCGAGATCACGAACCCGGCGACCGAGGACTTCCTCCGCGCGTGGATGGTGTCGTTCTACGAATACATCGAGCGCGTGCTCACCGTCGTTCCCAGCCCGGCCAGGGGCGATGCGCGCGGATGACCGTCAGCGACCGCCGGACAGCTTGCGGCTCCGCTGCGTGATCGCCGGTGCCCCGTACGGGTAGTCGTCGGCGCGCGGGCTGCTCACCCTGTCGAGCATCCGCACCTCATCGTCGGTGAGTTCGAGGTCACCGGCGGCGAGGTTGTCCGCGAGCTGGCCGACCGTGCGGGCGCCCAGGATGACGGACGTCACGGCCGGACGCTCCAGCAGCCACGCCAGCGCGACCTGCGACGACGAGACGCCGTGCGCGCCGGCAACCCGCGCCACCGCATCGACGACCTCCCACGTGCGGGGGTCGGCATTGCGGTTGTCCCAGGCCTCCATGCCCCGCTTCGGATTCTCCCCCAGCCTCGTCGCACCCGTCGGCGCCTGGTCGCGCACATATTTGCCGCTCAGCCAGCCGCCTGCCAGCGGCGACCACGGAAGGAGGCCGACGCCTGCGTCGATCGCGGCCGGAACGACCTCATGCTCGATGCCGCGCACCAATAGGTTGTACTGGGGCTGCAGCGTGACCGGTGGCGTCCATCCGTTCGCCTTCGCGATGTGCACGGCCTTGGTGAGCTGCCAGCCCAGATAATTCGAGAAGCCGTAGTACCCGATCATGCCCCGGCTCACCGCGTCATCGAGGAAGCGCAGCGTCTCCTCGATCGGGGTCAGGCCGTCCCACGCGTGCATCTGGTACAGGTCGATGTGGTCGACCCCGAGTCGGCGGAGCGACGCTTCGAGTGCCCGGCGAAGGTGTGTGCGCGAGAGTCCGAGGTCGTTCGGCCCCTCGCCCGTCGGGAACCGTCCCTTCGTGGCGAGCACGAGGCGCTCACGGTCGGTCGGATGCACTGCCAGCCAGCGACCGATGATCGACTCCGATGCGCCTGCACTGTAGACGTCGGCCGTGTCGACGAACGTTCCGCCCGCCTCGACGAACGCGTCGAAGATCGCGTGCGAGTCGGTCTCGTCGGCTTCTGCCCCGAAGGTCATCGTTCCGAGCGCGAACTCGGAGACGACGGTTCCGCTGGGGCCCAGTGTGCGATAGTCCATGCCTCGACGCTAGACCCGTGAGCGCCTCTCGTGCAGGGTCAGTTCGCGTCGTATGCGGCCTTCAGCCAGTCGAAGACCTCGTCGTCGAGCTCTGCACGGTCGGTGATGCGCACCCGGTGGGTCACCATCGCGTTCCAGCTGCCCGCAGCAGCGAACCGCCCGGTCGGGTCGACGCCCTTGCGCTTGATGCCGAGGTCGAGGCGTTCCCCCGTCGGCTGGACGACAGCGAACTTCCTGCCGCCTTTGGTGAGGCTCACGTAGCTGTCGGTCGGCGCGACGGAGACGTCGTCGCCCCATCCCTGTGCGCGATCGAGAACGGAGTCGTATGCGTCACGCCAGCGGGCCCGGGTGCCCGAGAAGACGGCATCCACCTTGTCGGCCTGCGTCGACGGCCCAGCCGCCTGGTTCTTCAGCAGCTGCACGATCGCCATGGCGTGACCGCGCCCGAGTCCGTAGTCGTCGCCCAGCCAGGTGACGACGTCGCCCGCTCTGGTGGACGGCGAATCGAAGCCCTTGTCGTGGGCGATCGCGAGCAGCTGATCGATCGACATTCCCGTCCTGGCGGTGATCGTGTCGAGATATGCCTGGAACGACATGTTTTCCTCCCCGTCGGCGATCTGCGCAGATCCGCTGCCCATCCACTCTGGCACATCCCGGCACCGCGCACGAGGCGCGCCTAGGCTGGAGGCATGACCCCGGGATCCTCGCTCCGCCTGGTCGTGATGAGCGACACCCACATCCCGAAGCGCGCCCGCGAGCTCCCGCCCGCCCTGTGGCGGGCCGTGGATGAGGCGGATGTCGTCATCCACGCCGGTGACTGGGTCGACTCCGCTACGCTCGACGCGCTCGATTCGCGCTCGCGACGGCTCGTCGCCGTCTTCGGGAACAACGACGGGGCAGACCTGCGCCTCAGGCTCCCCGAGGTGGCGCGTGCCGGGCTCGGAGGGCTGCGCTTCGCCGTTGTGCACGAGACCGGGCCGTCCGAGGGCCGGGAGGCCCGCATGGACCGCGCGTTTCCCGACGCCGACGTGCTCGTGTTCGGGCACAGCCACATTCCCTGGGACACGACCTCCCCGCGCGGACTCCGGCTCCTCAACCCGGGCTCGCCCACCGATCGGCGGCGCCAGCCCCATCACACCTTTCTGACGGCCACCGTCTCCGATGGGGCGCTGCGCGACGTCGAACTCGTCGCGCTGACCTGACCGCCGCCCGGGTCAGGCGACGGGAACCAGGAAGCCGTCGCCGATGAGCGCACGCACCGAAGGCAGCAGCTCCGCGGTCAGTTCGGCGGCATCGACCTCGAGGAGGTCGGCGATCGCCGCGGCGATCGCGCCAACGGTCAGCTCCCCGTCGCACGCGCCGACGAGCGCGATCAGCGCCGTACCGGCCTGGATTGTGCGGCCGAAGCCTCCACCCTGGCGCAGCAACATGGCCGTCGGGCCCTCGGCGCCCGGCCAGAAGTGGCGTTCCTCGGTCACATCGGGGGCCGCAGCGAGGCGGGAGGACAGGAGTGCCTCATCCGGCGTGCCGGCCTCCCAGTCGTGGGCGGCGAAAGCGGTACCGAGGTGCACGCCGAGTCCAGCCTCGTTCTCCCCCAGCGCCCCATGCAGCCGCTCCAGCCTGCGCAGTGTCGGAGCTCCCGCCTCGGGCCGTCGCAGCAGCACATAGCCGAATCCGACCGAGGTCACTCCCCTGGCCGCGAAATCGTCGAGCCATGCCGCGAGCAACGCGTCGAATTCCGCCGTTCCCGGCCGCGTTCCGCCGTCGCGGATCCACGTCTCGGCGTATTCGGCGGCATCCTGGACGTCGCGCTCGATCACCCACGCGTCCAGTTCCGCTGCGGGCCCGGTGTCGAGCCAGCCGCGCACCCGGTCGAAGGCGTCGCCGTCGCCGCGGTACTCCCAGTTGGCGAGAAGCTGGGCGACACCGCCGGAAGCGAGGAATCGCGCAGCGCTCTCGACGACGGCTTCGACGAGGGCGTCTCCGATCATCCCGCCGTCCCGGTATTCGTATGCGGGCACGCCGTCGCGGCGCGGCGTGATCACGAACGGCGGGTTGGACACGATCTGGCCGAATCGCTCGCCGGCGACCGGCGAGAACAGGCTGCCGTTGCGGAATTCGATGTTCCCCACGCCGTTCAGGCGGGCGTTGAATGCGGCGAGCTCGAGCGCTCGGTCCGAGATGTCGGTCGCAACGACGCGGTCTGCGTGCCGCGACGCATGCAGCGCCTGGATTCCGCATCCGGTGCCGAGGTCGAGTGCGGATGCGACCGGCGCCTGAAACATCAGCCCGCTCAGCGTCATCGACGCCCCGCCCACCCCGAGCACATGGTCTTCGGGTAGCGCGTGGCCGAGCGCGAGCTCGCCCAGATCGGATGCGATCCACCATTCGCCCGCGCCCAGGGCATCCACGAAACTGTACGGCCGCAGGTCGATCCGGGGAACCGCGAGGCCGTCCTCCACCGCGACCAGGCCGAGCTCCACCGCGCCGTCGACCGTGAGCCCAGGCAGGGCGCGCCCGAACTCCCCGACCGGAGCCGGGGCGCCCAGCACGAAGACGCGGGCGAGGGTTGCGAGCCCTGCCGACGGCCCCGACCGGTACGTATCGATAGCGCGGAGGGCCGGGATGCGCTGGCCCCGGTACAGGGCCGCCGCGGCAACCTCACCCCAGAGCACCCCGAGTTCGGTGACCGAGAACCGCGCCGCGACCAGATCGGCCCGAAGGCGGTCCACGGAATCGGTCATCGCACCATTCAACTCCATCGGCACCGGTCGCATCGAACGGCCTGTCGGCGACAATGGTTCGATGATCCGCAAACGCATCGTGGTCACCGGTGTCGTGCAAGGCGTCGGGTTCCGCTGGAGCGCGCGCGACGTCGCGCGCAAGCTCGGAGTGGTGGGCTTCGCCTTCAACCGGGCCGACGGAGCGGTGGAGGTCGAAGCAGAAGGCGAGCCGGCTGCAGTCCTGCGGATGCTGGCATGGCTGTCCGACGGACCCCCCGGCTCGCAGGTGACGGCCGTCGACGTCACCGACCTCGAACCCGTCGGCGATGACGGTTTCCGCATCATCGCGAGACAATAAACAGATGAACACCGCGACGCTGCTCCTGCTCACCCATCCTGCGACCTCATCCGCGCCGACCGACGACAACGGATTCGTCGAAGCGGACGCCTCATCGCCCCACGTGAACGTCATGGACCTCGGGATCACCCGCGGCGACGGCTTCTTCGAGACGATCAGCGTCGTCGCAGGGCATCCACAGGCCCTCGAGCCCCATCTGGCACGGCTGAAGCATTCAGCGGAACTCATGGACATGCCCGAACCCGACACCGACGTGTGGCGTCTGGCCGTCCTGGCCGGCATCGAGGCGCACCAGCTCGAGCACGGTGTGCAGCGCGAACTCTTCGCGAAGCTGATCATGACCAGGGGCGTCGAGGGAACCGGTACGCCCACCGGCTGGGTGTACGTGGACACCGGTGAAGACTTCACGGCAGCTCGCGAAGGTATCCGGGTCGTGAGCCTCGACCGCGGCTACCGCCACGACGTCGCAGAGACCTCGCCCTGGCTGCTGCAGGGCGCGAAGACCCTCTCCTACGCGGCGAACCGGGCAGCACTGCGCGAAGCAGCACGTCGCGGAGCCGACGACGTCATCTTCGTCAGCTCCGACGGCTATGCCCTCGAAGGACCGACGTCGAACGTCATCGTGCGCAACGGCAACCGCGTGCGCACACCGGCGACCGACCAGGGCATCCTCGCCGGAACGACGCAGGCGAGCGTCTTCGAGTTCTTCGACGCGCGCGGATTCGAGACGGCGTACGAGCACATCCCGGCGAACGAGCTGGCCGCCGCCGACGCGCTCTGGCTGGTGTCGAGCGTTCGGCAGGCCTCACCGATCACGAACCTCGACGGCAGAGACTTCCAGGTCGACGCGGACCTCGCCGCAGAGCTCAACACCTACCTCCTCTCGCGCACCCACTGACCCGCCGCGACGGGGTTGCCCTGTCGGCTCAGGCACGTAGGCTGGACGGACTGACAGACGACGATCGCGTACGAGGAGGACGACCGTGTCGGAGCACGTGCCCACCAGCCTCGAAGTCCTGCGCCAGCAGGCACGCGACGAACTGTCTGCCGTGATCGAGTTCCGGTGTCGCCGGGGCGACGATCCGTGGGAATTCATCCCGGACCTTCCGAGCGTCGACGAGCAGGTGGTCAACACCCTCCGTGAAGACGCGATCGATGCCTACGGCCTCGGGGAGGAGCGGGCACGGGCACACCACCCGACATCGAGCAGGACGACGCTCGTACGGTTCGAATACCAGCTGCTGCGTCAGATCGCGCTCGATCACCCTGACCTGAGCACAGCGGTCTGGGCCCTGCTCGACCGGCTCGACACCCGCTGAGCGGCGTGGGCGAGCGCAGGCCGCGCCACAGTTAGCGGAGCGCGGCCGGGTTCTGCACCGGCATCCGGCAGACGAAGTCGCGGCAGGCGTACGCGGTCGGATGCGCATCCACCGCGATCCTCCCCTCGAACAGGTCGAACCCATCGGCAGCGAACGACATCGCCTGCGCTCCCGTGACCACCGCCACCAGTCCGGATGCCCGGCGCCGGACCGCCGCGACGAGGCCGAGCGAATCCTCGCCCTCGGTCACCACCACCAGCTGCTCCGTTTCGTCTGCGAGTGCAGACATCAGTTCCAGCGCGGCGCCGAACGCCGTCGGGTTGTCGAGCGCCGGAGCGGCGACGACACCCATGCCTTCCCTGGCAGCGCGCTCATACCGCCGCTCGCCGGTGAGCAGGTACAGGGTATGGGCTGCTGCGGCGATCGAGGTCAGGCCCGACGGATACGCGCCCTCCGACGGGTCGATGCGGATGGCCATCCCATTGCCGTCGAGAACCGGGTCGGAGCCGCCCGGGGCGCCGAACGGCTCGGTGCCGACCGGGCCCGCGGCGATCGCGAGGTCGACCAGATCACGGGCCGCGGCGGCGTCGTCGACGGAACCCGTCGTGGTGGCGAGCGCGAGCAGGCCGCCGGCCAGGCCGCCGTAGTCTTCGAGGGTGGCGAACGCATCCGACGTCCGGTCGTCGAGAGACGCCCGGACCAGGGTTCCGTCCGGGCGCCGGTGACGGTCGAGCAGGAAATCGGCCGCGCGGCGCGCTGCGGCCGACCAGTCGGAACGATCGAAGGCGAACCCGGCGCGGGCCAGGGCTGCGATGGCGAGGCCGTTCCATCCGGTCAGCACTTTGCCGTCGACGGCGGGCGGCTCGAGCATCCGCCGCTCCTCCGCCGTCGCCGCGTAATACCGTCCCTCGACGCGCACGCCGTCGATGACCGACTCCGAGTCCTGCGCCGACGCGAAAGCGCCGCCCGCACGCCGCATCACCGTCTGCAGGAAACCGGCGATCCCGTCGGCTGCCGTCGCGGCCCACCCGGCATCGGTGCGCTGCCAGGCCCGCGTGTACGCGTCGAGCAGCAGGGCGTTGTCGTAGAGCATGCGCTCATAGTGCGGCTCACCCCAGTCGCGCCGCGTCGCATAACGGAAGAAACCGCCCTCGACCGGGTCGCGCAGCGGCGACGCGGCCATGCGCTCGAGCGTCCGCGTGCCCAGGTCGGCACCGCGGTCGCGGGAGAGCAGAAAGCGGAGCACCGGCGCGATCGGGAACTTCGGCGCACCCCCGAAGCCACCGAACTCCTCATCCTCGAAACCCGCCAGCAGGTCGACGGCGCGGTCCAGGGGCGCAGCCGACGGCAGGTCGGAGGCCGCGGTCGCCGCGGCGGATGCGGCACGGATCGCCTCGACGACCTTCGCTGCGTTGTCCTCGACCTCCGCACGCCGCGTCGACCACGCATCCCAGACCGCCTCGAGAACCTGGTGGAACGAAGCGCGATCGGCCACCGGGACGGGAGGGAAATACGTTCCCGCGAAAAACGCGCGACCGCGGGTCGTCGCGAACACGGTCAGCGGCCAGCCCAGGTTGCCGGTGAACGCGCTCGCCGCCGACAGATAGCTCGCGTCGACCTCCGGGTACTCTTCGCGGTCCACCTTGATCGCGACGAAGCGCTCATTCAGGTAGGCGGCGAGCTCCGGGTCGCTGAAACTCTCGCGCGCCATCACGTGGCACCAGTGGCAGGTCGCGTAGCCGATCGAGATCAGGACGGGGACGTCGCGGCGCTCGGCCTCCGCGAAGGCGTCGGGCCCCCACGGAAACCAGTCGACGGGGTTGTCGGCGTGGGAACGCAGGTACGGGCTGATAGCGGATGCGAGCCGGTTGGCCATCCACCCAGCGTAGTCGGCGGCCCGTCAGGCGCAGGTGACGCGCAGGTGATGCGCAGGTCAGGCGGCGCAGCCGTAATAGCCCTGGTCGGCCTCGAGTTCGGGGGCCCAGTCCGGGCGCGGACGAGCGTCGTCGATGGCGACCCAGTGGCCGTCGACGAACTCGTAGGTCCAGCGCGGACCTTCCGCAAGAAAACGGGAGAGCTCCGAGATCAGCAGGTCGACATCCGACAGCCTGCTCCCGACGCCGAAACTCGCCCGCACGGCCGGACCGGTGATGCCGAGACGCTCCAGCAGCGGATGCGCGCAGAACTTTCCGTCACGGACACCGATGCCCGCCTCCGCCGAGAGCGCCGTCGCCAGCAGTCTGGAGTCGACCCCGTCGACCGTGAAACTCACGACGCCGACAGCATCCGCCGCGTCGGGGAAGATGCGGTGGATGCGCACCCCCGGCAGCCCGCCGATCCCGTCGACGAGGCGGTCGCGCAGGGCGTGCTCGTGCGACTCCCACTCGCGGATGTCGAGCGCTGAGAGCTCCTGGATCGCGCGCGCGAGGGCAGTGACGCCGATGACATTCGGCGAGCCGGCTTCGTGTCGCGCCGGCCCCGTGCGCCAGGTCGCCGAATCGAGGCCGACCTGGGTCACGGCACCGCCGCCTCGCAGGTATGGTTCGCCGAAATCGAGCCAGTCGCGGCGACCGACCAGCACGCCGGAGCCGAACGGCGCATACGTCTTGTGCCCGGAGAAGGCAAGGTAGTCGACCCCGTCGAACGCGATCGAGACGCGGCGGTGCGGAACCAGCTGCGCGCCATCCACGGCAAGACGCGTACCGTGCCGGTGCGCGATCGTCGCCAGCCGGCGCAGCGGGAGGGTCTCCCCCGTGACATTGCTTGCGCCGGTGACCGCGAGAAGTGCGGCGGGGCGGGAGGCGAGTTCCGCATCCACCCGCTTCAGCGTCTCCTCGAGGGTGTCACCGGCCTTCACGATGCGGGCGTTCGTTTTCACCCACGGGAGGAGGTTCGCGTGATGTTCGATGTCGAGAACGACCGTCTCACCGGGAACGACCGAGGCGAGCAGGTTGATCGAGTCCGTCGTGTTGCGGGTGAAGATCACGAGGTCGTCCTGGCGTGCGCCCACGAAGTCGCCGACGACGCGGCGGGCGTGCTCGTACGCTGCCGTCGACACCTGGGATGCATAACCCGCGCCGCGATGCACGCTCGCATACAGCGGCAGCACGTCGGTCACGTGGCGGGCGACCGCCTCGAGCGCAGGCGAGCTCGCCGCGTAGTCGAGGTTCACGTAACGGGTCTCGCTCCCGTCGACGAGGGGAACCTGGAGGTCGCCGCCGATCACCGGGAGCAGCGGACAGTCGGCGGTGCTCATCGTCCGCCCAGGTACTGTGCGATCGACTCCGACCCGGCGACACTCAGTCGGATGAGCGGCAGCGCCCGTGCCACAGCGAGGTCGATGCGCCCGTGGAGGTCGAGGCTGGAGACCTGGTGGTTCGAGAAATCGGAGTCGTTGGCGTAGACGCCGATGGGAAGGGTCAGCGCCTGGAAGAACCCGAACAGCGGCCGGAACTGGTGCTCGATGATGAGGGCGTGGCGGTCGGATCCCCCCGTCGCCGCGAGGAGGACGGGCTTGTCGACGAGCGCGTATTGGCCGACGAAGTCGAAGAGGTGCTTGAAGAGGCCGGTGAACGATGCGCGGTAGACGGGGCTGGCGACGATCAGGAGGTCGGCGCTCTCGATGCGCTGAAGTTCGGCCTCGACCGAGTCGGGGAGCTGGTCGCGGCGCAGGGCGCCGGCGAATTCCGCACCGATCTCGGTGACCTCAATGAAGTGCGCGTCGATCGGCAGCTCGCGCCCGAAAGCGGCGACGATCTCCTTGACGAGGGCGGTCGTGCGGGATGGAGTGTGCAGGCTGCCGGAGACGGCAACGACACGGAGCGGTCGGGCGGTCGATGGCTGGGACATGAGTCGACGGTAGACCTGGGCGGTGGCGGGTGCCAGCCCGCCCGACACACAGCGTAAAGGAGCCGCGGGGCGTCCCGGGCCGCGAGCGCTCAGGTTCTGAACGCGTGCACGCGCTGCAGCACGGGCACCTGCGCGCGGCGGCGCGGCTACTCGGGCTGGTCGAGCGCGCGCAGGCGGAACGACGAGCTCAGGTAGTAGGCGGCGAGAAGCGCCCAGCCGACGCACACCACGGCGGCGGTGCCGGACTGTTCCGGCGGCGCAGCGAGCGCCCCCAGCAATGAGATCAGCGCGAGCACCGAGGCGATCCCGCCGATGATGAAGCCCGCGAACGGCCGGGCCGTCGCCCGCCACCAGGCCCTGGGCGCGGCGACATCCTCGCCCGGCCCGCGGAAGGTGCGCACGCCGATGAACACGTACACGAAGTTGAGCACGAACACGGCGATCAGGTCGACGACGGGCGGCACCACGTTGTAGATCACGATCGAGTTCAGGGCAAGCACCACGACCTCGCCGACAAGGATGTAGATGACCTTGTTGACCGTCGTCGTTATGCGCACGTCGCGAGCCTATCGTCGCAGCCGGCCATCGGGGGCAAGGTGCGGCCGACGCTAAGCGGTCTCGAAGCGCGCCACCAACTCACGCTTGAGCACCTTGCCACTCGGCCCGAGGGGCAGCACTTCGAGGATCTCGACCCGGCGCGGGTACTTGTATGCAGCGACCTGTTCCTGCGCGAATGCGATGAGGTCGCCGGGGTCAACGGTCTGCCCTGGCATCAGGGTCACGGCCGCCATGATCTCCTGGCCATGGGTGTCATGGCTGACGCCGAACACGGCGACCATCGCAACGGCCGGATGCGTCGACAGCACCTCTTCGACTTCGCGCGGGTACACGTTGTAGCCGTTGCGCACGATCATGTCTTTCTTGCGGTCGACGATGGTGACGTAGTCGTCGTCGCTCTTCGTTCCGAGGTCGCCCGTGCGGAACCACCCGTCGACGATCGCTTCGGCGTTGGCTTCCGGCAGGTGCAGGTACCCCTTCATCAGGTTGTGCCCGCGGATGACGATCTCGCCGAGTTCCCCGCGCGGGAGCAGTTCGATGTGGTCGTCGATTTCGGCGTCGGCGATCTCGACGTCGACACCCCAGATCGGCTGGCCAACCGTTCCGACGCGCGTCGGCTTTCCGCGGTGGTTGAAGGTTGCGACAGGCGACGTCTCGGTGAGTCCGTAGCCTTCGTGCACGTCGATGCCGTAGACCGCTTTCATCCGCTCGATCACGGCGACGGGGATGGCGGCGCCACCGGACATCCCGTATCGCAGCGGCGGCCGCTCCGGGTTCGACTTGGCCGCCTCGAGCAGCGCGATGTACATCGTCGGCACGCCCGTCATGACCGTGCACCGGTGCGCGTTGAGCAGGGCCAGCGCCGTCGCTCCGTCGAACTTCGGTACGAGCACGATCGCCGCCCCGACGCGGAAGCCCAGGTTCATGACGCAGGTCTGCCCGAACGTGTGGAAGAGCGGCAGGCAGCCGAGGATGCGGTCCTCAGCGACGACGTCGAGCGCACCGGCCGCGAGCGTGTTGACCTGTTCGACGAGGGAGAAGTGGCAGCCTTCCGCGCCCTTCGGCTTGCCCGTCGTCCCACTCGTGTAGAGGATCGTGGCTGTATCGAATGGGCTGCGCGGCACGTAGGCGTCGATCGGCCGGGCGGCGCGCGCTTCGTCTTCGAGACGCGCGAACGGGGCCTGGGCGAGCATGTCATCCGGCACCAGTACCGACAGGGTCTCGATCCCCGCGATCGCTGCACCTTTGGCGCCCTCGGCGAGCAGCGGCGCCGCGCAGATCAGCAGCCTCGAGCCGCTGTCGCACAGCACGTAGGCGATCTCCTCGCCTTTCAGCAACGCGTGGACGGGCACGACGACCGCACCGAGCGACAGGATGGCGTAGTACGCCCGCGGAAAGTCCGGCACGTTGGGCACAAGGAGGGCTACCGCGTCGCCCGGCCCGATCCCGCGGGCCCGGAGCGCCCCGGCATAGCCGAGGGTCTGGTCCCAGAGTTCGCCGTAGGTGATCTGCTGTTCACCGAAGATCAGCGCCACGTTGTCGGGCATCCGTCTGGCGGTTTCGGCGAGGATCGACGCGACCGACATGGTCGCATATCCCGTATTCGTCATATTCTCATGTCTCCATCGACTCGAGTCGCACGTGGCGTGTGGATGAACGCTACGCCCGCGCGCCCCGCACAGCAATTCCCTCGTCCGCGGCACGCCGCCTTCCCAGCAAATAGAATGGAAGGCTCATGTCTTCCACGGTCTCCCCCGCCCGCCTTCACTTTCCTCCCGAGCTTCCGGTCAGCCAGAAGCGAGAGGTGATCGCGCGCGCCATCCGCGACAACCAGGTCGTAATCGTGGCCGGTGAGACCGGCTCGGGCAAGACCACCCAGCTGCCGAAGATCTGCCTCGAACTGGGTCGGGAGAGCATCGGGCACACGCAGCCCCGTCGCATCGCCGCCCGCACGATCGCCGAGCGCATCGCCGAAGAGCTGGGCGAGGATGTCGGGGGCCTCGTCGGCTATCAGGTGCGTTTCACCGACCGGGTCGGGGCGTCGACGCGCATCAAGCTGATGACCGACGGAATCCTGCTCAATGAGATCCATCGCGATCGCATGCTGCGCAAGTACGACACGATCATCATCGACGAAGCACACGAGCGCAGCCTGAACATCGATTTCCTGATCGGCTACCTGCGGGAGCTGCTGCCGAAACGGCCCGACCTGAAGGTGATCGTCACCTCGGCGACGATCGACCCCGAGAGTTTTGCGCGGCATTTCGCCGCCGCGGATGGCACGCCTGCGCCCGTGATCGAGGTCTCCGGCCGCACGTTCCCGGTCGAGGTGCGCTACCGCCCTCTGGTCGGCGAGATCGAGGAGGACGAAGACGGCGAGACCGTCGAGTCGAGTGATCGGGATTACCTGCAGGGCATCAACGACGCCCTCGACGAACTGCGCCGCGAGTCCGACGGCGACGTGCTGGTGTTCCTCTCCGGCGAGAACGAGATCAGGGATGCTGCTGACGCCATCCGCGGACGAAACCTTCCGTTCACCGAGGTCCTCCCTCTCTACGGGCGTCTCTCGAGCGCGGAGCAGCACCGCGTCTTCCAGCCGTCGCAGGTGGCCGGGGTGCGGCGTCGCATCGTGCTGGCCACCAACGTCGCCGAGACCAGCCTCACGGTTCCCGGCATCAAGTACGTGGTGGATGCCGGAACCGCGCGCATCAGCCGCTACAGCGTGCGTGCCAAGGTCCAGCGCCTTCCGATCGAAGCCATCTCGCAGGCGTCGGCGAACCAGCGCTCCGGGCGCTCGGGGCGTACCAGCGATGGCATCGCCATCCGCCTGTACTCCCAGGAGGATTTCGAGAAGCGCCCGGAGTTCACGGAACCCGAGATCCTGCGCACGAACCTCGCCGCCGTCATCCTGCAGATGATCTCGCTCGGTCTGGGTGACATCGCCGCCTTCCCGTTCCTGACGCCGCCCGACTCTCGCGGCATCAAGGACGGGCTCGACCTGCTCGCCGAACTGAACGCGGTCGTGTCGACGAAGGGTGGCGACCCCGTCCTGACCCGGATCGGACGCCAGCTGGCGCAGCTGCCGATCGACCCGCGCTTCGCCCGCATGGTGGTCGAGTCGAAGCGCCACGGGACGAGTCGCGAAGTGATGGCGATCGTCGCCGGGCTGACCATCCAGGATCCGCGCGAGCGTCCGGTCGAACGGCGCGGCACCGCCGACGAGTTCCACGCTCGGTTCGCCGACCCGACCAGCGACTTTCTCACACTCCTCAACCTGTGGAACTACCTCGAGGAGCAGCAGCGGGAGCTTTCGTCGAGTGCGTTCCGGCGGCTCTGCAAGGCCGAGTTCCTGAACTTCCTGCGCGTGCGCGAATGGCAGGACGTCTACCGACAGCTGCGGCAGTTGGCGAAACCGCTTGGACTCACGATCGGCGAGGCGAGCGTGAACCCGGACGGCATCCATAAATCCCTCCTGGCCGGGCTGCTGTCGCACATCGGTATCAAGGACGCGACTGCGAGCAGCGGTGGCCGCCCCGGAGCCGCGAAGGCCGGTCCGAAATCGCGGAGCGCCGAGTACATCGGAGCCAGGCAGGCGAAGTTCGTCATCTTCCCGGGCTCGACGCTCGCCAAGCGGCAGCCGAACGCCGTGATGAGTGCCGAACTCGTCGAGACGAGCAGGCTGTTCGCGCGCATGAACGCAGCGATCGACCCCGCCTGGGCCGAACCGATCGCCGGCGACCTCTGCAAACGCAGCTACAGCGAGCCGCACTGGGAGAAGAACCAGGGCGCTGTCGTCGCCTACGAGCGCGTCACCCTGTTCGGTGTGCCGATCGTCCCCCGTCGGCGCGTGCAGTACGCGCGCATCGACCAGGAGCTCTCGCGCGAACTCTTCATCCGACATGCCCTCCTCGAGGGCGAGTGGGACTCGAAGCAGGCATTCGACCGGGCGAACCGCGCGCTCCGGTCCGAACTGCGCGAACTCGAAGAGCGCACGCGGCGCCGGGACATCCTGAACGACGACGAGTCCGTCTTCGACTTCTATGACCGGCGCATCCCCGCCGACGTCGTCTCCACGCGCAGTTTCGAGGGCTGGTGGCGCAAAGCCCGCGCCGAGACGCCCGAGCTGCTGACGATGACGCAGGAGGCGCTGCTCGCTGAGGACGCGGCCCCGGTCGACGACGAAGCGTTCCCACCGGTCTGGCGGCAGGGCGACCAGCGGCTGACGCTCCGCTACCGCTTCGAACCAGGTGCCGACGACGACGGAGTGACCGTCCAGGTGCCGCTCGCCCTGCTCGCCGGTCTCCGTGCTGAAGGGTTCGACTGGCAGGTCCCCGGCCTGCGACAGGATCTCGTGACCGCGCTCATCAAGTCGCTGCCCAAATCGATCCGGCGTCTCGTCGTGCCCGCCGCCGACTGGGCGCGGCGGCTGCTCGGCGAGCTCGCCGACACGGCCGGGATGCGCGCCCAGGACGGCGAGCGCCCCGCAGCATCCCTCCCCGACACCCTCGCCGCCGTGATCAGCAGGCTCACCGGTTCCCGCGTCTCCGGATCGGACTTCGACCTCGCCCGCGTGCCAGGTCACCTGCGGCCGACGTTCGACGTCATCGGCGAACGCGGCCGCGTCGTCGCCTCCGGCAAAGACCTGCCGGAGCTGCAGGAACGCCTGCGCTCCCGTGCCCGCGAGTCTGTGGTTCGGGTCGCCGAAGCCCGCACGCCGAACGCGATCGAGCGCAGCGGCCTCACCACGTGGGATCTCGAGGAACTCCCCCGCTTCCTCGACACCGAGCAGAAAGGCCCAGGCGGGAGCGTGAACGTGATCCGCGCCTACCCGGCGCTCGTCGACGACGGTGCCAGTGTGAGCATCCGCCTGATGGGCACGCCTGCCGACCAGGCAGCGGCGATGCCGGGCGGCGTGCGGCGCCTTCTTCTCGCCGCGGTGCCCTCCCCTGTCGCCTACGTGCAGCAGCATCTGACGTCGAACGAGAAGCTCACCCTCGCGGCCAGTCCGTACCCCAGCACCAAAGCCCTCTTCGACGACTGCCTGCTCGCCGTCGTCGACAGCGTGCTCTACCGCATGAAGCCCGACGGGCAGCTCTTCATGCGGGCAGAGTTCGAGGCGGTGCGCGACCGCGTCTCGGCGATCGTCATGGATTCGATGTTCGAGACCGTCGCACTGGTCACGCGCATCCTGACCGCGGCCCGCGCCGCCGACAAGGCGATCTCGGGCGCGACCAGCCTGACCTTCCTGTCCGCGCTGAATGACGCGAAGGGGCAGCTCGCCGGACTCGTCTACCCGGAGTTCGTGTCGGCGACCGGTCTCGAGCAGCTGCGGCACCTGCCGCGCTACCTGAACGGCATCAGCCAGCGGATGGCCGCCCTGCCGACGAATCCGGCCCGCGACCGCGCGTGGATGACCCAGGTCGAGACCGCGACCGCGATGTACACCGATGCGGGCGGACGCATCCCGCCCGCACCGGGATCGCCACCGGCGCTGGTGCACGCCCGCTGGATGCTCGAGGAGTTCCGCGTGAGCCTGTTCGCCCAGTCGCTCGGCACCGCCGAGACGGTCTCGCTACAGCGCATCCGCAAGGTCCTGGAGGGCTGAAGCGGTCGAACGTGCCCGTTCCGGTCGAGCGTGCCCGCTGAAACAGGCACACTCGACCGGGACAGTCACCCTCGGCCCTCAGGGTTAAGACACTGCGACACTGTGCGCTAGAGCACCTTCGAGAGGAACGCCTGGGTGCGCTCCTGCTGCGGGTTCGACAGGACCTCACGCGGGTCGCCGGACTCGACGACGACGCCACCGTCCATGAAGACGAGCGAGTCCGCGACTTCGCGCGCGAAGCCCATCTCGTGGGTGACCACGATCATGGTCATGCCCGACTTCGCGAGTCCCTGCATCACGTCGAGCACCTCGCCGACGAGCTCGGGGTCGAGCGCGGATGTCGGCTCATCGAACAGCATCAGCTTCGGCTCCATGGCGAGCGCCCGTGCGATCGCGACCCGCTGCTGCTGGCCACCCGAGAGGTGCGCCGGGTAATGGTCGCCCTTGTCGCCGAGGCCCACGCGCGTGAGCAGTTCTTCCGCCCGGGCGACGGCCTTCGCCTTCTGCACGCCTTTGACCCTGATCGGGGCCTCGATGACGTTCTCGAGCGCCGTCATGTGCGGGAACAGGTTGAACCGCTGGAACACCATGCCGATGTCACGACGCTGCCGTGCGGATTCTTTCGGTTTCAGCTCGTAGAGTTTGTCGCCTTTCTGGCGGTACCCGACGAGCTGGCCGTCGACCGAGAGCCGGCCGGCATCGATGCTCTCCAGGTGGTTGATGCAGCGCAGGAAGGTCGACTTTCCCGATCCGCTCGGGCCGACGATGCAGAGCACTTCTCCCGGCTTCACGACGAGTGAGATGCTCTTCAGCACCTGGTTGGAGCCGAAACTCTTCGAGACGGCGATGGATTCGACCATCGGCGTGGCGTCAGGGGTCGCGGTCAATGTTTTCCTCCCAGGTCGATTCCCGCTGCGCCATCCATCGTCGGCATGACCGGAGGCAGTACGACCGGCTCGTCGTTCTTGTCGGCGCGGCGCGCCCCGATGCCGCGCGAGAAGCGTTTCTCGAGGAAGTACTGGCCGATCATCAGGACCGATGTGATCGCGAGGTACCAGACCGACGCTACGACGAGCAGCGGGATGGGCGCGAACAGGGTGCTCGCGATGTCCCGCGAGCGCGTGAACAGGTCGAAACTGTATGGCACCGCAGTCACAAGCGACGTGGTCTTCAGCATTGAAATGACCTCGTTGCCCGTCGGCGGGATGATGATGCGCATGGACTGCGGGATGACGACGCGCCACATCGTCTGGCTCCAGCTCATCCCGAGCGCGGTCGCAGCCTCTTCCTGGCCACGATCGACCGAGAGGATGCCGGCCCTGATGATTTCAGCGAGGTAAGCGGCCTCGTTCAGGCCGAGGCCGATGACCGCCAGGGTGAAGAAGTTGAGGGTCCCCTGTGTCGGCAGCGCGACGAGCGGTTGCACGAAGGGCAGACCGATCGACAGAGTCGGGTAGATGACCGACAGCAGACCCCAGAAGACGAGCTGCACGTATACCGGTGTACCGCGGAAGATCCACAGGTAGAACCACGCGACGCTCTTGAAGACAGGGTTGTCGGAGAGACGCATGACCGCCAGGATCAGCGCGAGGACGGCAGCGATGATCATCGAGTACACGGTCAGCAGGATGGTGTTGACCGCTGCTGCCGAGATGCGCTGGTCGAAGAGGTACTTGGCGAAGACGTCCCACTGGAAGGCCGACCGGTGCGCGGCATCCCAGATGAACGCCACCAGGTAGATGATGATGATGATCGCGATGACCGTGCGCCACGGGTGGCGCAGTCTCACCGCCTTGATGGGCTGCGACATGTCGGAGCCGTGCGGCGACGGGCTCGTGCCCGTCGCCGCACCGCCATGACCGTTGGTGGTCATTGTCAGCTCTTGGAGGCCGCGTTGATCGTGATCGTGGACAGTGCGCCGTCGGCGACGCCCCACTTGTCCAGGATCTTCTTGTAGGTGCCGTCATCGACGAGCGACTGCATCGCCTTCTGCACCGCATCGGTCAGCTTCGAGCCCTTGTTGACGGCGATTCCGTACGGAGCCACCTCGAAAGTCTTGCCGGCGACCTCGAGCTTGCCGTTCGACTTGGCGATCGCGTATTCCGTGATCGGAGAGTCGGCACTCATCGCGTCGGCCTGGCCGAGCACGACGGCGTTGGTCGCCTGGTCCTGGCCGTCGAACTTGAGGATCTGGATCGCCGGCTTTCCGGCGGCGGTGCACGCCTTCGACTTGGTGGGGATCTCGTCCTGCTCTTCGGTGGTGCCGGTCTCGACGGCGACCTTGAGGCCGCACGCGTTGTCGGGGTCGACCGTCTTGCCCTTCTGGGAAGCCCAGAGGATGCCGGCCGAGTAGTAGTTCACGAAGTCGACCTGCTTCTCGCGCTCGACGGTGTCGGTGAACGAGGAGACGCCGACGTCGTACTTGCCACCCGTGATGTTCGGGATGATCGTGTCGAAGCCTGCGATGTCGTACTTGGCTGTGACACCGAGCTTCTGGGCGACGGCGTTGAAGAGGTCGATGTCCCAGCCGACGGCGTTGCCGTTCGCGTCCTTGGACTCGTTGGGCGGATAGGTCGCGTCGACGCCCACCGTGATGGCGCCGGCTTTCTTGATCGCGTCGGGCAGGAGAGCTGCGGCAGCGGCATCCTTGGAGACACTGGACGTCGCGGTGGAGCCGCCCGAGGGGGTCGAGTTGTCGACGCAGCCGGTCAGCGCGAGCGCTGCGACAGCGAGCAGTGCGGGAGCCGCATAACGGGTTCGCATGTGTATGTATTCCTTCTCTTGGTGACGGGTTCGTGAGAATCGCGGTGAGTGGAGCCTACCTCAGCGCTGGCGCTGACAATCACCCCAAATCACGCGCGCAACGCAGCTTTTCACCGAGATTTCCACCAGATTTCGCGATATCTTGCATTGCGAGCCCACGCCGCGTGACGAACTGTGAAGATTCCATGTTGTCACGCGCACGAGCCCGACATATCGTCTATGGGTGCCTGTTTTGCCTAACGATTTCGCATCGACGGCGACCGTCGTGCATTCCAGTCCGGACGACCCGCTTGCGGCGCCACTCGTCGACGAACTGTCACGCGAATACGACGAACGCTACGGCCTGAACGACGGGATCCCGTCATCCGCGGAGTTGTCCCGCTACCCCGCCGAACGCTTCCATGAGTCGACGGGCGGGGTGTTCCTCCTGCTCCTCGTCGACGGCGCCCCCGTCGCGGGCGGTGCCTTCATGCGCATCGACGACGAGACGGTCGAGGTGAAGCGCGTATGGACCCATTCCGGGCATCGTCGCAAAGGTCTTGCCAGGCGGGTCATGGCCGAACTCGAGGCCGAGGCGGCCTCGCGCGGCATCCGTCGCATCGAGCTGACGACCGGCGCGCGCCAGCCCGAAGCGGTCGCCCTCTATCTCGCCCTCGGTTACACACCCCTCTTCGACCTCGACGCCGACTACGAAGCGATCGGCTACCTCTCGTTCGAGAAAGACCTGCGCGACTCCCTGTAGCCGGGTCAGGCAAGGGATGCGACGACAACCGGCACGAGTTCTGCTGCCGGGATGCCGGATTCGACCGCCTCCTCGACACGTCCGAAGAGTTCGCGCGTGCCTGCACCCGCCGGCCGCACACCGGTCACGCCCAGCAGGTCGACGGCGTGGAGCGCTTCGATTGCGGCCAGTTCGTCGGTGAGCGCGGCCGAACGCTCGAGCAGCTGCAGTGCGAGCGGCGCGAGGGAGGCGTGGTCTTCCACCCCCGACAGCGTCGTCACGCCGAGTGTCGCGGGAGCGGCGAGCTGCCTCACCTCGGCGAGCGCCGCGGCCGCGGAGTAGGCGAGCAGCCCCGGCACCCGCGTCCGTCCCTCCCGCCGCGCGGGCGTGAGTGCGGCAGACAGCGCCGAGATACGGCGTTCGGTCGCCGAAGCGACGTGGGCGAACGCGAGCCGGACGTTCTCGAGAGCGAGCGCCAGCGGGATCGCCTGGAAGTTGCCGCCCGAGATCATCCGCCCCGTGGCTGCATCGACGAGCGGGTTGTCCGATCGTGCGGCGAGTTCGAGGTCGATCTCTCCCAGCGCCCGGTCGATCGCTTCGCGGAGCGCACCGTGGATCTGGGGAACCGTGCGGAACGCGATCGGGTCCTGAACCGTCACCGTTCGATCGGATGCCGTGAGGGCGCTTCCCTCGAGTGCCGCCCGCAACGCCCCAGCCGACGCTCGCTGGCCGGAGCCGCCACGCGCATCCGCCACCTCCGCGCTGAATGCGCTCAGGTTGCCCGCGGGACTGGCGCCCCCGAGAGCTTCGAGCGCCAGCGCGACAACCCCATCCCACACTCCGACCCGCGTCGCGAGCCCCGAGAGCACGAGGGCGCCCACGCCGATGCTGTACGCGTTCGAGCTCAGCACGGCGAGTCCCTCGTGCGGGGCAAGCACCACCGGTGTCAGGTCGGCGGCGGCGAGAGCCTCGTCTCCCGGCGCGACCACGCCGTCGATGAAAGCCCGCCCGCTCCCGGTGACGACGGCGGCCACCTCGGCCAGATGGGTGAGATCGGCCGCGCCCACGGAGCCCCTGGACGGAATGACCGGATGGACGCGTGCATTCAGCAGGTCGGCGTACGCCTGCGCGAGCTGCGACCGCACGCCGGAACCGCCGCGGGTGAAGCCGATGAGGCGGGCGGCGACCAGCGCACGGGACTGCCGCTCGCCGAGCGCGTCGCCCACGCCTCCACGGTGGTTAGCGATGACGAGCCTCTGGAAGTCGAGCAGGTCATCGTCGTCGACCCGGTCGTCGCGGCCGGCGCCGAGCCGGGTGTTGAGTCCGTAGACCGGTCGGCCGGCGGCGATGGCCGCGTCGACGACCGCGCGGGATGCTTCGATCGCCTCACGGGCATCCGCGCCGATCTCGACGCGCGCCCCGTCTGCGATCGCGACGAGGTCGGCCGACGTCGGAGCAGCGGCCCCCAGCGTGACGATCGCCGCCGTCACCTCAGAACTCCAGCAGGTTGGCGCGGAGACCGGAACCGCCGAATTCCGTGCGGATGAGACCACGGCGCCGCAGCGCGGGCACAAGCGGGTCGAGTGTGCGGTGCACGTGCGCCGGATGGACCTGGCCGGTGAACAGGAAACCGTCGCCGCCGACCGCCTCCCCCAGTTCGCCGAGGTGATCGGCGATCTCGTCGGCAGTGCCGACGATCGCCAGGCCGTCCTTGCGTGCGCGCACCTGAAGGATCTCCCGCAGCGTTGACCCTTCCGGTGCGGATTTCACGAAATTGTCGAGGGTGCCCTGGTTGCTGTTCGTCGTCACCGCCGGCAGCGGAGCATCGAGGTCGAACGTCTTGAAATCGACGCCGGACAGGTACGAGATCGACTGCAGCGCCTCATCGATCGCCGCCTGGGTCAGCTCGGCGCGAGCGGCCTTCACCGTCGCGGTCTCCTCGGCGTTCGCAGTCACCACAGGATTGACGACGAACAGCACCTTCACCGCATCCGGGTCCCGGCCGTTCGCGGCCGCGACCTCACGGATCGAGTCGCGGTAGTCGCGCATCCGGTCGGGAGTGGATGCGAGAGCCAGGATGACGTCGGAATTCTTCCCTGCGAAATCCCGGCCGCGGCCCGACGCACCGGCCTGCACCATCACCGGTTCCTCCACCGGCGGAACCGTGTTCAGCGGACCACGCACGCGGAAGAACTGTCCTTCGTGGTTGATCGGCCGAACCTTGGTGAAGTCGGCGTAGACCCCGCGCTCCGTGTCCTCGAGCACGGCGTCGGCATCCCAGCTTCGCCAGAGCCGGCGCACGACGTCGACCCATTCGTCGGCCCGGTCGTAGCGCAGGTCGTGCTCGACCTGCTTGTCGAGCCCGTAGTTCTGGGCCGCGAGGTCGGAGCCGCTCGTCACGACGTTGAACCCGAGGCGGCCTCCCGCGAAGTGCTGGAGGGTGGCGAGCAGTCGCGCCGCCGTGAACGGCTCGTAGAAGCTGGCGCTCAGGGTCGGAACGATCCCGAGGTGCTGCGTTGCGCCCAACAGGTAAGGAACCAGCGGCAGCGGGTCGTGCTTCGGCACGAACCGGGCGTTGGCGAGGTTGACCTCCGCTGTCCCGCCGTACGTGTCGGGCACCGCGACGCCGTCCTCGATGATGAACAGGTCGAAACCGCTCGCCTCGAACAGCCTCGCCGCGTCTTGGTAGACCTGCGGCTGCTTCCAGTCGTAGCCGATGCCGTACGTGGGGTCGCCCCAGCCCTGGACGCCGAAACCGGCACCCAGGAACCAGCCGAAATGCAGAAGGGTCATGGTGAGAAACTACTCGTCACTGTGTGTTGTCACTGGTCGTCGGATGGGGTGAGCCCGGCCTTCGCCAGCCACACCGGGTTGTACGCCTTGGTCAGGTAGTTGATGCCGCCGTCGGGGGCGATCGCGACGATGACCGCGCCCGGGTCGGCCGTGGCCGCCTGCTGGAGCGCGACGGCGACGGCCAGCCCGGACGACGGGCCGAGCAGAAGGGCTTCCTCCGCCGCGAGCCGGTGGATGGTCGCATAGACAGTGCGGTCGTCGACCGTCTGCACGTCGTCGACGAGATCCCGGTCGAATGTCGACGGCCAGTGTTCGCGCGGCCAGCTCGTCCCGACACCGTCGACGACGATCTGTCCAGGTGCGTCGCCGGCGTAGGTCGAACCTGCGGGGTTCGCTCCGATGACGCGGACGGCACCCGCGCTCACATCCTTGAGAAAGCGGCCGGCGCCGCTGACCGTGCCGCCGGTACCGATGGACGCGACGAAATGGGTGACCGTTCCCGCGGTCTGGCGCCAGATCTCGGGCCCGGTCGACTGGTAGTGCGCGTGCGGGTTGGCGAGATTCTCGAACTGGGACGAACGCCACGCCCCCGGCGTCTCCGCTGCGATGCGGTCGGCGACGGCACGCGGGTTCGCCGGGTTGCTCGGCTCTGCCTCCCAGTCGGCTTCGACGAGGCGCGCACCGTACGCCGTGAGAACGGCGCGCTTCTCGTCGGAGATGTCGGCGCTGTGCACGATGACGACCGGATGCCCGGTGAGGCGGCCGACGAGCGCGAGCCCGATGCCCGTGTTGCCGGAGGTCGCTTCGACGATCGTGCCGCCGGGCAGGAGCACGCCAGTCGCCTCTGCGGTGCGGATCATGTTGAGCGCCACCCGGTCTTTCGACGAACCGCCCGGGTTGCGGCATTCCAGCTTCACCAGCACGCGACCGGGCAGGCCGCGCGTGAGCGAATGCAACTCGACCACAGGCGTGTTGCCGATCAGGGCGGCCGCCGAATCGAGGACTCCGTCCGTAGCACTCACCGCCCTCTGGTCGTGGAGGTCACCGAAAGCGAGCAGGCCGAAGGGCCGCTCGTCCGGATGTGCGTCCACAGTGGTCATGCGTTGACATTAGGCGTGCTCGCAGTTCGGGCATAGGGCTGTTGCCCCGTGTTACACCGGCGGTGCCGTGCCGGGGGTGCCGGAGGTGCCGGAGGTGCCGGAGGTGCCGGAGGTGCCGGAGGTGCCGAGGGTGCCGGAGGTGCCGGAGGCGACCGGACGTTCCGGGTCATTCGACCATGCCGACCATGAGCCGGGGAACACTGCGCCGTCGAAGCCCGCGAGTTCGAGTGCGAGGACCTCGTGGGCCGCCGTGACGCCGGAGCCGCAGTAGGCGCCGACCGGAGCATCCGCCGTGACGCCGAGCGCCGCGAAGCGTGCCGCGAGAACGTCCGCCGGCAGGAAGCGGCCGTCCGCACCGAGATTGTCGGTGGTGGGGGCGCTGACGGCGCCCGGGATGTGGCCGGCGCGAGGATCGATCGGCTCGACCTCGCCGCGGTAACGCTCTCCCGCCCGCGCGTCGAGGAGCACGCCGTCGCGGGCGAGCGCTGCGGCCGCATCCGCGTCGAGTGCCGGGAGGTGGCCGTAACTGAGTTCGACGGTGCCCGGCTGGGGCACGATGTCGCCCGACTCCAGCTCGAAACCGGCGCCGATCCAGGCCGTCAGCCCACCATCGAGTACCCGCACGTCGCTGAGGCCGGCGTACCGCAGAAGCCACCAGGCGCGCGCCGCGGACAGCGCAGACAGGTCGTCGTAGACGACGACCGCTTCGCCCGGGTTGAGACCCCAGCGACGAGCGGCCGCCTGGAGCACGGCGACATCGGGGAGCGGGTGCCGCCCGTCGGTCGGGAGGCCGTGGCCCGCCAGCTCAGTGTCGAGGTCGACGTACACGGCGCCCGGGATGTGGCCTGCGGCGTGGAGCGGGCGTCCAGGTGGGCCGCCCAGCTTCCAGCGGACGTCGAGGAGGCGGGGTGGCGTGGATGTCGCGAGCTCGGCGGCGAGCTCGTCAGCCTGGATCAGTATGGGCACCCTCCTATCCTCTCGCGGTCGTGCCCGTGCCCATGCAGGAGTGTGCCCGCCACTTCGGTACGTGCCCGCCCGTTCGAGCTGGCGGGCTTGTACCGACCTGGCGGGCACACCCACCTGGCGCCGGCCACACCCACGCGCGGGGCCGCTCGGAGGACTCCCCCTGCCAACCAACCCCTTGCGCGATCTACGAGAGTGAGTGTACAGTCACTCACATGCCAGCAACCGCGCGGACGCGCACCCCCCTCTCAACCGCAGACGCCCGGCGCGACACGGTCATCACGAGCGCGATCCAGGTCTTCGCGACGAACGGATACCTCGGAACGCCGATCGCAGCGGTCGCCGAGCACGCCCGGATTTCTCCCGCATACGTCTTCAAGCTCTTCCCCGGCAAAGAGACCCTGTTCGTGGCTGCCCTCGACCGCTGCTTCGAACTGATCGAAGAGTCGCTCGCGCGCGGCGCCGAGGAAGCCGGCGCTCAGACGCCATCCGAGATCTTATTCGCCATGGGTGGCGCATACGCGGACCTGATCGGCGATCGCTCACTCCTTCTCCTTCAGGTTCATGCCCAGTCGGTGGCCGAAATCCCCGAAATCGGGGATTCGCTCCGACGCGGGCTAGCGCGGGTGACCCGCTTCGCCCGGGATCGTTCCGGCGCCGGAGACGCAGCGGTTCAGCGCTTCATCGCCTACGGCCAGCTGTGTCATCTCATCGTGACGGCCGGACTCGAGAAGATCCCGGAAGACTGGGCGCAACTCCTCACCGACGGCATCCGCCACCCCGAAACGAACTAGCCCCGCCCTGTTGAAGCCCCGCACGTGCGGGGCTCTTCTTTCCATCAAAGAGTGACTGATCAGTCACTCACTTATCGAAAGGCAAACGACATGCTCACCTCCTCCGCCGACACGCCCGGGATCGCAATCGCGACCGGCTCCGCACCCTCACCCCGCAGCACCCACCGGTGGTGGGCCCTCACCGTGCTCGCCCTCGCCCAGTTCCTGGTCGTCCTCGACGCATCCATCGTCAACATCGCACTCCCGTCACTCGGAAGCCAGCTCCACCTCGACACGGCAGCCCTCGGCTGGATCATCACCGCCTACGTTCTCCCGTTCGGCGGTCTTCTCCTACTCGGCGGACGGCTCGCAGACCGACTCGGCCACCGACGCGTGTTCCTGATCGGCGTCGCCGGATTCATCGCCGCATCGGCCCTCGCCGGGCTCTCCATCAGCGGCGGGATGCTGCTGACCGCCCGCGCGCTCCAGGGAGCATCCGCCGCCCTGCTCGCGCCCGCATCCCTTGCCCTCGTGACCCATCTGTTCGACGGCAGGGACCGCGCAAAGGCCCTCGGCATCTGGGGCGCCGTCGCCGGGATCGGAAGCGCCGCCGGCGTCCTCCTCGGAGGCGTCCTCACAGCGGCCTTCGGATGGCAGGCGGTCTTCTTCGTCAATGTGCCCGTCGGTGTGCTCGTGATCGCGGTCATCCCGTTCCTCGTCACACGGGACCCGCGCCACGCGCCCGAACGCCTCGACATCGCCGGGGCGATCACCGTCACCGGAGGGATCACCGCAGCGGTCGCCGCCCTCAGCCAGTCCGCCCAGCTCGGATGGCTCCACCCGGTCACGCTCGGACTCGCTGCGGTAGCCGCCGCGCTGCTCATCGCATTCGTGGTCATCGAACGCCGCTCGGCCAGCCCCCTCGTACCGTTCAGCTTCTTCCGCAACCGCGACGCATCAGCAGGGAACCTGGTGATGCTGCTCGTCGGCGGAGCGACGACCGCCCTGTTCTTCGCACTCTCGGTCTACCTGCAGGACGTACTCCACTACAGCGCACTCAGCGCCGGCCTCAGCCAGCTGCCGCTCGCCGGGTCTCTCGTCGTCATCGCCGGTATCGTACCCTCGGTCGTCAACCGGGCCGGACTCCGGCCCACCCTCGTTGCGGCGCTCGTCGTGCTGGCAGCCGGCCTGGTCTGGCTCGCAGTCGCCGGCCCGCAAGCGTCATACCTCACCGGTCTGCTCGGGCCGAGCATCCTCGTCGGAATCGGACTCGGCGCAGCATTCGTGACCACCACCCAGCTCGCAGTGAACGGGGTCGCCCTCGTCGACTCCGGCCTCGCCAGCGGCCTCGTCAACACCAGCCAGCAGATCGGTGGCGCCATCGGACTCGCCGCACTCAGCACCCTCGCTGCTGCCCAGACTGCGCGCCTGGTCAGCGACGGTACAGCCGTCGACACCGCACTCGCCGCCGGGTTCGCGTGGGTCTTCCTGGGCGGAGCAGCCCTGGCAATCGCAGGCGCAATCGTGACAGCACTCCTCCGCCGTCGCCGCGTCAGCTGACGGCGCACAGCCCCACAACGCGAATGCCCGCCGCGTCGTTACAGCCCCACCCGCTCTCGCGGGAAGGAACGCACCGACGTGACGGGCACGCGGCTACAGGCGATAGTGGCCTAACGACTCCCGGTCGACGCCTTCGCGTTCGACTCGTACGACGTGTTCGTCGACTCGAAGAAGTTGACCAGCTCCAGCGTGTCGTTCGCCGTCGCCATCCACTTCGCCGGGTTTGACACCTTGTACTCGGCCTCGAAACCGAGCTCCTCCAGGCGGCGATCGGCCAGGTACTTGACGTACTGGTTGATGTAATTCGCGTTCAGGCCCAGGATGCCGTTCGGCAGGAGGTCACGGTTGTACTCCTCTTCCATCTCGACGGCATCGAGGATCATCTGCCGGATCTCCGCCGCGAACTCCGGCGTCTGCAGGTCGGGGTTCTCCTCCAGCACCGTCAGGATGAGGTTGATGCCGAACTTGAGGTGCAGCGACTCGTCGCGCACAACCCAGTCCATGAGGGAACCGAAGTTGCGCAGCAGGTTGCGCTGACGGAACGACAACGCGACCATGAAGCCCGAGTAGAACCAGATCCCCTCGAGGATCACGTTGTACGCCACGAGGTTGCGGATGAAGTCCTGCTTGCCCGCCGTCGTCGTGATGTCGAGGGTCTCTTCGGTCATCCGCTTGATGAAGCGGATCTCGAACTCCTCCTTGCGCGCCATCGAGGGAACGTCGATGTGCGAGTTATACGCCGCCTCACGGTCGATCGGGAACGTCTCGAGGACGTACTCGAACGACATGCAGTGGTTCGCCTCCTCCCACATCTGCTTAGCGAGGTACAGGTGCGCCTCTGCAGCGTTGAGGTACGGATACACGCCGAACGCGAGCGCCTTGTTCACCAGCAGCTCATTCGGGTTGAAGTAGCTCATGAGGAACGTGATGGCGTGGCGTTCCTCATCCGTCATCTTCTTGAAATCGGCGATGTCCTCGCCGAGCTGGATCTCGTTCGGGAACCAGGTGTTCGCGACTGCCTGGTCGTACAGGTCCATCGCCCACTTGTAGGTGACCGGCTTGAGAAGCAATCCTTCCTGGATTCCCGTTCCCAAAATCGCCATGTGTGTTCGTCTCTCTTCTTACTCGTTCGTGTTCAGTGACTGTGCCGATAAATTCACTGGCACGACTCGCACTGCAGGTCGTCCATCGGGTCGACCGGAACGTAATACTCCTCGACGCGGGTGGTGGTGTTGCTCATTTACTTGTCACCACCTGTCGCGAGTCCTCCGAAGCCGAAGCCGCGGCGAGCCGGAGCCGGTGCGGCGGCCGGGGCGGCATCCGCACCCTCGCCTGCTCCGACGGATGCGAAGCCCTTGCGTGCTGCACCGCCCGCGATCTCTTCGGCCTTGTTGACCTTGACGGTCGACTGCTCGGCCTGGTGACGCGGCTTCATGTGCAGGTAGTAGGTGGTCTTCACTCCACGCTCCCACGCGGCGTAGTAGATGTCCATCATGTCGCCCAGATCGCGCGTCTCGAGGTACATATTGCGGCTGATGGCCTGGTCGATCCACTTCTGGGCACGCGCCGCGACCTCGATGAACGAGTAGGGCGAGAGCTGGAAGCTGGTCTTGTAGGTCGCCTTGATCGCATCCGGGATCTCAGCGATTCCCTGGATGTCGCCCTGGCTGCGCAGGATCGACTCGCGGACCTTCTCCCAGATGCCTTCGGCCTGGAGCGCCGAGACGAGGTTGCGGTTGACCTCGAGGAACTTGCCCGACGAGGTCGAGCGGCTGAAGATCTGCGAGAACTGCGGGTCGAACCCGGGCGTGGTGCCCGCGACGAGACCGATGGATGCGGTGGGCGCGATCGCCATCAGCGTCGCGTTGCGCATGCCGCCCTTGACCTTCGCACGCAGGGCATCCCAGTCGAGACGCGTCTTGCGGTTGACCTTGATCGGCACGCCGCGGTCCTGCTCGGTGAGGGCGATGCTGTCGAACGGCACCAGGCCCTGCGACCAGCGCGAACCCTCGAAGTTCGGGTATGCGCCCCGCTCCCTGGCGAGTTCCGCACTCTCGTCGATCGCCGCGTAGGAGACGTGCTCCATGATCTCGTCGATCAGGTCGTATGCCTCTTCGCTCTCGTAGCTGATGCCGAGCTTCTCGACCACGTCGGTGAAGCCCATGACGCCGAGGCCGATCGCGCGGTTCTGTGTGTTCGAGAAGTCGGCCTCGTCGACGCTCGAGATGGTGATGTCGATGAGGTTGTCGAGCTGGCGGACCGCGCTGCGGGCGCTTTCCTCGATGCGCGCCCAGTCGAAGACGCCGTTCTCGAGGTGGCGCGTGAGGTTGATCGACGCGAGGTTGCAGACGGAGACGTTGTCGCGGTCCTGCGGCAGGCAGATCTCGGTGCACAGGTTCGACAGGTGGATCGTGCCGGTGTTGTTGTTGAGGGCACGGTTGTTGATGGTGTCCTTCCAGGTGAGCCACGGGTGGCTGGTGGTCTGGAGGCTCATCAGGATCGCCTTGAACTGCTCGCGCGCGGTGATCTTCTTGAACATGTGCAGGCGGCCGGCTTCGGCCTCCGCGACGTAGTGGGCGTAACGCTCGGAGAAGGCCTTGCCGTACAGCTCGTTGAGGTCGGCGACCTCCAGCGGGTCGAAGAGGTACCAGGCCTCGTCGTTCTGGACGCGCTTCATGAACTCGTCGCTGATCCAGACGGCCGTGTTCGCCGTGCGGGTGCGACGGTACGGGTCGCCGGAGTTCTGGCGCAGGTCGAGGAACTCCGGGAAGTCCAGGTGCCAGTTCTCCATGTAGAAGCACAGTGCGCCGAACTTCTTGCCGCCGCGGCTGACGGCGCGCAGCACCGAGTCGATGGTGTGCATGAACGGGATCGGCCCGGTCGATGTGGTGTTGTTCGAGCGGATGGGCGAACCCTGCGCCCGCAGTTTCGTGACCGAAAGGCCGATGCCGCCGGTGCCCTTGGTGAGCCACATGACGTCGCGCACCGACTTGGCGATGTGCTCGATGTCGTCTTGCATCTCCATGACGAAGCAGTTGGAGAGCTGCGGGTACGCGGTGCCGGCGTTGACCAGCGTGGAGCCGGCCGCGAGGTATTCGAGCTTCGACATCTTGGTGTAGAACTCGAGGGCGTGGTGGGTCGGGTCGGCCTCGTTGAGGGCGAGGCCCATCGCGATGCGCATCCAGAAGAACTGGGGCACCTCGAGCGTCTCGCCGTTGCGGGCCTTGATACCGTAACGGTTGTTGAGGGTCACGACACCGATGTATTTGAGGAGCTCGTCGCGGTCGGGCTCGAGGGCGGCGGCGAGTCGGTCGAGGTCGTACAGCGCCGTGAAGCGCGGGTCGAGCAGCTGCTCCGAGACGCCGCGGTCGATGTACCCGCGGAAGTGGCTCGTGTGCAGCGACTTGAGCTCGTCGGCCGACTCGTAGTCGCCGAGGACGCGCTTGTAGATCGTCTTCAGCAGCAGGCGCGCCGCGACGATGTCGAACGCCGGGTCGTCCTTGACATTCTGGAGCGCCACCTGGATGACGGCTTCATCGAGCTGCTGGGTCGTGATGCCGTCGAACAGGGTGAGTTCGAGTTCGCTCGCGATCTGGGTGACCCAGGTGATGTTCTCGTCGAGCCCCTGTGAGGCGTGCTCGATCGCCAGGTTGATCTTGTTCGCGTCGTACGGCTCACGCTGGCCGTTCCGCTTGACGACGGTGATTGCCACTTCTTCTCCCTCTTCCTGCCGTTCTGCGCGAACGGCGAAACCTCACCGGATGATCCGGTCTGCAGACGCCTTTTATTCCCCTGAAATCGCTCTGTCACGCCCCAATCGTGGGGGCATTTCCACTAGCTACGTATTGGCGTGTGACCACTATATAGCGGGGTCTCACGACACGCGTAACCCCACATCTAGTGGGCGTGTCATCCACAGATGTGCATAACTTTTCCGAGTTATGCACACCCTACGACCCGCTACCGACAGGGGTGCCGACCGATAGACTGGGCACCTTGTGAGCAGCTATACGAGCCTTCTGAAGACCCCCGGCGTCGCTCGCATCATCGCTGCCCAGCTGACCGCCCGTTTCCCGTTCGGCATGCTCTCACTGGCATTCCTGCTGCACATCGAACGGGTCCACCACTCCTATGGGGCCGCCGGGCTCGTGCTCGGCGCGATGAGCATCGGCCAGGCCATCGCCGGCCCGATGACCAGCCGGCTGATGGGCGTGCTCGGCATGCGCATCGTGCTGTGGACGACGCTCATCCTGTGCTCGGCGGCGATCGCGACCATCGGGATCTTCGTGCTGCCGATCCCGGTGACGATGGGTATCGCCTTCTTCGCCGGGCTGAGCATGCCGCCGATCCAGCCGGCCGTGCGCACCATCTATCCGAAGATGGTCAATTCCCGGCAGCTCACGCCGCTCTTCTCCCTCGACGCCTCGGCCCAGGAGATCATCTGGATCGCGGGACCCGTGGCTATCACCTTCGTCGCGACCCAGATCGGCACCGTGGAGGGCATCCTCATGTCGGTCGCCATCATGCTTGCCGGCGGAACCTGGTTCATCTCCTCCCCCGAGGTCGGCCGGGTGCGCATCCCCCGCAGCAAACGCCGCTTCGGCTCCGTGCTGCAGCGGCCACCTGTGCTGCTCGCCACCGTCGTCGGCTTCCTCCTCATCGGGTCCTGCGCGGCGATCGAGGCCGGTGTGGTGGCGAACTTCGGCGACCAGGGTCCGGAGGCGGGCGTCGTGCTGGCGATCTGGTCGCTCGGCTCGCTCGTCGGCGGTCTCGCATTCGGCCACATACCGATCGGACCGTGGGCGACCGCCCGTCGCATGTTCATCGTGTTCGTGGGCGTGACGATCTCGATGTTCGCGCTGGCCACCTGGTGGGGCCTGTCGCTCACGCTGATCATCGCCGGACTCGGCATCGCGCCCGCCCTTGCCGTGCTCTTCTCGATCGTCTCGGCGAGCGTCAAGTTCAGCGACACGGCAGAGGCTTACGGATGGGTCGGCACCGGCCAGCTCATCGGTGCGGCTCTCGGGTCGGCACTAGCCGGCTTCCTCATCGACTCCCACGGCCCGATCGGCGCCTTCTGGGCAGCGAGCGCCTTCGCGCTCGTCGGCTTCATCGTGCCTGCGCTCGCGCACCGGTGGCATCCCGACCTGCGCGGCCGCGACGCGAGCCCCATCCCCGACACCGAGCCCGTGCCGGTGCAGCCCTCCTGAGCCGCCCGGCTACCAGCGGGGGTGGATCGCCGCGCGCAGGCGCCGGTCGTACAGGGCGACGACGGCGCCGTCGAACGCCGCGCCCAGGTCGCCGACGGACCCGGCAGCCGCGTTCTTTTGCGCCTGCTCCACCGAGCGGGCGCCGGGGATGACCGTGCTCACGCCGTCTTGTTCGGCGACCCACGCGATCGCAGCCTCCGCCGGCGTGAGACCCGCCGGTACGAGTGTGACGAATTCCTGTGCGGCGGCCACCCCCGTCTCGAAGTCGACGCCGGAGAAAGTCTCGCCGACGTCGAACGCCTCGCCGTGGCGGTTGTATGAGCGGTGGTCGTCGGGCGAGAACGTGGTCGAGGCCGTGTACCTGCCGCTCAGCAGCCCCGACGCAAGCGGAACCCGCGCAATGATGCCGACCCCCGCATCGCGAGCTGCGGGCAGCACCGCGTCGAGCGGCTTCAGCCGGAACGCATTGAGGATGATCTGCACGGTCGCCGTGCCCGGTCGCGCGATCGCCGTGAGGGCTTCGTCGCACGTCTCGACGCTCACTCCGTAGGCGGCGATCGCCCCGTCGGATACGAGGGTGTCGAGCGCGTCGTACACCGCATCCGTCGAATAGACCGGCGTCGGCGGGCAGTGCAGCTGCACCAGGTCGAGCGTGTCGACACCGAGGTTGCGGCGTGACCGGTCGGTCCATTCCCGGAACTTCGCGAGCGTGAAGTTCGACGGGTCCTGCGCCTCACGTCGTCCCATCTTCGTGGCAACCGTGATTCCGCTGTCGGGATGCGCGGCCAGGAACGTTCCGATCACCTGTTCGCTGCGCCCGTCGCCGTACACATCGGCCGTGTCGAAGAAGGTCACCCCGGCGTCGGCGGATGCTTCGAGCACCGCGAGCGCATCGGCTTCCGTCACGTCACCCCAGTCTGCTCCGAGCTGCCACGTGCCCTGTCCGATGACGGAGACGGTGCGTCCTGTGCGTCCGAGTGTCCTGGTCTGCATGCCTCCAGCCTAGGCGGGCTGGAGCGCGTCCTCCTGTTCGGCTTTCCCGTCCGGCTTCTCCAGGGCGTCCTCCACGTGCACGACCTCCTGGTTGCGGAAGTGCCCGGCGACCATCGCGATCATCCCGAGCACGGTCCATCCGGCGAGCACGAACCACGGGAAGGTGGTGTCTGCGTCGGGGAAGTAGGACAGGTCGCGGATGAGCGTGGCGGACGCTCCGGGCACGAACCACTGGCCGACGGCGCCCCACGGCGCGACCGTGAACTGGAGTGGCTGTGCGGCGGACGACAGCGGGTTGCCGATCAGCATGGTGATGATGGCTCCGACTGCGATGCCGGCCCGGCCGATGAGGGCGTTCATGCCGACGATCAGCGAGACCGTCGCAGCCATCGCCAGCGAGACCGCCAGACCGTTGATCCAGAAGCTGCCCTCCAGCACCCCGAACCAGCCCTGCATGATCCCGACCACCGAGAACCCGGCGACCAGGCCGTAGACGACCACGCTCACGAGGCGCCGCCAGGGGCCGACCACGAGCAGTGAGATGAGCACGCCGCCGATGATGCCGCCGAGGACGAGCGGGAAGGATGCGGCGGTCAGGCCGAGTCCGCGCGGATCGCCCGAGCTGAGAGGCACGACGTCGGTGACTTTCACGGTGATGGCCGGCGGCACCGTTCCGGCCGGCGCCTTGCCTGCGGCGATCGCCTGCTGCACCGCGGCGGCGGCCTGCTCGTTGGCCTGCACCTGCAGCTGGCCCGCAAGCTGCCCGAGGAGCTGGCTCACAGCCGGACCCCCGGCGGACGCGGTGAGCACTTCGGGCTGTTCGCCGAGGATGATCGCACCGTAGACGTCCCGTGTCTTGATCAGGTCGACGGCGGCTGCACGGTCGGAGACCGCGGTGACGTCGAGGGCGCCATTCGACTTCGACTCGAGCGCCGTGGTCACGGCTTTGACCTGTTCGGCCGACCCGGCGACGGCGATCGGCACGTTCTTGACCGACGCGGTGATGATCGGCCAGACGAAGGCGAGCAGGATGGCGACGACGACGACCGCGCCTGCGATCGCGATTCCGACGGCACGGCCCCAGGCCGTGTGGGGCTGACGTGTTTCGATGTTCGCCATGATCTGCTCCAAATAAAAAGAATATTCGTTCTTTATGGTGATACGCTGGCGTCGACTTGTCAAGAACGAACATTCTTTTTTAAGGTGGGAGCATGCCGAAGGTCACCGACGCCCATCGCGAGGCCCGTCGCCACGAGATCGCGACCGCAGCGCTCCGCTGTTTCGCCCGCAAGGGATTCGCGGCCACCTCGATGGCCGACATCATCGCCGAGAGCGGACTCTCCGCCGGTGCCATCTACGGGCACTACAAGAGCAAAGACGAACTGATCACCCTGGCGATCATGGAGGTCCTCGACCTCCGGTTCGGCGAGCTCGAGTTCGCGCAGACCCAGACCCCGATGCCCTCCCCCGGCGAGATGGTCCGGGTCGTGATGTCGGGGCTCCAGCACGAGGTCGGCGAGCTCAGCATCCTCGTGCAGATCTGGGCGCACGCCGCCGTCGAGCCGGGCGTAAAATCGACCCTCGCGCGGGTCGGCGATCGGGTCAAAAAGATCTTCCACGACTACCTGCGCACCTGGTACCTGAAGGAGCTCGGACTCCCCGAGGCCGAGGCCGAGCGCGGCGCTCAGCTCTATTCGGGTCTCTATGTCGGCATCGTGCAGGGCTACATCGTGCAGTCATCGATCTTCATCCACTTCGACGGGGACGCCTACCTCGACGCGGCCGCCGCGATGGTCCCGGCCCTCTGACCGCCCCCGTCACCCGACCGCGACCGCGACGACCCGTGCCATCCTTTTGCGGATGATGTGGTCGTTTCCTTCGACCCGGTGCATCTCGACGTGGCGCATCGTCCCGATCACCGCCAGGCTGCCCGGCGCGATGAACGCGTCGAGCGAGCCGTAGACGACCTCGATCGGCACGCGCACGCGTGCGAGGTCGCTGACGATCGTCTGCGACTCGATGCAGTGCTCGAGCGATTTGACGAACGGGTCCCAGTTCTTCTCGTTCACCTCGAAGACCCCCTTGATCGGGAGCATCCTGGCGAGCACCGACGCGTTGAACATCGTGAATTCCTTGTTCGCCCTCAGGAATTCGTAGGCGCGCAGGTATGCGCTCACGCGGCTCCGCACGCGCCTGTCGCCGATCTCGTTCGGCGATCCGTACACCGGCGGCCCGACCAGCACGAGCCGGGTGATCCCCGACGGATGCTTGGCGGCGTAGCGCCCGACGATCAGGCTTCCGAGTGAGTGCCCGACGAGTACGAACTCGCGCACCTTGAGCGCGCGGAGGGTGGCGTGCAGCCAGGCGACGTGCTCTTCGATCGTGTATTCGGCATCCGCTGGCGCCGGCGACCTGCCGAAGCCGAGGATGTCGATCGAGATCACCCGGTGCGTCGGCTCCAGCAGCGGCACGAGGTTCTTGAAGGTGACCGACGACGACGCGATGCCGTGCACGAGCACGACGACGGGGCCGTCGCCTTCGTCCCCGGCGACGTGGAGGATGGGGGCGGGACGGCCGAAGAGTGTTCGCGTCCGCTCGGCCAGCCACCCCATCCCCTTATTATGCCGTCGTGCCGCGAGACCGTTTCGTGACCGTATCGTCGCCGGACCGTGATCCCATGGCAGACATACCGCTCCTACTCTTATGCCATGAAGCGCATATGGGGTGGCGCAGCAGTGCTGGTGGTCGTCGCACTGTTGCTGGCAGGATGCACCGGGGGCGGCGGATCCTCGACTTCGGCGGGCTCCGGCGGCACCGCCGTGCAGGGCAAACCACAGGATGCCGGTGGCAGCGTCGCCGACCCGGCAGCGAAGAGCGACTCCGTCATCTCGCCGAACCGGGATGTCGTCACGACCGGGTCGGTATCCCTCACGGCCGACGACCCGATCGCGGCCGCCGACCGGGCGTCGGCGATCGTCATCGGCGCGGGCGGACGGGTCGACAACAGCTCGGAGCAGCCGGGAACGGACACCGAGAAGGCGAATGCGACGCTCGTGCTCCGCATCCCGTCGTCGAATCTCGACGCAACACTCACGAGCATCAAGCGGCTCGGTACCGTGGACTCCGCCGCGTTCACCGCGACGGATGTCACCACCCAGGCCAACGACATCGACGGCCGGATCACCGCGCTGCAGGCCTCGGTCGACCGGCTGCTCGCCCTGATGGCCAAGGCGACGACCACGGCCGACCTCATCACCATCGAGTCGACGCTGTCGGATCGGCAGGGGCAGCTGGACAGCCTGCGCGCCCAGCAGAAGGCGCTCGCCGACCAGGTGGCGATGTCGACGATCACCGTCACTTTCCACGCGAAGGGCACGGTCGCCGCTGCCGCGCCCGGCACATTCTGGAGCGGACTGACGGCCGGCTGGAACGCGCTCGTCGCAGCCGTCAACGGCCTCCTGATCGCCTTGGGCGTCGCACTCCCCTGGCTCGTCGTGCTCGGCGTGATCGGAGCGATCGCGTGGTGGATCGCCCGATGGATCGGGCGCAAGAAGGGCGCCGCTGCGTAGGCTTCAGGTGTGACCGAGAGCGCGCACCCCTCTGACCCGCTGCTGACCGACGACCTGCTCGAACGCATCCGATCGCGCGCGTCCGTGCATGACCGCGAGAACACGTTCTTCGACGACGATCTCGCCGAGCTGGTCGAACTCGGATACCTGAAGGCGCTGGTCCCTGTCGAGTTCGGCGGCCTCGGGCTCAGCCTGGGGAGCACGGCGAGGGAGCAGCTGCGCCTGGCATCGGCGGCGCCGGCGACAGCGCTCGCCGTCAACATGCACCTGGTCTGGACCGGAGTGGCGAAAGTGCTGCACGACCGCGGCGACGACTCCCTCGATTTCGTGCTGCGCGAAGCCGGGAGCGGCGAGATCTTCGCCTTCGGGCTGAGCGAGGCCGGCAACGATCTCGTGCTGTTCGGTTCGACGACGGATGCGCGGCCGGAGCCCGACGGAGGCTACCGCTACTACGGAACGAAGATCTTCACCTCCCTCTCCCCCGCCTGGACGCAGCTGGGGACCATGGGGCTCGACACCACCAGCGCGGACGCCCCGAAGATCGTCTACGGCTTCATTTCGCGCGACCGCGGCGGGTTCGAGGTGAAGGAGGACTGGGACACGATCGGGATGCGGGCCAGCCAGAGCAACACGACCGTGCTCGACGGGGCTTTCGCCCCGGCCGACCGGATCGTGCGCAGGCTCGACCCTGGTCCCAACCCGGACTCGCTCGTCTTCGCCATCTTCGCGAACTTCGAGATCCTCCTCGCCGCCGTGTACACAGGAATCGGCGCCCGCGCCCTCGAACTCGGCATCGCTGCCGCGCGACGACGGACCTCGCTCAAGAACGACGGGCGCAGCTACGCACAGGACCCGGACATCCGGTGGCGTATCGCGGATGCCGCGATCGCCCAGGACGGCATCTACCCGCAACTCGACGCGCTCGCCCACGATGTCGACGAGCGGGTCGACCACGGGAGCCTCTGGTTCCCCCGGCTCGTCGGCCTGAAGATCCGTGCGACAGAGACGGCCAGGCACGTCGTCGACCAGGCGGTGCGGGTCAGCGGCGGGTCGACCTACTTCTCGGGAAGCGAACTCGGACGGCTCTACCGCGACGTGCTGGCGGGAATCTTCCACCCGTCGGATGCGGAATCAGCGCATTCGACGGTGGCCAACGCCTATCTCGGCCCGCTCGACGCCCAGAACGGCTGAAAGACCGAGCACCTGAAAGACCAGAGCACCCGAAAGACTGGAGCCCACGATGCGACCGTTCACCGCCGACGATTACGCCGCGCGCCTGCAGCGCGGAGCCGTCCACGCGCGGGAGGCCGGTTTCGACGGTCTGCTGATCGCGCCCGGGCCCGATCTCGCCTACTTCATCGACTATCTGCCGGTCGCCGTCACTGAGCGCATCACGCTGCTCGTGATCCCTGCCGATGGCGAACCCAGCATGGTGGTTCCCGTGCTCGAGCACGACAGCGCGGAGGCTGCCACGGGCGCAGGCGGCGTTCGCCTCGTCGACTGGTCCGACGGCACCGACGAGTACGTCCCGACCGCCGGACTCCTGGCGCCGGAGGGGCGTTACGCCATCTCGGACTCCACCTGGGCGATGCACCTGCTCGGCCTCCAGCAGAAGCTACCGCACGCGCAGTTCGAGGCCATGACCCGTGCCCTCCCGATGCTGCGCGCGGTGAAGGGCGACGACGAGATCGAGAGGCTCGCATCCGCGGGCGCGGCGGCGGACGCCACCTTCGAGCAGATCATCCACGTGCGTTTCGCGGGCCGGACGGAGAACGAGGTCGCCGCCGACCTGGCCGCGCTCCTGCGGGAGCACGGCCATTCACAGGTCGATTTCACCGTGGTCGGCTCGGGACCCAACGGGGCCAACCCGCACCACGAGGCGGGGACACGCACGATCGAGCGGGGCGACATGATCGTGCTCGACTTCGGCGGCCTCAAGGACGGCTACGGGTCGGACACCACGAGGACCGTCCACGTCGGGGAGCCGACCGCAGAGGAACGCGAGGTGTTCGAGATCGTCAGGCTGGCGCAGCAGGCGGCCTTCGAGGCGGTGGCCGTCGGGGTCCCGTGCCAGGAGATCGATCGGGTGGCCCGCCGGGTCATCACGGATGCCGGCTACGGCGACCGCTTCATCCATCGCGTGGGGCACGGCATCGGTCTCACGACGCACGAGCCGCCGTACATGGTCGAAGGTGAGGAGCATCCCATCGAAGCCGGCATGTGCTTCTCGATCGAGCCCGGGATCTACCTTCCCGACCGTTTCGGCGTGCGCATCGAGGACATCGTGGTGGCCACGGCCGACGGTGGGCGCCGCCTGAACGACACGAGCCGCGAACTTCAGATCGTCGAGTAGACCGCCGCCGCCGGTTGCACTCAGGCGACGCGGCGACGTGCGATCGGCATTGCGATCAGGCGCCAGCCGACGAGGAAGAGGCCGAGGAAGACGGTCGCGACGATGACGAATGCGAAGTCGACGCCCTGTCCGGCGGACGCACGGAAGAGCATTCCCGCCGCGACCGTGATGATCCAGATGGGCATGCCCGGCCAGAGGATCGCGAGCGGGCGGAGCCAGGCGAAGGTGAGCACCCAGCCGAGAGCGAGTCCGGCGAGGAACGGCCAGAGCGTGTCGAGCGTGCCGATCGAGTTGAGGTCCTCCGCATGACTCGACCGGCCGAGGATGACGAAGAGGACCACCCCGGCGACATCGATCACAGCCGCGAGCGCGACTGTCCCCGGGTTCTTCACAGAGTGATCTTAGGCACGGCTGGCCTAACGTTGGCTGGCAACGACGCCCTCCCGCAGGGGCATCGTCACAGCCGGAAACCGCCGTCGCTCGTGATGACCTGGCCGACCACCCAGCGACCTTCGTCGGTGGCGAGCCAGCCGATCAGGCGGGCGGGATCGGCCGGGGCGCCGAAGCGCCCGAACGGAAGACCCTGCAGGCGCTCCTGCATCGCATCCAGCGGGCGGTCGGTGGTCTCCTCGTCGAGGTAGCCGGTGTTGACCGGACCCGGATTGATCGTGTTGAGAAGGATGCCACGCGTGAGCAGCTCGCTGGCGACCGTCGGAGTCAGCCCGGCCAGCGCGGCCTTGCTCGCCGCGTACGCGACTTCGCCCGGCATCGGTCCGTCCTGCTGGCCGGAGGTCATCCAGAACACCCGCCCGGTCTGGAACTCGTCGAACGGCCAGGCCGACTGCTGCCGGACTCCGGGGGCCGTCGCGCCTTCCATGGTCGCCGTCTCCGTCTCCGTCGCCGATGCCGAGCCGGAGAAGGCTTCCGCGAAGTACCGCGTGAGCAGCAGCGTCGCCCTGGCGTTCACCGACCAGTGCCCGTCGAGGCGCTCGGCCGTCATGTCGAAGATCGAGCCGTCGCCGCCGCTGCGCGCGTGGTTGCAGACGAGGATGCGCGGGCTGCCCACCGCGTCCGTCGCAGCCCGGATGACCCCGGCCGCCGACTCCGCTACGGCGAGATCGGCACTCAGTTCGCCGAAGCGGGCGCCCGGGGCCTGGGCCGCGCGCAGTTCGGCGAAGACAGCGTCGAGATCGTCCCCACCCCAGGGCAGCGCGCTGTCGTGCGGTGCGAAGTGGTGCACGAACAGGTCCGCGCCCAGTTCGGCGAGACGGTGGGCGACGGCGAAGCCGATCCCGCGGCGCCGGGAGACGCCGGTGACGATCGCTGCGCGGCCGAGCAGAGGAAGGATCTGGCCTGTCATCGTGACCCCCGGGTGACGTGCTGTACGGATGGAGTGATAGGAGAATGGTCGCAGCCTTCGCGCCAACGCCGACCCCCGATGAGAGTACCGTGCCGAACTTCGACTTCCTCGCCCAGCCCTCCGCGCTCCCCCGGCCGGCCGTCACCGCCACAGAAGCCCGGGTCATCGCGCTCGAGCGCTTCGGGCTCGACGGCACACCGACGGAGCTCGGCAGCCAGCAGGACCGCAACTTCCGTATCGATGCGCCATCAGGCCGGTTCGTCCTGAAGATCGCCAATCCGGTCTTCGCCGCCGACGAGCTCGCCGCCCAGAACATCGCGATGTCCGCGCTGCACGATCGCGGCGTGCTCGGACCCCGCGCGCTCCCCGGCCTCGACGGCGCCGACCTGCAGTGGGTCGAGCTCGACGGGCGACCGCACATCGTGCGCCTGCTCACCTTCATCGACGGCGAACCCCTCACCGATGAGGGCGACCTCACGGATGCGCAGCTCCGCTCCCTGGGCGACATCGCCGGCCGCGTGGCGGCGGGCCTGGCCGGGCTCGAGCACCCGGGAACCGACCGGTCGACGCAGTGGGACCTGCGGATCGCCGGCGAGGTCGTCGAACGGCTCGCCGGGCATGTCGAACAGCCCGCGCGACGCCGCCTGGTCGAACAGGCCACCCTGGATGCATCGGCCCGGCTCGAGCCGCTGCGCGAAGGCTTGCGCACCGCAGTGATCCACGGCGACGTGACAGACGACAACATCGTCGTCGACAGGAGCGACGCCGATGCACCGGCCGGGGTGATCGACTTCGGCGACGTCTCCCGCGGCTGGATCGTCGCCGAGCTCGCCGTCGCCGTCGCCTCGGCGCTGCACCACGTGCCGAGCGAGCCTCTGCGTGTTCTCGAGACCATCGACGCCTTCGCCGCCCGCATGCCCCTGACCGACCCGGAGATCGCTGCGCTCTGGCCGCTCGTCGTGCTGCGCGCCGCCGTACTGGTGGTCAGCGGGGAACAGCAGGTGGCGGTGGATGCCGGCAACACCTACGCCGACGAGAACCGCGCACACGAATGGCTGGTCTTCGCCGTCGCCCGGCGCATCGATCCCGGCGAAGCGGAGTCGCTCATCCGGTGGCGCCTCGCGCGTGGCGCGACGGGGTCGGCCACCTCCGCTGCGAACGTGACGGCCGGTCGGCTTTTCGATGTCGGATTCGATGCCGCGAGCATCCTCGATCTGTCGGTGACCAGCCACCTCCTGGACGACGGCCTGTGGCTCGAGCCCGGCATCGAAGAGCAACTGCTGACGGCCACGCGTGACGCGACCGGCGCTGCCGTCACGCGCTACGGCGAGTTCCGACTCACGCGGGCCGTTCCCGAATCGGCGGCGCCCACACCGACTTTCGCCCTCGCGGTCACCGCACGCGTGCCCGACGGGACGACCGTGCGCGCACCGTTCGCCGGAACGCTCACCCCGTCGGGCGACGCGTGGGTGCTCACCGGTGCGGACGTCGACCTCTGGTTCGACGGGCTCACGGCGACCGCACCGGGCAGTCGCGCGGTAACCCCCGGGGATGCGATCGGCGTGGCAGAGACGCTCACCGTCCAGCTCTCCCGCGTGGCCGGCCACCGGCCCCCGGCCTTCGTGCGTCCGGCTTTCGGGCGTCCGGGCGCCGACGAGGCCTGGCGAGCGCTCAGTCCCGACCCGTCGCCGCTCTTCGGGAGCGATCTCGCAGCCCCGCGTGCCGACGCGGACGCGCTGCTCGAGCGCCGGGACGCGACCTTCGCCCGCGTGCAGGAGCACTACTACGCGCATCCGCCGCAGATCGAGCGCGGGTGGCGGCACCACCTCATCGACACGCGCGCCCAGACCTACGTCGACATGGTGAACAATGTGACGGCCGTCGGCCACGCGCATCCACGGCTCGTGAACGCCGTGCGCGACCAGTGGGCGCTGCTCAACACCAATTCGCGCTTCCACTACGAAGAGCTCTCCGCCTTCACGTCCCGGCTCGCCGCGCTCGCCCCCGACCCGCTCGACACCGTGTTCCTCGTGAACAGCGGCAGCGAGGCGGTCGACCTCGCCCTCCGGCTCGCCCAGACCGTCACCGGGGAGCGTACGATCCTGGCCGTGCGCGAGGCGTACCACGGCTGGACCGTCGGCGCCGACGCGGTGTCCTCGTCGATCGGCGACAATCCACGCGCCCTCGAGACCCGGCCGGACTGGGTGCGTCTCGTCGAGTCGCCGCACAGCTACCGGGGAAAGTATCGTGGGCCGGGGTCCGCCTCCGGGTACCTGGCCGACCTCGCCGCGGACCTCGACGCCCTCGACGCTGCAGGTACGGGCCTTGCGGGGTTCATCGCCGAACCCGTCTTCGGCAACGCGGGCGGGGTCATGCTCCCTGACGGTTATCTCGCCGGTGCCTACGAGCTGGTGCGTCGGCGCGGCGGAGTGTGCATCGCCGACGAAGTCCAGGTCGGGTACGGTCGACTCGGCTCGTACTTCTGGGGCAGCGAACAGCAGGGCGTGGTGCCCGACATCATCACCGTCGCCAAGGCGATGGGCAACGGGCATCCGCTCGGCGCCGTCATCACGACCAGGGACATCGCGGAGCGGTTCGCGGCAGAGGGCAGCTTCTTCTCGTCGGCCGGCGGCAGCCCCGTGAGCGCCAGGGTGGGACTCACCGTGCTCGACATCATGCGCGACGAGCACCTGCAGCAGAACGCACGGGATGTCGGCGCTCACCTCGCAGGGCGACTCAACGAGCTCGCCGACCGGTTTCCCCTCATCGGCGCTGTGCACGGCCTCGGGCTCTACCTCGGCGTCGAACTGGTGCGCGACCCGGTCACGCTGGAGCCCGCCGGTGCGGAGGCCGCCCGAATCTGCGACGCACTTCTCGCCGAAGGGTGCGTCGTGCAGCCGACCGGCGACTACAAGAACGTCCTGAAGATCAAGCCGCCCCTGTGCCTCACCGTCGAAGCTGCCGACTTCTTCGCGGACGCGCTCGAGCGGGTGCTGTCGGACTGAGGTCGAGGGACCGGGCAGCCTGACGCACCAGGGCATCCGTCACCCGCGACAGCGAATCGGACTCGACAGCCCAGTGCTGCCAGAAGAGAGGAACGTCGATCCAGCGACCCGGGTCGATGTCGACCAGGCGGCCCTCGGCGATCAGCGCGGCCGACTGCTGGTCGGGGATCATCGCCCAGCCGAGGCCGAGGGAGGCGGCCGTGACGAACTCGGAGGACGCGGGCACCTGGTGGCGTGGCGGATGCGCGACGATGCCTCGTACTGCAAGGTAGCGATCCTGGAGCGCGTCCTTGCGGTCGAAGACGATCACCGGAGCCACGGCGAGCGCTTCCCGCGTCGGCCCGGACGGAAGCCACCGGGAGACGAATCCCGGCGAAGCAACCGCTCGGTAGGTCATCGACCCGAGCGGGCGCACGATGCAGCCCTGCACAGCGACGGGGTCGGACGTCACGGCGCCGACCACCGTTCCGTCACGGAGTCGGGCGGTCGAATGGTCCTGGTCGTCGAGGAACAGCTCGAAGGTCACGCCGTCCACTCCTGCGAGCGCGTTAAGGACCCACGTCGCGAGGGAATCCGCGTTCACGACGAGCGGGATGGCACGGATGCTCCCCGTCGCGTCGGCGCCGAGCCGCGCCAGAGCTTCGTCTTCGAGCAGCGCCACCTGGCGCGCCAGCCGGAGCAGCACCTGCCCGGGTTCGGTGACGGCCGCCGGTTTGGTGCGGAGGACGAGCACACGGCCGGTCCTCTGCTCGAGGGCCTTGATGCGCTGGCTCACCGCCGACGGCGTGATGCGGAGCGCTTCGGCCGCCCGCTCGAAGCTGCCGTGGTCGACGACCGCGGCGAGAGTCCTCAGGTGTTCGGCGTTCGCTTCCATCACAAGCCATGCTAATGGTGGTGAAGAACAATGAACTTCACTTCAGCATCGATTTCGCTTAGCGTCGAGGTCATGCCCCCCGCAGCCGTCGCCACGACCATCCTCGCCGGCCTGGCGGCCGGGGCATCCCTCATCATCGCGATCGGCGCCCAGAACGCCTTCGTGCTGCGCCAGGGCCTGCGGCGCGAACACGTCCTGCCGATCGTCCTGATCTGCATCGCGAGCGACGCCATCCTGATCGCACTCGGCATCGCCGGCATCGGCGGCCTGGTGCGGGCCGCCCCTGCCGCGCTCGAGGTCGTGCGCTGGGCCGGCTTCGTGTTCCTGGTGTTCTACGGCATCCTCGCCGCACGCCGTGCGTTCCGCCCGGAGCACCTCGACACCGACAGCAGCGCCGCGCGCACGTCCCTCGTGTCCGCCGTGCTGACCTGCGTCGCCCTCACCTGGCTCAACCCGCACGTCTACCTCGACACGGTCGTACTGCTCGGATCGCTCGCAACCCCCCACGGCGATCCCGGTCGATGGTTCTTCGGCCTCGGCGCCGTCATCGCGAGCACGATCTGGTTCACGGCACTCGGTTTCGGCGCGCGCTTCCTCGCTCCCGTCTTCGCGCGCCCCATCGCATGGCGCATCCTCGACGCGGGGGTCGCCGTGCTCATGTGGACGCTCGCGATCCTCCTCGTCGTGCAGGCCTGAGCCGACGACGCCCGGCGTGCGGTGCCCGTATCTCGCGTCAGCGCGATTCGACCCGGTGCTCTGCCACCCAAGCCGCGATCTCCGATCGTCGCGCAGCGTCGAGTTTCGCGAGGATGTGCTCGACATGCGCACCGACCGTCTTCGGCGCGATGGTGAGCGTGACCGCGATCTCCTTGTTGGTCGCGCCGACGGCGATCAGGCCGGCGACCTCGAACTCCCGTTCCGAGAGCGGCGCGATGCCCGATGCGGTCGTCGAGCGCACACCGAGAGCGTCGGCACGCAGTTCGAGGGCACGGGCGCCCGCGCCCTGGGCCAGTGCGCGGGCGTGTTCGGCCGCCGCCGCAGCCTCCCTCCCCCTGCGGGAACGGTTGAGCGCCGACGCCAGGTCGATGGACGCCTCCGCCGCCTCCCAGAACCGGTGATGATCCTCCCAGCCCGAGCGGGCCGACTCGAGGTGTTCGCGCGCCTGCACCCAGTGGGTCTCGCCCAACGCAAGCAGGCCTTCCGCATGGTCGATGGCCGGAAGCGTGCCGGGGATGCCGCGAGCCGAGATTATCGTCGAGCACCGGGCGGACCACGCTCGGGCCGCTGTCACCGCGTGCAACGCCAGGTGTGCGCGCACGCCGGTGACGAGGAACGGGAACAGGTAGGCGGCGTCGCCGACCCTCTCGGAATCACGGAGGGCGCGGTCACACAGGGCCACAGCATCCTGTGCGCGCCCCTCGTGGAGGGCGAGTTCCGCGAGCCCCCAGAGCGCCGGGGAGAGCCGCTGCAGTTCGTTCATGTGCTCGCCGATGGCACGGGCCTCCTCGAGCACCGCGTGCGCCTCGTCGGTGTCCCCGCGGCCGACGGCGAGGTAGCCCAGCACGATCAGCGCCGTGACGCGCGTCGTGATCCCGCCGCGTCCGTCCGCGAGCGCCCGACGGGCCTCATGCTCCGCCCGGTGCCAGTCGCCGCGCGCCCAGCACACGTGCGCGAGGTGCGCGGCCAGGTAGTGGTGGTCGTTCCAGCGCTCGGTGCGCTCGGTGTATTCGAGCCCCTGGTCGAGCCAGCGTTCTGCGCGGTCGTACTCGACGAGAACGGATGCGCACGAGCCGAGCATGCGGAAAGCGCGGGCGGTCTCCGCCTCCACCCCCGCTTTCTGACCGGTCGTGATGGCTTTCTCGAGGAGTCTCCACCCTTCCTCCATGCGCCCGGAGAAGACCATGAGCGACCCGAGGGTCGCATTGAGGTTCACCCGCGCCGCCGTCACCGCGACATCCTCCGGGTCGTTCGGAAGCCGGATGGCGGCCGCATTCGTCCCGTACTCCATCGCCGTGTACAGCCGCCGGTCGAGCATGTACGCGGCCGCGAGGGCGGCGAACAGCTCGAAGCGCACGAGCGGTGGAACGGACGCCGGGTCGATGTCGGGGCCGTTCAGGCGTGCGAGCGCGTCGAGGGCGAGGCGCACCCGGGTCTCGAGCGGATCGCCGACGAGGTGCCTGGCCGCCATCAGTCGCGGTACGAGCGCGGCGGCCGCGGCCTCGTCTCCCGCCGTGCGATGCAGGTCGATCGCTGTGGCGAAGTGTTCGGCCGCCTCCTCGTTCGCGTCGACGGCGGCGAGTTCGGACGCAAGGTGGGCGTGGAGGTCCGCCCGCTCGGACAACGCGAGACCGGATGGCGCGGTACGCCGCGCGCGCTCGTACAGCGTCGCGGCCTCCCGGTGCGCCGACACCCGCGCCGCGTCCGCCGCTGCGAAGAGTGCGTGCCCGTAGGCGATGTCGGGCAGGTTCGCGCGCTCGTAGTGGTCGGAGACGTCCGCATAGCAGTACTCTGCGACGATCGCGGCGACTCCAGCGGCTTCGTGCAGCCGGCGCCGCCTGCTCGGCGGGATGCTCTCGTAGATCGTGTCGCGGATCATGGCGTGGCGGAAGTCGAAGTTGGTACCGTCACCCGTCGAGACGATGACCTGCCGGTCCAGCAGCTCGGTGAGGCCGGTGTCGAGGTCGTCGACCGATTCTCCGACGGTTCCGGCGAGCACGTCGATGTCGAACGACCTCCCGATGACGGCCGCGGCATCGACCAGGGAGCGGGCACGCGGACTGAGGGCACCACGCCCGAGCATGACCGCCTCGGCGACCGACCCAGGCACACGGCTGACCGCGCCGGCCGCGATGAGCTCTTCCACGTGCAGCGGGATCCCGTCGCTGCGCGCGTACAGCTGGTCCAGGTAGACGGACGGGAGAACGGTCCCCGTGATCGCCTCCGCGAGCTCGGCCGTCTTCGCGCGGTCGAGCCGCCGCACGTGTGCTTCTTCCGCGAGCCGCTGCCCCACGAGGCGGTCGCGCCACTGTCGCAGCGGCGTGCCGGGAAAGAGCTCTTCTGTACGGTACGTGGCGAGCACCAGCGCATGGGTCTCCTTGAGCGATGCGGCCACCCGTTCGAGCACGTCGAGGCTCAGCTCGTCGGCCCAGTGCAGGTCTTCCAGGCTCACCAGCGTCGGCCCGTTTCTGCCGAACACCTCGAGGACGATGTCGGCGAGGTCGGTCACGAGCACCCGGCGTCGGCGCGCGCTGTCCCCTCCTTCGCCGCCGGCGAAGATCATCGCTCTCAGTCGTTCGGCCGCAGCTGCGTCGCCGGAGCGGCGCAGGTCCGCTGCCAATTCGAGGAGCACTCCCCCGACGATCTCAGTTCCCCGCCGGAAAGCGGAAGCACTGATGCGGTTTTCGATCCCGGCGAGACGCTCCGAGATATCGTCGAGGAGCCGCGTCTTGCCGATCCCGGCCTCGCCTGCGAGCAGGAGAAGATGGCCGGTCCCGGCGACCGCGGCCGTCCATCGCCGCTGCGCGAGAGCCAGCAGGTCGTCCCGCCCGACAGGTACGGGCGAGATCCGGATCTGCTCCGCAGCTGAGAATCCCTCAGTGGGCATGCCATATGGTACCGCCGCGTGGCGTGCGGATGATCGGTCGGATGACCGATGTGCGCGCATCCGGCCCGGAACGACACTGAACGCATGCACCGACGATCGGCGCAGCACCACCCAACGAAAGGATCCGCTCATGGCAACGTTCATGGATGTCCACGACGGCTTCGTCGGCGTCAGCGCCGACGAGCTCGCCGAAGCACACGCGGCCGACCTCGCGATCGAAGGCGATGAAGGCGTGCACTTCATCAAGGCCTGGCTCGACCCCGAGGCCGGAAAAGCGTTTTGCCTCTCAGAAGGGCCGACGAAGGAGGCGGTGATGCGCATCCACGAGCGCACCGGCCACCCGACGGCCGAAGTGTACGAGATCGCTGTCGAGGTCTGACGGTTCTGCCGTCCTGTCGGCGGCATAGCGCAGAATGGGATGATGCCTGAGCTTCCCGAGGTCAACGCGCTTGCCGCCGATCTCGGCGCACGCCTGTCCGGGCGCACGCTGGATCGGTTCGACATCGTGTCGTTCGCGGTTCTCAAGACGTTCGATCCGCCTGCATCCGCGCTCGCCGGCCAGACGATCCACGGCGTGAGCCGGCACGGGAAGTTCCTCGATTTCGCCATCGGCGACCTGCACCTGGTCATGCACCTCGCCCGGGCGGGCTGGATCCGCTGGCGCGATGGCGCCCCGGCGCCGTCGAAGGGACTCGGGCGCGGTCCGCTCGCCGCCCGGCTGGTACTCGACGACGGCTCCGGCATCGACATCACCGAGGCCGGAACGAAGAAGAGTCTCGCCATCTCCGTCGTGCGCGACCCATCGGAGGTACCGGGCATCGCACGGCTCGGCCCCGAACCGCTGTCTGACGACTTCACCGAAGAAGCGTTCGCCGCCATCCTCGCGTCGGCGGGTCGTGCGCAGATCAAGGGCGTGCTCCGCAACCAGGCGGTCATCGCGGGCATCGGCAATGCCTATTCCGACGAGATCCTCCACGCCGCGAAGATGTCACCGTTCAAACCCGCCGCCATGAGTGCTGACGAGACCGCGCGGCTCTACGCCGCCATGCAGTCGACGCTGCGCGACGCGATCGCCCGCGCCGACGGCCTCGCGGCCTCCGAGCTCAAGCGGGAGAAGAAGTCCGGGCTGCAGGTGCACGGCAAGGCGGGCCAGCCGTGCCCCGTGTGCGGCGACACTGTGCGCCAGGTGATCTTCCACGATTCGACGCTGGAGTACTGCCCCACCTGCCAGACCGGCGGTAAGCCCCTGGCCGACAGGGTGCTGTCGCGGCTGCTCAAGTAGCTCCCCAAGAAATGGGAGGATCGATGCATGCCTGATCGTCCTTCCCTTCTCATCCTGTCGTTCTCGCCCATCCGGTCCGATCCGCGGGTGCTGAAACAGGTCCAGTTGTTCGCACCGCTCTACGACGTCACGACCTGTGGTTTCGGTGGCGCCCCGGATGGCGTGGTCGAGCACATCGAGATTCCCGGCGACGCCCGCGCCTGGGTGGACGACCGGCTCGCGATCGCCACGCGCCGCTATGAGACGGCCTACTGGAACATCAAGGCGGTCACCGAGGCGAAGGCGAAGCTCACCGGGCGCACCTTCGACGGCATCCTCGCCAACGACCTCAACGCCGTGCCACTCGCCCTCTGGCTCGAGCCCCGCTCCGGCGTCCACGGCGACCTGCACGAATTCGCCCCGAAAGAGAAGGACGACGACCTGCGCTGGCGGCTCACGGTCGCACCCTTCATGCGGTGGCTCTGCCGCCACTACCTGAAGCAGCTGACCTCGATCACCACGGTAGCGCGCGGCATCGCGGACCAGTATGAGGCCGACTACAGTGTCACGGTCGGCGTCGTGACCAACGCCGCACCGTATTCCGACCGCCGGCCGACGCCGGTGCATGAGCCGATCCGGCTCATCCATTCGGCCGCCGGCCAGCGCTATCGCAAGCTGGAGGCGTTCATCGAAGCGATGAAGGATGCCCCACCGAACGTGACGCTCGACATGATCGTCATGCCGCACGAGCCCGACTACGTCGATGAACTCAAACGGATGGGAAAGGATGTGCCCGGCCTCACCTTCCGCGAGCCCGTGCCCTATGCCCAGCTGGTCGACACCCTGGCGGAATACGACGTGTCGATGACCTTCCTGCCGCCGACGAACTTCAATCTGGCGCACGCCCTGCCCAACAAGTTCTTCGAAGCGGTCCAGGCGCGGCTGGGCCTGATCATCGGGCCCTCGCCCGAGATGGTGTCGATCCTCACCCAGTACGGTCTCGGCGCGATCGTTCCGGACTTCGAGGTGGAATCGCTGCGAACGGTCATCCGCGAACTCACTCCCGACAAAGTGGCGTCGTGGAAGCAAGCGGCCGACGCCGCGGCGAAGGACCTCTCGGCCGAAGCCCAGCAGGCCACCTGGAAGACGGCGATCGAGAACCTGCTCGGCAGTCCCTCCGCGCGCCGCGATTAGCGCGGGCGGCGCGCCTTCACAGCAGGGCGGACGCCACGATGAATCGCAGCGGCGCGTCCGCGGCCAGCAGGCTGAGGGGGTTACTCGGCAGGAGGGTCGACGGGCGTCCGAACCGGCGGCGTGCCCGCGACAGCGAGGCGATCCGCTCCGTGCTCGAACCCGCCTCGACGACGGCACTGAGCACGCGGTCGTCAGCGAGGGAGAGCGTGCGTTCGAATCCGGGCGCGCGTTCGCGCATCCGCTCGATCAGTCCAGCGAGAGAGGCGTGCTCGTCGTCGTTCCAGTTCGTGCCGTCGATGCGCGCCAGCACGGCAGCGAACAGGTGGATGCGCGCGATCTTGACGGCGATGGCCCGGCGCGTGCGCACCGGCAGCCCGGCGAACCACGGATCGTCGATCAGTCGCTCGACGAAGGCGAGGTCCTCTCTGAGGGGCCGGTACGTCATGCTCACCCGAGACTCGGCGTCGGCCCCCACCACGTACCGCGGAGCTCGCGCGGCGTAGCGGGTCGCGCGGGATCCTACCCAGAGCCGTGCGCTGAAGGCCTGATCCTCGCCGGAGGCCAGGCCTTCGGTGAGCGTCAGGCCCAGCCGGTCGATGGCGTCCCTGCGGACCAGGCCCAGGGGCGCCGTCCGGTAAAAGAGGCGGTCCTTCAGCGCATCACGATCGCCGGAGCGGAACGGCCGCACCGGAGGTGTTCTGATCGTCGAGCCGTCCGCGTGCGCCTGGGGCGCGATGACGGCGTCGACGGAATCGTCGGCCAGGTCGCACCATGCATGGAGAGCGCCCGGTTCCAGGTAGTCGTCTGAGCCCATGATCGAGACGAAGCGGGCGGACGCCGCAGCGACACCTGCGTTGAACGGGCCGGCCGGACTCCGGATGCCGTCGTGATGCTCGATGAGACGCACCTGCGAGGTGAGTCCGTCGCCGAGCGCATCCGCGACGGTCCCTGCGGCGAGGTTGTGGCAGACCACCGTGATCCGCAGCCCGTCCTTCGCGACGGCAAGGCCGGACGCGGTCAGGGACCGAACGGCACGAGCGATCGGCCGGTTCGGATCGTGGATGGCGATGACCGCATCGACCAGGGGTTCTGCCACGCCCGTCAGCCCGTCATGCCCGCGAGCGCGGCCTGCTCCGCGAACTCGGGAACCGAGCGGATGAGTTCGTCGAACGTTCCGCTCGCGGCCACCTCACCCCCGGACATGAAGAAGATCTGGTCCGCGTGGCGGATGGTCGACAGCCGGTGCGCCACCAGGATGACGGTGACTTTTCCGTGCAGGTCGCGGATCGCCTGGGCGACGGCGGCCTCGGTGGCCGTGTCGAGGGCGCTCGTGGCCTCATCCATGACGAGCACGTACGGGTCGACGTACAGAGCGCGTGCGATGCCGAGACGCTGGCGCTGGCCGCCCGAGAGCGAGAGCCCGCGCTCGCCGATCGAACCGTCGAGGCCCCCCTCGCGTGCCGCGATGATGTCCCACAACTGGGCCTGCTGCAACGCGTGCTTCGCCCGCTCGACGTCGATGTCGTTCGACCAGGTGAGCGCAACGTTCTGGGCGACGGTGGCATCGAAGAGCGACACGTCCTGGGGAACGTAGCCAACGCGGGAGTGCCACGCGGACGCGACTTGGCGAAGCGGCGTGCCGTCGATGGAGATGGTGCCGGTGGTGGGCTCGACCAGTCCGAGGATGAGATCGACGAGGGTGGACTTGCCTGCGCCCGACGACCCGACGAACGCGACCGTCGATCCGAACGGAATCGTCAGCGACACGTCGCGCAGGGCGGCCGGTGCCTCCGGCGAATAGCTGAACCCGACATCGCGGAGTTCGAGACGGGCCGGATGCTCGGCGAGCGTGCCGGAGTCCCGGCCCTCCTGGGACGTCAGCTGGAAGCGCTCCATGGTCTGGATGTCGTCGATCACGTTGCGCGCATGCGGCAGGTTCGCGGCCGTCACCGACACGATCGCCTGGAAGCGCGTGATCGACGGCACCATGCGGAATCCCGCGAGGCTGAAGACGGAGACGGCGGTCACCGCACCGACGATGCCGCCGGTCGTGAGATAGCCGACCACCCCGACCAGCACGAAGCCGCCGATCAGCGCCGTCTCGAGCACATAGCGCGGAACGATGCCGAAGAACTGGATGTTGGCGCGCGCCCTCGAGGTGCGGATGCGGTTGGCGTGCACGACGGCCGCGATCTCACCGGTCTTGTCGCGGAGCGTGATCTCTTTGAGTGCGCCCATCATCTCGGTGAGCAGGCGCGAGACGGTGAACGAATAGTCGCGGTTGACCCTGCCGGCGACCTGCGAGTTGCGCGACACCCAGAAGTACAGCACGACGCCCACGATGCCCAGGTAGACGAGGGCCGTGATCGCGATCGCCGGCTGCGCGATGACGAGCACCGCGAGCACGACGATGAACGTCATCGCCTCCCCGACCAGTGTCGCCGCAGGAAGCAGGACTCCGGCGATCGTGTTGGCGATGCCGTAGTCGGCGATCCGCACCACGTCGGCCGAGTTGCGCTTGAGGCGTTCGACCCACGGGGCGGCAAGATAGCCGGCCAGGAGGCGGTCGCCGATCTCCAGCTCGTACGAAGCGAACCGCCGCGTGGCGTAGAACTGCAGCACCGACGCGAGGATGCCCTTCAGGACGACGATCGCGCAGATGATGACGAGCAGCCAGATCAGGCCCGTCGTCGACACGGTGCCGATCACGGGCAGCGTCAGCGGGTGCCCGGATACTAGTGGCGAAATGACGACCGCAAGCAGACCGAGCGAGAACGCGTCGAGCAGCGCAAGCAGTCCGAGCATCACGGCATACAGTTTCAGGAACCGCCTGCCCGACTTCGGGAGCAGCGGCATCAGCTCGCGAAGAATCCCGACCAGCGCTTTCATGACTGGCTCCGCTGGATGATCAAAACTTCGCACCTATCCTGTTGACCTGATTGTCCGGCCATTCTAGGCGCCCGTGTTTGTGGAGCTAAGGAGATTCGAACTCCTGACCTCTTCGATGCGAACGAAGCGCGCTACCAACTGCGCCATAGCCCCGGGAACTGCTTAGCTACGATAGCACCCCGACCGGCACGAATTCGAACTGAGGAATCCTAACCGACGGCGCGACGGCGGCGGAGTGCGGCATCGAGGTCGATCGACCCTGCATCCACGTCGCCGACGAGTCCCATGGCGGCGAATCGCCGGTCCGCCGCAGGCTGGGCCGGCAGGGCCGGGCCGCCCGGAGCGCTCGCCCGGGCGACACTGGTCGCTGCAGGAACTGCGACCGGCACCGGCGGCCGGAGCGGTGTGACGTCGGGCGCCAGTCGCGCCGCACGCTCCTCGAGATCAGCCCGCGCAGCGGCACGGCGCAGCTCTGTCGCAGCATCGATCGACGCCATCGCACTCGCTGCGATCGTGCCGCGCGAAAGGTGCAGCGGCTTCGGAAGAGGCTGCGGAGTCCACGTCGGGCGCGCGTCCGGAACGACCTCGTCGTCGGCGTGGTCGTACAGCTGGGCGGCGACCGGGGCGGCGGCGACAGGACGCGGTGCCGCGGGGCGGTGACGCACGCGGGCGAGGCGGCTGAGCATCCCGAGGCTGGCGACGGCGACGAAACCGGATGCCGCGAGCAGCAGCCAGGTTCCTCCCGTCGCGAAGACCGCGACTCCCGCGATCATTCCGACGAGGCCGGTCAGGAGCAGCAGCGACGTCGTCGCACGTACGCGTCGCAGGCGACGGCGCGCGGCGGGCACCTTGCGTGATTCGGCGGGTCGCGGCGCTGCAAACTCCTGGCGGGCGGCCCTCGCGGTGGCGGCGCGCGCTGCGCGTTCCACTTCGATGGCGGCGATGGCAGCGCGTTCTGCTTCTTCGGCGGCGGCACGTTCGGCCTCGGCGACGGCGCGCTCACGCCTCGCGTCGGCCTCGGCAGCAGCGCGAGCATCCGCCTTCACGCGCTCTTCGGCGCGCCGCAGGATGCGCTGCTGTTCCGCCACCGTGCGCGCGGTCGCCTCGTAGCGCACCGCCGACGGAAGTTCCGATGTCTCGGCCAGGATCCGGAGCGTCTGCTGCAGGCGCACGGCATTGCGCTCGGTCGCCAGGTACTCGCGTCGACGCAGCCAGACGGGGATCAGGTACGCCAGCCAGAGGGCAGCAGCGAGTGCGACAACGACCCCACCGCCAAGCACGTCCCCGCTCATGTTCCTACGGTAGGGGGAACGGTCGGTCTGCGGCTCATTCAGAGAGGGTGTGTCACCGATCGCGAGCGACAGTGAGCGGGATGGCCGCGGCCGCGCGGTCCTCGGCCGAGACGATCGCGGCATCCTGTGGCGCCTGCCCGTCGAGCCAGCGCCGCAGGACGCCCTGGGTCAGCTCCTCGGAGACGAGTCCGAAGCAGAAATGATCACGCCAGTCGCCGTTGATGTGGATGTACCGGCGGCGCAGGCCTTCGTAGCGGAACCCGAGCTTCTCGACGACACGCAGGCTGGGCGCGTTCTCCGGGCGGATGCAGATCTCGATGCGGTGAAGGCCGAGCTGGTAGAAGCAGTAGTCGGTCGCAAGCGCGACAGCAGTGGGCGTGATGTTGCGGCCGGCGAACTGCTCGGCCACCCAGTAGCCGATCGTCGCCGACGACAGCGAACCGTACGTGATCGACGAGACGTTCAGCTGGCCGGCCAGTTCGCCGTCGTACTCCACGATGAACGGCAGGCCGTGCCCGGAGCGCGCGTTGTTCTGGAGCGAACGGATGCTCGACCGCGTATCGAAGGCCATCGGCGCATACGGGCTGGTGGCCTCCCACTGGCGCAGCCAGCTGCGGTTGTCGAGCAGCGAACGTTCGAGCGCACGGGCGTCGCGCAGGCGGATCGGCCGCAGCCCCACCGAACCCTCACGCAGGGTCGGAACAACGATCGACACTGACGGACCTTTCCTGATGGTCGGTCGCTCAGCGACCGACGTCCACGCTGTCGCCGGTGGGTACCGGCATCTCCTCGACGGTGTCGTCGGCGGGCGGTACATCGTCGAGGCCGTCGACGAACGAGCGCAGCCACGGGCGCAGTGCCGGTCCCAGGTCTTCCCGGTCGACCGCCAGCTGCACGATGGCCTTGATGTAGTCGAGCCGGTCGCCGGTGTCGTAGCGACGGCCGCGGAAGACGACGCCGTACACACCACCGGTCCACTCGGGGGCCTGTGCCATCTTCTGCAGGGCATCCGTCAGCTGGATCTCGCCGCCCTTGCCCGGCTCCGTCTTGGCCAGTACGTCGAACACCTCAGGGCGAAGCACGTAACGGCCGATGATCGCGTAGTTCGAGGGCGCGTGCTCGCGGTCCGGCTTCTCGACGAGGCCGGTGATCCTCACGACGTCGTCCTCGTCGGTCGGCTCGACCGCTGCCGCACCGTAGAGGTGGATCTGGTCGGGGTCGACTTCGAGAAGTGCGATGACCGTCGCATTGCGCGCTTCCTGCACGTCGAGCATCCGCTTCAACAGCACGTCGCGGCTGTCGATGATGTCGTCGCCGAGCAGTACGGCGAACGGCTCGTGTCCGACATGCATCTTGGCGCGCAGCACCGCATGGCCGAGCCCCTTGGGGTCGCCCTGGCGCACATAGTGCATGTCGGCGAGGTCGGTGGAATACATGACCTTCTGCAGGCGATCCGTGTCGCCTTTCTGCTGCAGGAGTGCCTCGAGTTCGGTGGCGCGGTCGAAGTGGTTCTCGAGCGCGTTCTTGTTGCGACCCGTCACCAGGAGCACGTCGTGGAGGCCCGCATCGACAGCCTCCTCGACCACGTACTGGATGGCGGGCTTGTCGACGACGGGGAGCATCTCCTTCGGCATCGCCTTCGTCGCGGGGAGGAATCTGGTGCCGAGCCCCGCTGCAGGAATAACTGCCTTGGTCACTTTGATTGCCATGTTGGACAGGTTATCGGCATTTAGGATGACGTACATGGACTCCGACGCAGGCAATCAGAAGCGCGCCCTGCGTGCCGAACTGCGTGAGCGACGACGGAATCTGACAGTCCCTGAGCGCGAGGCGGCGACCGTGGGGATCACCCGCAATCTCGTCGACCTGACCACCGACCTCTCGGCGCAGTCGATCGCGGCCTACCTCTCGACGTCCATCGAACCGGACACCCGGCCGTTCCTCAACTGGGCGCACCGCCAGGGTCTCCGGGTGCTTCTTCCGATCACCCGCGAAGACGGACTCCTCGACTGGACGACCGGAGACGGCGAATCCGAGACCGAAGGCCTGTACGGCATGCCCGAAGCGGTCGGCGAGCTCCTCGGTCCGATCGCCATCAACGACGTCGACCTCATCGTCATACCGGCTGCGGCCGTCGACGCGACGGGCATGCGCATGGGCTGGGGCCGGGGGTATTTCGACAAAACCCTCGGCAGCATGGAAAAATGTCCTCCTGTATACGCCGTCGTGTTCGACACCGAACTCGTCGATGAGGTTCCCCGGGAGAAACACGACCAGCCCGTCGACGGGGCGGTCACCCCGACACGGATCGTCCAGTTCTCGTGAGTTCGCGCCGTCCTGATCGGCACTGTCCTGATCGGCACTGTGTGAGCCCGGCGCCGTCCGCAATACCCCCTGAAAGCCGAGGCTGAAGTGCCCACCTATTCCTACAAGTGCCCGACCTGCGGTCACGCGTTCGACATCCAGCAGTCGTTCACCGATGACTCGCTGACCGACTGCCCCAACTGCGGCGGCGCGCTGCGCAAGGTGTTCAGCGCCGTCGGCGTGACGTTCAACGGGTCGGGCTTCTACCGCACCGATTCCCGCACGAACGGCGCAGCGAAGGATGCCGGTTCCGGCTCGTCCGCGCCCGCTGCCTCGCCCGCGCCCGCCGCCGCGACCCCCGCAGCCACCTCCACGTCCTCTTCGTCTTCTTCCTCCACACCGTCAAGCACCACCTCCGCGTCCTGATTAGACGAAAGGAGCTCTCATGCTCAAAGGTTTCAGGGAGTTCATCCTCCGCGGCAACGTCATCGACCTGGCTGTCGCCGTCGTCATCGGAGCTGCGTTCACGGGCGTCGTCAACTCGATCGTCAACGGGATCTTCAACCCGCTGATCGGGGCGATCTTCAAGGCGGACAGTCTCCACAATGTCGCGGTCATCCAGATCGGCGACGCCAAGATCATGCTCGGCTCCGTGCTGGGTGCGATCATCCAGTTCCTGATCGTCGCAGTCGTCGTCTATTTCGTGTTCGTCTATCCGATCAACCTGGCGAAGGAGCACGCGCAGAAGCGCCGGGAGACCGGCGTCGTGGATGCGGAGACCCCGGTCACCGAGCTCGACCTCCTGACCGAGATCCGCGACCTCCTCGCGCGCGACCAGGCGCCTGCCGGCGGCCGTCACGCCCCCGACGCCTAGGGACGGCAGGCGTCACCAGTGGGGCGGGACGTCTCGCTTCAGGCGTTCATCGTTGGCGTCTGAGGAGTCGCCCCAGGCCCGGTCGGTGTCCTCGCCCGCGCGCACGGGGACATCCGCCCCCTCCGGCACCGCCTGCGGCGTCGGATCCGTGCCGGGCACGGCCGGCAGCTGCGCGCGACGTGATCCGCGTCGCACCGGCTTCTGGCTCATCCTTCCAGCGTACTTGCACCGCCGGCCGCTCGAGTTGTCAGGAATGACCAGTCACGTCGCAGTCACACTGGCCATTCGTGACAACCCGGGACCGTAGGAACGGCTCAGACGGCGACGGGGATCTGGATGGGCGCCGTCTCGGTCGTGACGTCGGTCATGCCGATCAGGCGCGCGATCCGGGAGGCCACGGCATCCGGATCGGTGAACAGCTCGAAGCTGTGCACCCGCAGGTAGTGCCAGCCGAGGCGGCGCAGCACTTCGGGACGCAGGCGGAGCGATTCGCGCAGGCTGCCCTGGTTGACGACCGCATCCGTCTCGATCGCGACAGCGCGTCCCTGGTGCGAGGCGACCAGGGCGAGCTTGCCCCGGTAGCCGAGTCGCACGGTGAGTCCGCGCCGTTCGAGCCGCCTGGCGAGATCGACGAGCATCGGCTCGCTCTCCTCGACCATGAATTCGGCCGACTGGATCGCATCCGCCTCACTCAGCACCTGGGCGAGCGCGACGATCCCGTGCCGCATCCTAGAGTCGTCGATGTCGTCGGGTGCGAAGCACGAGACGATGTCCATCGAGCGACGGGCGCGCGTCATGCCGACGGCGAGCAGGCGTTCTCCGCCCGGTTCCGCGAGGGCACCGAAGTTGGAGAGCAGGCGACCGTGCGGTGTGCGTCCGTAGCCGATCGAGAAGATGACACGGTCGCGGCTCTGGGCGACCGACTGCTCGAGGGTGACCACCGTGAAGGGCTCGGGGCGGTCTTTCAGGATGAAGTCCGCCAGGTCGCTGCGTGAGGCGAACGCGGCCAGCACCGCCTGGTGCACCCGGACCGCGTGGCGTGCGCTGGCGGTGATGACCATCAGGGATTCGCGTGGACGGTTGAGCGCATGGTCGAGTACGAGGTCGACGACTTTGGAGACTTCGGCGTCGACGCTTTCTACGGCGCCGCTGTCGGCATCCGGCATTCCGTGGCCGCCCTCGACATAGTTGAGGGTGAGGCTGCCGTGTCCGAGGAACGTGCCCGCCCAGGGCAGCGAGTCGATCCTGCCGCCATAGAAACGGCGGTTGACGAGGTCGGCGAGGTCTTCCCCGCCGGCGCGGTAGCTGCGGGTGAGGGTGAACACCGGCAGCAGTTCGCTCAGCTGGGCGAGCGCCGAGTCCGCGTGCAGCCCGTCGACGTCGAGGTCGTCGGGTTCCTCCGGCAACTCGTGCAGCCCGATCTCGAAAGGCGACGGCGTCTGCGTGACCGGGTCTCCGAAAGCGACGACCTGGCGGGCCCGACGGATCACACCGACGTTCTCCGCGAGGCTCGAAGCACCGGCGTCGACGATGAACACCGCGTCGAATGCCAGGTCGCTGGCGATCGCCGGCACTTCATACGGCGAGGCGAGCCACACCGGAGCGAGCGCGCGCGAGAGGTGCGGCGCGACGCTGTTGAGGCTCTCGGCCGTCGTGCGCTCGCCCTTCAGCAGGCGACGCAGCGCAGAGGCCTCGTCCGGCCAGTCGACGACGCCGATCTTCCACGTCTCGGCGAGCATCCACGCCAGCTGCTGGCCTGTCGCCGACGCATGCGCTTCGTCGACCAGGCGGAAGTCCGCCTCGAGCCGGTCGAGCACGCCGGTGTTGGCGTTGAGCAGCGCGCGGTCGGCGGCGAGGAGCGTCTCGAGCACCGACTGCCACCAGGCGAGTTCGAGTTCGGCGCTCACCTGGTTCTCCGGCACGTGCCGTTCCGACAGGTCCGCCAGCAGCGGGTCCAGGTTGCGTTCGCGCAGCGAGGTGAGGAGTGCGGTGCGCTCCTGCAGGTTGGCGAGCACCTCGGAGTCCGCCGCGAGGCCCGCCATCTGCGAGGTCAGCTGGGCGATCGGGAGCACCGACAGTGAGTAAGGCGTGCCGACCCGGCCGAGCGGGATGTCCAGACGGGCGAGGTCTTCTGCGACGCGCTGGTAGGCGACCATCACATCCGCGATCCCGACCGGGACCTCCGGTACCACGCCTGCCGCGGCGAACCGCTGCCACAGGATGCGCTGCTGTTGGATGCGACGCAGACTCTCATTGAGGTCGGTGACATGAACGCCTGGGCGCACGTATTCGAGCGCCAGCTTGCGAAGCCGACGCCGGTTCGCGCCGGACATGTTCGGTGCGTCGCGGCGGTTCGACGTGGCCGCGATGAGTTCCGCGAGCGACCGGTCGTAGACGGAAGGCTGGAATTTGTCGAGCGTCTCGCGGACGTCGAGCAGCAGGCGCAGGTAAACACCGAGTTCGGCGATCGAATCGAACGGGCGCATGCGCGTCTGGCCGATCAGGGTGTTCGCGCGGTCGAGCAGGCGCGGAAGTTCCGCCCGGTTCAGTTTCTTCGCCAGTTCGTGGGCGGCGTTACCCTCGGCCGTCGTGACGAACGACGCTCCATACCAGGGCGAATCGTTGGGGCCGTAGCGGAACTCCCCGAGCCGTGCCGCCTTGATGAGAGCATCCGCCGCATCCGAGCGGTCCGTCGCGAGGGCTTCGATCGAGAGGCGGTCGAGGCGGGCCGTCGTCGACGGCGGCGTGGGCAGGAGGGCGAGCCGGGAGAGCTCGTGGATGGCGTCGAGCACCGACACGCCGAGCTCCGGGTCGCGCCGCACCAGAGCGTGGCGGTAGTCGAGGAGCACCTTGCGGAGGCGCACCAGCGCGTCGTCGACTTCGGTGACGCGCGGCTGCGTCGCCTTCTCGTTGCGGCCGATCGACTGGATGACGTCGCGACGGAGCGTGCGCGGCGTGACGGCGAGGCCCGGGAGCCCCACCTGGGTCAGGCGGTGCCCGATATCGTCGAGGCTCGAGCGCCGCGGACTCACCACGAGCACGCGCTTGTGCTGGGCGACGAGCACCCCGATCGCGTTGACGATCGTCTGCGTTCCGCCCGTTCCCGGCAGCGTCTTCACGACGAGCGAGTTGCCTGCGCCGATCTGGGCGACGACGTTCTCCTGCTCCTCGTCGGCGTCGAGAAGCAGTGCGTCGGTCGCGGGCGGCCGCTCGTCCTGTCCGACCGTCTCGACGGGCCGGAACGCCTCTTCGATGGTGCGGCGGGCGGATGGGTTGCCTGCGAGAGCGTCGAGAACCGGGCTGTCGAGGTCGTCGGCGTCTGCGCGCATCCCGCTGGCAACATCCGCGAACGACGAGACCACCAGCCGCGGGAGCACGTTGAACCAGGCAAGGTGGGAGGTGAGTCCGCGCAGCCGGTCGATGACCGGCTGCGGCTTGAACACGCCGTTGGTGAGTGCGAGCGCGACGAACGCCTCGGCGTCGAGCGTGATCTGGAACTGCTCGGAGAGTGCGCGTGCGAGTTCGGGATTGAGGAACGGCTGGCCTTTGAGCTTCAGCTCGAAGTCGCGACCGTAACGGCGGATCGCGAGCGGCCGGAGCAGGATCGGCGCCATGAACTCGTCACCGCCGTGCCGCCACTGGGCGAGGCCGATCGCCAGGTGCACCGACTCGATGCCGCGCACGGAGCGCAGCTCGATGCCTTTCGACGTGATGGCGTTCGCCGCGAGGCGGGCGTTGCGCAGCGCGAGTTCGTCGCGGATGAGGCTGGAGAGCAGCGTGCTCTGGCCGGTGATGAACTGCGGGAGTCCGCCCGGATGGGTCGAGCTCAGCTCGATGCGCGTGCGCGCACTGTCGTCGAAGTGGAGCAGCGGTGACCGGCCGCCGAGGTTCTCGAGCTCGTCGCGCCAGCGTCTCCACACCGGTTCGGCGATATTGCCCGCCTGCACGTTCGGGTCGCCGAGGCTCAGCTTGTGAGGTTCGGTGGAGTTCTGCGGGTTGAGGGCGTCGTCGGTCCGGGAATCCGACGTCACGTCGTCGTCCTCATGTCTTCTGTCGAGTCGCCACACACGGCCACCATACGTGCCCGGCAGCGGATTTCCCCGGCAATCAGGGCGAGTTTCGCGCTACTGGGCGCTCTGCCGTGCCCACGCGCCCGAGGAAAGCCAGGCCGATGACCCCGCAGACGATGTATACGGTGGCCTGGCCGTTCAGGATGGCCACCACGTCAACGTGCGCGACGAGCAGCCCGGCCGCCAGCAGACCGAGGCCCTGGGATGCTCCGCCGAGCGTCTCCATACTCGCGATGACGCGGCCCAGGGCATCCGCCGGCGTCACCTTCTGCACGATGGTGATCGTGCCCGCCGACGTCGCCACGGCGGGGATTCCCACCACGATGAACAGCCCGACGTACACCCACAGCGCCGTGATGACCGAGTACAGGTTCCAGGTCAGCATCGAGATCGCCCCGAAGAGCACGTACCCCCAGCCGACGAGCGAGCGCGGGGAGAGCCGGCGGATGAGTACTCCGACGAGCAGTCCGCCCGCCACTCCCCCGATGGCCTGGACGCCACGCAGAACGCCGACCGCAGTATCGCCCGCGCCGAGCTGCTGCACGACGTACACGATGAACAGCACGAGGAAGATTCCCTGGGCGAACTGACCGAGGAACGTGATGACGGCGATCGTGCCGAGCGGGCGGGTGCGACGGATCGTGGACAGTCCGTCCACCCACTGGCGGAGGAAGTGGATGTGCGGCAACGGGCCGTCCGCATGCTCCTCGCCCGACGGCAGCGGCCGGCTCAGACCGACGAGGAGTGCGCTGACGACGTAGGTGGCCGCATCCACCACGACCACGCCGGGCAGGCCGACTGTCGCGAAGGCGAGACCGCCGAGCGGTGAGCCGATCAGGCGGGCGAGGTTCTCGCTCACTGCCATGAGCGAGTTGCCGGTTCCGAGCTGTTCCGGCGGGACGAGTCGCGGCACGAGCGCCTGCCTGGCCGGGTTGAAGAGGGCCGCCAGGCTTGCTTCGACCGCTGCGACGACGTAGGCGATCCAGATGTGCTCGGCCGACGCGAACAGCAATGGCAGCAGGAAGAGCCCCTGCATCAGGTTGACCACGATCATCGTTCGCCGGTGGTCCCAGCGGTCGACGAGCACTCCGAGGAAGCTGCCGAGCACGAGCGTCGGCAGCAACTCCGCGAGGAAGACCGTGGATGCGCCGAGCGCCGACCCGGTGACGGCGAACGCGAAGAGAGGAAGGGCGATCATCAGCAGCCAGTCGCCGGCGTCGGAGACGAAGCTGCTCGCCCAGACGAGGCCGAAGTTGCGCTGGCGTAGCGGCGAGCGCAGGCGGCCTGCCGTGGAGAGAGTGTCGGTCATCGCTCGCCGTCCTTCTGGGCGGGGTGGCTCGGGGCCGGGTGGGTCCTGGCCTGCGCTGCCGCGGTGCGCCGTGCATCCGGGTGCAGGTACGCGTTCAGCCGCAGCTCGACGACATCGCTGCCGTCGGGTGCGTCGGTGCGTGTCAGGCCGATGTAGGGGCGGATGAGGGCGTCCAGCTTCTCGCCGAGCGCTTTCAGTTCGTCCGGCGTCATGCGCAGCGCGAACCCCGAGAGCATCATCGCGTCGCGCCACTCCGCCGGGATCTCGTCGCGTTGGGCGACCGCGCGACGGGTCAGATTCGCTTCGTCGTCGATCTGCTTCTCGACCAGCAGTCGTTCGGCGGAGCCGATGCCGAGCGCCGTCGCCTGGTCGCTCGTCTCGCCGTCAGCGGCACCGAACTGGAGCCCCGTCGCCGTGCTGCGCCACGGACGCTCGCGGCCGTCCACCGGGTCCACCGATTCGACGAGCCCGAAGCGGGCGAGCGAGCGCAGGTGGTAGCTGCAGTTCGATGCGGTCGAGCCGATGACCTCTGCACATTGGCTCGCCGTCTGCGCACCGAACGACATGAGGTGATTGAGCAGTGCGAGGCGCAGCGGATGCGCGAGCGCGCGAAGAGCACGCACGTCGGTGACCTCGCGGCGCACCTCCGGTCGCCCGTACTCCTCATCCGATGTGAAAGACATGTTTCACATTATGTCCCGCGTCGGCGACTCTCGCAAGACGCCCGCTGAGCCCGCTGGCAGCAAACGCCGGTGCCGGGAATGCACCCGGTACGCGTACGTTGTTGTGAGAGTCGTCATTCGCCAGCAATCGCCCGGGAGCGCCATGTCCACCGCAGTACGTGAGGGAGTCGGATTCCGTTCGGAGCGGGGACCGGTGCTGATCGCGCTCATGCTCACGACGGGGCTCGTCGCCATCGATGCGACGATCCTCGCGACCGCCGTCCCGTCGATCGTCGCCGACCTCGGCGGGTTCTCCCAGTTCCCGTGGCTCTTCTCGGTCTACCTCCTCGCGCAGGCGGCATCGGTGCCGGTCTACGCGAAACTCGCGGACACCGTCGGACGCAAGCCGATCGTCCTGATCGGTATCTCACTCTTCCTGGTCGGCTCGATCCTCTGCGGCTTCGCGTGGAGCATGCCGGCACTCATCGCGTTCCGCGTGGTGCAGGGCCTCGGCGCCGGTGCCGTGCAGCCGATGGCCGTCACGATCGCCGGCGACATCTACACGGTCGCCGAGCGCGCCAAGGTGCAGGGCTACCTCGCGAGCGTGTGGGCGATCTCGTCGGTCGTCGGCCCCACGCTCGGCGGGATCTTCTCCCAGTTCACTTCGTGGCGCTGGATCTTCTTCGTCAACGTGCCGTTGTGCATCATCGCGGCCTGGATGCTCATCCGCAACTTCCACGAGAGCATCGAGCCCCGGCGCCACCGCATCGACTACGCCGGCGCCGTGCTCCTCACGGCAGGCATGAGCCTGCTCATCCTCGCCGTGCTCGAAGGCGGCCAGGCGTGGGCGTGGAACTCGCCCCAGAGCATCGGCGCCTTCGTGCTCAGCGGCATCCTCCTCATCACCTTCGTATTCGTCGAGCGGAAGGCGGCCGAGCCCATCCTGCCGCTCTGGATCTTCTCCCGGCGGCTCCTCGTGACGACGACACTCATCTCCCTCGGCGTCGGAGCCATGCTCATCGGGCTCACGTCGTATGTGCCCACCTACCTCGAGGGCTCGATCCAGGCCGTTCCGGTGGTTGCGGGGCTCGCTGTCGCGGCCCTGACCATCGGATGGCCGATCAGCGCAGCCCTGTCCGGTCGCTTCTACCTGCGCATCGGCTTCCGTAACACCGCACTCGTCGGCATGGGCGTCGCCATCATCGGGGCCGTGTGCCTCGTGCTCACGTCTCCCCACCCGAGCGTCGCCTTTGTCGCGATCAGCTGTTTCATCGTCGGCCTCGGCATGGGCCTCGTTGCGACACCGACCCTCATCGCAGCGCAGTCGAGCGTGCCGTGGAACGAGCGCGGCGTCGTCACGGGAACCAACCTCTTCGCGCGCTCGATCGGCAGTTCCGTGGGCGTCGCCATCTTCGGCGCGATCGCCAACGCGATCATCGCCGGCTCCCCGCAGGGCGAACACGACCCGGGGACGGTCGAAGCCGCCGGAAGTGCGGTCTTCCTCTCGGTCGCGATCGCCGCGATCCTGACGATCGGGGCCGGGCTCGCCATGCCGAAGGGTCGCGTCGAGGACATCGAGATGGCCCGCCCCGCGGCACAATCCGGCACGGGCGACGGCACTGGCGCGGGCGAGGGCACTGCCGAGGGCACTCCCGCCTGAGCGGCGAGCCCCGGCATCCCGAACCGGAACGGGCTGAAAGCCCGGCGCCCGCGAACCTGTGCGGTTCCGAAGGATCGTGCCCCGCGTATCCGCTGCGTGTCCGGACGCTCCCCAGCTGGCCCACGTTAGGGTGGTAGACGGTCTGTGCCAGATCCGCGCAGGCCGTCAGCGTCGCCCGGGGAGCGAGACGACAGCACGTTGGAGCACAATGCAGCACAGAGAGAACGCGGCCCACGGCCGGCGTCGGGCGACCCCCGCCAAGCGCCACAAGGCGGAGCCGGCCACGCGCCACAAGGCAGCACCAGAACTCAGAGCCGCGACTCCTGCACCCCGTGCGAAAGCTGGGCATCCCGGTGAGTTCGGTCGTCGCACCGCCCTCACCGCATCCGCGGCATCCGCCGGCCTCGTCTGCAGCCTGATGTTCGCTCTTCCGGCGAATGCCGCAGTGGACACCCGCGCCGCCGACCAGATCGGTACCGTCGCCAGCACGGAGCCGGGCGCAGTCGCTGCCGAACGCCACCTGCAGGCCCTCACGGTCTCGGGATCCGTCACCTCACCGATCGGGCAGCGGGACGATCCCGTGGCCTCGGCGCTCGCCGGCATCGTGTCGGCCCAGGGCGGTGATGCCGGGGCGCAGGCCGGAAGCGCCATCGCTGCTGCCCTCCAGCTCGGCGGTCCACGGCAGAAGATCCTCGCCACCGCCCTCACCTACCTCGGCGACCCCTACGTGCTCGACGGCAGCACGCATGACGGCATCGACTGCTCAGGGCTGACCATGGTCTCGTATGCCGCGGTCGGCATCCAACTCACCCACCTGGTCAGCGCACAGGATGTGGTCGGTTCCCGAATCTCGGAGGCGCAGGCGCGGCCGGGCGACCTCGTGGTGTTCGACGACGACGAGCACATCGGCCTGTACCTGGGCGGCGGCGTGCTCATCCAGGCACCGGCGCCCGGCCGACCGGTCGAGATCACGACTGTGTGGCAGGGTGTGGCGCACCACTTCACGCGGATCCTTCCCGCCGGCCAGTAGGGCGGCACTCGGCCACTGGCCTTCCTCTGGCGACGGGGGCGATAGTGCGTTAGTCTGTGGTCGGACCACATGTGGTCTGACCACACTTGAGCAGCACCAGCACCATTCGACCAGCACGATTCGACCAGTACCGGAGGCGCCATGACCGTCGCCGACCGTCGCGCGTGGGAACTGGTCCTCTCCCACATCGAGACGCAGCTCGTCGAAGGCCGTCTGCAGCCCGGCGATCACCTTCCGCCCGAGCGAGCGCTCGCAAGCGAACTCGACGTCGGACGGTCGAGTGTGCGCGAAGCCGTGCGGGTGCTCGAAGTCATGGGGCTCATCCGCACGCAGACCGGGTCAGGACCCACCTCGGGAGCGATCATCGTCGCCCGGCCGAACGGCGGAATGCAGGCGCTCATGCGGCTGCAGGTCGCGGCCAGCGGCTTCCCGGTCGCCGACGTCGTGCGCACCCGCCTCCTGCTCGAGACCGCCGTCGTGGGCGAGCTGGCCGATCTCGCCTCCGATCGTGCCGATGCCCCCGGCCTCGCGGACGCGCTGCAGCTCCTCGACGCCATGGATGCTCCCCGGCTGACTCCGCAGGAATTCCTCGCCCTCGACGCACAATTCCATCTCGCCCTCGCCGTCGCTGCAGGCAATCAGGTCGTCTCGGCCGTGATGGCCGGTCTTCGCACCTCGATCGAAGGCTACGTGCGTGCCGGCGCCGAACGGCAGCCCGACTGGGATGGCATGGCCGCCCGCCTGCGTGACGAGCACCGCGGCCTCGTGTCGGCCATCCGCGCCGGCCATGCGGACCTCGCGCGCACGCTCGTCCACGACCACATCAGCGGCTACTACCGCGACTCACGCCTCACCTCCGCAACGGCCGCACCTAACGCCCAGAACGCCCCCAACGCCCAAATCGCCCAGAACGCCCAGACCGCCCCCAACGCCCAAAACGCCACGACCGCCCAGAACGCAGACAGGATCACGCACCATGGTTGAACGCCGAATTCCCCGCCCCCGCGATCTCGCCCCCCTGATGAAATTCAAGAAGCCGGAGCTCGACGGCAAGAAGCGGCGCCTCGATGCCGCACTCACGATCGCCGACCTCCGTGCGATTGCCAAACGGCGCACCCCCAAGGCCGCGTTCGACTACACCGAGGGCGCAGCGGAGGCGGAGATCTCGCTCGCCCGTGCCCGCCAGGCTTTCGAGGACATCCAGTTCAACCCCTCGATCCTCCGCGACGTCTCGACCGTCGATACCTCTCGTGAGGTGCTCGGCGCCCGGGTGGCGCTCCCGTTCGGCATCGCGCCGACCGGGTTCACGCGCATGATGCAGACCGAAGGCGAGCGTGCCGGTGCCGCCGCGGCCGGTGCTGCGGGCATCCCCTTCTCGCTGTCCACGATGGGCACCGCATCCATCGAGGACGTGAAAGCGGCGAACCCCGAAGGGCGCAACTGGTTCCAGCTGTACATGTGGAAAGACCGCGAGCGCTCGATGGCCCTCGTCGAGCGGGCCGCTGCCGCCGGGTTCGACACCCTTCTCGTGACGGTCGACGTACCGGTCGCCGGCCAGCGGCTGCGCGACACCCGCAACGGCATGACCATCCCGCCGACCCTCACCCCGAAGACGATCGTCAACGCCATCCCGCGTCCAGCCTGGTGGATCAACTTCCTCACGACCGAACCCCTCGCCTTCGCTTCGCTCGACCGCTGGTCGGGCACCGTCGCCGCCCTCCTCGACTCGATGTTCGACCCGTCCGTCACCTTCGAAGACCTCGCGTGGATCAAGGACCAATGGCCCGGCAAGCTTGTCGTCAAGGGCGTGCAGAACCTCGACGACGCGAAGAAGCTCGCCGCGCTGGGCGTCGACGGCATCACGTTGTCGAACCACGGTGGTCGCCAACTCGACCGCGCGCCCATCCCGTTCCACCTCCTGCCGGATGTCGTGCGGGAGGTCGGGCGCGACACCGAAGTCCACCTGGATACGGGCATCATGTCGGGTGCCGACATCGTTGCCGCGATCGCCCTCGGTGCGCGGTTCACGATGATCGGGCGCGCCTACCTCTACGGCCTGATGGCCGGCGGCCGCGAAGGCGTCGACCGCACCATCGAGATCCTCGCCGGACAGATCGCCCGCACGATGCGCCTCCTCGGTGTCGCATCGCTCGACGAGCTGAACCCGGGTCACGTGACGCAGCTCGCCCGGCTCACGCCGCTCACGCCTGCGGCGGCCGACGCTGCGCGGGTGGTGGATGCCGCCCCCAGCGCACCTGCACGCCGCGCCCCCGCGAAACGGAGCGTTTCCGGCCGCGCTGCTGCCCCTGCAGCTGCAGCAGCTGCGACCAGAACCACGGCGACGTCGCGGAAATCGGCTTCATCGGCGAAGTCGGCTTCATCGGCGAAATCGCCTGCGTCGGCGAAACCGCGGACTACTGCCGAACCGCTGACTGGTACAGAATAGGCGCGGACCCGCCGACGAGCGCATCAGCGGCGTCGAGCAACGGCTGCGCCCAGTTTTCTGAGCTTTCGAGTCGAAGGAGACCCGATGAGTCGGACCATCCATCATGTCGCCGTGCTCGTCCTCGAGGGTGCCAAGCCGCTCGATGTCGGCATCCCCGCGCAGGTCTTCTCGAACCGTCCGAGCATGCCATACGACGTGCGGGTGTGTGGTGCAGCACCCGGACTCGTCAGCGGTGGCGACGGCCTCTCGTATCACGTCGCCGATGGGCTCGAAGCGTTCGATCTCGCCGACACCATCTTCATTCCCGGGTACCGTGAGCCTGCATCCACAGAACCGCCCGCCTCGGTCGTGCGGGCGCTCACCGCTGCCCACGAACGCGGCGCCCGTCTCGCCGCGATCTCGACCGGTGCGTTCGCCCTGGCGGCCACCGGCCTCCTCGACGGCAAGCGTGCGACCACGCACTGGCATTACGCGCAGGCGCTCGCTGTGAAGCATCCGCTCGTGCATGTCGACGAGAATGTTTTGTTCGTCGACGAAGGCGACGTGCTCACCTCGGCGGGGGCCGCATCCGGGATCGACCTGTGCCTGCACCTGGTGCGGCGCGACCACGGGGTCGGGCTCTCCAACCTCGTCGCGAGACGGCTCGTGGCCGCACCGTATCGCAGCGGGGGCCAGGCGCAGTATGTTCCGCGGAGCATGCCCGAACCTCTCGGCGACGTCTTCGCGGGGACGCGCGAGTGGGCACTTGCACATCTGGCCGAACCGCTGACCCTGGAGGCGCTGGCCCGCAATGCTCGCGTATCTGCGCGGACCTTCTCGCGGCGGTTCATCGAAGACACGGGTTACACACCGATGCAGTGGGTGTTGCGTGCACGGGTGGATCTCGCTCGCGAGCTCCTCGAGCGCACCGACCTCGGTGTCGAGCAGATCGCAGATCGCGTGGGCCTCGGTACCGGTGCGAATCTCCGGATGCATTTCCAACGCATCCTCGGCACCTCACCGACCGAATACCGGCATACCTTTTCTGCCTGAGGACGGTAGCCGGCCGGTGTAACGGACCGGGCGCTTCTGGGGCGCTGCTGAGGCGCTGCTGGGGCGCAGCTGGGGCGCAGTAGGCCGCTGGCGTGAATCTTGCGTCGGCTGTCTCACGGTGTGGCGTGATTCTTGCGCATAGTGTCGTTCAGGCCACTGTTGGCTGGGGCGCCGCCGGGCGAGCATGGACGGCAGAACGAAAGGAACCCTTCTATGACCCGCATCGCCATCAACGGATTCGGCCGTATCGGACGAAACAGCCTGCGCGCCCTCCTCGAACGCAACAGCGACCTCGAGGTCGTTGCCGTCAACGACCTGACCGCTCCCGAAACCCTCGCGCACCTGCTCAAGTACGACAGCACGAACGGTCGCCTGGGCCGATCCGTCGAGGTCGACGGATCCGACCTCATCGTGGATGGTCGCCGCATCATCGTGCTCGCCGAGCGTGAACCCGCCAACCTGCCGTGGGCCGAACTCGGTGTCGAAATCGTGCTCGAGTCAACCGGTCGTTTCACCTCCGCGGATGCCGCACGCGTCCACCTCACTGCCGGTGCCAAGCGTGTGCTCGTGAGTGCACCATCCGATGGAGCCGACGTCACCCTCGCCTACGGCGTCAACACCGATGCGTACGACCCGGCCGAGCATGTGATCGTCTCCAACGCCTCGTGCACCACGAACGCTCTCGCACCACTGGCTGCCGTGCTGGACGACCTCGCCGGCATCGAACACGGCTTCATGACCACCGTTCACGCATACACCCAGGAGCAGAACCTGCAGGACGGCCCGCACCGCGACCTCCGTCGCGCTCGCGCAGCCGGTGTTAACATCGTTCCCACCACCACCGGTGCCGCCAAAGCCATCGGTCTCGTGTTGCCCAAGCTCGACGGCAAGCTGTCGGGCGACTCCATCCGCGTTCCCGTGCCCGTCGGGTCGATCGTGGAGCTGAACACGACCGTCTCGAGGGAAGTCACCCGCGATGAAGTGCTTGCGGCATATCGTGCCGCTGCCGGCGGCAAGCTCAAGGGCATCCTGGATTACGCCGATGAGCCCCTGGTTTCGAGCGACATCACCGGCCTGCCCGCCTCGTCGATCTTCGATGCCGCTCTCACCCGCGTCGACGGCAAGCACGTCAAAGTCGTCGCATGGTACGACAACGAGTGGGGCTTTTCCAACCGCGTCATCGACACTCTCGAGCTGCTCGCGCGCTGATCGGTGAGGTGACCGGGACTATTGCGGATCCCTCCACAGGCGGGCGTTTCTGAAATCTATCCACAGGTAAAATGCTGATCAAGGGATGTTTATAAACCGGAGCGATTGTCGGTGGCTGCTGGTTGGGTTAAACCATGACCTTCCCAGCCGGCCACGACGTCGACGACATCGCTGCGGCGCTCGACGCGCTGCGCGCCATCAAGGCGAGAGCGGATGCGCAGGCCCGGTCGGATGCGCAGGCCGGGTCGGATGCGCAGGCCGGGTCGCTGACGGAAGCCCAGCGGCTGGTGCAATCGCTGGCCGCGCTCGGCGCTGTGCGGGCGGCGGCGGAGAGGGCCGCGCTCCGGCAGGTCGCCGCGCTGGAACAGGAACGCCGTATCGATCCCGACGCCGACCCGGTCCGGGCGGCCGGCCACCCGGATGTCGGCTCCCTGCTGGCGGAGTTGTGGCGAACGAGCCTGCCCGCGGCCCGGCAGCTGTGTGCTGTGGCGCGGGCAACCGCTCCCCGGTACTCCCTGCAGGGCGAAGAACTGCCGGCTGAGTTCCCTGAACTCGCCCAGGCGCTGCTCGATGGTAACCCTGTGGGCGCGGACGCTGCGGACGCAGCCATGGTCGACGCAGACGCCAATCGGGAAGGCATTCCGGCACCGCGGCTCTCGGTGGAGCAGGCCGCGGTGATCGTCCGGGAGCTGGCGAAGACCGGCCCGGGCTGCACCCTGGAGCAGCGTGCGATGGGTGAGCGCGTACTGGTGGACCACGCACCGGGGTTAACGGTGGAGCAGGTGCGCAAACTCGCGGTCCAGGTGCGGGACCGCCTCGACCAGGACGGCACCGAACCCCGCGAACAGATGCTGCGTCGGCGCCGGTCGCTGACGATCACCACCACCCGCGCCGGAATGGCCCACATCAACTGGTACCTCGACCCCGAATCGGCCGGGCACGTGGTTCCCCAGATCACCGCATACGTCAGCCAGGACTACCGCACGACCGGCGACCAGAAGCAGACGCCCAGTGCCGGGGTGTGTTTCCGGGAAAGTTCCGAACCCGATGTTCCTGATGGTGAGACGGCGCCCGACACCGACATTCCCGAGTCGCGCAGTCTGGCGCAGATCCGGTCGGATGGCGCCGTCGAGGTCTTCCGCCACCGGGCCGGCTGCACAACCGGTCTCACCACCCCGCCGGTGACGATGATCGTGCGCGTCAGCCTGGCCGACCTGCGTGCCGGGGCCGGTGCGGCGGAGATCGACGAGATCCCGACTCCGGTGTCTGCCGGAACCGCCCGCCGCCTCGCCGCCGACGCCAACCTCATCCCCCTGGTGCTGGGCCGCGACAGTGAAGTCCTCGACCTCGGTCGCAGCAAACGCCTGTTCAGCCCCGCCCAGAAACACGCCCTCGCCGAACGCGACGGCGGCTGCGCCTGGACCGGCTGCCCGCATCCACCCGCCTACACCCAGGCGCACCACATCCGCTGGTGGGACCGCGACGTCGGCCCCACCGACCTGAACAACGGCATCCTGCTCTGCTCGCACCATCACCACCGGATCCACCAGGACGGCTGGGAAATCACCGTGCGCGACAACACCCCCTGGTTCACCCCACCGGCACACCACGACCCCACCCGCACACCCCGCCGCGGCGGACGCCTCCGCATCCCCGAAAGCGCACCACCATGACGGCGCACACCACGACTCCGCGCACCAGGACCCCCGCAGAGTGATTCCGCCCACGATGAGTCCGCCCGCCACGATCCCCCGCAGCACGATTCTGCGCACCATGAGTCCGCCCACCACGATCCCCCGCACCATGATTCCGCCCACCACGATCCCCCGCACGATGATGCCGCCCACCATGAGTCCGCCCACGCGGCATCGAGGCGAGCACCCCGGAGACAACCGGGCGCATCCTCACCAGCACAGGCCACGTCGGCCGAACACCACGGTCTGACTACCGCATGCCCCGGACCCTCAGAAATATCACCCGATGGAACTGCTCATGCAGCGACGACAGCCGACCTCACCAGCTGACCGGCAGCGCCTTGCCTTCTTCGTACCCTGCCGCGGACTGAATGCCGACCAGCGCCCGATCGTGGAACTCGACGACACTGCGCGCACCCGCATAGGTGAACGAACTGCGCAACCCGGTCGTGATCATGTCGAGCAGGTCCTCGACCGAAGGTCGAAGGGGGTCAAGGTAGATCCGCGAACTCGAAATGCCCTCGGCGAAGAGGGTCTTGCGGGCGAGTTCGTACGCGTCCAGACGCTCGAACCGCTGCTGCACGGCCTTGGTACTGGCCATCCCCCAGCTCTCCTTGTACAGCGCACCGCTCTCGTCTCGGTCGAGCGTCCCGGGCGCTTCAATGGTCCCCGCGAACCACGACCCGATCATGACGGATGCGCCACCAGCGGCAAGCGCGAGCGCGACATCCCTCGGGTACCGCACCCCACCATCCGCCCACACATGCGCACCGAGCTCACGCGCGGCCGCCGACGCTTCGAGCACGGCAGAGAACTGGGGCCGCCCTACAGCAGTCATCATTCGCGTGGTACACATCGCCCCGGGTCCGACACCGACCTTGAGGATGTCCGCCCCGGCCTCGACAAGGTCACGCACCGCCTGGTCGGTGACGACGTTGCCCGCAACGATCGGCAGACCGAGCCCAAGGCCTTTGACGATCTCGATGGCGCGGCGCATACCCTCCTGGTCGCCATGCGCGGTGTCGATCACGATGACGTCGACACCGGCGGCCGCGAGCGCTTTCGCCTTGCCACCGACATCACCGTTGATGCCGACAGCGGCAGCGACACGCAAGCGTCCGTGAGCATCCATCGCGGGCTCGTAGATCGTGGAACGCAGCGCGCTGCGCAGACTGAGCGTCCCGATGACCTTTCCGTGCTGAAGGACGGGCGCGAATTCGAGACCGGCGGCGCTCATCACGTCGAACGCGGCACGCCCATCCGTGATGTCGTCAGCGTCGAGAGAGGCGAGCGGACCGTGCAGGAGGTCGCCGAGCCGGGCATCCGGAAGGGCGCTCCCCAGCTGGGAGGCAGAGATGCACCCGATGAATTCGCCGGAGTGGTCACGGATGATGATGCCGTGCCCTTCCACGGCAGGGACCCGCCGCAAGGCGGCAGCGACGGTCTCTTCCGGGGCGAGGACATAGGGCGTGTCGAAGGCGACCGGTTGGGCCTTGACCCAGCGGATGGCGTCATCCAGGTCCTGCAGGTGCATGTCCTGCGGGAGCACACCGATTCCACCACGACGCGCGAGAGTCGCCGCCAGGCGTTTGCCCGTGACGGAATTCATGTTGGACGACACGATGGGGATGGTCGCACCCGTCCCGTCACCGGGAGCGAGCGAGACATCGAGTCGGCTGGTCACGGACGAACGGGACGGAACCAGGAAAACATCGGAGTACGTCAGATCGTGACTCGGGGTCGTCCCATAGAACTGCATGGGAATAACGCTATCCCCATAGCCAGTCGCCCGCAGCCCTCCGGCAATGGGATTAGGCTTGAGGACTGGACGGAAACGGGTGGTCGCAAGCCACCTGATCGAATGCGAAATCAATGGAGAGAGTGGGCGATCGGCTGTGTCGAGCCAATTGACCGGTGTGGGAACCGACGACGGATCGTCGGGCGAATTCGGAGCCAATGAGTGGCTCGTGGACGAACTCTACGAACAGTTCATCGTCGACAAGAACTCGGTCGACAAGTCGTGGTGGCCGATCCTGGAGACGTACCACCCAACCGTGAAAGACGACGGCACGGCACCCGCCGCATCGACGGAGCCGGCAGCACCGACCCCGCCCGAACCGACCGTCCCGACCCCGACGGAACCGACATTCCCGACCCCGGCGGAACCCAACCCCCCGGCACCGGCGGAGCCGACCGAGGCAGCGGCCACGGCAGCACCCACGCAGGCAGCGGCCACGGCAGCACCCACGCAGGCGGCCCCCTCCCAGGCAGCGCCGACCGCGCCGTCCGCGCCCGAGAACGCCGCTCCCCCGGTAGAGCCCCGCCCTGTGACCGCACCGATCCCTGTGATCGGCAACCAGCCGGTCGCCCGCACGACATCGATCGCTCCAAAGCCACAGCCTGTCCCGGCCGACGCACCGGTCACAGCACCGCAGCCCATCATCACCGGTGCGACGGCGCCAGAAGAACCAGAACCGCAGGACATCGTCACTCCGCTGCGCGGAATGTCCAAGAGCCTCGCATCGAACATGGATGCGAGCCTGACGGTCCCGACGGCGACGAGCGTCCGCACCATCCCGGCCAAGCTCCTCATCGACAACCGCATCGTCATCAACAACCACATGCGGCGCGCACGCGGTGGCAAGGTGTCGTTCACCCACCTGATCGGGTGGGCACTCGTGCAGGCGCTCAAGGAGTTCCCGAGCCAGAACGTCTACTACGAAGAGGTCGACGGCAAGCCGTCGGTCGTCGCACCAGCCCACGTCAACCTGGGCATCGCCATCGACCTGCCCAAGCCCGACGGCAGCCGCGCACTCCTCGTTCCGAGCATCAAGCGCGCAGACACGATGGGCTTCGGCGAGTTCCTCGCCGCCTACGAAGATCTCGTCACCCGGGCGCGCAACAACAAGCTGACGGCGACGGACTTCGCCGGAACAACGATCTCGCTCACCAACCCGGGCGGTATCGGCACGGTGCACTCGGTCCCGCGCCTGATGCGGGGTCAGGGAGCAATCATCGGCGCAGGCGCGCTCGAGTATCCCGCCGAGTTCCAGGGCGCGAGCGAGCACACGCTCACCGAGCTGGCCATCGGCAAGACGATCACACTGACGAGCACATACGACCACCGTGTCATCCAGGGTGCGGGCTCGGGCGAGTTCCTCAAGATCGTGCACGAGATGCTGATCGGAAAGCGTTCCTTCTACGAAGACATCTTCTCGGCGCTGCGCATCCCCTACGACCCGATCCACTGGGCGCCGGACATCAGCGTCGACCTGGCAAGCGCCGTCGACAAGACCGCTCGCGTGCAGGAGCTGATCAACGCCTTCCGCGTCCGCGGACATCTGATGGCCGACATCGACCCGCTCGAGTACGTGCAGCGCTCGCACCCCGACCTGGACATCGCAAGCCACGGACTGACGTTCTGGGACCTCGATCGCGAGTTCGTCACGGGTCAGTTCGGCGGCGACAAGCGGCAGATGCTGCTGCGCGACATCCTCGGTGTACTCCGCGACTCGTACTGCCGCACGATCGGCATCGAGTACATGCACATCCAGGACCCGGCCCAGCGCCGGTGGATCCAGGAGAAGGTCGAGCGCAAGTACGAGAAGCTCGCCCACGACGAGCAGCTGCGCATCCTGGGCAAACTGAACGAGGCGGAAGCGTTCGAGACGTTCCTCCAGACCAAGTACGTCGGCCAGAAGCGGTTCAGCCTCGAAGGCGGCGAGTCCACCATCGCGGCCCTCGACACGATCCTTCAGGGCGCTGCGGAAGAGGGCCTCGACGAGGTCGCGATCGGCATGGCCCACCGCGGCCGCCTCAATGTGCTGACCAACATCGCGGGAAAGACCTACGGCCAGATCTTCCGTGAATTCGAGGGCACACAGGATCCCCGCACGGTGCAGGGCTCCGGCGACGTCAAATACCATCTCGGCACCGAGGGCACTTTCAAGGGTGCGAACGGTGAAGAGATCCCGGTCTACCTGGCAGCGAACCCGTCGCACCTCGAAGCGGTCGACGGAGTCCTCGAAGGCATCGTGCGCGCGAAGCAGGACCGTCGCCCGGCAGGAACCTTCCTGACCCTGCCGATCCTGATCCACGGCGACGCGGCGATGGCAGGACAGGGCATCGTGATGGAGACCCTCCAGCTGTCCCAGCTGCGGGCGTACCGCACAGGTGGCACGATCCACGTCAACATCAACAACCAGGTCGGCTTCACCACTTCGCCGTCCGAGGCGCGCTCGTCGGTGTACTCGACGGATGTGGCCAAGACGATACAGACGCCGATCTTCCACGTGAACGGCGACGATCCCGAAGCGGTCGTGCGCGTTGCGCAGCTCGCGTTCGAGTACCGCCAGGAGTTCAAGCGCGACGTGGTCATCGACCTGGTGAGCTACCGTCGTCGCGGACACAACGAGGGCGACGACCCCTCGATGACCCAGCCGCTGATGTACAACCTCATCGAGGCGAAGCGCAGCGTCCGCAAGCTCTACACGGAAGCACTCGTCGGACGTGGCGACATCACCCAGGACGAGTTCGAGCAGGCGCACCGCGACTTCCAGGAGCGACTCGAGCGCGCGTTCATGGAGACGCACGCGGCCCAGACCAACTCGATGCCGATCATCACCTCGGACGCCAAGGCGGTCGCCGACCTCGAGCGTCCCGCCCAGCAGCGCGAGGATGGCGCAGGCGAGCCGGAGACGACGGGTGTCAGCGACGCGGTCATCCGCCTCATCGGTGATGCCTTCAACAACCCGCCTGAGGGTTTCACGGTCCACCCGAAGCTGCAGCAGCTGCTGGCGAAGCGCCTTGACATGAGCCGCAACGGCGGAATCGACTGGGGCTTCGGCGAACTGCTCGCGCTCGGTTCGCTTCTGCTTGAGGGCACGCCGGTGCGCATGGCCGGCCAGGACACGCGGCGAGGCACGTTCGTCTCGCGTCACGCGGTGCTGCATGACCGCGCGAACGGACAGGAATGGCTGCCCCTGGCGAACCTCAGTGACAACCAGGCCAAGTTCTGGATCTACGACTCGCTCCTCAGCGAGTACGCAGCCATGGGCTTCGAGTACGGCTATTCGGTGGAGCGACCGGATGCACTGGTGCTCTGGGAGGCTCAGTTCGGCGACTTCGCGAACGGTGCGCAGACGATCATCGACGAGTTCGTTTCGTCGGCGGAACAGAAGTGGGGCCAGCGCTCGTCGCTCGTGCTGCTTCTCCCCCACGGCTACGAGGGCCAGGGACCGGACCACTCGTCCGCACGGATCGAGCGCTACCTGCAGCTGTGCGCCGAGAACAACATGACCGTGGCCCGGCCGTCGACACCCGCGTCGTACTTCCACCTGCTGCGTCGTCAGGCCTACGCCCGCCCGCGCAAGCCGCTAGTGGTCTTCACCCCGAAGGCGATGCTCCGTCTCCGCGGCGCGTCGAGCGGTGTGGCCGACTTCACGTCCGGCAAGTTCGAGCCGGTGATCGACGATGCACGCATCACCGACCGCGGTGCGGTGCGCCGTGTCCTGATGATGGCGGGCAAGCTCTACTACGACCTGCTGAACGAGCTGGAGAAGAACCCCAACCCGGCGATCGCGCTCGTACGCGTCGAGCAGTACTACCCACTGCCGGCGACACAGCTCAAGCAGGTCGTGGAGTCGTACCCGAACGCCGAACTGGTCTGGGTGCAGGATGAGCCCGAGAACCAGGGGGCATGGCCGTACATGATCCTCGAGACCTCGAAGCTCGGTCCGCGCCCGCTCGGCGTGATCTCCCGCGCACCGTCGGCTTCGCCGGCCGCGGGTTCGGCCAAGCGTCACGCACAGGAGCAGGCGCAACTCATCCAGCGCGCGCTCACCCTCCAGTAGGCGCCAGGCACCGCCAGGCACCGCACACACATGAAAGGCCCCGGACGGCGTCCAGGGCCTTTTTTGTGCCGGGGGTCGGTCGTAGGCTGGCGACGAGCATCCGATCGGTGCCATGACGTGCCGGTGCGACCCGGCGGTAGGGAGACGAATATGCCCGTCCTGACAACGCACCGGCTCGGCGAACCATGCTGGGTGGACTTCATGAGCAACGACGTCGCGGCCTCCCGCGACTTCTACTCGGCCCTTTTCGGCTGGGAGGCTCGCGTCTCCGATGACGGTCAGTACGGCGGGTACGTCACCTTCCACAAGAACGGCCACAACGTGGCGGGCCTCGGCGGCGCGATGGGCGGCTCGGATGCACCGAACGCGTGGACGACCTACCTGCTGGTCGAGGACGCCGAGTCGACGGAAGCGTCGGTCGTCGCGGCGGGCGGCCAGGTCTTCGCACCGACGATGACCGTCGGCGACCAGGGCAGGCTCGCAGTCGTCGGCGACCCGGGCGGCGCGGCAGTCGGCCTCTGGCAGGCCGGCCAGCATCGCGGCTACGAACTCGCCGCGGAGGTCGGATCGATCGTCTGGCACGAACTCAACGCGCGTGACTTCGACGCCCAGGTCGCGTTCTACAGCGACATTTTCGGCTGGAAGCCCGCAGTGCTCAGTGACACGGAAGACTTCCGCTACGTGACGTTCGGTCCCTCACCCGACAACCCGGTCGGTGGCGTCTACGACGCGGCGGCGGTCCTTCCGGCGGGAATGCCGTCGAGTTGGCTCGTCTATTTCGGGGTCGACGACGTCGATGCCGGTGCGGCACGCGTCCGCGAGCTGGGTGGCGCGGTCGTGCGCGAGCCCTGGGACAGCGAGTTCGGGCGATTCTGCCAGGTCACCGACACGACGGGAGGGTTCTTCGTCCTCAGCTCGGTGATGGCCGGCTGAGCACCGACCGGCCGGCCCGGGTCAGGCGGGGTGGGTCTGGAGTTCGCGGATCTTGAGCAGCACCTGCGCCCGCAGAACGTCGGGCGCGGTCTCTTTGCAGGCCCTCTGGACGACCTCGGTCAGCACCACACCGATGTGGGCTTCATGGTTGCAGTCAGCACAGCTCTCGAGGTGCTCGCGAATGTCTGCAGCATCTTCGTTGCAGAGTTCGTTGTGCAGGTACTCCTCGAGATCCTGCTTTGCTTTGTCGCAGCCGCAGTCCGTCATTTCGCACTCCTGGGTGTCTGCACGGCGGAGAGTCCCCGCTCATGCGCGTAGTCAGTCAACAGTTCCCGCAGCATGCGGCGACCGCGATGGAGGCGGCTCATCACGGTGCCGATGGGGGTTTTCATGATGTCGGCGATCTCCTGGTAGGAGAACCCTTCGACGTCGGCGAAATACACGGCCATCCGGAAGTCCTCCGGAATGGCCTGGAGAGCATCCTTGACGGTGCTGTCCGGGAGGTGGTCGATCGCTTCAGCTTCGGCCGACCGGGTGGTCGACGCTGTCGTGGACTCAGCACCGCCGAGCTGCCAGTCTTCGAGCTCGTCGATGGTGCCCTGGTACGGCTCGCGCTGCTTCTTGCGATAGGTGTTGATGAACGTGTTGGTGAGGATGCGGTACAGCCACGCCTTCAGGTTCGTTCCCTGCTCGAACTGGCGGAACGCCGCATACGCCTTGACGAACGTCTCCTGCACGAGGTCTTGCGCATCGGCAGGATTACGCGTCATCCGCAGCGCCGCTGCGTACAACTGGTCCATGTACGGCAGAGCCTGCTCTTCGAAGAGGGATCCGAGATCTTCTGGTTCGGTGGTCATCACCGGCCAGTCTAGTTGCGCGAGCACGAGTCGCTCTGCGAGTTCCGAGGGACGCTCAGCTGCCAGAACAGCGGTTGCCGTCATGCTGTGCCCGTCCTTCCTCAGCTTCTGCGTCTCTCCCGCGGCCGATCGCGGATAATCTTGACAACAATGCTGATCTCGAAATATTCCGCCCCGGACTTCGACCCGTATGGCGACAGGGCCCCCGACGAACCGAATGTGCTGTGGCCTGCGCCGGTCGCCGACGGTGCCTTGCGCGCATCCGTCTCGCTTCCCGGTTCGAAATCGCTGACCAACCGCGAACTCGTTCTCGCATCCATCGCCGATGGCCCGTCGCTCCTTCGCGCGCCCCTGCACTCGCTTGACAGCGACAACATGGTGCAGGCGCTGCGCGCGATGGGAACAGTGATCGAGGAGCGCCCGGGTTCCGGTGCCTTCGGCGCCGACCTCCTGGTCACCCCCGCCGACGAACTGTTCGGAAGCACGACGATCGACTGCGGGATGGCCGGCACCGTGATGCGGTTCGTTCCCCCGGTCGCGGGCCTCGCCCTCGGGCCGACCACGTTCGACGCAGACGATTCGGCCCGTGGCCGCCCGATGAAGGCCATGATCACGGCTCTCCGCGCCCTCGGCGTCGACATCAACGACGACGGCCGGGGCAGCCTTCCGTTCACCGTCCACGGCACCGGACGCGTCGCCGGTGGCGCCATCACGATCGACGCGTCCTCATCGAGCCAGTTCGTCTCGGGCCTGCTCCTGTCGGCAGCACGCTTCGACGGCGGCCTCCACCTCACGCACGAGGGCGAACGCCTGCCGAGCCTTCCGCACATCGAGATGACGATCACCGCCCTCGCTGACCGCGGCGTCGCTGTCGAATCACCTTCGGCAGGCGAATGGATGGTGTCCGCCGGCGCGATCCGTGCGGCTGACGTCGACATCGAGCCCGACCTCTCGAACGCCGCGCCGTTCCTCGCTGCTGCCCTCGTTGCCGGTGGCAGCGTCACGATCACCGGATGGCCGGCCGCGACCACACAGGTGGGCGCCGACCTCGCCGCGATCCTTCCACTCTTCGGTGCCACGGTCGACCTCAGTGGCGACCGTCTCACGGTGACGGGTGGGGGTGTCCGCGCGGGTGGAATCCAGGGCGTGACCCTCGATCTCACGACCGGCGGCGAGCTCGCCCCGGCGCTCGTAGCACTCGCCGCCCTCGCGGAGGGTCCGAGCGAGATCACCGGCATCGGCCACATCCGTCACCATGAGACGGACCGCCTCGCCGCCCTTGCGGCCGAGATCAACGGCCTGGGCGGCGACGTCACCGAACTCGAGGACGGCCTGCGGATCGTTCCGCGTCCGCTCCACGGCGGAGTCTGGCGCAGCTACCACGATCACCGCATGGCCACGGCCGGCGCCATCGTCGGGCTCGCCGTTCCCGGGGTCGAGATCGAGAATGTCGCAACGACGGCCAAGACCCTCCCCCAGTTCACCAAGCTGTGGCAGGCGATGCTCACGGACGGCGCTGCATGACGTGGTGGACGCTGTGAACGGGGATGCGCTGTGAACGGGGACGCGCTGTGAACGGGGACGCGCTGTGAGCTGGTGGGATGACGGCGACGACGAGGACGACGACGACTTCGACGAGTCGAGCATCCGCAGCCGGCCGAACCGCAAG